>CP070820.1:0-109263 GCA_020344315.1 Candidatus Bathyarchaeum sp.
TTCTACCTCATAAGTGCTCAATGGCGATGATGGAGTTACGTTGAGCCACATATTCATGGACACTTCCTGATTGACTACTACAGGGTTAGGTGTAACAGAAAGGTAGGCAGAGGTAGGAATGCTGGGTATTTCGAATAATGCGTCCGCGTATGCAGGATCCCACGAGCTTACCTGTGCAATGGCGACTGGTAAGCAAGCTAGGAGTAGAGCTACAATGGTTATAACTAGAACCAAAGCAACCCTAGAAACCTTTTTGTTTTTTAATATCCTCATTTTCTTCTCTTCTCCTTTCCCATTTTTTTTCTTAACTTTCTTGTGTTTGAGTTTAGGATCGCCTTCAGCGGCTGATACAACAGAGTTCAAGCGCTAAGGGGAGAAGCACCATGATAGTCGAGGAAACGTCACACGATGATGTTGGTTGTGGTTGCCCCATCGAAATGCGTTGTAAACTATGAATTCCCTATTTTGCGCCATGCCTTCGTGGCGTGGCTATGTTTTTACAGGTGGCCATCATTGAACCACAATAACATCTCAAATGTTTTCTAAGGATTGATAACATTTGTATCTTCCTCCTCGCTGTCTTCTTGCTGACCCATCGGTCCAATTGTTGGCATTTGCTGATCTGGTATCTGCCAAGGGTCCTTGGGTTTCTTGCGCCGTCCATCGAGGAACCAATCTATGCTAAAGTTCTCCGAAATTCTCACATAGATATTTAGGAAAGTGAAATAGCCAAAGAAACCGCAACAAAGGCCTATACCATATGCGCCAAAAAGATCAGTGCTCGCCGGAAACAGCGCCAAAATTGATCCGCCCCCTAGAATACCGATTAAGGTAACCAAATCACCAAGCTTCCGGTCGTCTTTCCGATAGCGGTTCAGATAATAAACATACCATCCTAATAAAGCGCCGAAGCCTCCAGCCCCCAATAACTGAATTGCACTCATTCATTGCCTCCCCCTGAAATCAGATAACCCAAAGCGAGCACGCAACCTCCGAAGCCACCCCACATGAATCATCAAAGCAAACATAGTTGCACCCCAAAAGAAGACTAACGACAACCAATCAGTGAATAAATAGATCTGGATTGAAAGCAGCATTGACTCCACCCCAAAAATAAATCCCTTATAAGATAAAGACGAGAGCCAAAATAGCAAACGTCCACTCAACCACCCCCAAATTAGACCAATCCCTGTAGCCCCAAGTAATGTGATTTGCATGTCCAAATTACTCAGCCAATCAAACTATAAGGCTAGTTGTTCATAAAATTTTTCATCCATACTGGATGCGCGCATGAAACTCTACAATGTGCGCAAAATTCTAATACCCAAAAAATCACAGTGCGCACGAAGCGATTGAAAAGTCTCAAAAAAGGCTTGTTTTAAGTGTTAAAAGGATTTAATAATTGAACATAGGTTCCCCTTAATGTTAAATATCGATTTGGTTTTAACTTTGGAGCGAAATGGTTCCGAGGCATAGTTGATGCTAGATATTAAGCTGATTCGAGAGCATCCAGAAATCGTGAGAAAAGACCTTGAAAAGAGAGGAGACCTTGAAAAAATTGGGATGCTCAACAATCTTATCGAGTATGATAAACAGTGGAGAAAGCTGCTTACAGAAGCAAACGAGCTTCGACACAAACGAAAGGTGATAACCGCAGAGGTCGCAAATCTGAAGAAGAAAGGAAAGGACGCCAGCAAGCAGATAGAAAAGGCAAAGAATATACCCGAAGAGATTAAGAGACTGGAAAAGCAGGTGGAGGAATATAGAGAAAAAGCCAACTTCATCCTGCTGAAGCTTCCCAACATACTCCACGAAACAGTTCCTTTTGGCAAAGACGAAACCGAAAACGTTGTTGAGAATGTCATAGGAGAACCTCCAAAATTCGATTTTAAACCAAAGAGTCATGCTGAGATCGCTTCGGATTTGGGTTTAGCCGATTTTGAGAGAGCCGCCAAAGTTGCAGGTCATGGCTTCTACTATCTAAAAGGGGATTTGGCTAGACTTGACTTCGCAATCATGAGTTATACGGTGGACTTCCTTCGAAACAGAGGTTACACCCTGATAGAACCCCCCCTCATGATGCATAAGAAACCCTATCTAGGAGTCACAGACCTAGAGTTCTTCGGAGACCAGCTGTATAAGATAGAAAATGAGGACCTCTACCTCATAGCTACGAGCGAGCATCCCATGGCCGCAACCTTCATGGATGAAGTTATACTCCAAAAGGACCTGCCTATAAAATATGTGGGAGTCAGCCCTTGTTTCAGAAAAGAGGTGGGCGCCCACGGCAAATACACGAAAGGTTTGTTCAGGGTGCACCAATTCAACAAAATCGAACAATTCATCTTTTGTCATCCCGAAAATTCTTGGAGATTCCATAAAGAACTCCAGAAAAATTCTGAGGACCTCTATAATAATTTGGGGCTGCACTTCAGGGTTGTAAACGTCTGCACCGGAGACATCGGAATAATAGCAGCTAAAAAATATGATATAGAGGTTTGGATGGCTGATGACACATATCGTGAGGCTGGGTCAAACTCCAACTGTACAGATTATCAAGCGAGAAGGTTGAACATAAAATATAGAGAAAAGGAGGGAACGCCCCCTGTCGGTTTTGTTCACACCCTGAATAACACCGCCCTCGCTACTAGCAGAACGATTATAGCTATCCTAGAACAGTATCAGCAAAAGGACGGTTCTGTCGTTATTCCTGAGGTTTTGAAGCCTTATCTTGGCGAGCTTGAAAGGCTTGAATGAATTGAAAAGCCGAAGATTTTAATACTTCCCTGTGAAATCTTTCCACTCACAATGAGGGTATGATGTGTCAAAGAGAAGAGGGCGCATTAAGGACAAGTGGCGTGACAAAAAGTGGTATAAAGTAGTTTCTCCGCCGTACTTTGGTGGGGTTGAACTAGGAGCTGTACCTTCGGATGATCCTTCAAAACTTATTGGAAGGATTGTGGACAGTACTCTTTATGAGATTACAAACGATTTTGCACATCAGTATCTAAAGTTGTATTTTAGAGTGGAGGACGTTGAGGGCAAAACCGCCCGCACGGTCTTTAAGGGTCACGAATACTCGAGAGATTTTCTGAGGAGTCTGGTTAGAAGGAGAACAACGCGAGTAGACGGAATCTTCAATGTCACCACCAAGGATGATTATGGATTAACGCTGGCGGTTTCTGTTTTCACGCTCTCGCGCATAAAGACCTCCCAAGAACAGGAGATACGTACCATCATGAGTGAGATTGTTAAGAAAAAGGCATCTTCCCTCACCTTCGACCAGTTCGTTCAGGAACTTGTCCTTGGGAAAATTGCTTCCGACATCTACAATGATGCCAAGAAAATATCGCCTCTCCGCCATGTGGGTGTCCGAAAATCTAAGCTAACTCTTCAACCAGCGGCGTAGCTGTCTACTACGGTTTTCTCATGTGACGATTATTTTTGGATGATACATTTAAAGGTGGATGTTGTCTTTAGTTTATGTTCTTGCAGAACCCAAGTGAGCTGAGAATAAACGAGGCATTATCTGAATCACTCATAAGGTTTCTATCCATGCTTTAGGGTGTCTATGTTAGTGTTAGTTTTTTTGGTTTGAATTGCTAATTAGTATGCAGTTCCCAACACAATGATACAGTTTAACGATGCATTACGTTTATCTGTCTATACTCCATTAGAGTATATCAGCCAAGGAGACGAAGACATGGAACGGAAACCCAGCAAAGACGAAGCTTTGGAAGCCTTAGATTTCATTATAAACGTCTTGAAAGAACACGAAAAGGACCTGGATCGCCTCATACGTCAACTTGGCATAATAACAGAGAGTATTGGAGAGACTGGCGAGATAACGGGTAAGATCGACAGCATAGAAGATCGTCTCTCGTCGCTCCAAGGCGAGATAACTAACCTGATTAAATACATTGGCGCCCCAAAAATAGCCCCCTCTTATACCCACGGACCCCCAGTGATCGTTAAGTGCAGACAATGGGAAGACTTCAAAAATTTGGCAGCGGGCGCAGAAACCGTTTCCTATCTTTTCAAAGAGACTGAAAAATCCTTCCAAGCTGATGCTCTAAAAAAGGGTAAAGTCCTGTCTTACACGGGAGAATTTCCCGCAAATGCCCTTCTCTTGAAGCTGTGGCTGTCAAAGGAACTGGATGTTGCTGAAGACGCCATCTTTGAGGGAGTTCTGCATATAGGTTGAGTTTGGGTTAACAAACTTTTTATAGTGCTAACATACAGTGTCTCATGTATTACGATACGCGAGTCTTGGGGTGGAGGTTGAAAGATGAACAAAACGCGTGACCCGCCTCATGCTATATTGTAAACTCCTTTCTCTCTCCTATGAGGCGCACATCCACGCGTTGAAACCAACAGACGATGAAACCCTGAGACCCACGCCAGATTATGAGCTAAGAGAAAGCTTTGAAAACAACAGCAGAAAAGTCAACAAAGCTTAGGGTATGTTAGGTCTCTTATTGTGTTTACCCGGCTTATCCTTCAGGTCTTCCCTTTTTTCCTTCTTCTTATGAATAAACCATATAGGAGTGTCACGGTTAGCGCCATTACACTTAAGCCAATGGCGGAAAGGAAGGATAAGGACAAAGCACCGTTCGCCGTCTCCTCCTCTACCTCCACAATCTTCATGGCACTTTCGGATGAGGAAGCTCCATCGTCATCTGTTACAGTCAGGGTTACCGTGTAGTTACCAGCTTCATTGTATGCATGGGTCGAAGTTACGCCAGTGGTTGTGTTGCCGTCTCCGAAGTCCCAATGATATGAAACAATTGTTCCGTCTGGGTCGTAGCTTCCTGAAGCATCAAAATGGATTATCTCCTCTGTTGTTACTGTTGTAGCGTTTTCGGTGAACAAAGCTAGTGGCGGTCTATTCCAGACGTTTTTCGTCGAGTTGGATGAGTCAGTCGCGCCATTGTTATCGATAACGGTTAAGGTAACGGTGTAGATGCCCTCGTCTTCGTAGGTGTGGTCTACCTCAACTCCTACTGCGGTATCTCCGTCTCCAAAGTACCAGAGATAGGCGATTATTGTGCCGTCTGAATCGTAGCTTCCTGAAGCGTCGAAGTATATGACTTCGCCAGTATTAACTGTGGATGCCGATTCGGTGAATGACGCCACTGGCTCTTGATTTAGAACTGTCCTAGTTAGAACGGTTTTGGTTGCGCTGGCAGTGTCTGTTGCCCCATCATCATCAGTAACCGTGAGAGTGATGGTGTAAGTTCCGCTACCGGCGTATGAGTGGCTTACACTGGCGCCATTTCCCGTGGTTCCATCTCCGAATTCCCAATGATATGTAACAATTGTTCCGTCTGGGTCGTAGCTTCCTGAAGTTTCAAAAGAGACAGCCTCGCCAGTATAGACTGTTCCCACTGTCATGGTGAATGAGGCTACTGGTTCCCTGTTTAAAACAGTCTTTGTGGCACGGGCTGTATCGGTTGCTCCATCATCATCAGTCACAGTTAAAGTCACTCTGTAGGAACCATCGTCCGCGTAATCGTGAGAAACTGTGACACCAGTTGCCGTGATTCCGTCTCCGAAATTCCAATGATATGTAACAATTGTTCCGTCTGGGTCGTAGCTTTCGGAAGCATTAAAGAAGATGCTCTCGCCCGTATAGACTGTTTCTGCCGATTCAGTGAATGAAGCTACTGGCTTTTGATTCGGAACAACCGGAGATAGAACAGTTTTGGTTGCGCTGGCGGTATCTGTTGCCTCATCATCATCAGTAACTGTGAGCGTGACCGTGTAAGTTCCGCTATCGGAGTATGAGTGGCTTACGGTGACGCCGGTTCCTGTGTTTCCGTCTCCGAAGTTCCAGAAGTATGAAACGATTGTTCCGTCTGGATCGTAGCTTTCTGAAGCGTCGAAGTATATGATTTCACCGATATTAACTGTGGATGCCGATTCGGTGAATGAAGCTATGGGATTTTGGTTTGGAACAGGCGGGGTTAGAACCGTTTTTGTTGCGCTGGCAGTGTCTGTTGCTCCCTCGTTATCAGTCACAGTTAGAGTCACTAGGTAGGAGCCATCATCCGCGTAGGCGTGAGAAACTGTGACACCAGTTGCCGTGGTTCCGTCTCCGAATTCCCAGAAGTATGAAACGATTGTGCCGTCTGGATCGTAGCTTCCTGAAGCGTCAAAATCTATTACCTCACCAATATTAACTGTGGACGCAGATTCCGTGAATGAAGCTATGGGATCATGATTCTGAACGATTTTGGTCACGTTGGCGGTGCCTGTTGCCCCATCATCATCAGTGACCGTAAGCGTGACTATGTATGTTCCGTAATCGAGATACAAGTGACTTACGCTAACGCCGCTTGCTGTGTCTCCGTCGCCAAAGTCCCAGAAGTATGAAACGATTGAACCGTCAGCATCATAACTTTGACTCGCATCGAAAAATATCGGTTCTCCTCTGTAGATAATTTCCGTGGACACGATTATTGCTACTGGAGGTCTATTTTTCACTAATATGGATACTGTTTTCTCGTTCACTGCGCCATCATCATCCTCAACCCTAAGGGTGACGAAGTACGATCCATTCTCCACATACAAGTGATCCACACTAACACCCGTTGCTGTGTCTCCGTCTCCGAATTCCCAAAAGTATGAAACGATTGTGCCGTCTGGATCGTAGCTTCCTGAAGCATCGAAGGATATCATCTCACCAGTAAAAACTGTGGATGCCGATACACTGAAGTCAGCTACCGGCGGATAGTTTGGGATTATAACTGTATAGTCGAAAATGGATGTTGCAGCACTGTTTCCTGCATTGTCAAAGGCTTCAATAAAAAATCTAATATCAACTCCTTCACTCTGCCCGGGTATAATGGCAGTCCACAAGCCATTCTGCATTACCATTTCTAGGAAGGACCAAACATCGTCTGTCGTATACCACAAGGTGACGTTCTTGACTCCGCTAGCCTCAGGGGGCTCAATCACGTTAGCTGAGACTGTAACGGTTTCATCGGGTAGCGGTGAGGTGGGAACTTGGAGAACGTCAGAGATGACTGGGGGAACGAAATCGCATACTACGTATGAATAATAGTCTGAACGGCGGTAATAGCCGTTAATGTCATGGGCATAGATCTTATAGCCTACTCTGGTTTTGTATGGTTGGGCTGGAATCTCAGCAACGTAAATCCCTTCTTCCGGATCTTCCAGATTCATGGTTACTTTAATCCAGTCGGTGCAGTTGATTCTATATTTCAGGATAACGAATCCAATTTCAGTTCCTTGGGGGATAACTTTTGCTATGATAGTTACTGCCTGATCATAGTTAGGAGTCTCTGGAGACCTTGTCACACTGACGATTTTGGGAGCCTTCCAAGCCATCACTGACGAGAGCATAAATGAGACTGAAAAAAGTAGCAAAGAGATCAGTGATAGAGTAACCAGACGCCGAATAATACGTCTCATTTTATTTTTCTCTCTTTTCGGATTTTGTTCTCTTCATTTTGTTGAACCAAATCTCCCTAAGGGATGAGGAGACATGTATTTCTGTACTCCTACTGGACACTATATTAATGATATTTTCTCAAGATTGTAGATATAAATGCCATATTTCATTGAACCCAATATTATCAAAAGAGTAATTAGAAAACTTCTAGAAATAACCTCTACAACAATTTCTAAGACGAAGCCCCAAAATCGATGATACCACAGCAAAAATTACATCTTAAAAAGAAGCATGATTATAATCTGCAGGTAAGAGTGCTAGTTCAGCGTAGAGCCGTTATATTGGCGCTAACTGGTTTCCTTTCGTGTTCTCCTATTAGGTTTGCGATTTCCTCGTAGCGATCTAGATATTTTTCGCCTTTGGCGGTTGTCTTATAGACTTTTTTACGTTCTTCCTTATGGATTTTGAGGAGACCCATTCTGATGAGAAATGAGAGGTACTCATTTAGTTGAGCAAAGCTCAGGTTTGCTTTGTACATGATTTGGGTTTTCAGGCTTCCATCTTCAGCTATATTCAGTATCTCTGCTATTATGTAAAGCCGGTCTCTGCGTTTACGTTCGGTTTCCAAGTTACAAAGCCTCTCTAACTTTTTTCTATAAGCCTCGTCTATATTGGAAGTAAACTTGAGCACCTAAAAAGCCGTGTTTCCAGAGTGCACATATTCCCATGGAAAGAATATAGCTTCAGTCGAAAAATCATAAATATTTATAAGGCAAAAAGCACTCCGCAGATTAAAAAGAGCTCCAATGGAGGCGATTCACTTGAAGAAAGAAAGCATGAAACGACGTGCCTTTCATCTGCGCTATCTAATCGATCACCTCAAAAATAAGAGGGCTAGGAAAGAAGTTATCGCTGAGTACGTCAGCCTCATACAGCAAATGACCTTAATTGTTCCTTAAGTTGTAATTATCTTGTTTTGCTTAGCGTCTTCCAACCAATTGGTTATAGGATCCAGCAAGGTAATGAACTGCCAGAACCAGCTGGCAAGCTATTCCACCAATCGTTGGAATCAGGGGAAAATTTCCTAAGTAGTTCTTTACTTCTTAGTTGCACTAGCTTACTAACAGACGTGCGTGAGTTTTGTGCCTTTTTGAAGTTAGCTAATTTTTTCTTTCGGAAAATATTGTTGATCATAGCTTGAGTTCGTCGTTGTTGGCGTGATTCGCCGAACGCTATTCCAATCTTTTTTCCAAGTTCTATTCCACTTTCTCGTCCTTCGCACCATCCCCCAAGATCGGAATCAAAGGAACTAAGGCTCTCTCGATGTCGGGACTTCTCCAAAAGTTCAAATTTTTCTTTTAGATTCCAATATAAATAAGAGAGCATATCCACTTCAGAGGAGCGCTTCGCGAGTAAAATAATAGCTAAAAAAGACTGATCCTTCAATGCTTGATTTTCGCGAACAAGATCATTGATTTTTTGCTGCATAGTCAACATGGTAAGCCCTGCCAAAATTGGCATGTAACCTTTGCTCCAACGTTCATCTGGCTTCAAGATCAAAATCTCTAAAGCCCCTGGATTGATGCTTTCTTTTGTAAACTCTGTTGTAGGAATGCGCTCCCGCTGCCTGTTCCTCTTCCTTTGGGAAGCCTTGTAAAGCATCCATTCCGCTCCCTTATTGGTCAACTCGTAGATATAACCCCGCACCCTTCCACGCCTGTAAGGCTGCCTAGACACAAACCCACAGCGATAACATCTTAAAAGCGTCATCCCCGCATGCTTAGGCGAAATCCCTAAACTTTCAGCAACTTCCCCACTTACAGTAGACCCTGACTCAGCAAGATGCGCCAAAACAAGCGTCATCCATTCATGGGACATATTTACCCCTCAAGGGTACTTGCCGCTCAGCCGTTAAAAGACTTAACGGGTAACAACTCTCCGTTACCCCTCCTCTAAAACCAACCATCCCCCTCTAGAAACTGGAGAGACATCAACACAGTTCCTTAGCCAAGGGACAACAGAATCTCTTTAACATGCACTGCAAAACGGCTTGAAGACATTGTGGCTCTTGAGAAGCAGTTTAAAGAGAAGCGTAATGTTGAAGAGAAGGAAGTTGACGATCAGCTAGCCAGTAGAGTAGGAGGCCTTTTAGGTGAGATATTAAGTGGGAAGACTAACGCGCACGCACAAGAGGCTGTCCACCGTATAGAGAGAAATATCTAAGTTTCTAAGGAAGACTGATTTACAGTGAATCGGATAGACTTGGAGACTCTTCGTATGGTGTGCCGTTGGTTAACACCTTCACCGAAAAGACCAATGTACTTAAGAGTTAACAGAACCGTTTTCATAAATAGTTTTTAAAACAAATACTCTAAAACATTTGTTCCAAGAGGGAAAAATTTGGTCAAACTTTCTTGACTAAACGAATAACGCATCAATTATATTTTAGTCAAGGTTTCTTGACAAAAAAGCTTTTCTTTTGTATTAGATAATGTATTATTGGTGCCTGTAGCGGGGGAAAGAAAGGCATGAAAAGAACACAATTGGTAATTACACTCATCTTGGCACTCTCATTCTCACTAGCTGCTGGATTACCAGCAATTAAGGAAGCAGAGGCAAATCCCACAGGAATGGCTATGCTGTTTTGGAGGGACATTATCGTTGTGCAATCACCCCAAAACAAAACCTACAATGTAGAAACGCTTCCCCTTAATTTCACCGTTGAATCCCTTGACGAAAATCAGCTTCCAACTCGCTACACTCTAAACAAAAAAAAGGTTGATGTATGGACCCCTGTTGTTTCCAAGATAATTAACACCGCTTCGGATTGGATTATAGGTACTTCCCAGAACGACAAATACAAATTAGCAACGTTTATTGTGCAATATAATTCTATTTTATCGAATCTAGCAGATGGTACATACAAATTAACGGTTAAAAGGTACTCTGCAAACCCAATAAAAGTAGTCAGCTCTGCCACTGTTCACTTCACCATTGACACTAATTTAGTTGATACTGCTATAATCCCAGAGTTTCCCTCATGGGCACCAATGTTGTTTATGCTACTTGCAGTCGTAGCAGTAGCGGTCATTTACAGACGCTATCTTCCTAAATACAATCAGGGGAGAAGAGAAAAGTGAAAAAATCGGCATCTGTGCTTCTTCTGTTGCTCATTCTCTCTTCGATATTGTTGACTCTAAGTTACACAACTCAGATTACGGTCAGAGGAGCTGAACACGTTTTTTTCGAAGACGACTTTGAAAGTTACGATGTTGGCACTTTTCCATCTAGTGGTGGATGGGAATTATGGTTTAGTGGAGCAGGAGAATCCTATCAAACTATTGTGGACAGCGTAGCGGATTCGCCAACAAAATCTTTACAGCTTCGGGGCCGCAGCAGTCTAAATCCAATATCAACCAATTCTCAAACCAATTTTCAACTTATCAATTTCATACCACCCGGAATATCGAATTATGGTGCATGTGCTGCTTGGCCATTTGAAACAGAATCACCAAGGATAGGCTTTAACGTAAGTGTTAGAGTTGAAGAAATTGGGGTAGGAGAAGGACCTCGCGATACTGCTAGAGTGTCTTTTGCTAAACCATTAGATTCGGGTCGCGCACGCCATTATGCGCCAGTTTTTTTCTGTGACAATGGCTCAATAGCTGTTTGGGGTAAAAGCGTGCAATCTTACGTTGCCGATAGATGGTATAGAGTCATGTTAATCATCGATAGACCTAGTGAGACATATTCTGCTTGGATTGATGATGTATTGGTGGCGGAAAACTATACTGTGATGAACAGCCAAAGCAGGGACATACTTTATCCAACCTCCGAGATTGAAGCGTTTACAGTTGCCCAATACTATAATGGCGTAAAAGCCTATTTTGATGATGTGAAAGTCTTCTCGGTCTTTGATTTAGATCCCAAACTTGAATTGGAGCCAAAATCGGGAATAGCACAAACTACCCTTGTTGGTTCTGGATTTGCGCCAGATTCAAGAATAACAGTAACTTGGAACGGAAACGAGATACATACACTTCCCAATCCGCTAATGACTAATGTTCACGGCGACTTCACGGCCATAATTACTGTCCAAAACCAAACCGATTTAGGAAATTATGCTGTAAGAGCCGTTGATGAGATGGGAAATGAGGCAACTGCCACATTCGCAGTAATCCCAGAGTTCCCATCATGGATCATTCTGCCACTATTTCTGATCGGTACGCTAGTTGTTGCAATTATCAAAAGGAAAGCCTTCCGTCCAACTTAATAGCTAAAAACGCAGAGAAGTAAGTAACAAGGGTCGTATAATGTTCTACGAGAAATATCTGAAGGCAACAAAAGAAAAAGACAGCTTCATCAATATCAACCTCGATCCAGCACTACCAAAACAGAGAAAAAACAACGTCATACCCAACAAATACATCTCCAAAGAAGATAGTGACACTCTTCTTAACTTCTCTTTGGACATCATCGAACAGGTCAGCGATTACTGCTGCTCCGTGAAACCAAACACCCAATATTACCTCGGTCACACCGATATACTCAAGAAGATCGCAAAAAAGATTCACGAAGAAGAAATGCTTGCTATACTAGACCACAAACTCAGCGACATCGGCCCCTCCAACGACTCCGCCCTATACTGGATACAAGAGATGGGCTTCGACGCCTTCACTTTCTCTCCCTTCGCTGGCAACACACAAAAGACAGTAGAAAAGGCACATGAAAAGGAGCTGGGAGTCATAATTCTCACTCTCATGTCCAATCCAGAAGCCGAGAGTATGATGGTTAAAACAGCGGTTGACGGAGAACCATACTATCTGCACACCGCCAAACTAGTGAAAGAGTTCAAAGCTGACGGCTGTGTAATAGGCTTAACAGGTTTCGTAGAGGACGAACACATCAAAAGCATTCAGAAATTTGTTGGAGACAGAGTAGTATTTTTGTTGCAGGGCATAGGCCCCCAAGGGGGAGAAGCTCAAAAGATAAAGCATGCTATCAACCCGTTAGTCAGTTTAGGCAGAGCAGTTATCTATTCCGATAATCCTCAAGAGACCGTTAAAAGATACCACCGCATTTTCAAGGCTAAGTACTAGAGGATGAGGCTTCAGATTATCTCCATGTATTTTATTCCCTTTTCTGTAATCTGGTAGATTCCTCTGCTAACCCGTTCTATAACAGATTCAGCTATCCCGAAGCAACTGGAACAATATTAGATATTATTCTTTTATGCTCAAATTCTAGAGCTTCCTTCTGAAAAAATCCTTCAGAAGCCATTTAAACACTTACATGCTTAACTAACTACTTCAAAAGGAGTCTCCATCTTGTCCATGACTGAGATTATTCTGCGGTTACTGGAAAACGGAAAATGGCACCATCTGACGGAGATAGAAGAGAAAACCCAACTAAACAGTCACAACGTTAAGAACATCACAAATTTTCTGGCAAAATTCAACTTCGTCAAACTGGACCATACGGAACAAAAGATAAAACTAAACCGTCCCACAATGAAGTTTCTTAAGAAAATCCGACAAATAGAAAACGAAAAAACATTAACCCAATCAGCTTTCTGTTAACACCAAAATCGCGTCCACTTCACAGTCTTGACCTATAAGTTATGAATCTCTTTGCTAAACTAACTGTAGATTTATGAAAGGGAAAACTTGCATGAGGAACAGTGACAGCCTCAGAAAAAACATCACCCAACATATCAAGATTGCAAGACCTACAATGATCAGTTGGTGAAGAAAGCAAACTCGCCCTAAATTTCTGATAAATAGAATTATTCCAGATTTTAGGCATAGGCTCTTCATTAACGTTGCCAAATTTGGTTTTGCCTTCCCAAACACAGCAAGGAACAACATCACCATTCCAGCGAACATAAATGTGATACCAAGGCTCAAAACACGGCAATTTCCTATGACTATAACTTTTTTCAACTAACGAAGAGTCAAGAACCCCACCCCAATCATGAATACCCATAATCCTCACCTCATCAACAATCCCCGCCCAATAGTCCACAAACTTAGGCAACGAAGAGTGGGTCAGGGGGCTGTCAACGATTATTAGAAATGTTTTACATCCCGAATTTAATTTCTTATTTAAAGCCACAAAATCATGAATATTCTGGAACACAGTTTCGTAATTGGCTCCAACACGAATAGACTCATAAACTTCCTTAGACACTCCCTCAAAACTGAAAGAAACAAAATCTAATCCAGCATCCAACAAAGACTTAGCTCGATCCTTACTGAGTAGCGTGGAATTAGTAGTTAACCCAACTTTCCTAGCAAAAGGCTTAGCAATTTTGATGAATTTTTCTAATTTGGGGTTAAGTAAGGGTTCGCCGTGGCCAGTAAAATCAACAGTTCTAATTACGTTCCGGTTTTCAACATTAATAACATTACGAAGAGTCTCCACACTCATAAGACCAGAACCACGACCAGAAATAGTGTCCCTAGCACACATCACACAATTCAAATTACACAAATTAGAAGGCTCAAGACTACCCAAAATAGGAGAATAACTAAGCTTCAGCTTCTTATGGTTGAAGGCAAAAATAGCCTTATACATACTAAATCCGAACCGAAACTGGCCAAGCAATTTCAAATTCTGCAATACCAGCGGCGCCATCTCCACTGCCGTCAGTGCATTCCAACTAAGCTAAATATAATATATGCTTATTTACGTTGTTACATCACAAAGCGGTTTCGCGCGCCAACCCGAACAAGATCAAAGGGAAATCTGTGATTCCTTCATTTCTCCTCCCTTTTCTCATCTCCAAAGAAATCATATTTTATCTGCGTGACCGTTTTCACATTCCAAAGAAGCCAATATGGATAAGCCAAAAATGCCTTTGGGCATCTTTGGTCAAGAGCTATGTGTAACCCTCTGATTGGACTAAACAATAATCTAACAAAATTATCTTTCGTTTGATTGCCTTCAGGATAGCTTTTTAGTAATGCCAGTTTATCAACGTGCCTAACGTAATCCGTAAGACTTGGTCTAATATGCTCTGAAATTACAGTTCGATCTACTAACCACCTATACTCAGCTTTTTCTACTCTATCCCGAAGCTCTCGATCAACATAAGAGAGGTAAAGGGAATTAAACCCTCCTAATTCTTTAATAATTTTTGTTCTGTATAAATTATTGTCAATACTTGTATATCGTCTTTTTCTTTTTATTCGATATCTTTCTATGGCTCGCATAACTGGATTCGTAGGCAACCTTATGCCCTGAACCACTGCAACATCAGGCTTCTCTATTTGAGGCCTAATAGAAGTAAACCATGAAGGACTCAAAATGACATCATGCTCAAAACTCGCAAAAACCTCTGTTTCAACCAAACCTAAAGCGATATTCCCTTGCTTTCCTATTCCCCTTTTGTTAGTGTTTATGATTCGCCAACCAAAAGATTCCCCAATTTCTTTTGTGCGGTCTTCGCTATTTCCATCCACAATAATTTTTTGGTTTACATACTTGTCAGGGATAGCAATTTCGATACTTGAAAGAGTCCTCGCTAATGTTTTTTCTGAGTTAAGAGTCCACATAACTAAATCCACCAATTCGCTCAACTTTCATTCTCCTCCTTTTTCACTACCCACCAGTCCAGATTTTTGCCGTACAGTTTAAGATTCATGTTTCCTACAAATTCCAGAACCGCTATAGGCACACCAAGACACTCCGCAGAGAAATCATGACCACCGATAATTCCTCCAGGTTTAATCTTTGGAAAATAATTTTGTATATCCTGTTTAACTGCTTCATAACTATGGTCCCCATCAATGTAAACAAAATCTAGATTGTTAGGAATCTTTGGAAATGCGTCTTCAGATTTTTCTATTAGGAAGGTGGTTTTAGCTTCAAATTTCCTCAAACGTTTTCTTGCTAGAGCCTCTTTTCCAGCAGTGACAAAAATCCCGTCTCTATATATATAGGGAACATACGGGTCAACAAGATAAAGTCGCTCAATAGACAACTTAGAGAGAATCCTTAAGGCATTCACTCCCGCATAAACACCAATTTCCACACCAATTAATTTCTGATGAAATTTATAGGCTAAAAAATCAATCATGGGTCTAGACGCTACGGTTTGCATATTCTTCCATAACCTAGGAGCTAACAACTCTACTATTTTATGTCTGACTTTTAATGTTCCAAGTAATACTTTCTTTCTAATCATTTCGTCTATTCCTTTTTCCTCCCAAAGAATTTTTCCAGACTAACTGGTTCGCAATACACTAAACTCATTCTCCTGTTAAATTCTGCTTTTTGATATTTTATTTTTTATCTAATATCAAATTCACGATTCACTCTAATCAAAAACATATTTTAAAATTGAGAGCATATTTAAGTTTATGTTTGAGGTGCGCGCGTCAGGGTGATCAATGATCCTAAGTTGCACAGGGTTAGGGGGCTCAAAGGTTTGTTGCTCATCCAGAATTTGTGATGGTTTTACAAGGGTAGACGAAGAAATGGGAACGTTCTTGATTTACTAATCTATAATTCTAGTAACAAAATAGAGGGCTTACCAAGAAAATCTATCCCCTGCTTAACTATGACTTCCTTATTCTTTAACCATGTCTGCTATGCCATCGAGAACGTTCCATTCTGGTTCGAAACGTAGCAAGCTTCGTGCTTTTGAGATATCATATACGAAGATTGGGTAGTCAAAGACCCTGGCGGGTTCTAACTTCATCTTTAGGCTGCTTTTGGAGGCCTTTATGCAATATTCGCACACGTCCCTTATGCTTGTTGCTCTCCCTGTTCCAATGTTATATGCTTGGTTGGTGTACGTGCTTTCCAAAGCTAACAAGTTCGCTTTCACAACATCTTTCACGTAAACGAAATCGTTGGTTTGGTTACCGCCGAAGACAATAGGCTGCTGATTGTTGGAGAGCCTCCTCAGAAATGCTCCTATAGCCCCCCAGTCTTTTCCTTTTCCAAAAATATATCCGTACCTTAGTATAACATAGGGCAACTGGTTTCCGTGAAGAATTATCCAGTCTTCAGCCATCTTTTTTGTCAAGCCGTATATGTTGGTGGGTTCTCTGGGCGCGTCTTCTCTTATAGGCACTGGAGCCGTCAAGCTGTATACAGAACCGGTTGAACTGTAGACTAGACGTTCCGCCTTCTTCTCTATGCAGGCTTGAACTATGTTTAATGTTCCCTCCACGTTAACCCGCACAGCCCTCTGAGGGCTAGCCTTTGCTGTGCTAAATTTGGCGATTGCTGCAAGATGCAGGACCTTATCTCCCATCCTAATTAGGCTCTTGAAGTTCTCGCTGATGATGTCCATCTCTTTGATCTCGCAGTTTTTGTTGCCGGAGAATTCTTTCAGTCCTTCTATTTTGATGTCCAGAGCTGTGACCTTGTAACCCCTTTCTAGAAGGCTGCGGATGGTGTGAATTCCGATGAAACCGTTTGCTCCGGTTACGATCACCTTCAACTCAGATTCACCTTGACTAGGAGATATCCTTCAGAACATCTAACACGTATTTAATAGCTTTCACGTCAACTAGCGGGTGAACGGGTAGACTTAGGACCCGCATGCAAAGATCCTCAGTCAATGGGCACAATGTGCGTCCATAGCCCAATTCCTGATAGAGAGGCTGTTTGTAAATGGGGACCGGATAGTGAATAGCAATCCCAACACCCTTCTCTGTTAGATGAGTAGCAAGCTCGTTCCTATCTCTGGGATAAGCATCCTCTACCCTCACAACATACTGATGAAAGACATGTTTCACATCCTTCTCCACGTAAGGAGGAGTTAAACCAGAGAAGTTGCAGATTCCTTCCGTCAGAAGCTTCGCGTTTTCCCTTCTCTTCGCGTTGAATTCATCAAGTTTCTTGAGCTGGATTAATCCGAGGGCAGCAGATAATTCGGTCATCCGGTAATTGTAGCCTAACGACTCATGGTGATACTTCTGGCTTTGCCCATGATTTATGAGTAATCGAGCTTTCCGCGCCAGTTTCTGGTCATTCGTGGTGATCATTCCTCCCTCGCCTGTTGTCATGTTTTTTGTGGCGTAGAAACTGAAGCATGCCATGTCTCCTAGGCTTCCAGCTTTCTGTCCTTTGTGTTCGGCTCCGTGGGCTTGGGCAGCATCCTCTATTACGGCAATTTCTTTGTCTTCAGCGATTTCCCTCAGGGCATCCATTTCTGCGGGCTGACCGAACATGTGGATCGGTATTAATGCCTTGGTTTTAGTGGTTATCTTCTCGGCAACGTCTTGTGGGTCGATGTTGAAGGTTCTTGGGTTGATGTCAGCGAAGACTGGTTTTGCTCTCTGGAATAGTATGCAGTTGCCGGAGGCTATGAAGGAGAAGGCTGAGGTTATTACTTCATCGCCGGGACCCAGCTTAAGAGCCTTGAGAGCTACATCTAGGGCTATGGTGCCGTTGGTTACGGCAACAGCGTGTTCTACGCCGATGTATTCTGCGAATTCTTTTTCAAAAGATTTTGTTTTTTCTCCCTGAACTAGGATACCGGATTCCAAGACCGCTTTTAGAGCCTCTTCTTCTTCCTTGCCAAAGTTTGGTTTTGCGATGGGAATCTTAAGGTTCAACCGTCTTTCACTCTACCTTTCTTATTTTCGCGTAATCTTCCACAGGTACCTGACATTTTTCTTCACAGAGGAGACACTTCATCAGAACATAGTTTTTCTTTTTTTCTTCTGTCTCAAGTTTTTTGCCGCATCTGCAGACGAATCCTCTGATTCTAGCGGGGTTTCCATATGCTAAAGCGTGGGGTGGCACATCCTCTGTGACCACGCTGCCTGCGCCTATCAAAGCGTATTCTCCTATTGTGACGCCGCAAACTATTACGGTTCCAGCTCCGATGGAGGCGCCTTCTTTCACGAGGGTTGGATGGATTTTCCAGTCTGTGCTGAAGCTTCTGGGAATCAGGTCGTTTGTGAAGGTGACGTGAGGACCGACAAAAACTTTGTCTTCGATTGTAACTCCTTCATAGACTGTTGCCCGGTTCTCCAGCTTTACACGGTTTCCGATTTTTACTCCTCTGCCCACATAAACATAATCTGCGAGTATACAGTCCTTACCTATCTCAGCGTTTTCCCTCACATGAACAAAATTCCAGATTCTTGTTCCCTTTCCAATGATAGCGCCTTTGTCGACGACCGATGTGGGCTCAACCTTAGCTTTGTTCATGGACTTCCCAATTCATACTGAACAAGCAAGTAAATAACAGTTTACATAAACGCTTTCAAGAGTTCATTTCAAACAGGATACTGAAACCTATATTATAGTTGAGAGTTGAGATTATTTTTTAGCAATTTTGATACATCAACATCAACTAAAATGTGATTATAGATCTTGGAAAAGTCTTTTATACCGTTTGCAAATAAAGTTATTTCGAGTTTTTGGGGGATATTGGAATGAAAATTTTAGAGAAAGAATCTCGCTGGAAGTCACCGGAATTCCTCTTGGTTGTCATGATGCTATTAGAAGAGTGCTATTACGGGCGGGATGAAACTTGAAGGCAAGAATACCGTTAATGATTCAAGATCCAAGGACTTCAACGCTAGCGGGGATACGCGCAACAGAGGGCTTTGATCCAGTCCACGAGGACTTTTTTCTTGATGGCCCAGTGACGAAGCGAGTAGCTGTCCTTGACTTTTCTCCAACGACCGGCGAGTTACTTAAAGGTGCATACTTCAGACCGCCACCACCTGGTCGAAAGCGTGGATGGTATTCCTACACACGCACTGGCCCTAAGAATGACGTCTATAAAGCTAAAGAAAAACAGTTGTATTCACCGGTATTTATGCAAACCAGTGTTTTTGCTACCGTGCTCAAGACCATGTACCTCTTTGAAGAGGAGAAAGAGGGCACAGAGGAAGAAGTATTGGGTCGCCACGTGAATTGGGCTTTCGGTGCACCTCAATTACTTATCATTCCCCGAGCAGGTGAGCAAGCAAATGCTTTCTATCACCGTGATTCTCACAGCTTGCAGTTTTTCTATTTCCGTTCTCCAAAAGATCGGAGAAAGATAATATATACTTGCCTTTCACGGGATATTGTTGCCCATGAAACTGGTCACGCCATTGTAGACGGACTTGCTCCTGATCTGCTCGATGCTTGCACACCACAGTCTCTGGCAATTCATGAGAGTATTGCAGACTTAACGGCTCTCCTTATGTCCTTCGCCAGTCATACCCTTGCACCAAAAGTCCTTGAAAAAACCAAAGGGTCACTAGATGTATCTTCAACAGCTTTTAGTTGTATAGCTGAGGAATTTGGTAAAGAGCTTTATCCCGAACGGGAAGGTCTGCGGGAACTGCGCAACACCAAGAACTTAAACCCCATGGACAAAAAAAACTTTGTTCGGGATGATCATCCTCATGACCTTAGCGAAGTCTTAAGTGGCGCTCTCTATCGAACTATGATCAATATCCACGAGCAACTAAAACCGGAAATAGCTAAAAAACCACGATATGCAGAGAGAGAGGACCCAGAGTTCTCTGCCTCAGGTGAGGCCCTGAGGGTAGGTGCCAAACGCTTGAGGCGTATGATTTTTCGAGCCCTTGACGTTCTTCCATCAGGAGAAATCGGCTTTCCCGATTACGGACGAGCCATAATCGCTGTGGATCAAATTGCTTACCCTGCTGACGACAACATGCGTAATTTGATTTGCAAAGAATTCGTTCTACGTCACATAATCAATGACGAGAAAGCATTGCGAGTTCAGACAAATTTTGAAGACGACGCCCTAAAAGACATCGAATTGGCAGACCTCTATTCTAGTGATTGGGTAGCTTACGATTTTGCAAATAAAAACAAAGAACTTTTCTGCATTCCTGTTAGAGGGAAACCCATTCCGTTTCATGTTCGTCCCCGTTTATCCGTTAAGAAAAAGTATGATGACAAACATCCAGCTGGCAAAATAGGTCATGAGTGCATTTTCAAAATCGCTTGGCAACACGAAGAACCCAACCCGATTGGCTCTGGTTATCCACAAAAACGTGTAATAACAGTGGGCACTACTTTGGTCATCGACTGGAAAACTCGCAAGATACTAGCCCGCCTAACCTCTTCACCGCCCACAAAATATAGGCTGAAATGCCAGAAGCTGGACAGTCAACAACGAAAACTAGCAAGACACGAATACAAGCAACAGCAAGCAGCTCGTGACAAATTTCTCCGTCGCCTTGCCGACGAAGGCATCTTGAAGATTGGAAAACATGCCATTGACCCGACCGGCCAACCACGCAAATCTGTTGTTATGGCTGAGGTATCAGGTGACACAATGCGCATTCGACACACGGCCAACATGCTCCACATTGTAGGAAGAGGAGCGGATCTGTGATGGAAACGCTTCAAGTCCGCGTCTACAATGTTCTTTTTGGAGACGCAATTCTAATCTCCATACCTGATCAAAATCCAAATGGCGAGATTGAGACTCGGCATGTCCTAATCGATGTAGGGAATGTTCTTTCAAAGACAAAAGGTGGCCTTGATGACGTTTTTAAACCCGTGATTAAAAACATCTTGGAAGTACTTGATGGTCAGCCCTTAGATCTTTACATAATGACCCATGAACATCTCGATCACGTACAGGGTTTACCCTATGGTGAAGAAAAGATCTATTTAGGAAGTGACGATGAGCTTCGCCAGAAACTTCAAACTCGTCATGCTTGGCTGACTGCTTCGGCTCGCGAAGGTTATTATGAAGACCACCCAGACGCCAAGAAACGTAAACTTGAGTTAATGAGAATCTACGCGGAAATTGACAGCTATATTAGAGTTCGTTCGGCATCTCGAGAACCGATTCTTGAGGCGATCAAGGCTCTTTGGATGAACAATAATCCTAGAAAAACCGCAGACTGCGTTAAATACTTGAGAAGCATAGGTGAGAACACCTCCTACGTATACCGCGGCTTTGATTCCCTAAACCAAAGTCCATTTCACGAAGCCAAGATTGAAATCTGGGCCCCAGAAGAGAACACCGCAGAATATTATGGCAGATTCAGACCAGCCTTCAGGGCTCTTGGGGTAACTAGGCTCTCAGAGGGTGGCAGAGGTAAACAGTCTGTTATTGAACCAATTCCTCCGCAGGGAGTGGATGCTGGGGCATTCTACAATCTAGTAAACAGCCGTAAAGAAATCTTTGAAAGCCTTCTTGCTATCGACAAAGCCGCCAACAACACCAGCGTTGTCTTTTCTCTCGAATGGCGTGGTTATCGACTTCTCTTTACTGGAGACGCAGAGGAACGTAGCTGGAAGACAATGGATAAATACGGCGTGCTGAAACCAGTGCATTTTCTTAAGGTCAGCCATCATGGCAGCCACAATGGTACACCGGAACCTGAGTTGTTAGATAAGATTCTGCCATTGGAGAGACCTGACGAAAAACCTCGTTATGCTATCGTTGCTACTTGGAAAGGCACATATCAAAATGTTCCGGATGAAGAGACGCTTAGTCTGATATGTGACAGATGCGATAAGTTATATTATGCCCAAAAAGAAAATGGAGAAATGCGAAATCTAGGTGACTATGTAGACATCAAATTTGAAGCAGAAGGACAAGAAGTACCATCTTGAACCCAATATGAGTGACGAATTCTCTCGTTAAACCTCCCCCCTTTCGCGTGAACACCAAGGTGAATTACCAAACACACAAGGAATACCATAAAAAGCTAAAATTTGACTGTTAATCCTTATGAAAAGGGGTTTTGCGGGGGACGTCTCCATAAATCGTGTAAATAACAGTTTAGCATTTTTTTGTCGCTTGCATCATAAAATTTATAATAAAAGTGCTGCAAACCACGCTGGCAAGGAGGGGAAAAAATGGAAGTGAAGGCAGGAGCAAAAGTTGGTCTCTTGATGTTTGGTTTCATCTTTGCTTGGGCTGCTTTGTTCTTGATGCTTGCATTGCTCTTAGAACAATTACCCACAGGAATCTGGGCAGGATCGGTATTTTTGGTAATTGCGGCAGTGTTCGCAGTGGCCTCTTCTCTCTTCTTGGGAGTAGGGTTTGGAGCAGAAATAGTAGAATAAAAAGCATCCTGAGACCGATAATCTTCCTCCTTTTTTATAATGTTCCTATCCCAGTTTGGTTTCAGAGCAATTAGTTAGTAAAATAATTATTTACCATTATTATGAATCTAAAAAATGGGGAGTTGCGGGGAACACCGCCACTGCATTGGGAATTGATGAATTCAGAGTATTTACTACATTTTCACAATATTTACCTTCACTAAATTACATTTTTTTGTTAGAGTGATGATGAATAAAATTGCCAAGTACGTGATGGGTGTTTTCGGCATCGTTATTGTGATTTATTTTGGATGGATGGTGGTAACAACTACTTTTCCTGTTGAAGAGTGGTTCCAACAAAACCCAAGTTGGCAAGCAATTTTTTACCTGCTTATACTTATTGGTATCATAGGTATCATATCAGCCATTGTTAAATCCAAAAGAAGTTGAACTTTTTTCGCGCGCAAGCGATTGAAGTGAATGCGCACAAAAATCGTTTGTGAACTCATGAGGAATGGAAATGCGCGCATCCACAACTTTCAATTTGTCAAAAAAACTATTTATGGTATATTCCTATATCCGATATATTCCGTACAATACGCGACATAAAAACAATGTGCGTGCTAATTTTTAAAAAAAGGGGGAGTTGCGGGGGATATCTCCATAGATCGTGTAAATAACAGTTTACTAATAGAGTCTTTGTCAAGAAACCTTGACTAAAGAAGAAATAAGCACATCATTTGATAGTCAAGAAACTTTGACAAAAACGCTTTTATGATTTATTTGCTAAAGAATGAATTATTGGAGATAAGAAATGAAAGCATTCACTGCTTTAATTCTGGCTATCATAATAGTTTTAATCATTACCTCACCCACGCTCGCTTATGACGAGTCCTCGGTAGGGGTCAAAAAAGGCGATTGGATGGAGTACAACATTAGCATAACTGGTACTGGTGCTCCGCCTCCAACACACGATGTTAATTGGATGAGAATGGAGATTTTGCCGGTTCAGGGTGCAGCGTTCCCAGTGAATCTTACTGCTAGATATTCTAATGGGACATTAGGCAGTGCCATTTGGGAGTTTAACTTCACTGAAGGGAATGTTGGAGGGTGGCTAATCATTCCTTCAAATCTTAGTCCAAGAGACACATTTTATGATTCCTCACCACACACCGGGAAACCCGTTAACGTAACTGTTCAAAGTCAGGAGCAAAAAACAGTTTTAGGTGCAAGCCGAACTGTAACATATGGAAACGACTCGTTTAGGCACAAGGAATGGGATAAAGCTACTGGCATGTTTGTCGGATCTTCGGAACGTATTAAAAACGTGACAAATAAGGATGGCTGGTACATTGAGGACTTGACTGTTACTATAGAAGCAATTGCTACAAACATGTGGAGCCCTGACCCATTTCTAGGAGTAAATCTGATGGTGGTGTTCTACGGGCTGGCTGCAGTAATTATAGTGTTGGTAGTTTTGATACTGGTTTCAAGGATAATTGGTGCAAGAACAAAAGAAACAGAAAAACTTACTTTAAGTCCCTCTTTGCAAGGAAAGCTCGCAGCCCTTACCATCATCATTGTTGTTTTGGTTGAGGTTGGAATTATATTATTCTTCCCTTTTTATGAGATTGGCATAAGTTTCGCTGAGTTCAATCTTATTATGCAAACTCTTTGGACAGGTCTGGTCTTAGTGAGCATGTGGTACAGAATGAGAGGCAACTATTTTGTGCACGAGATTACAATGTTAATAGTAATGGTCGCATGGTTAGTTGGATTTACTGCAGTAATGTTCATGGGTCCCCTTAGTTCCTTTGAGATGTATTTCGGGACAACTTTGCGTTGGATTATGAACATTTTGCATGCCGTTTTTTCAATTCCAGCATTGATCTTTGGGCTCTGGCTTGTTGTACTTTGGCGTCCTGGATCTACATCATTTGCAACTAAGAGCAGAAGGATAGCACAATTAGCATGGATTTTTTGGATCCCGTCATATGTGGTGGGCGTTTTGGATGGTATTTTGCTTTACACCACTATTTTTGGATAAAAAACAAGTCTTTCTTTCCCTGACAACGAAATAACAGTTTACTTAGTATGCGTGAACGAAAAATATTGCGTGATCGGGTGGAACAGGTCTTAAGCTCTTTGTTTACCTTTCCTTGATCAATTTTCTGATTTCTTTCGTAAGCTTTCTTCGCAATTTGCAGAATGGACAATATTCTGAAAGCTTGAAACCGGTTTTTGTATCCTTGATTGACTTGGATTGATCATTCTCTTTCTCCGGTTTGCTCATCCTCTTCACTGTCTCTCTCTGTGTAACTCCCTCTTTCTTAACTTATTCATTACATGCATAAAAGTATAATTATTCAACATGTACGGATGCCTGTCCAACCTGAAAACAACAAAAGCTTACACATGAGAATATAGAGTAAAAGTTATCTAAAAGGAGATACCGCCTTAGGTGATTGAATGAGCCATAATCATTCATTAAATTCCCCTGTTCTCGATCTTCTCCCAGATGAATTCAAGGATTACGTTGTTTTAGATGTTGGTAGACAAGACACTCATATATCTATAGGCTTATTGCACTTGTTGATAATAGTAACTATTCTATGATACAGCGATTTCGATATTAGATCTTCTGCCAAGTCAAAATGAAGTTTTGTAACCTCACTTCTAAGACCGTGCGCAACCTAGTTTTAGTTGGGTAAAATTCTAACTCCTATTTTTCTATAAAAAGCAGGGATTTGCGGGTGACATCTCCATGCTCAAGTATGCACAACTTTATATTTGGTTGGAGTTAAAATCTCGCTTGGCTGACCCTTCTTGGAAAAAGAGAAACGCATCCTGATACTGGCAGGCGGTGGAGGACACACTGGCTTCGGCTATGCGTTAGCCCAGAGGCTAGAAGGCAAAGCATCCATGGCTTTTCTCATTCCCCAAGGAGACCCCCTAAGCTACGAAAGATTAAGCAGGTTCGGCGAGGTTAACTATCTTCTAAAGCCGCGGGGAGCAAAGACTCCCACAGGCGAGTTCGCCTACAATCTAGCTAAAGCACTCGGCATGTCAATGAAGAAAGTCACAAGCGATTTTGATGCTGTTGTTAGCACAGGAAGCAACTTTTGTATCCCTCCCGCCCTCGCTGCCCTTTCAAAGGGAATTCACATAATAAACATTGAAGGTGCAGTGCGTTTTACAAAATCATCACTAACCGCTCGTATTTTACAACCCTTCTCAGCAATCACAGCCTTACATTGGCAAGAACAAAAAAAATTGTTAAAGGGCACAGTAGTTGGTCCATTACTTCCCAGACCCGAAATCCAGCCTTGGAATGGAGACTACATTCTGGTAACTGGCGGATCACTGGGACACAAGCAATTATTTGACGCCGTAAACGAAAGCAACCTCAAGAATGTAGTTTTGCAGACAGGAGAAGTTGACCCTGAACCCTACATAAAGCAACATCCCGAATGGAAGATCATACGCTATTCCCCAATGTTTCCTGAGCTTCTGGCAGGAGCAGAAGTTGTTGTAACACACTTTGGCTCTACAGCCTTGGAAACCGTTGCCTACAAAAAGCCAACAGTCATAGTGCTCAATCCCGAGTGGAAACGCACAGTCGGAAAAACAGACGCCAAAATATTCGCCAAAAAATTAGGCACCGCATTCATCTCAGAGATCAATCTAGAACGTTTAATGGATGCCATAGAAAGGGCGAAGAACATCGAAATTCCAGCTTTGAGAGATGGAGCAAAAGTTTTAGCAGACATGATCTTGAATCTTTGAGGAGACCGATCTAGCGTGAAAGTCGTTTACATAGCTTTAGACCCCCTGAAATATCCACGAATCAAAAAGATTTCTTCCAGCCTCAAAAAACTGGACTGGGTCAAGTTTGAGGTAATGATTCCCAAGTTCAGAATTGCTCCACGCGGTTCAGGACGATTCAAACGCCTCTTCTTAGCAGTCGCAAACTATCTGGCTGTCTTTCTGCAAATTTTCTTTGTCAGAGCAGACCTTTTCTGGGTCGCTAACTGCCCCGACATCCTTGCAATTCCTTTGGTTCTGCGAAGGAGGAAGTATCTGCTGGAGTATCGTTCACCTTGGTCTATTGAAGTGGAAGATGAGTTTGGCAAAGGCCCATGGGTTCGACCGGCAGCGATTATCGAAAACATTGCTTTAAGAAACGCCTTAGCCATAACCTTAACCACAAGCAAACTACTGAAAAGAGTTAGTGGCTTTGGCAAACCTACTTTTGTTATCCCGAATTTCTCAACCAAGAACTTTGAAGCTTCCATTAGTGCAGACGATTTTAGAAAAAAATACGGCGTTAAAAGGGGTGAAAAAATCGTTTTGTTTGTCGGTAAGTTAACGCATGTTGAGGGCGCAGACCTGTTGCCCGGCATCATTGAGCAGGTCTTGAAGAAAGTTAATTGTGTTTTCTGGATAGTTGGCGATGGCCCTTCCTTGCCATTTTTGAAAACATTTGAGGCAAAGTTTGGCAATAAGATCAAGTTGTTTGGATGGATACCACATGAGGAAGTTTCAAATTTTGTTAATGCCGCCGATGTCTGCCTTGCTCCCCGGCACACTTCGAAGTATTCTCAGTTTTACAATGAAGAGGGATTACACAAGATTGCTGAATACATGTTTTTCGGCAAACCAATAGTTGCTTGTGGAATCGCCGAATCTTCCCAATATCTGCTGGTTAAAGAGAACGATATATCTGAAGGAACAATAAGAGCTTTGAAAGGCGAGACTCCTGTTTCCACACCAAAGACTTGGGAAGAGCATAGTGCAAAAAAGATATTTAAGCTATTCAGTTGGCTAAAATCAAAAACTTGATAGCGACAAATATTTGGATTGGACTGCCTGAAGCCAACGACCGATAACATTTTTTCAGATTTGCGTTATCCCCTACAAAAATCGCAATATTTGTCGGACTTATATATTTGTAAACAATAAAAAATTACATCCAAAACCCGCAAGGCTACAAACATGAAAGTTACATTGATTCTGGGGACGAGACCTCAAATAATCAAGTCTGCTCCGCTGATCCACCTAGCTAAAAAAGACACAGAAATAGACATGCAAATTATTCACACAGGTCAACATTACGATTACGAAATGTCCAAAGAATTCTTCGACGAACTGAACCTTCCAGACCCCACAGCAAACCTGAACATCGGGTCTGGCACCCATGCTTGGCAAACAGGCAAAATGCTGATCGCCCTAGAAAAGGTGTTGATGAAAGAAAAACCTGATTTGGTGATAGTTCCAGGCGACACAAACTCCACCATAGCTGGTGCCCTATCCGCCTCCAAACTGCACATTCCAGTAGCGCACATGGAGGCTGGTGAAAGAAGCTACAACATGGATATGCCTGAAGAGATAAACCGTCGCCTCACCGATCACTGCTCAACTCTTCTATTCGCAGCAACCAAAAAATCCGTCAACAACCTCTGGAAAGAGGGAGTAGACCAGACGAAAATTCACCTAGTCGGCGACACAATGTACGATTCTGTACTGAACCATCTTCCAGAAGCTATGAAGGAAAGCCTCTTAGAAAAACTGAGTTTGCAGCAGGATGGTTACGCCGTTCTTACAGCGCATAGACCAGAGAACGTGGACTCGCCAAAACGACTGGAAGGAATCGTGGATGCGATGGTACGGCTAGCAGATTTGACTATAATGTTTCCGATTCACCCACGGACAAAAAGCAGATTGCAGGAAACGGGATTCCAGAAGAAGTTGAAGAAAAACGTTAGGATTATCAAGCCGCTGAAATACCGTGAAATGCTTAATTTAATGAAAAACGCTAAACTGCTTCTCACAGACTCGGGTGGAATGCAAAAGGAAGCCTTCTGGCTAGAAACAGCCTGCGTTACACTCAGAAACGAGACAGAATGGACAGAAACTATCGAGCTGGGAGCTAATGTTTTGGTTGGAACTGATCCCGAAAAAATTGTGATGGAAACTAACAGAATCTTGAGCGATGAAACTAGGGGCAGAAAGTTAAGCGCTGACACTAATCCTTTTGGGAATGGAAGGGCATCCGAGAAAATACTTAGTGTCATCAAAGATTTTTACTCTGGTGCATAATACCCTGAACAAGTTGGTTTGATAGAAAACATTTAAATCCTGTGAAACATCGTTACCAAGTCTAGAGGCTTAGATGATGTCAGAGAAGATTTCACGTGGACTTATTTATGAATGCGTGAAATGTGGTGCCAAAGTTAAGACTGAAGAGCTTGAGTTGCGCGGTGGAGGAGTGAAATGCACCTTTTGCGGTTACCGTGTTCTCAAGAAGAAGAGACCACCCGTAGTGAAACGGATATCCACAGGATAACTTCAACCGGATTTCAATTCAACGGTAAGAACCTAAAGAAATACTCTATAGACTGTTGGTTTCGATGATCCCGAAATTCATGTTCCTGACTAAGGGTGTAGGCAGACATAAGGAGCAGTTGGCATCCTTTGAATTAGCCTTGAGAAGCGCGGGAATACACCGTTGCAACATAGTGTATGTTTCAAGCATAATACCTCCGGGATGCAAACTGATCTCAAAAGAAGAAGGCTTGAAAAATCTGGAGCCTGGAGAGATAACTTTTGCTGTTTTGTCCAAAAATTCCGTCAAAGAACCCCACAGGTTAATTTCAGCCTCTATTGGCGTGGCAGTTCCTTCAAGCAACAACAGTTATGGCTATCTCTCGGAACATCATTCCTTTGGGCAATCGGCGAAGGAGGCGGGAGACTATGCAGAGGAACTGGCGGCAACCATGTTGGCGACAACCATGGGGATTCCCTTTGACTCTGACAAAGCTTGGGACGAGAAAAAACAGATCTTTAAAACCAGCGGAATGATCATCAAAACAAGTAATATAACGCAATCGGCAGCAGGCGAAGAAAAAGATCAGTGGACAACGGTCATCGCAGCTGCAGTTTTTGTTCCTTAAGTGGCTTCTAACAACCTTACAGCAATAACAGAATCAGCCATTCTGACGCGATGGGACTAAATGTTCCAGCGAGGAATTAGTTTCAAATAATCTTTAAATAGCCGCCTAAGGCATGAAATTATTGGTTTTTATAATGAAGAAAAACAAGAAAATGACCACAAATTTTGGAAAACGAGTAGACGACGACCAAAATTCTGTTACAGTAGGTCCTCGCGGTCCAGTGTTGTTGCAGGATGTTCATTTGATTGAAAAATTGGCGCACTTTAATCGTGAACGGATACCTGAACGGGTTGTACATGCCAAAGGAGCTGGTGCAGGAGGATATTTTGAAGTAACCAATGACGTAACCAAATATACAAAGGCAAAATTTCTTTCTGAGGTAGGTAAACGCACCGAAGTCTTTTTAAGATTTTCAACGGTGGGAGGCGAGAAAGGATCAGCAGATGCCGAACGCGATCCACGCGGATTTGCAGTCAAATTTTACACAGAAGAGGGCAATTACGATCTTGTAGGGAATAACACACCAGTATTTTTCATCCGTGACCCCCTGAAGTTTCCCGATTTCATTCACACCCAGAAACGCAACCCAGAAACCAATCTCAAAGACGCAAACATGTTCTGGGACTTTCTGTCTCTAACACCCGAATCTCTTCATCAGGTGACAATTCTTTTCTCTGACAGAGGAACCCCCAAAGCTTACCGTAACATGAACGGATACGGCAGTCACACCTTCAAATGGTACAACGAAGATAGCAAATACTTCTGGATTAAATATCACTTCAAAACTGATCAAGGTATCAAGAATTTTACCCGTCAAGAAGCTGAACAGATGAAAGGGATTGATCCTGACAGCGCAACCCGCGACCTTTACAATGCAATTAAAAAGGGAGACTATCCTTCATGGACCCTACAGGTACAAATTATGTCTCCTGAGGATGCTGAAAAATACCGATTTGACGTTTTCGACGTAACAAAAGTTTGGCCCCATGGAGATTACCCAGTAATGGAGGTGGGACGCATGGTTTTGAATCGAAATCCAGATAATTACTTTGCTGAGGTGGAGCAAGCAGCGTTTTCCCCAGGAAACTTTGTTCCAGGTATCGCGTCTTCACCGGACAAGATGTTGCAGGGTCGTCTTTTTGCATACCACGACGCTCATCGCTATCGATTGGGACCTAACTATCACCTGTTGCCAGTTAACAGACCCAAAGCTGTGAAAGCCGAAAACTATCAGCGTGATGGCTATATGCGATTTGACCCAAATGGAGGTGGCAGTCCCAACTATTATCCCAACAGTTTTGGTGGTCCCGAGCCTGATCCTCAAGCAGCTGAACCGCCCTTTGAAGTTTCTGGCATGGTTGCGCGTCAGCCTTACACTCATCCGAACGACGATTTCGTACAGCCTGGTGCTCTTTATCGTAAAGTTATGACTGACCAAGATCGGGATCACCTGATCGGCAACATAGTGTCTCATCTGTGCAATGCTAAGAAGGACATCCAGATTCGGCAGGCGAGGATCTTCTACAAGGCTGACACAGAATACGGTCAAAGGGTCGCTGAAGGCCTTAAGATAGATCTATAAAAACTGAAAAGTGTGATATACCTGCTCTCTGCAATCCAGCTTCTCTGCTAGTCAAAGAGGGAGACCCCTACAAAAAGTAAGTATCTAGAAAAAGAAGGAAATCTAGTAGATTTCTTTTTCTCCTATCTTTCGTAATGCTTTGCCTTTGAGTCTCACGGATGGAATTAGGGCTTCTTCAGGTCTCTTCTCAACTGTTCTGCGTTTCACAGATTCACCGCATATACCACCAGGCAGTAGTCGTCTCTTCACGCATGTGGCGTAACTGCAGTTTGTTACATTGCATTCTTCATCAGTCCATCTGCACCAAACGCGGTTTCCTTGATAGATGACAGCTCTTTTTAAGCATTTGAATAAACGGCATTTGGGAAAACAGTGTTTAGTTCCAGCCAATATGTGCCACGTCCTTCACATGAACAAAAATTTCTTCGAAGTTGATGTAACCAGCAAATATGCTTCGGCGATGGAAAGTTATAAGTTTTTTGTTTTTTCCCTCCACCTTTAGAATTCGGATTCCTTTCAACCTGTGAAACAGTTACAGAGAAATTAAGAAAGAAAATGGGAAGGATAACTCCTTTCTTAGATGTCTGTGTTGTTCACTCTTTGAAGTGTGGAATCACTTGCTCGCTTATGAGGTCGATGGATTTTCGGGCGTTGGGACCTATGGGTGATCCTACAACGAACTGGGTTATTCCTGCTTTAAGCAGCCGGGTGATCTTTTGAATGCATACGTCGGGAGTGCCTGCGATCGAGAAGGCTTCTATCATATCTGGTGAGACTGAACCAAAGGCTCCACCGAAATCTCCTTTTTTCAAGGCTCCTCGAATCTCATTTGCTTTATCCAAGTCTATTCCATGCCTCTCCAGTATCACGTTTGGGCTGCCGGCAACTATGAAGGCAACTACGGGAGAAGCTGCCTTTGTTGCTTTTTCAGGTTTCTTGTGCACCGAGAAGGATGTGTAGGCTGTGACATCTATGTCAGCTAAATTCTTTCCCGCTTCGTTGACTCCCATCTTTATTTGTCCAACAGCGTAATCTATGTCTTTGGGATGGGAAGCGTTTATGAGAACTCCGTCGCCGATTTTTCCTGCTGTCGCAAGCATCTTGGGTCCTTGGGCTCCTATGTAAACTGGAATTTGTCCTCTTGGTTTGAAGTTGAATTTGGTGCCCTTTACTTGGAAAACTTTTCCTTCGTAAGTTACGCTCTTTCCATCCAGCATTGCCTTGAAGATTGTGATGGCGTCTACAACTGCTGATAATTGTTTCTTAGCTTCTATTCCCGTGGATGCAAGGGTAGTCTTGTCTCCTGCACCCATGCCTAATACCACTCGTCCCGGAGCCATCTCATCCAGCGAAGCTAGGGACTGGGCGGTCATGACAGGGTTGACGAGGTATGGGTTGGTTACTCCTGGGCCGAAGATGATTTTTTTGGTGTAGATTGCTGTTGCTGCTAGGGTGACGTAGACGTTGCGGTTGTTGTAGTGGTCTGTTATCCAGAGGTTGTCGAAGCCTCGTTTCTCAGACTGAACTGCATAGTAGACTGTTTTCCAGTAGGCTTCCTTGGGGACGAATTCTATTCCAAATTTAACCACATCACACACCTCCTAGGCTATTGTCTCTTTGAGGGCTTTAGCAACCTCCGCTAACTGGCACTCTTGCTCCAGAAACTCCGTTGTCTTCTCAAGCTCTAAGACAGCGGCTGTTTCAAGGAGCACTGCAAGACCAACTTCATTATCAAAGGTACTCGTCTGCCATTGGAGAAGGAAGCATTGTGCCATGCCGCTAGTCAATTTCTTCTCCTTCTTAGACTTTAGCACATAGTTCAGGAGTTTTTCTGAAATAGCTCCTCGTTTTTCAACGGGAATCATTTTAACAATTTTCGGGTAATCCACACTATACACCTTCTTTCTGCACCACGTAGTTTTTATTACATCGATTTAATCTTTATCCCTTCTAGGACATTGGCAGGTTGAAAATTTGCAATCTTTGGTTCCAGACGAAATCCTTCGCATGCTGCAGAGGCAAAAATACCATCTAGTGGGTAGGCACTCGGCTGCCAAACGGTGCAGATGGTTATACAACAGCATAGTTCAAGACAGAACCTGCTACAAACAGAAATTTTATGGAATAAAGAGTCACCAGTGCCTGCAGATGACGCCATCAATATTTCATTGCACCCTGAGTTGCGTTTTTTGTTGGCGTGCCCAGAGCGGAGACCACGACTTACGATGGGACGAAACTCGGCTGCCAACATGGGATGACCCTGAAGAGATAATTGATGGATGTATCCGAGAGCAGAAACGGATATTGACGGGATACAAAGCAACCCCCAACGCAGACCAAAAGAAACGTTTGGAAGCGCTCACGCCTAAGCACGCAGCCATAAGCCTGACAGGCGAACCTACACTCTACCCGCATCTTGACGGTTTGATCAAAGGCTTTCACAAACGAGGCTTCACCACTTTTCTGGTCTCCAACGGAACAGTCCCCGAGATTCTCTCCAATCTAAGCGAAGAACCCACCCAACTATACATCTCGGTCTCAGCCTTCAATCAGAAAACCTTTTCACAGGTCTGCCGTCCCTATGTTCCAGACGCTTGGAAGAAACTTAACGAGACCTTGGCTTTGCTTCCCAGCTTCAAGTGTCCCACTGTAATCAGATTGACTCTGGCGCGACATCTAAACCTGAAACATCCCGAACTGTACGCTCGGCTAATCAGAAAAGCTAATCCAACATATGTGGAGCCCAAAGCTTACATGCACGTGGGCTTCTCAAGGCTACGCATGGGCTACAACAACATGCCAACTCAACAGGAAATCAAAGACTTCGCAGCTCAGCTAGCCCGAGAAATGGGCTACAACATCCTTGATGAAGCTCCGGAGAGCCGGGTGGTTCTGCTTAGCCGCTTGGAAAAGGCTATTAAGCATGCCTAAGCTTCATTTTGAGCGTTTCTGGCTGTGAAGATAATGTCGTTGAAAGCGATTCTTGAAAAGATACAGAAAGAATTAAGTGAAAGAGAGCAGGTGCGGGAAGAGGTTTATAGGGACATGCGGAAAGCAACGCGCCTCTCCAAACAAGCCATACAGGTCACCCACCAAGAGAGATTTGATGACGCAAAAGCCATGATTGAGGAAGCAAAGGAACTTTTTGCAAAGCTTCGAGAGATCGTGAAAGTTTATCCGGACCTGTTTTACAGCGGTTCTGTTGGAGCCGCCTTTGAAGAACATGCTGAAGCAAACATACTGCTTACGTTGATTCAGGAAGACCTGTTTGTTAACCCAGAGGAAATAGGTGTCCCCTTTACTCCTTTTGTGTTGGCTTTGGGGGATGTGGTTGGGGAGCTTAGACGTAGAGCTCTCGACTTGATCCGGAAGGGAGATGTGGGGGCGGCTGAGAAGAGTTTAGAGTGGATGGAGCACATCTATTCTGAACTGACGGCTCTGGATGACGCCTACATAATCATTAAGGGTCTTAGAAGAAAGGGTGACGTTGCCAGACGTCTCATCGAAATCACCAGAGGAGACATAACCAGCGAGGTCCGAAGAAGCGCACTGGAACAATCCATTTCAAAGTTAGAGAAGACAATTGATAAAGAGAGACAAGACTGAAATCAAAAATTTTGGAAGCATAGGAGTTGCCGAGAAAGCTCAGTCCAAAGTTTTCGGTCAAGAAAGCCCATGCCATGCAACAGCGCCTGTCCAAGAAGCTTATTCTCGAAGATACCTTACCTGAGACTGTTGAGTTTGTGGCTGGGGTGGACATTGCATATCTGGAGGGAACCTCTGTTGGAGCAGTGGCTGTCCTTGAACTCGCCTCCTTATCCCAAGTTGAATCCCAAGTAGCCCACGTTCAAACCCGTTTCCCTTACATTCCCACCCTCTTGTCCTTCAGGGAAATCCCGCCAGCCTACTCATCAATAAGAAGACTCAGCATAGAACCGGACGTTCTTCTGGTTGACGGACAAGGATATGCTCATCCCCATGGTCTAGGTTTTGCATCTCATCTGGGCTTGCTTCTGGATAAGCCGACGATTGGGGTGGCGAAGAGTCTGCTGTGCGGGAGGATAGAACAGGTTGGAGAGTGTGGGTGGGCACCGCTTAACTATAAGGGCGAGGTTATAGGCGCTGAGGTCGTCACAAAATCTGGAACCAAACCAGTTTACGTCAGCGTTGGTCACAAAGTCTCGTTGGAGAGAGCGATAAAGATCGTTATGGAATGTAGAGGAAAGTATAGAATACCTGAGCCGGTTCGAAGAGCCCACATGTTAGCGAATGAGGAAAAAAGGAGACTTAACAGGTCCTTCTCGCAATGATATTCATTCATTAAATTCTTGGTTTAATAGGATTCCAATTCTTACACAATTCATAAAAAGAAGCTGTGAACTTTAATTGTTGATCCATCATGAGAAAGCACAAAATCATTATCCTTGTTCTGTCTCTGTTGATGACCCTGGTGTATGTACAGGGATTCAAGGTTCCAACTGCAGATGCTTCCACACTTTATCAAGGGGACCTGATACTTACTGGGAACAATGTGACCATTATTGAGGGAAGGTTTGACATCAACGGAAGCATAATAGTGGAAGACAACGCTACATTATACTTGAAAAATGCCATTCTTGACTTTAATCAGAGTCAACCCAATCAGTACATTCGGTTTATGCATCCGTCAAATGGTAATCCTCGTTTCATAGCCGAAAACTCAACAATAACAAGATACTATTTAATGACGATTTCTTTTTACGGAAACAGTACTGCCACAATTAATAATTCCACAATTTATTGCACCTTTGATTGCGGCTCCAATTCTGTGATTTCAATCTCGAATAATTCCCATATTGATGGAACTTGCTATGCAAGAAAATCCTCAACCCTAAACATGCATAATTCGAGAATAGAGAGACTCAGTAGTCACGAGTCTTCCGAGGTTGAAATCTACGACTCAGAACTCGATTACCTTTCTACAAGAGGCCTATCAGTGAATTGTACAATTTCCAAACTTGAGCCAGGTCTTGTCAGTTATTGGAATTTTGTTAGTAATTGTTCTGTGGACGTTCTGTCTGGAGACTCTACACCAAATTTGTCATTAACTAACACAAACGTGAATAGATGGACTTTTGATTTCTACGGTACCACTAATGCCACAATATCAAACTCAATAATTGGTTCTGTTTATGCACGTGACTCTTCCGTCTTATCTCTCAAATCAAGCACTAATCAGTATATTTACGCAGGGTCTTCTGCATTGCTATTTATTGAAGACTCGCAATTCACTGAAATACGTCCCTACGATAACTCAACTTGGTGGTTACTGAACACAACCTACAACAAAATCTACCCTAGACTTAGTTATTTAGGCAAGCTTTATGTCAGCTGGTACCTAGATGTTCATGTAGTCGACTCGATAGACCAAAATGTTCCTTCTACCAGCGTCACGTTAACTTCTCCAAACTCGATGGTAGCTGATTCAAAACTCACCGATGCCAATGGTTGGGCTAGATTTTCTTTGATGGAAAAAATCGTCAACGCCTCTGATACAGATTATATGCCTGGCGAACACCTAGTTGGAGACTATACTGTTGAAGCCACTTACGAATCTTACTTAGACGAAACAACAGTGAATATGACAGAAAACAAAGAGGTCACTCTTACATTGGGGGGCTTTATAGTCCCAGAGTTTCCATCATGGATCATCTTGCCACTATTCATAACAGCAACTATTGCAGTAATAATTTACAGAAGAAAACTGCAAAAATAGATTATCATCTGAAAAGCAGTCAAAACGAGGCATAATATTTTGATTTCAGAGGAAGATCCACGTTTCTAGGTGTTTAGTTCTCGGTAAACACACACTCATCGTATTCTCTTTCTAGCTTATTCTTGTGTCCCAGCTCTTCCTGCGCCAGTTTGGAGAAGAGTTCACCCATGGCTGTTCCTCTGAGTCCCAGAGCCAATGTTTTGTAGTAGTCATAGGTGCTCTTTTCTCGTTTCGCTGCATAAACAAGAATCGCCTCGTAATCCGACCCCTCGGTTAAAGGAGTGTCCTCGAACATGTCAACGATCTTGAGGTCCTGAACCGCACCACCGTGGGAACCCAGTTCTGAAATCTTGCTTTTATCTTTCATTATCGCTTCAAGTTTCTCTTTATGGTGTCGTTCTTCCTCTACCAGTTCCTTGAGGAAGACCCTGGATGATGGATACTTGGCATTCTCCAGTGCCATGGTGTAAAGGGCAATGGATTGTTCTTCAACCTTTACTGCGGCTTCAATAATCGCTTTCCAATTTTGCTCAGACAAGACATTTGCCTCCCAGAAACTTTGTTGGGTCGCTTATGGAACATAAACTTTTCGCGAACTTTCTTAACAGAAAGCCGCCACCATCTCATAGGTTACGCAGATAGCCAGTTCTTCTTCAGAGGTTGTGCGCTCCTCAACCTTGATCTCATCCTTGGAGCATTCGCCATCCACCCATTGTTTACAATCCCTTCTATCGCAGATAATTTTGGTCAACAGCCTCACCCTCCATGACTTTCTGAAATAGAAGACTCCTGACTAAAAGCGTTTTGTTCCTCCAAACAATCGTTTGAGTAGCGGAGACTGTGAAGATTTACCTATACTTGGCTTGTGTAGAAGATAGACAGTCAACTGTCAAAAAAATTGCATGTGCGAAGTAGTCATTTTTAGTTGTTTAATTTTTTTCTATATGAGTGGGGGAAGTTGTAAACAACCTAGCGTACTTTAGGATGTTGATTTTTCTATGGATTTTATGCTACTCTTTACCCTTCAGCATCAAAAGAAAAGGGTTTCCTGAGGCTCAACACGGGCAGTCTAAAGGAGAAGAAAAATGAAAATTCCAAGCGGCTGATATCGCTTTTGGTAATTTTCATCTTTTCCCGTGGCGACGCCTTTTCAGTCCCTTACTCTTCCAATGCTTTACTCCCCATAAAAAAGGGAGGGAAAATTTCTTGGTTTTTTGGTTTTTTTATTTGCGAGGTTTAAATGCTGAATAGAGCGCGATTATTAGTGCGATGATTACTAGCACAAGTATTGCAATAATGTATGTTGTTTGGCTGCTAATGGACTCTTCAACGTTGCTGACAGAACCCTCTACCGGAGTCAAATCGACTTCTTCTGCTGCCGGATCCACTGTTACGTAGGTTGATGCTCCTGAGCTACCGTACGAGTCGTCGCCCTCGAAAGAGGCAATGATCTTGTACTTGCCTTTGTCTGGCGGAGTCCACGTATGGCCGAAGGTGCCATAATATCCATCAGTTGTGGTTGTGCCGATGTCAATGTAACTGCCGTCTGGACCCATAGCCGTCAACATAACTGGAACCCCAGTTATCGTCTCATTACCCCAGATTCCGCCGATTGGCCTCTGCATGTGCAAGTACTCCATTTGCAACGCCATTGAATCTTTAGATACACATGGAGTGCCGGTCTGAGCCGGAGACATATCAAGTACTGTGCCTTTTATCGTGATGGCGGTTCCTTCTGGTACTGCAATGTCTGGTGCGGTGACTGTTGTGGCGCTTTTGCCCTTGCCGATAACGTACATAGTTGATTGCCAATCACAGTTAGCTGTTATGTAGCCGTCGGCAATAGTAGCTACCCTCATTGGTGTTGCAAGTGTCCATATAGCCTCTCCAGTATAAGCATCGATGCAGTGGATCCTCCAGCCTCTTGTAATAGGATGTGTTGTTGTGTGCTCGCTGTTGTAAGTGAAGATCTTTCCGTCAGCAGCCTTTGAACCACTGTTGAATGAGTACACACCTTTTCCTTCGTTGTCAGTGTATGGTGTTTCGTATGGAACGTTTGGGTGCTTGTAGTGCCAGACTATGCTTCCGTCGTCCCAGTCAAACGCATAGACACCATCGTAGGCTTGTCTGTAAAGCATACCATATGCTGAAGTTGCATCGTAAGCACCGAAGCTAGGTTCTGACCAAGGATAATCCATCAATTCACTCTTCCATGCCAAGTTCCCTGTTTGTAGATCATATGCTAGGAAATATCCGCCTATCATCAGCACTGCGCCTTTTCCGTGGTCAGCAACTGTGCAACTTCCACTGTAATAGCGACCATCGACTACCTTTTCCCACAACTGTTTACCTGTCAACAGACTCATTGCTCTTACACCTATCTGATTCGATACACCAGTTGAAGCAGGAGTAATACCGTAGACATCAAATGCTATCATTGATTCAAAGTCTTGTGCATCACCTAAGTTAGTCCAATCTATAGTTATGTTGCTTACTACACGTTCAGAGAAGTCGTCGGTACTTCCGGCTATCGTCCAATTAATCAAATAGCGCTGGCCTTCAATATTCTGTGTACTTAGCACGTAAGGATCAGCGTAGAAAGTTCCTGACATACCTGGGTACTCTGATACAGATCCGGTTTCTGCGTTAACCTTCCGCATTGTTGAACCAAGTGAGAAAAGCGTCACTGAGTAACCTGAGCTTTCTGTAGCACCAGGTACTTCAATTCTGCCTCCCTTAGCGTATGAAATATAGCTTGGTGTGTATCCGCCTTCCGACGTAGGTATTGCGTAGTACATTTCTCCTGTTCGCAGATCGTAACACACAGCACAGCTAGTTGGGACACCATCTATCGACACTGTCATAGTATCGTAGCATCTTCCAGCATAGACTAGGTTTGGGGTAGCAGATGAATCAGTATCAGTCTGAATTCCAGTCGTTCCTCCAATAAGTCCACCAATACCATCTACTCGTTTCCACAGCACATGAGCACTGTTTGGTCCTATAACATATGGATAGAACTCATGGTCGGAAGTACTACCACCATATATGTTAGTATCTGCTGGCCAGTAAGGACCTCCACCAACTATTCCGTTTCCAGGATAGTTTCCTAATATCGGCCACCACTCTCTGTTTTCAGGTGAAACCGGACGTGTCCAGTAATCTGTAGGTAGCGGAGATGGAGGCCAGGAATATACCATGCCTTCTTGTACGACTAGCGTTTGTTCCCCGGTAGAACTGGGTTTGTAGTAACAATCCTCTGGAAAGTCATAGACCACTTCACCTTCTCGTTGTCTGGTTATCCAAGCCCCTTCATATACAGTGTAGTTTCCTGCTGGGAAATAACCTCCCAAGAAGTCAAACTTGAGTGTCCAGTCGCCAACCTGGTCAACTTGATATTCAAACCAAGCTGTTGCATCTGCACGATACGAATCAACCAAGACGATTTCTTCGTTTCCATCGGGATCTGTGATTGTCACCTTGAAGTCTGAGAAGTATCGGCTCACATGAAGCGGTGGTGTAATCCAAAGGTTGACAAGAATAGTCTGCCCATCACCTACAGGGTTAGGTCTGAAGCTAAGGTATGCTTTGGTTTCAAGCGTCAAATCAGCAGTAACGCCGGAGGGTAGCGGCACCGAACCTCCTTCTTGCATGTTCTCGTATTCATCTTGAGCTTGCACTGGCGCATTTATCATTAGTATAAATGCAGAAGTTATCAAAAGAACTATGGCGATTGTAGCTGTCAATTTTGTTTTTTTTATTGAAATTTGCATTATCTTTCTTTCTCCTTTTTTGAATGGGTTCATAAGAATGGTCCAAGTTATAAAATCTAGTAATTACAACATATACTGACAACCAAAAACTATTTAGAATCGTTATTGTTTCCTATTTTGATTCTGGTGTGGCGCTTTGGAGGTTCCAGAGAAACATTTAGAGACACTGGTACATTTAGGATTAACCAGTTGTCAAGCGAAGGTTTACCTTGCCACTATTAAAAACGGAATAACTTCGGCAAAAAAAATTTCTGAAGTCACCAAGATTGCTCGACCTTATGTCTACAGGGTAATAACAGGGCTTGAAAAGTTGGGACTAATCGAAAAATCAATAGACAAACATTCTGTGATTAAAGCTATTCCTCTGGAAGTCGGAATCTCTTTTCTGGTTAAATGCAAAAAGCAGGAAACCCTGAGCATAACGAAGAAAGCAGAGAGACTAATTCGAGATTTCAAAAAAAATGCTAACGAAAGGATAGATCAAGATTACGCACCTCAATTCATTTGGCTTTCTAAGAAAGAACCATACATTAGAAAGCGACGGGAAGAAATCTATAACGCTCAAACGAGCATCGATTTTGTCACCTCATGGAAAAGGCTTCCTCTCACTGCGTATACCTTTGGTGAGAATGCAGAAGAAGCCTTGAAACGAAAAGTAAAAATTCGGGTTATCATGGAAAAACCTCCAAAAGAACATTCACTTCCAATGACCATACAGAAATTCAAGGACTATCCAAATTATGATCTCAGGTATAGTCCTAACCCTCCTTTGGCGGTAATAGGCATTTTCGATAGGAAAAGAATTATTTTTGATGCCGCCTCATCAGCAGGTCTGGCAGAGTGTCCTGCTTTGTGGTCAAACAACACAAGTCTCCTTGCTGCAATGCTAGATTACTTCGAAAATTCATGGATCAGAGCCCTAAAAGAGTAACAGTAAAGCATTAATGGTGAGCAATTTGTGGACGCATATTAGATGGGAATTATGGTAAATTTTTATCGATTCAATTTCAGTCTCTTCTAGCTAACGTTTTATCAAGTTACCATAGTTAACTATTCTTGGCTTGTGTAGTAGTCTTCAGGATTTTCGAAGATGGACTTCACGCCTTCCCGCTTTTTCTTAGAGTTGATTTTACGCAGTAGCTTCACAACATCCTTTGGAGTGCTGAAACTTTCAGTTTTGCCATCAGGACGCTTTCTGGTGACCTTGATGCAGTTGTCTACACAGCAGCAGAGCACGCATGCAGTACAGTAGATGCACAAATCCTCTTCGATTCCGATATCTCCAGCTTTCCAGAAAAGGGCGTAGGTGGGACAGGCTTTTACACACAAATTACACTCTATTCCAAGGCAAGTTCGCATATCGATCTTAATGCTTCCCTCTTCGAAGCATTCCTTAACCTCCATGGACTCCAGAAGCTCAGCCCGCCTGCTCTTCTTTTCATCTTTCTTCTCAGAAGCCTCCGAGAGGAGATCATAAATGTTCACGCTTGAATCCTTGCTCTTTTCTGGCATTTCAGCAATCTCCTCCAAAGCCCCTTTACTCTTTGTTTCAGAGTTGTAATCTTCCTATAGAATATTATGTATTTATTTCGGATAAACCCTTAGAAAACAGAGCATTGAGCGTCACATGTGATGCAAAGTGGTTGGCAGATACAAAGCTGTTGCGATTAAAACGCAATACTGGAAGCCGGGAGAAAATTACCTCAAACAATTAGTGAAAGCGATAGATGGTACAGTAGAGGATGGAGATTTTGTAACAGTCTCTGAAAAAGCAGTCTCCACGGCATTGGGCAACCTAATCGACGAGAAAGAGGTTGAAGCAAGCTGGCTTGCACGTTTTCTAGCCAAATACTGGATGCGCTTTATTTGGCCCTACATCCTCGGACCCTTGTGTCACCTAAGAAAGAGAACCATCAATTATCTCCGGTCATATCCGCTTGAAGAGGGGAGTCTTCACAAGCAGGTAGCCATACTGCACAGTGGTTTCCTGCAAGCTCTTATGCATGGGTCAGAGGGCGCTATCGATGGAAGCAACCTTCCCTACTCCTACGTCAGCCTTCCCTTGGAAAACGCCCAAGAGATTGCCCAACAACTCCGGGAGCGAATAGAATCTGAACTTGGAAAAAAGGTGACTGCTGTTATAGTGGACACTGACAAGACTTACTCTCTACGGGGACTCCATTTCACTCCTCGCCCAAAACCCCTCAAAGGAATACATTCTTGCGGAGGATTCCTAGCCTACTTGGCTGGAAGGTTATTCAAGTTAGAGAGAAGAGCTACTCCCCTAGCAGTTGCTGGTTCTCAGATAACAACCGAAGAAGCTCTTGAGATTGCCAAGATAGCTAATCGAACCCGGGGGGCGGGGACAGGCAGAACTGTTTGGGACATGGCAAAAACTTTCAACGTCAAACTGACGGGCGTAACTTGGAAGATGCTTGAGAGCGTGGAACACCGCCCCATAGTAATTATAAGACCCAAAGAGAATGAAACATTAACTTCATAGAGTTTTAGGAGACAAGAAAATGAACACGCGCATTGAGCAGATGCACACCTTCTTTGATCCGAAGGCAGTGGCTGTGATAGGGGCTTCCCGCAGAACCATGAAAGCCGGACACGTTATCTTCAAAAACTTCGTCATCAACAAACGAAGAAGCCTCTTCAAGGCAAACCTATATCCGGTCAACCCTAACGAAAAAAGCATTCTAGGTTTCCCCTGTTACCCCTCAGTGACAGAGATAGACGAAGAAGTCGATCTAGTCGTGATAGTTGTTCCCGCTAAAATCGTTCCAAAAGTTATGCAGGAAGCCGCCGCAAAAAGAGTGAAAGCAGCTGTAATAATCAGCGCCGGTTTCAGCGAGGTTGGCAACCATGAACTAGAGGAGGAGGTAACGGCAATCGCCAAGGATGCCGGGGTTCGTGTTCTTGGTCCCAATTGTCTCGGCGTCTATGACTCGAAAACTGGCGTGGACATGCTATTTCTTCCCGAAACGAAGACCCTTACTACAGGGGATGAAGTTGTTGCTACTCCCCGTCCCATGGCAGGTCCCATAGCAGTAGTGACCCAGAGTGGCGCCTTCGGCGCTGCAGCCCTAGACTATCTGTCGGGCAAAGAGATGGGAGTAAGCAAGTTTGTAAGTTTTGGGAACAAGGCAGACGTCACTTCGTCGGAGATGCTTTCTTACCTTTTGTATGATGACAGAACGCGGGTGATTCTCTTCTACGCTGAGAGCATAGATAATGGAAGAGAGTTCATGGAAGTTGCAAAGGAAGTTACCCGGAAGAAGCCCATTGTTGCTTTGAAAGTGGGGAAGACAGAGGCTGGAGCTAGAGCAGCTGCATCTCACACAGGGTCAATAGCAGGCACAGATAGAATCTACACCAGCGCCTTCAACCAAGTCGGCGTCCTAAGAGCCAGAGATTTCGAAGATTTCTTTGACATGGGCAAAGCCCTAGCCTTTCAGCCTCCGGCTACTGGAAAAAATGTTGCAATAATCACGGATGCGGGCGGACCAGGCATAATGGCTGTTGACGAATGCGTCTCCTTGGGACTGAACGTTGAAAGGTTTGCTGACGAGACTGTAGAGAAGTTTGAGGAGCTAAAGCGGGAAGGAAAGATTCCCCGTTTTGCAACTAACCTGAATCCGGTTGACCTGACGGGTTCGGTGACCTCTGAGATGTTTGAGAGGGGTACACGAATTCTTTTCGAGGACCCTGAAATCGATGGCATCATTGTTTTGGGGCTGCATCATCTTCCGGCGTTGGATGAGGATTTCGTGGATCGCGTGGCAGAACTACGTAGAGGTTACACTAAACCTGTTGTTGCTTGTGATGTTGGCGAGACGGAGATGGCTCTTCACATCCGTTCAAGATTTGATAAGCTGGGGATTCCCTCCTATTTTTCTCCAGAGGATGCAGCGCGGGGCATGGCTGCCCTTGTCAATTATGGCCTCTACCTGAAAAAGTGCGGACAATTTAACCAGTACATGGAATCATTCTTGGAACGATCAAAAGTTGCCTGAGGGAGTTTTACGGTTGGTCTTTTAGCCATTGGGCAACCTTTTGGAAGAGTGGGCTTGTGGTCATGTCGATGACGGGAACCATGATTCTCTCTTTTGTCTCAATTATCGGTCGGTATTGGGGCATAAGGGCGTAACTTACGAAGGCCCAGAAAACCTTTTTTTCTTCAATAAGCGCCTTTGCTGCAATCTCGGTGGATGTGGGCAAGGGATAGTAGATGAAGACGACTCCGTTTGCCCAGTAGACTCCTGTTGTTTTTCCTCCCACAGCGATGTTTGCGAAGCGTGCTAGATCATCAACCGTCTTGAAGTGGGTATGCTCCATTATAATGATTTCTTTGAAGGATTCACCCTTAACAACTGGACCTTCCATAACAAAAACTTCCACAACACATTCTCATGTAGACACCATAATAAGAATTTGGGTATGCAAACTTAGACGTCTTAATGGTTTGGTCAAAGTTTCTTGACCTAATGAAATAATGCAAAAAGAATTTTTAGTCAAAGTTTCTTGACAAAAACCCTTTTCTTTTGCATTAAATAACAGATTATTGGTGCCTTTGGTGGGGAAACGAAGGACAACGCTAGTTGTGTTACTAGTTCTTAGTTCTTTCATAGTCTCTACTCGAGAAATTGAATTCGCAGCAGCAAATTATGTTTACGTTACGACTTCAATTCCTAAACCAGCCTTCATTATTAGGAATGACGGAAGCGTTCACTCCACCGATAATTTTACAGTTCCAATTCGACAAGTAGGAAACTTCTATATTTTGACTGATGACGTTGTTGGTTATACTATTGCTGTTGATTGTGACAACATTGTAATTGATGGGGGAGGTTACACCATTCAAGGTTATGGTAACTCGACTGGGATTTTCATTAAAAACCGAAACGGAGTAACAGTAAGGAACATGCAAATTAGCAACTTTTCCTACGGGATTAGGCTCTTTTCAGAATATATAGATGGTTTTACAGGCAACCATATTGTTTCTGGAAATGATTTAACAAACAATTTATATGGTATTTACATGAGTTCCCAATCTAATAATGTGCTTAGAAACAACAGAATGAATAATAACAAGCATAGTTTCCACGTTACAGTCTATTCCTTTTTTGAGATGTATAGTTTTGATATCGACCCAGCAATTTTTTATCACGACATTGATACTTCAAACACTGAGAACGGCAAGCCAATCTATTATTTTGTGAACGAGCAAAACATGTTTGTTCCCAATGATGCGGCGTATATTTGTCTTATAAACTGCACAAAAATGTTGGTTCAAAACTTTGAGCTCTCAAAAAAAATACGAGGTATCACATTGGTTTCCACTACATACTCAAATATTACACATAATAAAATAACAAACAATATCCGTGAAGGCATATACCTCTTCAAATCTGCACACAATTTAATCTCTGAAAATGATATATCCGACAACGGTGACGGCATCTGTGTTTACAAATCATCCTCAAACAACTCGATATTTGGAAACAACATATTGTACAACGAGGGTTATGGCATTCAGATTTCTGGTTCTTCAAAGAACATTATCTCCGGAAACAACATAGCAGAGAACGCCAATTGGGGTATTGAATTAAAGGGCAATACAAATTCCATTCTAAAAAACTACATAGCAAAAAACGGAAAGGGCATCTTTTGCTATGGTTCTTCTCACAACAGGATTATTGGAAACAAAGTTGTAGAAAACAATGGTTGGTGCATACGACTAGAAGAGAATCAAAAAAACAACTCGATCTATCATAATTACTTCATAGACAATAAAGTGGAAGAAGGCCTTCAGGTATACATGCTTGGATTCCAAAAAGAACTTCTTGTTTGGGTACATGCGAATCCTTGTGTTTGGGATGATGGCGAAAGAGGTAACTACTGGAGCAATTACACAACAAGATATCCAAATGCCACAAAAAATCCTGAAACGGGAATAGGAGATACACCATTCTATATTAACATAAACAACATAGACCATTATCCAGTTATGGAAATAAGTGCAATCCCAGAGTTTCCATCATGGATCTTTCTACCGTTATTCTTAATGGCTACCTTTGTTGTGGTAATCGTCAAAAAAAGACTGCGCCATCCACATTAACGCTCTGGCTATGCTGGGGCTGCTCTGGCGGGAATCTTCAATCTTTTCTCGATTTCTCTTGCGAAGATTCTTGCAGCCTCTGACCTGTGGCTGTCAGTAATAACCAGTTCTGGGTTACATCGTTCCACATACTGAAGCAGTTCATTAAAGTCTGAGTGGTCACTCAAGGCAACCATATACTCGCCTTCTCCTACTCTGCGGCACGGCTTCCCAAACTGCCAACCACTCGCAATAATCCGCAAAGCCTCCCCTCCAACCCTCTTCCGAGAATACATGTGATAGAAAACTACACAGGAATCACGTTGACTCAGCATAGACTGAGCCCTCTCACCATCAAATGCAAGAAGATTTCTCCCCAGCTTCATTCCATGCTTCTCACAGACCTTTGAAACCCGGAAAATCCTTTCTGGAACAATAAAGGGCGTCTTTACCTTCGCCTCATACAATATTCGCATCATCTTCTGAAGCTTACCATGATACCCAAAAACGTAGACCGGACCGCGGCTCAAACCCTGCTCCACCAGAGAAACAAGGATGCCCTCAGCCATCATACCGAAGGGTCGAACACGAAATGGATCCCCATAAGTAGCCTCCATAACCAATATGTCCGCCTCCACCACGGGAGTCCTAGAAAATCTGAAATCACTAGTATATAATATCCGTGTCTTCTCCTTATCCTCCACAAGAGCCTGCGCAGTTCCCAAAATGTGATCCGCATAATGCAACGTCAGCTGCTCATCCTCATAGGTTAAAGCTTCTCCATAGTCAAGAGTTTTTATGTTTCCTCTCGCGAGAAAGCGGGGACCTTTCAAGGCTTCTATTAGGTCTCGGGTAGCCGGAGTCATCACTGCTACTTCACAGTTCTTTAAACTCTTTCCCAGACCCATCATATGGTCGGCATGGGCATGAGTGACTACTCTTATCGGTCTGCCCTCAGCATAGGCGTCACACGCAACATGCTTTCCCAAAAGAACTGCACCCAAATTAGTTACTGTAGCTTTCGATTGCATGTGCAACGCCTTTGTCCATTTCAGCCTCTTCGAATATTAGAACGTCTAATACTTCTTGTACAAGCTTTTAAACAATTCTTGAAACGTTCGTGCCTAAATCTCCATGTTCTCAGCTTTGTGGACCGTTCGTTGGAAAATTTCTCGAACAAAAGACAGATTGACCAGAAATTCTAGGTCCATTCTTGCTTATTTTCCAGCTTTCAGCATGCAGTCTACCATTTTTGGGCAGAACAAACACTCTTGAGGGATAGGCGCATCTTTTGGTCGGTTAGCCAGATATCCGAAATCTTGAGGGCAATCTGAAGTTTTTCTCTCCTTCTCTTGAAGTCTGTTAGAATCGAGAATCAAATCTTCAACTTTCCTCAACACTTGAGAACCAGATTCCTTTGCTTCTTCTAAAACAGCTTGTTTCGGTGGAGTGGATACAGGTTTCTCCACAATTTCCTCTTGTCTAACCGGAGTTTTGGGTTCCAGTTTGATGAAGCAGTGGGGACAAGCATCATACTGTTCTGCCGGCGAGACGGATAGGTTGGTCAGAAGAATGGGTTCTTCAATTTCCCTGCTACATCTTGGATTCGGACAAACAACGATTACAGATTCTTCGGGCAATCCCATCGCTTCTCAAGCCTTCATTGTTAGACTCTGATCTATACACAATATATAGGCTTAATGAACCCAGAATCCTTTTCAGAAATTCAGAATCTTTTCCATCTCAGTTTCCAGAAGTTCCAGTCGAGCTTGAGCTTAACCATTTGTTACCCTTTAGAGCTCTCCATGTTAACAACAGAACATATTCTAATACTACTAAATTGATCAAGCTTACTATGAGAACCACTGGGTCGCCATCAGCAATGAAACTCTTAGCGTTAAGGAAGGATAGGACGTAAGCTTGATTGATGAGATAGGTCCCGCTTAAAATTGAATAGACGGGACGCATCTTTTTAACAAATGGAATCAACAAAGCCATTACACTGAGAGCCGGGAAGAGATATCGCTCGTGAATCCGTGTTGGAAGCATAAAAAAACCGAAAAACAGCAGAAAAGCCGAGAATAAAATCACTAATTCTTCTGAAACCCCAAGACGCTTGTAAACAAAATACAACGTAAAAGCAACCAAGGCTCCAAACATTATCCAACCAAGGGTGTAAAGATTGATGAAAAGGAAAGTCGTAGTGTCGGGTTTCCACATACCACCGAAACCCCAGATGTTAAACGCATTAATCGAAGTGTAATCGTAGGTGCTGTAAGCACCAAAATAGATGTCACTTAAGAAAGTGATTGGATTGCTATCAGTCCACTCAAGAGGCAGAATTACCGCAAAGACCGTGACAATGGCTGCGCCTAATGAAGTGACAACTCCACGCCAATTGTACTTTCTAAAAATGAGAAAAACCAGTAGAGGAGCCAAAGCTATGCTTTGCGGCTTAGTGAGAATGCCCAGCATGAAAGCTACTGCTGCCAGCCTGGGTCTAGATTCGAAAAACAAGAGCAAAGAGAGGATGAGGAAGAAAGTGTATATAGCGTCAAATTGGCCCCAAATTGCCACATTAAAAATCACTGCTGGATTAAAGGCATAAAGAGCAGTAGCTATCAACGCCATCTTTAGGTCGGATCGCTTTCGTACAAAGATAAATATCAGGACTGAAGTTGCCAGATCAAAGAGGGTTGGAGGTAACTTGATGATATACGCCATAAGGCTGGAACCAAAAAGCGAGAGACTCTCAGCTATAGAGCCGAAAACCCAGAAAATATAGATGTTAAATGGGGGATAATCAACCCAGTTTACTACGTTATAGAAAACCCTCGGACCATACGTGGCAGCGGTGTTGAACCAGGACTCGAATGCACTCAGATCGTTCTCGCAACCGGGCAAAGGAAAAAATAAGACTTTTACTACAAGCGCGGAGAAAAGCAGCACTACTAAAATTGTGGCTTCCCTTCTATCGAAAGAAATTGTTATCTTCATCTTTCCTTGCGCCCATTCAGGATATACAAATTCGCCGTGTTTTGGATAAATAGCTTTCTAGGTTCCTTCTACGATTTGGCAATTACTAATAAATCAGGAAAACATGAATCCAGTTCTTGAAGTTGGTATCTTTCTTCGGAGTTTTGGTTAATGGAAGATAAACTAGTTAAACGCTGTATAACTTTAAATCATGGGTAGTCTCTAAGTTTTTGTTTGAGGTGCATAATCGTCAATTTCAGGTCGAGAAATCTTCGTTTATGGTGAGAAAAGATGGTTTTGCAAGTTTTTAACACGATGAGTGGAAAGATGGAAGAGTTCAAGCCTCTCCGGGATAAGCATGTGGGAGTCTATGTTTGTGGACCCACGGTTTATGATTGGGCGCATCTAGGTCACGCCAGAACATACGTTGCCTTTGACATGATTGTTCGCTGGCTGGAGTTTAGAGGTTACTCGGTCTTCTACGTCCAGAATATTACAGATGTGGGGCATCTGACTCAGGACACGGCTGAGGATAAGATTGTGAAAAGGGCGAGAGAAGAGAGAATTGAGCCTATGCAGCTGGTGGAGGTTTACATGAGAGAATACTTCAGAGACCTCGATTCTCTAGGCGTTAAGAGACCAGACATCTCTCCAAGAGCCACAGGCCACCTAATCGACATGATCGAAGCAATCCAGTCTCTGATAACGAAGGGATACGCCTATGAGGTTAACGGCAACGTATTCTTCGACGTATCCAAACTGGAGGACTACGGGAAACTCTCCAAAATTAAACCGGAAGCCATGCTTGAGGGCTCCAGATTTGAGGTTCATCCGGACAAGAAGAACCCCAGAGACTTTGCCCTGTGGAAGAGGGCGGACAAGAATACTATTCTTAAGTGGTGGAGTCCATGGGGCACAGGTTTTCCCGGCTGGCACATCGAGTGTGCAATAATGGGCTTGAAGTATCTGGGAAGACAGTTTGACATTCACGGTGGCGCTCGAGACCTGATTTTTCCTCATCATGAGAATGAGATTGCTCAGAGTGAGGCGGTGACTGGACAGAAGCCTTTTGTTAAGTATTGGTTGCACACGGGTTTTCTTACGATAAATGGAGAAAAGATGGCTAAGTCATTGGGAAATTACGTTACTGTAAGGGATGCGCTAGAAAAGTATGATGCTGAGGCGATTCGGCTCTTTGTGTTTTCCACTCATTACAGAAACGAGATAGATTTCACTGACAAGAAACTGAAGGATGCCGAAGCCAACTTGAGGCGGCTCTATAACACTTTGGATTCTTTGGAGGAGGCTATGGAAGTTTCGGTTGAACGGGAGCTGACTGATGGGGAGAAAGCTTTCGAGGGGAGAGCGGAGAAGCTTAGAGGCGAATTCGTGAAGGCTATGGATGAAGATTTTAACACTCCAAGAGCATTAGCTGCTCTTTTTGAGTTGTCTAAGGAGATTAACAGGTTTCTGGACGAACAAGAGCAGCTGAGCAGGAAACTTCTGAAAAAAGTCTACGATAGTTTTTCAGAGTTGGGGAAGGTTTTGGGTCTCTTCCAGAAAGAGAAGAGTAGGGAGATTGGCGAGAAGATTGCTGATGATCTGGTGAAGCTTTTTTTTGATTTGCGAGAGGAGCTGCGTCGGAAGGGAGAGTATGAGTTGTCGGATAAGATTAGGGCAAGGATGAGGGAGTTAGGTTTGGTGATAGAGGATACTGCTGAGGGCTCCAAGTGGAAACTGAGCTGAAAGATGTTTTGGATTCGGTTATTATTCGTTTCAGTGGAGAGCTGTGGCTCAAGAAGAGTTGGACCCGAAGACAGTATGAGAAACAATTAGCTAGAAACCTGAAGAAGACGTTAAAGCATTATGAGATTCCTTATAGCCAGCTTGTTCGTAGGCATGGCAGATTCTATCTGAAAACTGGTTCAGCAGTGGAGGCGGCGCAACGGCTGGCACGTGTTTTCGGAGTCTCCTCGCTCTCTCCTGCGCTGGAGACCTCTTCTAACATTGATGATTTGTTGCATAAGGGCATGTTTCTGGCTGGCTTGGTGCTGGAGAAGGGGAACAGTTTTGCTGTTAGGTGTAAACGCGTTGGCGACCATTCATACTCTAGCGCTGATGTTCGTAGGCTAGTTGGTCAGCGTGTTCTTGATGAGTTGGGTGAGAAGCTGGGTTTGAGGGTTGATTTGTCTAGTCCTGATGTTACTCTGGGTGTTGAGGTGCGAGATGATGAAGCCTTCGTTTACTCAGAGGTGATTGAAGGGGTTGGAGGCATGCCTCTTGGCACTCAACCGAAGCTTGTTGGGTTGTTTAGTGGGGGAATTGATTCTGCGGTGGCGTGTTGGCTGGTTATGAAGAGAGGCAGCCCAGTCATACCAGTTTATTTCGATAATTCTCCTTTCACGGATGAGACCACGACGGAGCGAGCCTTACGGGTTGCTGAGGTTTTACATAGTTGGGCAATTGGGTTTCCCAGAAGGGTTTACGTGGTTCAGCATGGAGAAAATCTGAAACAGATCATGGAGACCAACAGGAAATACTCGTGTTTGTTGTGTAAGCGTATGATGTATCGGGTTGCTGAGCGTTTGGCAGAACGGTTTAGGGCTGAGGGAATTGTTACTGGGGAGGCTATTGGCGAGCAGGCTAGCCAGACCTTAACTAACCTGAAGGTGCTGAACGATGCCGTTAAGGAGTATCCTGTTCATAGGCCTCTGCTGGGTTTTGACAAGACGGAAACTGAGGCGTTGGCAAGGAAGATTGGAACATACAAGGTTTCAAGCAAGAAGGCAGGAGCCTGCACAGCAGTTCCCTACAGTCCATCAACCAAGGCGAAGCTAGAAGAAGTACTTAAAGCTGAAGAGAAACTGAAAGTAGAAGATATGATTGAAAGGTCGTTGAAATCCCTCAAGGTTGTGGAAATCTAGCATTATTTATATTAACCCGATCGTATGCTGGAAAAATGAGGCAAATGAAATGAGCGGGGTTGCTTGGATTATTGAAAAGTTGGAGCAGAGGGCTGGAAACAAAGACGTTGAATACTTTTGCGTGCAGAAATGTGCCTCAGCGGATTTTTTTTGTAATATCGGCGCGAAGATACTCGTAAATTCGAAGTAATTCCGGTTGAAAATTAAGGATGTCAGTTAAAGTCATTAACCCAACCAAATCTCCGTTCTTGGTTATTGGAAGTTTCTTAATTTTCTTTTTAATCATCAGGTTCACAGCTTCTTTGAGTTTCATTTGCGGTGTTCCAACGATAAGAGGCTGAGACATAATATCACCAACTTTAGTCTTCGCGGGATCTTTTGATGCAAGTAGGACGCGTGTTAGCATATCCCGCTCGGTCACGATTCCAGCAGGTTTTCTTTGCTTCAAAACTACTAAACTTCCGATACCGTGATTGTTCATCAGTTTCACCGCGCTCTCGACAGTCATTGCCTCTTTCACGGCTACAACATCGTGCACCATGACGTCCTCAATTTTTAATTCCATAATCACATCATCTGCCTATTCTGTCTGTTTCAAGCTTATATATCACATATATTACGATTTAATAAATATTGTGTGTGTATTACGACTCACCAAACATCCAAAAACACAGAGTGCACATAACACGCGCATTACTGCACGAGGGAAAAAATTAACTGAATCGCCTTTAGACTCCAAAGCCGAGGTGCGGTAAACTCCTTAAGTGATCTCTTCCAATAGTTTTCTGCCTATGTCAGCCATTGAAATTGCCGTGAGAGTCTATCGAAAACTTGAACCCGAAGATCTTCAGATACTCGAAGCCATCGAACAGCAAATGAAAAGCTACGAACATGCACCCAAAGAAGCCATCCACAAACAAGCAGAACTAGCACCTCAAGAAGTAGACTATCGACTCCCAAGCCTAACAAAGAAAGGCTTACTCCAAGGCTGGCGAGGACAATATGTAGGCTACAGCCTCACAACACCAGGCTACGACACCCTAGCTATAAACGCCCTAGTTGAAGCAGATGTAATAGAAGCTTTCGGCAAACTCCTAGGCGTAGGAAAAGAATCAGATGTCTACGACGCCCTTACACCCACAGAACAGCAGGTAGCAATAAAATTCCATCGCCTAGGTAGAGCCAGCTTCAAACAAACCAAGCGCAAACGAGGGTACATGGCAAAATATACCTATACACCAGACTGGAACCAGCAATCCAGAATCGCAGCCAAAAAAGAGTACAAAGCCCTCAAACTCCTCCGCCCCAAAGACGTAGCAGTTCCAAACCCAATAAAACAGAATCGCCACGTCCTAGTTATGAGCATGATAGAAGGCGCAGAACTCTACCACCACCAGAAACTGCAGGACCCACAAGCCATCCTCCAAGAAATCTTACTCAATGTAAAAAGAGCTTACCAAGACGCCCACATAATCCACGGAGACCTCAGCTCATATAACATCATCCTCCAGCCAAACCAGCACATTCTCATAATAGACTGGCCCCAAAACGTCACCACAAAACACCCAAACGCAAAAGAACTTCTAAAGAGAGACCTGAAAAACGTATTAACCTTTTTTCAGCGGAAACACGGACAGAAAAACAGATTGAAAGACGCCTTAACCTACGTCACTGAAGATTCTAGGAACTAGATTGACGCATCCAAGACAACGGCAAGCCATGTAAGTTCAGGCTTATTTTTCGCGGGGCACATCTACGCAGATGTACAGGATGTTGTTTCCTCTAAGGAGGATACTTCCATAGTTGGCGGTCAACCGATCATTAACCCGTTCGGTCGCCTTCTCCAACAACACATTCATGTGACTGTCACAGCGAACCATGGTTCCTCTATATTCAACCCCGTTCTTCAGGACAATAGCCACATAGTTATTCAACTGTTTTGTCAAAGCATTCAAAGGTTTTCTACTTGGTTCCAACGAATCACCAGCAACCAACGCTACTAACGCAAGTAACGCTTTATAAAAGTTATGAAACAATAGTCAAAAAAGAGCCATCTATCCCAGAAAAATGAACTAGAAGTCACTTAGCCCAAAATTTCTCTAAAGGTTTCATCAACCAACTTTGGATCCAGTTTCTCGTAGGCTTCAGTGCTGAGAACATCATACCAAAAAGCCTCTGAAACATACCCATAAACTGCTTTGTCAACTTCTAGCAGGTGCGGGAACACTTCTCCCATCAGATCTAATTCCTGCCTTTCTCCCTTCAAACGCTTCATATCCTCAAGCAATTCTCCCCTCAAGACAGAGATTCCAACGCTCACCGGTTTCTCCAAAGTAGGCTTCTCCACAAATCCAAGAATCTTCCCATCCCTATCCAGATTCGCCATACCTACTCTAACTTTAAAACCTGAGGACAACGCAACAGTGCCCCAAGCCTGTTTGGCTGCGTGATACCGTAAAAGGTCTGTTAGATTCATGTTTGTTAGAATATCTCCGTAATACACAAGCAAAGTGTCCTCAGTATTTACCGCACCGTTATTGTGGGCATTCAGCACGGAACCGCCGGTTCCCTTTGAAGAAGGATCATCCTCCACATAGGAGATGTTTACGTTAAATCTGGAACCATTCTCAAAGTAATTTATGATCTGTTCTGCCTTGTAGTTGACCAGAAAAACCAAGTCTTTGATTCCGTGAAAATTGAATAGGCGAACCACGTATTCTAGAAGCGGCTTCTGTTTCACTCCCAAGGGAACCATAGTTTTTTGAATATAATGTGTAAGGGGTCGAAGCCTTGTGCCTTTTCCTCCACACAGAACTATTCCCTTTATTTTGTTCAATTGAAACACTACCAAAACATAAGGGAAAGGAAGAGAATAACTGTTTTTCTCTTATTCTGTTGTGCTTTCGGACTCGATCTCTTCTATTGGTCTCGGAGGTGGAGTTGTACCCATTGTCCAGCCAATCCAAGCTCCTATTGCTAAGACAGCTACGAAAGCGATCAGAACTGGAACCGCAATCAGCCAGAATTGTATGTCGCTTGCCGATCCTATGTCGAGGTATGGTTGAATTATTTGTTCGTAACCAAAGAGCGTGACAACGTATCCCAAGATCACTATGACGCAGACCAGAAAGATTACCCATCCGATAGCTTGATCTTTACTAACCATTCTTTCATTCACCACGATGTAGCCAATTCTATCTTAAACCCTATTATAAGCTTTATTGCTGAATCAGACAGTTCCAGCTTCCCAAGTAGCCAAATACCTTTTCTGTTCTTCAGTAAGCTCATCGATTTCCACGTTTATGGCCTTTAATTTCAGGCGCGCCACAAATTCATCGATCTCCGTCGGCACTCGGTAAACCTTGGGCTCCATCGCTTTCTGTTTCACCAGATACTCAACTGACAAAGCTTGGTTTGAGAAGGACATGTCCATGACTTCTGACGGATGACCCTCTGCTGCGGCAAGATTCACCAGTCTCCCTTCAGCTAGCAAGAACAGTTTTCTTCCATCCTTCAAACTGTACTCTTCCAGGTTTGGTCGCACAGTTCTCTTCGAGGATGATAATTTCTCCAAATCGGGTATGTTTATCTCGACGTTGAAGTGGCCGCTGTTGGCGATTATGGCTCCATCCTTCATCTTTAACATATGTTCCTTTCGAATAACGCTCTTGTTTCCAGTGAGGGTTACGAAGATGTCTCCAATCTCCGCTGCCTTGTCCATGGGCATCACGCGAAAGCCGTCCATAACTGCTTCCAGAGCCCTTGTTGGATTCACCTCTGTGACTATAACTTGGGCGCCCATGCCCTTGGTTCGCATGGCTAGTCCTCGACCGCACCAGCCATAGCCGCCCACAACGAAATTTTTTCCCGCCAGCAGGAGATTTGTGGACCGAAGAATTCCGTCAACTGTGCTCTGTCCGGTGCCGTATCGGTTGTCAAAGAGGTATTTTGTGTAAGCGTCGTTAACGGCTATGATGGGATATTTGAGTGCGCCGTCCTTTTCCATGGCCCGCAAACGGATAACACCTGTGGTGGTCTCTTCGGTTCCTCCAGTTACTTCATCTAATGTTTCCATTCTTTCTTTATGGAGGGTGCCTACCAAGTCAGCGCCGTCATCCAGCGTGACTCGGGGCTTATAGTCAAGTACCCTGTTTATGCACCAGAAGTATTCTTCGGTTGTTTGATCGCGCCAAGCATAGACATTTATGTCCTTCTCAGCGAGGAATGCTGCCACTTCATCTTGGGTCGAGAGGGGATTGGAGCCGCACAGGGCGACTTCTGCTCCTCCAGCCTTGAGGGTCTCTGCAAGAACAGCTGTTTCTTTGGTTACATGAAGACATGCGGCTACTGTAACGTTTTTTAGGGGTTTTTCTTGTTCAAAGCGATGTCTGATCTGGGTTAGAACTGGCATGTGCTTTGTTGCCCATTCGGCGAGGAGAGCTCCTTGAGGAGCCAAATTTTGATCTTTAACTTTGAAATCTGTCATCAGGCATCTCCTTTCCGTTTCTACTACATGGTGGTTCATAACTATTATTGTTGTTGTGGTTAAGCGAAATAAGAAAATATGTTTATTATATGAATTTTTGAAAATTAGACTTTGAAGTTGGACCAATAAAGGGGGGTTATTTGGGTTTAGGGCGGTTAAGCTTTTTTCTTCTGTAGAACAATGCCACGAGTAACACAGCTATCACTATGGGAACCGCTATTAACACTAGTGTTAAGTCTAGGTCTGTTTGGTCAGTTGGAGTTTCGGTTGGAGACTCGGTCGGAGATTCAGTCGGAGCTTCAGTTGGAGACTCAGTTGGAGGTTCAAATGGCCCCTCTGGAAAGATTGGCGCTTCAGTTTGAATCAGCAGAGCGTAGTCTGTAATCTGATTTGTCATTTGAGGTGTGACATCAATTGGAGAAACTGTGAACGAGGTAGTTTGGCCAGTGGGTAAAGACTTAGGAGTCAAAAAATTAGAGTAGCCTACCCCGATTACATGTCCCGAGGCATTGTAGAAAGTTCCTACAATCCATAGTCTGCCTGCCGCTCGATTACCTGTGTTCCGAAGGCTTCCCATGACGGTGTAAAGACCGTCTGAACCGATTTGAGGTGCATCGCCTATAATCTCCAAGTCTGCATATTGATAAGATTCAGTTATATTAGCGTCAATGACTCCGAATGCCACATGGTCAATGCCAATTTCAACCCAAACAAAGTCACCTGAGTAGCTACTTTCGGGGTAATAGGGCATATAAAAAGGTGCCTTCTGCTGTGGAAGAATCTGGTCAGCATACACCCTTGTGTAGCTCATTGCCCGATCTTCTCCATCCTTTGTATAAAGAACTCCCCCCAAAGTTATATTTTCGATAATGTTGGGACCCACGTTCTGCACTTCACCGACCACAATCAACCAGCTGTAATCAGTGACGTACCAACTATAGCTCAGGAAATCAACACTTTCCGGTTGACTGAACACGTTTGGAATGAAAGTGAAAAACAGGGAGATCACGGTAATGAGAACAAGAGAATAAACTACACATTTTTTCATTTGAATTCCCTCCGCTCTTTAGAGACTACCAACGTTCATTTCCTTTAAAAAAGTTGTTCAAAAATAGAACCAAATCTAATTAGTGCACCCATTTTCTATTCAAGTCTTCTTATTATGTGGTATCCGAACTTGGTTTTGACTATTCCAGAAATTTGCCCTTTCTCGAGAGCGAAGGCAGCTTTTTCGAATTCCTTCACCATCTGTCCCCGACCAAAGGTTCCAAGGTCTCCACCCCGTTTTTTTGAGGGACAAAGTGAAATGTCCTTGGCGATTTTAGAAAATTTTTCTCCCTTCTTTAACCGTTCCAGAATTGCGTTTACTTCTTTTTCGGTTTTAACAAGGATGTGGGCACAATGAACTTTATTTGGCATAGAATCCGATAACCAGTAATGGTTTATAACAATTATGGCAAAGCGATTTTTCACGTGATTTCGTCATTACACTCTAGTCTGAAACTAATCTCTTCACTAGCCTTCTCGCCAATGGAATGACCAAGAGGCTTGTTGGCAAAGCCACAACAAAACCGATTGTCCATCCTTTCATAAAGCTATGAAGGAACCCTGCTGTCCATCCAACATTTATCGAGGTCATCGTGAAGGTCATCGTTGAATCCAAAGCCAACGTCATAAATAACGCCATCAGTAACCCAGAATATTTCTTGTTGAATTTCAAATCTGCCAACCATCCCTTCAGACATTTCTTCCTCATTATCATCCCATGTTAGGTTTTAAACTGTTACTTGTTAGTCAGGCTTAAATATGAAGAGTACTTTCTTTGTTGTAAGGTGTAGGGGAGCTGGGGGTACCCGGCTGAGAGGATGACTACATTGGTCATCGACCCTAGGAACCTGATCCAGGTAATGCTGGCGGAGGGAAAAGAATTGAATGAAAGTAAACGAAAGTTTTCAACAAAAATAATAGCAGAAATTGTAGTGTTTGTGGCTCTTGCCACAGTTCTCAGTCACATCAAAATTTTCAGTCTCCCACAAGGCGGGTCTATAACCGCCGCTTCGATGGTGCCAATTCTATGGCTAGCTCTAAGAAGAGGGCCAAAGATAGGGCTATTCTCCGCTGCAGTGTATGGTTTAGTCCAGTTTGCAGTGGATATACCTTACATCGCCCATCCAGTCCAAGTAGTGCTTGACTATCCCATTGCCTTTGGTATGCTTGGAGTCGCAGGCTTCTTCCAGAAACGCCCCTTCATCGGCGTGAATCTGGGTGTAATTGGACGGTTTCTAGCGCATTTCATTTCAGGCTTCGTATTTTGGGCTGCGTACGCGCCAGAAGGATTGAGTCCCGTAATTTACTCTGCCATATATAACGGAAGCTACTTGATACCTGAACTTGCGATAAGTGTCTACATAGTTTATCTATTGTATGAGAGCAAAGTTTTGAATGTCTACTTGTAAGCTTCACACTTCTTTATACTCGTCTATTCAGTTGCGTTTCAGGAATTCTTCTAGGCCCTGCTGATTTCTCCTTGTCTTGCCAACAGTGATTTGTTTGCCTATTCTAAGGTGCATTCCGTCAAAAGCGGCTACGGTGGGAACTCCGGTTTTCTCTTCGATCAGTTTAACCTCACGGGCTGGTCCACTATAGAGCATCTTCATTCCGAAGTGGGTGGCTACAACCAATTCAGGCTCTATCTCCTCCACGATTTTAGCAGCATCCCTGGGAGTCATGTGTCCTTTCCAAGGGCTTCCCAAGGGTCTCATGACACAGATGAGGAGGAGCCTAACTCCCCGGTATCCTTCTTCAATGCCTTCAAAATATTCTGTGTCCGCAGTGTATCCTATGGCTCCGACCTCCGGTATATCGAATCTGAAACCAACGGCTTCAGGGTCAGTGTGTCTGGTCTCTGTGGCAACTACATTGCTGTTGCCAACTCTGAAGTTGACACCTGGCTTCACCTCTATCACCTCTCTGGTCATCCTCTGATGGTACGTGGAGATCGCTGGTCCGGTTTCCATGTTTCCACTTAAGATGTTAGGCGGAGCAGCCACGATTCCCCGTTTCTTGAGCATGCCTCGGGTCATGGCCTCTATTAAAACCTCCGCGTTGGTGTAGTGGTCTGGGTGACGGTGGGAAACCAGCACTGCACGGATATTCTGAGGATTCAAATCTGCTTCTAAAGAGTAGATTAGTGCTCCTGGACCTGGATCCATGTGGAGGTTGAGGGTCTTGGATAAGATGCGGATTCCTCCGGTTCTTCTTTTTTGGGTTATGGTGGCGAATCTTCCGCCTCCTGTTCCCAGAAAGACTAATTCAATTTCATTCATGCTTTTCACCGGAGGGAGTGGTCTATTTCTTGGTAGAGAATATGTTGGCGAATCGTTATTAAGGCATTTGAATCTGAAAAAGGGTAGAGAAGGTTATATTGTTAGTTTGCGTGAACTATGGAGGAATGGAGGGTTTAGTGTATGAGGGTTGTGGTTCGTGTCGGCGGTTCTGTTGTGGGTTCTCCTCTCAACGCTTCCTTAATAGGTAGATACGTTGATTTGTTGAAGAAATTGAGGGAGCAGGGACATGAGGTTGTTGCTGTTGTTGGCGGCGGCTCCCTAGCAAGAGAGTTCATCAGGGTAGCTGCTGATCTGGGTTTGGTGGAGGCTGATAGGGATTGGACTGCAATTCATGTCTCGCGTCTCTTCGCTAGGTTATTTGTGTTGTGTTTGGGTGAGGCTAGCTGTGGAAATGTGTCATTTACGTTGGGTGATGCTGTTGATTGCTTGAAGCAGGGTAATGTTGTTGTTATGGGTGGTTTACGTCCGGGCATGACAACAGATGCTGTGGCTGCCTTGGTTGGTGAGAGGGTGAAGGCTGATTTGTTGGTGAAGGCTTCGAATGTAGATGGAATATTCACCAAGGACCCGAAGAAATTTCCTGATGCAGAGAAGCTATATGAGTTAGGGTTTGATGATCTTGAACGGCTTTTTGAGGAGGATCGACATAAGGCGGGGATTCATCAGATTCTTGATCCTGAGGCTGTTAGGATTCTTCGCAGGACTAGATTGAGGACTGTGGTGGTTAATGGTTTTGATGCAAAGAATGTGTTGTCTGCGGTGAAGGGGGAGCGGGTTGGAACCGTTATTGAGTGAGGCCGTTTTAGGTAAGGCTTAAATGAATTATTTTGTTTCTTCTGTTAAGATGGGGCGGCGGTAGCGAAGCCAGGTCAAACGCGGAGGACTCAAGATCAGCGCTGGTGAGCAATCCTCTCCCGTAGGGGTTCGCAGGTTCGATTCCTGCCCGCCGCACCACCATTGTTGTGCGAATTCTTATATGAAAAGACAGCAGATAATGTACTTTTATGTTGTTTAAGAAACCGGTTTTCTTGCAGAGCATCAACATCATTGCTTTCCTTGCCACGGTTGCAGTTAACATGCTAGCTGGAAGCACAACATTACTGAATGGGGTAACGAGCGGAGAGGTCTCTGACATCTATCCAACGTTGATCACTCCAGCAGGTTTCACATTCGCGATATGGGGCATCATCTACACGCTTCTGCTAATCTTCATTGTCTACCAAGTCATGCCCAAAAACAGAGATCAACCATTCCTAAAGCAGATCGGCATCCTCTTTGCCTTGAGCGGCATCTGGAACATCTCCTGGCTGTTCCTGTGGCACTACGAATTAATCACCTACAGCCTAATTCTGATGCTTGCGCTCTTGGCAACTTTAATCAGCATCTATCGACGCCTCAACATCGGCAAAGTCAAAGTCTCCCTCAAAGAAAGATTAGCTGTGCACCTTCCCTTCAGCGTTTACTTGGGATGGATAAGCATCGCCACCATAGCAAACGTGTCTGTAGCCTTAACAGTAATAGGCTGGGATGGCTGGGGCATTGAACCTGTCACATGGGCTGTAGCTATAATTGCTATAGCGCTACTTCTATCCATGGTTATCCTCGCAACAAGAAAAGACATAGCATATAGCCTCGTCGTAATCTGGGCTCTAGCTGGCATAATGGCAAAACAGATAGATTACCAAAATATCGTGTTGGCAACAGAAGTAAGCATAGCGATTCTCCTCATTGCTATTGCAGCAACAGCTGTTGTTTCAAAACTTCGGCGATGAGTAATCCGTAGTAATGGAGCAAAAGATGGCTTGCCAAAGAAGACCAAGATTATTTGTACGATCGGTCCCGCCAGCCTACAAACTGAAACTCTAGAAGAAATGTATCGGGCGGGTATGAATTGTGCTAGGATAAACACTGCTTATGGAGACCTTAACCGGTACAAGCGGATTGTGGATAACGTTCGGAAAATAGCCGACATACCGGTGATGATTGACCTGAAGGGACCAGAAATAAGGCTCCATGTTACCAAGGACAGAACTGTTAAGAAAGGTGACATGTTATACGTCGGCTTTAACAAACAACCTATCAGCTTCAACCACAACTTCATCGAGCGAATAAACATAGGCGACATAATCTACATTGACAACGGCAGGATCAAGACAGAAGTAATCGAAAAGACAGATGAAACTCTTCGGTTGTCAGTGATTAACGGCGGCGAAATAGCTAACGGCAGAGGCGTCAACATTCCAAACAAGCAGCTCTCAGTTCCAACCCTCTCACCAAGAGACAGGAAGATCATCGAGTTCGCGAAAGAATTTGAGATTGAATATTTGGCTCTCTCCTTCACAAGAAGCGCCAAAGACATAGCTAACTTGAGAGTAGCTGCTGAAGGATTCAAGGGAGCAGTAGTTGCTAAGATCGAAAATTTTGAGGGAATCAGAAACTTCGGGGAAATCCTAGGCGCATCTGAGGCCGTTATGGTTGCGCGGGGTGATCTCGGCGTTGAAATAGAGGCTGAAAGGGTTCCGTTGGTTCAGAAGTCTCTGATTCGCCAGTGCAATCAGGCAGGAAAGACAGTTGTTACCGCAACGGAGATGCTGGAATCTATGATGCACCAGCCATCCCCCACCAGAGCCGAAGTAAGCGACGTAGCCAACGCAATATTGGATGGAACAGACGCAACAATGCTTTCGGGAGAGACCGCAGTTGGTGAGTATCAGGTAGAGTCTGTCGCTATGATGGCTCGCATAGCCTTAGAGGCTGAAAAGGCAGCGAAAAGCAGTGTGGAAGACGGGGGGTTCCTTAACATTTCAGATACTGTAAGCAGGTCCATTCAGAGTATATGCCAGAACATGCCCTTAGACAAGATAGTTACCTTAACCCGCTCAGGCTACACGGCTAAGCTGATTACCAGATTCAAGGTTCCGCAGCCGATAATTGCTGTTACGCCTGAACATGCTGTTAAGAAGCAACTGGAGCTAGTCTATGGCGTCTATCCAGTACACCATGATTACCGCAAAGAGAAGGACCGGATACTGGCTGTCGCAAACAAACTTCACTCCATGAAGCTGCTAGACGATAAGGATACAGTGCTCTTCACAGCAGCCTTCAGAACAAGAATGAAACACGCAAGCAACCTCATTGAAATCCACAACATCAAAGAACTTCTGGACTTCACAAGAAAAAACTGAACCAGCCAATCATATTAGGCGCCTAATAGCAGCAGCATGTTGAAATCAGTCTTTTTTCTGGAACGGATATGCGCCAACTGCGACGAAAATGTTGTCACAGTTGTCAGCTGGTCGCAGAACCTAACATATCTCTTAGGAGACCTAGAATTTTACCGTTTGCGCTTGCTACAGTTCTCAGGGTTTCTTCTCCCTTCTCGGTTAAGGCATATACTCTCTTCCGACTGAACATTTTTCCTGCCACTAAACAATTCCTCTCTAAAGAGAACAGTAGAGAATAAACTGATCCTGGACTGAAATAGACATCGAACCTTTTACGAAGAAGGCCAACAATATCATATCCACTTAACGGTCTCTCCTGATCTTCAGCCAAGACAAATAAATCGAGGAATGATTTGATTACTCGTTTTCGTAACTTCTTAACATTTTCATTTCCTTTAACTGGTTCCAAATGAAATCCATCCAAGTTTCGACTTACAGATTCTTCATTTCTCCTGAATCGTTTACAGCTTTCTCTATCTGTTCTTTCAGTAAAGAAAAAACAACCTTCGTTTCACCAGACTTTCCAACAAATCCGTTGGCGCCTGCGTTAAAGGCCTTACGAGCTGTCTCCTTATCTCCGGTTACAGTAAACACTATGAATGGAACATTATAGTTGCTTTCTCGGAGTGCTTTAAGAAACTCGAAGCCGTCTGTCCCCGGCATATTAACATCACATATGATTACATCAGGTTTCTTCTTCGTCATCTTTTCAAAAGCTTCATCAACTGAGGAAGCCGATTCTATGACAAAGTCACCCTGCAGGTTAAGACACTTTTTTGCACTTTTAAGGAACGATCTATCGTCATCTATGTGTAGAACTTGAATCGGCTCTTCATCAGTAGGGGGTTGCATTTTTTATCTTGAATCGTGGCTTATTTGAGACTATAAAAAGATGATGTGCACAACAGTTCGTGAATGCATCATAAGTGTTAAATCATAACACATTGTAACAAATTATGGGAGGGGAGATCGCTTGTCTTTTCCAGAAAAAAGAAGAACAATTAGTCGTTCATTCCGAATAGATGAAGAGTGGATGGAAGCCTTGCATGAGGAGGCTGAAAGAGAGGGAATCAGCGTCAACGCTCTTATGAACAAGATCCTGCAACAATATTCTCGCAATTACAGACATGCTGGACGTTATGGTGTGGTGATTTTGACACGTCCCACATTTGCTTCGATAATAAGGTCCTGTTCAAACGAGGCTTTAACCGAAACAGCGAAAGCATCAGGTTCCACACGCACCAAAGACGCGTTACGAACACTGGGAATCCCTTCAACCCATGATTCGCTGGTAGCTTTCATAAGGGATAACCTTGGCGAATATGCAGGCTGGTTCAAGTTTAATCATCATATCACGGAAAATAAAGAAATGCTTCACTTACGGCATGTTTTTGGTAATAAATGGAGCATCTTCATAGCTGAAGCAATATCTACAATGTTCGAGTTCATCCTGAACAAAAAGGTAACAACCGAAATTTCGAACTTTACTGCAACCATAACAATTGACAGATAAGACACGAACAGTTACTCCCCCTTCCCACCTTTTGCCAAGACAGAGATGACCAGGTAAACATTCTACGCTATTTTTCATGACCACTACACAAAACAGAAACGAACAACTATCCCCCCATATTTGAACCCTAATAACAGCAGTATGTTGAAAACAGCTTTTTTCCAGAAAATCTTGCCCGCCATAAAATCTCACGGGATAATCATTTCTGAGCAACAACCATAGCATGTGCCTTGTCATAGGGTTCAAGATAAACAACCTCAGCGACCCTGAACCCCCTAGCCTCCATAACACCTATCTCTCTCTCATAAACCACAGACGGCTCCTTCGTCACATCAATACTCTGAGCCTTAATCGCCAACATAACCCAACCCCCATCCCCCAGAAACATGTCAGCATTATCCGCCAAAACCTGAGCCTGCTCAGGCTGAGCCACATCACAATAAACATCATCCACCCGCCCCACCAGCCGTGAATAGGTCTCCGGCAACCTCGCATCCGCCAATATAGGCGACATGTTATAGCGGAAAGTGGCTACGTTGTTGACGAGCTCTCTCAGGGAACGCGAAGCGAACTCTACACCGTATACCTGACCTCCTTCGCCAACGATGTCAGAGACGTGACTCGCAGTCGTTCCTGAAGCCGCCCCCAGATACAATACTCTGTGCAGAGGCTGGATGGGAACAGTCTCTAAACCCTTGAATATAGCGGCAGCCAACTTGCTTCTGTAAGGATCCCAGAGCCTATATTCAATTCTTCTAAACTTGATGAGACGCTCTCCATAAACAGAGTTACCAGCAGCTAAGTTCTTGGTAGCTAACTTTCGAGTGCCATCCTCCAGAGTGACCCAATAAATCTCTGGAAAACGGGGGTGCTGCTTAACTTCCACGACCACGTTTCTTTCTCCGCGGACGCTTACTAACTGGGGACTTCTTGGGAGGCGGAGGCTTCTCATACCTCTCCTTAATCTCCTCGATTCTCTTCTCGAGGTCGGCTTTCAAATCGTCCCCTACATACTTACCTCTGAAAGCATCAACCCTAGCGGCTATACTCAATTTCCCAGCCAAGGCCCGAGCAATCTTACCTCTCTGCCAACGCCTAGCATCGTGAATAAGGGGATGCTGAAAGATTAGCCCGTGTTTAGGGGGGCGCGCTTTTGTCTTCAACGATCTAAAGAGGGCCTTCTCAGCTCCCAAGACTTGAATTGTACTTGCCGGCAACTTAGCTAGGTTTAGCAATCCTCCGGCAAGTGCCACTAGGCGGGCTCCCAAGAGTGAACCACCTATGCTCCGGGTGTTTGGTGCAACTTCCTCCATAACCGAGTCCACATACTTCTCTAACGCTTGTCGCACATCATAGAGGCCACGGACATTTCTGCACATGGTTTGAATCTGATCTAGGTCTTCCTCGCCTAAATCGGCACCCATAGAAGCCGCAGCAATCTCAGCTATCTTCTGAGCTTTAGCTTTTGGCAGACCCTCGCTCTCTAGGCTCTCAGCAGTGAAGTTTTCTCTTGTTCCGAGGTTAACTACGAGACGGGCGTAGGTCTCATGCTTCTCAATCATCCTATCCAACTCCGGATAGTGGAGCCCAAACCACTCCCGTAACCTGCTCATGAAAAGATTCAACGATTTATCCAGGTCGTCTACGGCTTGGACCGCCTGCGCCATCAGTAAATCTCGCCTCTCAACGGTCTTCTTCACCTTCATCTTAGCAAGTTCCATAGAAACCTTGTGAACCCACACGCGAAGCTGCTCCGGCTTTTTCACAAACTTCAACTCCACGGCAAACTTTTCCAAGTCTTCGCGAAGCCTCTTACCGGCTTCTGAAGAGAATTCCGTAGCCACTTCGATGTTCAGCTTCTCCCGGGCATTCTGAGCCATTTTCTGGTTCTCAAAAACAAAGCTGGTGTAGCCCTTGTCCCGCAATTTTTTAACTAGGATTTCAATTTCTTCGATTAGCTCTCCTGTTTCTATCTTCTGAAGCTTCTCTGCTGTTTTCAGCGAGTTTTTGGAGAAGAAGATTTTTTCAACGAGTTTGTTCTCTTCGTTGAAGCCAAAAACTCCGATTACTGATTCTACTATTGTGACTTTCACAGGTTTTTCCATCCATTATTGAATTGTGTTAGTGTACGTTTCCTAACCTTTATCTTTGCAGTGGATAACTTTTACTGCGAGAGTGTGAGGGATGACGAGGCGTCTTGTTACTGAATTATGTGGACTGGAGCTTGCTAATCCAACTATGCTCGCCGCGGGAATCTTAGGGTACACGGAATCAAGTATGAAGAGCATAATAGAAGCGGGAGCCGGAGCTGTAGTCACAAAATCTTTGGGGCTGGAACCACGAAATGGCTATCCTAACCCCACCGTTGTTCAGGTTGACTGCGGCTTGCTCAACGCCATGGGATTACCAAACCCGGGAATCAACTACTTTAGCGAGGAGCTAAAGGAGTTGAAGAACACAGGAGTTCCCATAATCGTGAGCATCTACGGTTTCTCATCCAAGGAATTCGCCAAAGTTGCTGAGACTGCAGTTAGTTTAGGGGCTGATGCTCTGGAGTTGAATGTCTCCTGTCCCCATGTAGAGAAGGGGGGAGCTGAAATTGGATGTGACGCCTCGTTGCTGGCGGAAGTTGTGGGGGAAGTGAAGAAGAGGGTTGACAGGCCAGTGTTTGTGAAGTTGACTCCTAACGTGGCAGACATAGGTGCGATGGCGGGGGCTGCGGTGGAGGCTGGGGCAGACGCCATAACCGCCATAAACACCGTGAAGGCTATGGCTATAGAGGTTGAGACAGCTAGACCGCTTCTTGCCAACAAGTTCGGCGGATTGTCCGGACCAGCCATAAAACCCATCGCCGTCAGAGCCGTTTATGATGTCTACCGCACAGTTGATGTTCCAGTCATCGGTTGCGGTGGAATAACCAGTTGGCAGGACGTCGTGGAATTCATGCTAGCTGGAGCGTCAGCGGTTCAGATAGGAACAGCCATCGCCTACAAAGGACTAGACATCTTCAAGTCTGTCACCAGAGGCATCAACACATACCTTAAGAAAAAGGGCTACAAGAACATAAAAGAGATTGTTGGTCTAGCCCACAAATTCTAGAAAATATTTTGGCTTAGTTTTATAATCGTCATAAAGCATGTTCTATATTTATTGCCAGCCTGACGTTACTTAATTTATATAAAAGAAAAAATGGATGGTTGATTGAAATGTTTAAGCAGTGTAGTATTTCATATTCCTCGTTGCCCAATATTTATCGCTGTAGTACCAGTCACCAATCCTTCCGGCATTATCCTCATTGAGGATACTCATAACACTAGAGGTATCGGGATCATAGATTTCAACAAATATCCCGGTCCACCGATTATATTCAGTTATTCCAATGCCAATACTGTGCCCCAATTCATGCATCAAAACTACTGCTTCTGCCCCATAATCATCTATACCGTGATCAAGTGCCCAATCATCAGCACTTTCATCTGCAACATATATGTAATTGCCAGCTAACACATCAACTTTTTTCGGGTTGCGCATCGATACAAGCGTCAGGGCATATCCCATGATTTCTTGTTGGTCTTCCACAGTATTGCCGTATAGTACCCACTTATCTTTAAGGAAGAATTCTTCATCGTAACCATCTCCGTCAGTGTCAATCCCATCTTGAGCTTTGTCAATATCATTATTGAAGTTACCTTCAATTATCCAGTATTCGGAGTTGCTAATCCCATCTGTGATATCCACAGGGAGTCCATACAAATTATCAGCTGTGATCTCATCTAATAGAAAAGTCACGGTAATTCCACGTTCTCCATAATAACTTACAATAAAATCTAAAACGATTGACGATGGAGTGTGATCTTCCAAGTAATCGATTTCGATGAACAGTTCATATGTTTCGGGCTCTTCGTCTGGCGGCTTCGGCTTATCCGATGGGGGACCAGGTATCCCGCCCTTAGCATCCAATCTAACAATTGATTCGTGAGAAGATGTTGCCAATGTTGGTGAAATAACGGTTGTTGATACCAACAAAAGCATTAAAGCCAGAAATGCCATCACAACGGTCTTTCGATTCATAGTTATCACAATTGTCCAATCATAATTATTCCATAAAAGAGTTGTGCCAGTATCCACAATCTATCAATCTGTGACAAATCCCATGTTCAAGAGTGTAGTATCGGAGTCCCCTGTCACTTCGAGGTGCGTGGCATTATATATTTAATGTGTATCAAATCTTTAAGAGGATACACCACAGTAAGGAAGGTCTTGGATAGAATTGACGGTTAATTTGCGAAATCGTTCCTCGGTGCCTTCAGCGTTTGATTCGGTTAATCGCATGAGAATCGTGGAAATTATGGATGTTAGAAGAGAAAGCGCGAATGTTAAGGCTTTCACCTTTAAGGATAGGCTGTGTGGAAGGGCTGAGGCGGGCCAGTTTGTTATGGTTTGGATACCCGGAGTTGATGAGATTCCCATGAGCCTCTCAACCATAACCGCGGATGGACTTTCATCGATAACTGTTGCCGAGGTTGGAGAAGCCACTAAGGCTCTTAATCAAAGAAAACCAGGAGACACCATGGGGATACGGGGACCCTTCGGCAAGGGCTTCACTCCAACAGAGGGAAACGTGATGATAGTTGGAGGAGGAACAGGAGTAGGCCCACTAGTGCCTCTAACTGAAAAGCTTGCAGAAACCGCTGCCAAGGTAACTTTGCTGGTGGGAGCTAAAACCAAAGATGAACTCTTGTTTCTGGACAGATTAGAAAAAGCGCTTTCAAATGTTAACTCAGAGATTGTCTTCACGACAGATGATGGGAGCTATGGACTTGGCGGACTCGTCACTGATCAGGCAGAACAGAAGTTGATGAAGGAAACATTTGATATGATTTACACTTGTGGTCCAGAACAGATGATATACAAGATGTTTCTTCTGGCAGAACAGCATCAGGCCCCTCTCCAAGCCAGTCTGGAACGAGTAATGCGTTGCGCCATCGGCATATGCGGAAGCTGCGGAATAGGCAACCTAATGGTCTGCAAAGACGGCCCAGTTCTAACCTCCGAACAACTGAGAAGCGTCAAAGAGGATTTTGGAAGATTCCAGCTAGACCTATCGGGAAGAAAAATCAAACTTTAGGCAATCACACATGCAGGAAACTTGCGAATGGTCTATCCCAAAAAAGTCTTCTTCAAAGAATACGTTTTTATGGTTGATGAGTACGTTTACGAGCCTGCCGAAGACACCTTTCTCATAGCTCAACAGGTGAGGGCGGAAGAAGGCGATGCTGTTTTGGATATGGGAACTGGCTGTGGAATCCTAGCGGTATTGGCGGCGGAAAAAGCCAAAAGAGTTGTGGCTGTTGACATCAATCCATATGCTATAGACTGCGCCATCAAGAACGCGGAACTGAATAGTGTGAAGGAGAAGATAGATTTTCGGCAGGGAGACCTCTTTCAACCCATTAAACCGACCGAAACCTTCAGCCTGATATTTTTCAACGCGCCCTACCTTCCCTCTGAACCCCATGAAGAGAGAAGCTGGATAGGGAAGGCATGGGCAGGAGGACAAGATGGAAGAAAGATTATCGACCGTTTCGTGATGGATGCCCCCAACTTCTTAGTGGATGGAGGTCGAATCCAGCTTGTTCAATCCTCTCGTTCTGACGTAAACAGAACTCTTACTGCGTTTGATGAGATGAACTTGAAGGCAAAGGTTGCTGCCCAAGTTAAGGTTCCCTACGAAAGTATTGTTTTGATTGAGGTAGAACGCTAGGCGGGCTTGATATGCCTAAAAGTCACTCGTTTTCACTAGTGAGGAGAGTGCTATTACTCCAGTCATCCAAGTTATGACGGTGGCATACCACACTGGAGAAGCCATCCCATAATTGCAGATAATGGTGTGATACACGGAAAGAAGAAACATTGATATCCAGCAGCCTACGGTCCAAAAGAGCTTAATATGCTTCATGGCTCGTACAAAGTTTTGTTTTCATAAAAAGACTTCTGAAGTGTAAATACATTCTAAACATATTGATTTAGAGTCAAGCTTTTTAATTGACCAAAGTAGATGTCTCCCGCACCTCCCCTTTTTTTGAGGGAAATTACCTTCGTTAACCGTTTTCCGTGCAAGCATATCGTTGGTTTTAAAAAGTCTACGGGAGTATAGTTGGTTAAGGATGTGAAAACATGATAGGTGCAGTTGTTTTTGTCATAGTCTTCGTTCTGTTTCTTCTGATTTCGCTTGCGGGCATAAGTCTTCCGCTTGGAGACTGGATAGTTCAAGAATACATCACCGATATAACGCAAACTGATTATGCAGCATTAGCCGAAGGCATCATAAACGGAGTAATCTACGGAATCATCATCTGGATCATATTTACCATAGCAAAGATGCTATACCATAGAATGCAAGGCCCAAAAGAAGTAGTCGTCAAAATAAAAGAAGCCACAGCCATAAAGGTAGTATCCCCACGTTATGCAAGTGTCGAAGAAATTGAAGGAATTGGACCAGCCTATGCCAAGAAGCTTAGGGACAAAGGTATCAAGACGACAGACGACCTGCTGGAAGCAGGTTCAACTAAGAAAGGAAGAAAGGAGCTTGCTGAAAAAACGGGTATTGCAGAGAGATTGATTCTGGAATGGGTTAACAGAGCTGACCTCTTCAGAATAAAAGGCATCGGCGAAGAATATTCAGACCTCCTAGAACAGGCAGGTGTTGACACCGTTGTTGAGCTTGCCCGAAGAAACCCCGAAAACCTTCACGCTACAATCGTCGGCATCAACGAAGCAAAAAAACTTGTACGGAGAACTCCGACCTTAAATAACGTCAAAGATTGGATTGAACAAGCAAAAACATTACCAAAAAAAGTAGAGCACTAAAATTCCTGAATGCAATTTGACCCACAAAATAATACACACAAGCAATGAAGGTATCTCACGAAAATCTTAAACCTTAACATGAAAAAATCTAGTATGGATAGTGTAGGCTCTTGCAGTTTCTGAAATACATCAAGGTTAGGCGAATTGAAACACGCCCAGACGATACTTGGTACGACATGAGCTTGCGCCAGATGAGAAAAGGCGAAGTGAATTTCTACAGAGTAAAAGACTTCCTCACAGGTGATTGGCTCTTTAAACTGTGCAAAGACAAAGAACTAGGAAAGATCTTAGTCAAGGCTGTGAAATGCCCTGCAGGTATCCTCTACGCACAGTTAGAAGGAAAAACCATGGTTTTTCAGGAAAGCAATATTGAGGGCATGCTCTACGACGTCCTTTCCTTAACACAAGCGGATGAAAATGATAAGCTAAAGCGAAAGATCGTCTCCAGCATCGAAGAAGTTCCACCCATCATCAGCGAGAACTATACGATTAAACCCTATGAAGAAGCAACTGGAAAGAGAGCACCCGGCAAACACCTAGTTACATTGTGCAAGCGAGAAAACGAAAAAGCAATCGTAACCCTCTTTATACTTGAACGAGCATGGTCGATTTCCAAATCCACGCCAGAAGAGAAGCTGAAAGAGAAAGAACAGAAGATGACAAAGACAACCAAAAAAGAAGTGGACACTGGGCAGGTTTGGTCATGTCCCATCTGCGGCAAAAAACATCGCCTAATACATATAGAAACAGAAAAGACCGTTAAACACCGGCTACGAAACCCACGCTCATAATATCTTTTTTTGATTAAGGCCCGATTTGAAAACACTGTCAGGTTTTTGGTCTAACTTGGGAAGTTGTGTATTTTGGATATTTATTTTGAATTCTTAACATCTAAATACGTATTCTGACTCCGAAGTTGAATAACAAGGTGAAAACTTTGAAGAGGGACTCAAGAAGATCCAAACTGGAAATTTATATTGACATCCTCAGGGTTTTAGGTCAGTACGGACCTTTGAAACTAACCCATATCATGTACAAATCTAACGTAAACTGTACTGTTCTAAAACAATTCTTAGATTTCTTAGGCCAGCAGAACCTCGTTGAAGAACAGATATTACGTAAAAGAAAAGTGCAAAAGATCACTTATGCCATAACAGAAAGGGGAAGAACAGCCCTAAACTACTTCAAGGAAATAAAAAAGGCTGTCCAAACAAATGAAGAAGCTCAAAGTCAATACGTTTTCATATAAGCAAAAAATATGAAAATTCGCTTGTGGACTCCTATAAAATAGGCCATAGGTGTCAACGGTTACTTAGGTGAGTTTTAGCCACTATTAAAGTGGCTGTTTGAAAGATATCAGGTAAAACCCTCAATTTATCGGTTAGGAACTCGTTCAAAAGTTCAAGATCTTCAGTTTGCAATTTCAAGATAGCATCGTATTCACCATACATCATACTTACCTCTGTGACTTCTTTGAAGTATGAAATTTTTTCCAGTATATCCTTCTCGGTACCCGGATTAAGCGTGATCAACACGTAAGCTAAGACACCCATCTGATGATTACCTCTTGACACACTTTTACTTGGATGAACTTTAACCTTTTGCCTGCAAAGATGAAAAGATAGGTTTAGCCGAAGACTGGGTGCCTTTTACAGACCAACTCATGGAGCGTTATCTACTAATTCTTGGGCCAAAGCAGCTGCCCCAATTGCTCCTGCATCACCCCCCAACGCAGCCTTCACAATTTCCAACTTTTCAACAGCAGCCTCTAACGCTCTCCTTCGAACAATATCTTCCACCATCTGAACCAGCTCAGGAATCCCCTCAATGACACCGCCGCCGAGGACTAGACGGCAAGGATTGAAGGCGTTTACTATACTTACTACTCCGGCAGCTAGGTATCGACCAGTCTCTTCCACCAGTCTTCGAGCTAGCGAGTCGCCTTGCCGGTAAGCTTGGCTAACAGTAGCCGCCGTTATTTTTTCAACGCTGCCTGCCAAAGATGTCAGTTGTTGTCCCTCCTTTGGCTCGTTATTAACTGCGTCTTGGGCTCGTTCAGCGATTGCCCACCCCCCAGCGTAAGCTTCCAAACAACCTCTGTTAGGGCAGTGGCACTTTCGTCCATCATAAATAATTATAGTGTGCCCCAACTCTCCACCAGTGTTGGTGCAACCCCCTAGGAGGTTTCCACCGCTTATGACTCCCCCGCCTACGCCTGTACCCACAAAAAGAACAGCTAGATAGTCAACACCTCTTCCTGAACCGAAGCGCCATTCGCCCCAAGTAGCTGCACGAACATCATTGGTTACAATCACCGGCATTCCAAGCTTCTCCTTCATTTTTTTCTTTAATGGAATGTTTCGCCATCCTAGGTTTGGAGAACCGTGGACAACTCCGTTCAAGTCCACTTGCGCGGCTATGCCTATTCCCAGAGCTTTGGCTTCTTGATTTGCTTTGCTGAGGCAGCCCTCTACACCTGCTAGGATGTCGGCGATGACCCTTTTTGGTTCCTTTTCGGGGTGGGTGAGAGATTTATGAACCGATAAGAGGCGACCGCTGCAATCTACTAACGCTACCTTTATCTTGGTGCCTCCAAGGTCAACGCCTAAAGTGATTGGCTCGTTAATCTCCTGCCCCATGTTTTATCCTCTCACCTGTAACGCCTTTAGCACCGAGTTTCTAAAGGTCATACATGTTCTAGGTTATTTGGTTCAGCGCCTCTTAAACCAAGGTGAATGTTATCCCGAAAGTAAATTAGTTTTTCTACAAGACTCAAGAATAAAATCCCTTTCTATCAACTACGGAAAACTATCCATAGAACCCTGCACAGATGCATACGATTACGTAATGAACCTATTTTTGAGAAGAAATAGAAAAAGGGGAGAATGTTTCACAGCTTATTCTCAGTAGCCTGGCGGCATTCCGCCCGGAGGAGGCCCTTCTTTGGGTTTCGTTGAGGCGATCACGTCGTCGATTCGTAAGATCATGGAGGAAACTTCCGCGGCTGACTTCATAGCCTGCTCCTTAACTTTCAGAGGTTCAATGACTCCCTTATCGTAGGTGTTGACTATCTTGCCTTTGAAAACGTCTACGCCCATCAGGTGGCCTTTCTTCTTTTCGTGGGCTGCCCTCAAGCCGACAAGGATATCTATAGACTCTAAGCCAGCGTTTTCAGCCAGTGTCTTCGGCACGATCTCTATCGAATCAGCGAATGCTTCTATGGCAAGTTGTTCCCTGCCGCCAACCTTTGTTGCGTAGGAACGAAGAACTTTTGCGATCTCGCTCTCTGTTGCTCCGCCTCCAGCAACAATCTTGTTACATTCGACGACATCAGCAACCACGGATAGAGCATCATTCATAGCCCTGTCCGCCTCATCCACCATTCTTTCGAGACCAGCACGGATAAGAATCGCAACCGACCGGGGTTCTTTGCATTTCTCCACAAAGATCATCTTATCATCCCCCACCTTACGTTCTTCCACCAGTCCTGCTTTTCCCAAGTCTTCACCCTTCAAATCATCTAATTTTGAGATAACCGTTCCTCCGGTGGCTCTGGCTAGTTTTTCCATGTCTGATTGCTTGACCCTGCGTGCTGCTATGATGCCTTTCTTGGCTAGGAAGTGCTGAGCCATGTCGTCGATTCCTTTCTGGCAAAAGAGAACTGTTGCGCCTGAGGCTTTGACTTTGTCAACCATCTCCTTGAGCATGCTTGTTTCTTTGTTCAAAAAGGCCTGCATCTGAGTGGGGTCTCTTATCCTAATTTCGGCTGAGAACTCGGTTTTCTCCACTTCTAGTGGTGAATCAAGGAGAGCGATTTTTGCGTTTTTTACCTGTTTTGGCATTCCTGCGTGAACAATCTCTTTGTCGACGATTATGCCTTTAACGAGTTGAGTATCGTAGAGGCTCTTTCCCTCTTTCTTAACTCTCTGAATGTTGTCAATGTCCGCTACCATTTTTTCGCCTCGTTTCTCAGCTACCAGCTTTACTGCGTCAATAGTGATTTCAGATAGATGGTCCCGGGCAGCACCCACAGCCTTACTTCCCATAGATGTCATGGCTACCTTCTTCAGGGTTGCACGGTCCTCAAGATCAACAGTTATTGCCAAACCGTCCAAGGCTTCCACTGCCTTCTCGACAGCTTTTCTGTATCCTCTCACAATAACCGTTGGGTGGATATTCTGATTCAGTAACTCTTCGGCTTTCCCTAAAAGCTCTCCTGCTAAGATTACGGCGGTGGTGGTTCCGTCGCCCACCATGTCGTCTTGGGTCTTCGCAATTTCCACCATCATCTTTGCTGCTGGATGTTGCACGTCGATTTCGTCGAGGATAGCGGCGCCGTCGTTAGTTATGGTTATGTCTCCTAAGCCGTCAATAAGCATCTTGTCCATGCCCCGAGGTCCCAAAGTGGTCCTCAAAACTTCGGCGATTATTTTGGCAGCCATAATGTTGTTTGTCTGAGCGTCTCTTCCTCGTTTGCGAGCTGTTCCCTCTTTAAGAATGAGAACGGGTTGTCCCGCTTGTGTAGTTAAATATGCCATACAAATCCTTCCTTCTTATGTGCTAAATTTCTAGCTACTGCACTTTCATCTAGAATATAAAGTTTTTCTGCAGATAAACGCAGAAACACGTAAACTAGAGTGTTAGCGTCGCTCCACGTCAGGATCCGGCGGTTCATTCGGATAATTATCGAGAATTCCTGACTCAGCAATGGCAAATGGAAGAACAAGAATGCCGAACGAAAGCAGGGATGCAAGGAAAGCATTGTAGTTGGTAATGGTAAAGGTGCCGAAGATTGTATAGAATTCGTCAGAATTTTCGATGATCCACGCCTCGACTGTCCACTCAGCCTTAGTTGCCAGCAAATATCCCAGCAGAATCAGGAAGATAATAATCGCTAAAATTAGCACGATTCTTTTCTTGGTTTTGTTATTCTTCCTTCCTTCGGAGGCGTATAAAGGGATAAGAGCAAACAGAACGCCGAAATCTAATGCAACCAGACTGATGATTAAAAAACCTGGAGTATATGGATTTAAATTCTCGAAGAAAAAAAATCTTTCATTACCCAGCATAAATAAGCCGATGAAGAAACCGCCCACCATCACTACCGACAAACCGATTATCCAAAAATGTTCTTTTGTTCTTGCGCGAATCTTCAACTTTTCCCACTGCCTTTCAAATCTCTGTTAGTCAAGATAAGACCAACCGCTAAGAATAAGATGGCAATCAAGAAAAGTCGAAGTTGAAGAGACAGTAGAATGTTGGAGATTCCTTTTTGCCATCCATGCCAATACGCCCATCCATCCTTAATCAAAAATGCTGGAGACAAAAGAGACATTCCGATAATTGTGAATACCACACCAATCGAAAACGAATGATTGCTAAGGTAGCCGAAAATTTCCATGTTAATGTAATCGCCAATTTCCTTAAGTTCGGTCTCTCTCCTTTCAAATTCAAAAAATGTCAGGAGTATTAAGAGAGCCAATGCTAAAAAACCAAAGATTAAATTAATAAGGAAAACAACGGCGACTGTTGCTGACATTCCCGCTGCCAACAATTTTATTCTTTTCACGATTTATTCCTCTTCAATATGTTAGCCTAGAAGCCACCCGACCACAAGCTCCGTAGGACCGAGCGACCTTGATACAAATAAATTTAGAGTCATAGAGATGTTAACTCCTTCACTTAATTCCCTTAACTCCCTCCAGAGTATCTGAAACCAATTCCATGTTGTTAGGATTAGAATTAGGACACCCCCATCAGAACGGTTTTTATTTTAATTGTTGTGTTCCTGCTTTATTTTATATTTTGCCGCACATTTATGCAGAAAAAATGAAGCTTTTCACTAGACGATTGGAGGCTGTGGTTTTGCCTCTTTCAAGAAAAAAGGGAGTTGCGCTTGTTTACTTTTCTAGGACTTTTCTTGAGGCTATCTTAATGTCTTCTGCCTTAACGGTTTTTCGTCCAGCGTGCATTGCGTAGTCGATGGCTTCTTTAGCTATTTTGATGCCGATTTCTTCCAATTGGTTTGCCAGCGCTTTCGCGGCTGCTTCGCTTACTCTGCTCGCTCCCGCTTTCTTGCATATTCTGTGCATTGGAGCTACAGATAATTCAGATTTCCCCATAGTAAACCCCTTCGCAGCGTCTTTTTTCTTTAAGGCAGTATTTAAGTCTTTCATTCTCTTCTAAACCGTAATTTTCCCTCTTTTCACGTTTAATCCAATTTTCTCTGTTTACAAGGAACCTATTGTCATTCCATGAAAGCTGAGTATCAGTTTCAGTTTGGAATCTAAGACGTTGAATTACATAATTGAAGACCGCAAAAAATGGCTCGAAGCGATGGCTTAGCGTCTCTGGGTCAGAGATTGGAGAATGCCTTTGAAGATTTCGAAGGTTTTCTGGTCGTAAAGGCAGTAAACTACTTTTTCTAGGTTTGTTGGACCTTCCAGATACGCTATTGCGGTTGAGAGCATTATGGTGGCGCACCGGTCTTTCGGGAAACCGAAGATTCCTGTGCTTATTGCAGGGAAGGCTATGCTCTTCAGATTCTTTTGCTCAGCCAAAATTAGGGAGTTCAGGGTTGCATCTTTCAGTTTCGCATCCTCGTGTTCTTCTCCGTGTCTCGGACCCACGGCGTGGATCACATATTTTGCCTTCAGGTTTCCTCCTGTTGTTATTGCTGCTCCGCCTACATGGGTTCCTCCTATTTTGTTGCATTCTTCTTGGATTTTTGGTCCGCCTTTTCTTCTGATGGCTCCTGCGACCCCGCCGCCCATCTGTAATGCAGCGTTTGCAGCGTTAACTATGGCGTCTGTGGTTTGGTCTGTTATGTCTCCCTGAGTCAATTCTAAAACAGTCTCGTTGATCTTAACCTTCATGTTTCGGTTTCTCCATAGAAATTATTATGTGGTGAAGGGATTTTAGCTCTTACCATTTCTGTAGCCTCTGCAACGAGAAGGTGAATCTCTACAAAAAGGAGATTTTTCAAATATTAGATAACGATATTTGTTTACTGATTAAGAGATATTGCTAGGGTTTTGTCATCTTGATTTCTCCTTCGTTTAAAAGGAAAACCGAAAGTCGTGGGAGTGAATGTAGAGTTTGCGGCAAGAAATCTAAGCTTACTGCAGAATCTTTGAAGATTTGTGTGCAGTGTCTACGTGAAAGACCTGAAGATTCTCTACCTTACATAAGGGAAGCGCATGCAAAGGCAAGATCTCGTTATGGTTTGCTAACCACTCCTCCTAGAAGCCCAGAGGGAATCCTATGCAACATCTGTGCTAACGAGTGCAGAATAGGGAACGGAGAGAATAGCTACTGTGGTCTCAAAAGAAATGTTAATGGACGACTGGAGTCGCTGACAAGCCCAAAAATTGGAATCTTACATTCATATTTAGACAGTCAAGTGACGAACTGTTGTGCCGCGTGGTTCTGTCCCGCCGGAACGAGCTCTGGATATCCAGAATATACCTACAAGCCAGGACCTGAATATGGTTACTATAATTTAGCTGTCTTTTTTTATGGTTGCAACTTTGATTGTCTCTTCTGCCAGAACTCGTCCCACAAGAACTTTTTGTCAGGAGAAGCCGTTACTGTGGAAGAGCTCGTCGAAAAGACTAGAAGCAATAGGCGTATCTCCTGTGTGTGTTTCTTCGGAGGATCTCCAGAACCTCAACTTCCCTTTGCACTTAAGGCTTCAAGAGCGGTGTTGGATGAATTGCCTGAAAGAATACTGCGGATATGTTTTGAGTGGAATGGGTGTGGAAATCCCAAGCTTGTCCGCAAAGCTGCAGAGCTTGCTTTAGTGAGCGGGGGAAACATCAAGTTTGACTTTAAATGCTTTGATTCTACCCTAAGTATTGCTCTTAGCGGGGTCTCAAATGAGAGAGCTTACGAGAACTTTAAGATGGTCGCTCAGGACTTCTATCCTCAGAGACCGGGCCTTCCAATGCTGACGGCAACCACTCTCCTGGTTCCTAGATACGTGGATTCCATTGAAGTTGAACAGATCGCAGAGTTTATTGCAGGTTTCGATCCAGACATCCCATATAGCCTGCTGGTTTTTCATCCAGACTTCCTTATGGCTGATCTATCTACCACATCTTTAGAACAGGCAGCAGAATGCTACAGATCAGCCAAGAAACACCTCAAGAGAGTAAATGTAGGAAATTTACACCTGCTAGGCATGAAAAGTATGGAACAGTTTAAAACGAAAATTAGCCACTAAACAGCTTAGTCCTTACATGCGCGCGCATTCTGATGCATGAAGTAAAATGTCTTTCTGAGACAGAATAGATAACAAAATCCAAAAATCTCTGGTGGTTTAGCTACTGAACTGCCTCTACCTTGACTACTTCGGGTATCCTTTTCTTGAGGAAGTTTTCGACGCCCCATTGTAGGGTCATTGTTGACATTGGACATCCGCTGCATGATCCCTTCAGTTTCACTTTCACAATACCGTTATCAAATCCAACGAATTCTATGTCTCCACCATCAGCCTGCAATTGAGGTCTCACTTCATCAAGAGCTTTTTTCACCCGGTCATCTAGTGTTTCACTCATACCATCCACCTAAAAACCCTAGTGAAAAGCCCAAAATATAAACTTTCATAAAATCTAGCTTTTTCACGCAGCTGCAAAAAGAGCAATGTGGAACACAACAAAATGGAGGTCGTGGCAAAGCGGAGAGGTCCTCAGACTCGCCTATAATAACCGGAGTGAACATGACAGTTACAGTAGCTAGAAATTTAACCAAAAAAAGTCTTCTTACTCAACAATTCAGTTGCAACGTTACAGAAAAGCCAGTTAATTGAAGTTTGCTACTTTTACTTTCACTCTAGTCTGTTCAGGATAGTCTTGTTCGTTGAAGCGCTTGTCTTTTAAGCCTCTTCCATGGAACAAGATGATCGGTGAGGAATTGGAGAGATTTCGTTGCCGAAGAGCCTTCCAAGATGTTCTAAGACAATGTAAAGAGACAACGAGAAAATTTGAAGGCTCAGAAGAAACGTTACAACACATTCTTCGAGTAAAGGAAACTTTGGAGAGACTGGTGGCTGAACTAAACTAGCAGAAAGATTTTTAGCTCCAAGGAAACCTGTCAAGAGATAAAAACAAAAATAGTGTTGACCATGAAATTCGTTGACGCTCACATTCACCTTTCAGACAGCGATTACGTACAGAAAGTTGGAGAAATGATAGAAGACGCGAAAAAATCAAACGTTATTGCTTTGGTCTCAAATTCCATGGACTTAGAGACAAGTCATCAAAGCCTTCGGTTAGCTGAGGAATATCCTGATCAGGTATACGCTGCTCTAGGAATTCATCCTTGGAACACCAAAAACCTACCCGCCAACGAATTACAAGAGACAATCAATCTGATTCACCAAAATGGAGAGAACAGGGAAAGAGTAGTTGCTGTTGGGGAGATAGGATTAGATTCCAGCTACTCGGGAAGCGGAGAACCCACAGAAACCCAGATGCAGGTCTTCCACAAACTGATGTCCACGGCTGAAAAATTATCTTTACCCATAATAATACATTCTAGAGGAACCACAAGCCAGATTGTGAGCCTTCTCCCATCCTACAAAATCAAAAAAGTTCTGCTGCACTGGTTCAGCCAACCCCACAGCCTAATATCAAAAATCGTAGACCACGGATACTACATCACCGAAGGCCCGCCCTCAATATTTTCAACGGGCATCCGCGAGGTCATTAGGCGCATACCCTTAACGAATCTTATGACAGAAACGGATGGACCTGTCCGTTTCAGAGGTCCATTTAAAGGTAAGATGACTACGCCTGCTTTCATTCCCACGGTAGTTGAAGCCATAGCTCAGCTTAAGGGAAAGGAGAAAAGTGAAGTTGCCGACCAGATTTTCAAGAATTTCACAGAGTTTTTTGGAGTGGAAGGCGTAAGGGATAAAAGGCATGATGAGGGGATTGATGTCTAAAGAAGTGAAGGAACCGCTTACATGGAGGACAGGATGAGATTTGGGGAAAGTGCGAACTGAGCAGGTGAAGAGGATAGCTAGAGAGCTGTTAGAGCGGTATCCAGGCAAATTTACAGCGGATTTTGAAAACAACAAAAAACTTGTGGATGCCCTCACCAACATTTCGTCAACGAAACTAAGAAACAGGGTAGCTGGTTACACCGCCCGATTGGCAAGCATGATTCATGGTTCTGAAGCTCCCGAAGCTGAGGAATAAAGGAGTTTTACGAAGATGAATGTTAGTTCCTTCTTTCGTTAAGTTCTGTCAAATCTTTTTTAATCACTTACGTATCTCATGAATAACTGAACAGGCGGGTAGAAAGAGGCAATCGGATTGTCAACGATTGATGGTTTTCGAAAAGGCTGGGCTATACGCTATCTCAGAGAAGCAAAGGCAGAGTTGACCGCGGCTAAAAAAACGCCTTACATGGCGGCAGGTTTTATCATGGAAGCCTTGACGAAAGCCCAAGCATCTATTTACTATAGTTTGGGGGATCCCGCTTTTATCGTGCCGATAGTCCATGAGACCCTCCACACAGGACAGGATGTTAAAGAGCCGATTTTGAACTTGCTCGTCGAAATCGAAAAAACCCTCCAACAATTGGCACATAACCCCACATCGGATAACGAAAAGACACTGGCTCAGGTGAGCGATATAATTGAATTCGCATCGGAGATAGTGGAGCTTTTCGGAGGCGAAACCCCTCCGCAGTTATGAGAGATAGCTATGGTTGTTAATGTAGAAGTTAGGTTTTTAGGAATATTCCAACGGCTTTCCGGCAAAAAACGCTTTCAGGTGAAGCTGGTGGAACCTGTAACCGTCAGAAAAGTCATAATGAAGCTTACGGAAAATTTTTCATCCGAGTTCAAGCAAGCCTTACTTGATTCAGAGCTTGAGGACCCCAGACAAAACTCTCTCATTCTCGTGGGAGGGAAGGAGATAAGTGCGTTACAAGGGCTTGAGACTGAAGTCAAAGACTGTGAGGAAGTTGTTTTGGTTCCGATGGTTCATGGTGGTTGACTGTATTCATCTCGTCTTCTCTTGTTTCTCAATCAGGCGCTTGAGGCGTTTCTCCATATTCAACTCATGTGTATGTTCTTCAGGAGGGGGAGGCAACTGTCTCAGATATTCTTCGACTGAAATTTCTTTGCTGCTCGTTGCCTTCTTTTGCTTTCTTTCTTTTGGCATATTTTGAGACAATGATGAAAACTGCAGATAAATCTGCTGTCCCCTGTCTTTCAGCTCAATTGTAGCCTTAACATAACCTGTTTTATTCGGCTACGTGAAAAATTACAGGAAAGAAAGAGTGAAATGCGCTTTAATAGCCCATTCCTTTTATATGCTTAATATATTCACAGACCAAAAATTCAAACTAATGTTGATAGCTGCAAAAGAATCTGTCAAAAATCGCTCTCCTTACCCAATCTTATGCCAACTCTCATTTTGATAACATATATAGATTACAAATCCAATATACCCGATTGCCCGATTTGGGGAGCACGCTTGGATAGGTCGGCTAGGCACGGTTGGTTGCCCAGTAGTTGACTATAGTCTGTCTCGTGTGATTGCATCAACTGAGGCGGGTTGTTGCTGACAACTGGATGGCTGGCTATGCTTTGTTGGTCTGCCTCGGCTTCGACCCATCTCGGGCATTTCTATTTCAGGAAAAAAATGCTGTGCCTAATTGCTAGGTCATGCAACAAAAGGAAAACATGATTGAAGTTAACAATAGATGCTTTTGTTTATTTCATAGAAAGGTGTAGTTGCTTTGCCATGACAAAGGCGTCTTCTTTGTCTGCATAGTAGTTTCTAATTGTACGTGTGATTTCAAATCCCAATTTCTTGTAAAGCTCAATAGCGGGTAAATTGCTTGTCCTGACCTCCAAGTAACACTCCTTTGCCTTGTAGCTTGCCATGGCTTGCATCGTCTCCTGCATAAGCGCCTGAGCGATTCCTTTCCGCTGATGTTTGGGCAAGACAGCGATGGAGATCACATGGCCCTTCCTTGTTATTCCCAGCATTTTAAAACTTGGAATTCCGGTTTCGATGCGGCACATAATGTAGCCCACTATCTCTACGTTGGTTTCAGCGATGATGAATGTTTCTGGGAAGCGTTTGTATAAATTCATGAAAAAGAGGGTGGTGTAGTTTTCGGGAAGACATTCTCGGTTTATTCGAATTACCCAGTCTAAATCAGAGGGCTTAAACCGTCGAAGCCTATAGTTAGCCTTCAAAACCATGGGTCAACCACGCCTTCTCCGCTTTTATATTCAATCAACATCAGGTTGGAAGGGTTGTAAGTAAACAAAAGTAAATATACTTTTTTGTAGGGAGTTCTGTAAAGTTATCGCTTTATTGTCTCTTTTAGGTAAGCTTTCAAGAATCGGTTGGTTGTGAAGAAAAAATGGGAGTTAACGTAAGACTTCTGGGATATAGGCGCATGCGGGATCAGATTCAAAGATGTCTCCAGTGTAATATTCGGCTCTTGTTCTGCAGCCGCCGCATATTTCACGGTATTCGCATACTCCGCATCTGCCTTTGAGGTTGCGTTTATCCCTGAGCTTCAGATAGAATTCGTCATGTTGTAGGTCGTCCCAGATTTCTCTGAGGCTTTTATTTTTCAGGTTCTCCAATTTCAGGTGTTCATTGAATCCACAGGGTTTTACGTCTCCATTCGGAGATATGCTGACATAGTGACCATCTATACTACATTTACCCAGAAAATCGTTGACGTACCAATCCCAGAAATTAGGCATTCCCCGCTCTCTGACTACACGAGCGTAGAAGGGGCTATACACTTTGATATCGACTTTCCCTTTGTACTCTTGATACAAATCGTAGACATGGTTCCACAGCCATTCGTATTCTTCAGGCGAAGGAGCAAGTTCAATGTTGTATTTTCCGTTTCCTACTGGAACGTAGTTGTGAATAACTAAGCGTTTGGCATTATATTCGCCGGCTACATCGACTAGGTAATCCATTTCTTTAAGGTTAAGTTTTGTAACTGTTGTAACCAGACAATCGAGGAGTCCTACTTTTGATAGCTTTTGAACTGCAGCTAATGCTTGCTTATGTTCACCCTTTCCCCTAAGCTTATCTTGTACTAACTCAGGACCATCCAAACTAATGGATGTTAAAACGTCTTCTTTTATAAGCCTGTTATAAATCTCTCCGTCAACAAAAAGACCGTTTGTAATCAGGCTTACGTTCATACCTAATTGGTTTGCGTAACGGATTGGTTCAAAAATATCTCCGCGTGTTAATGGTTCGCCGCCACTCAATCCAAACCAAGTAGCCCCGAAGTCATATATTTCATCTACTACGTGCAATGCGCCTTTTACATCTATTTCGTCAGGGCCTGGACGCTTCGGAAGGTCTCCGCCTCTAAAACTGCAATACATGCAATTGAGATTACAGCCGTGAGTACACCGCCAAACCATAATAAACATAGGTCCTTTATTTATCGAGGCTTGCCCGATCTCAATCACATTGTTCCCTCGCGCAAGATTTTCTAATTTCGCTTATTCTTTATTCATTATATTCTGAATACGGCATAAAAGCGTTTTTGTCAAGGTTTCTTGACCTATTTAAAATGCGTGAGCAAATCTTAGTCAAGGTTTCTTGACTAAAAAAATTACTTTGCATTACCGTTTTTGTCAAGTTTTCTTGACAAAAAAGCTTTTGATGATAATTAAATTAGGTATTATTGGTGCCCATGATGAGAGAAAAAAGGGCAACGCTCATTCTGCTGCTGATTCTCTGTTTTCCAATTGTTGCTCTTCCGAACACTGAGATTGCTAGTGCAACCGAGGATTCTTGGACAACAATGGAGCCTATGCCTACGGCGAGAGCTTGGCTTGGGGTTGCTGTTGTAGACGGGAAGATATTCGCAATTTATAGTGGAATTAATTATGATTATGATCCATCAACAAACTCGTGGACTACAAAGACGCCAATGCCAACTCCAAGGAGTAGTTTTGGAATAGCTGTTGTTGAAAACAAAATATATGTAATTGGAGGATCAACAGGCGATTATAACTATACTAATGTAAACGAAGTCTATGACCCATCCACCGATACATGGGAAACAAAAACATCAATGCCTACAATTAGACATGCTTTGGACGCAAATGTTGTTAACGGCAAAATCTACTTGATAGGAGGAGGGCAGCGTACTCCCAATGATGATTCAAGTATGTATACTTATGTAGATGATGATAATGTTTCAAGGTCCTTCACAACCATTTTTAATATGTTGCGTAATTATAATCCTGATGGTGTTAGGGATCATATTTGGGATATTTATGATTTGTTTATGGGATTTTTCGAAGAAGACCATTGGACGCTTGAGCACGTTTTTGATGTTTATACACTTCATGGAATAGAAATTCCGGGTATCCCCTCAGCGCCTACGATTACAGTTTCTCCATACAATCAGTATATGGATATAGGAACTAGTTCGTCAGTTTCATATTCTATAACTGTAACAAACACAGCATCAATATCAGATACTTATGAGCTTGAAGTTTTACCCAGATTTTCACGTGCGAATGCGCATTTACCAAGAGTTTTTACTACGGATAGCCAATATGATTTAGTATATGAAAACGAGTTGACAATAGGCCCCAATCAAGGTACTACAACAACCCTCACTGTGAATAGACTTAATCCACTTGACCAACCGTGCCTTTTGGGAACGGATACGTTTCGTGTAAAAGTAACATCAAAAACCACTGGTTTCGACGAAAGTGCAACTTGTATTTTACAAGTTGATTATCAACCAACTTACCTTTCGATACCTGAAGGCGGCTTAGCAGTAGATATTAACCCTAAACGCATTCATTTGAGTGAAGAACCAACGTATTTTGAGGTAACCTTATTCAATAATCAGAATTTTGATGATGTTATATGTGCCAAAGTTGATGTTGATGGGATTTTATCAGAATACCAAGCTTTAAGCTATTGGATTAGGGATGAAGTAGATTATCAGGATTATTATGCTATGGTTTGGAATGAGGAACGAATCTATATACCAGCAAAGGACTCCTTTACTCTGCCGTTAAGTGTGAATACAAATTTGTACTTACTCTTATGGGGCACTACCAAAACGTTATGGGCAACATGGAATCCTCAAAATGGCAATGAATTTCGGGTCTTCAGAATAACTGCCACGTCACAAAAAAATCCTAGCGTTACAGCTCAAGATTCAGGAATTCTAACGAAAGACGTTAGTAGTTAGGGTGCATGCGCGCATATTTATAGTGTCTTACTCCTTTTAAGATACTCTATATTGGATGTATAAACAATGCATTTTGTCCCATCCCCTTAAACCGAACACACCTCGTTATCATTCGCAACTGGGGTGACTTCAAAAGATCAGCTTCGTAGGTCAGCTAATAATTGGGGGGCACCATCAATATTGTGGTCATAAGGGTGTTTTTCAAACGGATTAAGTATATCTAGAAAGGCTTTGTATTTCCATGCGCTATCAATCTTCTTGTATAGCTTATATTTGATTCCATTGGACACTATGAGCTTCTTACAGTTAGGATATTTTTGTGAATAATGCCGAGCTTGTTTCGCCGCTTGTTGAAGTGGTTTGGTTTTCTTCTTAGCTTCCAAGATCATCATTGGTTCATCTGTATCGGCGTAGTCTTTTTCGAAAAATGCTAAGTCTATTTGCTCCCACTCAATCTTCAGTTGTTTTTCAGACCATCCAAGAGCTAAAAGAAGTGGAACGATGAGAAATGTAATTGTTTCATGTTCGCTAAGATCCACACCCGATTCATAAATCTGTTCTTCATACCATTTGCCAAGTTGACGAATTCTGGAGAATTCATGAACGAAAAGGATAGCTTGAGTTTCGCTAAACCCTTCAAGAATCAGTTTGTCTATCAAGTCCACATTTGTTGTGGATGTAGGTAGTTTTGGAATTCTTTTGGGCTTTACAAGAGGATTTCTCAATGTTTCCTCGGCAAAGGGCTTGATAATCGGTAGCAATTTATCCCTTGCTTGAATTATTGTTCCTCGCCACCAGTCTAATTCTTGGGGTTTATCCGCTTTATGCCAAGTTACATAGCGTCCATGCTGAAGACTGAAACCTTCTACATCACTAAAAACTTTGGTGTAAAAATACCCGTTTTCAAGTTCATTCTCGATCCAATTACGCCCCTCTTCAACAATTCCCGCTGCAATCACACGTTTGTACATCCCTGGCTTGAGAATCACGATGTCTCCAGGCTTGATTTCTTCTACAAATCTCCTCAGTCGATAGACTCGCATTTTACAGTAATCTTCTTTGTTTTCATAGTAATTTCCATAGTCCCCTGGACCGATAAGCATAATTCCATGCTTAAGAAATAATTCAGAATAATCGCGCTCATTATCCCCAGCAGATATTATCCAGTAGTTTGGATCAGAGTTAATCAAGACATGGACCTTAGGCTACATTCTGTTATTTTAGATTAAATTATTTGTCTTCTCATACGAGCCTGCAAAGACTTTTGATATAAAATTTTTCTAGACTGATAATCAGAATAACGGTCATATCTGCGGGCACTTCCTCAACGCTTAACCCGATCGCCCACTGTTTCCGTTCGCAGGCGGTGCGACTTGTTCATACTCTCAGCGATTTGGAAATTCTTGAGAAAAATTTCGCTCTTTCCATCAACAGCAGAGACAAGTCGCCCACAGAAAATGGAGTAGACAAGGCAAACTAGAACGTGCCGATTTTATTAATCCAGTTTCAAAATAGCTTTTAACACGTGTCTAGTTCTCCCTTAATATCTCAAATTTACGCGCATGACGAGAGACTTACGTTACCCCCCCACTAACACCCATACACACCCGCCGTTAATTTTTTTTGGCGGAAGTTATTTTTTTATCCCTACAATGATTAAACATAGTTTACGCCAAACGACTTTGCGCGCGGAAGAAGAATTGCCGCTATCAGGTTAACTGTAGTCTGACCCGTGCTGAAAACGAAGTGGTCATATTATTGCCGTTACTAACGCCTTTTTATTCATTCATCATCTTCCTTCTCACAGCGATAAGTTGTTGTCTCCGCTGTCGAAGACGCTTTTGTAGCAGGTATCCGGCTGTTGCAGGCGCTGCTTTTTTCACAGCAATTACTGATGCTGATTTTCCCATTTGACAGCCTCTAATGATTCATTTTATTGTTAAAAGTTAATAAAAGCGTTTTTGTCAAGGTTTCTTGACCTATTGAGTGATACACAGAAAATCTTTTAGTCAAACTTTCTTGACCAAAAAGAAAACTTTACTTACTATACTTCACTATAATGTAGCTGGTGGACAAATCGTGCCCAATTCAGAGGAAGAAACATATTCGATTATGTTCACTTCTTTGAAGCATCCAGCCCGCCGAAAAATCCTTAGAATGCTCTCAGGGAAGCCAAAGACCTTCTCCCAAATATTAGAGACGCTTGGAGTCTCCAGTTCTCACCTGACATATCATCTCGAAAACCTTGGAGAACTTGTATCAAAGATGGAGGATGGATCGTATCGGCTATCAACCTTTGGAGAGGCGGCTGTGTGTGCCATGAGGGGGGTTGAGGATGTTCCAGTTGCCACACCAAAACATCCCTTAGCACTACCCTTGCAGTGGAAATCCTTTTTTGCGGTGCTCATGATCGGGGTTGTCATTTTGGCAGGCTTATCTTATGTGCAACTCAGAAATTTGAACCATATAACTACGGAGTATGATAAAATCGTGACTGATTTTAACCGAATATCTGCGGAAAACGACAGACTGAAAGATTTGGTTTTACCCACACACAAGGTGTTCTCTTTCCTGGAAAATGTAGTCCAACTTAACATGACAAAATATCATGCAAGACTAGAGGATAACAGCTTAAGATATCCTCCTGATTTCGGTGGCATCGCCGAGGAGACATTGAAATACACCCTCACATCTGATCAAAGTGAAATAAACGTGGATTTCAGGTTTAGAAACCAAACACTATCCCGATACGTTCTAGATGTGCTTGAATTTGCACCGCTTTATGCTCAACCACAACCAACTAACGTTCTTGACATGGCTTCTGACATTCTCCAGAGATACCAAGACTATTCTGGAGCTTCATACTTGGTAGTAATGAGGGATATGTTGAGTACAGTCAATGAAGTAGAAGCCCTAGAAAAAACAGTAGGCGACATGAAACTCCAAATATTAACTGAAGGAAATGATTTTGAAATCCAGTGGATACACACAACCAGTGGCATTGACTACCAATCGAAGGGAGTAATTCTCAGTTTTGATAATGGGGTTTTTGAGACGCTTGTTGATGGGTATTATCTCTTCAATGTAGGTAGCACTGAAATAAGTATCTCAGATGAAAAAGCCATAAACATAGCAATGGATTATGCAAAGGATTTTTCATGGGAAGTAGAAGGAGAAAAAGTAACCCAGTTTACCATACTAGAAAAACCTGTAACCGTGAGCCTATTGCCACACATCAGAGAAGAACCCTTAGCATTAATTCCTTACTATTACGTTACTCTTCAACTCGACAAAGTCTATCCAGGAGACATAAATTGCATTGAAGTTGGATTATGGGCTGACACAGGAGAAGTTGCTCACTGTAACGAGGCTAGCAACTAAGCGAAACAACTGCCACAATCACCGTTAATCCAGAATTTCATCACCGATTGTTCTTCCATTATTCTTACTCGCTACTTTATTTGCCTCAGTCTTCAAAAAATAAAATTACTTTCACTGATCTCCCCCCTCTTCCTAGTCATACGTTGCTCCCCAGAGCTTAAAACAACTCATCGACGATTCCATAACAAAAATCGAACTGACACTCTAACCATTAAAAAAGGTGAGATTAAAATGGAAAATAATGATCTAAAAAACCTTCCCGGCGTCGGACCCGCCACAGCCAACAAACTAGAATCAGCCGGACTCACAACAGCAGAAGCAATCGGTGTAACCCCACCAAAAGAGATAGCGGAAAAGACGGGGATAGGATTCAACACCGTCCTTAACATTGTATCCGCCGCCAGAGAAAAACTGGGCGTAGACTTCATAACAGCAGAGGACCTTTGGAAAAAGAGACAGGACATGCTCAGGTGCTCCACCGGCTCCAAGAACCTAAACGAGCTCTTGGGAGGCGGAATCGAAACCCAGGCCATGACCGAACTCATAGGCGAATATGGAGTAGGAAAAACCCAGATATCTCTGACGCTCTGCGTTATGGTTCAGCTTTCAGTAGAGAATGGAGGATTAAGCGGAAACGCTGTTTACGTCGATACAGAAGGAACATTCATACCTGAACGAGTTTACCAAATAGCTGAGGCGCTAGGACTTGATCCCCACGAAACCTTGGGAAACATCTTTCTAGCCCGAGCATACAACAGCAGCCATCAATCTTTGCTGACAGAACACCTCTTCAAGTTTTGTCCAGAAAACAACGTCAAACTAGTTGTTGTAGACTCTATGATTGGCCACTTCAGAGGCGAATACGTTGGCAGAGAAAACCTTTCCGAGCGACAACAGAAACTTAACAGCCAACTCCACAAGCTGAACAGGCTAACAGAAGCATACAACTTGGCTGTCGTGGTTACAAATCAGGTACAAGCTAACCCTACAGCGTTTTTCGGAGACCCCAACAGACCCGCAGGCGGAAACGTCATGGCCCACGCTTGCACTCATAGAGTCTATTTACGGAAAGGGGGAAAAGGAACTAGGATAGCTACAATTATAGACTCTCCCAACCTACCCGAAAGTAAGACGCGATTCAGAATCACGGAGAAAGGCGTCGAGGACGCTGAAGAATAAAAGCTACCAAAGGTTACACTTGAATCTAAAAAGATGCCTATGCGACAGCATGGGCGATCTTTCAGGTTACTTTTTTGTAGTCAAAGTTGTCTCTTAGGATTGAGTCTTTGTATTTGGTGATGTCTGTTTCTTGGGTCATTAGTCTCTTTATTGATGTGAGACCTTTTCTGTCTCCCAGGAGTATGGCTCCCACGATTTTTCCTTGGTCCAAAACTAGTTTCTTGTAGACGCCGTTTTCTTCATCTAATTTTTTAACCTCTTCATACTTGTCTTCTTCGGGGTTGACTATCCCCATGGAAGTTAGGTCTATGCCAACAATATCCAATGTGTTGGATGGAATAGTTCCGGTATAGATCATTTGTTTCTCCCCCAGCATGTTCGTGGCTGCTATCCTCGCTTGTTCCAACGCAGCCGGAATTATGCCATAAACTCTTCCTTCAAATTCCGCCACATCACCCACAGCATACACGTCCTCAGCACTGCTTCGAAGATAACTGTCAACCACGATCCCTCGATTAACTTTGATTCCAGCCTCCAAAGCCAATTCTATGTTAGATCTCATCCCTGCTGAAATCAAAACAAGATCTCCAGAAATCATCTCTCCATTGTCAAGCAAGATGCCTGAAACCGCATCTCTGCCCAAAATCTCAACGGTTTTGACTCCTAAAACAATGTCTATGCCGCGAGATGCAATTCGATTCTTCAAAATCGCTGCTCCATCCTGATCTAGTTGCCTCGGCAACAGCCTCGGAGATATCTCTACAACCTCTACCTGCTGTCCCAGTTTCCTCAAGGAAGCAGCGAATTCCAAACCTAATAGCCCGCCGCCAATAACAATGGCCTTCTTTGTCTTTTTCGTGAATTCTCTGATGGTCAGGGAGTCTCTGATGGATCGTAGAGTGAAAACTCCGGTCTTTTCCACACCTTTGATGGGGGGAATGAATGGGTGGCCTCCGTTTGCCAAGAGAAGTTTGTCATAGTCTACTCTTGACTGATTCTCCAGCGATAGTTCCTTCCTATTGACATCAATGCTTGATGCCTTCTTGTTCAGATGAACCTTTATTCCTCTCTTTTCATACCACTTCTCAGAAAACATGTAGATTTCTTGGGGTTTAGCTTCTCCAGACAGGACTTCGTATAGTCTGGGACGAGGATAGTAATGGTGACTTTCATCTGTGTAAATGGAAACTCTTGCTTCCGGATTTTTCTCTTTCATTATGCTTGCCGCTGTCACGCCAGCAACACCGTTCCCGACAACAACTACGTCAACTGAAGGAGACAATTTGGTTTTTTCCTCATTTTGATTGAATTTGCTATTCGATTATTATAGTTGCTTCCTCTACCTTATCGTCCTTGATCTGATATGCAGCGAGGTTGCCTTCAGTTGAAGACAGGATTAGCCAGAGGGCGTCTCCCCACAGTTTCATGAATTTAAGGTCAATCGGTGAAGGGGCAGCTGGGGCTGGATGAGAATGAAACAGACCTATGAACTCTAAACCCTCTTCGTCCGCCTCATTGAAAGCAGCAACGACCCTCATTGGGTCAATTTCAAACCTTGCAGTGGATCGTAGCTTGTTTGGAGCAACCTCAACTTTTTTCACAAGCGCTTCATTCTTAGACAATTTTCCGAAGAGCATTGCGCAGGCCTCAACTGGGTGCACCTTCCTTGCTTCTTGCTTCAACAAGTCAACATGGTGGCGCTGCAGTTGCAAAATCAACAAATGACACTCCGGAGTTCGATGGAAGATTATGGTTGTACACTGCTTTTAGGTTTTCAGTTTTCGCCGCACTTACAATGATTCGTCGAAAGTGAGGAGATAATGTTGCCTTAAGTGGAGATTCAAAGGAGTGAGTTTATTGGGCTGTGGTAAAATGATGTGGTTTAAGCTTGGTAGAGCTATAACGAAAAAGTTGATTCATCTCTAAATTTCAAAATGCATTCACGCAGAAAGGTTTAATTTGAATAATTTAATAAAAAAAGGTTATAGCGTCAAGTTGAAGGTTGCGGGGCGCTGTGACAGAAAAGAAAAAGAAGAAAAAACAGGTAGATATTCAAATCTGTCCATATTGCACGAGTCCAAGAGTCCGCAGAGTCCGCTCAATGGAGGGAGACATGACGGGTCACAGGGGTATGCTGCCTGTGAAGTTTGAGTGCCCTGATTGTGGTTGGCTAGGACGCTTGGTGGTCAAAGCAACAAATAGGAAACTTGGTTTAAAAGAACTTGCAATAATAGCCGAAGCCTCAAACCTCAAAGAATAAATTTAATTATTCTAGCAAGCAACGCTAGGAACGATTAATAAGTTCCACTCATACTTCAAAAACATAGAAGATTTTCGGCAACGGAGATTGAAGCATGGAAGTACACTTCAAGGAAAAGCCCTCACTCAGGAACCCAACCTTAATTGCTGCATGGCCTGGCATGGGTATGCTAGCCAGGATGTCAGCTGACTACCTGATCCAACAGTTAGACGCGAAACAGTTTGCTGAAATCCGCAGCCCAAGCAACGACATCTACTTCAGGGATGGCGTAGGAAAACTCACCCAAGACAGACACCACTTTCACTATTGGCATGGAGAACAAGGCGACCTGATAATTTGTAGCGGGGAGATTCAGCCCCAATCCCTAAACGACGTACACCAGCTGGCTAACCAAGTTTTGGATGTCGCTGAGGAGTTTGCCGTCAAAAGGATCTACACCATTGCAGCACTTCCCAATCCTCGCGACGTGAAACCAAGGGTCTTCGGGGTGGTGAACCAGCTTGAGCTCAAAGATTTCTTGAAGGAAAAGGAGGTTAAACTAGTCAGTGGGGATGGAAAGATCACTGGACTAAACGGTCTCCTAATCGGCATCGCCCAGCAGCGGGGAATTGAAGGCGTATGTCTCCTTTGTGAGATAAGATACCTAGATGTCCCACAACCCAGATCAGTTCAAACCGTTCTCGGCACCCTCACCAAGATTCTGAGTATCAGGATAGAGCTATCTGAGCTGGAACGCCAAGCTGAAGAGATGGAGCAAAAGATAGAGAGAATCCGTGAACGCAGAACTCCCGAAGCGGGCAGACAAAAAGAGCCACGATACATAAGCTAAGTAACATCTTGTCCCTACGAGGCTGCTTATTCTTTCTTGATGGTTATTGCCTCTTCGATACATGCAGGAACACATTTCATGCAGAAAATGCAGTCCTCCATCTTGACAGGAACCGCCTTAAGGGTTTCTGGATACTCCTTGATTTCTTGGAGCTCAAAGACAGCGACTGGACAAGCCTCTATACATGTGCCCTTACCGCTGCATCTGTTCCAATTGACAACAACCTTTGGCATGCCTTTTCCTCAGCAACGATAGAAGTACCAGGGTTTCTTTTCTTCTCGCTTTCTCTTCAAGCTGGATTCAAGGGTTTCCGGGTTTTTGTATTTGATGAAAACAGATTCTCCCCGCTGTAAACGCTGAATAATCTCCCCAAAATCTATCTGGTCAGTTTCTACGACCTCGACACTTTGGTTCTGATCATGGACTAAGAAAAAGACCTGAAACAACATGGATTCCCCTGAAGGAAATGGAGAATGCATCACTATTTCTTCAGCGACTTCCTTATTGTGAGTCTTCTCAATTTTTGCAACATTATTATTCATGGCGCCCGCCTCTAAGGTCTTCATGACATAATTTGTCTTGATTGGCAATTAAGATGAACGTCTACACTGCAACACATTGTATTCAACTGTAAACACCAAATTTTATTACTAGCTACGCTTTAAATAGAAAAGTCTAATCGGAGTCTCAAAAGATGCCTGAGAAAATTAAGGATTTTGTCGCCCTTAAACAGGTCTTAGGGGAGATTCTTGAGGAGATACGTACCTTATCTGGTTTTCAAAGTGTCGGCATCAGACTCCATAACAATGGAGACTACCCTTACTATGTCCATGAGGGTTTCCCAAAGTTTTTCATCCTTAAGGAGAACAGTCTCTGTGCAAGAGACGATATGGGCAACCATATTCTCGATGAGAAGGGTAATCCCCTTCTGGAGTGTATGTGCGGAAACATCATCAAGGGACGATTTAACCCGAAACTTCCGTATTTCACAGAAAAGGGAAGCTTTTGGACCAATAGTACAACGCAACTTTTGGATACCGCCACTGAGAAAGATTTGCAAGGTCGAACACGAAATATGTGCCATTACAGTGGTTACGAATCTGTGGCTTTGATCCCCATGAAAGCAGGTAACAGAACATTAGGGTTGATTCAGATGAACGACCCTCGTGAAAACATGTTCACCTCAAAAACGATCGAGAAGTACGAGTCTTTAGCGGATCATGTAGGAGCAGTTGTTTTCAACGCCCTTGAGATCCAAGAGAAAATGGGTGATATTTTCGATCTGGTAAACAATTTTAAGAGTGCCGATAATTAGCAACTGTGTTCCGGCCTTTTACCGAGACAGGGTCTATTGAGAATTATATCAGCTTATCGTGGCTTCTCAATAGGTTTTGATCTTGGTCGTGTTACCTCAAAGGTTACTGCGTAATCGTAGACCCTTGTCTTAGCATCCGTGTCTGTCATGGCCCTCAAGCAAGCGAGAACGTATCTTTCGAGGTAAACGCTCCATCCGCGTCCAAGGTCGTGCTGTAGATGAAAGATATCCGTGTTTCCTTGGGTGTGATGGAAACAGTGGAACCACCTCGCAAAATGTGGACCTCCAAGGTGTTCACTCATCAAGTAAACGAAGGAGTCATAATCCAACGCGAGCCCCATGGCGTTCACGATGTTTATGACATCCGAAGCTCCGGATCTTCTCCCTGCTTCAGCCAAATTCTCAACTGGAACTGTTTTTAAAATCTCTCGTATGGTTTGCTGGGGCAAACTCATGTCATTGTTTCGGTCAGCCCACCTAGAGTAAAGGGAGTATTTTCTGAGAATCTTGTTCAATAAAACGTTCACACTAACTCCTTGCCTCGCCGCCTCCTCCTGCAGAACGTCATCCCAGCCCTTTCTAATTCGGAAAGTCCGTGTAATGGTCTTCTTCCGTCTATCAAGACGATTTTTATTACTCAAAGCTAGGGCATCTCCTTTACTCTTACAAAATCAATCTATAACGAATTTCAAATTAATATTTTAGATAGAAGTGATTTTAAAGTTTTTTACTTTCAGACTAGCTTTCGCGGGCATGTTTCAATATGTGACCAGTTTCTGGCAAGATGAGCTTTTCCATGACAAGTTTAACTGCCTGCGGCGAGCCGGGGATACAGAAGACAGCTTTTCCCTGATCCGTGACGCCAGCTAAGGCTCGAGTCATTATGGCTGCTGAACCGATCTCGTCAAAGCTTAGCCTCCTGAACAACTCTCCAAACCCGGGTAGAGTCTTAATTAACAGAGGTCTCACTGTCTCAATTGTAACGTCCTTTAGGCTGACTCCGGTTCCGCCGCACACTATGATAGCGTCCACATCTTCTGACCCTATGGCGTTGCCCACATATTTTCCGATCAAAACTCTGTCATCAGGCAAGATTTCCCTTAAAGCGACGCTGTGACCATCCTTCTGTACAAGTTCAGCAATCAAGTCTCCTGAGGGATCGTTGAAAGGTTCTCTCGCCTTGAGTTTCTGATACCGAGATGAACTGGAAACTATAACTGCGAAGTTGAGTTTTTTAGGTGCATCACTCTTGTGTTTGCGGGCGGTCTCGCTCACACTCGTCTCTCCTTCACCTTGCTGACCACACGTAATTCTTGGATGCTAGTGTGAGGATACTGTCCTTCGGCATCCTTTTCATACTGCTTGGTCATATCCCAAACCGTCAACAGTGCTGTCGCCGCTGCGACGAGAGCCTCCATCTCTACCCCTGTCTGGGCTCTAGTCTTAACTGTTGTTTCAACTTCCACCTTAGAGTCATCAACGATGTGCAGTTCAACCTCTACGCCAGTTAATGGTAAGGGGTGACAGAGGGGAATCAGAGAGCTTGTTTTTTTCGCCGCCAAGATTCCAGCGACCTTTGCCACCTGAAAGGGATCACCTTTCTCAACTTTTCCCTCCCGGATCAGCCTTATAGTCTCAGCCTTCAGTTTGATGGCTCCCTTTGCTTTGGCTTCCCGATAAACCTCCGGCTTCGCGGTAACATCAACCATTGTCATATAAACTTCACACCTAACTATTCCATTATTTGATCTTGGCTTATTTTGTTTGTTCCCAAAATTCTATGAGTTTTTTAATCATTCTTGCCCGAGGATTTTCCTCATCAAAACGGAAGATACGGATTCTCCCAAACGTCTTATGCCGTACAAGCTTGTTGCTCTCCAATGCTAGCAAGTGTTGGTTTGTGGTGGTGTAGTTTAATCCTGCTCGCCTAGCAATCTCTGAGATGTTCAGCTCTCCAATCTCAGCCAAAATTTTGAGAATTTTCACTCGCCCTTTAGACGAGAAAACCTCCTCTATTGCCACCGAGCCTCACCCTCCCCATGTATAAGAATCTTGACAAGCTCCTTTTCCAGATCAGAGGCTGGAACCCTAGAGAGGCTGATGAGGGTGGTCTTCCCCCGTTGCCCAACTCCAGAAACCATTGTTTCAATTATTCCTGAGACAGAAAGCCCTTTGACATACTTCCAGAGTTGGGTGTGACCCCGCTGCTTCTCGCCATATTCTTCACAGACTAGAGCATAAGCCTCCTCCGCCTCTCCCATGGACATGTAAGCAGAGTCGGTTTGTTTGAAATGCCGCGCGACCCCCAGAAGGAACAACTTTTCGTGTAGGCTGAAGGAGGGAATCATGTCCCTCCGTACAACTGGGTAGACGCTGACAACCGCTCTTCGAACACACTCAGGCGAAACCTCCCGCATCTCTGAGGCGTCGGCATACTTTCCTGCTCGCCACAGAAGCTCGATGGCGTAACGGGCGTTTCCCCCTTCTGAGTAGCCCATCTCAGCGATTAGACTCCTTGTTTGGGTTGGGACGGTTCCCTCTCTGAAGGCAAGTTTCATCCGGTCGTTAAGAATGTCTTCTAGTTGTGATTCTGAGTATTCCTTCAGCTGGATTATGTTGCGTTGAAGGGTGCTTCTTGTGCTTGGGTCCAGTTTGTCCAAGTATTCGGGTTGGCGCAGTATGCAGAGGAGGGAGAGCCTTTTGGGCGCATTGAGACGGTCTTCTTGGATGCGAGAGAGGTTGTAGATGGGGTCTGATCCTTCACTGCGGACAAGGGCTTCCAGCTCGTCCAAAGTCAAAATCAGATAGGCATCTTTTTCGTCGAGAACCTGCATGAGCGCCTGCAATAGCTCTTCTGCAGAGTAGCCGCGTCTAGGAAAAGTGGGAATGAACTTCATGATGGTTCGTTGAAGAATCATGAAGAGGCTGCCCTTGCATTCTCGGCAGTTAACGTGGACGTACTTGAGGTTGATGTTGCGCTCTTCTGCCTCTTTGACCAAGTTTAAACCGAAGTGTTGGGAGAGAACGGTTTTGCCGGTTCCGATTTTTCCTATGATTAGGGCGCGCTGGGTCATTTTTCCAGGGTTTTCAATGGCGAAACGGAAGAACTGGTTCAGGAGATTGAGTTGTAGTCTTCTGTGGAGCAGGTGTTGTGGGACATAGTTGATGTCAAGTTTGCTTTCATCCTTGAAAACGCTGGAATATCGTGGCATAATTCAGTCCTCAGACTTCTGAGGAACGATTTATGGATTTTGTCTCTTAAAAAGGATGCTGCGGTCCCAGATGAACGAAATAGAACGTCTCGTGATGCGAGGAAAACTTTCATGGATAGCGTGTATGCTTCTCGTTTCAGGTCTAAGAAATGAGAGGATTAAAGAATTTGTCTTCTACCTTTGCCCATTCCTCTTGTTGTTCCCGATAATATTTAGCCTCAAGAACATCTCTTAACCGCTCATGAGTGTCTGGGTCAATTTTTTTGTCATGCAACTGATCGTCAAGCCGTTTTAGTTGTTCGTTAAAAACTCTTCTTTCTTTGACCCTGAAGCTAACATAACTCTTTATTAGATTCCGCATTTTCCGTTTCTTACCGAACATGATTCCCATGTTGTCTCATCCCTTAAGATGTAAGATAAAAGGTTGTATGCTATAAAAACGAAATTCTTCCAGGCGCTATATATCAAAAACCGAAATACAAAAACTTAGAAACCACTTAATATGCATCACTCAGACTTCAATCAAAAGCTTTTTTGTCAAGAAAACTTGACAAAAACGGTAATGCAAAGTAATTTTTTTAGTCAAGAAACCTTGACTAGGACGTTTTATCTGTATCATTTGTTTAGTCAAGAAACCTTTACAAAAAATCTTTTATGACATAATTGATAATAATTGAAATGTTGGAGCCTCCAACATGAATAAATTCGCATTAATACTGCCTCTCTTGATGCTGGCGGTTTTCCTAGGTTACTGTGGTTCAGTTTTACCAAGAGAATGGGTTTACGCAGCAATTATTGTAACAGTCGTTGTGGTAGCAATTGTAGGATACTTTCTGTTTCTAGAAAAACAAAAAACGGGGGAAGGAAAACGAAAAAGAAAGCCCTAGCAACAGCGTTTATTGCGGTGCTTTCGTTCTCAGCACTAGCTGGAGGACAGGTGGTTAATTTGGTAGGGGCGAATTTTAAACCGGTAGGTCACGGGGTAAAGCCTCCAGATGCCTATACGAAACCGCCCACAGTCACAATAACCTCTCCAGAGAATTATACGCTATATGACATGAACTGGGTCTCGTTAATCTTCAATGTGAGCGTTGGAGAGTCAACGACTGCTTCTTACACTTGGATACATGAGCTCTGGTATAAGGGAGATTGGCAGGAAAACAAAACTTACGTTGATCTTGAAGTTTACTATAGTGATGGAGAAACTCTAGCTACTCCTAGAGAGCGGAACTCTACGCTTCTTCCAGAGTTCTCTTTTAACCTAACAGATATACCCCAAGGCGAACACAACATAACAGTCTATGCAAATGAAAAAGGTCAATATTACTCTCAAATTTGGCACTATTGGAATTTTTTCATTAACAGTTCTGAAACAGTTTACTTTAGTATAGCTCAAGAAGCAGAGCCAGTTTTCTTAGGTTTGAGCCTACCACTGGAATACGGTTATGCCTTTATATCCGGAACCTTAGTTGCGACTGCAATAACTGTATACCTTTTTCTAAAACGTCTCCGGCGACCAAAGAAAGCTACCGTAATAGGAGAGGGGGATTAATGAGTAGGAAAACAGCATTAGCAACAGCATTCATTACAGTGGTCTTATGCTCCTCATTGGTTGGAGCACAGCTTGTAAACTTGGCAGCAGCGAACATAATGCCTTTTCCAACTCCTCAACAGGCTTTCACTATCAGAAGTGATGGGAGCGTTGATCCGCCGACAGCTTCTATTCAACGAAACGGAGAAATCTACACTTTAACAGATGACATCACTGAATATACCATCGTGATTGAACGCGACAATGTTACACTTGATGGCGGCGGCTACACGCTCCAAGGAACTGGAAACTCAACTGGAGTTTTTGTCAATAATCGGAGGGGTATTACAGTAAGGAATATGGAAATCAGGAACTACTTCTACGGCATCCGGCTCCTTACGGATCTCTATGCTAGGGAATCCACGGGAAACCACACTCTTTCCGGGAATAACATAGCAGACAACAACTACGGCATTTACCTCGGTCACACCTCTAACAATGTGCTCAGAAACAACCAGATGAACGACAACACGGTTAGCCTTTCTATCATATATAGTTCGCTTGGAGATGACATCGCTAGTTTTACTCATGATATTGATACCTCAAACACTGTTAATGGCAAACCTGTCCACTATTGGGTCAACCAACAAAACAAGGCTGTTCCCCCCGACGCGGGGTATATAGGTCTCATAAACTGCACAAACATGTTGGTTCAAAACCTAGACCTCACCGGCGACAGTCAAGCCGTACTCTTGGTTTCAACCACATACTCAACAATAACAAAAAACGCTATAACTAACAATAGCGAGCAAGGTATCTACCTCTACAAATCTTCAAACAACAGCATATCTGAAAACAGCTTAGCAAACAATGCTGTTAGCGGAATCTATCTCTATCACTCTTCAAACAACATTATTTCTGAAAACACCATAACAGAAAACAATCAAGATGGCATCTATCTTTTTAATTCTTCCCACAACAGCATGAATGGAAATACTGTAACACTAAACAACGAAGGCATTCACGTTTACAGTAGAGGCACTAATAACAGCATAGTTGGAAACACCATAACAGAAAACAATGGATACGGCATTAGCCTCGAGTGGGTTCACAACAACTTTGTTTCTGAAAATTACATAGTAGAAAATGGTGGAGGCATCTTAGTTTCAGCTTCATCCAACAACAGAATCATTGGAAACACTGTAAAAGAAAATAATGGTTGGGGCATCCGACTTGAAGGTCGTGACCAAAGAAATAACGTCATTTACCATAACTACTTCATCGACAATAACGTAGAAGCGGGTTTTCAGGTGTCAATTCCTGGGTTATTTTTTGGACTTGATGACTGGAGACCGGGGAACCCTAACGTCTGGAACAATGGCACAGTAGGCAACTACTGGAGCGACTACTTAACGCGATATACTAACGCTACAGAAATAGAAGGCACAGGAGTAGGAGATACACCCTTCTACATCAACCCAAACAACATAGACAATTATCCAGTTATGAAACAACATATAATTCCAGAGTTTCCAACATGGACACCAATGCTCCTCACACTCATAATACTCGCAATTGCCATAGCCCATTACAAAAGAAGACTACCCAAAACACGAAAACGTTAACAAAACATTCCTCTCATTTCAGCTAGCAACCCTTCTTCTGAGAAACCAAAAGTCTACAGATTCCCGTGCAAGATTTAAACAACTTATGAACAAGATGCCCTTGAGGTCAGCTATTTGGAAGCATGGGAAGCCACAAAAAACGCGCTAGAAAACGTGCTAGAAGCCAGCAGCGGCGAAAGAATACTCATAGTCTGCGATGAAGAAAAAACCGATATAGGAGAAGCTTTCGAAAACGGCGCTTTATCCCTCAGATTAAACACAAGACTCATAATTCTTGAAAAACCCAACGAACCACGAACAGAAATCCCGGAAAAACTTCAGGAGATTCTCACCCAGAAACCAGACATCTACATCAACCTACTGCGGGGTAACCCCGAAGAGACGCCCTTCCGAATAAAACTCATAAAAATGGAGACCCACGACCGCAGGGCACGTCTTGGACACTGTCCCGGAGTAACCTATAACATGCTCACCGAAGGCGTCCTAGCCCTCACACCACAAGAGCATAAGGGCATGCAAGGTCACGCAGAGCTACTCATGCGCGCCCTAGAAGGAACCGAAACAGTAGAGATTCACAATCCCAAGGGAACCAACTTGACATTAAGCACAAGGAACCGAAAATTTTTCACGGACACCAAGCTGGACCGGAAGTCCATGAAATGGATGAATCTGCCCACGGGCGAAGTCATCGTTGCACCTGTCGAGGATTCGTTGAATGGAAGACTTGTGTGCGACATGGCGATTGGCGGAATCGGAAAAGTGAGAAAGCCCGTGGAAGTACTAGTCAAGAATGGCAGAGCAGAAGACCTGTTTTCACGGGACAATGATCACCTGCGCAGAGTCAAAGAAACCTTCGCAACCGACGCCTGGTCTGATGTTGTGGGAGAGTTCGCCTTCGGAATCAACCCTAAAGCTAGGTTTGTGAACGACTTTCTTGAGGCAGAAAAAATCTTGGGAACAGTCCATGTTGCTTTTGGAGCAAATACGGACATGCCCGGAGGCAAAAATCCCTCAAAGAATCACATGGACCTGCTTATCTCAAATCCCACAGTAAAGGTGACTAAGGAGGATAGGGAAACCGTTACAATACTGAAGGAAGGACATTTTCAGGTCTGACTTCCTGTAGATTCACCCCATTGTAAACACTTTAATTGGCTACCAAAGAAAGAAGATTACCCAAAAAAACGAAAGAGAGATACAGGAAGACATTACAAAACAAGTGTAATCGAACTGAACTGAGGAGCGGTATGAGAAGGTCTGGATGAACAGATGAAGTATTTACTTATTGTTGGAGATGGAATGGCTGATTATCCAGTTCCGGAACTAGACAATAAGACTCCTCTCCAAGTAGCGAACAAACCAAACATGGACATGATCGCAGCCAAAGGATGCAGTGGACTTCTCAGAACAGTGCCAGAAGAGTTGACTCCAGGTTCAGGCACCGCAATCCTTTCAGTTCTAGGTTATGATCCTAAGAGATTTTACACGGGGAGAGGCCCGTTTGAAGCTGCTTCTAGAGGCATACAGCTAGATGAAAGGGACGTAGCGTTTAGATGCAATCTCATCACAGAAAAAAATGGAATTCTGGTCGATTATTCTGCTGATCACATAGCAAACAGCGAATCTGATGAACTAATAGAATCTGTAAAGAAGAACTTCGAAAAGCCAGATGAAGTTGAGTTCTTTGCCGGTTTAAGCTACCGACACTTCTTAGTCTTAAGAAATTATCGGCATTCCGAAATTATCCAGTGTACGCTACCTCACGATGCTATAGGACTGGAAATCTCAAAGATTTTGCCAAAAGCCAAATCTGAAGAGGCAAAGAGCACAGCTGCTTTGCTAGGTAAAATGATCGTTGATTCCAAGAAGATTTTAGAGAATCACCCCATCAATGTTGCTAGAAGAAAAGCTGGCAAAAGACCAGGAAACATGATTTGGCCCTGGGGTGGTGGCAGAAAACCCCATATGCCGACGTTTAAGGAAAAATTTTGTGTCAATGCAGCGGTTATTTCTGCAGTGGACTTGGTTAAGGGGATTGGAGTTTACGCTGGGATGAAGATTGTTGATGTTCCGGGCGCTACTGGTTTGTATGATACAAACTATGAAGGCAAGGCAGATTATGCCTTGAAAGCTCTCGAAGACTGTGACATGGTCTTTATTCACGTTGAGGCGCCTGACGAGGCAGGGCACTCCAGAGATTACGAGCTGAAAGTTAAAACAATAGAAGACTTGGATAAACGGTTGATGGGACACTTACTAGATGACTTGAGGGAAGAATGTGTAGTTGCTGTTTTGCCAGATCATCCAACACCAATCAAAATTGGGACACATACAAGAGACCCTGTACCATTTGCCATTTATGCCCCATCAGTGGAATCTGACGGAGTGAAGAAATTTGATGAATTCTCTGCGAAGAAAGGAAAATTTGGTCTAATAGAGGGAGAAGCCTTTATTCCACTTTTTCTAGGAAGATGCATTGTTCAGTAGAACTTACTCGATGTACTTTGTCAGCACCTTAGAGACGGATTTCACGGTTGCCTGTAATCCTTTAAGGATGATGATAATCGCGTTCTTTGTTTTTGCAGAAACCTTTCTTTGCTTCAGCATCTCCACAAGTTTAGCCGTTTCCAAGAATATCTGATGTTGATTGTTCTCTATCTGCTCAGCCCAGTTCTTGAAAACAGCTCTGAATTCCATGTTCTCCAAGTCGCTCATTGCCGTAGCACCGTTTTGGACTTATCGCATCTGACTATATAAGCAATCGTGACGGAAATCTTCTGTTCCACCCTTCAATTAAGGAAGGAAGCAACATGGCATGTTCAAACCGCGCTTATTATTTATAAATCGCAATTACAATAAGGAAGATTCAAGACATCAAAATAATCGTGCTCTCAGGTGATCGTTAATGAGAATAATCTTGGTAGGATGGGGAGTAGTCGGTCAAGGCTTCGCCCAAATCCTCTTGCGCCGAAAAATGGAATTAGTGAAAGATTACGGCTTCCGTCCCAGAATCGTCGCTGTCGTGGACAAGGAGGGAGCCATAATAGACCCTAAAGGGCTAGACCTTGAACAGATGTTGTCCCTGAAGGCTGAGAAGGGGACAATATCAACAAAAAGTAAGAATGGATGCCTTGGCAGATCAGCTTTAGATGTAATGGAGTCTATGGAAGCTGAAGCCCTGGTGGAAGTCACACCCACCAACATCAAAGATGGAGAACCCGCTTTGTCCCACATCAAGACGGCATTCAAAACTGGAAAACATGTAGTCACAACAAACAAGGGACCGTTAGCACTAGCATTGCCAGCCCTAACAGAGTTGGCTGACTACAACAATGTTCAGTTGAGATTCAGCGGAACCGTAGGCGCTGGAACTCCAGTTCTAGAGTTCGCCAAGAAGTGCCTTGTAGGAGACAGTATCCTCTCCATACAGGGAATATTGAACGGAACCACAAACTACATCCTTTCAGAGATGGATGAGAAGCACATCTCATTTCAGGAAGCCCTTAAGGACGCCCAAAAACTCGGGTACGCGGAGGCTAACCCAACAATGGATGTTGACGGATTAGACGCAGCCGCCAAATTGGTAATAATGGCAAATTGGATAATGCACAAAAAAGTCACCCTGAAAGATGTTAAGATTAAAGGCATCCGCGACGTCACACCCGAAGATTTAGAAGACGCAGCTGCAAAAGGCTCCACAATAAAACTCGTAGGCTCCATCGAAGAAAACCTAAAAGTAGAACCCACTCAAATATCCAGACATGATCCCATGGCTGTTGGAGGAGCCCTCAACGCCGTAACATTCGTCTCAGAATTCGCCGGCGAACAAACCATAATAGGGCGAGGAGCAGGCGGATTGGAAACCGCTAGCGCTATATTAAGGGACCTACTGGACATAAAAGAGAACATAGCAAGTAAAATGATTGCGTGAAACTTGGAGGAAAAAGACTTGAAGAAAATAGTGATGAAGTTCGGAGGCACCTCTGTAGCCACTGGCGAGAATATTCGCCACGTAGCCAATCTGATAGCTGACCATGCTGGTGAGGACTGCAGGGTTGTTGTGGTAGTTTCAGCCTTGGATGGGGTCACAGACCAGCTGATCCAAGTGGCAGAGGAAGCGAAGAAGAGAAAAAGTGAATACATCCGGGACTTCAAACAGAAAATCCTAGCAAGGCACCTGAGTGCTGCTGATGAAGCCATCGAAGATAAGCAAGTGAAAGAAGAGGTAGAACAGGTTCTTAAGGCAAGGGTGGACGAGCTTGAACAAGTCCTGAAAGGAATCGGTTATGTCAGCGAACTTACCCCAAAAACGAGGGATACTGTTCTTTCTTTTGGAGAAAAATTATCCGCTCCCATTGTCAGTGGAGTCCTTAAAGACATAGGGCTTAAGTCTCAATATCTAACTGGCGGAGAAGCCGGCATAGTGACTGACTCCAATTATGGGGAAGCCGGTCTCCTCATGAACGTAACAAAATATCAGGTTAAGAAGAAGATTGAGCCACAGCTGAAAGAAGGAGCTATCCCGGTCATAACTGGGTTTATAGCGACAACTCAAGATGGCGAAACCACAACCTTAGGTCGAGGAGGATCTGACTACACCGCCACCATCATGGGAGCTGCCTTAGCTGCCGACGAGGTTTGGATATGGACAGATGTGGATGGATTGATGACTTCTGATCCTAAAATTGTTCCTTCGGCAAAGACTATTTCTAAACTAGCCTTTGAAGAAGCCACAGAACTGACGATTTTCGGAGCCAAAGCCATGCATCCCAGAGCTTTGGAGCCAGCCCGAAACGAAAACATACCGGTCAGAATCAGGAACGTTTTCGATCCAAAGAATCCGGGAACCCTCATATCCAAGAATCATGAAGTCAAAACAAAAGATGGCGTCAAAGCAGTAACCTTAGTCAATAATGTTGCGGTGATCACGGTCAGCGGAGCGGGCATGGTAGGCGCCCCTGGCACAGCCGCAAAAGTCTTCGATGTTCTTGGAAGAGAAAACATCAACATATTGATGATCTCCCAGAGCGTTTCAGAATCGAACATTTCGCTTGTGATTCAGAGAAGCTTGCTGGAAAGGGCAGTTAGCACTTTGGACATACATCTTCTGGGCAGAGACTTCATTCGTGAAGTGGAGCCGGAAGATGATGTGTGTGTGGTCGCAGTTTTGGGTGCTGGTATGAAAGGTATGCCGGGAGTTGCTTCGAGGATATTCACAGCGGTCGCTAAAGAAGGAATTAACGTTCGTATGATTGCTCAGGGCTCCTCTGAACTTAACGTCTCCTTCGTAGTCAAAGAAACAGATGGAGAAGAAACTGTTCGCGCAATCCACAAAGAATTCAAGTTGGACAAAAAATAGTAGGAATCCTTTCTTGAACGGTCAAGAGGCATCAAAACTTAAGGATAAGATTTTAAACTCTCAGGTTAGACGTTCTATTGTGTGATGAGGGACACCGCTCTGAGCTAACGTGATGATGAAATGGAGCGACTCTGACGAAGCTTCACGGTTCTTAGCTAAGGTAGTTGAGGACCATTGGACGCTTGATCTGCCGTAACGTAAGAACAGCAGAAAGGCGGATGATAACAAAAGTAACTGGAAATTGAGTGATGCCCTCGAAACAGGGAAAGCTTGGTTAACCAGTTCAGTGGGTAAAATAAGCTTTAATAATAGCCGCAAAGATGGTAAAGATAAAACTTTAAGAATCACACTTCAAACTAAAGTTGAAGGAAATCGATCAGTATGGCAAGACATCATGGCATGACAAAAAAGACCGCTAAGAAGAAACAGAAGAGAGTTAAGAAAAAGAGGCAGAGACGAAGAAAGAAAACCAAATAAGTCCATCAAAGATGGTCAACTAAATAGCGTGATTTAATCTGAGGTTAAAATTTCTCAGGAAGGATTTAACCCAAACCCAAAAAGAGAAGATGAACAAGCATAAAAGCGATTTTCGTCATAACATATCAAAGGCGATTGAATTATGGAAGATGTGAGGTTAATCCTTTTTGCATTATGGGTAGCTGTAGATTTTTGTCTAGTATTTGCTGCTATTCTGGGAAATTATAAGCCGGGGCATCTTAAGGGAATGATAGCAGGAGAAGTAGATGGTATACAAACTACTCAAGAAGTCTTGGTAGGAAATGCAATAATGATGGTGATTCCGAGTGTTATGGTTTTCTTGTCCCTGACCTTACCATATCCTATAATTCGTTGGGCAAACATCATCGTAGGTATATTCTTTATTGGTGTTGTTTTTATTACTTTGGCTTATTATTTTACTCATAACATTCAAACATGGGCTTATTATTATGTTTTTGTAATAACAGAAATTGTACTTTATGGACTAATTGTCTGGTACGCTTGGGTGTGGAGTTAAATTTTAACCCCCCAACCCAACCCAATTTTTTATATAACGTGAAAACATCTGTGTTATGTTTAATTGATATTTGCCTATAGGGTGGTGATTAAATGGATATTGAAATTGCGATTTTGGTTGCAGGTATTTTGATAATGGTAGGAGGAATTGTCGGAGGAGGAGCAATCTATGCTGGACTAAAAGAACTGGCCGATGCGATAAAAAACAAGGCTAAATAACCTTTGAATAGAGAACTTACCCATATATGTTTGCGCGAATGTCAATTGGTGACGGGGGGCGTTAAATTTTGACCCCCCAAACCAAAACCTATATTTTTAGTGAAAACAAAAGTTGAACATTCAATTCTTTTCAAAAAAGGGATAAAAAATGATCGGAACTAATCTTGTAATTGAGAATATAAAAAAGA
>CP070820.1:109363-217998 GCA_020344315.1 Candidatus Bathyarchaeum sp.
TCACTCTCCTTATTCCAATTACCCGTTTCACTCCACCCCGTTGGAGGCCAAGTGCCCTCAAAGGATTCTGCATCAATCAATGTTGTATTGCCGACTCCAGCAGTCTCCTCCGTCAATGTATCGTAAACTGAGTCTGGACCAGCTTGTTGTGCCGCGAAGTTGCTGTGGGACCCGACATCTTCTGAGCTGTCAACATCACTTGCATCGTTGTCAACATAATCCTCAATTCTTACGCCTTCCTCTCTAAATTCTGTCACTGTGTCAAAAATTGAGTCAGGACCAGCTTGTTGTGCCGCGAAGTTGCTGTGGGACCCGACATCTGTTGAGTTGTCGACATCAATGATAGCGTTGTCTACATAATCCTCTATTATTTCGCCTTCCATATATTCTGTCAGTGTATCAACAATTAGGTCTGGACCATGTTTTTGTCCACGGAAGTACGATTGTGAACCCTTGTCATCGCTAAAATCTATGTTTGATATGTTGTTATCTACAAAATCGTAATCATAACCATCCATCGTAATCCATGGAGGATTTTCCACTATCACCCAGAGACCAACATCATCCACACTACGGTAGATGGGTTCACCCTCAAACGTTACTACTGCGCCATGCCAAATCAACTCTAAAGGATAAGTGAAAGAGGCATCGTACTGCTCTACTGGATTTAACTCGATGCCCGAACCGAGTATATTTAGGGCTCCTGTCTTGTTGCCCGCAATAGAGTCGAAGATGTAGAGGTTCTGGTTGTCGGTGTCCGTGAACATGAGTCCTGCTCCCGAGTCTCCTGACACGAATTGGCTCCAATGGTGTTCCCAATTTGTATCGTTGTAGAAGAGACCAGTGGAAGTGGAAGTTTCAGGGTAGCCTCCATCTGTTCCATCCTCTGTTAGTTGTGTTCCAGAGAGACTTGAGAGCTGGATGGCACTGAGATCAGAAACAGTTCTGCTCTGGGAAGAGTTCACAAAGATTGTTCTTGCTTCATACGTATAGTAAGTTGCATTTGCTGGGAAGGTTAAAACTACCTGCGCATAAAAGTCAGGACTACCTGCAACTCCTCCACTATATTCAGGTTCCTGTTGAACTATATCTCGGACTACGCCGTTGTAGATTACATACGCCGGTTCAGCCCCATAGTTAGGCTCCTCATTGTTGACGCGCAGGAAATCTGCCGTACAGCTGGTTGACCCCCCAACAACAGAAGAAACTACATCAAAGTTATACACGTCTAGGTTTGTTAGACCATTGTTCAAAACACCATAGGATGGGTTGTATTCAGGGTCATCATTGAAGTATATGTTTTGCCAAGCATAAGATGTTTGGATTACTGTATCGCTCCCATCCCACCACAATGTAGCCTTCTCGACATCGTCATTGACTAAAAACACTAACATATTATTATTGTTGAAGAGACTGGCGTTTCCAGCTAGACCCAAAGGAACTCTGTAGTCCGATGCCCAATCCTCCACTTGAAAAGGTACCTCCCGGTCCACCCCATTTATTGTTTGATTAAGATGGAGAGCTTTGACCGGAAGAGGTGGAATAGGCCTCGCTTGAGGCAGTATTTGCAAGCTTTGACCAAGCCATAGCAAGGTACCATTTTGGAGTACTTCTATAACCATAGTGTCCGTAGTTAAAGATTCGTAGATGTGCTTCAATCCCGTAGAGTCCCAATCAAAGTTATAAATGAACTGGGGAAATCCTGACTCAAGTGAGGCTTCAGAATAGAAAGCTTTCACCAGAAGGCCTCTTTGATTTTCAACTTGGACTGAATAAGCGTCTTGATTTACTCCCGGGGGGATGTCTATGATATAAGTTCCATCTGCAGAGATCACTGGATCATTTTCTGGATTAACCAGCTCCCAAGTTGAGTCACCGTAGTTATACCTGTAAAACCAGAAGTTTTCTTTTCTTAATCCTAGTTCAGGTTTACTATTATCGCGTGTAACAATTATTCTGGCTTCATTTGAGTTTATTGGGTCTAGAATACTGACTTCCAATGCAGAAGATGTCTCATACTTCACTCCTTCTATTCCAAGACCCGCCAAATCATAGGTTACTGAGATGTTCCCCATGCTGTAGCTTTGTGGCATATACCAGCGGGTAGAAACCTGACTCGCTGTAAAATCGAGGTCAAAGGATGGGTTCCATTCCGGATGTGAACGAGCAATATTAACTAATCCGCTTGAAAGATAGCGGGTCGTGAGTCCCTGGGCATATGTTGAGTTTCCCGTGACTTGCAGGATTGAGCCGTAGTATCCAACAGTAAAGTCCAAAATTCTTTTGATGTCCGCGTTCATTTCTCCCATAGCCGTCAGGACTATGGGTGAGTCCTGCAGTGGAGCGTGGCGGATCATGCTGTAAGTGGATATGACAGCAGCTACTAGAATCACGGCTACCAGCAACGCCGCGATTATAGAGAACTGTCCCTTATTTGCTCTACTTCTTTTCAAGAATTTAGGTCCCTCCTTGTTGACCAAGTTGGAGAGTGACAAGTCTTGATGTTCCGCTGGCTCCGAATTCACTTCTGTAGACTGTTGGACGATAGTACATAAGGAGAGCGAGTGCAGCAACTCGTATGTCCGGAATCCTTGTCAGCCCTATTGCTGTGAGCACGCCTCCTCCAGTATGCTTGTACGTTGCAGCAGGAATGTAGTTCGGGTATGACGGCTGACGGATAAAAAGCTCTGTGGCAGTTAATTGGTAATCAGTTAAAATAGAGTCTGGAAGTGCACGCGTGGCTGTCTGGGTGATATCAGGGTAAATGCCATAATAGTTGAGGTTCTCAAGAGCTTCACTGTTAAACGTGACATCTCCGGGGCTTCCGGTGATACCTGTACCACTGATGACGTATGGATCGCCGTCCAATCCTCTGAGAAAGGCGTTGAGTCCTGCTGGTCCAACTTGTATCATCCCATGAATACCATAACCATTGTGGTCATCTGGGTCGGTAAAAACTTCGGTGTTAGATACATAATAGACAGGGTAGCCGACAATGCTGACCCAAGTCCAGTTATACTGCTGCGTTTTGCTACCGAGAGTATAGCAAAACTTTGCATATGATCCGCCTTCGTAGCCTTCATTTTGTTGTGAACCACCTTGGCAATAATCGGCTGGAATGGGAACAGCTTCCCCAAACGTGTTTACAACAACAGCATTTTGTATAGTCCCTTCAAGCGATGTGGAGTTCTCCAAGAGGAGCCTAAGCTGATATGTACTGTTTATGAGAATAGTACTGGTGAAGTACGGGGAAAGAAGGTCTTTGAAGTCCGAAGCAAGACTCTGACCAGTATAACCTGTGATCCACCAACCGTTAGCGTCGTTACAATTCAAGATGTAGAGGGTGATGTTTTGTCCTGTGCTCTCCCCCACTTTTTGCGGGTCCTCGGTGAAGGTGACGTTTGGGGATGTCACCATAAATGAAGCAGAGTCAGACTCGGCTCCGAAGCCAGCATCTGAGATTGAGTTCGCTAGTTGATAGGTTATGGCTCCTCCAGCGCTCGCTGAAATGTCATAAACGCTGAGGTTATAAACCACATTTGGTGGGAGAGATGCTGAGAGAGCCATTTTGAGGTCTCCCCAAGCAGGATCAGAAGAACCTTTGAAGACTGTCTCGGTTAATACACCTTTACCATCCAAGGTTTCGAGGGTGGATTGAGACAACTCTCGCAGGTTGGTTCCAAAAGATTGACGTGGCGAAGGCAAAACAGCAAACTGAGTTGCGATAATAAAGGCTCCCAGTATGATGATAATAACAAAGAGGACCTCAACAGTTCTCATCAACGCCCATCACCTCCCTTTCAGCCCCTCAATCTCCATGCAGACAACTTCACCAGATACGAAACCTCGTTAATCCTCACCTGCCTAAGTTCGGTTGCAACAAAACTGTAACCAGTCGAATCACCGCCAAAAACGGCTGTGACCCCGAGAGTGCCGATTCCCCAAGGCATAACTACAGAACCGATGCTCGCTCCCTGCTTATATGAAATCAATAGGATTCCTGTCTCGGATGCCGGAACTTTCGTTGTATTGTAAGTACCGTATTCTAGATTATCTGTGGAATTCTCTATCTGAACCTGCTGCAACTGAAATCCCTGATTCAGAATAAAAAAGGTGGCATTATAATAGACGGAATCAGCTGGGCTATTATTGGCGATTATGACTTTCCCATTCTCAAAATCTTGGACAAATGGAAGAATGAGCGCATCAGAACTGCTAGTGACATCACGAGAATAGTATCCAACACCATTAAGTCCACTGAGATGAACGTAGACCAATAAAGAATAGGCATCGTCAGAAGCATCTAAAGAAAACTTTATCGATGATGAACCGTTTTGTATAATGCCTGAATGCGTTATTATCGAAGGAAACTCCCCGCCCTCAGGATCTAGATGAAAAAGATAGTAATTCAGGCTAGCATTCGTTAAAGGTAGTCCTGGTCCTCTTGTTTCAACTTTGAACTCTAAGGGATTCAAGGAGACCTCCGAGATGCTGACGCTCAGAGTTGGTGCAATATTGATTCCAAATCCATAGGTTCCATTGACGCCTAAAAGTTCCGCAGTTCTTGTGTAATTCACACAATCACCTACTGGAACAAGTAGATAACCTCCATAACCGAAACTGATGTTATTGTAGAAAGTTGTACCATATTGGACGAGTTGGCTATCCTGAGAAGTCCTTAGCCTCATTGGGGAATAGGTACTAAGGGAGTACCCGCTAGATTCAGGGTCTTGAAGGCCGAAACCTATTATGGCTGAGTTGGTCTGTGACCAATTTGCGGGATTTCCTGGAGATAGACATGCAGTATCTATGAGATCGACGGCTTTCATGGTGACCTGTCGGTTACGTTCATAAGCAACGGCAGATGCGAACATATTATTGAAGGTGACCATAGCTATCAGCATCGCCGTTATTAAAATCGTAACTGAAATCATGTGATCTATGGTAGCACCCGGCATCTAATCAGCCTCCAAAAGAAAAAACTATGGTGCTGTTAGAAAACTTCTGAAGTTCAAGTGAAGCGTTAGCAGAGTTACTCTGAAGAATGGGATTCTCGGTCCATATCACATTAGAGCCCATCACAGCTAACGCGGTAACCGTGGTTCCATCTTCCATCGTCAAGGTAAGGGTGAGAATTCTAGTGGAATTAGGGTCTGAGGGGCTACTCAGTGAGCCCATAGCTGTATACGGATAAGAATTAATGGTTGCCGGGATACGTAAGGCATGCGTTATAGTGCCAGCTAAGATTTCTTCCCGATTCACAGTTAGGTAAAGTTGTTGAACCGTACTCGCCAGATGGTCTGCAGCCTCCTGTAGCGCAACGTTTCTTTCAGATTCTTGCCAACTGGAGGTAATTGTATTCGCTACCAAAGGAAAAACTATCACTTGAGTAAAGAGCAAAGGAATCAGTATCACATACTCAATCGTTACATTCGGCACCTATGATAGTCTCCTCTCCTTATTTTCACCAAGTAATTCCAAATTCAACAGATACCTCGCTTAGGTAAAGTTCAAAAACTACATTGTCATATCCAGAAGAAGGAACGGGAATCTCTTCAGAGTCAAATGGAAAATTGAAAAAAGCGGAATCAAAATTCTCTGGTGAAGCTGCTCTAGGAAAACTAACAGAAACGTCGATGCTCGTGACGTTGCTCAGGGTGCGGGCTTCCACCGACGTTCCAGTTAAGGTGATAGATTGGGATAGTCTAGGGGCTTCTCCAGCTTCAAGAACCGGAAGGTACATCTTAACATAATATGTGCTGGTGGAAGCGTTAATCGAAGAGAAGAGGACCCTAATGGCTGGGGCTACAACTACCCGTATATAACTTCCATCATACATAGGCAACTTCTCGACGACAAACACTCGTGCGACTGGAGCAGAGGTACCCTGTAAAGTAAGAGATTCGTCCTCAGACGGAAAGACTCTTTCCCAGTAATCGTTGGCCACAGAATATTTTGATGTTGGGACTTTGAACATGAGTATTGCTGTCTCATTTGAAAATTCATTTGTCCCTTCATTGGTTTCGACGGTCACTACGTAATTTAATACTGAGGGCTCTAGGACAGCATCCCCATACTGGCTTGCATAACGAATAGTCTCTGTACGCCCCACTGTCCAAGCTACATCATCTATTTGAAGCCCAGCTGTATGCATCAACTGTTTGGAAGAGTTGAACTCTCCCTCTGCAACCTGAGACCAGAGAAAATTGTTTGCGAAGACTAAGGCGACGCTAACTATGGCAATCATTGCACCTGTAATAACAACTGTTGAGATAACGGGGCTTACTCCGCCTTTACTTGACCGTTTCTTATGAACAGAGTTAATCATTGGCAAACTTTCCTCCTGTTTTCCCCTAAATTATCATTGGAACAACTTTTGATGCAACGATAGCGAGCAGAACGAGCAAGGAGGAATGTTTTAAGCCAGCGGCCAAAGATTCTTCACTGATTTTTCCTGCCACCAGTCCAATCAGGTAACAGTGTGTGATTACTGAAACTGTGAAGATTAACGTAAGGAAATCTACGTCGACCGCGCCTACCCCTTGGCTAGTCCCCGCCATGGCAACTGTCTCAGTGGTGAAAATGAGAGTCATAAGAGTCGTTGCTACCAGCAATACCGCTGCAAAGTAGGGGATGAGTATATAGGGCCGAACGCTCATCTTCTTCTCTTTCTCCACTTCCTGAGTCATATTGTTGAATCTCGCGAGAGATTCAATCATGGATATGGTTCCACCCCCTACGTCCACAGCTTCTAAGAGGAGAAACATGACTATCTGGGACATCCAACTCCTAGTTTTCTTCACGAAATCCATGATTACATTTCGCAACGGAATCCCCCAAGCAATGTCAGACGACATCTTCTTCAATTCCTTAGAGAAAGCTCCGTAGTTCCGTTCTGAAAGATTCTCAATACACTTTTCTGGGGAAAGCCCTGTCTTTCTCGTTTCCGTCAGATCCCTGAGAAAGTTGGCTATCCCATGCTCGATGCTCGATTTTCTACTTGCGATCTTCTGGTGGACGAGGGCTGGAGGCACAGCTGAAATTATCAAAGTGATGGCCACTGCAATTGGCAGGTCGACAAGATTTTGGGTAGGTATTTGTACCATACCAAAGAATCCTGTGAGCAGCAAGAGCACTAAAACAGCCACACCTGAGGAGATGCCCCATACTTTGTAGGATCTATAATCGCTGAGGGGAGTTTTTGGTTGCATACCGTGGGCAAGATACAGGAAGACAACAGAAAGTAGAGGAGTGAAAACGTAGGTATACATGATCACTCCAGTACCCATGTCCATGCCTGAGCTGTATATTGACTCGACACTGAAGAGAATGTAGAAGCAGAGGGACATGAGAACCATTATAATGATAAAGGACTCCAGAAGCATTCCCAAACGCTCGGCGGCAGCCTTAACTCTCAAGGACCCCGTCTTGAAGATATCCTGCGCCTTTGTTTCGAGGAAGTGGATAACGTCACCACCTATAATAACTGTGGAAGCATAACCCGAAACGAAGTCTCTGAACATATCCAGCGGATGGTACTTTGCCGAGATCTCCAGTGCACTAAGGGGGTCAATCCCAAAGATTTCAACATCTCTGATTAGACTTCTAGCTTCTTTCCGCGTTGCAGGTAACAATTCAACATCTGCAAGTCGCTTAAAGCTCATGTAAGGCGGTATACCTCCTGACGCCATAACAGTGATGTAGGTTGCTGCAAAAGGCATCTCCCTCTCCACGGCACCTTTCCGGTCGCTGGCCTTCGACATCGGGGCAATCATGAAGCCAATCATGATGAAGAGGGGTAGGGGCACCAAGAAGATCAGGAATATGATCCTCGTGAAATATAGAAATACTAGTGCGATGACAGATACTGGTATAGTTAGCATAGCAATTAAAAACATCAGGGATATGTAGGTTTCAGGATAGATTTTGATTCCTGCTTTTGCCAAATGTTCCTTGAACTCGAAGACATTACTTAGGAACTTCGGAGCAACCCTTCCGAAAAGGCGAAAAGAAACCCCTTCAAGAGTTTTTAGCAGGGGCACCAGCTAAAACCTCCCTCTCGTAGAAACTTTCAGGTTTGGCATTGTATTCCGTTATGACCCCTGCGACGTCTTTGTAGCTTCTAATGTTGCGTTCGCGCATCCAGCGCAACACGTTTTCCCGACGTTTCATCTCTTCCATCAATTTTTGCCAGGAGAGACCTCTGCGAGTAGTTACGGAATTAAGCGCTATGCTGTTCTTGAGCAAGGAAATGTGGACGTCGTCAGTAGCGTTCCAGTTGAAAAGTTTTTTATAATCTTCGTAATCGGCAATTTCATCCACTGAAATAACTCGTCGGTAAGCCGTCATTTCTCCTGTCTTCGACTGCGGCAAGTGTACTCTTTGAATGGATACTACAATGTTCATGAGAGGCATGTATGCAGGTGCAATATCCATAGGTTTCTGGATTAAACGTTTGACAGCCGAATCGATGGAATCTGCGTGCATAGTAGCCATGCCGCCGTGACCCGTTGCCAAGGCTTGGAACAGGGTATATGCTTCGCTTCCTCGAATCTCGCCGACCACTATCAGATCTGGACGGTGCCTCATGGATGTCTTGACTAAATCAAAGAGGGATACTTCTCCGGTGAGGTTTTCTCCTAGACCGTAACTTCTTCTCGCAATCAGGGACACCCAATTTTCGTGAGGCAGATTAAGCTCTGCAGTTTCCTCAATTGTTATTATCTTGCTGCCGGGCTTGATTAAACATGCTACTGCATTGAGGAACGTTGTTTTTCCTGATGCTGTTCCGCCTAGCACCATTAGGGAGGCTCTGTTCTCCAGACAGGTCCAGAAATAGGCTGCCATCTCTTCGGATAGGGTTCCTAGGTTAATTAGATCGATAATTGAGTAGGGGTCGTCTCGGAACTTTCTTATTGTGAAGGCTGTCCCGAAGGGTGTTACTTCCCTTCTGTAGCAGACAGCAAGTCTGTGCTTTCCTGGTAAAGAGGCGTCAACTATGGGGAAGGCTGAGCTTACGTGCTTTCCAGCCATGTGAACTAGCTTTACCACAGAGTCGTCTAGTTCTTGGTCGGCGTGAAAGACCATGTTTGTTTCAAGGTTCTCATATCTTCTGTGCCAGATGTAAACGGGTTTCTCGACGCCGTCACACGAGATGTCTTCTATGTTTGGGTCTCGCATCAGCGCGTCGATCCGGCCGAAACCGACAAGGTTTCGTTGGGCATGATAAAGGATTTTAGACCACGAAACGTCTGGTAGCCAACCTAAACTTATTCGGTATTTGCCAACAATCTTTTCAGCTTCAGTTACAAAAAATTGTCGAGGGTCCTCGATTTCTTCTTGTGGATTAGCTATCTCAGCGAGGAGAATTTCTAATATTCTGTCATACACGCTCTGTTCGAGGGTGTCTAGCCTGAGTTCGTCTAGAATGTATTTGTGTTCGCCGGTTACTGGGTTTTGAGCAATGGCTGCGTGGGCGAAGGGTTCGTAGAGAGGATATTTTTCGACGACTTTGTATCCTTTTGGCAGGGGTTTTGGTGGGGGTGGTGGTAGGGTTTTAATTTTCTTTCTCTTGAAGATACCGCCTAACTTTGCTCGAAATCCCTTTTTGGATAGTTTATCCTTCGGCATTGGAGTTCTCCTATAGTTTAGGAGCTTCTTACAAGTATTAAGTCTTGCGTCTTAATAAAGCATACTATAGATCAGCTGTTCACATCTTCAAACATCAAAACACCTTACCATAACGTAATGAGGAGATAGTTGAGGGGAAGCAATAATATTTAGGTTGAAACAAGGCAATTTGCTGCTTCTCCGTTGCTGCTGTCAACAAAGTAACGTTGCTTTTAGTGAAAAAACCATCAAATTAATTATTTTTTCGGGACAGGTTGTTTGTATATGTAGACGCTTTTCTGGAAAGTTCAGAGACGGGATTTACAGGTTATCTCTTTTATTCTCAGATCAAAGAAAGCATGCGTGTTGCTTGGCTTCAAAACTACGGCGGTGTCTGCTCCACCCCCAGTGCCGCCGATGGCAATGGCTTCCTCATCTGTTTTGATTAGACCCGCGTCGGCTGCCATGCAAGCTACCTCGCAAGCAACTTTTACTCCCTGACCGAAAAGGCGAAGAACATTTGAGACGATTCCGTCAACTTGGAGGGTCCCAAACTTTTTGTTGACTGCTCTGCCCAGGGTGCCAAAGGCATGTGCAGTTGTTAGGATTTTCGCGCCGTTTCTTTCAATGATGCTACGATTCTTGGGAAGAAATTCTTGAAAATTAGGCTTCCTGAATCCGGTAACATGTGTTACCACTACAACATTGTAGCCCTTGAAGACTTCGGAGGCCTTAATGCCGGTCTCACCTGTTGTCGAAGCCACGACGATGTTTTGGATACCAAGCTCTTCAGCTCGCTCTTTTGCCAACTTGAAGGTTTCTTCAGTGTTTTCGGGTCCAGATTTCTCGAAATATACTGTCTTACAAACAATTTTTGCCATACCAAGCAGCTCCAATTAACTCTTAATGTTTCAGGGTGCCATGTAATTGATTGAACGGGCTTATATTTGTTATAAAAGTTGTTTCTATACATTCAATGTGTTCTGCTGGTTTTTCAGAAAAAAGACTGTTTTCAACATAGCACTGTTATTAGGCTCCTAATATGCTCGGGAATGTGGACAGCAAATCATAATCTTGCTTGGAAAAACAGGAAAAAGCTAGTTTACAACAATGAAGTATCATTAGGCTCCTAATATGATTGTTGAGATTTGGGTTAAAACAATCAAAAAATTCGTGCCAAGTGACTTGAATAAGTTTTTACGCAGGTACTACTACTCTATCTGAAAGGCGCTGTGGAATAGTGACAAGGCTGATCTTCTCCACTAGGAGATTAAGTGAGGTATAGGATTGGTTTACGGCGAAAAAAGCGATGTCTTCAGCATTCAGACAATAAATCTAACTAAGAGATTTGCCAAAAAGAAGCATAGAGGCTTTTTCAGTTTTCTGCGAAGAGAACAATCAAAGAAAAATAATGCAGTTACAGTGGCCTTGGACAAAGTCAACATCAAAATCCGTCCCAGAGAACTCTTCGGACTCCTTGGACCAAACGGGTCTGGAAAAACTACAATGATTAAATGCTTGTCCACAATCTTGATTCCAGACGAAGGCACGGCTATCGTAAACGGCTTCGACATTCGCAAAGAAACATCCATGGTCCGAGCAAGTTTAGGAATGGTCGTGGGCGGGGAGAGAACATTATACTGGAAGCTAACAGCCAGAGACAACCTCATGTACTTCTCTTCGTTATACAAGATGCATAAAAGACATGCAAAGGACAGAATCGAAGAACTCCTAGAAACTTTGCAGCTCTCTGAGCGAGCTGACGAGAGGCTAGAGGACTACAGCACAGGAATGAGACAGAAAGTCGCCATAGCACGAGCCCTACTGCATGATCCACCGATCTTGCTCTTGGATGAGCCTACCTTAGGTTTAGACCCAGGTTTTGCGAGGCAGATCCGGAACCAAATAAGAGACCTTTCAAAGAAGCAGGGAAAAACAGTTCTTCTAACCACCCATTATATGGACGAAGCTGATCAACTGTGCGATCGAGTAGCCTTCATTAATAACGGTGAAATCGTCGCAGTTGACACCCCAAACAGGCTCAAGGCCATGGTGAAAGAGACCGAGCTTGTGGAAGTGAGTGTTTACCGTCCACCAGCAGACATCGAAAAACAACTCCGTTCCCTGTTGCCCGAGGCGGAAGTTGTCAAGCTTATTCCCGGCGATGAGGCTGAGGGAGTTCCTTCGAGAATCAAGATAATTGGGGGAACCACAGAAGAGCACGTGGGAAAAATCATTGATGCACTCAGACAAAAGAACATTCGTATTGGCAGTTTAAACGTTGGTGTACCTACGCTTGAAGACGTTTTCATAAAATTAACTGGCGCAAAACTAACTGAGGGGGGAATGCAATAGATATTGGAAACCGTATATCAGCAGTCTCCGTTGCGTAGCAATCTTTCTGTTGTCTGGAATGAACTGGTTAAAAACATCAAGTTCCTTCTAGCCTATCCCGTCATCATCGTTTTCTGGGCTATATTTCCCATTTTCTGGTTTATTCCCTTCATCCTTCAGGGACAAGCCTTCGTAGGCGGTTTAACGAGCGAAAGTTTTGCTCAGGCAACTGGAACCTCAGAGTTCATTCCCTTTATTGTGATAGGCGCAGTCCTCAACAGTTACGTAGGTACTCTGCTTAACGGCATGGGAGACAATATAAGACGCGAAGCACTGCAAGGAACACTCGACTACGTGCTTGCAGCTCCCTGTAACAAAGCTTCTGTGCTTATCGGAAAAGCCCTGAGTGAAAGCCTATCCAGCACAATCTTTGCAATAAGCCAACTCGCCATCTCTACGCTCCTCTTCGGATTAGGAATAAGCTTAGGCGTGATGCTTCCGGTATTTTTCATAATCATCTTGCTCATACTGGGATTGTACGGCTTATCCCTCATCTTTGCTGCCTTGTCTCTTATGTACAAGCAATCCCATGGTTTCGGGCAGACTGTGGGATATGTTTTTTACGTTTTCTCTCCCGTGCGCTATCCTATTGAGAGCTTGCCCTTTTGGGCTCAGATCTTCGGTAAGCTTCTTCCTCTCACATACGCCATCATCATTGTGAGGAGCCTCATGCTCTTAGGAGCTGACCTATCAGCCCTCTACGTGGAGGTGCTGGTGCTTCTAATCATTGATGTTGTCTTGATACTTGCTGGCTTCTATCTGTTTAATTGGATGGAAGAGAAAACTAAGAAATCTGGAACCATAAGCCACCATTAGGAGAAAAAAGATTGGATAACAACAATGAAGATTACCGGTTGCGGGAAGTCAAATGTCCGACAGGATTCAACTGGAGCAACCTAAAGGCTGAATTAAGGGCAGTCTGGGCAGCCAACATTAAAGATTGGAAAATCGAGTTTGCATACCCGGAGAGTTTCTTCCGCCAACTGATTTCTCCCCTCGTCTTCCTCCTGCCTTTCCTCCTATATGGCCTTGTTTTAGTTGGAGGGAGATACAGCGATGATCTGGCACAGCTTGTTGGAACAGGAGATATCGTTACTTTCATTTTCACCGGTTACATGCTGATGGGATTCATAGGAACAGCAGTTTGGGCAATGGGATTCAGCATAAGGATGGAAAGATGGTTTGGAACCTTGGAGGCAATATATGTGACACCTACCAGCCGCTTGGGTCAAGTCTTGGGCATGGCTTTGCACAGCACAATTCATCAGAGCATAGGTACCCTCATCCAGTTCATCGTCATATACCTCACCTTCGGTTTAGCATTGAAGATAGAGGGAATCTTGCCTGCTTTGGGGATTTTTGCCCTGATGATGATTGCTCTCTACGGCTTTGGCATAGTGGTCTCCGCTGTAGGCTTACTCTTAAAGGAGGGCTGGATGGTTTCTGACGGTCTCTACAGTATTATGATGATTCTCTCCCCTGTGGCTTATCCCCTGACTGTACTTCCCACCGTGGCTCAACAGATAAGCACCGCATTTCCAACAGCGCCAGCACTGATTGGAATGCGAAGTTTCCTGATGGAGGGCTATCAGCCAGAAGTGATTATCAACGTATTTTTGCATCTCATAGTGCTGGGTGCAGTCTGGATTCTCTTCGGCATACTTGTGTTTCGTTTAGTAGACGTTTATGTGCGAAAAAGGGGTATGCTCAAAAAATTCTAACTTCATCACTCAAATTGAGGAGCCAATATGATCTACGTTTACCATCAAAAGATGAAGGATGTTTGGTATGGCGCCGCCGTGAAGGAAGACAAAGTTCTTGCCACCAACTTTTCATTTGAAGAAGAGGATTTGGGGCGCCTTCTGAGAAGGTTACCGTCTGATGTTTCGTTTCAGATTGTAGAGGAACCTAATCAGCTGCTAACTGATGTTCTGGGAGCTTTGGAGGAGATTTTCAGCGGAGAGGACCGGGGCTCATGTGGATTCAAGTTAGCCATGGATCATCTTTCCAGCTACACAAGAAAGGTGCTTGATTGCACGCGTCTGGTTCCTGTTGGATACGTGACAACGTATGGTGCCGTAGCCAAGGTTGCGGGGGGAATCGCGAGGTCTGTGGGACGTGTTGAGGCATCAAATCCTTTTCCTTTATTGGTTCCCTGTCACAGGGTTGTGCGTTCTGATTTGAGTATAGGCGGCTACGGATACGGAATGCAGGTTAAGTTGGGGCTTCTTAGGAGGGAGGAGAGAGGCTACGAAGAACCGAGGACGCCAAAGGTGGCGGGTGGAGAACTGTTACTGTTTCCAGCAGAGCGGGTGAAACAAAATGTTATATGATTGCTCGTTTTAACGTGCTGCTGAAGGTGATTTGATTTGAAAGAATATGATTGTGTGCAAGTTGGTCATCACAAAAGAGTTGGTGAAGTGATTGAGAAATATCAAATGAAGGGATGGCGTCTCCACACCTATCAGGCTCAGGGGTCTCCAACCATCGTTAACCACTATTTGCTGTTTGAACGGGACCGATAATTCCAACTAGAATTGTCAAGCAACCGCAATAACATGCTGGGAACTGAATTGCCCCTCAATTAGCGTTAAGTTAAAGTTCATATATACAATCATTGTTAGATTCTTCGAAGGGGAGAGAAGATGGTGAAGCGCGGGGTCTTTGTGGGAAGATTTCAGCCCTTTCATAAAGGGCACCTAGGAGCCATAAAAAAAATCGCGGATAAGGTCGATGAACTAGTCATAATTGTTGGTAGTTCCCAGTATAGCCACAGGCTCGATAATCCTTTTACCGCTGGCGAGCGCATCACCATGATTCGAAAGGCACTGGAGGAAGAGGGAATTCAGTTGTCGAGAGTCTGGATTATACCGGTGCCGGATGTTCATCAGCATATGCTCTGGGTCTACCAGATTGTGGGTTACTGTCCAAAGTTTGATGTGGTCTATACTAACGAGCCGTTGACTTGTAGGCTCTTTATGGAAGCTGGTTTTAGAGTTGAGCAGGTGCCTCCGATAAGGCGGGAGGTGTATTTGGCTACGGAGATTCGGAAACGTATGTTAGCTGGAGGAGAATGGGAGGAACTTGTCCCAAGCAGCGTTGCCAGTTACATAAAAGAGATTGAGGGTGATGTGCGGCTTCGGGACCTAAACAAAACTGATACGGTGGACTAGATTACTCCAGTTGTGACTTTTTCCTTTTTTGAGATGAACGAGTTATAGATGTATCTTGCTGCTAGAGAAGTTAGCCAGCCGCTGACCACTAAGACAGTAGCGGGGAAACCGTTGGTCAAGGGGACATAGTTTAGTAGAACTGTCTGAAGCAGCAGGTAGACTATGGTCATCAGGATTGTGGAGTTTAGTCCAAATTTTTTTCCGTATTTTCTTGTGTTTTGGATGCTGAGTAGTCCAAAGAGGAAGATGTCGCCTAATCCGAGATAGGTTGTCCCCATTGTTGGGAATGTTGGTAGTTTGATGAATGCAGGTATTCCTAGTTTTTGTGCTGTTTCAAAGGCTCCTTCCATGTGTCCTGTAATTAGAACTTGAATGATGTCCATGATAGTCACTAGAGCAGCAAAGGCAACAGTTGTTTTCCACGTGAATAGAACTCCCATGTAAACTGCAATGGCGATGCCGAAGAGTATGGCGAAAAGATTGAAGGTGTAGATGTTCCAGAAATAGAAGAACGATAAAATGAATAGAACAGCCGGCACTGCTGCAAGATACCATTTTGACACAATCAGATAGGTGAACAGGAAGAGAATTGCTGTGTAAGCGAAGAGGAAGAGACCCAGCAGAGCATGTTGGGGGATAGCTATGATTACGGTTACCATTGTGCCTATAGCTGCTACCAACAATATGGCGTGTTTTGGTCGGAGTTCTTTTCCGCCGACTAGGTAGTTAACCTTCTTGTCTAGTCTAGAGTAGAGAAAGATTGCAATCATTGCTATCAGAAAGAGAACTGATGGAAGGAAAACATCAACTATCATGCCAGCAGATATAGAAACCCCTAAAGATTTACCTATCGGTCAACCAGAAACAAAAGACACACCAAGTATGCATATATACGGCGGGGTGTTTGCTTTTGAGGATGATTCATAAATGAGAAAACTGCCTAAGCTGACGCCCACAATCTTTCTGGTCACGGCAAACATAGTTGTTTACATCTTCACTTCGGTGGTTGGCGGAGATTTCATCCAAACAAGCGACAGCGTCCTCCTTCAGTATGGACAATTCAATCTCAGCGTATGGAACGGCTGGTTCTGGCAGCTCTTAACCTCCATCTTCGTCCACGTGGACATAATCCACCTTGGCCTAAACACATTATTCCTAATAATATTCGGTTTCAGAGCCGAAGAACTCTTCACCACACCAGAATACTTTTTCGTCTACATGCTCTCAGGACTTTCAGGCAGCCTGCTAACCCTCTTTCTGATGTCCCCCTTAACCCTTTCCGCCGGGGCTTCGGGAGCAATATTCGGAATGTACGGCGCAGGCATCATATACATGCGAAAAACATTCGGTCAATCCATTGTAGGAGCATTGCTCTACTCATTTCTACTCTTGCTGCTGACCATGGGCACAGGCGTCAACATAGTCGCCCACTTCGGCGGTCTCGCAGCAGGCTTGATAATCGGTTACGCCTTAGCAAGATCTCGCAGAGAGATTCTTTGGATAGAAGAGTATTGAGGGGCTGAAATTTAGTTGGATGCTGCCCCAGAGATACGAAAAGGTTCCCCAACCTCTGCCTTGAAAGTTTTTGAAGCACTTCCCTGATTGAGAGCCACTTCAATAAAGTCGCTGCTACCGACTAATGCCAAAGCTGTGCCATCTGGAACTTCACCATATGCAGAACAAAACTGCAGAATCAAAGTTTTGTCGCCGAGCCTAACAAGAAGCGAATCTCCCTTATGAAATCCCTCACTCTGAAGGTCTTCTACTGAAATGTTGCTCACGATGTTGCCGAAATCGTCTATGTGAAGAACCTCTCCAACCACTTCACCCTCTCTTGCTTGTGGCTTCACGAATTCAGGGAAAACGTAGTCTTGGATTGCTGGTCCAAACTCAGAGGGGCCTGTTCCAGCTGCTAGATGCGCTGCTGCTGGGGCGAAGATGTCCCTTCCGTGAAAAGTTCTTGACACTCTGGACAGCATATATTTTGGGTTATCGATGTGGTAAACCTTGATTATGCCTTCTTTCTGGGCAGCCAGCATCAGGAGACCATTGTCGGGACCCACATAAAAGCCCCGTTTAGTTTCGACAATTATAGAGCGCCTCTTTGTTCCTACACCAGGGTCTACGACTGCCACGTGAACTGTGTTCGGGGGAAAGTAGGGGGTGGCTGAGGCTAGGATAAAGGCGCCCATGCGGATGTTAAACTTATCAACTTCGTGAGTTATGTCCACGACAGAGGCTTCTGAGTTAATGGAGAGAATCACGGCTTTCATTTCTGCCACGTAAGGGTCCTTTGAACCGAAATCCGAGAGCAAAGTAATTACTGACATAGAACCTGACCTTGAATTTAATGATGAAAATTGCAGTATTTAATAACTGTTCTCAGAAACATGTTACTGAGTGAAAAGCCTTGCAAAAAGGTGAAGTGGTCTCCCTGAAAGGACTCCGGGAAAAGAAGTACTGTCAGGTTCTGTGTTATCCGAGGTGCGAACCAGAGGATTTGGGGAGACGTCTCACAGAACTGGAGAGGCTCAAAGTTAATGCTGTGGAATTCACTGGAGAGAAGAGAGTCTTTGAGGTGCCGGTTCTGGGGAAAGGCTGCGTGGGCATTGTTGTTGTAGCCTATACGAGTTTGGGGAGAGCAGCTTTGAAAATTCGCAGAGTTGATGCTGACCGGAAGGGAATGTTCCATGAAGGGGAGATGCTGAAAAGAGCGAACGCAGTCAAGGTTGGACCGCAATTACTTGAGGTTAGCGAAAATTTTCTTCTCATGGAGTTCATTGAAGGAATCCACCTTCCTCAATGGATTGAATCATTGTGGGGAAGTGATGTGCAGTCGCGTTTTCGCATGGTTTTGCATAATGTTTTCGAGCAGTGTTACAGGCTTGATGAGGCTGGTTTGGATCATGGAGAGCTGAGCAATGCGCCGAAACACATACTCGTTGACGCCGATGACCAGCCATTTCTGGTAGATTTTGAGACAGCCAGCACCAACAGGAAAGTCTCAAACGTCACATCAGTCTGCCAATATCTCTTCTTCAGAAGCCAAGTCGCAGAGAAAGTAAAGATAAAACTAGGCAAAATTGACGAGAAAGAACTGATAAAGACATTACGAACTTACAAACGTGAACGGACAAGAGAAAAATTTGAAAAAATTCTGAAAAAATGCCGACTTCAGGAATAATCAGAAAATACATATCTCCAGTCTGGCCCGAGTCTCAACAGGCTAATAATTTCAGTCTTTCTAAAATTCTGCCGACGGAAAAAACATAAAACAGCTTATGCCGTAAACGTAGGTTCATAACAAAAATGGAAAGGTGAACATTTGAATACGGTCGGTCATGTATTTTTCGCTAATCTACTACTGGTCTTTGGAGCTCCATCAGCCGTCTCCCCAACAACCCTAATTATAACAAGCATAGCATCAATAATCACAGACCTGGACCACATCTCCCACTTACGAGTAGCGATGAAGACACGAAGATTCAAATCAGAAACCAGAAGCCGCTGGCACGAATTACCTGGCCTGTTGCTGGCTATGTCAATCTCCCTCACAATCATGTTCTTCTCTGCTACTGTTGGTCGATTGTTCCTCATAGGCTTCGTGAGCCATTATACTCTCGACCTCTTAACACGACCCACAAGACCATTCTATCCCCTGAGTGAAAAAGTGGTATTTCTGGGGTTAGCGCCAAGAAACCTGAAAAAACTGACCGCCTATGATACCATAATAACAGTGATTATGGGGGTGATTCTGATTGCGGGTCTACATGGCCAAGGCCTTCTCAGCATTTAGGCTGGCTCTAAAACCAATGCTAACACGATTCCCTCTCCTGAAACGTATAGACGCAAACATGATTTCAGGACTAAGTTTAGTCTGCAGTCCAATAGCTTACCTGCTGATCTCCGAGAGAGCCATTCTCGCTTCCATAATTACTCTCTTTATCATCATGCTGCTGGACGCCCTAGACGGCATCGTAGCCCGAGCCAAGGGCGAAACTAATTCTGAAGATGGCTGGATGGTGGATGTTTCAGTTGACAGAATCAGCGAAGCAGTGATCGGCCTTGCCTTAAGCCGCATCTTCATCCTCTTCACAATCATCAACATGGGCCTAGCATTGCTCAGCTGCCGCTATAGAAAACACGCAATAATCCCCCTCAGACATGCCACAATAGTAATACTCATAGCCTATTACCTGCTGCAATCACAATCAGCTATATTCTCACTCCTAGACCAGATTCTTTTCCAGTGGTAACATCAAAAGAAATGACGTAGCCTGATTACATTGAAGAACTTCAAGCTTCTCCAAAAACTAGCCGGTCGGTAACTAAACAAACGGCATGAAAGACATCGTCGGGGTCCAAGTCATCTGTGGCAAGAACTAGATTGAAGGGAGAAAGATCATGTCCCAAATCGAACCCATAGAGGCTCTTGTATATCTTCCTCGTTTTTTCATCTTTCTCTCTCAAAGCCTTTACAGCCTCTTCAATGCTGATTCCATCTCTCTTTACCACCCTCTTGGCTCTAACCTGCGGCGAAGCCTCCAACCAGATCTTAAAACCTTCATTGAACAGCCAAGGCATTGTCCAGCTATCAAGAACAACGTTCCCTTCTTCCGCCAGCTCCAACAACTTTTCATCGATCCTTTTGTCAAAAACTGGGTCGCCCATCCGCTGTTGAAGAAACTTAAGCCCTGGAGCAGTTTCCCACCATCCTCTTACGTCAGGATTGTACCCCTCTTCCTGAGCCAAGGCTTTCAAAGAGTTTCCCCCAGAAAAGTAACCAAGTCCATATTTAGCGGCTAATCTTTTAGCCACTGTGCTCTTTCCTGAGCCCGTCATTCCGCTAATACATAAAACAACTTTTTTCGTATATTCTCCCCCACGATTTTTCACAGTCTGACAGCCGCCCTTTCAATTCAAAGATTCCTTGTTGCCTGCCTAAGGAGGTCTCGGAGGCAACCGTGGCATAGATTACCACTATACATGCGTTCAACTCTTCTCTGATTTCCGGGGAGATTGCTTATATTAAATGGTTCTGGGCGCGGAAGCCCGGCTAGTACCTGACCACAGTTGGAACAGTGAGGAACACTGGTCTTCTCCTTTTCATATCGGATAACTGTTCGTCCTCCAGAAGATTTGATTTGGCGGCGTTTCTTGCTTCGAGTTCGTCCAGAAGGTTTCGGCATCTAATCGGTTCCCCCCGTCAATCCGAAGATTCGAGAGAATAGGGTTCCGAACAGGAGTGAGCAAATGAGATACCAATAGAATATGCTTAATGGTAAGACTCCCCCCAACCAGGGAAGGTAGGCAACAGGGTCTGGACCCATAAAGGGGCTATCAAACAATTTGAAGCCAAGAATGCTTCCCGTTAGAAAGAGCCAGACTATGAAGAAAACTGCCATTGTGATTGGAAACACTCTAAACTGTTTTGAGGATAAGGAAAGGGCTTGAGATTGAAGCTGAAGAATCTGTCTCTCTTGTTTCTGTGCCTTCTTGAGCAGTTTTTTGTCGCCTGTGCTCTTCGCCTTCTTCATATTTTCGCTTTTTTCCTTAGTTAAAGCAGAGATCTTACGTCTCAGGGCCTTGACTTTTTCACGGTGTTCCCTAGGCATGAAACGACTATTGATAAGTGATGAGGCTAAGGACATAGCGATTGAAACAAAGAGAACCACGATTGTAACAACTGGAGGTTGTGCCAAGATGGAACTCAACTTTAGTTTCTCCTCCCAGATTGGTTAACTATATTCATTATTTCGATGACTCTACTCAATTTTTATCCTCCTAATACACGACCTAATGCTGGATACATCTCCGCAGCCTGCTCCTGTACAAGGATTTGATAATACTGATATAAGATACCTACTGCAAGAAGTATACCTGTACCTGTTCCGAAAACCCCGAAAAACTCCGAGACGGCAGCAATCAATCCGATTATTGCTCCTCCAAGGATTGTAACTACTGGGATGTAACGTTTGAGAATTAATTCTATAGATCTTCCTGACCTTCGAAATCCTGGAATCTGCATTCCGGAGTCGACAAGCTGTTTTGCAACGGTGCTGGGTCCTAATCCTCCTACTTCAAGCCATGTAATCGAAAAGACCACGGCAAAAGCAACCATGATGCCTACGAAGGCTAAGGCCCGCACTGGATCGGCAATGACTTGTGCTATACTTCTGGGGGCAGTTACGTAATATGCGAGACCCCCTGTAGGGTTTCCTTCGCTCCCGAAAGTGCCTAAAAGACCGACCCAGAAGTTGCCCCTGCCCCAAGGTTGGTTCGATAGAAGTGTGGCAAAGACGTAGACGTTAGCGAAAAGGGCGGAGGCGAATATTACAGGTAGGTTTGAGACGTATAGGAGTTTGATTGGGTATTTGCCTCGGAATCCTCTGTAATTGGCGTGGGAGATTGGAAGTTCAACTCTAACGCCTTCCATGTATATTACGATGACGAAGACGACGACTGTTGTTATTAAGCCTAACATTGTTGGAAGATTCGTAAGAGCGCCGCTAGAATCAAATCTGAAAAAGGCGTTTACCCAAGACTCTCCTCCAAGAATTGTCTGGCCGAGGGCAATGAAAGCTCCAAACTGTTTTCCATCCCCCCCAGGATATGGGCCAAAGCTGGACCACATAATGTTTTGCGCTACGCCAGCTAGGATGAAGAGGCTTATTCCGCTTCCCATTCCCCAACCTTTCTGAATCATTTCGTCCAAGAGCATCAGTACTATACCAGCGAGTAGAAGTTGAATAAAGATCATGATAGCTGAAGTTAAAGGTAGAATAAATTCTTGAGTATTATATACTCCGCCTATGAGGTAGGCAGCAGCTTGGACTCCAGTTAGACCTATGGAAAAGACCTTGTTGGCTGCTGTGAAGAGGGCTCGATCCTCTGAATTGCCCAAATCAGCACGTATAATGCTGGAGCCTATAAGCAACTGCAGAATGAGACCACCCGTTACTATGGGACCTATTCCAAGCTCCGTGAGACTTCCTCTGTTAGAAGCGAAGATGACTCTGAGGTAGCTGAATTGATCCACTCCCTCCGTTCCCAAACCGTAAAGAGGAATCTCACTCATGACCAGATACAGTATCAGTGCTAGGGCTGTCCAGAAGAGCTTCTCGTTGAAGCTCACTTTTCGAGTTGGTGCGCTTACTTCGGGTAGGAACCTTGAAAGAGGCCCGAACAATGAAAGGAATCTGCCAGCCATGATCTCATTCGCCTTTCGTCAATATTTTGTTACGGCATGTTGCTTAGCCAATTTGCGTATGTGAAACATGAATATAAACACTTTGACTTCTTGCTATTTTCATCAGCTAAGCTCAGAGAAAAATCAGCGTTTACTCTTTTTCTTTGAGGATTTGTCCTCCTGCCTCTTCCAATTTCCTAGAGGCAGCTTCTGAATAGGATGCAACCTTAACAAGCATAGGCTTGCTTATTTCTCCTGTTCCCAAGAGCTTGTCGTAACCAAGGCTTTCCAAGTCCAAAAAGATTTTCTTTTCTCTTTTTTCCAGATTTTTCTCGGATTCCAGTTTGTCAGCTAGGTCATCCAATTTTCCCACATTGATAACATTAACCTTTCTGCCTAGGGCTTTGGTGGACACGAAGCCTTTCTTTTCCCAATATGTGGGGTCATGTTTTAGCACGTACGTCCATTTGTGTTTGTCGTATCCTGCTTTTCCATGCCCTCCCCGTCCTCCTCCACTTCTATGTTGTCCTACTTGACCCCATCCGTGGGTTCTGGAACCCCGCTTCTTCCTGACTTTTCTGTCTTTAGTTGGCAAACGTCAAACCTCACTTTTTCACAGATATTTTATCCTCTTTAGCTGAATGTTCAATTTTTTTCAGCTTTACTTCCAATACTCCGTTCTTGTACGACGCATGCGCCGACTTTGGATCCACTTTAGCTGGAAGTCTCAATTCCTTATGGCATTCCAAGTTATGGGTATCAACCGAAATCGTTAAGCGATTCTCAGTTGTGCGAAGGTCAATGGCATCTCTCTTAACTCCCGGGAGGCTCGCTAAAACAACTAAGGTCTCAGCATCCTCGATTAAATCGATTAGAGGCTCCGGCTCCTCGCTGATCTCGGTTTTCTTCTGTCGGGGTTTACGGGTATTTAACTCTTGAATCCTCGGTTTTCCGTCAGGACCAATTTTAATGGAGAAACCTCGGACGCGAGTGCGGTGGACTGGGGTCTTCTCTGAGGAGGTTTCAAATGCTTTCTGCATAGTTTCATCTATCAGGTCCCCGAGCCTTTCAAGTTCTTCATAGATATCATTGAACCAAGGACCTTTCTTCTTTCTTCTTCTCCACCACGGTTCGCTCAAGGCAACTCCTTCCTCAACTGAGATTGTGCTGACATGATAAGTATAAAGATTATCGCTGACTTCGGCTACACCATTCGTTTCAGGAGATCATTAATTGCGTCTCCCCTATACCCAAGCTCTCCACCAGCGGCATAACTTCGTTTTACCTTTCCTTTGAAGCCCTTTTTCGGTGGACGAAGACGAAACACAGGTTTCACTTTGGAAAGACTACTGCACTCAACCTCCACCTTAAACATGGCTTCAGCTAAGTCGTCCAACGATTTGTAGCCCAACTCTTTAGCGTACTCATCCGTCAATTTTTTGTCACCGGTGAGTTTTCCCCTCTTCTTCAAAAGGAGCGCTATATTTTCTTGGGAGACCTCACCCCAAGTCAGGTAATCCTTACTTTTTCGCAACATGCCTTTGTATGCAGGGCGGTCGTCAATCAATGTGGCGTGGCAGTTTCGGGTTAGCCGAAGCATATTTAATGTGTCTTTGATTTCCTGAGAAATGTCACTCATACCGCGAATCCGAATCGCCACCAAACACTTCCTTTTTTCCTCCACTTTAACTCACCCAGTCCTTCGGTGTGACCAACTGGTAGGTTTTCTTAAGAGCATCAAAGACGGCACAGGCGAAAGAGGGAACAGTTCTCGTGGAGCCATAGCTTCTCGTCCAGCAATCTTTTACACCAGCCAATCCTAGGATGATCTTGGCTGCCTCGCTTGCAACAAGACCTAGACCTCTAGGTCCCGGAATCAGAACAATTTCAACTCCTCCGCAGCTGCCTCGAACTTGGAAGGGCAGAGAGTGGGGTTTTCCGCATCCGCATTCCCAGCATCCGCAGCCTCGACGGACAGGAGTGATATTGAGGCGTGCGTCCACAGCAGCTTTCTCTATGGCGGAGCGCACTTGCCTTGCCTTTCCTGAACCCAAACCTACGTAGCCGTCGCGGTTTCCCACAACTACGATAGCCCTGAACTGAGATTTCTCTCCAGCGTCCGTTTGCTTCTGCACTAAACCTATGTTTATAACCTCTTCTTGGAGGCCTGGAAGAAGGACATCCACTATCTCGGGCTCCCTTATCCTTAAGCCTTCCATAAACAACTCTTCTATGGAGGAGATTTGCCCCTCAAGAATCATTCTTCCCAGCTTTGTACGAGGCATCCAACTTTCAAGCTTGTCTTTGCTGTCCCTCATGTTTCTTCCTTCTCTTGCTTAACCTTTTTCTTAAATGAAGACATAATTTTGCCTTTTATTGCAGAAAAGTGTTCAGATAGCTCTTCTGGTCGTAATTTCCTTGAAAGATACTTGGAAAACTTCTGCTGATAGACCTCGGCGTCTGGAGACAACTGAATCCCGTATTCTGCGATGTGTTTTCCGCTTATTCTACTTTCATCAGGAAGTATATCTTCACTATGGGGAACTTCGACACCAGCATCGAGAACCCCCTTTAGGGCAGCAAAAATTCGCGATCCCTTGGAAGGAATATGCAGACCAATGTCCAAGAAAACTTTTTCCACCCCCTTGGCCATTGCCTTGAAACCGCACAGAATGCCAGTAAGATAAGCGGCTGGAACATTCCCACCGCTGCTCAGCCAACCGTAAGTCTTCGCCAATTCACGGGAGTGGGCTGAAACAAGAACCTTGTCCCCTACGGCTTCTGCTTCGACTATTTGCAGGGTTGTGTGATTTAGAGTGAGTCGAACTACTAGGCGAGGCGACTTTGACAGAACAAGAGCCCTACGGGATCGATAATTTGTTTTTCCTTCTCTCCGTCTGCGGAAAGGAACTCGGTAGCTTGGGCCAGTTGCCATCATCGTCTCCTCCATAAGCCATGGGTTTTAATGTAGCGTTCTAGATCAGCCTTCGACTCGAAGACACCGCTTTCCGACATGTCATACAGTTTACGGTAAACACTTTCTGTGATAGCGCGGCTGTCTTTTAATTCGCGCATTCTCTTTCTTAAGGGTCTGATCCTGTTCATCCAAGCCTGCTTCTTAGAGATTTTTGCCCGAGCTGAACCGCTCTTTCCTCCAGGTCCTCTTCTCAATCCTTTCTTCCTCTTTTCCTTCAAAACTCGGGCTCGAGCACGACTGACTCCTTTCTCAGGAAGAGATTTGACTACGCCTTCGTGAATCAACTTTCTGATCTCTTCTCGGGTAATGGCTGCTTCAACGTAATCTATTCTTTCCGGGTCGATCCAAACTCGGCCTTCACCGACCTTCATGATCTCGGCAGCTAATCGGCGCTGGCTTTTCAGACTCAACTTTCCGTCTCTCCATCTGACAGGTTCTCTGTCTCTTCAGTCTCCTCTTCCTCTCCTTCCTTGAACTCCTCAGGCTCCCCGAACGTTCTTGGATTTAAAACATGGATTCCTCTTTCCTCAGCTAAGGCTAAAATCTCAACTCTTTTTCTACCCCCGACCGTACGAGCTATTCTTATAGCCTGGAATTCAGGGTCTACTCCATCCAGATCCTCCACGGCTTGAACCCGAGTCTCTACGAATCCTGACGGATGGAGCCCTCTTGTTTTCTTGGGGCTTCGGTAACCCGTGGTGGGAGAGGGGGGCCATCCCTTAATCTTTTTCCGCATTTTGCTGTCTATTCCATGCGGTTTTCTCCAGACATCCGGAACTCGTTTGTATCGCCAGCTTTCTTGGCGCTTGAATTTGGGTTTCTTGTGCCTACTGTGATCTTTTTTGGAGAACTGTTCTTCTGCGCTTGTCTCCGGTTCTTTCTTTGTCATTCTTGGATTCCCTCATGCTTCTCGTAAACGTAGATGCCGTCTAGGAACACTCGCGGATCTTTTCTTCTAATTCTGGTTGCGTTTTGGATATTTGCAGCAGTTTGGCTGACATCTTCAAGGTTGATTCCCTGAACGATAACATCGTCTCCCTTGACTATCACCTTGGTGTCTCCCATTATCTTGGCTGTGCGTGGATTTCGTTCTCCAGTGAAGTTCTCGATGGTCAATGTTTTTTCCTTGATTTTGACGGTTATTGGGAAGTGGGAGAAAACGATTTTCAATTTATATGTGAATCCATTCGTTACTCCCTTTATCATATTCTGAATGTGCGAACAGACAGTTCCCACAAGGGCAGCTTCCTTTTTGCGGGGCCAGCTCGCCTGAACTGTTACTGTCTTCCCTTCAAGTTGAATCTTTATGGGCGCATGAGAAAAGTCTCTGGTCAACTCTCCTTTTTCACCCTTTATCGTGATGATTCTATCATCAAGCATACCCTCTACACCCTCAGGGATTTCAACAGTTGTCAAGGTTTCAATTGCACGCATCTTCCTTTTCTCCTAATAGACAAAGGCCAAAAGACGCCCACCGATCTTCTTCTCTTTAACCTCTCGATGGGACATGACTCCTTGGGACGTAGAAAAGACAAGGACCCCAATGTCTCTGGATGGGAGAAACTGTTTTTCCCAGTTTTCTATTTCTTTAGAACTGACAGGGATTCGGGGCTTTATGGCGCCACATTTGTTGACTCGACCGAGGAGCTGTACTCTGAATTTTCCGGAGCGGCCATCATCAATGAATTCGAATTCTCCGATGTAACCGTTCAGCTGCATGACTCTCAAGACACGCCCTAAAAGTTTGGAAGCTTTGTTGATTACGCATTCGCGTTTTCGCCGCATCTCATTGTTAATGATTGTTGTCAAGCCGTTTGCGAGCGTGTCCATCATAGGCAAATCTGTAACATCTCCTTTACTCATACTTCCTGAAGCCAAGATCTTCAGCAATCTCTCTAAAGCATTGACGGCACAAGTCTAATCCGTACCTTCGGATAAGGGAACCGTAGGAGCCGCATCGCCTGCAGGGTCGACTGCCCTTACCGAACTTTCGCTCTGACTTAGATTGCTGTTTCACCATGGATTCACCATTTTCATATTATTTCAACATCAAACTCGTCTTTAATAAAGAGTATCGCTTCGTCGGTGGTCAGCAGATGGGCTTTCCCGATTTTAGACTTGGTGCGATGTCTACGTTTAACGCGATATCCCGGTCTGCCGAGGGCAACTGAGACATCCATGCCGTGAATGCCGAGTTCAGGCACGTATTTGGTGCCGGGAATATCTATGTGTTCCTTGATTCCAAAGGAAAAGTTGCCTTGGCGATCGAAACTATACTTCGAAAGCTTATTGTCGACGGCTTGGAAAGCCTTTCTGAGGAATTCCTCTGCTTTTTCATTTCGAAGAGTCACAAGGCATGCCATGGATTCTCCTTTTCTGATGCCGAAGTCACGTATTGTTTTTTTGGCTTTTCTCTTGGAGGGCTGTTGATTCGTCAGTTGCTGGAGAACCGTCACCGCCTGTTCCAAGGGTTGTCCGGACTTTCCAACAGACATGTTGACAGTCACCTTTTCTATTTTAGGCTTAAGCATGGGGTTTTTAGCCAATTCTCCGCGTGATGGTTTAGCTACTTTAGGCTCCACTTTCTCCTCGGCTACCGGCTTTCTCTCTACAGGTGGAACCTTTGGTTTGACTAATTTCTTTTTGGGCATCTTTTTTTTAGCAGGAGTAACCTTGGGTTCAGGTGCCTTCTCTTCTGGTACCACTTTTTCTTCAACAGCAGAAACCGCAGGTTTAGCCGCTTTCTGTTCTTTAGCTGAAGGAGACTTTGCTTTGGCAACTTTCTTTTTTGTTACCACCTTTTTCTCCACAGCAGTAGCTGCTTTTTCTTCTGCCAATTCAATCCGCCTCCGGTAGGGATATGGAAGGTCTGGTGTCGCCTAGGATAAAAACGAAATCGAGGATTGTCTGGAACTGGTCCCCGTTTTTGTCTTCGATGGTGACGAGTAGGTCTCTTCGTTTTTGGTTTGGTTTTTTTTCGATAGTGGTGACCTTGCCATATTTGCCTATGTTTTTTCCTCCAGTGACTATTCCGGGAGCGCCTATAGTTAGTTTCGTGTGCCCAAGAAGTTCTCGATCAGGGACACTGAGCTTCAGGACGTCAAGAGTTTGATAGACATCTTCTTCTGGAAGGAGGTAGCTTGTTCCATCGTGAAGATTAAGATGCACATGCCCACCCTTTACAACTGTTTTATCTTCTACTCGACAGAGTTTGAAAGCAGCTTCATCGGATTTGATTGGATGAAGAAAGAGACCCTTCTTTGAAGGTAGGACTCGATAAGATTTTTTAGTGTCAAGTATCGAGATGACATCCATCAAACCGACAAGAAAACGTTCTTCCCGTCTGACTTTTCCGTCAACCAATATCTTTTCTTGAGAAATTATGTTCTTAGCTTCCTTACCTGTTTTAGCGAATTTGAGTATATCTCGGACGATAAGCTCAAGCGGTAAGGAACGTAAAAGGGGATGAGGACCAGGTTTGGGCTTAACGGTCCAAACAGCCTCCTTTCGGTGAATAGGCCACATCTTCGGCGCAGGTTTCCTCTTAAAATGTCTGCGTTCGCCTTTTCTTCCCAACTCATGTTCCCTCAGATTTTTTGGTTTTTTTACTTGGCTTTCTCTTCTTTTTCGCCTTTTTCTTTGGAGGCTCCTCTTTTTCTTCAGGGATCTCTTCTTCGATGACTTCAGCTTTTTCAGTTAGCCCCTTTCTCTTCAGAATCTTTTTGCGCCATTTGTCATCAAGATTTAGGCGGGTTATCATAACCTTTGAGGGATGAATAGGAATAAGAACCTTGGTTCCGTCCACCTTTTCCCGGTCCACGCCCTCAACGAATATTCTGAAATTTTTTCGGTCAATCCGAGTGACCTTTCCTTCGGAGCCCTTGCGGTCTCCCCTCATGATCGTGACGGTGTCGCCGCTTCTCACAGGAACCGAGTTTGTGCTGTGAGACTTTTTCAGCTTAGATGAGAGGGTTGCAGAGAATCTTCTGTATCGTTCGCTCAGAGGCGCCTGATGTAGCCTCTTTCTCTGTTTCCCAGGTTTTGTTGTTTTCATTTCTTACTCTCCTATACAATGATGCTGGCAGCGCTTGCGATTCTAGGCCATCTTTCCGCTGCCTCTTTCGCAATGGGTCCTCGGATTTCTGAGCCTCGCATTTCGCCCTCTGGAGTCATGATGACGACGGCGTTGTCTTCAAATTGAATCCAGATTCCTTCAGCACGGCGATATGGTTTTCTCTGTCTAACTACAACTGCATGGAAGATCTTTTTCCTCATGTCTGGAGTTCCCTTTCGAACTGAGACGGCAACTAAATCTCCAACAGCAGCCGTCGGAACTCGTCTTAAACGTCCTTTGTACCCAATAACTTGGATTATTCGCAGCTCTCGAGCACCCGAGTTGTCTGAGCACTTCACTACTGAGCCGGCTGGTAATCCTCGAGAAATCTTTGGCCTCTGACCGACGACGCCTCTTGCCATGAATGCCCGCGACTTTGCTCTTGACGACATTAGGTCATTCCTCCAGTTTCTCGATAACAACGAACGAGACGGTCTTGCTTATTGGGCGACACTCGGCTAATCTCACTCTGTCTCCAGCTTTGACATTTAGGCAGGGAGGGTTGTGGGCAGGTACGTTGCTACGTCTTCGTTCATACCTTCTATATTTTGGCACGTAGTTCAGGTAGTCGCGGCGGACAATTACGCTATTATCCATCTTGCTGCTGACGACGTCTCCTTCTAGAGCGTGTCCCCTCAGGGATAGTGTTCCGTGAAAGGGACAGTTGACGTCATCACATGTTTTCTTTGGTCTTTTGGAAGTAAAGGCTGCCATCTACCATAGCCTCCTAGGCCGTTTCTTAATTCTATCTTCAGATCGTCCCACGATAACCTTACCATCTATTTCTACAACTGTTCCGTCAGGCATAACAAAATCAAAAATGGAAGTATCCTTGATGACGACCCTTCTCTTACCATTATGCAGGATTGTAAGGGTGTTGCGGGTTTCGTCAACTACTCTGCCCGCGATTCCCACTACGTCGGGGTTCGAACTTTTAACAACCGTGGTCTCGAGGCCAATGAATTCATGCTGAACTATGCTTGCTGTTACCTTCATTTCTTTTCCTTTCCTCGTGTTTCTTCGGCTTCGATTGTGAGAAGGCGCGCGATGGTTTTGCGAAGTTCCCGGATTCGAGTAGGATTGTCGATGGACCCGCCTGCTTCAACCATGGTTTTCAGTCTTGCTAGTTCTGTTCGAAATTCGGTTACCTTGTCTCTTCGTTCCTCAGAAGACATGTCCCGGATGTCTTTTAACCGTAAGATTGCCATCTTATTTTCCAGCCTCCTCCGTTTTTTTGGCCGGAGCAACCTTGGGTTTAGCCTTTTTCTTTTTAGTTACAGTTTTTTCTTTAGCAGTGGGAGACTTCTTTGACTTAGCTGCTTTCTTTTTAGTCACTTTCTTCTTCGTTACCTTCTTTTTTTTAGCAGGAGAAACCTCAGGTTTAGATGTTTTCTTTTTCGCTACCTTTTTCTTTTTAGCAGGGAGAGCCGCTGGTTCTGCCACTTTTTTTTCAGTTTTTCCCTTTTCTTTAGGCTTAGAAACCTTTTTTCTGGCTACTTTCTTCTTCGCCACCACTTTTTCTTCAACAGAAGGAAGCTCTGGTTCAGCTACTTTCTCTTTTACTTCTGCTTTTTCTTCAGCAGTAGGAGTCGCTGGTTCAACTTTCTTCGCTTCTTCAGCTGAAAGAATTTTTGGTTTGGCTACTTTCTCCTCTGCTGCCACCTTTTCCTCTACGATCTTGCCTTCTGGTTCGCTCTCAAATTCTTCCTCAAGTATTTGTATTTGCACTTGATCAGGAAACTTTGCATCAGGGGGTATTATCCGCACTTTTACTCCCAAAATTCCAGGTTTCAACTGGACGTGTAACTCCGCTGCTCTCATGTACTTCCTTGGAGGTTCCCCACTTTTAGGCAAGTATCCTGTTCGAAATTTTTCGTATCGAGCCCTGTCCGTCCGTAACTTTCCGCTTATAATAACCTCTGCGCCTAGGGCCCCCCCTTCCATAATTTGGTTTAAGCCCCAGAAACCAGCTCTTCGATAGTGAACGCCCCGTTTCAATGCTGAGGCGATTCGTGATGCCACAACATGGGCGTTGAGTTCAGGAATTTCGATTTCGGCAACTGAAATCTGGGGGCTGGGGAGTTGGAACTTCTCTTCCAAGACGACCGCAAGTTCTCTTATGGTTTCTCCGCCTCTTCCGATGATCAGCCCGGGGCGCATGGTGTATACCACTAGGTGGGTTCCTAGGGGGGTTTTTGTGATGCTTACGCCACCGTATCCTGCTCTTTCAAATTCATTCCGTAAAAATTCGTCAATCTCTGCCTTCTTTATTGAATCCTCTATAAAGTGCTTAACAACAGACATTAGGTTGCCTCCATCTCTTCCAGAACAAGTTCTACGTGAGAAAGGGTGTTAACGCGAGGTGATGATCGCCCGAAGGCTCTGGGAGTGAAGCGTTTTATCTTCATTCCTGGGTAGGCTGAGGCGTGAATTATTCGAAGTCGCTCCATGTCAAGGCCCTTAAATTCTGCGTTTGCCTCTGCGCCTTCAAGCACCTTCAAGATTTGTTGTGCAGCCTTAACAGGATATCTGCCAGCGAAGGCGTTTTCTAAACCGTGGCGGTGACCTACTTTTTTGTTATGTCTGCGGAAGGGCACGGGTTTTTTCTTTAGGATAACCTGCCGAAGGTATTCTTTGGCTTGATCAAGCTTCATTCCTTTTATTGTCTTGCACACTTCTCTTGCGTGTTTAGGGGATACTCTCAATTCGCGTCCGCTAGCTTTGACCATTTTGTCAGGATCCATGTCCGTTATTGAGTATCCCCATTTTGGCATTTCTATCGTCAAGTCAGTAACAAGCAGGATATTTAAGGCTTTATGGCGAAAGAAAACGAGTGGATACTCAGAAACTATCACAAAGGCAACAAAGAAGAATGATGTTATTAACAGAAGAATGTTCAATTATATAGTAGAGATGGTTGGTATTGAACTTCAGAAAAAGTAACTTTGCACTCTTCAGTGATACCCAATTTTAGAAATATACTATATTTTCAAAAATCCAGTCTAGGAAGTTTGGTTATCCAGATACACCATCCATCCCTAGACGAGGCTACTCGCCCAAATATTATGGCGCGACCTTCCCCGTAGAGCTTAGAAAGATGGTGAAATCTTTCACGTCAGCTTACATTTAGTTAAGGACCTTTCAAAGTATACACAAGGTGTTCGTAGGCTTTTAATAAACGTAGCTTCTTTGCTGGGATTTTTTCTCTATCTATCTTTTTTCGTATCCTGCGTAGCTCATTGTTGATTTTAACTCGCAGATCCATACGCTATTCCCCCCATAATTCCAGATGGGCGCGTAGGGTGCCTGATTAAAGGATAACTTGGCTTTCTGAGGCATGTGAATACCATGTGACCTCTTTTTTCAGTAATGGAATTAGCCATTGTTCTGCAGGACAGGTGTTTAACGAGGTGGTTCTGGATAATAACTTCCAGTTGTTTCTGAAGTTTCTTGTTTAAGTTGGCTTTATCCGCAATAGGCCTTTCTGTTAACGCGTTTTGCGTGTCCAAGTTTTTATCGAAGTTAATATGCGTTTCCAGCTTTGTCCTCTGCATAATTGATCCCCCACGCGCCAAGAACGTCTTTTTCCGTTTTCAGGATTTAACTTGTATGAAGCTTAAGTATGAATCAGTGATAATACTCCATATTCTAAATCCGAATCAAAACTGATAAATATCCTAGTAGAAAACCGAGGTGGATCACCAATTTAGGTTTTGAATTCGCGTTTCACAACTCGTTAAACTGTGGACCTATTACGGTTCTTTAGGGTCATCGGGCAGGGATTCTACATGATTCGTCACGGAAATGTTTTATGAAGAGTCTAACTTCTCATTGAGATGTTACATTCAGCAATGATGTCAATGTGGGACAGTTATGGGGTCTAGTAGAATAGCCGAGTTTGAATCTAACAAGGTTGGAGATAAACTGACGGTTCAGGAGCAGGTTGTAGAAGCTTTAAGGAAGCCTGAAGCTTATGATGAAGACCCGGGTCAAATTGAACTGAAACAAACACACATATCATTCATTTTCCTAACAGGAAATTTTGTTTACAAATTGAAAAAGGCTGTAGACTTCGGATTCTTAGATTTCACAACCCTAGAAAAGAGACGGTTTTTCTGTGAAAAGGAGTTGGACCTCAATAGACGGTTATGTGGAGATATGTATCTTGAGGTGGTTCCTATCAACAGATCAGATTTTATCAAGATAAAGGGCGATGGAGTAACCGTTGAATATGCCGTAAAGATGAAGAGAATGCCTGAAGAAACGATGATGACCAGACTTCTTGAAGAGAATAAGGTGGATAGAAGACTGATTGACAGAATGGCAAAGATAATAGCAGAATTCCATTCAAAAGCGGAAACAAATAAGAGAATAGGCGAATTCGGGTCCTTGCCGATAATAGGAACAAATTGGAAGGAGAATTTTGATCAAACTAGGGAATTCATCGGCAAAACGATATTCCCAAAAAGTTATCGATTAATCCGCGAAAGAATAGATGATTTCATGAAGAGAAGTGTGTCCTTGTTTAGGAAGAGAGTGGATGAGAATCGTGTGAGAGATTGTCATGGAGACATTCACTCGGGAAACATCTTTGTTGCAGACAAGATTTACATTTTTGACGCGATAGAATTTAACGAAAGATTCAGGTATTCGGACGTTGCCTCTGACATTGCTTTCTTAGCCATGGACTTGGACTTTAAAGATCGAAGCGATCTGTCTAGTTTCTTCGTTGAAAGATATGCGAAGTATTCGGGAGACCAGGAGTTGAGGCAGCTTCTTCATTTCTACAAGTGCTATCGAGCTTACGTTCGAGGAAAAGTTATCAGCTTTAAACTGAATGATCCCAGTGTGGACAGTGAGGAAAAGAGGGCAACGATAAAAGAGGCGGAGGCATACTTCGAGTTAGCTGCCAACTATGCAAGACAGTTTTGATCGAAAAAATTTTCTAGCAAGTGAATTGCTCTGCCACAAATTTGGGGATTTTAACTGTTCCCATGATTATGGGGTTCTGGTGGCAATCGCTTCCTCCAGTCATGATTAGTCCGTGTTTTTTTGCAAAGTCTATGTAATGTTTCGTTGTTTCGGGGTCGTTTCTGGAGTGCCAGCACTCTATGCCATCAATGTGCTTTAGTAGCAACTCTTCGATTATGTCTGTCTGTTTTTGCAGTGATTTGGTCAATTTCACAAGTGAGATTCCGAATGGGTCATTGGGGTGGGCTAACACTACTATTCCCCCAGCGTTTCTCATTAGTCGCGAGGCTTCTTCAACGTAAAGAGGATACTTGGGAACGTTGCACTTCACAAGATACTTGTCAAAGGCTTCTTGCCTATCTTGGACGATTCCTTTTTTTATTAGATAGTCTGCTATGTGGGGTCGGCCTATTGCTCCGTCAGCGGAGGCTTGAATGGCGCTCCAATCGTTTGTTGTTAATTTTTTGATCTTTTCTTTTTCGAATTCTGCGTTTATCTTTTCTAGGATCTTTGCGGCTCTTTCTTCTCGGTAGTTTCTTAGTTGTTGAAGTTTTTTCTTCATTTCTCTGTTGTTTATGTCATATTGGTATCCTAAGAGGTCTAATGGTATTAGTTTACCATTGGTTATTTTTGGGTGGGAAAGGGATACGCTCAATTCGATTCCATAGACGTATTGGATTCCGTTTTTCTTTGCTAGAGCCTCTGCTTTCTCTTGGCAGCCGATTGAGTCGTGGTCTGTAATCGACATTAACCCAATGTTTCTGGTTTTGGCTTCTTCGATAATCTCTTCAATGAACAAGGTTCCGTCAGAGCAATTCTTTGAGTGAATATGCAAATCTATTATCATGATTATAACTGAGCCCAATTATCTAACTTCTTTTCCGATTATATACCAGTCTTCAGGGTTGTCGTATTCGGTGTCAACTGTCAAGTGTATTATCTCAAGGTGTGGATGTCTCTGTTTCAGGTCATCCAAGTCAATAGGTTCAAACCGTTTCTTGTTGTTAAGATAGGCTTGTCTAGTCAAGGCGTTCGATTCATACTTCTCTTTGGTTCTCCGCAAGATTCGCGTAATGGACGCTTCTTCAGTGCAGCTGGTCTGAAGGATAACAAAGGGTATTCCGGTTTTTGTGGCTATCTCAGCGGCGCGTCTCCGCAGTTTCTGGGTTACAAAAGTAGCATCTAATATTACGCCTTTACCTTTCTGTGCAAGGTCCTCTGCTTGTCGAAACATCTCATCATAGACAAGCTCTCGTTTGGACATGTTTCCTGCCACTTTCGCGTCAAAGATATCCTCATTTTTGAGAACTTCCAGCCGAATCAAATCGGTTCGAAGAATTGGGTATCCCCTAATTTTCGAAATTTCCTGGGATGTCTCCGTTTTCCAAGTTCCTGGAAGCCCACATGTAATTAATAGAATGTTGGGGCTTAACTCAGCTTCCACAAATTCTGCAAAAGGCTCCCGCAATTAAGTGCACCCGTGTTTTAAGGTGAAGCAAAGCAAAAATAAACTTTTGCATGTTTTTTGGAAAAGTACTGTTTTCAACAATACGCTGTTATTAGGCTTCAAATATGCTGTTTTTTTCTTGGATGGGGGTTAGAATCGCGAAGAAAAAGTTAGGTGTTCTTTGGGTTGGAAAAAGTGGGATTCGAAGATGCTGGAGTTTATTCGTTTTTGTATTCTTTTGCGACAATCATTGTTGTTGTTAGGAAGATGTCTGATAGTGCCCTGAGTTTGTCTGTTAGGAATTTGTCTAGGTCGGCTAGGTCTTTTACGCGAACCTTTGCGATGGCGTCGTATTCGCCGTAAAGCTCGTCTACCTGAACGACTTCTTCGAAGTTGGCAACCTTCTCGCACACGTCTCTTTCAGCTCCTGACTTTAGGGTAACTAGAATATAGCCATAGACTGCCATTTTCATTTCATCTCCACAATAAGACTTCAACACAAAAACTTAAACATATCGTTCAAAATGCTGAAAGACAACATAAAAACTGGGCTAACAAACCACTCTCTTTGCCAGCCTCTTCTTATAAATCATAACTGCAAAAGTTGCTACCAAAAACAAAGGCATAATAATCTTATGATGAAAACTTGATATTGTTCATTGGGTATTTGGGAACCTTGGAACAATATACTCATCAATAGTGACGTGGCCTAACCTCAGGGTGACTGTAACCCATCCAATTGTGTCTAAAGTCAAATAAACGTAACCACTAATCACTCTTTTTTCTCCTGAATTAAGAACAGCCAGACTCTTGGCTTCTCCCGGACCAGAGTCCGTGCTACATTTTATGGTTAAGGTCAAACCTTCGACATCATTGACTCCAAGGTTTTCAATTGTTACGTTAGCTTTGGACTGGATTTTTACTCCAACAATGGGCCAGAAGCCAGATGATGAAAACTCTGTAATCTTTACCAAGTTTGTATATTTGCTAAGTTGTGTTTCTTGTTCAGTAATTTGATTTTGGAGTTGATAGAATAAGAATCCGTTAACAATACCCAGTATAACAATAGTGATGGATAAGACAACAACTAACTTATTCATGAAACCTGCCCCAAACCTTCCTCTTAACAAAGACAATCGCTAGACCACCCACCAAAAAGAAAACTAAAACCAAACCTGAGGGGAACTCTGGGATTTCTGGGTTTGTTTCGGTCAGGAAGGGAATGAAATTCACTGTGCCCAGATCAAACAAATTATCTTCAAAATCGACGATTAACTGACTGATTGTTTGTGTATCTGTTGTTCCCCACCAATTAAATGTGGCAGTGATATTCTTTGATGCATCACGCGATAATTCGATGTTGATAGAGTTGCCGTAAATATTGTTGCGTGTTATTGTTGGCGAATGAGGGTTTTTTACAGAAATTCCAACTTCATTGTTAGTAATTGTGTTGTTTTGAATTGTTAATGATGTTTTTAGGTTATTAAAGTTGGGGCTGAAAATGAATATTCCATAGTAACTGTTAGTAATCAAATTTCTTTCGATTAAAACATGTCCACCATACCCACGACTTCCACCAAACCAAATACACGTACGGCTACCGGATGGCCTTCCGGCACCCCCAGAAATTACATTATCAACAATGGATACAAACTCCCCGCCATCCTCTCCATAGAATGCAATACATCCGTCCGAAAAGTTGTTATTTGATATTGTAGGTGAGCCGCCTTTAATATCAATGATGCCAAGTATTTCATTTTTCGAGATTACAGGCGAACCACCATAAACAATTATTCCACTATTGTCCACGAATGTACATTCGGTTAATTTTAGCGAATTACTAATCGTTACATCAGTTTGACTAAAAATCGTGTCTTCTATTATGCAACCTGAATCAGTTTGCTCATTCCATCCGATACTGGATTGCGAAAAAGCAATTGAAGAATAAGTAGGCGGAATAAAAAAAGATGGGGAATAAGCAACACCGTTTACGTGAATTGGATTAGTTCTCGTACCTCTTGCCGTCAATACACCATTTACTTGTATCGCGCTTCCAGCTGATTCAAGATTTATAGTAACCCCTGATTGAATTATCATGGTACCATTCACCCTTATGTAGTAATCATTAGAATTCAGAATGGTACCCGCTTCGATTGTTAATGTTACACCACTATTTACGAGGACATTTCCAGCAAGGTTGTATGGGCTGTTTGCTTGCGTCCAAGTAGTATCTGAAGCGATTATACTCATAACATCAGTGGAAGCTTTCACTGTGTCAAAATGCACATCACTGACTAGAATTAATCCGCCCACAAGCATTATTATTAATAATGCACGTGAGAATGATTTTCTCATCCTATTAACTCCACTTGACCCAATAATAACTGTGTTTGACAATCTGAAAAGCGTTTTTGTCAAGAAACCTTGACCAAAACACGCTCTTCCCTAGTCAAGAAACCTTGACCAAACGTTACTTTCCCTTCAAATCAAAAAGCAGAGTTATTTTTTTCTGCGTTTTTCCTGTGCTTCTCGTTCGCTGACCCAATACGATTCACTGCTAATACCCGCTTCATCCACAAGGTGCTCCTTCTTGAAGACTGGAGCCTCATGCTTATAGCGTTCCACAGCTTCCTTCAGAACCCCAAAAACGTTCTCCCTGTGAGCCCCTGCCACCACAACATACACCAAGTCTTCGCCGACACCGAACTCTCCGACAAAATGGTGAATCTGAACATCAACAACCCCCTCCCTCTTCTTCAACTCTTCACAGATTCCCCCAAGAACCCTGTTAGCCTTCTCCTCATAGGCCTCCAACTCCAGCCCCTCCACATTTTCGCCACCCACAGTTTCGCCACGAACCACACCAACAAACATAGCCACGGCTCCTGCCTTCTGAAAGTCTGCCTTCTCCTTCACAGATTTAATCAGCTCAGAGAGGGAGAGTTCGCCTTTCTTGTGAATGCCCACATACTCCATACTACAGTCACCCGGTTAACAATCTATTATCTGATATACTCTCTCAAAAACGATTCTGGTTGTAACGGGGGCGCCCTTTCAGATTAACAGTTCTATAGATCGGGTGCTCCTTGAATCGAAGATTGGTTTCCGATTTCTCCATAGTTCCGCTGGGCAACCTTACGCAGAGCGAACTGACATTCGCTCCGGTGGAAGTGAAGCGTACCCCGTCCAAGAGTTCGCCTTTTGTGATTCCGGAGGCTGCGAAGACCAGTTCGTTGCCCTTAGCCAACTCGTTTTCGTTGTAAGTTTTGTTTACATCAACACCTGCTTCTATCAGCCTACTGAGTCGATCAGCATCATCCTCCTTATCTCTCCAAACCTTTACAAGCATAGTGCCCCCCAGACACTTCACTGCAGTCGCTGCGATGGTTGCCTCAGGTCCTGCACCAGCGCCCAAAAGAAGATCAACCCCAGAATCAGGAATACAAGTGGCAACGGCTGCCGCGATATCGCCGTCAGGAAGCAAAATTATTCTCACTCCAAGTTTCCTTAGGCCCTTCAGAATCTTGAGATGTCTCTCCCGTTCCAGCATAATAACTGTGAAGTTTTCAAGAGGCAAACTCTTCTCCTCTGCAACTGTGGTAACAATCTCTTCAACAGACATATCCAAAGAAATCTTGCCGAGAGACTGCTCGTCAGTCGCCACTTTGAAGTAATATCCATCATCAGGTAGCACCTGAAGACAGTTGGCTGGTGCACAGACAAGAGCGGAGATAGCGTCTTTTCTGCCTTTAGAAGTTGCAGTTGTGCCGTCAACAGGATCAATGACGAACTCAACTTTTGGGCCTTTCCCTGTTCCAACCTTTTCTCTGCACATGAAGGCTGGCGCGTTGTCTTTGGGTCCTTCACAGGAGATGACTTCGCCGTCAACTTCAGTTTGATCCAGCACTGCTCTCGAAAACTCGACGGCTTTTGCGTCTACTAGATTCTTGTCTCCTTGACCAATATGAAATGCCGCCCCCACAGCTCCGGCAATGGTTATTCTGGTTAAAGAGGGCGCCAAAGCCCTAAGAGATATCAAGTTTACCACCGCCACCTACTAACATGAGATCACTTGTAAAATGTTTTCGGGAAAAAACGATGAAGCACTGTAAAACGTTGATATCTTGCCACTCACTTTCAGCATCAGCTTTCACCGTTGTTTTCTGTGTTTGTAAAAAGTTAAATGCCCAATCTTCATTTGAAATATTTATTCGAAATATAAAATATTTTTAAACTTTCGCTTGACACTGATTTGAATGAATGAAAAATGTTAGTTCAAGAAGTTGAAATGGGCATCCTCGATTTGAATGATGGGAAGAAAAAGGTCATAAAACTCAGAGAGGATGAAGTTTGTACGCAAGGTTATCGCATTGACCTGAATGGGAAAATAGTAAGAGGAGTACCCCATAGAAAACAAGAGGACTGCCACAGATTCTGTTACACTGACACCTGCGATTCCTTATAGGGTCTTAGCTGCACGCTGCAACCAGATGAGCCATTGAGAGGTTACCAGTTTTTTCCGGTTGACCCTTTTTTAGCTAAACATTAATGATTTAGAAGAAGCGTAAGTTGTGGGGCTGAACGTTTGGTGGATTCGTTGACTGGACAGGAAGTTGAAGCTGAGGAAGCTGAGCAGCCTAGAATCAAGTTCACTTTTCCCGTGTTAGCTGTTAGGACACAGATGTTCAATAGAGTTTTTGATTGGCTTGGGTCCCTTCGATCATCACGAGTTATTGCTTGGGTTGCCCTCATTATTGTGCCAATTGTGGGAGGCATTGGACTTTACCTGATTTTAAAAAATTTGATCGATTTGTTATGGATGCCGCTTGTTAGAGAGGTAGTTCGTGATTTAGGTCCTGGAGTTTATCTGTTGGTACCCGGGCTTAATCCTTTTCTTCCCATATTGTATGGTTGGTTAGCGTTAATCTGTGCGATTGTGGTTCATGAAGGAGCCCATGGGATTATTGCAAGAAGTCGTGGATTGAGGGTTAAGTCTAGTGGACTGTTTTTCTTATTCATTATTCCCTTCGGTGCTTTTGTGGATGTTGATGAGAAGCAGCTTGCAAAAGCAAAGGCTAAGGATTCCTTGAGGGTATTGGCGGCTGGGGTTGGTGGAAATATTGTGGTAGCCATAGTGTGTATTCTTGGTGTTATGGTCATTGTTAGCGGGTTGACTCCAGTCATTGATGGAGTATACGTCTATGAGGTTACGGAGGGTATGCCTGCTCTGGAGGCAGGGTTGCTGGCTGAGGACGTTTTCGTTACGGTGGACAATGTGGAGATTGGTAGTCGTGAGGAGTTGGCGGCGTTTTTGGAGAGTAAGAATCTGGGTGATGTAGTGCAGGTGGTTGTGGCTAGGGGAGAAAAGTGGGAGGATCGGTTTTCTACATCTGTTAATTTAACCGAAAATGAGGAGGGGCAAACTGTCATGGGGGTGACTGTAGGTGATTTAACGATTGAAGAGCGGTTAAGATATTATCAGGCGGTGACTCCTGAAACACTTTATTTATACTTGGCTCCGCCTGCTTTTGTTCCTGGTTTCGCGCCTTTTTCAGATTCTTTGGCTCCTTTCTATACGCATGGGCTGGGGGCGCAATGGCAGGTTTTGGCGAATGCCCTCTTCTGGGTGTGGTTTGTCAATGTGAATGTTGCGGTATTGAATGCTTTACCAATTTATCCTCTTGATGGAGGGCGAATGTTCGACATTTCCTTGAAGAGTATTCTGGGTCGAAGAGTAGGCGAAAAAAACGTCTCCAGAATAACTATTGCGGTGACTGTTGCTTTAGTTTGGGTGTTGTTGATGAGTGCTGTAATTCCCTTCATTCTGTAATCATGTTGGTCCACGTTGTCCACGCCTTGTTCGCCCCCAGTTGTCATTATCCCAACCTTCGATCAAGTTCGAGGGGATTATCTCGAAGAGTCGCTTCGAAGAAATATATTCAGTTCATCTCAAGAGTCTTTTGTTGAGAGGTGTCTTGTCAGAAATAATATGTTTTTATTATGTAAAGCAGAGCTAGGTGGAGGGGGTAGTAGAGGTAGAAGAAGTATTTTCTCCAGAGGGGATAAGCAACTTTTTCATCACCTTCCCTCTGTACCCTAAAATAACCGCTATTGTGAAGAAGAATTAAGGGTATTGCAAAGACCGAAAGAAACTGGTAATTCCAAGGCACCAAAAACAACATATTAAGCAAAACCAACGCACCAGCACCAAACCTTGTGTTCTCCCTCAAGATTTGCATAAGACCTATAATAGCTATCCCATAGACGCTGTAATCAAAGGGCAAAACAAAGGAAGCCAACACCGGAACCAGCGCAAGCGGAGAAGTCTTCTTGAAAAAATAGATAAACACAAGACCTAACGAGAGAGTGAAAAAGATATTAAAGAACCCAAAGGGCTCATACCCCAAAGCTAAGAAAAAAGGCACCTGAGAAATCAAAGCGAAAAGGAAGAGACGCACAAAATAGCTACGTACATTCCTTGTGCTCTCCATCCCCAGAACCAGCAGATAAGCGAATAAAGGAAAAGAGAGCCTACCAATATAGCGCAGAACCATAACTTCAGGATACAGAATCGCTCCAACATGGTCCACAGTCATAGCTACTATCGCTATCCACTTGAGCAACTCTCTTCCTAAATCAAAACCTTGCAGACCTCAGCTCTCCTCCACCAAAAACACACAGCAGCCTACTGGACTCCCCATCTCAATTCGGGTCTTTACGAAAACCCACTGCGTATCATCTAATAAAATTTGCTAAAACAACCTCAAAAAAAGGAAGGAGAGATGATGGCTCGTCACTCTTTTATCATAGATATGAACTCGTTGACTGGCATCGCTGGCAAACTCATGATCTCCACAGTTCCGCGGGACCCAAGCTCCAGAGATACAAGTGTAATTGCCTTATTATCTGGAGCTTCCACGATGTTAACGAAGTCATAGGGTCCCAAAACCGCGTATTGCGCAACAACCTTGGCGCCAAAAGCCTCGATTTCCTTGTTAACCTCTCTGATCCTCTCAGCCTTCTTCTTAATTGTCTTCCGACCCTCAGGCGTAAGGGTTGAAAGAAGAATATACATGGGCATACAAAAGCCTCAGAACATATTTTCTCGCTTACGCAATTTGTGTCTTTCGCCTGATGCTAGAAACTTACATTCTCTCCGGAGCCTCTATTCCCAGAAGTTTCAGGGCGTTTCGAAGAACTATTCGAGTAGCATCCACAAGAGCGAGCCTAGCGTCACTTAGCCCAGGTGACTTGGCTTTTATAACTGGCAGCTTCGTGTAGAACCTGTTAAACTTGTCAGCCAATATGTTAGCATAGTCCGCTATCGAGTTAGGTCGGAGATTCTCTGCAGCATCCAAGAAGACCATAGGAAAACGAGCTAAAGTCAGCACTATATCCCGTTCTATAGGGTCTTCCAGAAGGGAGTAGTCAGCGTTTTCAGGTTCTCTAGACGCTTTCCTCAGGATGCTTTGGGCTCTAGCATGGGAATACTGAATATAGGGAGCACTATTCTTCTCAAAATCTAGCACTCTGTCCCAAGTGAAGACCACCGGCTTGGTTGGATCCACCTCAACAAGAGCATACTTAACAGCTCCTTTTCCCACAAACTCTGAAATCTGCCTCTTCTCCTCATCAGACAGGTGAGGAGAACGTTTCGAAACCTCCTCATAAGCCCTCTCAGCGGCTCCATCCATAACCTCGTCCAAGGTTATGTAGCGACCTCTGCGGCTTGACATTCGGTAACCCGGAAGGCTCACAAGATTATAGGCAAAATGAACCAACTTCTTCGCGTAATCCACATGACCAAGAGCGCTTAAGGCAAGTTTCAACTGCAGCTGCGGAAGGGTCTGTTCCATGCCGATCACGTTGATGACCTTCTCAGCCCTCTGAAACTTCCACAGATGATAGGCAATATCCCGCGTTGTGTAGAGGGTTGTTCCGTCAGCCCTCACGAGAGTCAGGGAAGAGAGCTCATGATCATCGCTCAAGCCCAAAGTCTTCTTGAAGTCTAGGTCCTGAGCAACTTTTTCGGCGTCAAATTCCAGAACTCCGCCCAACTGAAACACATAGGGCGTGGCTTTCAGTTCGTCCAAGACCCGGTTGACGTCGCCGTTCCAGATTAAGTCGCTCTCCCAATCCCAAGAATCTATGCTGACTCCGGCTCTGCTTAGGGTCTCTCTGAATCCACTGAGACAGAGTTGACAGACCTCTCTGAGCAACTGCTTCGCATCTTTTCTGCCAGTCTCGTATCCGCGTATTAGTTTGCTCACTTGTTCTTCTGGGTCGCTTTCCCTGCTGATTTCGTCTAGGAGGCGAGTCAAGATTTCGGGAAATCTCTTTTCTATGTCTGCTGCAACTGAGGTCCAGTCATCCAGTTCCCTCTGTAGCTTCGAAACCTCTTGTGACGCAAGCTTCTTTGCTGTCTCGACGGCTTTTTTTAGGCGCTGAATCTCCATTATGCAACTTGTAACCGCATAGATTGCGCCTATGAAACTGTCAGGCTTTCCTTTGGGCTTCGGCTTCCCAAGCTTCATGTATCCGTAGGCTATGACAGCGCTCTGGCGGCCAACATCATCCACGTAATAGTGTCTTGAGACCGTGTGTCCGTGTTCTGTTAGGATGCGGGCTAGGGCGTCGCCCAATATTGGGTTCCTTGCCTGTCCGATGTGAATTGGATGGATGGGGTTGACGCTGGTATGTTCAAGCATAATCGTTTTCGGCTCAGAAGTCTTAACGTATCCATATTCCACATCGAGGGCTCTGGCGGATTCAAGGGTTAAACGAAAGAACTTTTCGGAGTTCACACGAAAATTGATGTATCCTGCCCCAGCAGCCTCAACTGACTGAATCAACGGAAACCCAGAAACATCTATCTGCTTCACGGTTTCTTCCGCGACATTCCTAGGCTTCTTTTTGGCGTGCTTGGCAATCTCAAAGCATACAGAAGTTGCCAGCTCACCGAACTGGAGGTTAGGCGGGGATTCAAGCAACATAGAGGGCAAGACGAAATTGGGATATAGCTTGTTGAGGGCATCCTTTAAAACGGCCTCGCATCCAGCATGGAATTCCTTGAAGGGGTTAACTGCAGCCATTCTGTTTTCTTCCTTTTTGGCGGGCCCGCGGGGATTTGAACCCCGGGTTTCCGGCTCCGGAGGCTTGCGCACCTTCCCTGCGGGATGGTTCGGCGCCTTAATCCTGTCTGGGCTACGGGCCCTACTTTTCACTCTTCCAGAGTCTTTGTATAAATTAAGCTTTGTTGCCTTTACGTCTCTGTAAGGACGTGGATTTCGAGACTTTTTAGGAGCCTATGAGCGTGGTGGTCTGCTCGATCTCTTCAATCTGCCGTATATCCGTGATAATCTTGTCGAGATGCCCTAAACTTTGGGCTTCGATGCGAGCGATTATGTCCCAGAGTCCATAGGTAACAAGGACTTCTGTAATTTCTTTCATCTTTCGAATCTTCTCTGCAACCTTGTGTTCAGCTCCTCGTTTTACGTTAGCAAGGATGTAGGCTTTCACAAGTTCTGACATGTCCTTTCAACCCCACAGCCTCATGGTTGAAGAATGTACTTAGAATCTTTGTCGATTAAGAGGGGGTTATGTTTCAGCTAGTTCTTCATTTATCCACCAAGCTTTTCTTTTTCCTGTTCTTTCTCCAGAGTAATAGAATATGATGGATTTTCCAAGTTGCTTCTTGGATGATCTCTCAATTTTTCTGAGGCGGTTGAGAACAAACCAACGGTTGGTCCCCAGAAACTCCGCAAGCTCGGTGGTTGTGGCTCCTCTATGATCAAGAAGGTAATCCACGATTTTGTTGTCAACGTCGTCGATGCAGAAGGCGTGAGGGTTTACTTTTCCCCCTTCGTGGGTTAGAATTTCAAGCTTGGCTAGATAATCCTTTATTTTGTTAACCTCGTTTTCTAGCTGAGTGACTTTCTTTTCTAACCCTAGAATCTTGTCTGGTCGCGGAGTCTTTTCCAGTTTCTCTAGTATGGCTTCGCGGATGAAGATGCTTCTTTCCCCTTCAGGAATACGTAGAGCGAGTTCCTTGTACATCTCGTCAGGTATTTTTGCAGAAATTACTGTAAACTTGCCCATGGACAATCCTTCCCTATGCAAAGTAACTTTAAGCAGGCTAAAGCTAAAAGCGTTTAACCTTTCTGCTGTGAACGTGAAGATTCGTTTATCTCAGGTGTGTAGTTGCTAGTTCATGGTTCTTCTTGGTTTTTCAGAAAAAAGGCTGTTTTCAACAATGAAGTATTATTAGTCTCCTAATATGAATGAATGGTTTGGTGTTCATTGTTTTTCTTCTATTCCTTGGATAAGTTCATGAACGTCTCTGCCCACATTTTCGCCTACGTAGCCGCCTTCTAGCACGCCGAAGACTGGTTTCCCTAAAGCTCCCACAAGTCTTCCAATCTCTCTGTAACCCTCAGAAGTCAAACTCAACGAAGCCAGATCTCCTTGGTGAGCATCAAAACCCGCTGAGACCCCAACAACTTCAATGTTATTCATTTCTACCTGACCTAACGCTTTCTGCAGGGTCTCTAGATATAACGAGTCACCAGCGGAATACGATAAGGGGAAATTCAAGCAGTTGCCCTGTGAGCTGAGGCCGGTTCCTGGATAAGTTGGATATCTATGCAAGGAGATGAATGTAACGTCGGGGTCTCCTTGGAAAATTTCTTGAGTCCCGTTTCCATGATGACCGTCAATGTCCAGAATCAAGGTGGGTAAGTCCATTTTTCTGGCAGCTATGGCGATGTTGTTGAAGTAGCAGAATCCCAAAGTTGCTACTCCCAAGGCTCTACCGTCTATGCCAGCGTGATGACCCGGAGGTCTCATAAAAGAAAACCCTTTTTCCTTGGCAGCCAAAAACGCTGCGCCAGCAGAGAGACAAGCATATTCGTAGATGTTTTCAGGCACTGGCGTGTCCCCATCCAGATAGCTTCCAGCCTCTGCATTCTTTATCAAATCAACGTATTCTCTGGTGTGGACCCTCAGAAGGTCTTCCTGTGAAGCTGGCTTAGGCTCCAGAAATTCATATTGTCCTCTTAGGAGTTCAAGGGCTTTTCTAACGCGTTCAGGTCTTTCGATGTGACCGGGCCAACTATACTCCAGACATTTTTCTGAAAATATGATCTTCATTTCTCGTTTCCTCCTCGTGAAGATTAACCTTTGGAAACATATGTAAACATGGGTTTTATTGAAGTTTGTCTCCCATTCCACCTCAAGTCTTTTAAGACTATCACTAGAAAGGCTATTAGCAAGAGGTAGGGGTAGAATGCCAGAAAAAACTACAATTTCTATTATCAAATGTGATGTAGGGTCACTAGCCGGGCACCATATAGTGCCTAAACCTCTCATTGACATTGGAAAAAAACAGTTAAAAGAAGCACAAAAAGGAGGACTAATCAACAGCTACTACGTCTTCAACGCAGGAGACGACCTTGAACTCCTCATGGTACACCAGAAAGGAGAAACCAACCCCGAAATTCACAAACTGGCGTGGAACACTTTCCAAGAAGCCGCCAACAAAGCCAAAGCCCTCAAACTATACGGCGCAGGGCAGGACCTTTTGGGAACAGCCTTCAGCGGAAACGTTCGGGGGATGGGCCCTGGCGTGGCTGAGATGGAAATAGAGGAGCGCGGCTCAGACCCCATAGCTGTCTTCGCTGCCGACAAAACCGAGCCCGGAGCCTTCAATTTTCCCATGTTCAAAATATTCGGAGACCCCAGTAACACTGCAGGCCTTGTGATTGACCCGAGTATGATAGGCGGCTTCAAGTTTGAGGTTCTTGATGTAATGGAAAACAAGAAGGTAATCATGAAGTGCCCAGAAGAGATGTATGAGTTGATCGCCCTGATAGGGACGCCTGAGCGCTATGTGGTCTCTCATGTGTGGCGAGCAAGGGATAATCTGATTTGTGGTTCCACAAGCACAACCAGACTCTCGTTGATTGCTGGCAAATACGTTGGAAAGGACGATCCAGTCTCGATTGTACGGTCTCAGCATGGTTTGCCAGCGCTTGGGGAGGTTCTTGCTCCATATATGCACACCTTTTTCGTGGAAGGGTGGATGCGCGGGAGCCACTGGGGTCCACTCATGCCCGTGAGCTTAAAGGACAGCCGATGCACCGTCTTTGATGGTCCTCCCAGAATTGTGGCACTTGGCTTTCAGGTCGGCAATGGGATGATTGCCAGCGACGACAATGGCGAGCCATTGATAAGCGATCTGTTTGAGGACCCAGCCTTTGGTCTGGCTCGGCGAGAGGCTATTGAGTGTGCTGCGCTTATTCGTGGTATGGGAGAATTTGAGCCTGCCCGGTTAAGTTCTCATGCTATGGAATATACTACCTTACCTAAGGTCTTGGAAAAGTTGAAGAAGAGGTTCGTGAAGGCGGACTCCTAACTTTTCCTTTTTTCTCCGTTTTATAGAACCGCCTATATACATTCTAGATTACGTGCTGGAAAGCAGCTGCAGTTATTTACAGTCTTTAGAAGGCAAGCTTCGCCAATTCTTCGCATCTAGACTTAACTGTTTCATAGACCTGTTTTCGGAGGTTTTCTCCAGACAACTGTGCCATTCGCAGCAGTTCCATCTTTTTGGATAATTCTCGGTCTCCTAAGGAGCGAATCCAGAGTTCGAAGTCTTTTCGCGGGACATGAAATTCGATGGACTTCAAATCGACCTCTTGGATTTTGTCAACGAAGTCTTTGAGGCTGTCTGCGTGAAGGCCCGAGTACTGGTTGAGATCGTAGTAGAAATGGAAGGCTCTTTCTATGGAGACGGGGCTCAGAATGTTTGATGCCAGTTTCTTGTCTACTTTCGGCAGCCCTAGCGCTTTTTTGCCTAGATTTGTTATGGCATAGTAGTGTTTCTGGGGCACAGAAACATATTTTGCTTTTATGAGACCTAGCAAGTATCCCATTGTCGAGGAAGAATTCAATTCTGTTTTTTCGGCTATCGCTTGGAGGGTTATCGGCTTTCCTGCAGCCCACATTGCTCCTAAAATTTTTCCCCTGATTTTGCTCGCACTCATCCTCTGCACGTTCCAAAAAAATATCGTCCCTCCAGATTATTATTTCATTCGGTCTTTACAATTGAATCAAAAATTACTGTTGCGAGTTTGTGAACTGTGTCACAAGTTATAAATCCTCATTTTGACAAATCTGTTTTTTATGAATAGTTCATGTGTAGTCAAACTTTCTGGTTTGACCAATTCAACATTATGCTTCAATCAAAGTTTGCTGTTTTTTGGCGAGGAGAGTGAGAAGGCTGAATGATGTTGTAGTAGATTCGGTGACTAAGCGCTTCGAAGACACAGTAGCTGTTGACAATCTTTCTATAAGTGTTGCACAGGGAGAACTGTTTGGTTTGCTGGGTCCCAATGGCGCTGGCAAATCTACACTCACAAAGATGATTTCTGGGATGCTGAATCCCACATCAGGCACAATCAAGGTGGGAAAATACAGCATTCAAGACGATCCCATGAAAGTCAAAGAACTGCTAGGCGTTGTTCCCCAAGACATAGTATTGTATGATTACCTGAATGCACGAGAAAATCTAGCGTTTTACGGCAGACTCTACGGCTTGTCAGGAAAAAAACTCAAGAATAGAATCAATGAACTGCTGCAGTTTACACAGTTGGATGAGAAGGCAGTGAAACGTCACGTCTCTACCTACTCTGGAGGAATGAAACGCCGCGTCAACATTGCTGCCGCGCTTCTGCATGAACCTCAAGTTCTGCTATTAGATGAACCCACCGCTGGACTCGATCCACAAAACAAACATGCCCTTTGGGATATAATCGAGGATCTGAAGAAGCAAAGGAAGACTATCGTTTTGACGACGCATATGATGGATGAAGCAGAGGAACTGTGCGATAGAGTTGCGATCATGGATCATGGCAAAATTATTGCATTAGGCAGCCCAAGCCAGTTAGTTAAGAAAGTCAAGATGGAGAACACGATAACTGTTGTTCCGGACAAAATCTCACCCAGCCTCATTGAACAAATTAAAGGCATTACTGGCGTCAAAAACACCTACATTGCCCCTGATGAAAACGAAAAAATCGAGGCCATAAAGGTGATTACAGACTGCCCGGACGACATACTTCCGGATATAGTGTCCACGATTGTGAATACTGGAACAAAGGTTTTGTCTGTTCAGCTTTCACGGGTAACGCTTGAAGACGTGTTCATTACGCTTACAGGGAGAAGCCTAAGGGAGTAGAATGGATATGAGCCTCAAAAGATCAATTAACCAAATAGCTGCAGTAGCAAAAACCGATTTTCTTGGAGTCCTCAGAAACAAAACCGCCATCTTCTTCACGTTGCTCTTTCCGCTGTTCTTCATAGTCATAATCGGATTCACTTTTGGTCAATCCGGAGAAGCAGACATGAGCCGCATTTCTATTGGGGTGGTTAACCTTGACGGCGAGATGATTGCCCTAAACGCCACTGATTCTAGCAACAGCACAATCGGAGACATCTTTGTTGAAGCATTGGAGAGTGCAAACTTTACGGTTACGGGCTATGGCGAGTATGGCTACAGAGACACGAATGGAACAGCTGCCTACGCCATTAGCCGAGGAGACATCGATGCGGTTTTGGTTATTCCCGCCAATTTCACAGAAACAATAACCTTCCTATACACCGACGATTTAGGCGCCTCAGTCCCAACAGTGTCTCACCTTGAGCTAATCGTTGATCCAACTGATTCTACTGGTGCCATGATAACGCAACAGAGCGTTTTTGGTTTCATCTCAGCTTTCATAAAAGAATATCATGAGATCGTCATCGAACAGTTTCCATCTTACCTGCAAGATTACATTGAAGTCGTTGCCGACCCTCTCATAGTTACAACCAGTGAAGCCGAGGTCACAGAAGCCGAGTTAAAATGGATAGACTACATGGTTCCAGGAACGCTGGGCTTGGTTCTCATTTGGAGCGGATTAAACCATGCATCCATGACCATCGCGACCGAACGTACAAAAGGAACTTTCCAGCGCATGGTGATAGCTCCTGTTTATCCCACGGTTGTTCTACTTGGTAAGCTCCTCTCCGCCTTGGCAATAGTCTATATGTCTGCTTTCATTATGCTTTTGAGTGGTGTTCTTCTCTTCCAAGTTAATCTCTACTGGGACATTCCAGTCATAATTTTGGGCATATTCCTTGGGGCACTTTCAGCGATTGGAATTGGGTTAATAATCTCTTCCCTTGCAAAGAATGAGGAAGCAGCCAACTCGATTTCTGTCATAATCAGTGTTCCGCTCCAGTTCTTCATCGGAGCTTTCTTTCCTCTCAGCATAATGCCAGCAGCTGCTGAAGCCTTCGGCAATGCTCTTCCTTTCACAAAACTGGTCACTGCCATGCAGGATGTCATGACAAGAAACCTGCCGTTTGATGCTGTTATACCCGAGATACTTTACCTAGCTGCCTCCGGTGTGATTCTGTTCCTGATAGGGACAATAGCATATCGAATAACCCTGAGAAGGCTCTAATGAACGTGCAGCACCCTTTATTAGTTTGATTTTTATTTTTGTTAGTTTAGGGATTGTTATCTATGACAAAGACGGTTAAGGAACAAGTGGAACAATGCATTGAAGAAGTGAGACCTCAATTGCAAGCTGATGGTGGAGACATAGAGCTTGTGGATGTAGCGAACGGCGTCGCCAAGGTGAAACTGAAGGGAGCATGCAGTGGATGTCCAATGTCAGCTATGACCCTACAATATGGAGTCATAAGCTGCATAAAGAAGAGAGTGCCGGAAATAGAGAAAGTTGAGGTAGTCCAGTAACCATTCCAGCGATAACCTCTCACTTTTTTATCTGATGCAATTATTATGACCGTATCATAGTCAGAATCATTTTGAATTTCTTGGTTGCCTTCAAGGCGTGGGGTTGATTGGCTGGCATTATCACCATTTCCCCCTTCTTTAGCGGAAAAGTTTTGCCAGATATGGTTACTTCAGCCTCGCCATCTAAGATGTGAACTAAAGCGTCGAAGGGCGCTGTATGTTCACTCAATCCCTGACCTTCATCAAAAGCGAATAGGGTTACTGTTCCCGTTTCTTTGTCAATTATTGTTCGACTTACCACAGAGCCTTCCTGATATTCGACCAGATCAATAAGCCTTACTGGTTGGGTAAGGATGCTCTCAACATTCTGTTCTTTATTTCCTTCCATGAATTGTCACCTGTTGCAACCATTGCCTATATTGCTCTTAATTTTCTCTGATGAGGCACTTTCCGCCTGTTGGACAATACTTGTTGGCGTGATTCTCAACTGCTTTGAAGAGTGCACCGACAGTTTCTTGATTGGCGGAATAGATTCGCTTCTTTCCCTGTCTCTCAATGTAAACGAAATTGCATTCTAGTAGTGGTTTCAGGTTATGGGAGATCATGCTCTGTTCCTGCCCAAGAGAATCAGCGAGCTCAGTTACGCTCATCGGTTTTTTCATCAATTTTTCTAATGCAGCTAGTCTTGTAGGATTCGAGAGATTTACAAAGAACTTGTAACAGGTTTCGCTTAATCCCTTCTTCATGACTACTTCCCTCTTTTAGCCTTTTTATGAATTATTCTTCATATGTATTATCGTTCATATAAAACCATCGGTTACTTGGAGAAACGAAAACGCACACCCATCTTATCTTCGGTTCCTTCTTTTAACAAATATTCGCAGTCTAGACAACAGTCTTATATAGAATCCTTCACCTATTGAGTGATGAAAGATTATGCCTAGAGATCCAGTCTGTGGCGTCGTTCTAAACGAAAAGACGGGAAAATATAAAATCACGCACGACGGAGAAAAATATTATTTCTGCAGTGTTAAATGCAAGAAGAAATTCAAGAGGAACCGAAGCAAATTTGCGAAATAGCCTCTAAAGAAGTACTTTCATAAAAACGAGAAAAATAGACCCGTTCTTTTCCAAAGCTCTTGGGTATATTTACAGGTAGGCTTCTGATGCGTATCTTCGCATCATTCTGTGGCTGTTGAAGTAGTAGGCAACCTTTCCAATCGAGTTCTCCATCATTCGTATCCAATCATCCCGGTTTCTGTAGAATTTGGGGACAACCACATACTCCAATTTGCTGTATAATTCTGTGATCTCCCGATATCTCCTCTCAGCCTCTTCCAAATCCTCTTTCGGAGAAGGACCAATAGCCCAACCCGTAACACCCTCAACACAACCCTCCACCCACCATCCATCCAAGACACTGAAATTAATCACCCCATTATGCGCTGCCTTCATTCCGCTTGTGCCCGAAGCCTCATAAGGCGGAAGAGGAGTATTCAACCAGACGTCTACGCCAGAAGTGAGCTTAGCCGCCATCTGAAGATCATAATTTTCCAAATAGACAATCTTCATCATACCCTTCAGATTCTGTTTCATCTCATGAATCTCCTCGATTAAGCGTTTTCCCATCCAGTCCCTAGGATGGGCTTTGCCCGCATAAATCACCTGAATCTCTCCCACCCGGTTGATTTCTTCAAGCCTCTTTATGTTTGAAAATATCAGATTCGGTCTTTTGTAGCCGGTGGACCTTCGAGCAAAACCTAGAGTAAGCACATCACGATCAAATCGGAGACCGGAAAGTTCCCGAACATAACGTATGAGAGCTTCTTTCGCCTCCATATGAGCCAGCCAAATCTCCTCGTCAGGAATGCTGTCCACCCTGACAAGCAATTCAGGTTCGTTTGCCCATCCGGGCAGATACTTGTCATATAGCCTTCTGAAACTCTCGCAAGTCCAAGTGAAAGAGTGGACACCGTTTGTTATAGCTGAGATATTATAACCAGGAAACAGAGTCAAGGAAAATTCCTTGTGTCTTTTCGCAACACCATTCACGTATTTGCTTAGGTTAAGTGCCAGACGTGTCATATTTAGCCGGTCTTTGCCTCCAAGCTTCTTCAGGGTTTCTAGAGGAATTATTTCACCCAGCATTTCTTGGACGAGGTTATACGAGAATTTGTCGTGACCCGCCTCTACTGGAGTGTGAGTGGTGAATATGCAGAGGTCTCTTACCTCATCCAGCTCCATACCGTTCTTTGCCAGCAACTCTAAGGTGAGGAGGCAAGAATGTCCCTCGTTCATGTGATATTTTCCTATTTTGAAGCCTGCAGCCTCAAGCATTTTCACCCCGCCGACTCCCAAAACGATCTCTTGCTTCAACCTATACTGCTCATCCCCACCATACAGGAAAGAAGTAATCTCTCTGTCTTCCGGGGTGTTGCCTTCGACATCTGTGTCAAGAAAAAGGACAGGAACCAATCCTCCTGTGGGACTCTGGTAATCATGAAGCCAAGCTTTCACTCTGACTTTTCGATTCTGTATATTCAACTCGACTTGGGTTGGCAATTCAGTCATTAATTTGGACGGTGTCCACTCGTCCGGGCGCTCAATCTGTTTTCCGCCTCTAAGCTCCTGTCTCACATACCCCTTTCTGCTGACAAGAGTGACTCCCACCAACGGAATCTTGAGGTCAGCGCTGGACTTTATCATGTCACCAGCCAAAACCCCTAATCCTCCGCTGTAGGTGTGAAAATCGTTGTTCAACCCGATTTCCATGGAGAAATAGGCTATTTTCTTTCCCCGCAAGAAAGCACGTTTACAGTATTCACCGCAGAAATAGTATGTTTTTCCCCTCACTTCAGCCTTGAATTCTTCCTTAGTTTCAGTTAAAGGCATCCCGCAGACAGGGTCTCTGATCATAACTAAAAACCTCTTGACTCGCACCTTCTCTTCGTTGTTAACCAAGCCATTTTTAGCCGTCCGTAGTGATTTTTTTCAATTGTTTTATTCTTTTTTCAGTTGCGGCTAGAACTTTCTTGCGTATAGCTTCCCCTTCCAACTTTTTCATTGCCCTGCTAATTTTTGCCATCTCGTCAGCTAGTTTGTTTTCGCCGACAACTTCGCGTAGCCAGCGTTCGAAATCTCCTCTTTCCACATGGAACCAAATAGAGCTAAGGTCAATGGTCTTCAGTGTTGAATAAAACTCGTTTAAGCTGTGAACTGTTAAACCAGAGGATCGTGCGAATTCGTAAGAGAAGGTGAATCCCATTCCGGCTGGAAGACGCCTTAGCACCCTTTTTGCTGCCAGTTCTGGTTTTTCCAGCTCTACAAGGATTCTGGCTTCGAGGTCAGAGAGGACTCTTGAATATACCGCAAAGGCTTCGACCGGACTGCCCATGGAACTGAAGTAGTTGTGTACGTCTCCAGGTCCTCCTCCCTTTATACTGAGGTAGTAGAGGTGGTCGCTCATCTGAAGATAACGCCATAAACGAATCAGCTCCTTGTCACCTATTCCCTTCACCAACTGTCCCAGTTCCTTCAGAGAGTCGTAACATATGTTCTGCATTGGATTGCCAATCCATGCGCTGGGGTCTCGTTCAATGTCAGCCCATGAGACCGTGTTGTACTCATGAACGTCAATTTCACCAACTGGATCGTGCCTGCTAATGGCTTCGGAGGGTGTTCTCCAGTGAAGGTTGTGCCATTTGTTCACCTCGCCGGGTAACCATCTTAAGAATTCATGGATACCGGATTCTGACCAGTGGTGTTCCCCAAAGGTTTCGTAGTCAACGAAAATAACTATAACTTGTCCTTGGGTTGCAGCTAGCCAGCGGGCGTATTTGGTTGCGTCCAGGGGGTACTCGTTCCACCATGGGGAGGAGAAACGGAATCCTATATCGTCGGAGAGGCGGTAGTTGCGAAGCAATACACGAAAGTTAGAGTTTTTGGCTTTGTAGACGTAGTTGGGACTTCTTCCCAAGAGAATCCTCTCAATTCCTTCTGTAACTGTGCCTTTGTAGCCCATTCCCTCCATTGTCTTAGCTATCGCATTATTGTATAGTAACTCGGTGTTTTCGATAACCTTTGGTTCATAGTTGAAGAGGTCCTTCATGAGCTGGCGATGCATTTGAACCTGTTCCACGAATTCTGAGCGATCTGTCCCGTGAAGGCTGGCTAACGAGTGGTAGTATGTTTCCTCCATGAATTCAACGCATCCGGTTTCGGCGAGTTGTTTGAAGGACTCGATTAGGTCTGGGTTCCAGCGTTCGCACTGTTCAAGAAAGACTCCGGATATCCCGTAAGTTACCTTGAACTTTTTCCGTTCTCTCCTGCACTCTTCAATCTGTTCCAAGATTATGCTGTTTGCTGGAAAGTAACATTTCCTTGCGGCTCTCTCGAAAACGTAACGGTTAAGCCCGTTGTCAAAATATAGGTCAAAAAGGCCCTTTTTTGTGACTTTTCCCTTAGACAGTAGGTCAGAGTGAAAATTACGGTTCAACCTGAATGGCTGATGAACCTCAAGCATTAGACAAATGTCTGTCATGGTTGACCACCATTCACTTGAGCCCATGTAATCTTAAGAGTCATATTTGATCCACACATTAGGCGGTACAAGCATTATCTAAGTTTATCCTCTTTATTAGGACATTTACCAAGCCGTTTCCACAAATCTCCCAAGAAATTCTGCAGTGTTTTCTACTTTTAAAATTTCAGAATGCCACATTCACATGAGATTTACAGTATTCTCACGTAGGTTTTCGGGAGACAAAAGAATTTAGAAAATTTAGTAATTGCTTTCATATTATTCGAAGGTTTCAGTATATTTACAGCTTGGATAATTGCTACATCCAAGAAACATGTTAAAGCCTTTTCTTTCAACAAGATAACCATCCTCACAAATCGGACAAATTTTAGTTTTATAACTACAAACCTCATTTGAACAGTAATAAAGATGTGCTTCTTCTAAAACACGCAAAAAACCATCCGAACATTTAGGGCAAACTGTTGGTTTGTAAAAACAATAAGGAAAATTGTTACAAGAACACCTATGATTCCATTGATGAAGAAACGCGACAAACATTAATTGCTTTGATGGCGCAACAAGGATACGTTCCAAAGGAAGAACTTGACAAAGTAAAAAACGATGCTGAAAAGAAAATTAATAATTATAAAAAGGAAAGCGATAGGTAGAAACGTATCGCTAACGACCGTCTTAAAGAGCTTGAAGATTTTAAGGAGCAGATTAGAAAAAAGCGTATTGCTGAAGAAAAAAAACGTGACGACCAAATAGACAAGAAGGCAGGCAGCCTTATAGCGGAGATAACAAAGCGGAAGTTAATCTCCAACTGATACCCCCTTAGGCCCAGCAATCTTAAAAGATGATACCCTTATCATCCGTAAAAAATTTTGCCCTTGGGAAAGCGCGCGCATCTCCAAGTTGTACTAATCATTTCAGATAGAAAATGTTATTCCACGCCTTTTTAAAATTTCTTATCTACGAATATATAAGAGTCTCTAGGACTTTTCTTTCGTGGGGAGGCCTCTTCAAAGCTACGTCCTCAACGTACGCTCTCAACGGTTCAGCTACGCTCCAGGCCTGAGCAATACAGCCTCTGGAAATATGCGGCTCATTACCATCAAAGATTTCACCGACTGTTCCTAAGCCAGCTCGGTAAATCTCTTCACGAAAGAGAGGTTGCAGAAACTTTTTGAAACCGAAGTTTCGCCAATGTGCCTCGTGATTTTTTGTTTTTAAGAAAGCTGAGGTAAAGGGGCCAATAAGCCACGCCCAAACCGTGCCGTTGTGATATGCACTATCGCGATGACCCCGATCACCGATGTATTCTCCTATATATCGGAGATCATCGTTAGGCAGAGTTTTAAGCCCGTACTTTCCCCACAATTCTTTCCAGACTATCTCAACAATCTTCTCTTCTCTTCCTCTGTCAAGAATTGGAAAGTCCAAGGAGGCAGCAATCACCTGATTTGGCCTTAACGATGAGTCAGCACCATCCTCAGATACCACATCGAAAAGGAATCCTTTCTTGGGGTTCCAAAACTTTTGTGAAAAGCTCTCTCTAACCTTCTCAGCCATATCGTGATACTTTTCTGCTTTGTCCTCATGATTGAAGTTCTTTGCTAGCAACTGCATAAGTTTCAGGGCGTTATACCACAAGGCTTGAATCTCAACTGCCTTCCCATTTCTCGGTGTAACAAAACGGTCAATCGTAGCGCCATCCATCCAAGTCAATTGTGAACCGTGAGCAATCAATCCATCTTCTTCCATGTGAATACCGAAGATGGTTCCTTCAACGTGATGATCAATGATCTCGATTAATGTTTCCCATAAATTTTCTTGAACAAATTCGAAATCACCAGTATACTTGAGGTATTGAAGAACTGCATTGAAGAACCATAAGGTGGCGTCCACTGTATTGTAGATCGGTTCATCTTCAGCCTTGTCTGAGAAGCGATTGGGTATGATGCCGTTTTGGCAATAGCGCTCAAAAGTCAGCAATATCTCCCGTGCATCCTTAAACCTTCCCGTGACAAGGGTTAATCCAGGCAGGGAAATGAGGGAGTCCCTTCCCCAATCATCAAACCAATGATAACCAGCAATCACTGACTTCTTTCCGGTTGAGGCTCTCTTTACAATGAAAGAGTCAGCCGCTTGGATGAGCCACTTCAACCAGTCTTCCATTTCTAGGTCAGCGTGGTGTTCCCGAACCTCTTCCAACAAACCTTCTCGTCGTTCTAACTCCTGACGATATAACAGATCAATATCTTCCATTTCTTGTCCAAAATATGAAAATAGGCTCTGGGCTTCTTCCTCGCTTTTTCCAGCTGCTGCAAGGACAAAAAATCTTTTCTTCTCTTTAGGATCAACAGAAAACCGGAAAAATCCGGGTCTAAAGTAGTCGTCGATACTGCTTTCGTTTCTTGAGGCATCAGTCCTGAAGAATACTCTTTTGATCCACCAGTTCTCCTCCACGAAAGCCCCGTCGTTTCCTGAGGACATGATTAGGGCTGATAGTGGAGCAGAGGGTTGAATTATCACGCCTTTTCCGTAGCGCTTCTGAATAAATCTCCACGCCAACCTTTCCTTGGTCGTTATGTGGTAGATGTGCCGCGAATTGACGAGGGGCGAGACGCGGATAGATAGCCTTTTGTCTAGTGGGTTAGAGACTTCGTAGATTACTATGGTCGCGTTCTTTCTGTGGGGCATAAAAATCGTCTTCTGAAGGCGGACACTATCCACAGCATACTTGTAAGTTGGAAGGGAATCAAGGATAAAGTCGGAGAGAAAACGGTGTCCTTCAGGGTGTATGACATCCCTGAACTCGTTTGCCCCTAGGGCGTAGGTTTTGTTTCCGATTTTTATTTCTTCGTCAAGCTTTGTTAGTAGAACCCAGCGATTTACTGGAGGATTAAAGGCTGCAATAAGGAGACCATGATATTTTCTTGTGTTGATTCCCAGAATGGTTGAGGAAGTATAGCCGCCTAAGCCGTTGGTTACGATCCATTCTCTTCGAAGAGCTTCATTGACATTGGAGAGAACACTCCGTCCAAGACGCATTCTAGGCAAATCCACTTCTGTTACATCCTGCGGAATCAGAATAGAATCTTGGCAATGTTTTTCCCTGTATCCACTTTAAAGTGATTTGCTACCGTACAACACTTCGTCCGCAACATTAAAGCATGCGGAACTGGAAGCTGAAGCTCTGTAAGGGTCTCGGCGTGACCCATGCCTTTCGCTACCACAAAATCCACTGAATTGTAAATGTTTAGGAATTCGCTGGAACATTCTTCGAGAAACAAACCAACGGCATCTGACCCTGTGGTGATTAGCTCGTCTGCTACTTTGTCCATTCCGACGATTTGGGCATCTTCCATGGTGGCGTCGTTGAGTATAGGACCGCTCTTAACTGCCACTATGACCTTAGCACCTAGGTTTTTCAGTTCTTGGACAAGTAGCGTGTCGAAGGCTATTTCTCCGGCGTTGTCAGTTAAGTAAAGAATACGTTTCGCCTTCTTTGCTTTGTTGAAGATTTGAGGAATCTCATCTATAGCAAGATCCTTTTCGGCTTGCTGAATCAGTTCTTCAAGGTCTGTGAACTTGAAGGGGTTGTCTGGGAGGTCGAATTCTATGATGTTGCCAACAATGGCGGAGAGACAAGCCCTCCTAAACCGTAATTCTGCTGAGGTTTCCTTCGCGAGTAAGCTCTTTGCCAGAGGAAGAGTTTCTAGAGCCTTTTGGTTGCTGATCTGCTTTCTTTGTTTGAAGGGGTCGGGGTTGCCAGTTATCCTTCTTATCAATCTGTCGCGTTTTGTGCCTAGATAGGCGGGATTGGCTGTTGGTTTGAATTCCTCGGCTAAGAAACGCAGGAGAGCTGACAGGGGTTTGAATTGGAGAGACGGATCGTCTATGGATTCTTCAATTTCTAGGTAGCCACGATTTAGAATGCATGAGATACATCTAAGTTCAATGTTCAATTGTCAATCACTTAAAGTCTGTTAATTATCAGTTTACTGCTTTTATACTTTCATGTTAAAATAATATTGAAACATAAGATGGTGCTTTTTCTCTCTATATTTCAATGAATATAAATAAATTTAACTATAAAGAAAATCGTGAAAATCAAGACTCCTCAGATTTTCTCTAAAACCTGCGCATAGGAAGAAAGGGGTTTGCTGAGTCGTACCACGGGGCGAATTTAAGGAGAAAGACAATGAAATCTCAAGCAGCGGCTATCGCTTTTTGTGATTTTCATCTTTCCCCGTGGTGACGCCTTTTCAGTCCCTTTTTTTCCTCCGATGCTTTACTCCCCATAAAAAAAGGGAGGGAAAATTTGGGTTTATTTTCGTTTTTTAATTACCCAGTAGGCAACTACGCCTACGATTGCCACAACAGCTACAATTGCTATAATAGCTACTTCAGTTGTGATGAGAGGTGCAGTTTCAGGCTCTATTGGTGTTACTGGTGAAGGCGCTGGACCCACTGTTACGGCGCTTGCCGCATTTGAGCTCCAGTAGGATTCTGAGCCTTCAAAAGTTGCGATTATCTCGTAGGTGCCTTCCTCGGGAGGAGTCCATGCATGAGCAAAGGTGCCGTAATATCCGTTAGTTGTGGTTGTGCCAATGTCAATTACAGAGCCATCGTCACCAATAGCTGTCAGGGCTACTGGAACACCAGTTGGGAATGGGGGATTGTTGAGCAATGTGGAGTTCTGCATATGCAAATAGTCCATGAACTCGCTCATGTCATCGTCGGCAACAGCAGGAACTCCGTTCGGGAACCGTACTTTAGAATCGTCGTCTTGGGCGGAAGGAGACATATCCAAAACTGAACCACTTATCACCATAGCTGTTCCTTTTGATACAGCAGTTTGTGGTGCTGAAACAGTTGTTTTGGTTGGACCTTTACCTAAGCAATACAGGTTTCCATCGTATATTCCCAAACCTATGACATAACCATTAGCAGCAGCAACGGGGAGAACTCCGCCGTTTAAAGTCCATGTGATGTCTCCCGTAGTAGCGTTAACACATGTCATCATTGCAAACCTTGGAATAGGGTTGATTTGATATAAAATGGAATAGCCTGCGTATGCATAGATATTACCGCCCACCATTATCATTCCATCAATGTAGGGCACTACATTATTAGTGAACTCAGTTGAGGGAAAAGCCGTACTTTCCCAAACTAATTCTCCCGTTGCCAAACTTAAAGCTCTTACTACGCCGTCAGGGAAAATAGTATAGAAGTTATTGTAGTCGTTGCTCTCAGAGCCGTAGACGGTCCATGTTGTAGCCCACGGAGAGTCGGCAAAACTGGGACTTGTCCATAGCAAAGCGCCGCTAGTCAATGAGTAGCAGTGGAACGTTGTATAAGTTGGATCAAAGATAATAAACTTGTCCACGCCATACAAAGAGATTTCCTCGTTAATTAATGCCGGATATGTCAGGTTAAGGTTCCATAGTTGGGTACCGTCTTTTGCGCTGTAACCCCAGTATTGATTGGGGTTAGTTCTTATAACAATTATAGATCCATCTGTTGATGTTGCGAACATAGTTGGAGTAGATGAGGTTAATCCGCTTGCAGCTGCTAGTGGTGTTGGCAGTGGACGTTCCCACATGATCCCTGTCGGCCAGTCGCCAATAAGCGGAGTACCTGGTGGCGTGTAAAGTTGGCTAATGAAGCTTTGATCGATAACTTTCGACATGTTCCAAGCAACCAGCTGACCACTATGTGTAGTTGCATAGGCAAGGTTGGTGCCGTCAACAAGATAGTAGCTGGCTACAGAGGCGTTAGCGATTGATATACTAAGTGCTCCAGTAAATGGATCATAATAATTCCATGTACTGCTAGGTGCGAAAAGACTTCCACCACTTGAAAACAGGTATGATGTTGGCGAGTTTCCATAAGAAGAGAGAAATACTGTCGTTTGACCTGGCGTAGCAAGAAGGCTTTGAGCATATGGGTTTCCAGGTAGGTGTATACCAAAGTTAATTTGACCAGGAGCTGTATACAATATTTTTCCAGTTGTCAAATCGATGCATTCAAAGTTGTTTTTATTGGGTATATTTATGAATGCTTTGCCATCCATTATTGTAGTACTAACAAAATTTAGAGCAGATTGGTGGCTCCAGCTGCCATAATCTCCGCCTATAAGGCCTCCCGTTTTAAGCGGTTGGCTCCAAACTATGTGCGCAGTGTTTGGTCCTGAACCATACGGCTGCCATAGGCGACTAGTGGTACCGGTAATCGTTAGACCCGTTAAGGAACTGCCAAGCCAGTCGCCTGAGATTTGGCTCCATTCTCTGTTGTTGCTGCTTATCGGGTGATCCCAGTATGTATTTTCGTTTGGCAGTTGTGCCCATGGATAACCATTTAGCAAGCCAGCAAGTTGCTCCTCTTCTGTCACAGTAAATGAAAAAGAATTACTTGTACAGGCCATGTATTGAACCGTTCCAGAATAGTCAGTTATGTCCTGTGCAGGCATCGTGAATGATACACTCCAATCACCCGCCATGTCAGGCTCATAATAGAAGTATAGAGCGCCAAGTGATTGGGTTTGTCCTGGAGCATATATGCCTGTTGCGTCTACTGGCATAAATGTGTCTTTCGTTCCGTTAGGTTTTATGAACGTCACCGTTATTCCGTTGAAGCCTAGGTAAGAGGCCTGATAAAAATAGTTGTCAGGTAGAGGAAAGATCCATAGGTTTACAGTTGCTGTTTGGCCAACTCCGATCAGTGTTGGTGCGACAGTTATGTACCCTACAGTTTTCTCTGGCTGAGGAATACCAACTTGAGCTAAACTGGACTGAGTAAGAACCAACAAAAATGTCATTGCTAGCATCAGAATCAATAAAAGCGAGCATATTACTTTTTTGTTACCTTTTGATTTTTTCATATTTTTACCTTCATTGAGGTTTATATTTGCGGTGAGGCTTCAGTCGCGCTAAGCAACCGCACTCAGAAATCCTACTCATCGACTTCCAATTGAAAAACTAGAAATAAGCGTAAAACATGTACCCATAGCTAGCTCTGAAACAGCAAAAGTTGAAGCATTCATCTCTCCATTGTTCCCCTTGAATCCCCCTAGTTGTAGATCAAGTCGCCTCCAGCGACTTTACCCCATCTCACAACTACGTTATCTAATGATTCAGCGTTTAAAACTTTCTACACCAAAAAATAGTTGCACGCAAATTAACCTTCAGAAGTATTTTCTAAAGCGTCAAGAACAGAGAACCCCAGATCAGTTATATCGTATTTGTAGTAGCTTTGGCTTTCTCGTCTCGGAACTACTAAGCCTCTAGCCTTAAGTCTAATGAGGGCATCATGGGAGGGCTTGCCAAACTCGTTTTTTATCGCTTTATGGTAGGTTGGTCCTCTCCTCGTGAGGAGCGTCAATATGTCAATGTCTATCTGAGCTATTCTCTTAGCGATCTTATCCACTTGTGTTGTAGCCATAGTCTCATTTATACTGAACAGTACTTCATCAGCTAAACCACAGCGCATCTCATCATACTGCTTAAAGACGTCTAGGGGAATTTCGCCAAATTTGAAGTCTTGAAGCCACTCCTTAGACTGTCTGCTGTGCCATGATCTGAAGTCTTGCTGCTGCTTAACTCGATCATATTTGCATCTTCCTCTGGAGTAAACCCAGAGTTCATGGCTGTACTTATCTACTAGCTGCTGGGTTGGTTCGCTAGGAGAAACCATGTTGGCGATTAAAACCCCAAGTTTAGTTCCCAGAGTATCGAAAGCTCCTTTGAAGGTATCCCAGCCTCTTTCATGCTGCGTCTTCGCCTTATTGCTGTGCGCTCCAAAATCATCCCAGATTATAAGCGGAACCCTCATGTGTAAATCGTTGTGGGTAGGCCATCTTTCAGGGATCCCCTTCTGTAGTTTATAGAGTAGCTGGTTGAGATTGAATACGATACAGTCAAGAACCTTATTCCAGTCTTTGTAAATATGATATGCTAGGAGTAGGCATAGGGTAGATTTGCCTTTTCGTGGAGGTCCCCAGCACACCATCCACGCGTACTCGTCATTATCTATCATGTGGCGTATGTCTTTGACTATTGCGATTTCCTCTTCTGTCAAACGGTAAGTGTTCCTCCTTTATGTTTGGGCTTGGCGAACCGCACTTCTTTCAGGTAGGTTTGGTGCAAGTACTTCATAATTTCCGCATAAAGTTCTTCATCTCGTTTTTTTATCAATGAATTGGCGTTCTTTTCGTAGCCTTTAATCTCTTCAACAATCCAATTTAGTTTCTTTAGCGAGTCGCTGTCAAGCATAAAAATCAGCCCCTTGAGTTGCTTCAGAGTTTTAGCTGCGCTTACTCTCTCGAAAAATATGGAATATTCGATTTGTCGGCTAACCAAAATCAACGAATTCACGTAAGTGTTCCTAGGCTCTCCTGAAAGGCTGTCTCTAATGTCTTCCCTCACACAATCACCTCCGGAAGATCAATATACAAACTTTCAAAACAGGAAAAATGATAAACTCGTCTCGAATCGTGCCTCCCCCTCAGAACTATTCTCTCTCCTAATTCAATAGAATTTTTACAGTGAAAGCAAGTAACAGAAATGCCTCGTTTAATGAACCGGGTTCTGTTGGATTTCGTTAATTTCATTTTGTTGTCTCCTTTCCAAAATCTCCTGAAAGTTCCCTGAATTAGAAATCCAAACATAATATGGCAGAGACGGACCAGGAAGGTGAAGAACCCTCTTTTCTACATTCAAAAGAAATGTCTGGAAACTTTTCTTCAAACTTTTAACGCTTAACTTCTTGCCTTGAAGTGTCAGATTGGAAATACACTTTGTGCAAATACCAATTAGTTGTAAATGTTCTTTTCATGTGACTTTCACCTCCCTGTAGCGTTGTTTTACAGTTCTCCTGTTTTACTCATATACAATATGTCTTTTTCAAGACATATTTAGTATAGCAATATATCATATACTAGCATATAAACATTCCCGTAAGATATACAAAAACCAACAAATTTGATAAGCATACAACACGAAACACTACATTACCACAAACCCTTGGTTTCTTGCGTTCCGTATTTCCTACGATCTCATCGACTACAACGATTCAGCGATAGCCTCTGAAAATTCCAGCAACACTTTACGAGGATCTTTTGCTTTCACTATACCGCTGGCAACCAAAACTCCCTTGGTGCCGAGCCTCAATGCAGCAGCAACATCTTCGCCTGTCGTTATTCCTGCCCCGCAGAGAGTCACTACCTCAGGGTTTATACTCTTCACAAGTTCAACCGTCTCAGAGACTACCTCAGGCTTGGCTTTAGAGACAGGAATCCCAGTTCCTATCAGTTCAGGCGGCTCCACGGCAATCATATCCGGTTTAAGGGCAGCCGCTGCAGCGCTCACCCCAGCGTTGTTAGTACACACAACCGAGGCCAGACCAGATTCGCGGGTTTTTGTGACTGTGGCTTCGATATTGAACAATTTTAGTCGTCTCTCGGAGTGGTTGATTAATGTTCCAATGGCTCCAGCCTCCTTAACTGATTCAAGAAGGATGTGCCCCGTGAAGCTGCCCGGCGCTATTGGATCAATATGCTGCGCAAAAACTGGAATTGAAACGGTGTCGGCGATGGATGCTATGTCTGTGAATTGAGGAGCCACGCCTATGTTAACGCCGGACTCCATACTCACCTCTTCTGCAATTTTTGACAGTTTAACTGCTTTTTTACCTGTGGCTTCAGAATAGGTCTTATAGTTCACGATAATTATGGGCACCCGGAGGTTGTTCATGAGTATCTCCGCGTATAGCTATATTATAGGAACTTAAAGATTTAACCTCAATTTGAAAGGATACTGAACTAACCTCTAGAAATCACATCCCCCGTCTTTCCTTCAAAGGTTCAACCTAGAATTTCCTAGAGGCCAATTATCCTTGATAAGGCGCTCGTTCCGTAGTCGTGACATCAACTGATGCGGTTACACCAGATCTCCAGAGGGTCAAAGTTATAGATTGACCGGGCGACACTTCTCCTTCCATGTATGCAACCATCTCTTCTCTAGTGAAAGTAGGATGGCCATCGATAGCCAGTATAATATCCATGGCTGTTAAACCTGAAGGCCCGCTTACAGCCGGATTTAATCCAGCATCATCCGCTGGAGAGCTTGGAACAACCTCAGTAATTAGAAGCCCTGTCTGGTAAGGATCAACATTCAGAATATTCATTGAACTTATAACTTCTGAACTTAGTGCTACGATGCTAACACCCACAAACGGATGTTTATACTCCCCTTCCGTGATAAGAGAAGGAACCACCCGATTAATGATGTTACCTGGAACTGCAAAGCTGAAACCTACGTCGGTAGCCGCATTTGTTATCCCAACTACATCTCCAGAAAGATCCAATAACGGTCCTCCTGAACTACCGGGGGCAACTGTTAAGTCAAGTTGTAATACAGGTGTGATTATGGGTTCAAGATCGAGGAGCTTGTTAAGCTGACTTATGTAGCCTGATGAAAGGCTTTCTGTAAGCCCAAGAGGGTTACCTATGGCTACTACCTGCTGTCCAATGAAATATTGGTCACTAAAATTCAATGGATTAACCCCGGATGGGACTGTAGGTACTGTTAGCACAGCAATGTCAGAGTAAGCATCGGAAGCTATCACGGTTGCTTGTGTCCTAGTTCTGTCAAAGAACTCGATTTCAATATCCGTTTCATCTTCAACCACATGGTAGTTGGTGGCTATCGTGGTTGAATTATTGAAGAAAAATCCTGAACCTTGTCCCACAGGGGTCCTGATTACCACAACGGACTTGTATGTAGCCGCGTAGACTTCAGCCGGTGTCAGGTTAAGCAGTTGGTCAACAATTCCTTCTAGGTCCGAAAGGTTTGAAATAAGCCCCTCAAGGGTTGCAACAGTGGTTCCGAGCTCAGCTAGTTCTGTAGAGGTGCTCTGATTTAGGGCGTTCATTTGATTGGTTAGATTTGATAGGCTTGATTTGGTTTCCTCGATGCTTGTTGTTGTTTCGTCTAGGGTGTTTTGTAAATCACTAAGCTGTCCTTCTTGGATACTGAGCTGTTCTTCCTGTGCACTAAGTTGTTTTAGAGCGCTTTGTAGTTCATCGAGCTGTCCCAGAGCATTTTGTAGCTCGTTAAGCTGTTCTTCCTGGGCATCAAGTCGTCCTTCTTGGATACTAAGCTGTTCCAGAGTGCTTTGTAGTTCACTAAGCTGTTCTAGAGCATTTTGTAGTTCGCTGAGCTGTTCTTCGTGGGTACTAAGTTGCTGCAGAGCATTTTGTAGCTCATTAAGTCGTTCTTCTTGAACATTAAGTTGCTCTTGAATACGAATGCTGTCAAGTATCAAATAGAAGCTAAAAGCCGAGAAGACAATAGCGACAACGGCTATGATGGCTACTATCTTTAAGGTCCTGCTAGACATATGTCCACCAAAATCATCCATGGGCTTTAAGAGTTTTGGATTAGAACTCCAAATGCGCTTGGAACTTCAAAAGAGATGCAAAAACATATAGCAGATTTATAATCCAACCTTCCTTATTCAGACTCGCAGAATAATATGGCACTTCTCCACCTTATATTTGAGCCTTAACTTTTAGAAATGCTCTATTTTCGCGGCTATTTTCCTTAAAGTGTATGTTACGGGATGTTCTTTTTTCTCAAAAGCAAATAGGTATTCTCCGCCTGATTGTAGTACATCACAGGAACAGGGAACGAGGTCAATGATGGGTAACTGCTGTGGATCGAGTTTGAGGGGAATTCTTCCTAGTAAGATGGTGTCTGGAACTTTGTTAACTATGATTCCTGTCTTTTTTTCATATAGGTCGTAGAGGTCATATATCATCCTCTGTGTTCCTTCCACATCCGACTTGTCTATGGAAGTTACTACTAGTACTATGTCGGCTGCGACGATGGCATTAATGGATGAGTATTGAAGTCCAGGACTGGAGTCACAGATCACATAATCAAAATTCATATCATTAATGAGAGAGCTTTTAAGAGATAGAAGTCTGCCTAATGCTTCCATTCCCCATTTTCTGTCCCTAGATGACATTTCCCGAATAGCCACTGTTGAAGGGTTTGCCAAACCAACAAACAATTTTCCCTCTCTAATGTACCTGGGAGTGCAGTCTGTCAGAATACTGTTTATCTCGCAGGCTTTGTTCAGGTAGTCATTTATCCAGTATTTCATGTCGTTCTTGAATGTGGAGTTGAGGCTGGGGGCTCGAAGATCTAAATCCAGTAGACAAACCCTTTTGCCCTTGTCGGCTAAAATCATTGCCAAATTCACTGATAGCAGGGTCTTTCCTGTTCCGCCCTTGTACGAGTGAAGTGTTATGATCAACGAATTTTATCTCCTGTGTGGGGCTGGATGCTGACTTTTGTATGGTTTCTTACTAATTAATACATTCTCCCCGTCCTTAAATAATAAATATGTAGACATCAGAATCAGACACACACTGTTCATTAAAAACAAGACAATAAAAACATGATAATTCATACTTAAAATGGAAAAATTTACTGGAAGAACAGAAAAGTCTTACTAACCTCATTAACAAAGTTATTGCCCAATCTTTTCCGGCGGAGTAAAGATGAGAAGACCAATTGGGGGAAAGAGAAACGCCAAGGTCATAGGGCAGGTGAGGAAACCCAAGCCTTCTTTGAAGGATAACCCGTGGGTTCTGGAGCTTTTAGATGATCACAGCCTAGCCGCAGACCTAAACTACAGTAAAGACCAGCTGGTGACGAAAGCTAGAGGACGAAGCCTGTGTGCAGCATGTAAAGGCGGCAAGTTCCTATGTGGCAAAACCAGGTGTCCTCTTGTCGTCAGGTTCCGTTCTTACTTCAAAACCGCCCCTCTTCTTCAGAGCACTGATTTGGATGGAGCTTGCCCCCCAGGGGTCTTTGTGGGTCGAATCGGCTACCCCTACGTGTATGCAGGACCGCTTGTTCCTCCTCTCCACGAGGACACGAGCCTCTATGACCTCCCTGAATTCTGGTTTGGAAAATCAATTGATGAGATTGTGGGTTTCCGCTCTTTGCTCGTTAGAGGGAAACATAGGGTTCACGTGAAGAAGTTCGAGGAGGCGGGAAAAATAATGGATCAGACCATTGATCTGGCCCTGTCTATTCGCCCAGTTGATGTTGAATTGTCCCTCAAGAAGAAGCCTACTAAGACCCTTGTTCTTGATAGTCAGATCCAGCCCTTTGGGCCCTCCGCTTTGCTCAGGAAAATGAGTGTTTCAAACTCTCGGTGGGACCATCATATTGAGAAGGCTTACTTCGATGATGATCTGAAGGCCTCCGAAGCTGTTACAACTCTATTCCAGAAGGGAACTTTGGTTACCAAAATTCAGCGGGCTTTTAGTGTCGGTGCTTTTGGAATGAAGGAGCAGAGACGTTTGGTTCCCACTCGCTGGAGTATAACAGCGGTGGACAGCATTATCTCGGAGGATATGATGAAGAAGATCAAGACTTTTCCTGAAATTAATGAGTATCGTGTCTACGAGTCTCGCTATTTAGATAATAGATTCGAGATTTTGATGATGCCGAGAGCTTGGAGCTATGAAGCTATGGAAGCTTGGTATCCGGGCACGGCTTGGAACCCAAGTAACAGATATGTTATCATGTTTGGTGACTGGGAAGGTTTTGGCGGTCGCACCACCTACGCCAGCATTGGAGGCTGCTATTATGCAGCTCGTCTAGCAGTGGGAGAGTTGCTCATGAAGGAACGAAGACAAGCATTGGTGATTGTTCTGAGAGAAGCACATCCCGGATACATCATGCCTGTAGGGGTCTGGCAGGTGAGAGAGAACGTGAGGAACGCCCTGAGGCAGAAACCCCACAAATACAACACGCTAGACGAAGCTTTAAGTCGCATCGCCAACCAGTTCCAGATTCCCATGAAACAATGGATAGCGAGAAGCAGCCTGCTAAGGAATGCTCTATTTCAGAGAAGAATCACAGATTACTTCAAGAGATAGGTGCTTTTCAGAAATTAATGTTCCTGATGTTGTGTTGATATGCTATTCTATTAGGGGTGGGATTTTCTAGATTTTTTTACTATCTATTAATTCATTATTGGTGGAACTGAAATAACCATTAAAATCCCTACCAGCCAATCATCTTCATTAAACAATCTGCTATAGCGGTGTGTAGAGATGGGAAGGAAAAACGAGTTCAAGGTCGTTGCGAATATCTTGCGAGTGGCAGCCAAAGGATCCAAGGAAAGCGAGATTATGGACAGATGCAAGTTGGATTCCACGGCTTTAGATAACTACCTATCAGCTCTAGCAGAATTGAATCTGTTGACTATGGAAGATGGCAAGGGAATGTGCTACCGAACAACCAAAAAAGGTTTAGAATTCCTCAATACTTACCATAGGCTCAGATGGCTTCTCTTGGGCAAAGACAACGATTTCCTTTTGATGCGACTTCTGGGACAGATGAAAGGGAAAGAGAGTCATCCCTTTTACGTAAGCTAGAACTTATAATTTTTACTGCAAAATATTGCTGATGCCTTCAATTGTGTTGAAGGAGAAATTCTCAAGAATACTCTGCAGGATTTGTTCGTATTCGTTAGCAACATCCCGATTTAGACTATTGTATTCCATAAATTCTTGTGGATGCGTTACAATCATCGCATAACCATACTTTTCTATGCTAGCTTCCACTTCTTTCAAGATTACACTTCTGCTTTTCATCTGCCATGTTTCATTGCCATAATCTGATAATTCAATTGTCGCTGGTATGCTCTGAATCCTTACGGAAGCCCAGCCCTTTTCATGGAACTCAGAAAGTCCTGATATTATTGTATATCCCGTTGTCTCCATTGCTATTATCGTATCGCTGTTGTAACTGAACATAGGAGGTACTAGAACCTTAGTTTCAGTATTCAAAGTCTTTTCGAGATATTGTTTAGCTTCGAGAAGTCTCAAGTTTTGCTCATCTAATGCAAACTGTGCAAGGTCTTCATGTTCCCATCCGTGGACGACCACTTCGGAGCCTGCTCTAATTGCTTGTATCGTAGCCTCGACTAATTCATGATCCATGCCGAAGAACTTTGGGATTATAGCAAGACTTACAGGTAGTTTGTTGACCCTGCTATATTCCATCAAGTATAGTTGTGCATCTTTGAATGCAAAGTCTTGAACATCGTCTATTCGGACAACTATCACTGGAGGCTTAGCTGTCTTTTTCGGCATCGTTACTTCATTACAGAGTGCCACTATAATTGAAATTACGATTAAAACTGAGGCAATGAAAAAATATTGCTGTTTTTTCAATTTTTTCACCTCGTAAGCCACTGATTCTTCCTGAAAGTCCAGAGGGCTGGAAATATTAACCATGGAAGCACAAGGAATGCGATGATGTTCATTATTGGCTTGTATTTCCACGTTTTAGTTTCGGGATTTCTGAATTTGTAGTCAAGCCCAGCAACGAAACCTATCGCCAATTGTCCCATCAGATAGGTTAAGGGTAACAGATAGTTATGCAATACCAATGGTGTGTAAAAGTAGATTATGAATAAAAGCAGAGGAGCAATAAAAGTTGTCATGAACTCGATATAAAAAACTAGAGAAATCAAAGGGTGTTTTCGCCAAAAAAACGCACTAACAAAGAAATTTGACCGTAAGTACCCTTTTTTCCATCTAGTTTGCTGTTTAATATAAGCTTTCCATTTCTCAGGAACTTCAGTATGAACAATTGCTGAGGGTACGTAAGCAGTTTTCCATTCAACAAGAGTTTGCGCGGTTAGGCCTCGATCTTCAGCATCGTCATACTGTGCCATGGACGTCATCAATTTCTTTGATACTGGAGCCAATTCTTTCTTAGCCCACGGTGTTGCTATCGTGTAAGTTGTCAGGTCTCTATCGTCACTATTCTGAACTTTCCAATCAACCCAGTATGGAATAAAATGGGCTATAGCATCACGCCTATAAGCGGACAAACATCCTGAGCAACAAAGAACCGACCCAAAAACACTTTCTGTTGTTTTATGGATATTGAAGGCGTAATCATACCACGCATCTTGGCATTTTGTGAGAAAATTTTTGTTTGCGTTAAGTACTCTACCGTTTCCAACTACTGCACCTACGTCAGGGTTAGACTGGAGTGTTTTCATGAACTCTTCTATTGCATGTTTGTCGACAATACTATCGGAGTCCATCAGAACGACGTATTTTCCCAGGGAGGCGTAAAATCCAGTAGAAATGGCTCTCCGTTTTCCCCCGTTCTTTCTATGTATAACTGTAAGCTGAGGATATTTTTCATCAAGATAATCCAGAACATCGCTTGTACCATCAGTACTGCCATCGTTAACCGCAATAACTTCTATGTTTTGGTAAGATGACCTGAAAACAGCATCGATTACTCTCTCAATTAGCACTTTTTGATTGTATATTGGAATGATCACTGACACTAGATCTTGATCATCAACTTGCTTTCGTTGTGCTGAATTTTTAAAGAAAAACCATCCTATGAAGAAAATAGCTATTGTTTGTATGGGCATAAGTGTTGAGTAAATCACAAGTGGGTCATTGATTCTTAATGCAATAATTATGTTGCTGCTCATCAAAAAAATTAACGTGAAGAGAAGAACTATCCTTAAGGTCCAAGCTTTTTTCCCAACTGAGACTCTTTGATCGCTTAGTATGGGCTGATTTGCAGGTTCTTTTACAGGCGAAGAATTACTCTGCTGTGTCTCAGCTTCTGAGACGATAACCTCAGAAACCAGGTGAGACACCTCTTCCCGTCAAGTCGACTTCTGCTACGTCTGAAGCACTGACAAATTTTACTTCACCATTCTTCAGCCTAGAAATTACATCAACAATCTGTGATACTGATCTAGAACTATCAAAAGTTATTATCTTGAGGTCGGTTGATCTTGTCTTGTTCAGAATTAATTCAACAGAATCGATTGAGCCTTCGTATGTTATTGCGTTGTATTTTATGAATTGTCCATTCTGAAATAAGTTATATTGCTGCTCGTATGAGAAGTCTGCGATGACCCCGCATTGGCTTAAGAGATAGTAAATGTTCTCATCGGTAGCTCCGTATGGTGCTCTGAACACGCGAGAGAACAAATTTCCAGCATTATCAACCGCCTCTTTGCCCTTTCTCACTTCTTCAAGTTGAACTGTAAAGTCTGAAACCGAAGTTAAATCCACGTAATTATATGTTTGACTTCCAATATCGATTCCTTCTCCAAAATAAGCTAGACATTCCGGATTTTCCTCAGCAATTTTCCCTGGAAAGAAGATGGCTGCTTTGACATTTTGCTCTTCTAAAAATGATGCAAGTTCACTACACCATGTTACGAGATCTTCAGTGTCACGGATGTCGAAGGAAAGCATAACTTGTAGCTTCTCTTGAGGGGATGGCCCACGAAAAAAAACGGGGACAATCAGGGCAATTCCTATCAGAATAACAATTGTTGTGGAGATTGTTGCAACGTAAAAAATCTTCAGATACTTTCACCCTTGTAAAGAAGGAATAGCATCCTAGGCTTCAATGGCTTGCTCGATCAGATTTGCTTTTTCTTTGTTGTACCTAATGTGTCGTTTATATTGTCCATCAACGGCTTTTGCAGAATAAGCTATACTGAAAGGTATAGTTTGTTCTGTCAGCCTGAGGTACATTTGTGAATCTTTGGGGAGACAATGCCCATTAATTCCGCTCCTAGCTTCAAGAATCTCTACGTTCCATTTTGAATTAATAGCCTTTCTTAATTGGGTGAAATCTAATGCTTGAATATCACAGAACATTTTCAGCTCTTCTGCAAAAGCGATTTGGATCATTCTGTAAGTGTTCTCGATTATTTTGCTGAGTTCTGCCAGTTCAATGTCTTCTACTACATGTATCGGTATGTTAAGCAAATCGAGGTAAAAGTAAAGTGCCTCTGTTGCACAGCAAGTTCCACATCCTCCGAGCACTCTGGTCTGCTTTATACCGTGTAAATCTTTATCCTCAGAGTAAAATCTATGGGGCACGTGAGCAACGTGAAGTCGATGATTAAGGATATTATTGGCTTTTCTGGATGTTCCTTTTGTTATTGTGCTTTCTATAGCGACTAATGAACCTTCATTTCCTTCATCTGCTAATCTACGTATGACATCAAAAAATCCTTCAAGTGATGGAAAAGACATATTTTGAGGATTATGTGTGGAAACGCAAATTATATAGTAGTCATATCCTTTGAAACTTGTGGCTTCATTTTTGATGACTCCAGTGTTGAGAGCATGTTGGACAGCTTCGTCACTGATGTCATAACCGTCAACGTTTAATCCGTGACGAGTCATGTATTCGCAATTGTTGTATCCAATCTGTCCAAGCCCTATTACTAAGGTCTTTGGTATTTTTGAAGATGGGTTCATGTTTTCATTCACCGTGAGAATGTAGCGTTTATTGAGTAATAATATTTAATAAACGTTGTCGTATTGCTGCCAAACACAAATACACTACGTAACATCCGTCACACAGGACAGCGTAGATCAAAAGGCTGTTTGTTGGGGCTATTAACGCGACTAGAGGTTTCTTCTATCAACTTTGACATATTACCGCTTCTGAAATAACCATTAAAATTGATTGAAGCCTAGATTTGAAAATGTCTAGGCGGTGCTTCGATGACGGAGAACAGAAAGGAGTTTGATGTTGTCGCCGACATCCTACGAGTAGCCACTTTGGGCTCAAAAGAGTCAGAGATCATAGTTGGATGCGACCTAGACCAAGACAGCCTTGAGAAATACATGCCTGCAATGATGGCGTTGAAGCTGGTAAGCGTAAAGAAAGAGCGCGAGAATTTTTACCGAACCACCCGCAGGGGAGTAGAGTTCCTACGCTTTTACCACGGTTTACGATGGCTCCTATGGGGCAAAGACTTTGACCTTGTTTTAGTCAACGTCCTAAATAAGCTGAAAAAAGACAGGAAACCGTACTATGTAAGATGACAAAAATTTGAAAAAAAGCCAGAGCCGAAAGAAACGATAACTCATTTTATCAAATAGCATATAGTCAATTTTCCCCTCAAGTTAAGGGATCAAAATTTCAGCATTTGGAAGTAAAGGAGCTATCATCGCAAAAGTTTCGATACCTGCTGAAAGATTAAAGCGTAGATATATCTAGGAATAAGGGTTTGCTGAGGCTCAACACGGGGCGATTCAAGGGAGATAAAAAGATAAAAATCCCAAGCTGCTACAATCGCTTTTGGTGATTCTCATCTTTTCCCGTATTGGAGCCTTTTCAGTCCCTTATTCCTCGGATGTTTTACTCCCCATAAAAAAAGGGAGGGAAATTCTGGGTTTATTTTCGTCTTCTGAGTGCCCAGAAGGCGCCTATGCCTATGACGGTGGCTATGGCAGTGGCTGCTATGATGGCTACTTCGATGGTGATGAACCTTGTTGGCTCCTCAGGCTCTTTAGTCGGTTCTTCGGTTGGTGCTTCAGTCGGGGCTTCAGTTGGTGCTTCAGTCGGGGCTTCAGTTGGCGCTTCAGTCGGCTCCTCAGTCGGCTCATCAGTCTCCGGTTCGACAGCCGGTGAAGGCGCTGGACCCACATCTATGTAGGTTGCTGCTCCTGAGCTACCATAAGATTCGTCTGCCTCGAAAGAGGCGATGATCTTGTAGGTGTCCTCTTCTGGAGGAGTCCATGCGAGACCGAAAGTGCCGTAATATCCTTCAGTTGTGGTTGTCCCAATGTCGATGTAACCCCCATCAGAGTCGATGGCCGATAATGTTACGGTAACACCAGTTATTGTCTCGTTTTGCCATATTCCGCCGATTGGTCTCTGCAGGTGCAGGTATTCCATTTGCAATGACATTGAGTCTTTGGAGACGCAAGGAGTACCTGGTTGAGCAGGAGACTGATCTAGGACCGTGCCCTCAATCATAACTTTGGTTCCTTTTGCGATAGTTTTGGGTGATGCAGTGACTGTTGTCGCGCTTTTTCCTCTGCCGAAGACGTACAGGTACCCGTCCCAAGCGTTGGCGGCTGCGAGGTAGCCGTCAGCGATAGCGCTGGGGTTCATTTGATTTGCTATCTTCCATACAAGTTCGCCTGTGAAGATGTCGATGCAGTGTGTACCCCACCCTCTGGTTAGGGGCCAGCTTTCTGTGTGTTCAGTGTTGTATGTGAACATCTTTCCGTCAGCAATAACGGCGCCTGTGTTGAAGGGATAAACTCCTTTACCCTCAGCATTGATGTAGGGAGATTCATACACTGCAAGCGAGGGCGCTTGATAATGCCAGACTATGCTTCCGTCATCCCAGTCAAAGGCGTAGACACCGTCGTAGGCTTGTCTGAATAGCATGCCATAAGCTGATTGTGTAGCGTAAGCTCCGAAGCCGGCTGAGGACCAAGGATAGTCCATCTGTTCGCTTCTCCATGCAAAGTCACCTGTCTCTAGATCATATGCCAGCCAATCCCCGTTCATCGTCAAGACAGCGATTTTTCCGTGGTCAGCGATACTGCAGCCATAGCTGCTGTAAGAGGTGTCAGTAGGAAGCGTTTTGCTCCATAGCTCTTCGCCAGTCCAGAGGTCGTAGCCTTGAATCTCTAGTCCATACCATGCGCCCATTGCGTCGGGTTCAATAGCGGCCGCATTAGCACCATAGCCAGCATTCCAATCGATTCGACTAGGTAGGCTGCTCCTTGCATAGGTCGTGTTGCTTACTACTCGTTCAGAGAAGTCATCGGTGTTTCCAGATGTGGTCCATTTAATCAAACGGTAATCAGGACTGAAATAGGTGCCAAGGTTCTGCACGCTCAAGGCGTAATTGTTCATGTAGTAGGTGCCATCATCTAATGGAGCAATCGAAACGTTCGCGGATATAGACCCATCCCATGGGTCATACTTTACCAGCCTCCCGCCGCCTATATAGAGTAGATTTGCATCCCATGAAGAAGCTGCTCCAGCGCCTGGCACTTCAGCCCACTCGCCGTAGTCATATTCAATGATGTCGGGTACTATGGAAGTAGTCATCGGGAAGATACCAAACCACCAGAAAGTAGTTGTCTCTACTGGTTTTTCCCAATATATTTCTCCGGTACGTAGGTCGTAACATTGCCAGAGAGTTTCCTCACTTTCAGGATTTACGTAGGTACCATAACATCTTCCTTCAAAGATTAAGCTTGGGGCATAGCTTGCACCGCCAAAACCACCAGCAGTCCTGCCGTAGTGGTATGCTGTCGCTCCGAGGAGACCAGCTAAGGCTCCTTGCCGTTTCCATACTACGTGTGCACTATTCGGTCCTTGGACCCATGGATGAAATCCATAGTTAGCGCTCCAGCATGGATTCGTATCAGGGTAGAGTTGGTCCCACATAGAACCTCCTCCTATGTAGCCTGTACCCGGAAAGCCCCCTGCGATCGGCCACCACTCTCGGTTATCCAGAGATACGGGTCGTTCCCAGTAGTCGGTTGGCCACTCAGATTCAGGCCAAGAATAAACCATGTCTTCCTGCACGGTAAGTGACTGTTCTTCAGTGGAGCTGGGCTCATAGTAGCACGATTCCTCAAATTCGGTGACACCCGCACCCCAGACAGCCCCCTCATGTCTAGTGTAGTTTCCTGGTGGGAAATAGCCTCCAAGGAAATCGAACTTGAGCGTCCATTCGCCAACCTGGTCAGGTACGTACTCGAACCATGCTGTGGTATCTGCACGATAAGAATCAATCCAGATGATGTCTTCGTTATCGTCCGGGTCTGTGATTGTTACCTTGTAGTCTGAAAAGTATTTGCTTACATGAAGTGCAGGGTTAAGATACAGGTTAACTAGTATGGGCTGGTTAACGCCTACTGGGTTGGGTCTAAAGCTAAGAAAGGCTCTGGTAGGAACTGACAAGTCAGGAGTAACGCCGGGAGGTAGCGGTATTGAACCGCCTTCTTGCATATTCTCGTATTGTTGAGCTTGCACTAGAACATTAAACAATGCCATAAAAGTTGCAGTCACCAAAAGAAATATAGCGATTGTAGCAATCAATTTTGTTTTGTTTATTGAAAGTTTCATCTTTTTCCCATTCTTTATTTTCTTCTTCTGTAGTTGAGTTCTGATCGCCTTCAGCATCAAGACAACAGAGATAAAACGCCAGAGGGAGACCGGAATGAAATCGAAGAACTGGGTAGGATTGAGCCCGTGCGGTTGTTAAAAGGCAAGTTTTGAATCATAGTATTCTCCCTTAGATACGATGGATTCTTGCTAAAGTTGAGGTGCGCTACTATTGGCGGCCTTCACCCAACTATAACCATTGCTCAATGGTTATTGTTATAAGCCTTTCCCCATATATCCGTCAAAACTACGCGAATATGTATCTCAAGAGGGAATGAAACGGATATTAAACAAATAAAATAGTAGATTATTTGTGATGCTATGCAGGGATTGTGGTTTTTTGGGTGAAATCAGGGTGACGATTAACGAAGTTGGATTCGTTTCTCGATTAACTTGTTAATATATGGGGCTTCATCCTTCAAAGTCTGAACTCATGAGATGCGGTGCAGTTCACCTTCTCAGAAATCTTGGTTCATTGACAGACTTCATAAACGCAAACAAAAAGGCTAGCAGCAGGTAAGCCATCTGCTACAACACACAAAAACAAGAAACCTAGAACGTTCGGGTCAACCAGTACAAGTACATCATTTCCTAAAGACTAGAAAAGGAAAGGGGCTGTTCCTAGGTCGCTAATTGCTCTAGGTCCTTTCTTAATACAACAACGCATGCGCGTATTGAACAGCTCTCTTAAGAAGCTATTTCTTCATAAAAAAATCAGCAAGTTTACGGGTTTCTGATCCTCGCAAGGTCTCTGCACATTTCTTCGGTGCCAAGGCTTTGAACTCTAGTCCCAAAGTAGCTAAAAGTCTCTGAACACCCTTAGCTAGGCGAGGAGCCACAAGGACGCCTCTAATTTCCCGGTTCACCGTCGTCTTCACAAAGTCAACATACTTCGCCAGTTGTAACGCCGCATCCCTTCCAGCAGTCCTCCGCTTGATCTCCACCACAACAAGCCTTCCGTCTCTGTCGATACCATAGACATCAACAAACCCGGGTTCAACCTTCTTCTCGTAAGATATAGGCGCGAAGCCAGCTTCTAAAATTGATGGATCCAGCAGAATCGCCCTCTGCATATCCGCCTCACTGGCATGAAGAGAAAATTCTCCCCGGTCAACCAAGCTCATGGCAGAAAGGAGGTAAACACGATCAAAAGATATGGTGACCGACTCGGAGGGTTTCCTGCGACTAGCACGAACCCGCAGAACATCTCCGATGGTACGGGTTTGAAATAGGCATCCGGCGGGCTGCCAGTTGACAGGCTCGTATCCCACTGGCCGGTGAACCAAAACTGAGCCATCCTCCTTGATTAAAACAATGCGCTCTCCGGGCTCCAGTTTTGAGCTTGCCCGTCCTTTGTAGTTTACCCAGCAGTTACCTACCATAATCACAGCTTTCCGCTCTGAAACAGCTTCTCTGATGAATTTGGCTGCCTGCTCAACGCTTGGATTTTCTAGAGCAGTGACTGTTTTTCGACTGGGCACTTCGACCGCCAACAATCTTTAGAAGTGTGAAGATAGATAAAACTTCTGAGAAGCATGCAGGAATGGAGCCAAAAGCGCAAAACATTGCAGCACTACGACCAGCAAGCAGTGGTCTATGATGTACAATATTTGGAGGAGCAGAATGCCAAAATAGAAGATGCCTTGGACAGCATGGAAGTCGGGTCAAATGAACTTGTCCTCGATCTGGGATGCGGAACAGGATTCCTCTTTCCACACATCCGCAAAACCAAGCTCCTCGTCGGCATAGACATCTCCTCAAAAGCTCTTCAGGTAGCAAAAAAACGGTCCAACACACTTCTCGTCCGTGCAGACGCAGATAATACACCCTTCCCAAGCCACATTTTTGACAGAGTCTTCGCCATAACTCTCCTGCAAAACATGCCGAACCCCAAGAAAACTATCTCAGAAATGAAGAGACTCAGTAAACCTGATGCCGTCTTCGTTGTAACTGGACTGAAAAAGAAGTTCACAGCAGAAAGTTTCGTTGACCTCCTTAGGCGGACACGGTTGAAAGTCTCCACTCTGAAGTCCGATGAGCACCTGAAAGGGCATGTTGCAGTATGCACAAACCTTCAGGAAGAAATGTAGACTTTATCTGAAAGCTTTCGCGCATATTTTGTAGATGAAACCTGATGAGCGGAGAAGCCTACAGAGCAATCATTCATCGTCTAATGGAGATTCCTAACCCCACAAAGAGGGATGTAGATCTGGTTAAGGTGAAGGTTGCCGGAGAATACCGTCTAGGAAAGGTTCCCTCCAACTCCAACATAATACAGCACCTCAAACCTGAAGAGAGAACCAAACTGCTCCATATCCTGCGAAGAAAGATTGTCCGCACCATCTCCGGAGTAACCATAGTTGCTGTGATGACAGAACCTTTCCCTTGCCCCCAAGAAGAACCTTGCGCCTACTGTCCCGGCGGTCCATCTTACGGTGTTCCCCAAAGCTACACAGGCCACGAACCCGCTGCAATGAGAGGGATACAAAACGAGTATAGCCCCTATGAGCAGATTAGAAAGCGCATTGAACAGCTGGAGGTTATAGGACACAAGGTTGACAAGGTGGAACTCGTCATTATGGGCGGAACCTTCCCCAGCACGCCCCTAGACTACCAAGAAAATTTTGTTAGGCAATGCTTGAACGCCATCACTGAAACAGAATCCCAGCTTCTGAAAGAAGCAAAAAAACAGGCGGAGACCAGTCGAATCCGCAACGTCGGAATTACTGTTGAAACAAGACCTGACTGGGCAAAAAAAGAACACATTAACCATATGCTCTCCATGGGCGTAACCCGAGTAGAAGTGGGAGTCCAGAACATTTACGACGACATCTATGAGCGGGTTAACAGAAGCCACCGACTTCAGGACGTCATAGAAGCCACCCGCATACTCAAGGACGCTGGCTTGAAGATAGTTTATCACCTTATGCCCGGTTTGCCCGGCTCAAGCTTCGAACGCGACCTAAAAGGCTTTCGAGAGATATTCACGAATCCTTTGTTCAAGCCGGACATGATCAAAATTTATCCCTGTCTGGTTCTAGAAGGAACAAAAGTTTACGGCTGGTGGAAGAAGGGAGAATATCGCCCGTACACCACAGAGGAGGCGGCTCAGCTAATCTTGGAAGTGAAGAAGTTTGTTCCTCCTTGGGTCAGGATTATGAGGGTTCAGAGGGACATACCAGCCTACTTGATTGAGGCGGGAGTGAAACGCAGCAACCTTAGGCAAATTGTTCAGGAAAGGCTCAGTGAAGAAGGGATGCGGTGCCGATGCATAAGATGCAGGGAAGTTGGGCACAGATGGCTGAACGACAAAGTGAAGCCTGACACAGACAAAATCGAGGTTCGAACAGTTACAGAAGAGGCTTCTGAGGGCGAAGAGCTTTTCATTTCTGCTGAGGACCCAGTTAACGATGTTTTGGTTGGTTATATCCGATTACGCATTCCGTCAAAAAGAGCTTGGAGACCAGAGATTCTTCCCGATACCACAGCTGTAGTTCGTGAACTTCGGGTTTATGGTCCCTTGGTTCCTGTTGGGAGACATCTGGATAAGGCGTGGCAACACAAAGGCTACGGAGCCATTCTTTTGTCTGAAGCTGAACGAAAAGCTCTGGAAGACTACGACCGAACAAAAATTGTTGTCACAAGCGCCCTTGGAACAAAACAATACTACAAGCGCTTCGGCTACGACTACGACGGACCATACGTCTCTAAAAACCTCAACTAAAGCTTTTATTAAACTGGTCTCAGTAAGGGAAGATGTTTTCAGTAAGTTTACCTGAAGGGATGAAGAGGAGAAAACGGGTTTGAGTGAGGAGTTTCCGGGCTATAGGGGTCAAGCATTAAGGTTTTTGAAGAAGGCGGGAGCCGAAATCGGTGATGTGATCCGCGTAACTAAAGACGGAGAAAAATGGGAAGGCATTCTTATTCCCAGATCAGAGATCGGAGACGAAAAGCACATCATAATCAAACTTAAGAGCGGCTACAACGTGGGAGTCCGCATCGAGTCCACAACGCGGATAGAAAAGGTTGGAAAGGGAATCAAGCCAGCTTTCACACCTCCCTCTCTCCCTAAACAGAAGGCGGGATTGCCCAAAGTAGCTATCGTCAGCACCGGCGGCACCATAGCCAGCCGAGTTGACTACAGAACCGGAGGCGTGCGTCCCGCTCTCTCTGCCAGCGACCTCTACAGCGTGGTTCCGGAGCTCTCCGAGATAGCCGTGGTGGATACAGAGATTCTCTTCAGCGTCTACAGCGAAAACATCGCATCAAAACACTGGATAGAAACCGCCAAAACCGTTACAGAACATATCAAAAAGGGCGTAGCTGGAATCGTGGTGGCTCATGGAACCGACACCTTGGGATACACCGCCGCAGCCTTGAGTTTTGCTCTTCAAAACTTGCCGGTTCCTGTGATAATGGTGGCTTCCCAAAGGTCAGCGGATCGACCCAGTTCAGATGCTGCAACCAACTTGTTGGGAGCCGTCAAGGCTGCTGCGGCTGCTCCTTTCGCAGAGGTTGTGGTTGCCATGCATGAAACGGTTTCAGACGAGTCCATAGTCTTTCATAGAGGAAGCAAAGTGCGAAAATGCCACACGAGCCGCAGAGACACCTTCAAGTCCATAAACACCTCGCCTCTAGCCAGAATGGAAGACGATAAAATCACAATGTTAATCAAAAGCTACGGGAAACGGGACCCTTCACGAAAACTGAACTTGAAACCAGACTTTGATGATAGAGTTGCCCTTCTCAAGTTTCATCCAGACTTGAATCCCCAGATTATAGATTGGTATGTTGAGAAGGGTTACCGCGGGATTATCCTTGAAGGCACCGGATTGGGTCATGTGGGAAATTACTGTTTTTCAGCCATTCAGCGGGCCATCGAAAAGGATGTGGTTGTTGCCATGACCTCCCAGTGCATCTGGGGACGCTTAGACATGAATGTTTACGATCAGGGCAGAGACCTCCTAGCCATGGGAGTTCTTTCACTAGAAGATATGCTTCCTGAAACAGCCCTCGTGAAACTCATGTGGGTTCTCGGTCAAACCACCAACACTGAAGAGGCGAAGAGGCTTCTCACTGAAAACATAGCCAATGAAATATCACCCAGAACCCTTCATGAAAAAGTGGGATACTGAGGAAAACCGCATGACAGTTAACTACTCAAAAATCGGTTTAAAGGCAGGACTTGAAATTCATCAGCAGTTAGATACTAGAGAGAAGCTCTTCTGTTCCTGCGAGCCTCAACTGTTTAAGGAAGAGCCTGAATTCACCTTTCTCAGAAGGTTAAGGCCGACACAGAGCGAGTTGGGTCAGGTTGATCCAGCGGCTCTCTTTGAGTTTCAGAAGGGAACACGGATTCTTTACGAAGCCAACAATGAGACGGCGTGCTTGGTGGAGATGGATGAGGAACCTCCCCATGACCTTAACCGAGAGGCTGTGGAAACCTCTCTTATAGCAGCCCTCATGATGAATGCCAAACCGGTGGATGAGATTCATGTTATGCGCAAGACAGTCATTGATGGCTCGAACACAACAGGGTTCCAGCGAACATGCGTAGTGGCACTAAACGGGGAAATTGACATCAAAGGGAAGAAAGTGCCCATTCAGCATGTGAGCCTCGAAGAGGATGCGGCTAGGAAAACGGGAAAAGAGGGACAGCTGATCCGTTACCGCATTGACCGTCTCGGAATTCCCCTCATTGAGGTTACCACCGCCCCGGTTATCTATTCTCCAGAAGAGGCGGAAGAGACTGCTTCTGCTATTGGTAGAATCTTGAGGGCGACCCGCAGGGTGAGGAGGGGTTTGGGAACCATTCGTCAGGACCTGAACGTTTCCATACGAGACGGTGCTCTGATTGAGATAAAGGGTGTTCAGGAACTGGAGCTGGTCTCTCAGGTAATCGAGAACGAAGTTAAACGCCAACTCGGTCTTCTAGAAGTAAGGGATGAGCTGAAGAAACGGGGTGTGAAGAGAGAAGACATCATTGAAGATTTTGTTGATGTCACCTCTGTCTTCAAGCAGACCAAATGTAAAGTTATTGCGAAGGCTCTTAAACAGAACAATCCTGTCTTGGCGGTGAGGCTCACTGGATTCGCTGGGCTTCTCAAGAGAGAGCTTGCTCTGGGTATGAGGCTTGGGGCTGAGTTAGCTGGGATTGCCCGTTTCTGGGGAAGGGTTGGCGGCATATTCCACACAGATGAGATGCCAGCCTATGGTGTAACAGTTGAAGAAGTAAATCAGTTGGGGCAACTCTTGAAGAAGAAGTCAATGGACGCCGTGGTCTTCGTGACGGATACCTCCGAAAACGCAACCGATGCCCTGAAAGCCGTGACTGAACGAGCAAAAGTAGCTCTGGAGGGTGTTCCAGAGGAGACTCGTGCAGCGAATCCTGACGGAACAACAAAGTATATGCGCCCGAGACCTGGAGCTGCACGAATGTATCCTGAAACTGATGTTCCGCCGATCCAGTTGACAAAAGACTATCTTGACGAATTGCGTAGCAGGCTTCCTGAATTGCCTGAGCAGATGATGAAGCGTATGATGGCTGAATATAAACTCAACAGAAAGCTTGCCAAGCAGATTTTAAATTCTGAATACCTTGACCTCTTCGAGTCTTTGGGTAAAGAGACGAAGGTTTCTCCGACAGTTATTGCAGTTGCGTTCACGGAAACTTTGAAGGCGCTAAAACGGGACGGAATAAACGTTGAAGCCATTACGGATAAGCAGTTCCGGGAACTGTTCAGCCTCGTAGGCTCTGGAAAGACTGCGAAGGAAAGTATCCTTGAGATTTTAACGTGGCTTGCAAGTCACGAAGAGGCTACTGCTGATGATGCTCTTAATAGTCTGGGGCTTGGGATGATTTCGCAGAAGGAACTGGAGAAGTTGGTGGATGATGTGATAGAGAAGAACAGGGAGTTGATAGAGGCGCGGGGAAAGGGTGCGCTTGGACCATTAATGGGCATTATCATGAAGAAGGCTAGAGGACGAGTGAAGGCTGAGGTGGTCAGCGGGATTCTGAAAAGACGGTTAGAGGAGTCTCTGTCATAGAGTAGTGATTGATTTATGAGGGTAACTTTCTGTTTTGGAGGAAAGTGATGACCGACAACATTATCATTCGGACGGTCTTTCCGATTCTCTTGCTAATCGCCATTGGGTTCCTCTCGAGAAAAATTGGCATTTTAAAGTCGGGGGACGAACGGGTGCTCAGTGCCTATGTATATTATTTTGCGTTGCCAGCCCTATTCTTCGTTGATTTGGCTGAAACAATTTTTGTCATGGAAACTATGAGTTTCATTTTAGCGGGGCTTATCCCAGTTGTTGGGGTAGTGGCGATTTACGTCCTGCTGTTCTTTATCTTTAGGTTCTCTAGGAATACTCTTTACTTGCTCATTTTGAGCACGGTTTTTGGCAGTCTCGCATTCTTTGGCATACCATTCATAACGTTTGCTTTTCCCTCAGAACAGAGCGAGCAACTAGCTACCTTAGCAGCGGCTTCCATTGGTATTGTGGCTATTGCAATTTCTATTATGGTGCTTGAGTTGTATAGGCTTGGGGAATCTTCGAAGTGGGAGGGCTTGAGGCATGTTGCTACTCGGCTTTCAAGGAATCCGCTGATCATTTCGATTATTGCTGGCATTTTGGTGTCTCTGGTTGGAGTAGAGATTCCTTCTCCGATATCTACCTCTTTGCATATGCTGGGAAGCACCACATCTGCGGTAGCTGTCTTCATGTTAGGAGCTTTTCTGTATGGAAAGAAGTATACTGGCTTAGCTAATGCTTCTGGGTTGAGTCTCCTGCGGATAGTTTTCTTGCCGACCTTAGCTCTCTTGACTCTGATGCTGTTTGATTTGCCAATTATGTCGGGGTCGGTGTTGGTGCTTATGCATGGGATGCCTGTTGCTGTTTCGCTCTCAGTTCTCAGTGAACGATACGACTTCTACAAGGAGACCATAGCCTCTCTAACCCTGATCAGCTCCCTCGGTGCAATAGTCTATCTGAACATATGGCTATTCGTCCTAGGAATCTAGCAAACTTTTCGTTATTTCTCTTGGATTTTTGGAAAAAGTACTGTTTTCAACAATCTTCTGTTATTAGGCTCCTAATATGGAAGCAAATTCTAAAAGCTGTTATGTCGTATTTGGTTGTGGAGAATCTGATGGAAATACCTTTTTCTTTTCGTGTAAAAATTGGGGAGTATGAGATTGAAATTTCTGGAACCAGAGACGAGGTCATGAAAACCTTTGAGGAGCTTCCGAGGTTAATGGAAAACGTCCAGAAGGCGTTCGAATTAACCAAAAACAAAGAAACTGCACAGTCTGCTAGTTCCGCTTTTCCCTCCATCTCCTCTTCTTCGAGTTGCAGCGAAGCCGTTCTGCAGCTTCTCGCATCAGATTGGGGCAGACAACCCAAAACCTTAACCGAACTAGGCAAAGCCTTGAAGGCTAACGCCGTCCATTACCCCTCCACAACTCTTTCGGGGGTGCTGGCTTGGTTGGTTAGGAAAAATAAGATAAAGCGGTGGAAGACTGATAAGGGCTATGTGTATGTTTTAGCTGGAGGAAGACCCGAGAATGGGAAAAATTCGAGTGCGCGTTAAAGCTCCCTTCGGAGAAATCGTTGTCGAGGGAGACAGCGCTCAAGAAATTCTCACAACACTGAAGAACATGCCACCACAATTCATGAACGAGATAGGCAGCCTGATATCCACAAAAATGACCCCCTCAATAAAAACACAGTTAGACGGAATAATCGAACTAACAACAGAAGGACCCATCATCACCACCAGAGAAAAACTCACCCACTACGAAGCCATCGCACTAGTCCTCTTCGCCTCCGAAAAAAACTCCAGCACAGCCACCCAGATCAAACGACTGCTGGCTTCAAGCGGAATCAGATCCATGGTGCCAGCACGCCTCAATGAGATGACAAAACGGGGAATCGTCTTCAAACCAGACCCCGCAAGACCCGAATTCAAGTTAACCACTCAAGGAGAAAGATGGATAGAAGAAGAAGTGCTGGCTAAACTTCGAGGCGCAACAGCGTGAACAAAGAAACAGTCACTGTACACATCAAATACAGAGACACGGAACAAACCTTCACGGGCGATGTAGATCAAGTCTGGGTAAGCGTGAACCGATTCTTCAGCGAAATGATTCCCGCCCTTCAGACTGTAAAGAAAGCGCTCCTCACAGTCGACCTTAAAAACCTCATCGAAGACTGTAAAGACATAATAGCTGTTGCCCCAGAAGGTCCGGTTCTCTTAGTTTCTCGGCAAAAGCTCACGGACAGCGAAACCGTAATGTTACGTCTACTAGCTACACACATCGGCAACAAGCTGGGATTATCAAAAGATTATCTCACCAAAGAAGAGCTGCAAGCTGGACTTGGAAAAACCGCGAAAATAACCAGCACCCGACTTGGTGAACTCTGCCGAGAAGGATACGCAACAAAAAGCGAAGAAGGCAATTACAGAATAACAACCCTAGGAATCAAGCGTTTCCAGAAAGAGGCACTACCCCAAATCCGAGACAAACTTCAAAAATAACTGCCTTGTTGAATAGGGACTTTCCCAAATATGGGTTTGGGGGTTAAAATTTAAGCTTTGAACCACTTGAAGATGAGGTAACGTATCTCTTCAGCCTCCAAATCAGGTACGGCTATAATAAACCGTTTCCTCACGGTTGTAGCCAACCTTCCCGCCTTCACAACATCCGTCCCCGTAATCTCATCCTTAGCCTTCCTCACCGAAACCATGTAAGGCGCATGATCCACACCCGGTCCATGCCTATAAACAGCAAAATCACATCCATACTTTATTCCAGGAGTAACAATAAGCTCCTGACCCCGCAAGTCACGATAAACCGCATACTTCGCATCAAAATCCTCATACAACTTCCTTGCCTTTCTCCGCAACATTGAAAAGCCGACCCTTTTCCTCTCCTTTCCCCCATGCACAACAATCACTCCCTTCTCCACCAGATATAGACCCTCCATGAGGTCAAGAATCAGGGGAACATCAAATTCCGGAATTTTCGGCTTAGGAATCCCTATGGGTTTGCCGTAATAACCGAGTTTATAGAGCCCCGACCCTTTCTCAGGGTTCCAAACTACAAGAAAGTTGTCTATAAGCTCAGTTTCAATTTTCTCTGGCATGCAGATTCACTCTACGGAGTTGCGTGTGGTGGTAACTTTTTCTGTTAATGTGTAGTTTGTTGGTTTATGGATTCCTGTTTGAAGAAGTATTCTAATGGTTTATCGCCTTCTAGTAGTGCTAATAGGTGTAGGGATGTTACTGGGTTCTTTAAGTTTTGTGGTGAAGGTTAGATTTGAAAAGAGAGTACGCATATGAACACACAGACGAGAAAGAGAAAGGTTAAATTTTAACCCCCAAAACCCAAAAATGAGAAGCCATATGAAAAACAATCTTGCAAATTTTAAGAAAAGAAGATGCTAAATAAGCACCATGGAATTTTTACAGCATTTAGCTGTACTTGATTTTAAGGGATTTTCCGTATTTCAACGCAACAATTAAAGCTACCAAGCATAAGGCGACCCCATAAACATTGTAGAAAATTACCCAATTCACTGGTGCCATTGTTGTTGATATTAGTAATCCATAGAATCCTGTTGAGCTAACATGCATCAAGATAGACAAGAACACGCTTCCTGTATTCTCGTAGACCCACACTATCAGCACTCTTAACGCCACAACGTGTAAACAAAACCCAAAGAAATATGGCAGCCAATATCCTCCAAAAGCGTTAAAGTTACCTAGAAAGTCGGCTACAATATGCCAAATCCCATGAAACACCCCAAAGTAGATAGCTGTACCCAGAGCACTTCTTTTTCCCTTCATTTTGGGGTATGCAAATCCCATCCATCCAGTTTCTTCCAATAACCCCGCCATTGGACCCCCAATAAGTCCAAAAACTCCGAATGTGGGTGCTAATTCAGGAGAAACTAAAATCCCTAACAACAACGAAACAGCCAACAAAAGGCCTGGGAAAATTAGTACCGGAAGATACCAACGTCCAGCCACCTTGTATTTCTTCATTCTACTGAACAATTGTTTAATACCCAATTTTCCATTGACAAGAAGAGTCATCAATATTCCAGCAAAAAAAGGCCCATTTAATTGTGCAATCGCCATTATACCTAAATCACTAATCTCAATTACCGAGCTTGCCCAGAATTTTTGTTCAATAACAGCATACACCCCAATCCAGCTAATTGAGAAAGCCAAAACAAAATAGATTAACGCCGAATGACGTTTGATAAAACTCTGTTCACTCATTTGTTTTCACCTCCTTTCGCGCTTTTTGTATATTCAGAGATGAATTTGATGTGATCAAACATTTTCTTTCTAACTTTGTCCGTGGCAAGATTCCAGTTGGTTAGAATATCGTATTCAAACTGCATTGCCAACAATGCGTAAGTATATTCCATCGCTAAAAACCTTGGATCCAAATTATCCTTAATTAGCCCTTTTTTTTGCATCAACATGAATATTGTTTCCACGATCTTCTGCTGCCTCGAAAAAAACACATCCAAAGCAATATCTCTAGCCCGCTCATCGCGAAACATCTCCAACAAGATGATTTTGGAGATCTTCTGCATTAATGGCTTCAGCGTTACTGCTTGAAAATTTAGTAATCCTTTTTCCCAAAACTCTTGCGCAGACAAACGGTCTATTCTCTTCTCCAAATACTCTTTAGAACGCATAGTCTTTTCAATTTCAGCTTCGTAGTAATCAAAAATCTTGGTTAGTATGTCTTCTTTGCTTTGGAAGTGATTATAAAGCGAGCTTACCTTTATTCCAACATTTCCTGCGATTTCTCGAACTGGCACACCGTTAAATCCTTTTTGGGATATTAGGTCAACTGCTACGTCAAATATTCTTTGTTTGGTTGCACTCATTTTCACTCTCCTCACTAACTAACGTTAGTTAATCTACTATATAAAACTAACGTTCGTTAGTTAAGTAGAGTTGGGGTTTTGGAGGTTAAAATTTAACCCCTCACTACCAAAAAACTCACATATATTAGGAAGTCTCTGTGTCTCTATACGAGTGCAAAGTTTTAAATCACAAACTACATAAAAGGTAAAAAGTTTTGAGGGTTGATCGTTGTCTCGTAAAAGCAATTTATCTAGTTTTCAATTATGGTTGTCAGTTATAGTAATTGCTTTAACTATTTCATTGGCTTCAGCAATATATCTTGATTTACTTGATACACATTTTAAGATTGGCGAATACTATCTTCATCACTGGTTCAGTTTGACAGGAACGTTTTTCATTGCACTTTTTACGCCCGCTTATTATCTTTTGAAACGGCAATACATTAACCGATTTAAAGCATTACTGTTAACTCATGTTTTTGGGAACTTAGTTGCTTTCCTTTTAATCTCAATCCATTTTGCACATCAGATAGGAAGACCTGCACGGTTTTATCCAGATCTTGGAACAGGAATAGTACTTTATCCCTCAGTAATATTGCTAGTCATTACAGGGTTCCTGACAAGGTTCAACCTAATCAAGAACGCTAATTACTTGAAATTTCTACACAAAAGTGTTACAGTCACCTTCTACTTCGTAATAGCTGTTCATCTGTTACATGGCTTCGGATTCATCTAGAATGGGTCGGCTTCAATAGTTTTGGCTTTGGGGGTTAAAATTTAACACCCAACCCAATGTCTAGCGCGCGCATTTTGCATATTTTATTTACTCTAAAGCGTGAACGCCAGTATGCGGGCGGCGTCCGAGGCGTCTTCAGCCTTGTCGGCGGCATCCTCCATAAGCTGTACAACATCCCATAAAAGAAACATTGGAGGAAGTTCCATCCTGCTGTCTATAATGTCCACTTCCAGCTGTCGGTAAAGACCATCCACTATACGTTCCGCAGCCTCAACTTCTCTAGCCTTCTCCAGAGCTTTGGAAGCGCCGTAATTCAACGTCATAACGGTCTCTCGAAGCCTGGAGATGGTGTCAAACACTGCATCCGAAAGCTTGATCAGGTCTTCCTTTATGCCCTTTGGAACTTTCCATCCCCTCTCCATAATCTGAAGCAGTCGAAAGGCTATTCCTACACAAAAGTCAGCTATCTCACTCGTCAGGTTGGTGAACCTGAAAAAGTCTTCGCGACTCATCAATATGGCTCCTATTTCTGCAAGTTCCAATGAGACAGTGCGCCGCGCGGCATCCACGTCATTTTGAGCCTTCGAGATGTCAGCAAACAATTCTCGAGTCACATTTTTGTCTCCCTTTACGAAGGCGGCCACCAGCTGTGAAATTTTTCGGGATATATCTACTACTTGTCTGAGGTGGTCTCTTGAAACGTTGAGAGCTCTTCGCTTCACCCGTTCTTCTGTCTCTACAGGAAACACCATTTCATTGCCCCACAAATGTCCTACTGTTACCACGATAGAATAGTCTCGAGTCTCTTAAAAAAGGTTAGCTAAAACTGAACTCTCGTTTATCGTTTCTTTAGATTTCACCGTTCGACCAGTTGCCCTAGACCCTCGAAGTCTATTTTGTTGCGGAAGTAATCATGAAGCAGCTCCGGCAGATTTTCGATCTTGCTTCTGACTTGCTTCCAAGTGTCACGGTCACGTAATGTCACGGTGCCATCTTCAAGGGTTTGATAATCGACGGTAACCCCCAGGGGAGTTCCTACTTCATCGGCTCGCGCATATCGCCTTCCAATGGACCCTGACTCATCCCATTCCACCGTGAAACCCTCATTGATTAGCATCTGGTAAACCTCCTTCGCCTTCTCCGGTAATCCATCTTTGCTCACCAAGGGAAAAACGCCCATTTGTAAGGGAGCAAGCTCACGGGATAGACTCAAGAGGGTTCGCTTCTTTTTCTTGGTGTAGGCATACTCCAAGGCAACGTAGACTAGTCGATCTAACCCGAAACTGGGTTCTACCACATGGGGAATGAATCTTTTTCCTCCCTCATTTTCCGTTTCTTTGAAGGCTGTCAGGTCTACGCCGCTGAATTTCATGTGGCGGCTCAGGTCGTAGTCTGTTCTGTAGTTGTGTCCTGAAACTTCTGTCCAGCCCCAACGTTCCAGATATACTTCTTGATCGAAGCCCTGCACTGAGTAGTGAGCTCGTTCCCATTCGAGTTTTTCGATGAAACGCTGTTTATCCTCGGGAACTCCCAGTTCCACGAGAAATCTCTTGGCTAAAGCCATGAAGTATGCTTGCCACTCCTTCTTGATGATGCCTTTGTTTAGGGCTTCCTTCACTGTGACTTCTATAGGTTCAGTTACTCCGTTCAGCTTGTTTTCTGCTGTTATCAACCGTAACGTGTCATTTTCTACTTCGTGTAGCCTCTCACATTTTGTGTTTTCTGGATCCAAGAAGAATTCGATGTCGATGATGGTGAATTCCCTCAGCCTTACAGGACCTTGCCTTGGAGAGATTTCGTTTCTGAGAGCGTGACCGATCTGAACAACTCCTAAAGGAAGCTTTCCACGTGCACTTTCGTGGATGCGTTTGAATTCCACGAAGATTCCTTGGGCTGCTTCGGGGCGTCCGTAGCCTACAGAATCGGAGTAGGGTCCGATTGTGGTTGTGAACATGGTCATGAATTGTTCAGCTTTGCTGAAGTCTCCGCCGCATTCTGGGCAGTGGATGTTTCGGTTTTTGATCTCTTCAACAACGGCTTGGAGGGTGAGTTTCTCGGTTTCTGTGTCGCTCATCTCCCCGAACTCTTGGAGTAGATGATCGGCTCGGAACTTGTGTTGGCATTTGAGGCATTCTACGGTGGGTTCCTTGAAGCTTTCCACATGACCTGACGCTTCCAGAACTTTTCCGGGCATGATTATTGAGGTTTCGATTTCTAGGATTCCTAGGGGTCGGATGTAGAATCTTCGAAACTTGTCTTCTAGTCTTCTTTTGAGCAGTGAGCCAAGGGGGCCGAAGGTTAAGAAGCCGCTGACGCCTCCGTATATCTCGTAGGAGGGCCAGAAATATCCTCGGCGCTTCGCCATCTCGCTTATTATCTCGTACTTGTCTTTGGGTTTCACGTTTTATCGCTCCGCATCATGAATGGGCTTTAAGAGACCTACAGTATTACCTCAATAAAAATAAGATGTACTGCTATGGCTTAATAACTGAAGTTTTCAGTTCAGTCCTGCTAATTCTGCCTCGAACTTTTATTTCATGCTGTTTTCTTCGCCAGCTCCCTCTTCACCCTGTCAATGATTTCGACTGGTGTTGGGTCCTTGTTCTGTAGAATCGCCAGGTAGACGCTTGCGAAGTCGCCTATGCAAAGGACAGAGAGCATCTTCGCCAATTTTCCGGTTCCCTCGGCATTGATTTGGAGTACTTTCTTGGCTTTGCTAAACGCTAAGGCTGTGGTGGTTTCGATTCTGTTTTTGATTTCAGGAGGTTCTGCGGGGTCTCGGATGAGGATGATTGAGTAGTTTTTGGTGAGGGTTTCTGGGGCTTCCCATCCTACTGTTGTGTTGTGGTTTAGTTCGGGGAAGACGTCGTGTTTGCTGGGGACCTTGCTGTTTTCGTTGAATTGGGTCTTGAGGCGGTGGGCTATGGCGCCGTATTGCCTGAATCCATAGATTACGGGGATAGTGTCCATCAGTTCATGTGCAAGCTTCTTTGCCTTGTTGTCTTCTGTTGGTACACTGGGGGAGTTGGTTTTGCCTATCTTTTCTAGAACTTGGATTGCTTCTTCCAATTCATTTCCTATATTGGAGAGGATTCCCATTTTTTCCATGAGAACTGGTAGGGGGAAGAAGAGGTAGGGAATGGCGGCTCGGGGCGGCAGACCTTCGGGTATTGTTACGTGGGGTAATTGCATTTTTTTGCATAGTGCTTCAAGTTGTCCGCCTGATGTTATGGCTATTGTTGTGCATTTTCGTTTATTGGCGGCGAGAAAGGCGCTTAATGTCTCTTCTGTGTTTCCTGAGTAGCTGTTTGCGATGACAAGGGTGTCTTTGTTTGCGTATGCGGGGAGGGTGTAGTCTCTGCAGACTTCTATTGGGATGGGCAGTTCGTCTCGGAGCCAATCTTTGAGGATTTCTCCGCCTATGGCTGAGCCTCCCATGCCAATAATTACGATGTTCTTAGGTTTCATGTTTGAGGGCACGCTTGTCTCGGCGGTTCTCTTTATAGCGTCTCGGCAGTAATTTGGAGTTTTAACTAGATGATTGAGCATGCCGCTCTTGTCAACTTCTTTAACCCTCTCCTGATTGTCCAAAATGGTGACCACACCCATTCACCTCGCAGGATACACATAATATGGCATATAGAATCTTTTAAAAACAAAGGTAAAAAACCTCACCAAAACTAGCAGGATAACCATAGCTGATTAATGAAGAGTCTCTTTTGTTGGCTAAGTTTCTGAGAAACGAAAAGAAAGAGTGGATTCCAAGAATAACTGTTCTTCAGCTTACGTTTTTCTGTAACAATGTAATTGCTATTTTGGGCTGTCGAAACATACGCTGTTGCCTATAGTTAATGTTTCAAGAAGAGGACCTGTGTCTTTTCCAAACGTAAACAATAGCTACAGTTGTAACAGCGATAACTATTGCTGAAATTAGTAATAGAGTGGAATCTGAAAAGGTTGTGGAAGGTGGCTCTGTGGGTTCTGCATTGATGGTGGCTGTGGCATACATTATGGGCCAAAGGCGTGCATCCGGGCGCGGTTGGAATCGAAAACTGATGTGGGGGTAATCGTTGGTGTCTAACGCTAAATAACTTGAACTATCTGCAGTGGAGTTTCCCACGGTTTGGATGTTCCAGACTGTGCCTGTCCAATAAGCATACATCAGTTGTTCTGGATAATCACTTATGTAGCTGATGTGGGGGTAATCATGGGAGTCTAACGCCAAAAAAGCTCGGTTATAAGAGACGTCAGGGTCCACTGTCTGTGCAGTCCAAGCAGCCCCGTTCCAGCTGACATATTCAAGGTGCCGAGTGGTGGGGTCGCCGTAAAGTTCCTTATAAATGAAATGTGGATAACCTTCAGAGTCTAAAGCCATACTCTCGAAACCCTCTATACCGCTCAAGTCATAGACAGTTTGAATATTCCAACTCGTAACATCATAAACTGCAAGCTTTGAACTCTCTGCCGTATACAATATGTATGGAGTATTGTTTGGGTCTAATGCAAACGACAAGAAAAAGGGGATTCCATCAAATGTGTCTAGTGTTTGGATGTCCCAGCCGTCGCCTGTCCAGTTCGCATATTTCAATACTTGACCATTGGTGTAGGCTATGTTTGGGTTGCCAGATGAGTCCAAAACAACTACTCCGTAACCTCCGCCGTTTTCGTCTACGGTTTGATTATACCAGTTGGTCCCTGTCCAACTGGCATAGATTAAACTTTCTCCTCCATAAAGTATATGTGGATTGTCGTCAGCGTCCAATGTAAGACTATAAGCCGTTTTATACTCCTCTATTATTTGGGTAGTCCATCCTGAACCGTTCCAGCTTGCATAACTCACAATAGCATACGTATAGGGCGGATAATCAAAGACAGTGTAAGCTATGTGAGGGTTGTTGGATGAATCCAATACAATAGGGATATAGCCGTTACCATATCTTTGGCCCTTTTCGTCTACGGTCTGAACAGTCCACGATATACCATTATCAGCTAACACTGCCAAGCAAAAAGTCAACAATAACATGGAAATGAAAAAAGCGCTTAAGAAGATATAAACTCGCGTTTTTTCTATCACATTAAAACCATGAAAGATTATATTACATAATCCCATAAAAGTATCCTAAATAGTTTCCAGAATAGAAAATCCAGTGAGTAGAATTTTGTTTGAGCAATTGTTGCATCTAATCAATAGATCCTCTAATGCATTGTTTCTGACTTTTGGCTCCAGAATAGAATAAACCTTTTCTGTTTCATCATCAGGCGAAATCTTTGTCCCACAGCAAGGACACAAAAAATCGCCCTTGCCTTCCAGTTCTATTAAATCAATTTTATGCACCAACAACTGTTTCACCTTCACTCCTCCTCAATGGGCACCAATAGTACCTTCGATAATTGACAAAAAAAGCGTTTTTGTCAAGAAATTTTGACTAAAATGAAACATGAGTTAGTCAAGAAACTTTGACCAAGCTTAATATTTGGGTTTGAGGATTTCTCCGCCTATAGCTGAGCGTCCCATAGCAACGATCATGATGTTTTCAGGTTTCACATTTGGGGGCACGCTTGTTTGCTCGGTTCTCTTTATAGCATCTCGACAATAATCTGGAGTTTCAACCAAATGACTAAGCATGTCGCTCTTGTCAACTTCTTTAACCCTTTCTTGATTGTCCAAAAGGGTAACCATACACGTTTTCGCCTCGGCTGATGCAGTAATAAATAGTGTCTAGAATCTTTTAAAGAAACACAGATAAAACCTTCAGATAAATCAAATTTCTCTGAAGAGCCAAAAATGCCTACTATTTCTGCGAAACTCTCGAACATTAATGAGATTTGTTCATTTCATGTCTCTTGGCATGGATTGCTGCAACAGTGTCTCCAACATTGCTTTCATCAATTACCAAGATTATCTGTGATGTGTGAGGCGCAAAGACCCCCCTCTTTATGTTGATATGAGGTATAGCCCCTATTGCAATGGAGGCAACTCCGGGAGAATATTTCATCCTGTCTCCAATGAGGGTAACCACACCAACACCGTATTCTACTGCTAAAGCTTCATCAAAACCTTTAAGTCGTTCTTCATTTTTTCTCAGAAACTCTGAGTCAAGGAACAGAAAATCTCGTATTTTTTCTCCAGTCTCAAGTATTTCGGTTCCCAATTCGAGGAAGTCGTTGCGGTTTTCCCAAATCCTCAGAGCATCCTCCAGAGACCTGCTTTTTTGATCGTGAATTGTGAGAATTGCGCATCCGGTTTTTCCAGTTACACACTTCACTGTTTGGTCAGCATTGCTTTCTGCCTCGATCATCGTAAATATTTCAGGATAGTTTATTGACACGACCTTTATAGGCTGGTTAAAATGCCTAGCTACTGATATCGCATCTCCTTGAACGATTTTCATTCCCATCATGGACGCTTTGTGGGCTTCATTATAAGTCAGAGATGTAAGGTGCTCGGTTTCTTGGTCATCAACCAGATTTGGATCAGTGCTCTGAATTGGCAAATCTTTGAACAAAACCGTTTCAACATCATATCTTCTTTTTAATAGGCATGAGACAAAAACGGCTGTAAGGTCGGAACCGCCTCTTCCAAGCATTGTCTCTAATCCATCACTTGTTAATCCGAGAAATCCTGCTTGCACAACTATCTTGCCCTCTTCAAGTGACTCCATGAGGAAATGAATTCTATTCTTGCTCAATTCATAATCAGGAGTAGCATTTTCAAAGTTATCATCAGTCACAATCGGCCATTGCTCCTTAGGAACATGGCAGCAATCGAGACCTCTACTCTTCAAGACATATTCCATAAGAACCGATGTTGGTAATTCCCCACCATTGGTTAGAAATTTTGCTTTAATAGCTCCATGAAAACGTTTACCGATTAAAGCGACAGCTTCATCCATCTGCTGACGATGTTTTTTCAATTCATAAATAACCCGTTTCAGATACTTGCCTTTAACATAGGTTTCTGCTAGGCTTTCATACGTATTGAAGACCGAATCTATTGAGATAGGTCTAGAATGCGTATAGGATTCACCTATCCTTATGAGCGCATCTGTAAATCCGCTCGGAGCCGAGAAAACAACTACAGGACCGAAATCATTCCCATCCTTGAGGGATATTATGCAATCCAAAATCGCGGGTATTTTTTCCCCAGCATCACCCAAGAGGCTACCACCGAATTTTGCCACCGAAAGCTTTCTCAGTCCCCTTGCCCCCTGTCATACAGCTAACATTATAATGACTTTGCTAGGTGTGCTACTTTGCTTTTTATCTTTTCGAATATCTGTTGAGCTTGTCTATAGGGTACGGCATATGGATCAGTGATGTGCCATACAACAACTCTGTCAGCACACTCCGGCGACCGATCAAGTATAACCCGCTCATGCCGAGACTCCATAGCCACAATAACATCATACTCACAAAGAGTCTTCACATCCAAATCTTCAGGAGTTCTCTTCAGGAATTCATCTGCGCCCTCCTGCTCCGCATACCTCCTCGTCAAATCCACAACTCTGTAATAAGCATGGGTTCCAGCAGAATCAACATCAACATCTGGCCTAAACTTCTTTAACAGCGCCTCCGCCAACGGACTACGACAAGCATTACCAGTACAGACAAACAACACCTTCATTAGACACACCTCATCGGAGTTTAGAACCCTTAACTATTTTCCACTTAATAAACACCAAGCTGTGTGTGTTCATTCTTAACGTGAAAAGAAACTTATATCCGACCACCATATTACAGATTCAACAAAAACATTACAGATTTCAATTCACAAATCAACTGAATCGAAAAGCGATTCACTGTACCGTAACTAAAGGCTGGTGCGCCCGGAATGAAAATAGGTAAACTAAGCTGGGAATTCCCACCACGAGTCGTAGGTGGAATAGCTCGCCACTGCGAAGGCTTAGCCAAAGCCCTCATTCAGCAAAACCATGAAGTTTACCTCTTCACCCTGGACTTTCCCGGCTCACCAAGCTACGAAGAGATGGACGGAATCAAAGTATACCGCGCCTCAACAGAATTGGGGCACCCCAACTTTCTAACATGGGTTCTCCTGTTTAACCACTTTCTGGAGAAAAAGATGGCGGAAGTAAGCCAATCGGTTGACTTTGACGTTATGCACGTTCATGACTGGCTAGCCGCCTTCGCAGGAATCTCCTTCAAGCGCTACGTACAAAAGCCGATGGTTCTCACAGTGCACAGCACAGAAGTTGGAAGAGCACAAGGTCTCCGCAGCGCCGATTCTTTCTCCATTGACGGAATAGAATGGTGGGCAACCTACGAGGCAGATAAAGTCATAGTGTGCAGCCAATCAATGAAAAACGAAATCTGCGGACACTTCAACCTACCACAGGACAAAGTTGACGTAATCCCGAACGCCATTGACACAACGCAATATCACACCACGGCTGACAGAGGATCAGTTAGACAACGCTACGGAGTAGGCTGGGACGAAAAAATGATCCTCTGTGTAGGACGTCTGGTTCCGCAAAAGGGAATCGAATATTTCATCCGAGCAATACCCAACATAATCAATCGTTATCCCGAAGCAAAGTTCGTAATTGTCGGAGAAGGATGGTCAAGAGATTTTCTCGAAAGTGAAGCCCGCTCCACCGGACATAGAAAGAAGATTCGCTTTACCGGCTTCGTTCCTGACAGGGAAGTGATAGACCTCATGACCAGCGCAGACGTCCTGGTTGTTCCCTCTATCTATGAGCCCTTTGGCATAGTCGCACTGGAGGGAATGGCTACAGGCGTTCCCGTGGTAGCTAGCCAAGTGGGGGGTTTATCTGAGGTGATAGAACATAATCGCACAGGAATTTTCGTGTATCCAAAGAGCCCCGAATCGATCGCATGGGGGATTGATAGAATTTTGTCCGATCCAGACCGCGCCAGATGGCTGACCGAGAACGCAAAAGATAAACTTGAGAAGGCTTATAGTTGGGAAGCAGTTGCTATGAAGACTGTAGAGGTTTACAGAAAGTTGGTGGGATAGAATTGGGCGAGAATTCTTTTCGTTCATACAATGCTGAGCAGCCTAATCAACTACGCCTTTTGGTGATGCTCCACAATATAGGGGCAACTGAATCATCCAAATCGTTAACTATTCAACAGATTTCAGAGTGGACCAGAATGGAGGCTCCGGAGCTGCAGACTCATCTACAAAAACTGATTGAGCTAGGTTACGCACAATCATTTCGTTCAGAAGAAACCGACAAATACTACCTTACAATCGACGGAATCAGAAAAGTGCTGAGCCTATACAGCTAGCGTCCCATGCAGCCTTTCTTCTCGGTTTGAAGTAAAGAATGGAGAAGCAAACTGAGTAGGCGCGCACATTTCGATTTAGCGTAAAAGATGTTTAAATGTTGCTGGTATAAAATTCAATTTCTGCAAAAAATAAGTAATGGTTCTGGATGCGCAGAAGTGGATGGAGGTAACCTAAGTCTCCTTTTAATCGAAGCACGCAAGAAATCCACTTAGCGCCTGGAACAAGAGGGAGTATGACTCGAAGAGTTGTACGAAATGAAGTTCATAGTTTGGTTATCTGCTTTGGTCCACGCGCAGGACATTTCCCTTTTCGTCGATCACGAGTTCCACCCAAGCTCCCTCGTATCTTGCATCGTCCACGAATCTTGCGACCCAAGCTTTCTTCAATTCGACCTTACCGGCTTTTCCGCGGTTTTCTATGAGTTTTACGTATTTTTGTCCAAGGGATCGCAGATACGCCCTTTCTGAGACCTTAACGAATTCTTTCACCTTTTCTTCAGCTATTTTTCTGATCTCTTCTTCACGCACTCTTGACCACACTCCAGTTCTTAGTTGTTGAGATAACAGCTTTTGTTTCAGGATTTATCTTCACCACTATAAAGTCTCCCTCCACAGGAATACCTCCTACAACATGCTTCCATCTTACGAAGAACGTCAAACCGACCGCACCCCTGTCTATTAACTCCACGGATTCAAATACCGCATCCTCTGGAACTTCCAATTCAGACTTTGCTATTTCTATGGCTTCCTCTTCCGTAAGCTTAACGACTTTGGAACCGATCGTTCTACCTGGATATCGCCACCCTACGGTCTCCCCGGTTTCCTCGTCGATCCTAGCAACTATAGACTGTTCCGCCGCTCTCACTTCTACTTCAGAAATTTTTCTCAGAAGGCCCGGAGACCATCTACTTGTCTTTTCTCCAATTTCAGGAGCTATTCTTTTTCCTCTTAGCCTCAGTTTCTTTGTTGCTAATTTCTTGACCTTCTCTTCAATCTTCTTTTCCTGACTCACAGACTTCACCTCACTCCCATAATATCCAGCAGCTCATGGCTGGATAACTGTCGTCTGCCTCATCCAATGCTGTTCTCAAATTCTTTCCCTCAACGAGCCACTTTTGGTAGACCAAATCGTCGAAGTACTTGGCACCCCAGTCAGGTATTGTCTGGGTGAATCCCACATAGTTTTTCGTGCCTTTAGCTCTAAAGGCATTTGCCATAGTATCGTTCTTTCCTCCCAAACATACTCCTGCATAAAGCAGCAATCCCGGAGCTGAACTCGAGGATGTTACGTCACTAGGATAAACATTTCCGTCATCGAAGCAGAAATAAACTTTGCCACCGCCAAAGCCTCCGTGTCCTGCCAAGTGCACGATATTCTTATTCAAGTTGGTCAAGAAGTCAGTCTTGGTTGCAGGATGCCTAATCATAGTAACGGAGTGCCCTTCAGACTCTAAAATGTTCTTGATCTGCTCCCCCTCGTCGTATGCGCCAGGGAGATGACCATTCCCTGATGTGTGCGGATCTGCGCAGACAAAGTCGTTCTTGAATGTCGGTACTAACTGTGCTATCAACTTCTTCAAAAGCTTCAGAATAAAATCTAGGATACCTCTCATTTCTTCAATATCCCTAGTCAATCTCTCTAATCTTTCTTCTCTTGACATTTTAACTCTGAGTAAAACTTTATAATTAATTGCTTTATAAAATTTATGATTTGATTATTGATTATATGGAGAGTTCTATAATCCAGTTTTAGAACTAAATGAAACGAACGAAAAATATTGCATACCCCGAGCTATTCAGGACATTTTAATTTTTGATGTGAATGTGAATAGGTAAACTTTGGAAAACTACTGTGGGATGACATCAATACTCACTTATCAAGAAGAGGCAACAAGCTATCTAATAATTACTATACCCAATGAGAATCCTACTTCAGGGCACATCATTGTTTCTTTAACTTTTATGTGAAGACACATACATTGGTGTAATTCGTTTTTCGGATACAGTATGATTACCTCCTTTAACACTGGTTTTCCAAGTTTCATTAATGAAGTATGATTGCCAAACGGAGCAATCGACAGCAATGGTATGTTGTTTCCAGACGTAGCGCGGGCATCGACGTTGTCATTCTCTCTGCACTTTGTGAGGCAGGAGGCACAGGACACCAATCAGGCAGATTTTAGCTTTCTTTTCAGATCTTATTTGAAGAGGAGAGATATACCACATGCTTAAGTTCTGCAGCAGCGTCTTCCGGGGAAATCACATTAATGAACATACCCGTGCTCTTCTCAAACCCTGCCCATATGGCTAATCTGGGATAGACCTCTAGATGCCAGTGATAGCAATCCTGCGCATCTTCCGCTGATATTGTGTGGAAACCGAAATTGTAGGGAGGATCATTCAGTAAAGACCTCAACCCGCCCAGACAGACGCGCATGGTTTCAGCCAAATCTTTAATCTCCTTCTGGGAGAGTCTTAACATGCTTGACTGGTGCCGTTTAGGCAACACCCAAAATTCCATAGGGTGAACACTTGCCCAAGGAGCGAAAACTACAAAACTGTCATTCTCCCAGATGAAACGCGGACCTTCATTCTCTCTCTCCATAACATCACAGAGCAGACATTCATGATTCTTCTTCCAGTAACTTTTGCTTGCCTCCAATTCCTCCTCCAGAAGACTTGGAATAAAGGGAGTTGCAATCAGCTGGGTGTGAGCGTGAGAGAGAGATGCTCCCGCCTCGCGTCCATGGTTCCTGAAGATTGAAACATACTTCACGTAGGGCTTTCCGGAAAGGTCTGCTAGCCGATCAAGATATGCGTTTATCACATGAACCAGCTGGGAAACTCGGGCAGCTCCAGGGTGTTCGTCATGACATGGCGATTCTATGAGAACTTCGTGAAGGCCTGCAGCATTTTTGAGAACAGGGCTTTCTTTGATTGTTCCCCTTTCTTTATCTGGAGGAGTGAAAGCAGGGTATAAATTCGGTACAATTCTAACTATCCAATCTTTATGGCGGTAACCGTTCTGGTCCCTTTCCTTTCTGATCTCTCCGTTAGGAGAAAGATACAGTAGTACTGCTGGAGGGGTCATATGCTCATTACCGGGGCAGAGAGGGCAAACACCTTCCTTCTTCTCAATCAGCTTCTTGACAAAATCTGTGGGTCTCTTCTTGCGCTCCTTAGCAATGACAACCCATCGATTCAATAAATAGTCTTTCCGAACTTCATTACTCATCATGTTTTTTCCAGCTAACAAATACTAAGTAGCGGCTTTCTGAGATTTTTTCAATTTCAGGAGTTCAGAATAACGGTTAACAGTTGTCTTGGCAGCTTCGTCCCAAGAAAAGAGTTCAAGCACTCTCTTCCTGCCATTGCGTCCGAATTCAATTCTTTTCTTGGGATCTTGGATGGCGCTTATAATTCCCCAAGCGATGTCAGTTGGGTCGTTTGGATTGATGTGGAAGCCACATTGATCTGGACCGCTAATGCTGACAATCTCTCTCATTCCGCTGATGCCGGCGGCTCCAACAACTACGGGTTTCTCCATGCTCATAGCCTCTAGGGTTACGATTCCGAAGGGCTCATAGAGACTGGGATAAACCGCCACGTCACATGCTGCGTAATGGGCGATTCGCTCTTCCTCGGGTATGAATTCAAAACGGAACTTCACAACGTCTTCAAGGTGTAGATTACGAACGAGTCCCTCCAGGTAGTCCCGCATGTCGCCGAGACCAACGACAACCAGTTTTGCGTTCGGAATCTTTTGCCTGACCTGGGGCATGGCTCTGATGAGTTTGTCTACCCCTTTGATCCATACGAGTCTTCCCACGAAGAGCACCATCAAATCATCGTTGGTGAGTCCGTATCTCTCTCTAACTGCATTGATTCTTTCTTCTGCTACATGCTCAGGGCTGTACTTCTTTGGATCCACCCCATTGTAGCAAACTCGAATCTTCTCTGCAGGAAATCCAGCCTGTATTAGTTCATCTTGCATCGCGTAAGAAACCGTTATAACCATGTCCGCCATCTGTCCCCCCCGGTTTTCTATGCTGCTGACCACAGCTGAGCCGTTGCCGAGGGTTCGTCCCCTCTCATTGGAGTGTACATGAAAAGCTAGGGGCAATCCCAACTCTTTTCGGATGGAGATGCCTGCAATAACTGAGAGCCAGTCGTGGGCTACTACCAGATCGAATTTGAAGTCCTCGGATCTAACAAGTTCGTTTATCATCTTTGAGGCGCTGAGATAATTGTACATGAGAATTTTTGAGAAGAACTGAATTCCCCTACCCCACTTTTTAACGTCTTCAGCGACCACATCCGGCAGGGAGTCAGAGACATCAATGTGGACTGGGCGATGAATTTCTATGCCGCGCAGAAGCTCTCTGGTAGGGAGGCTTCCTTGATCGTCATTCATGGTGAAGACTGTTACGTCGTGACCAAGCAGAACGAACTTTCGCGTTATCTCTGCAGCATAGGTTCCTAAGCCACCAACGATCTTGGGAGGATACTCGTAAACCAACACAGCTATTTTCATAGTTTTTTCCCCGTTTCGATATGCGCTTCCAGCCTAAGGGGTTTAGTTTTGGTTTATGAGATGCCTTATTTAACGGTTACTGGCTTCGCCTAATGAATGTTAGTTCATCTTTTTTGGTGTTTGAAATCGAATCCGACTGTGAGCTGAGCCTGTTGCTCAGCGTATCTGGCACCTTAGATGCTTTCTATAAGCACTGTGGATCCAATGTTTCCATTTCTTCTATATTGGTTTTCGTTAAGGTTTTTATTTTGCTTAGTTCTGCGATTTCTCCGTATCCCACAAGAGTTATAGCGGTTCCTTCGCCTCCCATTCTAGCAGTTCTTCCGATTCTATGGAAATAAACCAGAGCATCCAATGGGATATCATAGTTTATTATGTGTGTTATTCCTTGGATGTCTAAACCTCTTGCAGCAACATCAGTTGCAATAAGAAGTTTCAGTTTTCCGTTTCTGAAAGAGTTGCTAACGCGTTCTCTCTGTGCTTGAGTGAAACCACCATGCAACGGTTTTGCATCATATCCATATCTGCTTAGTTTGTGTGCCAACCAGTCTGTTCCTCTGCGGGTGTTACAGAATATGATTGCTTTTCCCATGTTGTTATGTTTCAGTATGTCGAGTAGATATTCAAGTTTGTTCCTTGGATTTATTACCATGTAGTACTGGTTCAGTTGTGTAAGAGCTATCTCGTCTTTGCTTACAAGTATCTTTTCAGGTTTTTTCATGTATCTGTGGCACACGTTCATTACTGATTGGTCAATGGTTGCTGAGAAGAGGCTCAACTGTCTATCTGCTGGCACTCTTGAGAGTATGTAATTTATGTCATCGATGAATCCCATGTCAAGCATTCTGTCAGCTTCGTCAAGAACAACAATTTTCGTTGATGCTAGATTCAATGTTCCTCGTCTCAGATGGTCTATTACTCTACCGGGCGTACCAACAACAATATGAACGCCTCTCTTCAGTTCGCGGATTTGTTTTTGTATTGTTTCTCCGCCGTAAACAGGTAGAATATTCAGCATTGAGTATCTGCTAAATCGTCTTATGCGTTCTGCAACCTGTATGGCCAGTTCACGTGTTGGCGCTAGAACTAAGCCTTGAACCCTCTTGATTTTCGGGTTCACGCGTTCAACCATGGGAATTCCGAAAGCCGCAGTTTTGCCGGTTCCGGTTTGTGCTTGCCCAATTACATCTTTTCCTTCCAGTAGGGGGATTATTGCTTGAGCTTGAATTGGAAAAAGATTGCAGAATCCAAGCTCCTCTATCCCTTTCATGACTTCTGGAGTTAAAGGCAAGTCTTCGAAATTTTCTATTTGCATATTTACTATTTCCTCCTGTCACAAGTTTTTTTTTACACGCAGTCTTCAAAAGCCGTTAAAAGCTGTTCGAGGTAAGCATGAGTTAATGTGACGATACCACCCAACAAGCAACTCCCATATAAAAAGGTTTACCATAGCCAAGTTTCTTGGATATGTAACTCGAAAGCCAAATTGCACCATTCAGAAGTCCATAATTCTCTGAGAAAAAAAGAAGAAGCAAAGTCAAAAGTAAAAGGGGGAGTTTGAAACTGGTTTCTCCACGAAAGCTGGAAATTCAAACCCTCGGTCTGCAGGTCACTTGCGCGTCTTTTGGTTCCTCAATATATCGCGTATCTCACGTAGAGTAATCAGTATCTCGTCGTCCAAGCCTTCCGTTCTTGGTACAGGTTCTTCGATTCGAGGAACCACCTCGGTTCCAGTTACGTAGGGTGCCTTGAACTTCCTCAGCTCATTCAGGATGAAGTCTCTGACTTCCTCATAGAATACGATGCCTTCCAGTTTAACTTCGGGTCCTTTCTGATGGCTGCCAGAGTAGCCTGCGGTCTCGATGTGAACTGAACCGATATTAAACAGTCTATCAAAGACGCCTGCCCTGCTGGATATGTTTGTAATGGTTCTGAAGGGCACATGCTTGCGGGTAATAGTGACGATGCCTCGCTTGACGTAGATTTCAGGCATTGTTTCACCGGTCTCAGCTTTAACTGAGTACTCGAGACTCTTGAAGTAGAAGGGAGTGTAGATCAAGACAGGTATCAACCAAATCAGATTGACGACTATTGTCCAGAAGTTAACTGGAACAATCCATGCGTTGATGTGCTGAATGGCGCTTGGAATCTCTTCTGGCTCCACTGCAGCACCTATAAACGATCCGCCTACGAAACAGATGACAACAATCAGCCAAATAGTGAACGCCAAAACTACGGGCTGAAGCAAATTCTTGTGTAGAAACGCCTTTGATGGTTTGAAGATTTTTTCGCTTGTTACTCTCTTTATTGGAGGCTTGATGACTTTTTCTCCAACATCTTTTTCCAAACTTAATCACCTTCCTTTTTTCTTTTATATCTAGGAATCTCCTTTGCCGCGAGCTTGTTGAGAATTGCAATAGATTGTTGAGTCATGAGAAGTTCTTCCTCATCTGGTCTCAGCGTGATCTGATACTCTTCCAAGATGGTATCCAAGATTTCTCTGCACTCCGATTCCTTTGGACACTCAGGACATAGCTTACCTGCGTAGGAGTCGTGCTTGTACCAAACGATAATTCCAAGTTTCTCCGTGAAGACTATGTATACTTGGGCGTTCGCTTGATAGTCGAAGCCTATCAGCAATCCCTTGTAGTCTAAGAGGCTTTCAATGTCGAGCCGGTGACTCTTCGCGTGTTCCTCAAGTGCCTTCGCAATCTTTTCTCTTGTTCTGCTAAGAACTCGCGACACGTAAGAGGGGCTCCACTCTCCGTTACTTTCATCTGCAATGTCGCTGGTAGACTTGCCCTTATGGAATTCTTTCCAGACAATTGTTTCGTGATTTGAGAGCAGCCCCATGTTCTATCCCGGGTATTTGTTTATCAAAATATAGTAAAGATTTACTTATTAATCTTTCCATACCCACCTCCAAAACAAACACTCACACGCCAAACACTAAGAAATAGAAAAAGCCAAATCTTGGTCAATCAAGTTAGTGAAGTCTAATATCCTCGATTGCAGCAGTAGTTTTGGAGAGGCAAAAAAGATGAAAATCTTTCCCTATACGGACATTGAAGCGAAAGATGCTGAAGGCGGAAGTTCAAAATTGAAAGTCAGATGGCTCATAACCAAAGAGACGGGCGCAGAAAACTTTGCCATGAGACTCTTCGAATTGGAAGCTGGAGGACACAGCCCATTTCACAATCACCCGTGGGAACATGAAGTCTTCATATTAGAAGGCGAAGGACTTGTGGTTAGTGAAGAAAAAGAAGTGAAATTTAATGCTGGAGACATAATTTTCATCCCCCAAAATGAAAAACATCAACTGAAAAACAACAGCGAAAAACTGGTGAAGTTTCTCTGCCTCATACCCTATAAACAAAACAAATAATAAGCGCACGTTGGCGATATTACTGGTTGCGTTGGGGTGAAGGATCCTGGTTAGAAGAAAGGGATTAGAAGCTCAGAAGATGTTTAGGGCGATCGCCATTCTCATCCGAAACACCACCTGGAAATGCGGAAGGATCGAGCGGCTTGTCGTAAAATACCTGCAAAATCGGCTCAAAAGGTGTGGATCTACTCAAACCCCCGTGAAGGACATGATGCGACATTTCGAGCTCAACGGAAAACAAAAGAGTGAGTTCCTCGAAGCGATAAGACGATTAGAAAAACGTAACATAATTAGAATTTTTTGGCATTAACATCATCCTCTTCTCTCCTTACGAACGGCTTGTAGACTTGAAACCTCGCAAAACAGAGAAGTGAATAAAGTCAGGTGAGACAGGATTCGACTGGAAAGTGGATAGATGGTATATGTTCTATTTCTTTTCCTGTAACACGACAGCACTGAATATTAGAGCTATGATGAAGAGAAGAAATGAAGCAACAAAAGGTCCACCGATTCCAGCAACATAAGATTCTCCAACCCAGAATACAGCAACAGAAATAACAATCACAAATATCCAGACAAAAGCAACTACCAAGTT
>CP070820.1:218098-315734 GCA_020344315.1 Candidatus Bathyarchaeum sp.
CCTGCCTTTACGAGAGGCACCAATCCCAGAATCGTAGCTGTGGACATGCATCCTGGACAGCCTATCAGTTTTGCATTCTTGATTTCTTCGCGGTGAAGCTCAGGTATACCGTAAACTGCTTCCTGTAGCAGTTCTGGGTGAGTGTGCTTCCATCCATACCACCTGTCGTAATCGTCTGGGTTTTTCAGGCGGTAATCTGCGCTCATGTCAATGACTTTCACTCCTGTTTCTAGCAGCTGAGGAACAAGATTCACTGATTTGCCATGGGGCATCGCAGCAAACACTAAGTCACAGTTGTCTGCTACTCGGGAGATGTTTGGGGGAGTGAATTTTAGTTGTGTTGCTCCTCTGAGGTTTGGGTGAACCGTGAAGATGTATTCGCCATCGTTTGCGCGGGATGTTACTGTGGTCAGTTCGACCTCTGGATGGGAGAGTAGTAACCTTAGAAGTTCTCCGCCTACGTATCCTGAACCACCTATTACTCCTACTCTCACATTTTCACTCTCCTTGGTCAGATTCAATTATGCTCTGGGCTCCCCTGAGCAATGGTTCTGCCAAGTTTATCCCAGCAGCTAACCTAGTTTGCTCCCAGAATTCAGGGCAAGCGTTAGCTTCATGGAACATGATGTTATGCTTGTTTTTTTCCATGCTTTCCTCGATAATGTCTTTGATGTTCAAGTAGGCTTCTTGGCTTTTATAGTGTTGAAAAGTCTTTTCCAGCCTCCTATTCCATTCTGGAAAGTCCGTTCTTTTAGTCTTGTCTCGCTTAAGTTTTTTCACTGCATCGAAGGACGGTTCAAGATTCTCGAATTCTTCTAGAAGATATTCGTCTTCAACCGTTTTGTTTTCGCCTACCTTTATCATGGCGTCAAAGGCCAAGAGCCAAGCTCTGCTGTCCCCTCCAATTGCTCTGCTACATTTAACTGATACATCTCTGATGTGAGATGGCAAGTTTACGCCGAATACCATATTGCCCAAGAAGGTGTTTGTCCTGAAGTCTTTGAATCCAGCTCGTGCTAAAGCTGTGGGGTAGCAGTATGGGGGCTTTCCGTCCTCTTTGGTGACTATTATTCTTAGGTCGTAGAACCATTTCTGAACGAGGGTTTGAGCAAGAATTCCCACTGGATTAATTATTGAAGGCTGAATTCCCCTGAGAATCGCTAATAGGTCTTCCCTGTCTTTGGCAAGCTTAACGTCTTTTCCATGGGTTCCAGCGTCTGGTTTGATTACGATGTTTTCATGGCCAAGTTCCAGTTGCATCAGGTCGGCTATGTCCTCCTCGTTACGTATCTCCCTTCCATCTAAGGTTCTTTCGTTGGAATCAACTGGAACATAGACTGTATGAGGAATGTTGATTCCCGCATGCCAGAAATGGAGCAGAGTCCTCAATTTGCTGAAGCAGACGTATTCTACGCATTGGGGATTTATCACATGCTTCCCGAAAGCCTCCAGAACGTTGGCTGCAAAGAGTCTGCGATTCTTGCTTTGGGCTCTGTTCAGCACTACTTTGATGTCTTTGAGAACTTTTGTGTAGTCTTTTCCCTTAGTACTGAGGGTATACCTATTTTCGTCTAGGCGAAAGGCAACTTTGCGAAAGGGAATGTAGACTAGGTCTATTCCCATCTCTTCCGCAGTCATTTTGATGCCTTTTTCATCAGTTTCAGAACTTTCAAACAGAATTCCAATGCTCATATCTGTTCTTACATCCTTGCTTCAAACACTTTCAGGTATATGTTTTCTCAGTCTACTTCTTTTCTGTTTCGCATATTATTGTTAAGAAATAAAGAGAGGGAATTATTCTCCCCAGTCTTCGCCTTCAATTCCTAGTTCTTTGAGCTCCACGGAATCTCCCTTGCTTTCTGTCACTTCCAGTTCCAGCCCACAGCTGGGACAGCTCAGGATTTCTCCTTTCATGACATCCTCTGGAACTTCGATTTCCGCGTCGCAATCGGGGCACCTAGCACTCTTCACAAATTCCACCTCTTAATTTGGTTTGAACCATTATAAAAAACATTGCTCTTTATAAGAATTTCGGATTTATAGCTAGTGGTTTTGCACAATTTCCGATTAATTATACGAAATCCGTATGAACATCCACCCGCGTAACTGCTTGAGCGAGTTTTCTAACCTGTCCTCATTTCTAGTGAGAAAAGGGGACCTGAGATACGGAAACCGTTACGAATTTGCTGCGAGTTGTTCAGAAATCGTTAAATTTTTCCGCGTAGATATTGTATCTGAAGTGTAGAAAATGGATGATACTGACAAGGCGATAATTGGAATTCTGAAGTTGGATGGTCGTGCCACCTACAGTGACATCGGAAAGAGAGTTGGCTTGTCTGAGGGGGCTGTTCGGAAGAGAATCAGAGCCCTTGTTGATTCAGGGGCAATAAGACGATTCACAGTCAAGGTTGGGCTTACAGAAGGAGCAGAAGCAATAGCTCTGCTTTCAGTAGACCCCTCCTTGCCAACTTCTGAGGTTTCCAAAGCGCTGAAGAAATTCTCCAACGTCGAAACAGTCTACGAGATCACCGGTCAATACGACATTGCTGTCATAATATCGGGCTTGAACATAACCGAGGTTGACGAGTGCCTTGAGAAAATCCGCCGATTAGCGGGTGTCGCCAACACAAACACCATGATTATCTTACGTAGCTGGTAAAAAAATTCGTTTAGGCGATTCTGGGTCCAACTACGGTTTCAGAAATGAATGTAATGTTTTCGTATTCTAGATAAGATAATTTTACATAAAGTATATATATTTGTGCGTTTTGTATACTTCCAAAACCGAATTCACCAAAACGGTGCGAAAAGGACGGCTCAACGAAGTGGAAGAAGAATACCTTAACGAACAGGGGCAAAAGCTGCTAAAAAGGCTAAAGAGAGAAGGAATCCTCCCAAGCCCTTACAACTTCGCTAACTTCAAGGTTCCCTCATTAGATGAGTATATTGTTCACGACAGTACCCTAAGAGAGGGAGAACAGACCCCCGGCGTCATATTCAGCATAAAAGACAAACTAACGATTGCCAAGAAACTGGACGAGGTGGGAATACAGCAGATAGAAGCCGGATTCCCAGCCGCCTCAGAAAAACAAAGAAAATGCATCGAATCCTTGGTCGATATGAACCTGGACGCTCAGCTTTCTGCCTTCGCCCGCGCTAAAAAAGAAGACATAGACCTTGTAGCTAACACGGGAGCTGACGGAATAGTCCTGTCCCTCTCTATATCACCCTATCACAGAAAATACAAGTTCCATGGCATGAGCCAAGAAGAATATCTGGAAAAGCTGGCTGACCACATTAGCTACGCAGAGGATTATGGCCTCTTCGTCATATACAGTGCAGAAGACACAACAAGAGAAAACGACCTGAATTTCCTGAAAAAAGCCTACAAAACAGCAGAAGAAGTAGGAGCAGACAGAGCAAGAATTATTGACACTCTAGGCTGCGCAAGCCCCAACGGAATGGCCTTTCTAGTGAAAGAAATCGGAAAGGTTATAGACATTCCAATCGAGGTCCACTGCCACAACGACCTTGGACTAGCTTTGGCAAATTCATTGGCATCCGTAGAAGCTGGAGCGTCAACAGTTTCAACATCTGTGAATGGCTTAGGTGAGAGAGCTGGAATAACCGTAACAGAAGAAGTTATTCCTGCCCTACACATAATCTTCGGGACAAGCCCCTTTGAAATGAGCCAGCTAACTGCCCTCTCAAAACTCGTCGAGGAAGTTTCAGGGATAAAAATGCCTCCCCAAAAACCGTTAACTGGTGAAAACGTAACTGCCCACAGTTCCGGGATACATCAGCACGGCGTCTTCGTACATCCAACAACATACGAGTTTTATCCGCCTAGGCTGGTGGGTCAGAGGAGAAAAGTGTTCATAGACGAACTGGGTGGGAGGCACGGCATCTTGTATGTTGCAAAAAAAGAGTTGGGACTTGACATCTCTGAGGAGACGGCGAGAAAGGTTCTCGAGAGAGTCAAAGCATCCTTTTACCATGAGGGAAGACGAAGCTCCTACACACCCAACGAAATTAAAGAATTGATACTGGAAATTCAACGGGGTTGAGGTCTATGGGATCTACCCTAACTGAAAAAATCTTGGCTAACGCTTCTCACAAGAAAAAAGTTGTTCCAGGAGATTTTATCGTAGCTGATGTAAGTTATGTAATGGCTCACGATTCCACAGCCCCCTTAGCCATCGAAGGTTTTTACAACATCACAGACAAGGTTTTCGACACGGATAGGGTAATAATTGTGTTTGATCACTTCTTTCCTTCACCATCTGTGGCTGGAGCAACCCTTCATCAAAAGGTAAGAAAATTCGTTATGGACCAGCACCTTTCCGGTTTCTTCACCAATGGAGTCTGTCATCAACTCTTGGTTGAGAATTTTGTTTCTCCCGGAGATGTTGTTGTTGGAGCTGATTCTCACACCTGCACTGAGGGAGCTTTGGGAGCTTTTGCCTCTGGTTTGGGATCAACGGACATTGGGGGAGCCATGGCTACTGGAAAATGCTGGTTCAAGGTTCCGGAAAGCCTGAAATTCGATTTAACTGGTTCTCTGCAGAAAGGTGTCTATGCCAAGGACGTTATCCTCAACATTGTTGGGAATGTTGGAGCTGCCGGAGCTCTCTACAAGGCATGCGAATTCACTGGAGACTACGTGAAGAATGCGAGTGTCTCTTCTCGGTTGACGTTGTGTAACATGGCTATTGAGATGGGAGGTAAAAACGGTATTATTGAGGCGGATCAGAAGACCCTTGAGTTTCTGGGAGGAAGAGAAGGAAGAATCTTCAGAAGCGACAAGGACGCAGTCTACGAGGACGAATATGAGATAGATGTTAGTAGGATTGAGCCTCAGGTTGCCCTTCCTTCAGCAGTAGATAATGTAGAACCTGTATCTGCTGTTGAGGGAAGAAAGATAGATCAAGCCTATCTTGGAACCTGCACTAATGGGCGATTAGAGGACCTTGAGGTTGCTGCAAAGATTCTGAAAGGAAAGAGAATTGCCAAAAATGTCCGGTTGATAGTGTCTCCTGCTTCTCAGGACATATACTTGGAAGCCTCTAAGATGGGATACTTGGAGGATCTCGTCAAGGCGGGTGGAACCATCTGCAATCCGAGCTGTGGTCCCTGTATCGGTAGACATGAGGGAGTGCTTTGCGAAAGAGAAACGTGCCTTTCAAGCCAGAACCGAAACTTCTCTGGAAGGATGGGATCGCCCGAAGCGGATATTATTTTGGGTTCTCCAGCGACAGTTGCAGCATCTGCGGTAGCTGGCAAGATTGTTGATCCGAGGGATTACCTGTGAGAGCATGGAAATTTGGGGATGACATAAACACTGACGTAATTACGCCGGGCAGATACACTGTCACTACTGACAGGAAACGGTTGGGGCAGATAGCTTTCATAGAGTATAGACCGGAATTCGCTAAAGAGGTTCAAGAGGGAGACGTGATAGTTGCGGGAAACAACTTCGGGTGCGGTTCATCCCGTGAACATTCTCCAGTAGCCATAAAAGCTGCTGGAATAAGTGCGGTGATAGCTAAATCATTTGCCCGCATATTCTTCAGAAACTCCATAAACATTGGGCTTCCCCTCTTTGTCTGTGAAGAAGCTGGCAAGATCGATGACGGCGACACAGTTGAAATAAACATCAAAACTGGAGAGATTAATGACAAAACTAAGGGCATAACCCTCAAGGCTAAGCCGTTGCCAGAGTTTATGCAAAGGATTGTGGAAAAGGGCGGATTGGTAAACTTTCTGCGAAGCGATGGATATGACAACGTATAAACTAGCTGTTATTCCCGGACCCGGAATTGGTAAAGAGGTTGTTCCTGAAGCTGTTCGGCTACTGGAGAGCACAGATTTAAAATTTGATTGCAGCTACATGGAAGTTGGCTACGAAGTTTTCAAAAAAACTGGTACTCCAGTGCCTGATGATGTTTTAGCTAGAATGAGGAAGACTCAAGCCTGCTTGTTTGGAGCCACTGCAACACCTGTTGGCGTACCAGGATACAAAAGTGCAATCATAACCTTGAGAAGAGCTTTGGGCTTGTATGCTAATGTTAGACCCGCCAAGAGCTATCCTAGTCAGAGAGGCATGAAAGATGTTGATTTGGTGATTGTTCGGGAAAACACTGAAGGCTTGTATAGTGGCATGGAGTTTGAACTTGCGGATTCGGCATATTCTATCAGAGTGATTACCCGAAAGGCAACTGAGAGGATTGCTCGATTTGCCTTTGACTTGGCGATGAAACGACAAAAAAAGGTAACTGTGGTTACTAAAGCGAATGTGTTGCGTAAGTCGGATGGTCTCTTTCTTGAGGTTTCACGGAAGGTTGCGGAAGATTATCCTGAGGTGGAAGTGGAAGAGGCTTTTGTTGATGTTACAGCCATGAGGCTCATTCTGAAACCTCACATCTTCGACGTGATTGTGACTTCCAACCTTTTCGGGGACATTCTCTCGGACGAGGCAGCGGGTTTAGTTGGAGGATTAGGGTTAGCTCCCAGCGCCAACATAGGAGCAGATTTTGCACTTTTTGAGCCTGTTCATGGTTCTGCCCCTAGGCTTGCAGGAAAGGGAATAGCGAATCCAATGGCTGCCATTTTAGCGTCTAGGATGATGCTGGACTATCTCGGCGAAAGCAAGTGGGCTGAACGGGTTGAAAACGCTGTCGTAACCGTGCTAAAAGAAGGGAAAAGTTTGACTCCTGACCTTGGAGGCTCTTCGTCAACAACTGAGGTTACAGACGCGATAATTAAGGCGCTAAAAAAGAGTTGAATTCTGTTTATTTTAGAAAAGGTCTTTATGTCCCCCTGATTATTGTTTCAGTTGAGAGTCGATGAAGCGAATATGGTTACTTCTATGCACTGTGCTATTGGCTTCAACCGTTTGTTTCCCCATCGTGTATCTTCACTACACGAACGAAAAGAACGCCGTTGACGAAGATTTCTTTTTCGGGGTCTCTTTTGGCTCAGACAAGCCTAGCGAAGCAAAGCTCCTGATAGACAAAGTGAAAGGATACACCAACCTCTTGGTCATAAACAATTGGGACATATGTACCAACAAAACTATCCTCAACGAAATCTGCGAATACGCCTATGATGCGGATTTGTACTTTATGGTGTTCTTCGATTGGGTCTCCCGCGTTGTGTATCCGTGGCATCAGACATGGCTGGATACTGCTGAGGAAAGATTTGGAGACAAGTTCTTAGGAGTTTATCTATTCGACGAACCTGGGGGAAAACAGATTGACACGGGATATTGGAAAACTAGTAACCAAACGATTGACCCGAGACATTGGAACGGAGACCATGACATCATAGATATTTTTGAGAACGTGTCAGACTACAGCGAAGCAGCAGAGCTGTTTGTTGCTGATATTTCCTCTATGAACAGCACGAAAGACCTGAAGAGAAGAAACATACCAATGTTCACGTCCGATTATGCGCTTTACTGGTTTGATTATCTAGCTGGCTATGACGCAGTGTTTGTTGAGTTGGGATGGAACCATAGGACAACTAAACATATAGCGCTAGGCAGGGGAGCCGCAAACGTACAAGAAAAAGATTGGGGAGCAATCATTGTATGGAAAAGTTTGGACCCAGAAGACGAAAACAAAGGAATCTACAAGACTGGACCCGAAATGCTTCAGGACATGATTGTATCCTATCAAGCAGGAGCCAAATACGTGATCATATTCAATTTTCCCCACGAAAAGCCTTATGGTATCTTAGAGAAAGAACACTTCAACGCCATGGAGGCATTCTGGAATATGACCCGTTCGCCCAACAAAAACTCTCTTGAAAAGGTAAGTGGGGAAGTGGCTTTTGTTCTCCCAAAGGATTATGGTTGGGGCATGCGATGGCTATCTGACAAAATTTGGAAACCCGCATGGGGTCCAGATAACCAGTCTCTCCCAATATGGGAAAATATGAACAAACTGATCGAGAGATGTGGTCTCAGGCTAGATATAATCTATAATGATACAAGATTCGATTTCATGAAAAAATACTCGGAAGTATACTACTGGAACAGCGTGATTGATTAAGCGAGAATATATTATATAGGCGAGAGGGGGTTCAGTGTCTTCCTCTATGCCTTGAGTTTCTCTGACTTCGGGTCTGTTTTTGTCTCCAATCCCGTTTCCTCTGGGTTTCTATCCTTTCTCTCGGATATTCGTAGTGTTTGGAACCATGCCTTCTGTACTCATCAATTGTTCTGTAGAAGCTTGAGTAACTCATCTCTCCCTTAGAAAGTGACTTTAAGAGGTCATTCAATTCAGCCTTTGTCTCTGGTGTGGTAAGTTTGTCCCATGTCTCAGAATAAGCCATATATGCAGCGTGAAACTTGAAGTCAGATGGTTTGTCAATCAGCAGTTTCTCTACTTCTTCGGTTGTGGGCTTCGTTTCTTCGGTCATTACTCTCTATACCCTAATACTGATAGAGATAGTATACGCAATGCACCACCTATAAATGTTATCTAAAACCCTAGAAATCGCCGTCTCTTGCCTAGAAGCGTCTATTTAGGGTTTTCTCCATCGCAGAAACGTGTTATGTACTCCAGCGCCACCTGTGAAGCATTTTCCAACGTTTCTTCACTTATGCCGGTTGCTCCGCAAACTACTATGGTGACGTTTTCTGTTTCTTCGGTTACTTTTGTGTTGTCAGCATCCCGATAAGGGTAGACAGCTATCAGCTTCTCATTGTCAGAGACAACTATTTCTCCGCCTTTTAGAATCAAGGGTTTTTCCATGCCAATTCCCAAGAATTGTTCGCCCTCTTCTGCAAATCTCATGAGAAGGTCTCCCTCCAGTTTGTCTGCGTCAAAGGTTGCTAAAGCAATTCTGCTCTTGATGGAGGCTAGGTTGTAGGCGTCAACAAGAGTGTTTATGCATGGAATTGTTCTTCCTCCGAGAATTCTTCTGATCAAAGCCTCTGCTGCTGGGCGGTTTTTTGTAGGATCTATTCCCACTCTCCAGAAAAAGTTTCGATAGGCCCTGAAGATGGGCTGATCTTTCACTGAGTCTATGTCGTACTCTTCCCGGACCTGCTTCATTAGCTTGACCTTAAATTTTTCCAACTCGGGGTCTCTCTTCTGGATCTTCACGTCTTTAATGTGGAATATAGAAGCAGTCAAGTCTGGAAAACGAGCTTTCAGTTTAGAATCGATTTTCAGGCTCATGTCTCCATCCTCCCTGTAGTTCGAATTAACCCTGCTCTTCTTCTGTTAGATAAGGTTTTCAAAAATGTTCTGGGTTATCTGCGAATTCCCAATCTTCGGAGGTCTCTGGTTCATTCCATGTGCTTCCTCGCGTTGCCAGATTAACTACTAGGAGAATCACCAGCAAGAAGCTCAGTATGATCACTATCATCAGCAAGTCAGCGGGTATGACTACAAGTCTGAATGTGCTGCTGGCTGCACTACTGTAGTCATCGTCCCCAACCCATGTGGCTTTGATAGAGTATATTCCGCCGGGAGGAGACTGCCATGTGTGGGAGTACTCTCCCTTGGAATCAGTTACAACCGTTGTCAGCAAAGTTAAGGGAGAACCCATTGAACTGACGTATAACGTGATTGATTCTCCTGACAAAGAAGGTGAAAGTGACCCGCTTATCTCTACATCGTTTTGTGCAACAACAAAATTCGTGGAAAGCGACATGTGAAGTGCCGAGGAATCAGGGATAATGTAGCTGGATGAAACCTGTCCCGGAGCTGTCTCTTCATAATTCCCAAGGGATATTATTTTTGCTGCTGCTCTCTGAAGAACTTCTGGGCATTCGCCGACGCGCCATCCCTTCTCCCAATTACCACCCGTAGTCTCGGCTACATAGAATTTCTTTCCTTGGTGTCTATAAAAATAAAGAGTGGACCGAGCGTCCTTTGGGCTTTCTGGCAGATGAACTCCCAAAAGCATGTGGTCGTGCCACTCAAGGTAGAGAAGGACTACGTCAAGTCCACCCGCCTTCATTATTGAGGCTGCCAGTATAGATAAGAGGTCGCAGTCACCTTCATTTTCAACAATGGTTTCTACAGGATATTTTTGTGGATCGCTCTCTACATATTCAATCTGATGTACTAACATGAGAACGCCGTTGGCAAAGTCCTCTTCGTTGTTGTAGATACTCCACAGGTCGTCCGCGATGGGTTCCAGAGCATCGGGGGTTACGAATCTGGAGAAATCGGAATAGTAGAGGGTGTGGTCTCTGCTGCTGTAATTCGCGTAGAGTGCTTCAGTTACTGAAACCCTTAAGCGATAGTTTATGGAGCCGTCTGGACTATCTAGAAGTTTGTATGTGCATTCGTGAGCGGCGGCATAACAGCTGTTAAAGAGGAAGAGCAGTAGCAAAATGAAGAGAGTGGCGCAAAATATCTTCTGGCGCCTTGATGGTGAAGACATACACTTAACCCTTCTTCTTCACCCTATTTAACATTGATCAGAATATTAAATGTTATGTTACACGAACAGATGAATTAATGACTAAAAACGCTACATACTCTATCCATTCTCCCAATCTTACAACATTCGCATTTATCACCCTTTATTCTCCCAAAAAATCATCGCCAAAACAGACAAAAAGAAGAAACCAAACATATTTGAAGACTAATAACAGAAGATTGTTGAAAACAGTTTTTTTCCAGAAAACTAAGAGAACAGCAAAACTGGTTATAACGCATGAGCCGGAAAACTGACCGATGCAGGCTATATCTGTGATTTCTACCTTGATCGCAAGTCACTCAGAAAACGCAAATGATTTTGATTCACTTATGGAGCCCTTGATTTATCTAAAAGTAAATAAAGGTATTTGCTGATATTAGGGAAGCAACCGAAAAATAGGTCCTAAAATGGTGTTTGACTTGAATGCACACACGCACAAAAGAGCCTCACTGATAATCGTGATTTCTCTTCTGGTCCTTTCAACATTATCGATTCTCTCGATGCAATCATGCCCAGTTAGCGCCCAAACTTCAGACGCAGTCCTCACCGGCACAATCTACGATAGCGGAGTGGACACTGATGACGATGGACTCTTCAATTTCTTAGAAATCGGAGTTCAAATTAACGTTTCCACCGCAGGAACATATGATGTGGATGTGACGGACCTTTACGATGCAGATTACAACCTCATCGACCTCTCGAACAGGAGTTCCAAGTACTTCGATGTGGGCATTCATGTTTTCGACATCTACCTAGATGGCGAGGTCATCTACAACTCTGGCATCAATCCTACCTCAGTTGCCCTCATCGACCTCTACACCGACACCGAAGACCCAATTAGCACCGAACATGACATTCCCCTCTCAGAGGACTACACCTACACCGACTTCCAGACCAAGCCCGTTATAATCGACTACAAATTCAATGAGATAGAACGAGAGATAATCTTAGGTCATGGAAAAAGCATTCGCATCACAAACATCTACACCATAACCAACCTTGGAGACAACATACTTAATATTGAATTCGGCATCCCCGACGATGCCTCCAACATCAAGTTGCGGGACGAGATGGGTAATCTTGAGGTGTCAGAGGGATTCAAAACGATAACAGTGAATCTTAGAGAAAATTTGTATACAAATCAAACGGTGATGCTTTATGTTAGTTATTATCTTCCATGGGAAACCTACGTCACTCCGCAGAATGGAGTTAACTACAGCTTAGATTTTACCTTCTATGAAGAATTCGATTGGACGATAGGAGAGCTAACTGTCTCCATAATTCTTCCTGAAGGCGCTGAGTTCCAGTCCTCTAATCCTAGCGATTATCTCAGCGTCCAAAAAGGCGGTCTTAAAGACACCGTGACCTTTGCTTTCTCCGATGTGACCCCGGAGGACGATCTCAATTTTGAGATCAGTTATAGGTATCTTATGTTCTGGTCTTCTTTCTACCCTACTATATGGGTGGGAGTCTTGGTTGTTATTGTGTCCGCCGTTGCTTTTCTCTGGAAAGCTCCTGCACCCGTTGCTGCTCCGATAATTCCGGTTCCACCGGAGAATATCAGGAGATTCGTTGATGTCTATGAAGAAAAAGCAAGGATTAAGTCAGAGCTTGAATCCATGGAGGAGCGGTTACGGAAGGGAAAAATTTCTAGACGCAGATTCAAGATTCGGAAAAGAATGCTGGATGGTCGTCTCTCCACGATTTCTAGGGATCTCTCTTCTCTTCATGAGAAGATACGGGTTGCTGGTCACAAATATGCAAACATGATGAGACAGATTGAGGTGGCTGAAAACAATCTTGAAGGCGCGGTGAGGGACATCCAACGAGTCAAAGCTAGATACAGGCGCGGTGAGGTATCTAAGGGTGCGTATGGAAAGCTTATGGACGAATACAATCGCAGAAGCGAAGAGGCTGAGGCAACGATTGATGGTGTTCTTCTGAGGCTCAGAGAGGAAATCCGTTAGTTACAAAACGTTTTTATTTCATAGCCTCATTTTCTTTAAAATCTAAAAAGGCGGAGTTGATTATCTGATGGTTGAAATCAAGGTCGATGTGGATAAATGCACCGGATGCGAAACTTGCGTTGACGTATGTCCTGTAGAGGTTTACGAAATGAAAGACGGCAAGTCTGTGGCAGTAAACATTGAGGACTGTCTTGTATGTAGAGCCTGCGAGATGCAATGCCCCGAAGGTGCAATCCAAGTCATCGAAGAGTAAAAAAAGGCAAACCAATTAGAATGCCTACTCGGGGAAGCAATTACATTTCCCCAAACTTTCAATTCTTCCATGAAAAATGCTGTTTTTCAACATACTGCTGTTAGCAATTTTTTACATGCAATAAATTGTTATTTCCACGTATATATAATACATTTTTTAAACAATGCATGAATTGTATATGGGTAGATTAAGATGTATAGATAGTTATTGAAGCTGAACGAGAGAACCTGTATTAATATCTTAGACAGTAAGCTAGAGATCTTCATCAAGAGAGGCGGTTACGGGATCGTTAGTCGGATCAAGAGAGGAAAGAGGGAAGGAAAATTTAGAGATATCTCGAAAGCTTCTGAAGTTACGGGGCTCGCAAGTCCTACGATCTACAAGATATTGGAAGAGCATCCAGACATAGGGCAAGTGCCGAGAATATCGTAGATCAGACAGGGACAGAGCTGAGAACTCTAGAGAAGTTCTACAGAGCAAAAGATGAAACTAAGTTACGTCATGAAATGCAGGGGACAGAATACAAAACGATACCCTTCCATGAATGGATAGGATCTTTAAGCATCATCTTCAGAGCGAGATACAACCAGCTCGGAGCAAATCTTGATGGAGCCAAACAATCTTTCGATACGCTTCCTTAAACTTCTTCTTGCTACATAACTCCCAAATCTTCATTGAAACATTTTTTCTGACTCGTTTATTAAGAAGATCCATTTTTTATTGGTTTCACTTTCAGCTATTCTTCATAGGTTAAACTACAGTTTGACGGTTTAGGAGTTTTACATTTTAACAAGTGTGTTACATTTTTGTAATGTTCTAATTGATTATTAAATTTAACATAGTTTTTCAATCAGAATATATTAAGAGTAATATATCTGTAACGACGTATTTCTTATGAGCGGAAAAATGGCAAAACGAAAGTTGATGTTTCTCCTCGGATCTATTCTCATACTGTCAATAGTTGCAGCATATATCTATTCAAACTGGAGTACAGACGTTACCTCTACTACACCGGAAGAGAGTACAACCGAGGGGCCAACAACTGAAGAACCAACAACTGAGGAGCCAACGACTAGGGAACCAACAACTGAAGAGCCCACAACCGAAGAACCAACAACCGAAGAGCCCACAACCGAGGAGCCAACGACTGAGGAGCCAACAACCGAGGAACCGACAACTGAGGAACCGACGACTGAGGAACCGACCACTGAAATGCCAACAACTGAGGAGCCAACGACTGGGGAACCAACAACTGAGGAGCCACCATCCGAGGAGCCGACAACCAGTGACCCTTTAGACATTATGATAGCTGAAGCGGTAGGAAATAATGAAGACGACCATGAAGATGAAGAAGATTATATATGGGATAGTTCCGATGTCATTACAATAACATTGAATATCGATTCAATAACCGTCGATGAAGAAAACGGCACCATAATTGATGAAACAACGGTAACCATTACATCTGCAGGTACTTACAACATAAGCGGTACTTTGGTAGATGGACAGATAATCGTAGACACTAATGATGAAGAGACTGTAAGACTTGTCTTAAACGGGGTCAACATCAGTAGCACTGCAAGCGCCCCTATTTATGTTGAGGATGCAGCAATAACCGTCATTGTCCTTGCCGAAAATACAGAAAATTATCTAACAGACAACGTGAACAATGCAGAATACGGTACACTTGCTAGTAGAGATGACCTTACAATCTACGGTAATGGGACACTCACAGTTAGTGGAAATGCTAACGATGCTATTCGAAGTAATGACGGACTTGTCATAAAAAGCGGGAATATTAAGGTAACTTCAGTCGATGACGGGATTAGGGGTAAAAATTATCTAGTGATTAAAGGTGGAAACATCACGGTAAATTCCGTTGGCGACGGCTTGAAATCGGATAATGCCGAAGAAGAAAACAGAGGGTATATCTCTATTGAAGATGGTATGATAAATATTACTTCCACCAAAGGGGACGCTGTTACTGCCCAAACTGATCTATTGGTAACCGGCGGGACATTCGCTTTGACAAGCGGCGGCGGAAGCGCTGTAACACCTAATGATCTATCCACTAAAGGGCTAAAAGCCGGTATCTGTATAGTTATAGATGATGGAGATTTTACCATCAACTCTTCTGATGATGCAATTCACTCAGATCACATGATCCTCATAAATAACGGTACATACCATATTGCTACAGGGGATGACGGCATACACGCAGACACATCTTTGGAAATCAATGACGGAACATTTGTCATATCACAATCCTATGAAGGGCTAGAGAGTAACATGAAAATCACCATTAACAATGGCCATTTTCAGATTAATGCAATTGATGACGGAATTAATGTAGCCGCAGGGAATGGGGGCGATTTTGTACCTGGAGGAGGCTGGGGCGGCGGAGGCGGTGGCGGTTTTGGACCTCCGGGTGAATTCTACATATACATCAACGGCGGCTTTATTTACATTGAATCAGATTGTGACGGTCTTGACTCAGACGGATATATTGAGATGAGTGGCGGTGTTTTGATTATTGACGGTCCGGTCCCAGGGTCATTCCCTAACGCTGCGATAGATTATGGTATGGGCTCATTAAACGTCACCGGCGGGATATTAGTGGGGGTAGGAAGCTCCGATATGACACAGGGTCCAAGCACAATGTCTACTCAATATTCCTTAATCGTGAACTTTGGCTCACCGCAGTCAGCGAATACATTAGTGAATATCCAAACTGCTTTAGGTGAGACAGTTCTTACGTTTAGTCCCGCGAAAGCATATCAATCGATAGTCTTCTCTTCTCCTGAGCTTACAACTGTTTCATATGACCTATATCTGGGAGGAAGCTCCACAGGTACTCTCTCATACGGCATATATGAAGATGGAACATACAGCCCAGGAACCAAATATACCAGCTTTACTATTTCCGAGGTTGTAACGACTATAGGTAGCAGCGCATTTTCGTGGTAATGACTAAAGCAAATGGTGACACTCTTTCACTCTTCTAGTTTGCAGCAAAAACATCAAACCAGAACACCTGCTGACCCCCTACACATAGCAAACTTTCCAATAGCAGACCGCGGACGAATCCCGCCCGAAAACAAACCCCGAACAACCTCAGGAAGAACACTGCCAAACTTAACCTCCAAAATCACACCCGGTTCCTCACGAATCCCAACAGTAGAAGCATCATGATCAAAAAGAGAAACAGGTCCCAAACCAGTACGCAGTCCAATATCAAAAGTAACCCTTAGATCTCCAACAGGATGAACATACGCCTCACGAAGATATTCCACTACTACTACAGGACGTAGAAGATTTCGACGGCACTCCAAATAGAAACACCTGAGAAGTTGACTTTCCGAATCAGCTAAGAAAGAAACGTCCCCGCCTATAATACGATCGGCTTCATCCCTACTTAGCACCGCACTCTCCTTAAACACGTAATAATTAAACTTACTCTTACGCTCAAACTTAACAAAATCATCGCATAAATCATAGATTCGCATACGATATTTCTTCCGTATAGGAACCCCAGCCATCTTATCGAAAAAAGCAGTATTCCTAAAATCATCAAAATAAAGACTCCGAACATGATAACGACCATCAGGCCCAGCATGAGAATCCAACTTAAGAACCGCCCCCAACTTCCTGCTAAGAATCCGATACTGCATAAAATTAAGATGATACTTCAGTTCATGCCTCAGACGACGCCCCTCAAGATCAAACATAAAATCACCTACGCCTAGCATTCACCTTGATGCCAACAACAAAAAGTACACATATAAGCCCAACCACACCAACAAGTAACAGAACTGACCAAAGCGAAGACTCAGCATCAAACTGCCTCATATTATTCCCCCAACCAGGAGTCGCCGATAGCAGATGTTCCCAATTTTCTGCTCCATCGGGTAGTCTACCATACGAAACATCTTGAAGCTGTTTGGTATAGGTTATTGAATCTATCAAAGTTATGCCATCAGAAGCGAAAATGGCAATTGCCTCTCCATTTGCGCGAAGACCAAAACCGCAATGAAGCCCATCTGAATCAGAGGCGTTGTCAGCCCAGATCAGCAAAAAGCCGCCTGCCTCGATTATGGTGTCGTCTGGAAATTGCCACTTAGTAGGGTTCCCCAAGTTATCAGTTAAATACATGCCGCTGAGGTTAATCGACTCGTTGCCGCCATTGTGGAGTTCAATCCAATCAGGACTATTGCCGTCAGGTCCCGCAATGGTGGCGCCGTTATCGGCCATAAACTCGTTAATAACCAAACCATCAGGAATGTCACCGACGTGAGTGGGGTCACCAGACGTCACAGGTTCACCCATTTCGTTGGGCAAGCCAGGGGTCGGTGTTATGTAGTGCCAGCTTGAGGCGCCGTCAGGCAGTCTACCATACGAGACATCATCAGGTTGCTCAGTGAAAGTGATTGAATCAATTAGCGTTTCAGCGTCGCTTGCGAATAGGCATACAGCTTCACCGCTTGCATTAAGGCCGAAGCTGGCATGCAACAAACCCTCATCAGGAGAATTGTCTGCCCAAACAACCAGAAAACCACCAGCGTCTATAACAGTGCCCGATGGAAATTGCCAAGCATCAGGATTTGCTAAGTCGTCAGAGAGGTACATGCCGCTGAGGTTAACCGATTCGGTACCGCCATTGTATAGTTCAATCCAATCAGGATAATTGCCGTCAGGACCCGCAACAACTGCATCATTGTTCGCCATGAACTCGTTAATGAACAGATCCTCAGGAATGACAAGGGGGGTAAGTTCATCGGGGGTCACACGTTCACCTAAGGTATTTGATAAATTAGGAGTCGGTGTTATGTAGTCCCAAGTTGAAGCTCCGTCCGGCAGTCGACCATATGAAATATCATCATACTGTTCAGCAAAGGCGATTGAATCAATTAGGGTCTCAGCATCATCCGCCAGTAGACATATAAATTCCCCTTCTGTGTTAAGATTGAAATTCATATACCCCGGTTTAGGGGTAGAAGAATTGTCTCCCCAAACAACTAGAAAACCTCCGGCTTCTATGACAGTGCCCGATGGAAATTGCCACTTTGGATTTGTCAAGTCATCAGATAAGTACATGCCGCCAAGATCGATTGATTCGGTACCGCCATTGTAGAGTTCAATCCAATCAGGATAAGTTCCATCAGGACCCGCAACAGCAGCATCATTGTTCGCCATAAACTCGTTAATAACCAAATCATTAGGAATGCTTGCGGATTGATTAGGCTTAGCAGGTGTTACAATTTCACTCATTATCTGCCATAGACCTTCACCATCGGGAAAACGGCCAAAAGAAACGTCAGCATTAAGTGCAGGATAAGAAATGCTGTCAACTAACACATAACTTGAGTCGTCATCCATGTACAAGTACATGTTGCCACCGCCCGAATTGAGGCTAAACGGGGCATGATCGGCTCCTTCACTGGGTTCGTTGTCGAGCCACAGCAATAGGAACTCTCCATCGTCAAGATTCTGTGCGGGCAGTTCCCACTTGTTTGGAACTCCTGGATCATCCGTCAGAAATATGTTGCTAGTGTTCACCAAGCCGGGTCCAAGATTGTAGATTTCTACCCACTGATCGTAGTCGCCTTCATTGTCGGCGATTGTACCTTGGTTCACAGACATCAAATCGTTTAATTGCAGATCGGTTTTTTTCGCAAACGCGTTAAGCTGAGTGTTAACATAGGCTGCTCGTCTCGCCACAAAATCGATAGTTGCTTCAAGTTCAGGCTCGAAAGCCTCTGGGTTTGTCCAAAGGTTAGGGTCATTGTAGACTTCGTCGCGGATAAGGTCTGCCAGCTCTTGAATTCTAGCACTTATAGAATCTGGGTTGAAGCCTTCTCTAAGCATCTGGGCGAGTGCACGAAGATAGGTGGTATTGTAAGATTCTACTGCCATAACATTCTTTATTAAAGTTAGAGTGTCATTTGTTGCTCTACCTCCACCCCCGAAACCAAATCCGGTCATTGTGGACGGTGGAAACACTCCATATTCTACTGGGTCTGCACCAGACCCCATCATCCCGAATCCGAATTTCCCGAATGCTAAGTTGGCATCCCATAACAGATGAGTGAATTGCCCAGTATTGCTTCGATCGTAGAGGTAATAATTGCGTGCGTTCCCAATATACGAGTCCAAACTGACGAAGAGGTCAAGAAGCGCTATGGAATACAGTGCTGATTCAACATCAAAGATGTGCCCAAGTTTATCGGGCAATTCGGATATAGGTGTGTTTGTCAGGACATTTGTTAACCAAATCAGGTCTGACCAATCGTTTATCTCTTCATTGTTCTTGAGTTCATATAATCCGTAGTACGATTCAGGGTCTGGACCAAGATACGAAAGAGTGGCTCGGCGCTCAGCCTTGTAAAGGTTGCCATCCTCGTCATCCTCAAAACGGCTTTCAACAAAAGTATTGTCAATGTGTTCCATCGCCAAGTAGAGACCATAATATTCATCGTTAATATACAGTCGCGTATACACGGAACGGGGCGTAGGCACATAATTGCCGGCAAAGTCCATGAACAGTTTCTCACGAATCAGAGATGGGTCAAGCGCACCATTGTTTAGATTCAATTTTTTGAGACCAAAAAAGGTTGTTTCTTCACCATCTCCCGCATCATACATGTTAAAATCAATCCGGAAAGGCTTCTTGATCTTCTCATCCTCACCCCCGCCACCTCCAAAAAAACCGCCACCACCGCCGAAATTGAAGCCAAATGTAGACAAACCTTTGAAACGTGCCCCAACAGGGTCTATTTCAATACCATGAGAAACAAAACGAGCGGGAAAATAGGGATCCGCTGTGTTGCGATTACTATCATGTGCAGCATATAGAGTATCATACCAGTCAGGGTCATCAAAATGCAGGCGAATCTCATGAATGTAACTATCATCAAAAAAAACATCTGCCTCATTAATCACATTGCCCTCACCGGCCCAAGGACCCGCTTCCGCACTGATAGTTTGAACAACGCCAAATAGTGTACTAGCTAACAAAAGTACAGAATATAGAACTACCAACGCTAATCTTGATTTATTTAGGTGCAACCTAGTTGTATCCCCTCTTTTCACCATCTAACCTACCGTCCACACCCAATTGAGGAAACAGCAGCAGCTAAGCAACGTCAGCGTTGTAGCTGACAAGCGCTGCGTCCCTTACACCCTTAATCTTCAGCAGATCATCCACTTTCGATGCATCTTTTGCTTTCATTCGAACCTCAAGCATCAGCTCCACTCCAGCAGAGGTTACAGTTCGAGATCTAAGCTTGTTTTTTGGAAGGGCTTCTTGGATAGCTGCTTCAGCTTCAGTTGCATAGTGGATCACCAGCAGATATGGGTCGTTGCTACGTAGGTTTGCTCGGTTCAACACGAACAAAAATAATCCGATTATCGGGGAACCCACTATGGCTACCATGTATAGTCCTGCACCACTGATAATTCCGACTGCGATAGCCCAGAACGTGAACACGATATCGGCTGGGTCTTTGATTGCTGTTCGGAAGCGCACTATGCTTAGGGCACCTACCATTCCTAAGGAGAGAGCGATGTTGGAGCTGATTGGCAAGGTGATGAGTGTTACCACAAGTGAGGTTAGCACTAGCCCAACGTTGAAGTTTCGGGTGTAGATTACTCCTCTAAAGCATTTACGGTACATGTAGAAGATGAACAGGGTCACCATGAAGGAGACAATCAGGCTCAACAATACACGCTCGACTGTGAGTGCTTGGTATGCGTTGGGTGGATTCAAGAAGTCGGACAGCAAATCGTTTAAATCGTTTAAATCCATTTATCTCATCCAATTGTTGTTTTATATAGTTCTATTTATTAATAGTTTTTCATAAATAGACTATATTTGCATTTAGCCAGTTCGCAGAATACACTATTCAAAGATGCAGCATAAATGCTGTCCACTGTACATTTCTACATGCGCCTCATTTTTGTCCTTTAATCTCCCTTCATCTTTGATAAATTCAAATCCACAAGAATTGAATTTTGCAGCTCAAAATATATTCAAGGAAACTATGGTTACTGCGTCTAACTGCTCCATTTCAGTTGCCACCAGAGTTTTATCACTTGCCAAGCCATGTCGAAAGAATCTTCGATGAGTCTTACTTTCGTTTCATGTCCACTCGTCCATTCCACAGGAATCTCCTTTATCGTGTAGCCTTTGCGAAATGCTCTGACAATGAGTTCTGTGTCCCAGAACCAGTGGCTAGCTGCTACTTCGTCAAGTAATTGCATGAGAGGTTCTCGCCTGAAAGCTTTAAACCCGCACTGATGATCCTTAACTTTAGAGCCTAACATTGCCCGAACCATAAAGTTGTAGATTATTGAAAACAGATGCCTCGTGCGACTTCTTTCAACTCTGCTTTTAGAGAGCATCCTCGAACCAACAGCCAAATCATATTCTTCCTCTTCAATAGCCTTGACAAGAGATTCCAATTGTCCCACGTTTGTGGCTAAATCCACATCCATGTAAACGAGGATTTTGCCACTAGCTTTTTTGAAGGCATTTTTTAGGGCTGCTCCTCTTCCAAGCCGTTTTTCTATATGCAGGTGCTTTACGAGTGGGTACCTTTCAGAAAGCAGGGCTGCAACTTTGTCGGTTCCATCCGTACTACCATCCTCGGCAATTATTATTTCATACGAATGCGCAAATTCCTCGAGGGCTTTCATTACTTTTGTCACTGCATTCTCTAACGTGTTCGCTTCATTGTAAGCTGGAAGCCCTATTGAAAACTCCACCATATGCCTCTGACTCGTCTCATCTTTCATTAATGAAACACCCAGCTTTCAAGCCACTTTATACTTTCCATCCACGAGGAAGACACCGGCATCCCAGAGGTGACAGGATAAAAAAGCCCGAAAAGAACCACAACTACTGCAAAATAGGCTAACGTTGCTGCTTTTCCCCATTTGCTGCTCCAATATTTGTTCAGAAAATACGCTGTAGCCAAACAGAGAAAGGCTACACTAGCATAAAAGTGGTAGAGCAAGGTGTATCTCGAAATTAATGCGTAAGGCAGCCACTGGGAAAAGAACAAGACCGTGATGAAAATGCAGGCGAAATCCTTTCTTCTTATGGCGCGTTCAACAGCCAAGAATACGAACGCGAAACCGACCCACCAAACCGCAGGATTCCCCATAGCCACGATTATCGACACAATATTGCCAGGCAAGTGTGCTCGATAAAGCAGCACAGGCCTTAGAGTAAAAGGCCAAGTCCACCATCCAGACGCAAAAGGATGAGTAGCTTTCAGCCCTGAATGATAACCAAACATGGATCCCTGCAAATTAAACACATTCACCAAGCTGCGCCCTGCAAGCATGTCTGGAATATAGGTCAAGAAGTAAACAAACACAGCCAGCGCTATGAAACAAAACAGCAGAAAAAATGGGCGTGCAAAGAACGCGTTAATCTTGGCTGATAATATATCTTTTAGCTTTATAACCTCTCTAAGCCTGAGCACTAGAAGAATGGCTAGCTGACCTAGGAAACAAAAGAGTACAATCCATTTTGTTGAAATCCCGAACGCGAAGAACAATATTGCCAGAAACAATGGAAGAGCTGGAGCTTTCCATCCGTTCTTGAGTACGCCTTTAACGTAGATCAAGAAAAAGAGTTGCGATGCTAACGAGAAGAAGGCTACATAAACATCAACAGTTGCCATTCGCCCCATCGCAAAATTCATGAAATCGAATGTCAATAGAAAAGATGAAGTGAAAGCGCCGATCCACGTTCCAAACAACTCTTTTCCTACGAGATAAATTAAAGCTATCATCATCGTGGCGAATACAACGCCCATTATACGCCATCCAAACGGGTTATAGCCAAAAATCAAAATCCCCGATGTAAGGATCAATTTTCCAAGAGGCGGGTGAGTCCATTCATAAGGGCGCTGAGAGTTCACGTAGTTCTCCGCTGTTCTGACAAAGTATTTTTCATCGAAATGTATTTCCGACATATAAGTTGGGGGACACTGAACCAAGCTCTGTTCATCAATCAACTTAGACAAGTTTGGGTCAGTAGTTCCTTCACCCATAACCGCATTGATTGCAATTTTCTGGTTATCTAAGCTTAGAACCGCCACCTCAGCGACTTCGATAGAAGCCTGCTGGAAGTTAAACCGTATATAGCGGGCGTCTCTGTTGATGTTGAATTTACTCCAACGATAGTAGGCGAACGAACCATGGGTCGGAATCTCAAGCTTTCGGGGATAACTCCAGTTTTCAGGAGAGCCAGTGTAAACCGTAACGTTAGCAGAGCCAAATTTAACCAAGAGGTAAACGCTGTGGACGCTCTCAAATCCGCCGAGGTCAATGTAAAAGCTTCTATCTTCGGTTGCCTGCCAAGTAGTAAGCGGAGTTTTGGTCATTCCCAGATTCCATGTTGCGACTGAGAAGAAAACTATAGAAAGCACAATTATCGTCAACAAGTCTCGCTTATCAATCTGCATTTTCACTCAAACCTTCCAACCAGCATTCGATAGGGCTTCGACTGGCTTGAACTCGACCCAATTCTTGCCCTCGCAAATCCTTAATCATCAGCGTCAAAGCGTATAGGAATCCCATTAAATTAATCAAGGTTACTATCCAAACGGAATCGGTGTGTGTCAGCCAAACATGAATAATACCATTTCATAAAAACAATTCTAAAAATTGTAGAGTCAAACACACAATCTTCTTCTGTTAACTATTCCTTGGGAACCTTGAAGTGAGAACTTTTTCCAGCGCTGATGTACTCTCCACCAACGTTGCGGACAACGGATGCAATTTTAGCGAAATTGTCAGAACCTAGGAATCTCCGTGGTCTCACAACGATGTAATTTTCACTCTCTTCAAAAGTTAACATACCCTGAAGTTCTGAAGAAAAGGCTTGCTTAACATCTTTAATGCTGCGCATTTTTTCAGTTGCGGAAACAGAGATAGTAGGAGCAGCAGCTGGTCCGCTTACCGCTTTAAGGGACTTGGAAACTTCAGCGAGGTCCCCCGAGATCACGTTCAAGACACTGAGGAGTTCATCAATTTTTCGGGACAATTCTTCGATGCTTACTTTTTCTTCCCCCATCAATCATTACCTCTGCACAAAATTATTTTACCATAAGTTACTCATTTGTTTTGTCCCATCCTGTTGTTATCTGGAACATTAATTAAATCTGGGAAGGATTATTCAGTAGAACAGAAATGTTGGAGATTGACGGCAGCCAGAAGAGCGGCAGCGGAACAATATTACGGTTATCCATCGCCCTCGCAGGTATACTAGAGGAGCCGTTGTACATTTACAATATCCGCCATAGACGTCGTCAACCGGGACTGCGCCCCCAGCACTTAGAGTCAGTGAATACAGCGGCGAAGCTCTGTAATGCTGAGATTGAAGGAGCAAAGCTTGGTTCTCGGGAACTGTGGTTCAAGCCAAGCGGCATTATAAGTGGTGAGGTGCGGGCTGAGATAGGCACTGCAGGAAGCATATCCATGCTGCTCTTGACAGTTCTGCCCCTCTGCGCCTATGCCAAGGGCGACATTAAAGTTCACGTCGTCAATGGTGGTACAGACGTTCGCTACGCTCCCACCATAAACTACATGAAATACGTGCTCTTGCCCATCCTTGACCGGATGGGTTTGAAGGCTTCGTTGGCTGTCAAAAAGTATGGTTATTATCCTAAGGGTATGGGCGAAGTCCTCTTAACTATCGGCTCTATATCTAGGCTTACTTCAATCCGTCTAAAGGAGTTTGGGGGAGTAGAAGAGATTGGAGGCGTTTCTGTCTGTACTTTCTTGGAGGATCGAAGGGTGGCGGAGCGGCAAGCTGAAGCAGCTAAGAGTGTTCTTAGAAACAACGGTTACGCGGCAAAGATTCGTGTCATAAATGATAGGTCTAATCCTCTTCAGAAAGGTAGTTCTCTGGTGTTATGGGCAAAAACAAGCAAGGGCGCACTATTGGGAGGAGACGCTATAGGAGAACTGCGTAAGTCCAGCGAGGTTGTGGGCAGGGATGCAGCTGAAAGTCTCTTGAGAGAAATTGACGCTGGGGCAACGGGGGATATTCATTTGGCTGATATGCTTGTACCCTACGTTGCATTGGCAGATGGCACCTCAAGCTATCTAACTCGCGAGATGACGGACCATTTAGACACTAACATCTGGTTGGTTGAAAAGATTTTAGGCGTGAAATTTCAAGTTTCAAAGGTTAGGAATCTGTATAGAATCGAGAAGAGCTAAAACAGTAAAAAGGATGCAGGAACCTGCGAATGTGTTTCCTATCACTCAGTTCTCATAAGATAAATTGATTCATCCAATCCACATGTTCTTCCACAAGATTGCAGAAGTCTGTAATAAGCCCTTTTTGCTCTTGCCCGTCTCTTTCCTTTCAAGTAGAGAATTTCCTTCTCCATTATTTCTATCTCAATTTTCATTGCCTCTTTTCTTATCTGATCGGACAATCCATGCACCCCTTGAAAATCAATTAATTACTGGTTTGCTTGTGAAATATAATTAAGGGTAACGTATACAAAGCAAGACAATGCACGTTCTATTCAGTCACCCGTAGAGTTAACAGAACCGAAAAGAGTAAAGGATATAAGTGGCTTTTCTTGCTCTGCAATAGTGAGAGGATAGTTTCGTGAGTTTATGGAAACTTCGTTTTTCCCTTCTAGGAACATTAGCCCTCATCATCGGCTTATCCACCCTCTTCTTCACAGTTATCCTGTCCTTAGCAGGAGTCAGTTTACTACTATTACCCTTCATAGTAATCATCCTAAACATCATCCAGTGGCTCATAGCCCCCTACCTCATAAACGCCATGTACCGAGCCAAAGAAGTCAAACCGACCGAAGACCCAGCCTTACACGAGATGGTTGAGAGACTCAGCAAAAAGAGCCACATTAAAAAACCGAAAGTCATGAAAGCCAAAATTCCAATACCTAACGCCTTCGCCTACGGTTCCCCCATCGCCGGAAGCAGAGTTGCAGTAACAACTGGACTTCTGGAAACCCTTGAGACCGAAGAGGTAGAAGCAGTAATAGGCCATGAGCTGGGTCATCTGAAGCACAGAGACGTCCAAGTTATGATGTTCGTCTCCATCCTACCCGCAATCTTCTACTACATCGGTTTCTCAATGATCCTTTCCTCCTCGTTCAGAAGTAGAGATAGCAGAGACAGTGGGGGAGCCGCAATTATCGGCATCGCAAGCATCGCCATATACTGGGTCCTCACCCTCTTCACCCTGTACCTAAGCCGAATACGCGAATACTTCGCTGACCGCCACAGCGCCTCCATCGTCGAAGACGGTCCTCGCAAACTCTCTGAAGGATTAGCCAAGATAGTGAACTCAACCAACAAAGTGAAACGAAAACGCCGCGACGCAAGCGGTTTCAACTCTTTCAAGGCTCTCTTCATCTCTGACCCCGATCGCGCGGAGTCCGATTCTGCATCCTTGACACAGTTTGGGAGAAGAATGGGAGATCGGGGGCTTGTTGAGGATGTTCTGCGAAGAAGGGTAACAACTTTCGACAGGGTCATGGAAGTCTTTTCCACTCACCCTAACATAGTGAAACGGTTGAAAGCCCTCCAAAAACTCGATTGATCATCCCCTTTATGCTTAGATTTTCCTCTCTTTTCAACCTTAAGGAGCCCATTCTTCGCAAATTAAATAAGTGAAACATACTAAATGAAGTGGCTGTGGATGGAAAATGAGGTTGACCATTCTTAAGAAGAAGAGTTATTATGCTCTAGGTCTTACACTCGCTATTCTTGGAATCATAGTACTGCTTGTCGTGGTTTGGAGATGGTGGGCCACGGATGTTTTTTCATCCCCAGACATCATTTCAGCAATAAACTCCAGCTTTGGAAATGAGGATGAACTTTTAGGTTTAGGATTGGGATTATCACTCCTTCCCTACACTATAATAGGAATTATATGTCTTGTAGTTGGTTCTGTTATTCTAGTTCTTCGAAGAGAAAGAGTTACTGTGACCGAAGAAGTTACCACGCTGCTTGAGTGCCCCCTCTGCAAACATCGATGGGAAGAATCCAAGTCCAGAACACATTTGGAGTCGATAGGCTATCCTACTGTGCGAACCCTCTCCAGACACAGATGTCCAAAATGCGCCAAATTCATTCGCCCAAAAATTGTGGCAACAAAAAAGTGAAACCTATCTCAATGACTAAAAAGAAACAAGCATTTTAACCGCTTAACTTTGTCGGGGTTATCGCCTTATTGAGGATGAAGGGGTTTCTGAGGCGTACCACGGGGCGAATTTAAGGAGAAAGACACTGAAAATCCCAAGCGGCTGATATCGCTTTTGGTAATTTTCATCTCTTACCCGTGATGACGCCTTTTCAGTCCCTTGTTTTCCTCTGATGCTTTACTCCCCATAAAAAAAGGGAGGGAAATTTCTTTGTTTTTTAGTGTTTCTATTTGCGAGGTTTGAGCACCGAATATAGTGCGATTATCAGTGCGATGATGACTATCACTAGGATCACTATGACGTATGTTGTTAGGCTGCTAATTGACTCTTCAACGTTGCTGACCGAACCCTCTACAGGTTCCAAATTAACTGCTTCTGGTGCTGGACCCACTGTAACATAGGTTGTGGCGCCTGAACTGCCATAAGAGTCGTCTCCCGCAAAAGCGGCAAGGATCTCGTACTTGCCCTCGTCTGGCGGAGTCCACTCATAGCCGAAGGTGCCATAATATCCGTTAGTTGTTGCTGTGCCAATGTCAGTGTAACCGCCGTCTTCACTCATAGCCGTCAAAGTAACTGGAACACCAGTTATCGTCTCATTTTCCCAGATTCCGCCGATTGGTCTCTGCAGATGCAAGTATTCCATTTGTAATGTCATTGAGTCTTTGGATACGCATGGTGTGCCTGGTTGAGCTGGAGACATGTCAAGCACTGTGCCTTTTATTGTGATGGCGGTTCCTTTTGGTACTGCAGCGTCAGGGGCTGTAACTGTTGTTTCGCTTTTGCCCTTGCCGAAGACGTATTGAGATCCGTCCCATGAGTTGGCGGCTGTGAGATATCCATCTGCGACAGCACCAAAAGCCATAGGATTGCCTATTTTCCAGACAAGTTCGCCTGTGAAGATGTCAATGCAGTGGAGACCCCAACCTCTGGTCATGGGCCAACTAGCAGTGTGCTCAGTATTGTATACGTACATCTTTCCGTCAGCAATCATGGCGCCGCCGTTGAATGGATAAACTCCTTCACCATCTTCGTTGATGTAGGGAGATTCATACACTGCAAGCGAAGGCGCTTGATAGTGCCATTCTATGGTTCCGTCGTCCCAGTTAAATGCGTAGACGCCGTCGTAGGCTTGCCGGAAGAACATTCCGTAAGCTGACTCTATAGAGTAAGCTCCGAAGCCAGCCTCTGACCATGGATGGTCCATCGTCTCGCTCTTCCATGCCAAGGTCCCATCATCTAGATTGTATGCATAGAAGTAGCCGTTTTGCGTCAGCACCGCGATTTTTCCGTGGTCAGCGACATAGCACGATCTGCTGTATATCGGTTCGTCAACATTTACATTCCAGAGTATTTCGCCTGTTTCCAGATCGTAACCTTGTAGCTTAAATGCTTCATATACTCGTGTTGGACCATTCCAGCCATAAGCAGCTACAGTAACACCTATGCCTACATTGAAATCGATGTGCGGGTAGGTATGATAACGATATCCCGCTGTAGCAGAATCCGGATAGGTCGTGCTGACCCAGCTGGACTTGGCATAAGTTGTGTTGCTTATCACCCTGCTGGCAAAGTTGTTGCTGGATCCGGATGTTCTCCATTCAATCAAACGGTACTCGCCGCCACCAAGGTTCTGTATTGACTTGACTCGCTGGTTTGTGTAGTAGACGGATGTGCCTGATGACCACGATATTGGTGAAATATCGTATTCACTCGCAGCTCCTGTAAGTGGATTGAATTTAAACAGAGTGCTGCCGCTTATCGCCAAAAGCTCTACTGAAAAGGTTGTCTGTGCCTCAGCGCCGGGCACTGATCCCGCGCCTGGGTCATTATATGAGATGATGTTGGGTGAGACAGCTGTAACCTGTGGTCCAAAAAATCCCATCGTAGTAACTGTCGCTAGTGGGTATGATTCAAAATACACTTCTCCGGTACGTATGTCGTAGCACTGTAATACCGTCATCGCCGTACCATTCACAACTCTTGTAAGGGCATCGTAGCATCTTCCAGCATAGACCAGGCTTGGATTACCCGGATTGCTAGTTGTGCCGTAATGATATGCGTATCCTCCTATGATGCCTGCTATGGTTTCTTGTCGTTTCCATGCTATGTGTGCAGTGTTTGGCCCTTGGACCCATGGGTGGAAGTCATAGATTGGACTCCAGCTTGGATTCGTGTCAGGGTAGAGTTCGTCCCATACGGGACCGCCTCCGACATAGCCGGTGCCTGGCCAGCCTCCTAGGATCGGCCACCACTCTCTGTGTTCGAGAGAGGCGGGTCGTTCCCAGTAGTCTGTTGGAAGCCCCAAGTCAGGCCAAGAATACACAATGTCTTCCTGTACCGTGAGTGATAGTACTTCAGTAGAGCTGGGCTCATAGTACGTTGAGCCAAGCGTGACCGTTGGTCCTTCACCGAAACCGCCAGGAACGTCTCCTCCAGGGAAGTATGTTCCGTGGAATACAAATTGGAGCGTCCAATCGCCAACTTGGTCGGGTGTGAACTCGAACCATGCTGTTGTATCCGCTTCATAAGAATCAATAAAGGTGCTTTCTGCGTTGCCGTCGGGGTCTGTGATAATCACCTCATAATCCGGATGATATCGACTTCGATGAGTTGCGGGGTTAAGCCATAGGTTAACCAGTATTGGCTGGTTAACGCCTACGGTGGTAGGTCTAAAGCTAAGAAAGGCTCTTGTAGCTTCTGTAACCTCAGGAGTAACTCCGGATGGTAGTGGTCCGCTAACTGGTTCATCTACAGCTTGCACTGGCACACTAGTCATTACCATGAAAGCAGAAATCATTAAAAGAACTATAGCGATTGTAGCCGTCAATTTAGCTTTGCTTGTTGAATGTTTCATTTTTTTATCTCCTAATAGACAGAAAACACCTTGATTGGCTTGTATATTTAATACTTTCTCCATATTGCATTAACTTTATTGCACAAAATAAAATTCTTATGTGTTTTTAGTTTTAAATGTGCAAAAGATATTTATGGGGTTGAATAAATATCGTTGCTAAACTCGTTTGAGAAGGACCCCAAAGAAATGAGCGCTGGACCAAAAATTGACGAAATTAATGCTAAAATTTTAAAGGCATTACTTAAGGAGCCGAGAACCAGTTTTACGGAAATCGCTAAAGAATGTGGGCTATCGAATACTTCTATAAAAAACAGATTTGATCGTATGAAGAAATCGGGGATAATTAACGGTGCAATCATGCAAATAAACCCAAGAAGTTTTGGGTATGATTGTATTGCATTTGCAAATATCGAAGTAGATCCCAGAGAAAAGGTAAGAGTTTATGAATTCCTTAAAAAGCAACAATTCGCCATTTATCCCGCCCAGTTAACTGGCAGAAACGTCATCCTAGGATTTGTAGTTTCTAAAAATACAGATGATCTGTCCCGAATCGTAAAACAAATCCAAAGTCACCCTAACATTAGATCTGTTTCTACAGCAATCTGGATTGACATAACAAACATGGATCACCCCGAAAACCTGATTGTTGAAGCAACTGATACAATGCCGAATCCAAACATGGTGCAGTCCAAGGAGAAAGTGAGCCATGCCATCACACCTAAGCAGACAGACATTGATTTGGAGGCAAAAGGGAAAAAAATCAACAAAGCACGTCAATTAGACAAAATTGATATTGCACTGATCAAGTTGCTGTCGAAAGATGCTCGTCTTTCTTTCAGAAGCATCGCGAAAAAGCTGGGTATTTCTCCTAATAATGTCATCAAAAGATACAAAGAATTAAGGAAAAATGTTCTTCCTTTTTCTTCAATAACTGTAAACCTGCAAAACTTGGGGTACATGGGCACAGGCGTTATGTTGATTAATGTCTCAAGCAAGCACTCGGTGGATCAGACGTTTGACAGATTATTGCGGATTCCAAATGTAATAGTGACCATAAAGCTTTTCGATTATTATGATATCTTGGCGATAGCGCCTTTTAGAGTTCTTGAGGATTTGCACGATTTGAAAGAAGAAATTTCCAATATTTCAGGTGTTAATGAAATTAACCTAATGGTAGATAAGCCCTATAAGAAATGGCCCTTAAACATGATTTCCGAGCTAATAATAAAGAACCTTTAGGCGATTGAAAATTTTTCTGTAAACAACATACTCGAGAAATTGTTTCTATGATGCTGAAGCATTTTTTAAAACTAAGATGGGTTAACCGCTGAATGGAAAACTTTCACTCTTTCAAATATTTTGTATCCTAAATGTCCGCCAACTATGCTTTCAATTATTATTATTGGAAGCATAAATGACATCAGACTAAGGAAACCTGAGAGAGCTTGTGGAGCATATAATAAGTAGTATAGGATTGTGAAGATTTGATTGATTGGATGAAATATCAACGAAAACATGATGGACAACAAAAGCAATTTATTATGCGTTTTAAAGAATCCATAAATGCTGTTGAATAGCATGTCACCAAAAATGGCGGTAACTACTAGTGGTACACGAGCCAGTATATCATAGGGCGGCCCAATGAAATATGTGGGAAGGGTGAGGAGAACGAATAATATTGTTGAGAATAAAAATCTCCATCTTCCTCCATAATATAAGAGCAATTGAGCACTGATGAATATTACATGACCAACAATGAAAAGGTACCCTGCTCCCCGTATTCCAGTCAGGGGAGCTATTTGAGCCACAAAGAGGGTGTACACTAGACCTAACACAGCAAAAATAACTACTGTAGTTAAATCTTTGCTTGTCCACAAGAACATGCACAATCCTGCTTTTGTTGCGCACTTATTCCCTTTTCATCATTTAAATGCCTTACGATGGTGCCTAAAAAATTAGGCTAGTGATAAAATTGCACATAACCTGTGCTAATTTGAAAGCTAATTCACGTTAACATTAGAGACATCTTACGCAACTCCTTTTTTATCCAGAATCTATGTTTTGGTTTGCTTTTTGAGATGCTACGAAGAAACATCAGCTACCTACTTATTAAACAAAAAGTTGAAAAAGGAGCAAATTTAACAAGATTTCGATAAAAAGCTTAAAATGCAGATAAACAAGAGGAAGAGAGGGTTTCCTGAAGCGTACCACGGGGCGATTCAAGGGAGATAAAAAATGAAAATCCCCAGCTGCTACAATCGCGCGCTAATACAATGAGAGAATTAAACAAAAGAAACCAAAAAACCCCAGTCCCTAGCTTAGGGAACAATCTGGAGTTTGAGATTCCCTCATGGGATCAAATTTACAGTCTTCTCCTGAATCTAGCTGGAGCAATTCAAAAAAGTGAATTTGAATCGGACGTAATCGTCGGCATTTCCAGAGGCGGCTGGCTTCCAGCTCGAATAATATCAGACCTACTGGAAAATCCTAAACTAGCGAACGTAGCAGCAAAGTTTTATGTGGGAGTAGCCGAAACCAAAGGTAAACCTGCCATCACGCAGCCAGTCTCTATTCCAGTTAAAAACAAAAAAGTTCTTGTTGTTGACGATGTTGCAGATACGGGTGAGAGCCTCAAACTCGTACACTCCCATCTGAAGAAGCAAGGTGCATCAGAAATTAAGATTGCAACCATCTACTATAAACCATGGAGCACCATGGTTCCAGACTACTACGAAAAAGAAACGCGCTGCTGGATCGTTTTCCCTTGGGAGAGAAAAGAAACCGTTAGAAAAACTGTGGAAAAGTTCAGAGGCGAAGGAAAAACAGTGGAAGATGCAAAAGAAAAGCTGATTAGTTCCGGATTAAACAAGAGACTCGTGGAACAGTTCATCAAAGAAATCTTCGGGGAAACACCTTGACCGAAAATCCGGAAGAAGCCAGCAAACACATCACCATAATTGGTTTCAGGAACGTTAAGATACAGAACATCAACAGTTTTCTTCAACACTTCAGAAGCGAAAAAGTAGGAGCCTCTGTTCAGTTTTTTGACGCTAAACTGGTGGCAAGCCCCCAACACCTGTATTTTGCCGCCTTGAATGCGCTGAAAGCTTTCAAAAAAAAGACAAATATATCAAACAGTCTAGCTGTTGAGGCTCTCCTTTATGCTTCTGCCCAGAGACAGATAAAAAAAGCTGTGGAGATGCTGGGAATCAAGCAAGACTCTTCAGAAGTGGCAGTCTTGATAATGGCAGAAAATAGGCGAGAAAATGATGCTTGCTTAAGTCTAGTTTCTAACCTGATTCCCGGTGAACGCAACGACAGCGTTCTAGAACTGACAAATAAAAAAATCAAAACAATCAAAAAGTTGTTCAAGATTTCTGGCCTTGAATTCGAGGCTAAGCTGAAAAGAGAAGGATTAGAAAAGGAAGCGTTAACAGATCTTGTAATCGAGCGCATGGCCTTATTGGTCACTAAGAGCTAGAGCAGTTAAAATTTCTTTAAGGCTTATAGGACCATCTCGAAGAATTCTCGGTTTTTCTGAAGTTAAATCAGCTACTGTTGAAGGTCTTCCCTGAGCCGGAGTTTCCCCATCGAGAACAACGTCCACCATTTCCTTCAACTCATCTGTTATTTCCTGAACTGTTCTCGGAGGCTCTCCCCCGGTTCTATTGGCACTTGACCCTATAAGAAGGCCTCCACACAAGCTGATGAGATGAAGAGCAACATCGTTGTCGGGTATCCTCAAGCCTACAGAATCCCCGCTGAAAGTAACAACATCCGGAAGAGTAGGTTTCTTGTGAAAAACTAGTGTAAGAGGTCCAGGCCAAAATTTTGCAGCCACTCTCTTCCCGTTCTGTGAGATGAAGGCTATCTTATCTGCGTCACTGATACTTGCTGCCAATACAGGTAGAGGCTTTTTTCTGGCGCCCTTCAATTTCAGAATTCGCTTCACGGCTTGAACGTCGAATGGATTGCATCCTAACCCGTATACTGTTTCGGTTGGATAGATTACCAATCCACCCCTCTTAACAATCCGAGAGGCTACCATAATGTTGTTTCTAGTTGCTCTTAATACAGTCATTTTTTTTGTCGAATCAAATAAGGAGAAGTGATTATTAAGGTTCTACCTACCCCTATGATTTTGCTTTAAACGGCTACAAGAATAGGTGAAGAAAAAAAGAGTGGGTTGTTCAGTTGTTTATTTTGTTGTTTCTATCTTGCTCTTGACCTCACTCTGGGTCCTAGGAGTGTCCAGAGCCATTCCACGAATTCTCTCAGGTTTTTCGTTTGTATGTACACGTCGCCGGGGCCTCTTACCTCTGTGACTAGTCCTTCACCGCCAAGGAGAGTCGACTTCAGGCCTCCAAATTTTCTGACCTTATAGTCGCAACTATCGCTGAAGGCTACGAGATGAAAGTTGTCAACGATCAAGGATTTACCAGCGTCTATGGTGTGTTTGTCGATGGCCCCAAAAGTATTTATGAAGAGTGTGCCGTCTCCTGTAACTTTTATCATGAAGAGTCCCTGTCCAAAGAGTCCCTTTGTGAATCCCTGCCATTTCACGTCCAAGTCCACATTTTGGGTGGATGCGATGTAGGAGGCGCTTTGGATGATGTAGCCTTGGTTTGGTTTAACTTCCAGTGTTTCGATATCGCCAACTGGAGCAGAGACGAAAGCAACTTCACCTGAACCTTCTTGTGCTCTATAATCATTCACAAAAAAGGATTGACGTCCCAAGAAGGTGAGTCCCAGAGTGCCTAAGAGGCTCTTTTCTCTCATCCGTGTCTTTACATCTATGTTGGGTTCCATATAGGTCATCGCGCCAGCTTCTGCAGTTATAGATTCGTTAGGTTCTAGCTTAACAACAAGCATCGAATACGAAGGCTTGTACTTAATTTCATACTCCAAGTTTTATTTCACTTCCATGTTTTCATATCGGGTTTTCTCAGATGATAGCTAAATAGATGAACTTGAAATTTAAAATTATCCTGAATCTGAGCAGCAAGAGATTTAAGTTATTATTCTCCGTCCATTATTCTACGTTAACAGGTGTAGCGATAGAAGATGGTTCGGATAGCAGTTCTAGACGAGGAGCGATGCGACTCCAAACGTTGCGGTAGACCATGTTATCGCTTCTGCCCACCAGTGAGAAACAAGATTGAAGCCATTATATTCGAGTCCAACAAACCTCAAATCGTGGAAAGCCTCTGCGTAGGATGCGGAATCTGCGTCAGAAAATGCCCCTTCAAAGCAATCTCCATCGTCAATCTGGCAGACGAACTGGAAGAGGAATGCAGCCACCGCTTCGGCCCTAACACCTTCAAACTCTTTCGCCTCCCAACCCCCTCCGCAGGCGTAGTCTTAGGCCTCCTAGGACAAAACGGCATAGGAAAAACCACAGCCCTCCACATTCTCTCCGGAGAAATCAAACCGAACCTAGGAAAATATGGTGAGCCCCCAGAGTGGAGGCAGCTGATTCAACATTTCCGAGGCTCAACCCTCCAAGAATATTTTCAGAGACTGAGCGAAGGAAACCTGAAGGTTGTGCACAAACCCCAGTATGTAGACCGGATTTCCCGAGTAATCTCAGGCAAGGTTGGAGAGCTTCTCGAGAAAGTCGACGAGCGGGACAAGCTGAGTCAGCTTACTGAACAGCTTCAACTCGAGACCATTTGGGATCGAGACCTGAAGGTTTTGAGCGGGGGAGAACTTCAGCGGGTGGCTGTCGTCGCCTCTATCTGTCGAGAAGCAGATGTCTACCTCTTCGACGAGCCATCCAGCTATCTAGATGTGAAGCAGCGACTGCAGGCTGCCAAGGCCATTCAAACCCTCAAACAGGATGGAAAGACCGTGATTGTGGCTGAGCACGACCTAGCGATTCTCGATTACCTATCCGATCAAATATGCATCTTTTACGGTGACCCCGGCGTCTATGGAGTAGTCTCTCATGTTCACGGCGTGAGGGTGGGAATAAACATCTACCTTGAAGGCTTCATTCCTGACGAGAACATCCGATTCAGAAAAGACCCAATAATCTTTCACGTTAAACCTCCAGCCGCCGGATTAACAGGGGGTGAACCCGTATTGGAGTGGAGTGAACTGAAGAAGTCTTATGGCGAATTTAAGTTTCAAGCGGTGCCTGGGGAGGTGAAACGGGGAGAGGTAGTTGGAATATTTGGACCAAATGGGATTGGAAAGACCACATTCATTAAGGTACTTGCAGGAATTGAGGAAGCAGATTCTGGAGAAACGTCAACCCCGAGTGAAATGAAAGTAAGCTATAAGCCCCAATACATTTCGCCGCAGTACAAGGGAAGCGTTGAAGATTTGCTGAAGGAGACGGCTGAAAAAACTTTTGAAACCAGTTTGTATCATAGCCAGATTCTGCAGCCCCTCAAAATGCAACTCCTTCTCGATAGAGACGTAACTGAGCTTAGCGGAGGAGAACTTCAGAGAGTTGCCATCGCCGCCTGCCTGTCTCGAGAGGCGGAGCTGTATCTTCTCGACGAACCGAGTGCCTATCTGGATGTTGAAGAGAGACTCTCTGTGGCTCGGACGATCCGACGGGTAATCGAAAACCGAAAAGTAACGGCTTTCGTGGTGGAACATGATGTGGTGGCACAAGATTTCATAGCTGATCGCCTCATGATACTTACTGGAGAACCCGGATTACACGGCTTTGCGAATCCGCCAACAGATCTTCGTGATGGCATGAACAGTTTTCTCAAAGATATGGCGATTACATTCCGAAGAGACCCTCAAACGAAGAGGCCAAGAGTAAACAAGGAAGATTCCAAGCTGGATAGACATCAGAAGAAGATAGGCGAATACTACTACATACGCGACTAATATTTGTAGATTGGAGTTTCTGGAACAACATTCAAAATGAGTTTTAACGAAGCATAAGATATAGGCGAAACTGTAATATTAGAAACCTAATGAAGTAATCAGAAATAGGAGGGGCAATTCTCTCATGTCTGCAGATTGTTTCGAATGTGAAGTCATGGACTGGAACCTGTTTTACAAGTTAGCTAGGCAAGTGGCAAAGAAGGTCAACGGTTCAGGCTACAAACCTGACCTGATAGTTGGATTAGCCCGGGGAGGCTGGGTTCTAGCCCGGATTCTCTGCGATTTGGTAGGCGTCAAGGACCTCGTAAGCCTAAAGGTTGAGCACTGGGGCATAACGGCAACACCAGACGGAAAAGCTAAGCTAAAGTATCCTTTCAAAGTCGACTTAACTGGAAAAAAGGTGCTAGTTGTAGACGATATTACCGATACTGGCGAGAGCATGCGCGTAGCAGTTGAGTACATTCAATCTCTGAAACCTTCCGAGATTAGAACAGCTGCCCTGAGACATATAACGAGTTCAAAGTTTATGCCAGACTACTTTGGCGAGGAGATAACTTGGCGGTGGGTGATATTTCCTTGGAACTTCACAGAGGACATGTGCAACATTGTTCCGAAAGTCTGCGCTCGCCTCTCAGTGAGCCCTGATGGCGACGTTGATGTTGCACAGCTCAGGAATGAACTGAAACAATTCTACAAAATTGACACAACTGAAGAAACGATAGCTGAGATTCTTGGAGAACTTAAACGCCGTGGGCTCATAGATAAAAATGCAGAAAAGAGTTGATTAGATTAAGGCATCTTTCAGGGCACAGCCACAATCGCAATCCACATCTTTAGGTATCTGTGGAATAGCCTCTAGAATTAATTTCTTGAAATTCTCATCATTCTTGCGCATTGTCTCTATTACCTCCTTCGTAGACACAGGCTTTTCAGCCCACACATCATAGTCAGTAACCATCGATATTGGGACGTAACACAATTCGGCTTCCTTAGCCAAGACGCACTCGGGATATATGGTCATTCCTATGATATCCGCCTTCCACATCCGAAAAAGTCTGGACTCAGCTTTCGTTGAAAACCTTGGACCTTCAATACAAACGTAGGTTCCGCTTTTCTTAACGTTTAAGCCTAGCTTCTGAGCGAAGTCGATAAAGAAAAGCCGGAGCTGTTGACAGAATGGGTCAGCAGTAGATATGTGGCATATCTCTCCTCCTTCGTAGAAAGTGTCTAACCGTTTCTTTGTTCTATCAATAAGCTGATCTGGGATAACAAAATTACCTGGCTCGTAATCCTCTCGTAAACTTCCCACCGCTGAAGAAGCAACAATTTTTTTGACGCCTAACTGCTTTAGCGCCCACACGTTAGCGCGATAGTTGACTCTATGAGGAGGAATCGTGTGGTTTCTACCATGTCTAGGTATAAACGCTACCCTAACGTTCTTGTAAATGCCAACGGAGACAAGATCTGATGTTTCACCAAAAGGGGTGAAGACCTTAATCTCTTTTACATCCTCGAAATTTTCTTGATCATAGACGCCTGTTCCACCTATGATCCCTATCTCAGCAGTGTTTGCCTTAGCCATACCCTTCCCACCGTGTTCAACGTAATAACATCACGAGATCATTTAATAATAATTGTGGGACGCGAAACTTCTGTTTTGGTTACCGCGTACGTAAAAGTTATCTTGGTTCATTTACATTTAACTTATTTGAGGGATTAAAAGTTGGCGAAGATGCTTAAAGTGCTTATTGTCTACTACAGCCAAACTGGTAACACTGAGAAGATGGCTAGGGCAGTTGAAGAAGGAGCGAAGTCAGTTGTCGGGATTAATGTAGAGGTGAAGTATTTTGCTAGACCCGAAGAATTGGCAGAGGCAGACGCCATAATTCTTGGGATGCCCACATATTACCATGATATGGGCATAGATATGAAGAACCTGCTGGAAGCGGTGTCCAAGGAAGAGATAGACCTAAAGGGCAAGGTGGGAGCAGCTTTCGGGTCTTATGGTTGGAGCGGAGAAGCTCCTATCATGCTCGTGGAGATTATGAAACACAAGTTTGGAATGGATGTCATCGAACCTCCTATACGGATTAAGTATAATCCAGACGGCGAAGGTCTAGACGAGTGTCGCAAACTTGGAAAAACCGTTGCCGAAAAGATTGTGAAGTCAGCTTTGGATTCTAGCGGGTGATATTATCCCTGATTTTAAGAGGCATGGTCGTCTGGAGGAGAGTGTGATGGCTTCACACATAGTCTCTATATAGACTCAATATAAATAAATATATTATTTTAATAAAATATATATTGACAGGTGAAGAATATAGACGCGTATAGAATGCGAAAGGTAAGAAAGAGTGGACCTAACCTGTGACAGCACAAAAGGCATATTTTTTTGTTAGTTTCAAAGGTTAGTGGAGGTGAAAAAAGAATATGGAAAATGAAGAGAGATTCCGGTTTAAGACTACCATTGGATTAGCTCTAATTATAATATTAGTATTGGCAGCGGTTTTCGCAGCAGTCTTCTTCTTAACCATGTGGGTCAACGTTCCAGTAGGCAATGCAGTCGTATTGGTCGACCCATTAGGAGGCAAAATCAGCGAACCGATTCTGGGTCCGACCTGGGTAACCAAGGCTCCTTGGGTACGACCCGTCCAGATCACTGTTGCGGTGGATACTTTGGGAATGTGGGGTGACGGAACTGACCGCACAGCAGACTTTCCAACAGTGAAGAGTTTTTCAAGGGACCAGCTGGAGATGGAAATTGACATCATGATACGGTGGAGGCTTGACTCTGGGAAGGTTAAGCAACTATATGAGAATCTGCCCCAAAAGAACTGGAAAAACGATGTTATAGCATCTATCGCAAGAGAACAGATCAGAATAGTCACGAAGGACTTTAATACAATTGAAACAATCGAGCAAAGAGATTTTGTGGCTCAAACCATGCGAGATGCCATCTGGAACAAACTTAGCACATCAACCCCTCTCGCCGGAGCTGTAATAGACTTTGAATTCGAACTCAGAAACATAGGATACCCAGTAAGGTACACGTCAGCCATCGAGGACAAATCGATTGCAGAACAGCAGAAAATTGAAGCAGAATTCCAGAGACAAATAGTAGTCATTAACGCCACCGCGAATGCTGAGAAAATCACGATTGAAGCAACAGCGAGAGCAAATGCCACAGTTATCGAAGCCAATGCAACTAGGGAGGCTATAGAGCTTGTTCTTGAGGCTGCAGGAGTAGATTCAAGTAACGAGACTAGGGTTGCAGAACTTTACCTTGTAGTGCAGACTCTCCGGCAGATAGCTCCAGACATTGACATGCTGATAATGGCTCCTGACGGAACTCCTATACTGTTGCCATCACCAACATCCTAAAAATAAACCACAAACCACCCCCCTCTATTTTTCTCACACCAAGACTTTTTTGCGATTGGAAAACTAGAAAGAGAGAACAAAAGCATCCACTGCTATACTCGAACTGGTTAAGGATCATGTTTTATTTGTTTGTTCACTGGTGAATAGCCCAGGACGTTTGATGTAAGGAATTAGAATCGCAACCAAAGCCGAAGCAATAAGCGCTTCAACTGTAAGCTTCACAAGGATGGTTGTAACTGTTGTCAGAGCCACTGGAGGAGGCATTGGTCTGGAAAGAACGAACCAGATGTAATCGGTAACAAAAACGTAAGGAGCTTGGATGCCCCATGCTAGAATGCCAGCGAAAAGGGGCCTAAGCTTTAGTTTCTTAGCGAAAAATCCTGCGGCTGCTCCTAGGATGGCTAATCCGCCGATGATAAAGGGGATTTCAACTGAAAAACTCATGTATAATCCGCCTATAGCTCCTGTCAGCAGGCCTGCCCATGGTCCTGCGATGATGCCGCTTATGAGTATGGGTATTTGGGTGAAGTGGATGCTTGAGCTGAAGGATCCGATGGCGATTGGGACGGCAAAGGGTGTAATTGATAGAATGTTTGATAGGGCTGCCATCACAGCTACAAAAGTTAGGGTTTTTGTCCTGTTCACTTAGAGCAGCACTCCAGTAACACTTTTTTCTTAAATAGTAATACTAATATTTAACATTTACCACACGTTCAAATGCTATGATTCTTTGCTTTTGCCCATAATTTGGTTCGCGCAAGACTTCAACTTAACATAGGCTTCCTCTGAGTTTCCAGAAGTCATAGCGAGTTTTTCAAAGGGACACACATCCTTTTTGTTGCGGTTCAGGATGTTTGGAGCTGTCTTTTCGAACCGATATGCAATATTGTTGTCTCTAAGCACCTTGATTCCTTCCTCGCTGATAGTAAGTGCAAACACGGAAGTCACTCCAGCATAGACACAGAGCATAGCTGCTGCCACCCCAACAATCTTATCAGCTGCTGAGGCCGCGATCAAATTCTTATCCAGTCTCTCGATGGCTTCTAGAAAACCCTTTATTCCCTGTTTTTGTGTTTTAAAGAGGACCTTTCTCTTCTTCACGATCACGAGGCTAAGGTCTTCCTCTATAAGCTTCAGCCTGGCAAGTTCTAAGTCTTGGTCCTGCACTTTCATCACTGAAATAACCGTGAAGACCTTAGAAAAACGTTTACCCTCTACTTATGGTGAAGAGCTCCTCTTCAGGTGTGGAGGCAACGATTCGAGCCAGTTCCCTAATCTCTTCACTGGGAACATTTCCGGAAGGTAGCTCTCTCTTCAGCGTGTCGAAGAGGGCAGAGTTGACTGCCACAGTTACTTGTTTTCCGCCTTCAATTTCGAACTTCGCTTCGATTCCAGAATAGTTCCGTATCCTCAGTTTCTTGTTTCCCATGGTGCATTTGGTTGCTATCTGTAGACCATCCACGACACAAGAGAAGGGGATTGAATATTTCAGCTTCGCTGTTACCCGCAGTTTCTTTTCTCTTCTTTTGGCATTCAGCTCTCGGAGGCCTATGAGTCCCATTCTAAGGCCCAGCACAAGAAAGGGACCTAGATGTCCATGGAACTCTACGGCTCTCTTTAGCAAGACATCCATTTCTTCCGCTTTAACTGGACTCGATGTTGACATTTGACATCACTGACCTCATTAACCTTGGAATTTTTGGGTAGCAAAGTAACACTCTTTTAAGGTGTAGTATTACTGGCTTCGATAAAAATCTTACTTCTCTTCCCCATGCTTGTCCAACAGAAATGCGCACATTTTTGTAGTAGGTTGCTGCTATTTGATCTGCTTAATAAAAACCATATTTCTCTTGGGTCTAGATTTGAGACGCGCTGTTGAACCAAATTTTGAGGGACCACGGTTCCCATGGCTATGACTCGCCGGACATCGAATTCCCACTTGTTTTTTATCCTTCGAAACCCAAACAACAATTCCATCTTTGTTACATCGTGGACATTTCATTTGGTCACGTTTTTCTATTATCTCCTTTTCCTCCACATTTTTTTTCTAGACCACGCGTGCGGACCGCGTAGAAATTTTGGGAATATACACTATTTTATCACCAATTAATTGGTACTTTTTTCAATCGCCAAAAGCTTCATTAAATCCTTCTCTAAGAACCTTGTCCAACCACGTCTAAAATGAAAATCAGCATTGTCACTTGTTAGCCTAATGTCGCAAGAGTAATGCCCATCGGCATGTCCCTTGCAATCAGAATCCTTTAAAGCAATCTGACCGCATTTCGCCTTACATAATTTCTGTGTATATTCGTTTATTATCGAGAAAAGCTTAATCGCCTCAAAATGAGGTTTAACTATTTCTGAAATCATCTCAATCCTGTCCTTTTTCATCTCATTTTTTGCTGCTTCAGTAAACCGCTTTCCAACAAGAACGCCTTTATCATAATTCCCTTTCTCCAATAAATCACTCATCTCCCTCACGGAATCCACTCCAATATATCCTGTTTTTGATAGTGTTTCAATTATTACACGTACCAATATCTTATCATCTGACTTTTGAGGCGAAACCGTAAAATCCACCAGTCTTTCCTTCTTTCGAACATCTACTGTCTCATAGCCTCTAACGGCTAAAACAACCTCAGCCTTATCAACAAAGCTTTCTACATTCACAACTCATCTTCTCCAGCAACAAAGAATTACAGAAACAGATAGCTGAACAATAAATCACTGTTGCTGGCAATATACTCTCACGGAACCTTATATAACCACCTGTACCAACGCGCATTTCATCCTGACCTTGATTAAGATTTTCCGTCCTTTTTTATGCCTTTTTTGAACATGCTGAGCGCCCACGCTCTTGTTCCCCTATCCTTTATAAGGGTGCAAACAGCAGTATGGCTGAAGAGCTTTCTCTTATCGCACGGGCTCGTCCTATCGAATAACTGGAATCTTTTCTATTCAAGTATACAGAGGTGAGTTTACATGTCCCAAAAAAGGATATTTGAAGTTAAATGTACTGATTGCGGCAAATCTGCCACTGTGCCTTTTAGACCCACAAAAGGCAAGCCAGTTTACTGTAAAACATGTTTCTCAAAGCACGGGCAAAAACAGCGGAAAGGGTCGTGCGTAAAACGTAACTTTGATATGAAAAATGCATGGGCAATACGAGGAGATAACTGGCAAGGAACAAGAAACGAAGAGCACCGCAGCGTTTTTCAAAAGTTCTAGTCATGCTCCTGCATTTGCCTACGTTTTTTACGTTAATGTATTATCGAGGCGGTACGGGGATTCTTCCACCGATAAGGGAAAGGAGATTCGGAGAGAAGATAGAGATAATTGTTCTATCTTCTAATTTTTCCTTTTTTTGCAATTCGCGCAAGCAGAACTAACTGTTCCGTGATTTCTATTCCTTCCTGTTTCTATATGCTTAAAATTGCCAATTTCAGGGTTTGACATTGCTCTTATGTTTTAATGTGAGATGGTTATAAACTGCCTATTATGATGATGTCAACGTTAAGGTTTGTAAAATCAGTTTTGTCAGATACCGACAGCGTTAATGTAACTTGAATTATCTCGGCAGAATTAAGAGACTGCCCACCATAATCCCAGTCTATGGTTATGTCTTTGAAGGCAGTTCTCGGTTTCCAGTTTGACGTTTTCAGGGATAAAAACAAAACCGTGTTCCCTTCGTTTTTAATGTAACAAATTATGTTTTTGCTCGACCCTGGTTCAAGCATTCCCCAGCTAATAGATGACATTGGGTTGGTGCACTGATTATCGCTGTAGATGCCAATTATAACTCTATCCGTTGCTCCCTTACCTTGTCCTTTCCCCTCTTTTTCTTTTCCGTTTGGATTGTTAGAAGCTAATACCGAGAGGGTACAAACTTGAATGATGAGCACGAGCAAGGTAATTATGATGATGGCTTTTGTTCTGTTATGCATTCCCAATCCATATTTGTAGTATGTATTAAGACTTAAATAATCTTTCCATGATTACGAACAACAGACATACACATCCTCTATTACCACAAAAAGGCAAGCCAGTTTACTGCAAACTCTGTTTCTCTAAGCACGGCAAAAACATCGAAAAGGGTTTAAGGTGTTCTTCCTACAACATAGGAGAGGGGCTCCAGAGAGAGCCAATAATCCTCTTTCTTCTTATCTGCTAAAAAAGACGCATAAATCATAAATAGTCTCTTTATTCTTTTGGATAACATCCAACTGGAGATAGGTCCCCTTGGGCTTCTTCAAAATGTTCAGGAAACCAAAAACTAAAGTTGCATTCAAAATTCCAAAACCTACAATCGCTTTGGGAGCAAATATAGACGGTACAATCACTGTCTCTTCCAAGGAAGAATTTGACGCGACAGAAGTAAGAGCAGAACTCCGTTGTATCGAAAAACGTAGACGAGAAAGATGGGTATACAACGAACGCCTTAGACGCAACATCAGACACGAATACTGGGATTCAGCTACTTTACATACAGAAGATTTGAGGGCAAGCGGCCCAATACACATTGTACCGGGATTCAAGAAGACTTTTTCCATCAAAGTTAATATTCCCGCTGGTGGACGTGAGACCCTAGATGGCATGGATGCAAACGTCACATGGTTCATCAAGGGAGTGGTAGGCGTAGAAGGTCGTCCTGATCCTACTAGCGAAACAATAGAGCTTCAGGTGGTCAGGTCTGCAACACTTCCAGCTAGGGAAGAGGTAGAGATGGTGCCCTGCGAGTATTGCAAAGCTCTGATGCCTTCAAATTCAAGCGCATGTCCCATCTGCGGGGCACCAAGAAAGAACTGAATCTCCACTCTTTTTCTATTAAGCAAAATAGAAATACAGAAACAAATTGTAGGAGATTAACAAACAGTTGAAAATTAAATGTAGCCAAAAGAATTGTAAAAACAATCTGGACAGCTATTGCAGGTCACGAACTAAAGCATGGCTCGGAATATGTAGATATAAAAAACGGTTGACCTAGAAGAGTTCCGTTTATAATTTGGGATGATTTTGGCGCACACTCGAATAAGGCGAAAACGCAGCATGAAAGAGGCTGGTGTCCTACATATCACACTAAAATCAGAGATAAGATAGGGGAAGGCTCAAAGGAGGCTCTCATTAGATTGAAGGCGAGGGTTTTTATCAGTAGTTCAAGGATATTTTTAAATTGAAGCAAAATCAAGGAATTTGTGGTGAGTATATTTGGGATGGGGGAAGTGGTGGTCACTCACCAAAAGAATCGTATCTATTGATCCTGATAAACTGGGCGTTTATGAACTAGAAGACTCCCTACATAACACAGTTTATTATGGGAGCGGCAAAATTAAAACTCGATTAATGGATCATGTCAATAAACAAGATTGTCCTATTGCAAAAAATTATCGTTTTGAGTTATTTAATACCGAAGCGGAATGTAGGGCAAGAGAGAAAGCACTCTTGGAAGAGTATCAGAAAAAACGTGATAAACTTCCGATGTATAATGAAAAGATTCTTTAAGAGAGACGGAAATAGTTAGTGCGCGATTGAAGATTATATATATTTTTTGAATAATAGCTAATTAGCTGTTATCTTCAGAGGGAGGAACATTTGTTTGCCTAATAATTCGGGTTTTCAAAAGATGAGAAAAAGGGTTGGTAAAGAGAACGGCGTTGCCATTTGGGGACCTGTGGACCCACCTAAGAAACTTGGTATTCGTGGAAGTAACGTTGCGGTTGACCGGGATGTATGCACGGGATGTGGAATATGCCTCAAAGTCTGTCCGGTGCAATTATATGACTGGAAGGAAACTACTGGCCATCCCACCTCTGAGAAAAAGGCTTTTCCCGCCAGAGAATCAGAATGCGCATGTTGCTATCAATGGTAAGTTCAGTGTCCAGTTCAAGCGATTAGAGTGATTTTTTACCCGCCCAAAACATTTAACGTGGCGGTTCCTTTAATGTTCGCACAAATCATAGGTAGCGTCATTTATGGAATCGTATTTGGACCTTGGTTAAGTCTAATAATTCTGTTTTATGTTGGATGGATACTCTCAGCTTTTAGTCTACCATTCTTCTTTTCTCCATTTCTATACTTTCCAAAAATGCAACAAGAAGGAAAAAGCGTGATGGATACTTCAGTTATCGTTGAACGCGGAACCTATGCAATTGTTAGACACCCACAAATTCTAGGATGTATACTGTTGATGTCTGCTGCAATTTTAATCTCCCAACATTGGGTGAGCGCAATTATTGCCGTTCCAATATTCGTTTTGTTTTATCAATATGTGCTAAAGGAGGAAAGAAACCTCATCGTAAAATTTGGCGATGATTACAGACACTATATGCAAAGAGTGCCAAGCATGAATCCTTTGTTGGGAGTCATAGATCTAGTAAGACGTAAAATTGGAGATTAAAAAAGAGAGGGGCTATCCGATTACTCAGACCTTTTGAGATAAATTGGTTCGTCTAACGCACATTGTTTACCACAGGATTGCAGAAGTCTGTAATAGGCCCTTTTTGCTCTTATTCGTCTCTTGCCTTTGAAGTAAAGAATCTCCTTTTCCATTAGTTCTATTTCAATTTTTATTGCTTCTTTCCTTTCTGAGAGGATGGTCCACTCCGGAACTAAATTACTGAAAATCAAATATTAATTTTTTATTGGTAAAATTATTCCTAAATGAATAACTACTTCTACGAAAAACCTGAAAGTTGTTCCATAATAAGAATACCTTGATGCCACAACGTTTTGGTTTGGGCGGTGTCCCAGCAGGGGAGGATATCGAGAGAGATAAAGGTTTTATGACTAGTTTGCTAACGATCTACGGGAGACAAATATGACGAAGATTGTTCGTGTTGGCGTCACTTTTCCTCCAGAGCTGCTGAGGGAGCTGGATGTAACAATCGAAGAATTGGGTTACAATAGTAGATCCAAGGCTATACAAGATGCGGTTACAGCCTTCATTACAGAGCAACGGTTACTTAAGAAACAGAAGGGAAAAAAGGCGGGCGTTCTAGTGATGGTTTATAACCATCAAGTTAGGGGCTTAGAGGATGATCTCATTCAAGCCCAGCATAACCATCGCCAAGTTATCTGTTCTGTTCTCCACGTTCATCTTAGCGATAGAGAATGTCTTGAGGCTGTTGCGGTTAAGGGCAACGCCGAAGAGATAAGAAAACTTGCTCAAGAGCTGGCAACAAAGAAGGGAGTAAAACAGGTCAGGTCAACCATAATTACCCCATAATTTTTCATGCCGTCCATTAGGATAAAAGAACTTAAGGCGCTAATAACATCTACTTGTTTAGAAAGTGAGTGAAGGTTGGAGATAAAAGGATTCGTTGATGTCAGTTTCGTGGATTGGGACGGTAAACTTTCTTCCGTCATTTTCCTCCCAACCTGCAACTTTCGCTGTCCCTTCTGTCACAATGTAAATCTTGTTCTTTACCCTGAAAAGTTGGATACGATTTCCTTCGAAGACGTGGAAGATCAGCTCAAAAAGCAGATAGGCTGGACTGACGGAGTGTGCATCACGGGTGGGGAGCCAACCCTCCACAGTGATTTGCCAGAGCTATGCTCCAGATTAAAGAAGATCGGTTTCTTGGTCAAAGTGGACACGAACGGGACCAACCCTACTATGCTGAAAGAACTTATGGACCGAGGGCTCGTGGACTACGTAGCCATGGACATAAAGGCACCATTGACTGAGGAAAAATACTCCAAGGCAACTGGCATCAAAGCAGAAAAATTGCTGGAAAAGGTGAAGGAAAGCATTAAACTCTTGTTAGGGTCCAACATGGATTATGAGTTCAGAACCACGGTGGTTCCTACGCTTCATGACGAAGATGACATAAAACAGATATGTCGTAGCTTAAGGGGATGCAAAAAATACGTTTTACAGAGGTTTGAAGTCAGCCTTGGAAAGACAACCATAGACCCAGACTTCATGGCGAAATCCCTAACCGAAGAAGAAATGCAAAAATTTCTAACCATAGCAGAAAAGTTTCTTCCTATTGCAAAATTGAGGTAAATCCTGCTGATAAGTGGAAGATTAAAGAAAATCTATCAATCCCATGAATTCATGCGCTAAGGCAACTTTTTTGGAATCTAGAATAGGAAAGCAAAATTTTGGAAGCAGCTTGAGTATTGTCAGATCCATCACCAGAAACGAAGTGGCTATATACAGGAAACGTAAATGAAGAAAGACGTGTTGCTTAAGGCTCCGGTAGTATAGTCCGGCTAAGTATGACGGCCTCTCGAGCCGCCGACCCGGGTTCGAATCCCGGCCGGAGCACCAATCTCTTTTGAAAGGTTGCTCTGTAAGACAATTTAGAGGAAGCAAGTGGCTTGTTGAGTTAATTATTTCATGTAGCTGGCAATTTCAGATTCAGAGTAGTCCTTTAAGAGCAGGCGGCACAACAGCCATTTACCCAGAGAAGGATTCCCCTTGCTACCCATGCCAGTTCACTCAAGAAACCTATCTTAACCGTTAATATAGTATTTGTTTCAGAGCATGTATTATATCAAAAATCAGCATGTACCGGTTGCCTAGGGCTCCCTCTGCAACCGCTTGGGGGGCTCATAGTACATTGCTGGTCCTTCAGTAGTCTATTGAAAATTTTGAAATGATATCTTTTCTAGTTTTAAAAAACTTAGAAAACACCAGTAGCATTCTTCTGTTTGTCAACTTTTCTTTAGAAAAAAGCTGTTTTCAACAATCTGCTGTTATTAGTCTCCTAATATGCTCGGAGATTTGGACAGCAAATCATATTCTTGCATGGAAAAACAGAAAAAACACTGTTTGCAACAATGAAGTATTATTAGTATACTAATACAAAAAAGAACCATTAGTCGCCACGCGCCCAATTCGAGGGATGAAATTCTTTTCTTTAAGACTTTCTAGTCATCGGAGAAAAATTATGATTAAAGTTTTCATGACTAAGATTGGTAAAATTATGAAGATGCTGAAAAGAATGGCTGTCAGCAGCATTACCCGTAAGGCTCTTATGATATGTGTCGACGAAACATCCGCATTGTCTCCTATTCTGTAGAAACCTGGTTTTTCCAGCTGGATGCTTAATGTTCCAGCCATGGCTGATAGGGTCCACCCAGCGTTAAGGCTTTCAGTATTTTTCTTGTCCCTCTGCAAGATTCTCCAAGATTTTCTCCAATTCTCTTTCAAGAGAAGTGCAGCCAGTACCATCAAGATTGCGGTCAGCCTAGCTGGAATGTAATTGGCTATTGTATCCATTTTCGCTGAAAACCAGCCGATGTTGACGTGCTCTTGATCCTTGTATCCAACCATCGAATCTAGCGTGTTAATGACCCGGAATGCAATCGCACCTGGAACACCGAATAAGGCAAAATAGAAAAAAGGTGAAGTTATTCCATCCGTGGTTCCCTCTGCTATTGTTTCAACTGCCGCAGAGATTATGTGCCGTTTATTCAGTCCATTTGGGTCCCGTCTTACAATAAAGGGCAACAATTTCTTCACTTTCTCATAATCTTGGTTTTCCACAGATTCTGCGATGGGCAGAGTATACTGTCTCATGCATTTGATAGCAATGGCAGTATAAAGCATGAACGCCGATACAACAATATACGGTATCCAGCCTAAAAATTCACGAACCAAAAAAATCATAAAGTAGACTGGAACTGCAAAAAGCATGATGACAAATATGCCAAGAAGGACACCACTCATCTTCTCAACCCTTGAATTTTCACTTGCGATCTTGGGCTTCAAATAAGCTATGACCTTTCCCATCCACCAAGTTGGATGAATACTGTCTGGTAACTCGCCAAAAACTAGATCAAATACGAATGCTAAACAAAAGATTAACAAAGAATCGAAGAAGAGAGAAACATCTATTACGAACATTTTTGCGTTCCATAATAGTTCTTTAAATTAAGTGGAGAGGTTGACCTAATATCATTACTGTCTCTTCTCCTAGGCGTTGTTTCCCACAACTTCAGTGAAGGCCTCCAATAACCGTTCATTCTCTTTTCGCGTTTAAAACGTTATCCGAATGTAGTAATCCAGTCCCCTGAAAGAATTGTAGTTCCGTCTACATACTCTGCTTTAATGTCTTCTCATCGAGTTGAGCCGCTGTGAAACCAGATTGCATGATATCCCTGAGGATATAGTCAGCATCAGCTGGATATAGCCTGAAAGCATTTATCTGCCTTAGTTCATGAGTCAAATATGCTCTTTCACCTCTAAAACGTTAGCGACTTTCTTTCACACTTGCGCACCTAAGAAAAGAATATTTGGGACTTTGGATTCGTAAATAAAAATAAAGAGGGCGGATGCGGGTGCATGCGGTGATGCTGATTTTATGGATCCTACAGTAATTCTAATAATTTCCGCTGCCTTATCCGCAATCTTTCACACCTTGGTTCCAGACCACGAGATTCCTTTGGCAATGATCGGACGGACACAAAACTGGACATTAAAGAAAACGGCTGGAATCACATTTATCGCAGGGATAATTCACATCTCTGTTTCAATGGGGATCGGAGCAATCGCTCTAATAGCAAGTGCAACACTATCACGTTTCATTGCCAATTCAGCGCAGCAGATATCAGGATTTCTGCTTATTGCTTTTGGTTCAGTTTACGCATTTATATCTTGGAAACGAAAACAGGGAGGCCATAGGCATTCTCATGAACCTAACCAAACAGAACATTCCCATAATCCTGTTCATTCTGAACAAAGTGTAGTTTCCATGAAAAACTCTAAAGTGGGCTGGGGTGCTTGGATTGTGGCAATAGTTGGAATAGCCCCCTGTTTCACTCTTATCCCTGTCTTGATTGCTGCTGTTCCATACGGAGCAACTACGACCCTGTTGGTTATGCTTTCTTATGCTGTTGCCACGATTGGAATGATGGTAATCTTAACCTCGATTGCGCTCAAAACAATTCAGTATGTCACAAAACTCCACCGAATAGAGAAACACATGGAAATACTGGCAGGATTTGTAATACTCATTGTTGGGGTATGGCTAATACTGGAAATTGGCCTAGGATTCTGAAAACTCGAGGGGACTCAGAAGCGAAATCTTACAGAAGACTGCTGTAAAATCGAATTCATTGATAATAGATTTTGATGTGTTTGTCAGTCAAAGGCCTTGTTAAGAGAAGATTTAAAAAAGCAGCAAGACATTAAAAACCGGAAAAAATTTGCGAGAGACAGCAAGGTGATTCTAATAATAGCATCGAGAAAATTCGATCACCAGTCTTTCTATCCGAAAGGGTTATGCCCCTTCACTACTATTGTTTTAAAAAATAAGATCGTGGAGATATCCTAGGAGAATGACAAGTAAACACACTGAAACTTCATTTACGTACGAAAAAGCCGAGCATTGGCCACCTTACACATATCGTGACTATCCCAATGTGACACCTGAGAGCCTCCAAGCCTTCATAAACTTTTTAGCAACCGAGAATACCAGCAGTGAGCGGAAAGGGTTGCAACCTTGGATACCCTTCTGCACCATAAAATGCAACTTCTGTTATTTTCCCACAGAACTGCTCTCAAACAGTGAGATGGGAAGATATCTCTTGGCATTAAAGAAATGTCTAAACATCTACGCAGAGACAAGATACGCTAGAACAAGTGAGTTCTCCGAGGTATATCTGGCCGGTGGAACCCCAAGCATAATGTCAACCCAGCAGACAATTGATCTTTTGTCGTTCTGTGAACAGAAGTTTAATGTAAGGGAGGATCGGGAAATCAAGATAACAGGTTGTACTCACGATTTCGACTACAAGAGACTAAAGGCGCTCTCCGAATATGGCGTGGATCAATTAGACTTGGGAGTACAGACCTTTGATGATGACTTAAGGAGAATGTTTAATCTGCGAGATACGGCAAGGATGGCTGAGGAAACTATCAAGACCGCCCATAAGGTAGGGATTCGTGTAAGTATTGACCTGATGTATAACCTTCCCGGACAGACCTTGAACGCTTGGAATAACGATATTCGAAGAGCATTAGAGTTGAATGTCGAAAGCGCCGATTGTTATGCTTTGGACGTATATCCAGGAACGAAACTCTCCGAACAACTTCAGTCTGGTATTTTGCCCCCGAGGGGAGACCAAGAAGCTGAAACAGAGATGTATCTTTGGGCATATAGCACATTCCAAAAGGCAGGGTATAAGCCAACGTGCCACAACCGCTTCTCAAGAATAGCCGAAGACTTCAAAGACCCCTGCTTTGAGACCCTTGGCACTGGTGCAGGGTTCTTTATGGGAACTCTAGGAAGGTTCTCTTATGTGGATGTTGAGCCTGCAGAGGCGTATATTGATGCGGTTAACCGTGGAAAGTTACCCATAGCAAAACTCTCGATTGGATCAATTGAGGATGAGATGAGAAAGATGATGATGCGACTATATATCCGTCTACCCGTTAACAAACAGGAGTTTCGAAGACGCTTCGGAATGTTGCCAGAAGAAGCATTTGAAACTGTAATCAGCAGATTAATGAAAAATGGTCTAATCGAGGTTGACGAACGAGAGATAAGATTGACCAAATTGGGCGATGTGTGGAGATACAATGTCTGTTGGGAATTCTCCCGCCTAGATGCAGATGCTCTATGACTTCAACAATTAAAGATTAAGGGATTAAAGCTTCAATATCGTGCGCGCAATCACTAGCTTTCTGGACGCAGGATCAAAAATTTTTGGTTACGAGTGCAACCTGTTCAACTTTCTGTTTTGAAGTGTTTTTGGAAGACATGCTGGATTTCTTCGGTTTTTTCCAGTATAACGACACCGTCCATGGCGGCTAGTTTTTTGACGTTTTCAACATCTTCTTTTCTCACTCGTATTTTCATTTCTCGTCCGTCGGGAAGTTGCGTGGCTGCTGTTCCTTCCTTGAGGTCGCAGGGCAGTATGTATACGGGTATGAAGGATTTCAGAGCCATTATCACTGAGTTAGTTAGTAAAGTGTCCGCTATTCCCGTTGCGATCTTGGCAACGGTATTTCCTGTAGCTGGAGCAATTAGCAAAAATTTTATTTTTTCGCTCTGCAACTGAACCGCAAGGGTGGGTACATTCGAGTTAATTTCCACCCGAATTTTATCAAAATTTTCCTTCAAATCCTCAAGGAGCCGGTAAAAGTTTAATATTTGGTTTCCTGCTTTCGAGAGATATATTGTTATTCTAACTTCATTTTGATATTGCTCCCTGATCTGTTTCATGGTCTCAATTACTTCGTGTAGCCGGTCTCCGCTACCTGTGATTCCCCAAGCAACCCTCTTCTTCTTCCCCTTTTTTTCGAGTTGCACGGTTCCAACAGCCATTTTCCACAACTCTACTTCTGCTTTTTAATCTCGATTTTCTTAAGGGCTCCGGCAAATTTTTTAATTGTTTTCTTTAAACTTCTGAAGCCTTCCTTGTCTTCTTTTACGCTTTCAAGAGTATCTTTTGACCAGAAGTTTGCTCCGAGGTTTGCTCCGAAGGAGCCACCGCTTACGGGTATGATCCCGTTTAGGATGTAAAACGTTAGGATTTGCTGGATTGCCAGTTCCTGTCCTCCAATTCTGTCTCCCCCAACCGCGACTGCCATGCCTATCTTGTATTTGAGGATGTTGGGGTCTGCGGCTAAGAGGGCTCTGCATCTGTCCATGATGGCTTTTGTTTGGGCGCTGACTCCTCCATTGTATACTGGGGTGGCAAAAATTATTCCCTCAGCCTCCCTTAGCAGAGCATAAACGGTGTTCATGTCATCCACTATTATACATTCATTATGTGTTAGACAGTGGTCGCAGTGGGTGCAGAATCCGATTTTTTTGCCTCTGACAGTGAAAAATTCTGTTTCGAACCCCATCTCCTTCAGCTTGTTTAGGGCTTCTCTCAAAACGTGTTCTGTTGCACCTTTTCTTGGGCTCCCACATATGCCAACAATCATAGTTTTTCATCGACTTTTATGTTCACTAGAATCAATAAATGTTGCTGAAGATGGGCTCTTCACTTTCACCTAAGTGTCCCCTTTTCCCCAGTTTGCTTCTGCTTAATGCTTAATAGCCTAAAACTCAACGTCACTAACCCCATATTGAAAGGAAGGCGAGAAACTTGCTGCAAAAAACAATCTTGAAAAGTGATCTATCCAAACCACATCTACCCTTCAATATAAAGAATATAGATGGTTCGTTTCCAGGTTTCATGTTTGGCGATTTTGCAGTCCTTCACGGTTCACCAACAATACGGTTTCTCTCATCCCTTCTCTGCGTCAGGGCTCAACTTCCCCATCAGCTTGGGGGTCTAGGAACAAATGTAGTGTTTGTTGACGGAGGTAACACCTTCAGGTTGTATGAGATTTCCACTTTAGCTCAACTTCACGAGCTTGACCCTAGTGAAGTCTTAGGAAGAATATTCATTTCTAGAGCATTTACAGCCTATCAGATTACTTCCTTGCTTCTTGACAGACTAGAGGCAGCGATAGACCGGTGCGATGCGAAACTTGTAATAATTTCAGACATTGCGAGACTATACCTAGACAAGGATGTCCCAAAAAAAGAATCTAAAGAAATCTTTAATCAGGTGACAACTCATCTCTCAAAATTCGCGGAAGAAAATCAGGTCATATTGATTGCAACTTATCTTCCCAATCACTCAGCAAGGCGTAATCTCTTCTTCAAGACAGCAGTTTGTGGACGTAGCAAGGTTGTAGCCTCAATCAAACCATCTAGGTATGGTCAGCGATTTGTTTTAGAAAAACATCCGCATCTCAAGTTAGGAAGCATGGATTTTCCCTCCAAGAACGTTATACTCTCCAATTTCGTGGGGGCTTGAATGTGGGGAGAACCATTGAATCTTACAGAATGGCTCTGGATCGGGAACTGCAGAAATGGAGTAGCTTTGCAAGAGCTCTACGCAGAGACGAGAGAATAGCTTTCGAGCAGCTGATAGATATATGCAGAAACTATGCGTCTGCGGGAAGTAACGCCACACGTCCTATACTGTTTGAGCCAATGGTGATGTCGATTCTTTTGCATCAACAACAGATGCTGAACAGATTAGAGAAGATGCTGGATGCAAAAAGAAAGCAACCCACCTAACCTTAAGCGTGTTAAAGGTTGGATTTTCGATATTTATCCTTCAGCAATCGGACAGATGAGCGTCTGGATTATCGCAGAGAACGGTCAAAGAATACGGTTACTAGACGAATTTGATCCAAGAATCTATGTCTCGGGCAGAGAAGAGGATTTGAAGAAACTTCTATCCCAACTCTTCTCGAATAAGCCCATGCTTTCTTGCAGGTTTGTTTACAAGTACATCATCCCAATCACTAACCGAAAAGCGAAAGTTCTTGAGGTCACGCTGAAAGATTATCAGCAAAAGCCCTTCTTTGTTCGCAGAATCTTACAAATTGGGCGCCACCGACATTTTCAGGTGCACAACTGCGATTTAAAGCCCGCTCAAGCCTACCTCTATGAGCGAGACCTTTTTCCTTTAGCCTTTATGGAAGCAGAAGTTGAAGAATACCGCTTGAGAATCCGTCTTCTGGACTCCGTTGAAAGTACTAATTACCTGATTCCATCTCTAAGAATAACCCGAGCCAGCTTAGAGATCAATAAGAAAAAAAGAATAGCCCGTTTTTCCGATCCGTTAAAAGCAATAGTTCTTTCCAGCGACGAAAAAGAGGTATTGATAGATTCTGGTGATGAGAAGGATAAACTATTACAGCTGGTCAAGAAAGTTAGAAGACTTGACCCAGACATATTATTAACGAAGGGTGGCGACTCATTCATTTTTCCTTATCTTGCCAAAAGAGCATTGGTTAACAATGTGTTGAACGAGTTCATTCTGAGCCGAGAAGAAGTTCCCCTTGTTGCTAAGTACAGGCGAGGCAGATCATATTTCTCGTATGGTAGAACCTATTATCGTTCTCCCACGCGAAGGCTGTACGGCAGAATCCACATCGACGAGAACAACACTTTCATCCTGAGAGAAAGCGGCATTTACGGATTAATCGAGATTGCCAGAACCTGCAGAGTGCCCCTGCATAGAGCTTCACGGTCTTCAATTGGAACTAGTATGTCATCTCTTCAGTATTATCAGGCAATGAAAGACGAGTTTCTGATTCCACGAAACAAACTTGTTGCGGAAGCCTTCAAATCGGCATATGACCTTCTTGTTGGAGACCGTGGAGGTTTTGTCTATGAGCCTAGAATGGGCATCCACGAAAAGGTTGGTGAAGTTGATTTTTCTTCAATGTATCCGTCATTAATGGCCAAGTACAACATATCTGCCGAAACTGTTCTTTGTGATTGCTGTCCAGATTCGAAGCTGCGGATTCCTGAGCTTGATTACCACATCTGCGAGAAGAGAAACGGAATTGTTGCTAAGGTCTTGAGTTTTGCAGTGAAGAAGCGGCTATGTTACAAAAGGCTGGCTAAAGAAACGTCGAATGATGCGTTGCGAGAGGTCTATAATAGCCGTCAAGGTGCCTTAAAATGGATATTGGTGACGTGTTTTGGCTATTTGGGGTATAGAAATGCTAAGTTCGGCACTGTTGACGGTCACATGGGTGTCTGCGCCTTCGGTAGACAAGCACTATTGAAAGCTGCTCATATTGCCGAGAAGAGGGGATTTAGCGTAATTCATGGCATCGTCGATTCTTTATGGTTGAAGAATGAGGAGGTGGACCTAAACGATTATGTTAGTTTATGTGATGAGGTGAGTGAAGAGGTTGGGGTGCCTTTAGATTTTGGAGGCTGTTACAAATGGATAGTGTTTCTTCCCTCTAAAATACATCCAAACGTTCCAGTGCTGAACAGATATTACGGCGTCAAAGAAGACGGCAGTATCAAAGTTAGGGGACTTGAGGTGAGGAGAAGAGACACTCCTAAATTCGTTTATGCTGCTCAGATGGATATGATTAAGGTGTTATCTTCTGCAGACGATTCTGTGGCCTTTGTTGAGAAAATACCTGATGCCTTGAAAGTAATACGAGAGTACCGAAGAAGACTGCTGGATGGAAAAGTGCCAGTCTGGGATTTAATCGTTACAAAGCGACTTTCCAAAGAGCCAGAAAACTATACCCAGAAGGTCAGTCAATTGATTGCTGCTGAGCAGCTATTGAAAGAGGGGGTTGAAGTCTCAGCTGGAAAAAGTGTCCGTTTTCTATTTACTAGTGCAGAGAACAGACGTTACGAAAGAAGAGTTAAAGCGAAAGAGTTGATTGAAGAGCAAACCAGTGCGGATGTCAAAAAGTACCTTTCGCTTCTATATTCAGCGGCTTCAAACATCCTAAGTCCCTTCGGATATTCTCCCAAAGAAGTTTACGACTACGTACGCGGCTATCAGCATGTGAAACTAACTTCATTCTGATGTCTTACAGCAGATCAGGGCTTCTTGTTCCAAGTCAAATCGTTGAGACCACATACACATGTTGTTTATCGCTTCAATTCTTCAACAAGTTTTACGATTTGTTCTATTATGTACTCGTTTATTCGTTGTCCTTTCTCAGCCGATGCTATTGTCGGGTCGCCCATCACTCCACTTGGGAAGTATCGCTCAGGATCTGGAATTATCTCGAACCTTGGCAGGTTTGGAAAGCTTCGTTTTCCCTTTCCTTTTATCAGGTCTGATCGAATGGCCATTACTCTTGAAGTCTCGATTGTGCCAGCGTGGGAATCTCTTTCATCAAATTCTTTGCCTTTAAGGTCGAATGCGAAGTCGTAATCTGAGCAGACTATGATTCGGGATTTTCCGGCTTCGTTCTTATGCTTAGTTACGACCTCTTTGGCTGCAAGTTTGAGCGCAGTCATATGTGATCTACCCGCATGGCCGGTTATGATCAGCAATCTCTTGAAGCCATTGCGGATGAGTTCCTCTAGAATATCAGTCATTATGCTGCGCAATGAATCAAAGCTTAGCGTAAGAGTGCCGGGAAAGTTTCTTGTGGAATTGCAGACACCGTACCTTAAGGGCGGCGCAACTAGGCAGTCAGCTTTCTGGGCGACTTCTAGAGCAACATACTCTGCTTGAAGACTGTCTGTGCAAAGCGGTAGATGAGTGCCATGTTCTTCGACGCTTCCACAAGGAATAATAACAACTTTGCCCTCTTCAGCCGCTTTCTCTGCTTCTTTCATACTGAGTTCGTCAAACCACAAATTCTTGTTTTCGCCTGAATTTGTACACATGTGAATTCTTCTCCTTTTCCTCACAATCAAATGAAATAGAACGTACGTTATTTCAGTTTTTGATGACCTTTACGGTTTGTTCGTAGTAGCGAGGACCATAAGTTAGCGTGATTTGATGGAACACCTTGGTTCGGGTAACTACTTTTTCAAGATTTCCCTCAACCAGAACCTGCTCACCCCGTTTCGCCTGCATCCTGAACTCCTCCATATACGAGAATATCCGCTTAATCTCGTCAACTTTCGGTCCTTCTATGACATCGCGAACCTCAATCTGGTAAATCGATGGAATAAATGGAGCATCGGCATCGTCACTTATCTCGGCTACTGCCTTGATCCAGCCTACATTGATTATCCGCGTATCCTTGTTGTATTCATTGCAGATTTCATTCCACTCCTTCACTGGCTCAAACTCTGCCTTAACAACTCTCCTTCCAGCTTTAGGTTTGAAAAGACTGTAGATCATTTTTCTTTGTTGATGCCAAAGATACTCTCTCGGACTGTAATTCACGAACTGCCAATTCTTTCCCTGAATAGCCTTTTTGCTAGAAAACTCATTTCGCAGAGAGTCGTCTTCCAGATAAAGGTCCTCTAACGTCCCACAAAGTTTTTTCAGTTTTTTTCTGCTGTAAACGATGAGGTCCAAGTCTGAAAAGTTGGGGTGATAGAAACCGTGAAGGAGAGACCCGAAGACTCCGAAATCTATTTCCGATAATCCTGACTTGGATGAAACCAGTGCAAAGAGGTCCTCTAACGCTCTGTGAAGAGCGTCCTCAGGTTCTTTTGCAATCTGCTTTCGCAATCCGACGTCTGGTTTCCGGGCTTCCATTATATCTTCTTCATTTACTCCCACTAGACATTTCTGCAAGGGTTCATGAAAAATTGTGTATTGTGGATATTTTTCGCGAACTAAGTTTAGTCCCTCGTCTGCGAAGAATTTGTAGTAGAGTGGTTGTTTTTTTCCTCTACGAGCTCTGGGGTTCGGGGACTGGAAGATGTTTGCTGACGCGTATTCTGGGTCACAGACATAAGCGTTAGAAGGGTGGATGTAGCCGTAAACCCGAAAAATTATCCCGTCCTCAGTAACTATAGCGTCACGGTCTCTAAGCTTCAACAACTTATTCGTCTCCACAATCAACGTAAAAGGGGTTCAATATACTCTTTCTCGCGTGTGGCAGTTCCCACCACAACCTGATGGTATGCTTCGCCTGTTTCAACGTTTTCTACACATTCCAGCGTTCCCGAAACCTTGATGCCTTCTCTCTGACGAGCCACATTTCTGTAGTATCCAATCATCGAGAGAACCTTTGTTGGAACTTGCTCTTCCGTAAGTTCTGACGCTGGGTCGTCTGGTTGGTAGTTCCTGATCTGGTAGATTGCAGGTCTAAACATGTTCTCGCTGTCATCAACAACCATGCAACTGAATGTGACATTCTTAATGGGCATATATCTGAATCGTCCATACTGGGCATTGATCTCCTCAGGCTTTCTCACCGCATTATACACGAAACGCCTATCTTCATAGCGTCCACGATGCTTCCTTGCCCTATCAATCTTCTTAGTGAAAACATACTTCAACCGGCCTTCCCCAACAAGCCTATCAACAGTTCTCTCTAATTTCCTGAAGTTCTGAGAACCGTAAACCACAAGGTCAATGTCAGAATATACTGAATGCATATTTAGCCCAACAGACCCGTGGATTCCGAAATCTTCGAGGGCCACCTGCGATTCGTTGGAGAGAAGCGAGACAAGCTCAACAGCTTCTTTTTGCAGCCTATCTTTCTTATCTCTTTTGACGAGCTTCTGTAGACACTCGTTTGGCAGATAAACTCTTTCTATATTTTCATATGGAACGCTCAAAACTTCCTTGTTCAGATATGGACAAGAATACAGGTAATTAGGAAATCTGCGTCGAAAAGTTTCCGAGAACGTTTGATAGTTCTTGGCTGTGTAGAGTTTCTCTGGTCTGGCTAGTTCTATGTTTCCAAGTTTCCACTTCTGTCTGAGAAAACGTATTGGAAAAATGGACTTCAAGTTGGAGGGAATGTATTTCAGAAAAGCGAATACGCGATTGTCCGGATGCTTATACCCAAAAACGTAGAAGATATGGCTCTCTCTCGTGAGAAGGGTTTCTCCGTCTCTAGGAATCCAATCTTTTGCATCCAAATTGTCCATCTCCACGGTGAAATGAAGTAACTTCGATGAGTATATTCCTCTCCCAATCTTCCATCCCTTATTATCTTTAAGTTTTCCTGAATGAACATTAAAAATAGACAATTACGTTCCCAGATTGACAACTTGACAAAGGGCTGTTTCTGGAAAGGAAGAGAGGTAACTGTTAATAGAAATCTCGACTAATTGAAATTTGCTGTGGAGGAACGCAGATGGAGAATCAATCGGGTTGGAAGGCGAAAATAGCATTCTTTTGTTATCTTGCATTGGCTGGCGGAATTCTTCTGGGGGGAATTATTGTGGCTTTCATTTTGCTTGGCATGGGACTCGACTATCAAGAATTGACTTTTCCAATTGCTCTCATATCTCTTCCAATCAATGAAGGCATAATCCTCGGAATCACACTAATATTTGCTAAACATAAAGGTGCGAGTTTGAAAGATCTGGGTTTGAAAAAGCCAAAACTCAACATCCTGTTGCTTGTATCGGTTGCTGCAGTGTTCCTTATTCTGCTTGCTGTCACCATTTCTGTCATTGAAGAATTTATTCTTGGTCCAGACCCGATGGCGGAAGACCTTGTGCAGGTTCTGCTGCCTCGTAACTTGCTTCAACTGGTTGCCATAGTTGGTCTCTCACTGGCTCTAGTTGGGCCAGCTGAAGAATTAGCTTTTAGAGGTTTCGTTCAGAGAGGGTTCGAAAATTCGTTTGGGAAAGCAGGGGGATTGTTGATTGCCTCGATCTTATTTGGGCTCTTGCATGGACTCAATTCTTTGCGTGCTATAATTCCCGTATTTGTTGTTAGTTTGGTTTTGGGTTATATATGGCAGAAAACTGATGGAAATACCACCACCACAGCTTGGATGCATGGACTGTACGATGCAATAACCATATCAATAGCCTATTTTGCTTCTGTCTAAAGACCAAATATAATAATTGCCTTAGGGCTAATGAGAGTATGCAAGGTTTCAGGGACCGGGATTTCCTTCAAACCAACGAAGGATTTTTCTTCTGTGTAGTTGGACCATTGCACCCACCAAAACGAGTCATCTCCTACCTTAAATATGTCCCATCAGAATCCGGAGTCTGGGGAAAAGGCGAAAAAAAATTCAGCCGAATATTACAGAAATATACGATTCCAAACCTGCTGAAAACCTTCAATTTTCTAGAGCGAAACTATCCTCATTACCTGTTTCATTCCCACGTAGACAACATTACGCTAACCGCTGTTCCCCACAAGAACATAGAAACGCATTTCAAACCAGAACCAAAACTTTCTCAACTGAGACTAGCTTCACAGTCAGATTCGCTGCAGAGAAAACTGATTAGATTCACAAAGTTTTTGGAGGAGATAAGTGGTGTGCCAAGCGGCTCTTTCGGGGTAACCGGCTCTCTTCTTCTCGATATTCATCAACCCACATTTTCGGATCTCGACATAACAGTATATGGCATAAAGAACAGCTGGGCACTAAGAAATACCTTAACCGAAAACCGCAACTCTGAAATGCCTATTAAACGTGTCGTGGGAAAACCTCTTGAATGGTGGTGTGCCAAGAAATCTAGGCAATATCCGTTGACGGCTGCGGAAGCATCGAAGATATATGAACGGAAGTGGAACCTCGGATTTTTTGAGGATACATGGTTCTCTATTCATCCAGTTAAGCTGGAAAGCGAGGTTGCGGAAAGATATGGACAAAAGATTCACTATCCCTGTAGTCAAGTAACGATCCGCGCGGTTGTATGCAACAATAGAGACTCGCTGTTTCTTCCCGCAATCTATCAACTAGAAGAAGTGAATGTTATGGAGGGTCCTCGGTTAGGGAAGATAACTGAGGTGGTTTCTTACGAGAGTCTCTATGACAGTCTAGCTGAAACCGGCGACGTAATCATAGCTATGGGCAAACTTGAGCGTGTCTTGGACAAGGGAACCAGCCGAGAATCGTACCGTGTCTTGGTTGGTTCTCCTGAAGGCAAAGGTAAAGAATACATAAAATTGCAGGATTAGCCTCTGGCGGGCTACTCCAGCTCCAGTATCTCTTTTAGATAAGCTCGGAACGGACCAAGCTTGCCTCCGTAGTTTCCAGCTGTAATCTTTACAACGCCTGGAACTTTAACTGCCGCCTTTATTCCTTCAGCCATAGCCTTTTTCACAACCTTCTGGTTCAAGCCATTTATCACTATCTCGTAGACACTTTCAACGTCCTCAGGAACCACGGTGTCTGGTACAAGCTTCTTCACTGTCGGACAGTACGGATGATTGGTGGATGCGGGAAGCTTGTAATTCACGGATCCAACCTTAGAGCCTGATCCGCAGATCCCGCCTGGGAAGGGCATGATTACCCCCCGAACATTCTTGCTAATTGCCGCTTTAGCATCCTCTGACGCTTTGAGACCGGCCTTCCAGTCTTTCGCCAAGATTATGATGTTTCCGCTGGCAACAGCCTTCATGGCGCCGAAGTTGTCTTCAACCATGAATTCGCCTTCCATGATTGGGATGCGCCAAACTTTCCTTCCCGCAATCTCGTCGCTCTTCTGGAAGCCGTCGGCGAAGAGGCGCAGGCTTCTTCCCACTTTCAGTCTTCTTTTTGCCTTAGGTAGAGCGTCGAAGGCTGCTGTGGTTGGGCATGTCATGATGCTTTGTCCGATTCTCAGGCTCATCTGGGCCTTGAGACCGCTCCTTGTTGTGTGGTAGATTTGGATAATTGCTCCTGGGCGTCCATCCGGGGTTTCTTTGGGCGACACTGTGCCTTCTAATGCCGCTTCTGCTGGTGACATAATAATTGAGGATGCAAATCCAGTTGCGGTTCTTGCCGCAATTAAAGCCCACTTCTCATTGGCAGCAGTTATCAATATCCTGCCTGCCCACATGGGGAACATTTCAGCGAATGTATCATCTATTATTGTTCCAGTTTTTAGAATGTATCCCCTTTCGTCTTTTTTGACTACAGGGATACCGGCTACTTCTCCTAACTTGGTTGCCATAGTTTCTTCTTCCTGAACAGTTTATAGGTTGTTTCTCCGATTTTGGTATCTGTCACATATTCAAAGCCTTGCTCTATAAGTTTTTTCATCTCATCAAGGTTCATGATGGTTGCTGCGTGCCACTCGTCGCTTTCAAAGTTGAGTAAATAAGTGTAGAGTTCGATGGCTTCGAGTTTCTTATTCTCTAAAAATCTTTTGACGTGAAATATGTCTATGGGTTAATAGTTGCTTATCTGGGATTACTCCATGCATAATGAACGTAAATTTCGTAATAGGCTATGTCTCTGCTTTCGGTTGCTAAAGGTATCTCAACAGTTCTTGTTTTATTAACTCCTAATTTGAACACGTAACCAATCATTCCTTTACGGGCATCAGTGTTTACGGATGGGATTTCAGTTCCATTCTCACAGAATACATTGGCATCTAAAGAAACATAAGAATAACTTTCGTTGGTGAAAACATCGTTACAAACCCTAGAATTCTCTGGGGGATAATCGTTTCTAACTGTTGCATTTATTATGAACATGGGGTCGCCTGTTTTAACGACAGGGTTTATAGGCTCTACACCGGGTGGTGGCGGTTCATAAATATAGGCTATAATTGTATCGTTTTCTCTCCAAAAACTATAGCTTGCAGAAGCATTAACCAAAAAAATCTTCGTTACGACTCCGTCAGCACTAGTGAGCTAATCGGGGGTAACTGGCTTAACATTCGTAGCTAACCAATCCTCCTTAGACCCCGAAGCAAGATACCAAACAACTCCAACAACAGACAACAAAACAACCAAAACAATCAAAAAAAAACAATAAACTTATTCAATCTTGACAATCACAACACCCCTTGAGACATCTCTTATTCAGTTCATCATATTATTTGTTTTTTAACAAGAAATACCTTTTGTTTTCTCCTTTGCGTAGTGCCGAAAGCAGACATGGAGTCAATTGAGAATTTTGGAGATGGATACAAACGTTACTTACAAAAGGTGTCGAGCATGAATCATAATGGGCTTAATTAGATTGATCAGGTTAGAAAAAGTTCTAAGTCTAGGTAAATCGGGTTTTTCGGAAGTGCTTATTCCTAAAGGAATAATTTTACCAGTAAAAAATTAATATTTGACACTCATTAGTTTGGTTTGGGGGTAGACCATCCTCTCAGATAGGAATGAAAAAATTAAATTCGAAATAGAAATGATGGAAAAGGAGATTCTTTACTTCAAAGGCGAGAAACGGACAAGTGAAAAAAGGGCATATAACAGACTTTTACTAGTCTGTGGAAACAAATGTGGATTAGACAAACCAATCTATCTCAAAAGGTTTGAGTAATCGGATGCCCCATCTCTTTTTTTTATTTAGATATTAATCATTTCTTCTTCATGGACTTTCTTTTCTAATTCGTCCCAGGTGATCACTTCGAAGCATATCTGGCTTTCCGTCTTGCGTATATATGGAGATTTTCTCATCTCCATAATTCTTCGATCTACATCTTTCATTTTTCCATTGAACGCAATAATGAAATCATAAGATCCGTGAACAAAATCCAACCGTTCCACTTTAGAGTCTAAGATCAACCCTTTAGACAATAGTTCCTCAGCGAACTCTCTCTCTTTCCCTGGTTGAAGCTCAATGAGTACATAGACACGGATATCTTCAGAACTCATAATTACTATTCTCATCAAGTACCGCATATTATTTCTCGTGTGCACCAACATTTACACGTGTAACAAGTCACACCAGATATTACCAATTAATATCGTCTAAAAATGTAATTTTTCGGGTTCTAAATAGTAGTTACCTAAATTGTAACTCATTTCCACAAAAAATGAGGAGAAAGTCACTAAGACACATGACCTAAAGTGTCAAGATTAAAGTGATAGGTGAACGATTTGTTAATTGAACACTTGTAAAATAGACGTTTTGCTGCTTTCATTGTGGAAATAAGTCACAATTTGTGTTACTCACAATCCAATACGTAAAACATTGTTATAACCATGCTAATCGGTAACACTTCATGTGACTCTTTCCTAAATTATCTCCTATATCTAACCCTAAATCTTACCTCCCACCACACAATAACTAATTCATAATAACAAATTTACGCAGGACCAGAAATGCTAAAACGGAGTGATTCATGATGATGAAATGCCCCTTCGGATGCAGTCACCATACTTTTCCGAACCACTTCAATTTTTGTCCTTATTGCGGATCAAAATTAGAAAATGAACCCAACAGAATAGGTGTGCACACAAAGAATGTTTCAAAATACGAGAATCATGGAAAGAAACACGGGTGCAAAAAAGACCTCGGTGAGCCATTCCCTGAACTAACAGCTTTATTGAAAGGAGACTAGAAATGCAGATCTTAAAGAAATCGGCAGAAAATGAAAGGAAATTTGTTGCAGCCGATCTAGAGAAATGTACTGGTTGTGGAGTCTGTGAGCTCATATGCGCATTAAAAAGAGAAAACGTGTACAATCCTCGCTGCTCAAGAATAAAGATACTTCGACTGTATCGGCTCATTAACATGGCAGTAGTATGTAGGCTATGCGAAAACACCCCATGCGTAATTGCTTGTCCCCAAGACTGTCTCACTCAATCTGAGAAGACCGGCGTTATAATGGTAAATGAAGAAAAGTGCGACTGCTGCGGATGGTGCATAGAAGCCTGTCCTTATGGTGCCATTACTCTGAACCCAGAAAAAGAAACAGTAATGATATGCGATCTCTGTGACGGCGACCCACAATGCGTTGAATGGTGCCCAGAAGGAGCCTTGGATATAGTTACACAAAAAGAGTTTGATAAAAACCTTCGAAAAACCACAGTAAACAAGCTGATTAAAGAAAACTTGAGACTATCAGAAGCTGCAAACGATTTATCACACATTGAAAATGAACCAGCGAAAAAAAATGGCGTCCTCCAAGAGTTCCACGAGAAACCAAAAATAGAAAAATCATTAAACCTTCTCCTTGAGGCCTTTTCTGAACCCAACCCAATAGAGATTCTCATCTATGGCATGTTTGTAAAAAAGAATCTGGCCTCATTAGTCCCCAGATCGAGAGCAAAAATCGAAAAAACCTTGAAATGGCTAGACGAAGCCATCAAACTTGCCGAGAAAAACAGGCTCACAGAAGCATCGACAGCCAGTTACTCCGCTGGGTGAGCACCAAGAAATTCTATAGCAAAAAGGATGGAAAGAACATGTTGGTCCCGACTAGCGCGCAGAAATTGAAAATAATTACAGACAAGTTGCAAAAAAGCGAAAAAACTCTAAGTCTAGAGACAGTCCTAAATAAGATTCTCGACTTTGAAAAACTGAAGAACTGCTACGGATGCGGCATTTGTACTGCAAGTTGTCCAGTTGCAAAATTACTCCCAGAACATTACAATCCGAGGACATTACTTCAAAGTCTACCTACAGGCGATGAAAAAATCCTAAAATCAGCCGAATTATGGCTGTGTGCTTGGTGTTACCGTTGTTATAGACGGTGCCCACAAAGCCTAAACCTCCCCGAAATTTTTCAAGCCCTCAGAAGATTTGCTGTCGAATGCGGCTACATGGAAGGATTTCACAAAGCTTTGGAAATAGTTAGAGATAGACTTCCACTCCTAGGTTCATGCTGCTATGTCGGTTTTCATCCAGAACGTGTAATAACCAACAAACAATTAATCAAGGAGGCTATTCAACACACTATTTTCACCTATAAAGCTGTAAAAAGGAAAGCGCAACCCATCACTCCAGCGTATCGAGACAAAGTCGCAATCATCGGCTCAGGTCCTGCCGGACTTTCGGCAGCTCACGATCTTGCCAAAAAGGGATATTCTGTAACGATCTTCGAGGCATTATCCTCAGCTGGCGGGATGCTAAGAAGATGCATTCCAGAATATCGACTTCCTAAGAAAATTGTTGATTTTGACATTATGTGCATAAAAGATTTAGGAGTTGAAATTAAGACCAACATGGCTATTGGCGGAAACCTAAAGGTAAACAAGCTTCTTGAAGGAGGATACGATGCCATATTCGTAGCTACAGGCGCTCATGAAGAACAAAATGGCAGAATTGAAGGCGAAGAACTAAACGGTGTCTTTCATGCCCTTGAGTTTCTGGAAAAAGCTAATATGAAAGAAGTCGAGTTGCCAAATAAGGTCTCAATAATTGGCGGAGGCAACGTTGCTGTTGATTCAGCCAGAACTGCCCTGAGACTTGGAGCCAAAGAAGCCACTATCTTATACAGAAGGTCCAAAGGGGAGATGCCCGCGAGCCCTTGGGAAATTAAAGAAGCTGAAGAAGAAGGAGTAAAAATCGAATTCTTGGTTGCTCCTAAAAGAATTTTAGGCGAAAATGATAAGGTAACTGCAATTGAATGTGCGCAAATGGAGCTAGGCAAGCCTGATGCAACTGGTCGTAGACATCCAGTTCCAATTCAAGGTTCCGATTTCGTAATAAAAACTGACAGCGTAATCATAGCAATAGGTCAATTTCCCAATACAGGTTTTCTTCCAGAAATAATTGAGATCACAAAACAGAGAACAATAGCAACAGACCCATTTACCTTAGAGACAAGTTCGCCTAGCATCTTTGCTGGAGGAGACGCGGTATTAGGGTCAGGAACCCTTATGGAAGCCATACTAGCTGGAAAACAAGCAGCATTCTCCATAGACTGTTACCTGAAAGGGGTCACGCTGGGCCCTCTTAAGTTTGCTGAAAGAACTTTTGGGGGGAGAAAATGAAAGCTTCTAAACTTTCGCCTAAATCCAACGAGGATATCCGCATTGGAGTTTATGTTTGTCACTGCGGAAAAAACATAGCCGGCTCAGTGGACTGTGCGGATGTAGCGGAATACGCTTCCACGCTTCCCCATGTAGTGCTTTCGAAGCACAACCTTTACACCTGCTCGGATCCAGGACAAGAAACAATCAAGAAAGACGTCAAGGAACATAACCTCAACCGAGTTGTAGTAGCATCCTGCACTCCCCGACTTCACGAACCAACTTTCAGACGGACCTGCGAAGAGGCAGGGCTGAACAAGTATCTTTTCGAGATGGCTAACATTAGAGAACACTGCAGTTGGGTACACCTGTATGAACCAGAAAAGGCTACAGCGAAAGCCAAAGACCTAGTTCGCATGGCCGTCGCGAGGTCAGCCCTGATGGAACCACAGGAAGAGGCCGTTGTCCCGGTGACAAGAAAGGCGTTAGTCATTGGAGGAGGAGTTGCCGGTATTCAGGCCGCTCTTGATTTGGCAGATACTGGCTACAAAGTCTACCTTGTGGAGAAGAGCCCCAGCATTGGTGGGAAAATGGCTCAGATCGATAAGACTTTCCCAACTATGGACTGTTCCATATGTATCCTAGCGCCAAAAATGTCGGATGTAGGAAAACATCCAAACATCGAACTATTGACAAACAGTGAGGTTACCGAGGTTGGCGGATACATTGGAAACTTCAAAGTTAAGGTTCTGAAAAAGCCAACATATGTTACAAAGGATTGCACAGCCTGTGGCGATTGCGTTGACGTGTGCCCAGTGGAAATTCCCAACGAATTTGAGGTAGGACTTACGTGGCGAAAAGCAATCTACATCCCTTTTCCTCAGAGCGTTCCCGCACGTTATCTAATTGACGAGAAATGTTGTATTGGTCTCGGTGAGAATACTTGTGCAAAGTGTAAGGAAGTTTGTGGCCCTGATGCCATAATTTTCAATGACAAGGCGGAAGAAGTTGAGCTGAAAGTTGGGACAATTATTGTAGCCACTGGGTTAGATGTATTTGATCCAGTCTCCTTGATGGAGTATGGTTATCTTAGGTTTCCTAATACAATAACCTCGTTGGAATTTGAGCGGCTTATAAACGCGGGGGGACCTACTGGAGGTCGTCTAGTCCGACCTAGTAATTTGCGTATTCCAAAAAAAGTTGCTTTCATACAATGTATAGGTTCTCGTTCTGAGAAGAGAGGCAACCCATACTGTAGCAACGTATGCTGCATGAATACTATAAAGGATGCATTACTCATCAAAGAACATTGGCCAGACGTCAAAATCTATGTTTTTTACATAGACATACGAGCAATTGGAAAAGGCTTCGAAGACCTTTTTAGAAGAGCAAAAGAAGCAGGCGTCATCTTCATACGTGGATTGCCAGCTGAAATAATTGAGGATAGAAAATCTAAGAACTTGTGGTTGGTTGGAGAAAATACTCTCGAGAAAGAAATATACACTATAAATGTGGGCATGGTGGTTCTATCCATCGGTCTTCGACCTAGAGATGACAGCGGAAAAGTTCAGCAGCTTTTAAGATTGTCAAAGACTTCAGATGGTTTCTTCATGGAAGCTCACCCGAAATTGAGGCCAGTAGATACCCCAACAGGAGGAGTCTTCCTTGCTGGTTGCGCAGAAGGTCCTAAAGACATCAAAGATAGCGTGACACAAGCAAGCGCCGCAGCAGCCCGTGCAGGCATTCTAATGGCTAAAGGAAAAGTTACTGTCGAAGCACTAACACCTAAGATGCTACCGGAAAAATGCATGGGATGCGGTTTGTGCGCCAGAGTCTGCCCCTATAACGCCATCACTGTGGATAAGGAGAAGAAAATTGCCAAAGTAGTTGAAGCGGCCTGTGCAGGATGCGGTACTTGTGGTGCAGAATGTTCCTTCAACGCAATAGAGATGCGACACTTCACTGACGAGCAGATATATGCGCAGATAAACGCAGCAACAGAAAAAGATGCTGACAAGAAGATAATAGCTTTCTGTTGCAACTGGTGCTCCTATGCAGGAGCGGATTTTGCTGGAGTAAGTAGGATGCAGTATCCTCCGAGCGTCCGAATCATCCGAACCATGTGCTCAGGCAGGGTATCAACAAAGTTTGTTGAAAGAGCTTTCTCCAGAGGAGCTGCAGCAGTGCTAGTTGCAGGCTGTCACCTCAATGATTGCCACTACATTAATGCCAATTACCAAACCAAGAAGCGGGTTGAAAAATTGTGGAAAAAAATGGAAAGGTTGGGTTTGGACAAAAATCGCCTCCAATTGGCATGGATAAGTGCAGCAGAAGGGGCGAAGTTTGCCTCAAAAATAAAGGAGATGCAAAGAATCGTTGAGGGCGCTACCAAAGAAGAAATCGAAAAAACTGTTGACCGTATGACCCCCAAAAAGTTGCAGGTAACAGCCTAGTTAGGAGGACATGACAACACCCAAGAAAGATGTGGAAACAATGGTTGGTGAATAATTTGCGCGGGAATCCAATTAAATACGAAAATTCACAAGAAATCAGGATAGAGAGAGAGTTTCTCACAAGAAAGTATCTTTTGCGCCTTAACAAGAACCTCTGCAATGGTTGTGGTTTATGCAGTAAAATCTGTCCCGAAGAGGCGATAAAGGAGGAACCACCCTTAGTTGTTAATGGGCATTTAGAAAAGAAGCCAACAATCGATTTTGACATCGATTCCTGTATCCTCTGTGGCGAATGTGCAGTACTGTGTCCCTTAAACGCCTTAGATATGGAGGTTGATGGAAAAGAAATCTCCACCTTTGTAAAAAATGAGGCATTTCCAGTCTTGTTGAAAGAAATTAACATTACAAAGGAAAAATGTGATCCAGAATGCGATGCCAAATGCCAAGAAGAGTGCCCTACAGAAGCAATCAGAGTAACCAAAAAATCAGAGAAGGGACAAGACCGAATAACAAACGTGCAGATCACAGAATCACTTTGCTTTTATTGCAAACGCTGTGAGTTAGCCTGTGATCATGACGCAATACAGGTTAGAAAACCCTTTAGGGGCAGCATTGAGTTGAATACAGATCTCTGTCCTGAAGGATGCATGGCTTGTGCCGAAATATGTCCCACTCACACGATTCAAATTGAAAATGACAAACCTCAGGTCTTCAGTGAGTTTTGCATCTTCTGTTCTGCATGCCAAAAAGTCTGTCCAAATCAAGCAATCGATGTAAGCAGAGATTGGATATTTCACACTGATGTCACAGCGGCAGCTTGGCTAACAGCCTTAAAGAAACTGACCTCTGTTAAGACTGTTGCAAAGGAACTCAGGATCAAATCTGGACAGAGAAGAACATCGACTGTTCGAGGGAGAGAGAGACAATTACATTTAAAGTCTGAGCAACCTAACTCCGACCAAGCGGAAGCGTTTCTAAAAATTCTAAACAAGTATAAGAAATGACACTATCCTGCAAAATCTAATATGTGTGTACACAGGATTTCTTAGCAGGATCAACCTACAATTTACCCAAATCGCGTAATGAGATGCTCTTTGTTACTTATCGTTTTCGCGTGCATTAAAGGGGGAATGTTTTTTATGTGTTTAGGTTAGGGTAAACTGTGCAGAAATAGTGAGTGCTGATTGTAGCCTCTGGAACATAAAGGTTAAAATCAGCTTAATTTTCTCGCCTTTTCGCAAAACCGGATCTTCTGTATTCCAAGATTTTAAGTGAAGCAGAAATAATTAGGACCAATAAAGACAAGGAGATAGCTATGTAATTAATAGTAGAAGCTGGAAATGGTAATCCCCTTGGTCTCCCTTGTAGATATGAAATTAACATAAAAAGATCAGTGGCCATATCAAGAAAACCTGATGAAAGAACAAAAACTGCATAAGCTTCAATTAAAGGCCAGACTAAGATAATCATCAAATTAACGATGGATGCATGCGTGTCATCCTCTATTTTACTCATTAGAAATAGTAGAATTAATGGAAAGATGATTACACCGATGAAGTGCATTAAGCCGATTATTGCTCCTCCCCAAAGTAGACCGTACGTCTCGAAGATTTCTCGTGTTAACTTTACTGTTTCACCAACATCCCAGTGTGTCATCCCAAAAACTGTGAAGATTACTGCAAGCAGTGAAAAGATGAAGGCTAAGATGCAGATCGCTATTATGAACTTTTCCCGGCGGGTTTTTAAGAATTTCAAGTCATCTTAGAATAGTCGAAATATAATAAGACTTTAACTCAATTTCCTGAAAACTTACTATATCAAAATTTAAGTGACCTTTGCAGTAAAGTTGACTTAGAATTTAGCAGTCTACAACAGAAAGGGTAGGCTAGAGACTAGCTGTTTCTTTAACTATTAATACTGGGCATGGTGCTTCATCAGCAACTCTATCACTGATGCTTCCCAAAACGAATCCTTTAATTCCACCTAAGCCTCTGCTTCCAATAACTATAAGATCAAATGCGCCTTCTTTAGCAGTTTCAACTATCCTTTCAGCTGCCCTCCCTTGCACCAGTTTTTTGAAACTTTCACTCCTGCTTCAACGTTCTTCACCTTCTTGAGAGCTTCAGAAAGGACCTTCTCATGAAAAACCCTGAGCTCCTCTAGATATTTGACTGTGCTAGTAGGAGCAAATACAATTCCCGGAGCTACTAAAGAAACTGATGGAGCATCAAACACGCTTATTAGCACAATCTCTGCCGAATATTTTGTAGCCAAATCGAGAGCAAAATCCAAAGTCCTATCTGCCAACTTGGAACCATCAAGAGCTACAAGAATTTTTTTAAACAACCGCCTTCACCGCTTAAAGTATCTTAATCTACTCGTATATGGCTTTTGAAAAAGCAGTCGGGTGTCCTCTACCAAGTTGCTATGGCAGTTCTGGTTGTGTTGGTTTTGTGGGGGGTTGTTTTGGCCTTCGTAAGCTGCTAATCTTGCCGATGAGCCATGTTTCGGATATGAAGACTAGAGACAGGTAGATGAACATCCAAGCGATAAAAAAGAATTCTCCGTAAAACTCATGGAACAGTTTAGCTGGTGAGCCTCCACCATTGATTCCTATTACATAAATCGCTACTATCCGCAGGATGTTAACGAAAAATGTTCCAGCCGCACCTACCACAACATAGATTACCTTTCTCATGCGGGATATGCTGGTGCCTCTGAGGAACAGCATAATCATAAATGAATATAAGAAGAGACTGTGGCTCCCTGCACAAGACCATGCAATAACAGCCGAATAGGGTTCTCCGCTTGCCCCCGTGACCGTGAGCTGTAGTCCCGTGTCGCCAGCGGGGAATGTTTGCGTATTATACCCAAGAAAATTCAAGATGACAACAACTCCAGATGTGGTAATCGGAACAAGGAACTGCAGAGCCGTGAAGGTGCCGTTTGGATAGAATGTGTCAATCATATAGAAGAGGCCTACACCCCCAATAAAGACTGACGAGACGGAGAAACTCTTTAGCCCCCGAAACCCATACAAAAGCCAAATCGAGGTTATGAAGAATGCTGTGAAGAGTATATACTCAAAGGAGAAAGGCCAAGAATGTGTCAAATACCATGTATCGCCATTTATAATGGGCACGCCAACGGCTTCTCCAAGCTTCACTATTCCGGCATGTAAACCGAAACTCAAACCCACTGCGTACAATGTGGGCAAAATCATTATTACTGCAGTTAGCACTCTTTTTTTGGTCCAACCTGTGGGGCGTTCTGTTTTGAGTTTTTTCCATCCGAGGATTGCCTCCAAGAAAAGCAACCAAATAAAGAGAAAGTACGGCGCTCTGCCCTTCCAGAGAGCGTTGAAAGAGATGTCACCATAAGGAACGAAGCAATAAATTATCAAAAGCGGCGCAACGAAAGCCGAAAAAATGAGGATGTTCAGCATAAGAAAAGAACGGTCAATTCCGGAAAGAAACCTCTTTATCTGTTCTATTGAAGGAATGACCATGTTGGTTGCGCCTTGCAAATCAATTGACTAGTTATTTACCGTTACAAAGGACACCCTTAAACTTTGCCAATTCGAAATAACTTAAACACGGCACTATTCACTAAAAGCTTACTTTTTCGACTTCTCTACAGAATCTTCGTTCTCCTTGAAACTGAGAGATATCGAATTTAAGCAAAAACGTTGACCCGTAGGTTTTGGTCCGTCGTTGAAAACGTGCCCAAGGTGCCCACCACACTTCTTGCATAATACTTCGGTTCTACGCATTCCGAAGCGGTTATCAGGTTTTTCTTCGATGTTGTCCTTGGAAACTGGAGCCCAGAAACTGGGCCATCCTGTGCCAGAATCAAACTTTGTATCTGAAGAAAACAATTTGCTTCCGCAACCAGCGCATACATAGGTCCCTTTTTTCTTGTTTTTCAGATATTTTCCGGTAAAAGCTGGTTCGGTTCCCTTTTCCCTCAGCACATGGAACTCTTCTGAGGAAAGAATCTCCTTCCACTCCTCTTCTGATTTAATTGCTTTCACATCCTCCCTAAAAATTCAATTTTAAAAACTGAGATATCTCACAGATTGTTTTTCTCTGAAAATCTTATATCAACTGTTTCCTAAAAACCTATATCAAAATTCGATTGATTAAGAACCTACAAACATCGGATCTGTGATAATAATGGCTGCGAGAGGATTTGATTTGCCTGCTTCTTTCAAAGGAAGATATCTCGGCGTTCTAATCTTGGTACTTGCACAATTTTTGGTGGGTGCAGTTCACGCAGTCATAGGTTTGGGTCTCATCTTTGGCATGCCTGGCGAATTTGGTTATAGCATTTACACATTTCTCTATGGAATCATTACCGTAATTTTCGGATATGGCATATGGGGAGGCAGAAGATCGGGGTGGGTAGGCACCATCTTTGTAGCCCTCTTCGTTATTGTTGTGGATGTTTTCACAGTTCTGAATGTGTCCCTAATAGCTGGGGTCCCAAGAAGTGCCGCATTTGGTGAAATCTTCTACAGCCTTGTGGTTTTACTATATCTCCTTCAACCAAAAATCATACACGAATTCCTAAATTTTCGAAATTAGATAAGTTTAAATTGGGGGAATAGGGTTTTTACGAACAGATGAATTTCAAGTATTTCAAAACACTACTCTTGGTTATCAACGTTCTGTTGCTGATTTTGATCTTACCCCCCAAATCGTTTTCAAGCGACTATAGCCCTGTTTATACATTTCACATTAAATTTGGACCTATACCATTTAGCCACAAATTGCATACTTCGGTACCCCCTTCGCTCTACAATCACTATCAAACTCAAAATCACAACACGTATGCCTATAGGGATTATTCAAAATTTGTAACGCCCAATGTAGTCAAATCCATTGCTGAAAACATACAAAACATTACACGTAATAAGCCATACAGTGATGAAGTTTTCGCCAACGCCGTATTGGAAATTGTTCATCAAATCCCTTACAACAAAAGCAAAGCAAAGTATCCGGCAGAGACTATAGTAGAAAACTCAGGAGATTGCGATGGGCTATCACTTGTAGCTGCCTCAATAATGAAAGCGGGAGACCTAGATGTTGTCTTATTTATCTACCCGACTTATCCTGTCAGCCACATGAACATTGGAGTCCATTTATCACATGAACCCATCTATCACACGCGTGGAATTGAACCCACCAATTATGAATACAACGGCAAAAAATACTATACAGCTGAAACAACCTCCGGAACAGATTGGAAAGTGGGCGATCAACCTAAGTGTTACAGGAGTATTGAACCGTGTATAATTTCCCTTGAGAATTGTGAAACAGCATCACCTGGAGAAGTCTCATCAAGTCTGGGCAGTCCCTTAATTCCCTCTTCTATATCACTCAGTCTAATTCCAGAAACTTCAAATGCCAGCGAAGAAGGAAACACAATCAAGATTTCAGGTTCAATTCTACCAGTATACGCAGAACAACAAGTCACAATATACATAAATCATCAAGAATCGTCTCGACACGATGTCTTCATGACAGTTACTACAGATCATTTAGGTAACTACTCGTTGACTTGGAACTTCAACACAACAGGAACTTATACTATCCAATCAAGCTGGAATGGTGTCCATAATTACGCGGGTTCAGACAGCGAAAAACTCACAGTTCATGTTGGGTTAAATCAGCTGTTGGATCAATATGAGGTTGTTAACTCTTGGTGGGTTGGATCTGAAGTCATACAAACAACCGCCTTGAGTAAAGCGGGTGCCTGCATCCTTAGTAATTATGGGGTCATAGAATTTCTTGAAAAGAATTTTACTGAAACAGGGGTCTTGCTTAGCAGCGAATTTATTATACTGGGGAACGAAGAAGATATATCGAGAAGTGAGCAAATAATTACAATACCCGAGCAAACAACAGTAATACCGAGCTATGAGGAAAAAATGGATAATCACCTCGAATTTATGCTGAGACGAAACGGCCATAATAATTATAGTGCAAGCGTAAGATTGTTGGACGACTCAGATATATCTCAAATATCCAATAAATCTGGTCCTATGTTTGTTAATGCTTCCGAGTATGTGAGAGAAAACACGTGGTATAACCTTGAAACAAAAATATCTGAGGATCTGATAATAGCCAATTTATTCGAGGAAAACATAACTCATCTAAGCGAGACAGTGCCCATAAGTAACAATACAGGCATCTGCGAATTTAGAATTCTGATGAAATATGACCCAGACTCGCTAATAGTCTTTAAAAGCTTAGAAGCCGAAATCCCTGATCAGCCTACCCAATTAGTAGAAGGCAACAATCCAAACATTCTCGAATTGTTGGCGCCTCACATTGGAATGTACTTGTTTGAATTGGCAATAATTTTGGCTGTGGCTATTCCAATATTAATCTGCGCTAGAAAAAGAAGAAAATTGGATGCTTGTAGAACGTAAAGCTAACAGTTCAGAAAGTAGAGCTTGAAATAAGCTGATGATGCACTATTTTCTCAATTGTTTTCGTCAAATCGGTAAACACGTATTTATTTCTGTTGGAACATTAATTATTGTGCCGGATGACGAGAAGGCATTAGGTTGACGCATTAGGATGAAATCTCAGAGTTACTCCGACGGCACACTAACTTCTAAAAAGTATCTCGGGGTATCATTGTCCACACTAGAATTAACCCGGTTAACAATTGCACGCCTACAAAGCCGAAGTTGAGCGGAAAGGGAGTTACTGCAAATATCCAGATGGAAAAGATTATCCACATGAACGCGAGCCACATCAACAGAATCTTATTTGAAACTCTCATTTTTCATCCGTTGTCACCTTGTCTATGTTGAATAAAAAAAGCCTATGACCAGAGAATATTGACTCTGAATATTGACTAGAAAAAAGCAGAGTTGGGTCTTCTGGAAATTTATGTCCCTTCGTTGTATTTATCCAAACAGTTTTTCAAGAAATATATATTTGATGATCTCATATATACGTAACTCGCTTAAGGATTAGTTGAAGGGATGAAATATGGATCAACGCAAAATCATGTCTCTCGGAAGATCCTCACTAGTTATCTCTCTGCCCAAACACTGGACGAAACTGAACGAATTAAAGCAAGGTGATGTTGTTTCTTTAGCCATTCAACGAGACCGTTCTTTAGCCATTTTCCCGGGAACAGGAAGTAAAAAAGGTGCCAAAGAAATAAGTCTTCATATAGATCCAGCTGAGAAAGCAAAAACCATTAAGCGGAATATCATTGCGTGCTACTTGAATGGATACTCAAGCATCAAACTTTTTTCAAAAGACATCTTTCCTATTTTCCAGCAAAAGGCGATCCGCAACATAGTACGGATACTTTATATGCGAATAATGGCGTGCGACGCTAAGAGCATGCATATAGTAACGTTTATGGATGAAACCCAAGCCTCTGTGACTTCAGGAATACAGCGGATGCATATTCTCTCAACTTCGTTGTTTCAAGACGTGTTAACTGCATTAAGGAATCAAGATCCGCTATTAGCAAAGACAGCCTTCCAATTAGATGACGATGTCGATCACTTCTCTTTTTTCATGCTACGTTTAGTCAAAAGAGCAGCCCTAGATCCAGCATTGGCAAATAAACTGGATATAGAGATAGGTGACTGTCTTGATTATCAAACTTTTATCCACCGAATCGAACAAGTAGCCGATTACGCCACCAAAATAGCAAAAAACCTAGTGCAGCTAAGCGCAGAAAAACTAAAAATCTCTGAACCACTGATTAAACTAATGGTAACTGCAGGCAAGAATGCAAATGCACTCTATGACCAAGCAGTTCAGGGTTTTTTTTCGAATGACGCTGAAACAGCTAAAGAAATAATTGAACGCGGAAAATTCATTGACAAATCTGATAAAGAAATTGCGACTTGGGCTTTTTTACATGAAAAGAGAAACCCAGTCATAATCTGTACAACATGTTCCATACGTGAAAGTATAAAAAGAATAGCGGAAATTGGACGTGAGATAGCACTCTATACGATCCATCGTTCTTTTAAGCCAAAATAGGGTTTTGTAGCCCCTAACCTTTAGGGGCTAACTTCTCTTAACTCAAAGCTACTTCTTTTTATCTGCGTAACTAAGAGTTAATTCAAGTGCGGCTGGACGAATCGTTTTCTGTAGTAGTTTTTTTGCAAGTTCCATAGCAAAGTTGTAGTTGTATGTGCCTTTTCCGATTCTTCGCACTTCTTTCAGCATCTCGATCTCTACTTCATGTTTCAGTCGTCCTATCGCTAGTGCACCAGCACCGTAGATTCCAGGCATAATTTCGCGCATATCATCGTGTGGCTTTATTCCCTCAACTCCTAGGGGTGGAATGGCATTGATGTCAGCCAGAACTTTGAGGAGTTTTACTTTTTGCAGCATCGCTTTTTCTATGATTTGGACTCCACGGGTTCCTGCGCAGAATATTACTTCGGCTTTTTTGAAGAGTTCAAATTTTTTCTCAGGTGTAGGCGCAAAGAATCCTTGCACTCTCGCTCCGTATTGTGTGTTTAGTTGTTCTGCGAGTTCAGTTGCGTATTCGTCACCGTTCTTACGGTTTGGATTCAAACTTGCGATCGTGACATCGCAGCCAAGCTTTGTCAATAAAACTGCTATTATTCTACCGACGGAACCTGTTCCAAAGACAGCACATGTTTTATCGCCTAAACTTCCGAGTTTTTGAAAGGATATTGCTTCTTGAACCTTTGCTACGGCTGCTGCTGCTGTTGTGTATGCTCCGGCAGGATCTACTATTACACTAGCGTTGAAGGGGGGAAACATGGCTTTTGTTATGACCTTTGTTATTTCTTCCGCTTTAACGATGTCTTTTCCTCCTATGAAGAAGGTGGTGCGCTTCACTCCCTTTGGGCCTCTTGAGAAAACGGCGTCTTCAACTATTTTCTTAGCGTCTCTGCAGTTTACGTTCTCGTAAGGTATTACTACGTTGTATCCTGCGTCGTAAGCCATGCAAACGTCGAATGGACTAGCAATTGGGTCTGAGTCTAGGAAAAATAGTAGATACGGCAATTCTATTGAAGTCTTTCTGATTGTTGGTTTTACTTTGATTTGCATAGCCTGTAATAGTTCACCAATCCCTTTTAAATCGGAGGTTTCTCTGATTGGTAAAATCACTTCTTTTGTAACTTTGATCGTTTCAACAGTCACGTTAAATGATTCTAAAAGCTTAGCTACACCTTTGATGTGTTCGGGGCTACTTATGTGAAGGCATGTGATTTCTCCATTTGATTTCATGTTTCTCGCGTTATCCAAGATTTTCATGGCTATCCAACTTTCCCTTACCGCGAAATTGGCTTCCTTTTCTTGTTTCTCAAGTTCGCTTTGTAGATATTGACCATAGGCGATCAGATATTCCTCTTCGGTGCTAGACTCCTTGCCCTGCCCTTTTTTCTTGAGCTGTTCATTTAGCGCTTGGATTATTCGGTCTCTTAGTTGTTTATTCTCATCCATAAGTTGAGCTATGTATGATCTGGCATTTTCCTCAATGTCAACTGGGTGAAACGGTATTTCGTTTCTCTTAAAGAGCTTTGATAGTTCATTGTTTTCGTTGAACTCTTCTAGTGAGCGTAAACCAAGTTCTTCGGTTGCGTAGTCTGGTTTTATTTTTTTAATCAGCTTCTCTAGGAAACTTGTGAGAGCTATTGATGGTTTATGGAGTGCGCTGAGGTCACTGGTGGGTTTGGTTGTTGGTTCTATCAGCCAAAAAGGTTCGTTGTACTCTTTTTCAACTATTAAGACTACTAGTTTTGTGTCTTTCAAGGGTTTAATTGTTAATGTTTCCAATTTACTCACCATTATTTTTGTTTATTAGCTTTCGGTTTGAGGTCATGTTTTCTTAGAAAAATATATACTTTTTGCCTATATTGTATGTAAACATTAATAAGGTATATACAAGACTTTGGGATACGAGCCAAATTATATAAGTCTCTTCATTGCTTGATGCTAAATACATGATCAGGTGTTTCGAATGGACGAACCTTCAACAAAAATAAAGATAGGTGTCTTCAAGTGTGGCAACGTCGGCACAGCTCCCATCTTTGAACTTCTTCTCGACGAACTTGCACAACGCAAAGACATCACCGTTCGCACAGTAACTTCAGGTGCAAAAATGACTTTAGAAGAAGTCAAAGACGCTCTTCCTAAGATTTTCGAATTCGAACTTGATCTTCTAGTTCTAATCTCTCCAAACCCTTCAGTTTCTGGTCCTGCTACAGCTAGAAATATGGCTTTAGAAAAGGGAGTACACACAATTGTGATGTCAGACGCTGTCGCAAAGCGAATGACAAAAGAACTTGAAAAGCAGGGAGTAGGCTACATAGTTGTTCTCGGCGATCCCCTGATCGGAGCACGAAGACAATTCTTGGACCCTGTGGAAATGGCACTCTTCAACTCAAACATAATCAAAGTACTCGCAGTCACCGGAGTTTTCAGACTGATACATCAAGAGATCGACAGGGTAATAGCTGTTCTAAAAGAGGAACTAGCCGTCCGTCTACCGAGATTAGTGATTGATACAGAAACAATTCGTGATAATTCAGACTTTAAAAATCCTTATGCAAAAGCCAAAGCTATGGCTGCCTATCACATAGCATCTAAGATCCCAGAGATCAACACAAAAGCTTGTTTTATGGAGAAAGAAAGCGAAAAATTCATTCCTCTAGTTACTTGTGCACACGAAATGGCTCAGGTAGCAGCTAAATTGGCCGAAGAAGCAAGAGAGATCGAGAAATATTCTGACAGTTTGGTAAGAAAACCCCACTCAAAGAAAGGAGAACCCTTAACAAAAACCAAATTAATGCAGTCACCAGAGTTTGACGATGAACTATACAAGAAATGGCTCAAAACTTTGCCAAACAACTGAACACACTTATTTTAGCAGAAAATCTTTCGGGTAAAGTATGCAGGATTTGTTTTGTAATGAAACGTTCCGAACTTCAATAAAACAGTGAAAACCAAACGAAATATAACACACAATTAATCCCAAGTAATTGTCAGAAACTGGGTGACATTTTTGCTCAGACTCTACAACACGCTGACAAAAAAAAGCGAGATTTTCAAGCCCTTAGACGAGGGAAGAGTTAGGCTGGTCAGCTGTGGACCGTCTATCTATCAGTTGCCTCACATAGGCAACTATCGAACCTTTCTCTTTGAAGACATCGTACAACGTTACCTCGAATACCTCGGCTACCGAGTGGAGAGAGTATTAAACATCACTGACGTGGAGGACAAAGCTTTAGAAGCGGCTGAGAATCAAAACATAACTCTAAAGGAACTGACCGATAACAACATTGAAACCTTCATGAATGAACTGAAGAATCTGAAAGTTAAGATTCCCGACTACTTACCGCAGTCTTCAACCACCGTTGATCAAGCCGTGCATCTCATAGAAATTCTGCTGGAGAAAGGCTACGCATACCATTACACCCATCGGGGTCGAAGAAATATCTACTATGATCCATTGAAGTTTGATGGGTTCGGTAAGCTCTTCGGTTTAGACATGAGTAAGTGGCCTAAGAAAAAGAGACGCTTCCACAAGGACACTTACGCCAATGACCGATGGAACAGAGGAGACTTCATCCTATGGCATGGATACAAAGAAGGGGACAAAGTTTTTTGGGAGACAAAAATAGGCAAAGGAAGACCCTCATGGAACATTCAAGACCCTGCTATGGTGCCAAAATCGTTCGGTTTCGAGGCTGATATGTGGTGCAGCGGAATCGACAGCACCCATCGTCACCACGACTACATCATTGCAGTGGTTGAAGCCGTAACAGGCAAACCTTTCGTTCGCTACTGGCTCCACGCAGCCCATCTCTTTCTTGAGGGAGAAAAGATGTCGAAGAGCAGAGGCAACATAGAATATCCAAGGGACCTCTTGGAGACCGAATGCATCTGGAACCATATTCGATTCTTTTTTATTTACGGTCACTATAGACGAAACATGAACTTCACCTTCACAAAGTACAATCAAGTCTGCAATCGACTCAAACGTTTTCGGGAGATGGTGAAGAACCTAAGAGTTGAAGAAGGAGCTAAACAAACATCCAGCGTGAGAGCAGAGAAACTGGTGAAAAAATTAACGACAGACTTTGAAGAGAACATGAACAATGACCTTCAGGTTAAGGCTGCCTTCGATTCGCTGTATAAAACGGTTTCAAAACTGATTAAACTCAAGGAGAATCAGATGTTAAGTGCGGAGGATTCTGTGGAGGCGTTAGCGAAACTAAAAGCCATCGATTATGTGTTGCAGGTTATATTCTAACAATAGGGGGAGTTCTTGAGATTGGCGAAAAAGAGGCAGCGAATAATCCTTCACGTTGACATGGATCAATTTTTCGCTGCCGTAGAAGAGAAGGAACGTCCTGAAATTCGAGGCAAACCCGTTGTTGTGGGAGCCGACCCAAAAGAAGGTATGGGAAGGGGTGTTGTCAGCACCTGCAATTATGAAGCCCGCAAGTACGGTGTCAAGTCCGGTATTCCCATAACGAGAGCTTGGAGGCTATGTCCGAACGCTGTCTACCTCCCAATTAACTACAGTCTTTACCAGAAAGTGTCTGCCCGAATCATGACGATCCTGCGAAGTTACGCTGACAAGTTTGAGCGCTGGGGCCTAGATGAAGCTTTCTTGGATGTATCATCTAGGGTCAAAAATTTTAGAGAAGCGGAGAAACTGGCGCAGAAAATCAAGAAGCAGATTTATGAGAAGGAGGGGCTGACCTGTTCTATAGGTGTTGGACCGAACAAGCTTGTAGCCAAGATAGGCAGCGACTTCAAGAAACCGGACGGTCTCACCGTTGTCAGAGGAGAGGATGTGAAAGCGTTTCTGTCGCTTCTAAGAGTGAGTAAGTTGCTTTGGGTTGGCAGAAAGACTGAGAACAAACTCAACAGTATGGGAATCAAGACTATAGGTGATCTGGCAAGCTACGACACATCCATTCTGGTGGAGAAATTCGGTGCTGCAGGCACTCAGTTATATCTTTCAGCTCAGGGAATCGACAATAGCGAGATTCAAGAACGATGGACAAGGAAGTCGATGAGTAGAGAAATAACTTTCGAAGAGGACACATCCGACTCTAACCTCATCCTCGAGACCTTGGATGCCATCTCAGAAGATCTGCATAGAGAACTCACAGCATCCAACTTCACTTTTAAGACAACTACCGTGAAAGTAAGATACGCAAACTTCGAAACCCACACCCATGGCAAGACATTGCTCTTCTTCACAGACCGGCTTAGGGATATACAGAAGATTGCCAGAGACCTCGTGCAAGCCTACTTGCGCCCTGACAGAAAAATCCGCCTCATAGGAGTTAGACTCTCAAACCTTTTTTCAACAAAGAAGCAGATGCGATTAATCGACTAACAGAACCCAATCGGAGAATTGAGTTTGCTCTCTTAACTTTTATATCGGAAGAAAGCCCATGAAGAGGTTAGCTGAGACAATAAAAGAGGAGAGGACGCAGTTTTGAGTGAGGTGTGGATTCGGGTTTCTGAGAAGATTCTTGCTCAGTTAAAACGTCTTGAAGAGACCACAGGTAAAGACCGTTTGGAGCTAGTGCGGTCACTACGTTTTGTATTAAGCGTATTACAGAGAAGCTTGCTTGGCTGGACGCAGTGGGTGAACAACCCGGATATCATGACCCTTTTCACGCAAGAAGATCTGAAAAACATGACAGAACAACTGTCCGAGTTAACCCGATCCTTTGTAGAATATGACATAAAAATAACCAGTTTAGGAGCCAAGAAGGGCTTAAAGGCTCCGAAAAAGGTCGCGAAGAAAAAACGAGAAGAGAGAACTGACAGGTTCTACGTGTAAGATCGAAAGTAGCTTTCTGCTTCCTTTCACGTGTCCAATCAATATGGAGCATTAGGCGGGGAGGGGAAACCAGTAACGTTAATAGGTTGCTATAAGGTAGTAACTTTTTCAAAGTGAGGACGATGCCAAAATTAGATGTCTTAGTTTTAACCGGTCGCACTATTGAACAGGGCAAAGGAAAAGAAATGGGCAAACTATCAAAAGTATACTTAGACGACGTGGTTCAATGCAATATTGACCCCCAAGACATGAAAACTCTCAAACTTAAGCAGAACACCAACGTCAAAGTAACCACCAATTTTGGTAGTGTTGTTCTGAAAGCCGTGAAATCTCCTCGGGCTCCCCATCCCAAAATGATTTTTATTAGCTACGGTCCATGGGCAAGCATGATTTCAGACCCTAGAACCAATGGGACAGGCATGCCCTCTTTAAAGGGGATTCCTGCAGAAATCGAACCGGCACCTAACGAAAGAGTGTTAAGCCTACAGGAACTAGTTAACCAACTCAAAATGGAGGCATAAACATGGCAGTAATAACTGGTGTAACCTGTCCAGTCTGCGGAACTTTTTGCGACGACATCGAATTAATTATTGAGAACAATGTTATAGTTGAAGCCCGAAATGCGTGCGCTATGGGAGCAGCTAAATTCTTAAATTATTCTGCTCACCGTACAAAGAAACCTCTTATCCGAAAAAACGGTGAATTAGTAGAAGTTTCCATGGATGAAGCTGTTGAAAAAGCTGCTAAAATCCTCGTTGACGCAAACTATCCACTAATGTACGGTTGGAGTAACACGAGTTGCGAAGCAATTCGTACGGGTTTGGAACTTGGGGAAGAGGTTGGTGCTGTTATGGATAACACCTCAACCGTCTGCCACGGACCCTCTATCCTGAGCGTACAAGATGTCGGCATACCCTCAGCCACTCTGGGACAGTTGAGGCATCGTGCAGACCTTATAATCTACTGGGCTAGTAACCCGTGGAGCGCACATCCACGGCATGCAGAACGATATACCATGTTCTCGGATGGCAGATTCGAAGGGAGCACATGGAAGAGCTATCTTTCACGATTAAGAGGCGTAATGTCCAGAAAAAAAATTCAGCGCGCCTCTAACCTAGTCCTGAAACAGGACTTCTGTTTCACTCCGCAAGTTGAAGAGGGTCTTCCTTCTAGTGTACATCAGAAGAGACGCAGAACAATAGTTATCGACGTTCGCAAGACCCGTACAGCAGATGCAGCAGACTGTTTCTTCCAAGTTGAACCTGGCACGGATTATGAACTTCTTCAAGCTCTACGTGTACTCGTAAACGATGGAGAGCTAGATGTGGATGAGGTTGCAGGGATTCCCATTGAAACCCTTGAACAACTCGCTGACCTCTTAGTAAACTGCAAACTAGGCATAATCTTCTTCGGACTAGGATTAACAATGAGCAAAGGAAAACACCGCAACATAGACGCCGCCATCAACCTAACCCGCGACCTAAACAAACGAACAAAATTCCTCATCATGCCCATGCGAGGACACTACAACGTAACCGGAGTAAACATAGTCTTCACATGGCAAACCGGGTACCCCTTCGCCGTCGACCTATCCAACGGCTACCCACGATATAACCCAGGAGAAACCTCGGCGGTTGACATTCTTTCTCGTGACGAAGCCGATGCCACCATGGTAATCGCCTCAGACCCAGTTGCCCACTTTCCACGAGCCGCCTCCAAAAACATAGCAAAACATCCCCTAATAGCCATAGATCCAGAGGTTACTCCCACAACAATGCTAGCAGACGTTATAATCCCTCCCGCCTTCGTAGGAATTGAGGCTGAGGGAACAGCATACCGCATGGATCATGTTCCATTACCCCTGAAGAAGGTGGTAGAGCCCCCAGAAACATGTCTTTCAGATCAAGAAATCTTGCAAAGAATTCTTCAGAAAGTTCGAGAATTAAGGAGGGACATGAATTGACAGAGCTCATCATTAAAAACGGATTTGTTTACGATCCCCTGAACCGCATAGACGGCGAAAAGATGGACATCTCCATTAGGGATGGAAAGATTGTAGAAAGCGTTAAGGAGAAAGCGAATGGCATCAACGCTTCAGGCATGGTTGTTATGCCCGGCGGAGTTGACATTCACACCCACATAGCCGGCGGCGAAGTTAATTCGGGTCGTCTCCTGAGACCTGAAGACCACGTTAAGGACGTTGAGGTTAAGACAGCATTAACCCGTTCTGGAGTAGGCTACTCCATTCCATCTACATTTACTACGGGCTATCGCTACTCAAAGATGGGCTACACAACCCTCATGAACCCCTCTATGGCTCCCCTTGAGGCTCGCCACACCCATGAGGAGCTAGCTGACATCCCCATGGTTGACAAGGCAGCCTATCCCCTGCTAGGAGACTGGTGGTTCAGCTTAGAGCACATAAGAGACGGCTTAATCGAAGAGAACGCCGCTCACATCGCTTGGATGCTCCAAGCAACAAGAGGATACGCCATCAAAATCGTCAACCCCGGAGGCCTAGAAGCATGGGGCTTCGGACGAAACGTCCATAGTCTCGACGACGTTGTACCCCATTTCAACATAACTCCCCGCGAAATCATCCGCGGATTATGCAAAGTAAATAGGCTTCTTAACCTTCCCCACACAATTCACGTTCATACTAACAATCTCGGAAAGCCTGGCAACTACGTCACAGCTATAGAAACCATGAAGTGTGTAGAAGATTTGGCACAGGGAGACAAACCTGTGATACACATTACTCACATCCAGTTCTGCGCCTTCAAAGGCTCAGATTGGAGTACACTAAGTTCTGGAGCAGGAGAAATCTCGAAGTACGTCAATAACCATAATCACGTAACCCTTGACATGGGACAGGTAATATTCAGCAACACAACCACCATGACTGCTGACGGCCCCTTCCAGTATGGCCTCTACAATATTACTGGAAACAAGTGGGTTAATCACGATGTGGAAACCGAGACAAGTGGTGGAATAGTGCCCTTCAAATACAAGCGCTCAAGCGCAGTTCATGCAACCCAGTGGTCAATCGGACTTGAAATTGCCCTTCTGATTGAGGACCCGTGGAAAATCCTTATGACAACAGACCATCCCAATGGTGGTCCTTTCACTTCTTACCCAAAAATCCTCGCATGGCTCATGAGCCGAGCAGCGAGAGAGATAACTTTGAGCAAAATCAACAAACGAGCCAGAAAGAAAAGTTTGCTGCCTAGCATTGACAGGGAACTTAGTCTTTACGAGTTAGCCATTGTAACGCGGGCAGGTCAAGCTAAGGCCCTTGGCCTGAAACCGAAGGGACATCTGGGAGTGGGAGCAGACGCCGATGTTGCCATCTATAATATAGACCCTCAACGACTTGACATCTCTAAAGAATACAAGGTTGCCCGAAAAGCCTTCAAAAAAGCCGCTTTCACAATTAAAGACGGAGAAGTCGTGGTGAAGGACGGTGAAATTGTGAAACCAGTAACGGGAAAGACCTACTGGATCGACGTTTCAACCTCTATGCCCCACGAAATTAATGATGACATAAAAAAGAAGTTCAGAGAGTATTGGACAGTAGAATATGAGAACTATCCCCTTCCAGACAGTTTCATACACTCTTCGTTTCCTATCCCTGTAAAGGCGGAGGTCTAAAAAGTTGATAATCCTCGATCCAAAACGGGCGTTCAGGTTTCCAATAGAGGCAAAGAACATTAGTCCCGACATATTCGCCAAGAAATCGTCTAAAGAGATAGCGGCTCTGCAAATGTGGGAAGGAAACCGGAAGGGGGCTCTCGGTGACCTTTTCAACATAAAAAATGATAGTGGCTCTCCTTCGGAAGAATTTACGATAAAGATTGAGGGAGATGCCAGCAAGTTGCGTAATATTGGCGCCAGAATGTCCATGGGGCACATAGTTGTTGATGGGGACGCTGGCATGCATCTGGGTGAAGATATGAGTGGAGGCACTATAACAGTGGCTGGCAACGCAGGTTCGTGGGCTGGATCAAAGATGAAGGGAGGAACAATAGAAATTAAAGGCAACGCAGGCGATTATATAGGTGCGCCTTATCGTGGAAGCACCAAAGGTATGAATGGGGGAAAAATCATAATTCATGGAAACGCTGGATACGAAGTCGGATGCTTCATGAGAAACGGGCTCATCCAAATACTTGGAGATGTGGGATTGTTCGCTGGCATCCACATGAGCAATGGAACAATTTTTGTTCAGGGCAACTCGGAGGGAAGAGCTGGCGCGCAAATGATTAACGGAAAAATCGTTATCTGTGGTCACACTCCTGTAATGCCTACTTTTACTATTGACAGCATTAAGCCCAAAGTCAAGGTTGACGGAGAAAAGATTGAAGGACCATTCTACCGGTTTATCGGCGATCTAGCGGATAATGGTAATGGAAAATTGTTTGTTTCCAAGACAAAAAACCCGCATCTGAGTCCGTATGAAAAGTATCTAGAATAAGGACTGGTATCGTATTTCATGAAAGGGAGGGAAAGATGTGCGAAGCCAGAAACTGAGCGTTAACCGTGCTGCTCACAGTCTTGTGCAGAGGCTTTGTGATCGGGCTGATGAGTTCGGAGTTATTGTTAAAGAGGTGGAGTCTGGGGCAACTTTGATTGACGCCGGAATTAATGCTAAGGGAGGTTTCACTGCAGGTCAGATTATAACAGAAATTTGTCTTGGGGGCTTTGGCAAAGCCGAAATCCTCTCTGAAACGTATGGTGATCTTGAGTTTCCCTCAATCTTTGTTTATAGTGATTTTCCGGTTATTTCGACTTTGGGGTCTCAGTTTGCTGGCTGGCAGATCAAAGTGGGAAAATATGTTGCTATGGGTTCAGGTCCAGCTCGTGCTTTATCTTTGAAGCCAAAGGAACTCTACGAAAAGATCAATTATAAAGACTCAGCGGATGTGAGTGTGCTGGTTCTCGAAACTTCCAAGGAGCCTCCTGAAGAGGCGCTGACAAAGATTTCTGGGGAATGTGGAGTTGATTCAAGTAACCTATTTCTGGTTTTGGTGCCAACGTCATCAGTCGCTGGCTCAACACAGATTTCAGGAAGGATTGTAGAGACCGGCTTGCACAAGTTGACTGAGTTAGGCTTTGATCCAAAACTGGTTACTCACGGCTGTGGATACGCACCCATAGCGCCGGTGCATCCTAAACTGGCTCATGCCATGGGGAGAACGAATGACGCGATAATTTACGCTGGCACTGCATACTATACGGTAAGTTACGATAACGACGAAGAGTTGAAGAAGCTGTTAGACAGGGCGCCGGCTTCAGCATCTAAGAGCTATGGAAAGCCCTTCATGGAAATCTTCAAGGAAGCCAACTACGATTTCTACAAGATTGACCCCGGATTATTCGCCCCAGCAGTCTTCGTAGTCAACAACTCCAAAACCGGCAAAACATTCAGAGCCGGAAAAATCGACATAGAAGTCTTCAAGAGATCAATAAAGTTCCAGATGCTGTGAGAAGGCTAATCTATTCTTACGGTGACTTCGATTTCCACTCCATCTTTGAGTCTAAGAGTTTTTCGCAGATTTACCGGAGCTAATATCTCCAAGAGATCGACTGGATATTCTGGAACATCTGGTAAAACCACTGCTCCCTCAATCTTTTCCATCACCAAAGCTTTGAAACATTTTCCTTTGAAGTAGCCTTTCTCGGGTTCTATTGTGATCCCGTTCGCCCTGCGCAACTCATCAATGTCCTTTTCATTTGCCAGTTGCAAATTTAGAGTTCCTGGATATGGGTTGAATCCTAATTTCTCTTTGAGTTGTCTCTTTACCCACGGTAAGTTAACGAACTGTTTTCCCCTTTCACTCCCGCTGATAACTTTTCCTTGCAATATTACTTCTTTACTCAAATAACTAGTCCTCGATTAGGGTTCTTTTGTGTTGGTTTGGTGTTAACCTCCGATTGTTTACCTAAACGTTTCTGGGCACTATAAATTATTGGTTCCATATTGGCGTTTTTGTGCTGATGCCCACGGCTCTGGCTATGATATAACCGAGAGGAATCGTGTAAAGGACGATGGTTGCGTTGAAAAATGCGGTTGTAGCAACAAATCCAGGTAATGCATCTGGTGCTATGCTGTAGCCAAATGGAAAAGACAGTGGAAGCACAATCCAGTTTACTATGGACATGGCTATAACTCGTGTAATGATTCCAGATCCCGTTGAAAGAGCTGTCAATATTGTCTCTCTGCCTCTGCTGAAACGGCTGCCTACGCTTTTTTGAATGATGTAGATGCCTAAGAGCATACTCAAAACTGCAATGAGATTGTAGATTGGTCCTGTTGGAAGGTCTCCTGGAAAGAAGGCAAATAGCACAAGAGTGTTTACGAAGGAAATCGAGAGGCCAACTTTGACTCCGTAGAGTAAGAAGGCAGTAACTATCGCTATCTCCCAGAGCTGATATTTTAGGAAAATTGCATAGGGCGCTGAAAACTTGAGGGGTGATATACTTAAAACAATCGCTACTGCGGCGAAAACGGCGATGATTGTAAGCGTTCTAGGGTTCATGTGAGTTTACATCCTAGGTCTAGCTCACTAGCTAATTATTTAAGAGTAGCTACTAAAAATTGGGTTAACTGTTGCCTCTGATTAAAATTACCACAAAACCCCCACCATCGACATGAGAGAGCATGTTATCGGTTATTCTCAAAAAGTTTTAATGATATAATCTCGTCTTTACTGTGAGTGAATTAGGCTTATGGCTGAGATGCTCAAATTAAAACTCAATGATCTCGGGGCTTGGCTGGAACAAGAAACCACTTCTCTGGTAGAACCCCTGAGGGCGGACGCGAGAAAGCTACTTAAAGATACACAAGACAGGCTTGCTGACCTCTTAGAAGCTAGTGAAAAATTGTTGGATGATGCAGAAAAAGAGATAGCGAAAGGCAGCCGCAAAACATACCGCCGAGCAAAACTCCTCCAAAAAATCTCTGGAAACTTTGCTAATCTAATAAATGACCTTAATATACCCGATGAAATCTTAGGGGAAAGCCTTCATCAGGTTTCTGAAGAAATAGATAAAATAGTTGAAACAATAAGCCAAGAGAGAATGAAATATTTCCGCGCTATATCACCTTACTTCATAATGTCTCGTCGAAGATTTGATGTAGCATTAAAAAGGGCAACTGACACTTCCCGAAATCTTCAAACCTTTATCTCAGAAGAGTACGCAAAAGCTGAGAGTGCTGAAGGTGTTGCTTCTAAAATCGAAGAGCTACGCCAATCTTTAACCGAGTTAAATGAAGCTGAAAAGGCTAAAGAAACGAGAGAGCAGAGACGAGAACTTCTTGAAAAAAAGATCGCGGAAAATCAACAGAACATACAGGCAATACAGAGCAAAGATGAGGTAGTTGAACTCGCTCAAATAAACGCGAGGATTAAAGAGCTGGAAGAAAACATAAAACACGCCCTACGGCATCTACAAAAACCCTTTCTGAAATTCCAAACTCTAGCTAACAGCCCAAGTTACAGTCTTTCTCCAGACGCGACACATAAGCTTGACGAATACCTCAGGACCCCGTTTAAGGCCTTAGCAACAGAAAAGGAAGGATACCCTCTCCTCAGAAACATTCTTCAAAAGATAAAAAATGCTATGGAAAAAGGTAAACTAAAGCTGAAGAAGACTCGCTTAAGAAAGGCGAAAGACCAGATAGATAATATTCTCAACAAAACCGCTTTGGAGTCTCTTCATCAGAATTGCAGACAAGCCTTCAGCAAGAAAAGCCAATTAGCAGCATCTGGCACAATAAGCGAGAGTAGAAACAAAAGAACCGTGTTACAGAAAAACTTGAAAGACTTGCAACGAAAAAAGACCCTCCTCGCAACTAGAGACGCTGCTTTGGAAAAGAAAAACCAACAAATACGCGCGAGAGTTAAAGAACAGAAGAAAGAACTGGAAAGAGTAATTGTAGAACTAACAAGCCAGAATATTCAAATCATCACAGATTAACTGGACTAACTATCAAGTTAATCCTTAGCGACAAAACTCGGTATCTTCTGTAAAACTTTATTTATATGTTAGTCACTTAGCTTTCCAAAATATGACAGGGTTGAGGTAACATGCAGGGAGATCGAATTGACAAGATTATTGACAAATACGTAAATGAAGAGGGTGTTCTAATTCAATTACTACTAGATATACAACATGAATTCAATTGGATACCAAAAGAAGCAGTGAAAAGAATAAGCGAGCGGCTCAAGATTCCATACAGTCAAATATTCAGGGTTGCAAGTTTTTATGCTGCACTGAGTCTCAAGCCAATCGGCCGCCATCTAATACAGGTTTGCTTGGGCACCGCCTGCCATGTTCGTGGCGGATCTAAGATTTTAGATGCAGTCGAAGATGCGCTGGAAATCAAAGCAGGAAGTACAACAGGTGACAGGAAATTTACTCTGAGCGGAGTTAACTGCCTTGGTTGTTGTGCCCAAGGACCGATGATGATGGTTGATGATGATTACTATGGCGGAGTAAGAGTAACGAAAGTGAAGAAAATTCTGGAAAAATATGAGTAAATATGAGGGAATACAAAAATGCCAAGGCTAAATTCACCCAAAGAATTTGAAGAACTGAGAAAAAAAATATTGTCAAAAAGAGACAAAAACAAACTAGGCATTTCCATTTCTTCAGGAACTTGCGGTCGTGCTTATGGCAGTGATAAAATTGCTGCTGCCTTTATACATGAACTTAAAAAGCAAGGGCTAGAAGAAAAAATCGATTTCAGAGAAGTGGGATGCCTCGGATTTTGTGAAAGAGAACCTCTGGCCATAATCTTCCCAAAGGGAATTAGTTACTGTAACGTAAAGATAGAAGATGTACCTGAAATAGTGGACAAGACTGTGAAGGGGGAAATTATTGAGAGACTACTTTATACGGACCCAGTTTCTGGAGAGAAAATGACGCATGAAGAGGAAATTCCTTTTTATAAACATCAAAAGAAGATAGTTTTTGGGAATATTGCCCGTATCGATCCTAAAAATATTGAAGATTATATTGCTCTCGGCGGTTACTCAGCATTAGCTAAAGCACTTTCTGAGATGACCCCTGAAGAAGTTTTAGAAGAAGTGAAAAAAGCGAAACTACGCGGTAGAGGCGGAGGGGGCTTCCCTACGAGCATAAAATGGGCAAGTACACGGAAGGCTCATGGAGAACCTAAATACGTAATCGTGAACTGTGACGAGGGAGACCCCGGCGCGTACATGAACCGAGGGCTTATGGAAGGAAATCCACACAGTGTTCTCGAGGGCCTTATTCTGGGTGCCTATGCCATCGGCTCAAGTGAAGGCTTCTTTTACATTCGCCAAGAATATCCGCTGGCTGTGGAGAACACAGAACTAGCAATAAAACAGGCAGAAGAATACGGATTACTTGGAAAGAACATACTTGGTTCTGGTTTTGACTTCACTGTTAAGATACATGAAGGCGCAGGCGCTTTCGTATCCGGCGAATCTTCCGCATTAATGACGGCAATAGAGGGAAGCGTGGGAGAACCACGACCCAAGTACGTTCACACCTCCGAGAAAGGAGTTTGGGAGAAACCTAGCACACTAAATAATGTTGAAACATGGGCAAATATTCCACTTATCATCAATAAAGGCGCTGAATGGTTCAACACAATCGGCACAGAAGGAAGCAAAGGCACAAAAATATTCTCATTGGTCGGAAAAGTAAACAACACCGGCTTGGTGGAAGTTGCTCTCGGAACGCCGTTAAGGGAAATTATCTACGAAATAGGCGGCGGAATCCAGAAAGGAAAGAAGTTCAAGGGCGTTCAAACTGGCGGACCATCGGGAGGCGTCATTCCTAATCAGTATCTTGACGCTCCAGTAGATTTTGACGAACTCACCAGATTAGGTTCGATGATGGGTTCAGGCGGAATGATTGTGATGGATGAGGACACCTGCATGGTGGACGTAGCCCGTTACTTCGTTAATTTTCTGTGCGATGAATCTTGTGGAAAATGTTTACCTTGCCGGGAAGGACTGAAACAAGCAAGTGTTATATTACAAAAAATTGTTGCAGGCAAAGGAACAGCAGTTGACCTTCAGAATCTTGCCGACATAGCCGAGGTAACTAGTGTTGCATCTCTTTGCGCTTTAGGAAAAACATCAGCGAACCCTGTGCTAACAACCCTCCGTTATTTCAGAGACGAATATGAAGCACACATAAACGAAAAGAGATGCCCCGCGTTAGTCTGCAAGGAACTGATATCCTATTATATCGATCCAGAGAAGTGCCAAGTATGTATGATCTGTCATAGGAATTGTCCAGCAGATGCAATAATTGGAGAAAAGGCGAAAATTCACATTATTGATCAAGCAAAATGCACTAAATGCGGAACTTGTTATGATATGTGCCCGTCTAGATTTGGTGCAGTGCAAAAGATATCCGGTGAGCCGGTTCCTCCACCCATTCCAGAAGAAGAGAGGTTAATAAAAAGAGAGCGGAAAAAGAAGCAAACATAGGGGTTGAAAAGAATGGAAGGCAGCGAAAAAGAAATCACGATGAAGATTGATGGCATCGAAGTTAATGCCGTAAAAGGAACGAGCATCTATGATGTAGCGAAAAAACTGGGCATAAAGATTCCCACGCTCTGTCATAATGAGGCTCTTGAACCTTTTGGTTCTTGCCGTGTATGTTCTGTGGAAATAACTGACAAGCGAGGAAGAAAAAAGATTGTAACTTCATGCAACTACCCGGTTTTTGATGGACTCGAAGTTGAAACAAAAAATGAAAAAGTTTTCAGAACACGTCAACTGCTTCTTGAGCTGTTGCTAGCTCGTTGTCCAAATGCGAAGAAGATTCAGGATTTGGCAAGAGAATATAAAATTGAGAGGCCAAGCCTGTGGACAGGAGACCCAGAAGAGGATTGTATCCTTTGCGGCTTGTGCACTCGCGTCTGTGACGAAAAAGTTGGTGTATTTGCCATCAACTTTGCGAATCGAGGCGTAGAACGAGAAGTTACCGCTCCATATCACACAATATCCGATGATTGCGTTGGGTGCGGGGCATGCGCCATAGTATGTCCTACGGACTCGAAAAAAGTTCGAGTGAACACTTATCCAATGCTGGAAGAGGACATACTGGAAGCAGAGGAACAGTTTCTGAACGGAACACGACATGAACTTTTGGGTGTGTATAAAGAGATTTTTGCAGCAAAAAGCTCGATTGATGGGCAAGACGGTGGAATGGCTACTGCTCTGCTCCTTTCAGGGTTCGAAAATGGTCTGTTTGATGCCGCTATTGTCGTTAAGCGAACAGTTGGGTACAAAGCGGAAGCAATTATTGCGGAGTCTGCTGATGACATACTGAACGCGCGAGGAACAAAATATTCACGAGTTAAGATGATGTCAAAAATTGGGGAGCTGGTGGAGAACGGCAAAAGAAAGATTGCCTTTGTCGGTACCCCATGCGAGATTCGAACAGGACGAAAAATTCAGCAGCAACTACTGAGCAAATATCCTGACCTAAATATTACGATAGTAGGTCTGTTCTGTTTTGAAGCCTTCGATTATGACAACCTAAAAGCAGAGACGAAAAAGTTGTTGGGTGTTGATTTGGATAAGGCAGAAAAGACTCAAATCCAGAAAGGAAAGTTCATAGTGCAAATTGATGGAAAAGAATATTCTGCGAAGGTAAAGGAGTTCCACGATGCCATTCAAGGCGGGTGTGCCTATTGTAACGATTTCGCTGGCAGAATTGCTGATGTTTCTGTTGGTTCAGTGGGAAGCAGTGATGGTTATTCAACAGTGATAGTGCGATCAGATACAGGAAAGAGGCTTCTTGAGAACGTTGACTACATCAAGGGAGACGTCAATGTAGAAGATGTTGTCAAACTGGCTAAGTTCAAAAAGAGACGAGCTGACAAGAATTTCGCTCCCATTATTGAAGGAGCACAAAACTATAAGGAACTATAGAGCCGCTCTTGGCTTATGGGAGAGCGCCCCCTCATTTTCTTAGTTCAATAACCGAGTCTAATCCATACTATGCAATTTCAAAGCATATTTTAGGGTGTCTCACCATTTTAGAGCTGAAGATTGGTGAGGAAACTGGTTTCTCACGTTGAAAGTTCTTCCAATTTAGCTAAATTGGCTACGGAATCAAATATCGAAGAGTTTATTCATCTCACCACGAAAATCTCTCAGCTTTTGGCTAAAGAAAACGGAAGAGTTGGAAGTCTCCTAATAACTGGCAAGCTCATCGAAGCGCCACCTATGGGAGAGGCGATTGTGGTTGGAGATTTGCATGGAGACCTTGGAAGTCTTGTACACATTTTGGAAGAAAGCAAATTTCTAGCTAAAATGAGAAATAAGAAAGACGTTTTGCTGATTTTTCTTGGAGATTACGGAGACCGCGGCTCTCATTCTCCTGAGGTCTATTACGCTGTTTTGAAGCTTAAGGAACAGTTTCCAGAGCGCGTCGTCTTGATGAGAGGAAACCATGAAGGCCCCTATGACCTTCTTGCCTCTCCTCACGACCTGCCAATTCACATGAACCAGAAATTCGGTGATTCGGGTTCAGAAGCTTATTCGAAGCTTCGAGAGCTTTTTAATCATCTGTACACGGCTGTTCTCATAGAAGAGCGATATGTTTTCCTTCACGGGGGAGCTCCAAGCCAAGCCACCAACGTTAATGACATCGCTTACGCCCATACGAAACACCCTCAAGAGCGCCATCTTGAAGAAATCCTGTGGAGTGATCCTTGGGAGGGAATAAAGGGAACAATCGCCTCGCCTAGAGGAGCCGGGAGGCTCTTCGGTGAAAACGTTACAAACACGCTTCTAAAAATGCTTAACGTCAAAGCATTGATTAGAGGTCACGAATCAAGTGAAGAAGGATACAAAACAGACCACAGCGAAAAAGTGATAACTCTCTTTTCGAGGAAAGGCCCGCCATACCCAAACAGGTTTGGAGCCTATTTACACATAAACATCGCAAAGAAAGTGGAAAAGCCTAGGCAACTTCTGCAAGAAATCCATAAATTTTAGTCTCAACAACAAACATCATATTTGGAGAAAAATCCGGTGTAAAAACCAATATTAATAAATAACCAGAAATCAGGTGACAATAGGTTATCAGTTTAACGATAACTGGGATCTATGGTGGCAAATGGAGATATTATCCGAGGCCCTGCATATTACACGGATTTATCATCTTTAGATGTACACGAATGCGGAATCAAGTAATCTTTTAGACAGAATAGCCCAAAAACTACCTTTCATCCCAAAGGAAAAAGATTAAATTTTAATCCCCAAACCCAAACGGTCAAAATGTAAACCTTGTAACATCCTATTATGCTTCAATCAACTGAGAAACATGAGAAAAAAAGATAGGTTCTTAAAGGATTATACATAGGGAATTTCTTGAGGAAGCGAAACAAAGTCACAAAAGAGCAA
>CP070820.1:315834-404155 GCA_020344315.1 Candidatus Bathyarchaeum sp.
TGGGTCATAATCATCTTTTTCCATTAAATAACCTAATGCTCCCATTGCAAGGTTTAAAACCAAAATAAACAAAAAGAGAAAACCAGATAAGACCATTTCAATAATCAAAGGAAATCCTCCAATTAATTCTTCTATTCCTCTTCACTTCTTCACATTTTAATTATTGCTTTAAGGTTGATAATATTTTGCCTCAAAAGTAAATCGGAAATTTTGGAATGCACGAGCAATACAAATTATTATATATTTAGAACAAATATCAAGTACCATTATTATATAGACTTAAAAGGAAGGGAGATTTATGATGACGGAAACTGGATCGGAAAATGGTTCCGAGGGCTGGAAAAAATTCTTGAGAAAGCATTGGAACATGGTTGCTTTATTTGTAGTAGGAGCTATTTTGGCATCGATCGGTGCAATTCTTGTCTTTTTATGGTTCGTAGGAGATGCTCAATCAACGGGTATGGTACCTACATCTTTAGGTCAATGGACAATGGGACATATGGTGACTTTTACATTACATCTGATTTTCTGGGAAGTTCTCTTTATTGGAATCCCGGTAATTATAGCGGCAGTAGTAGGTTGGGTATGGTGGAAAAAATTACCTGAGGAAGAAAGGAAAGAATATCATTTCTTTGGTAAACGCTCGCGTACAACAAGCGGTGGAGGAGGTATATCGCTACTGTTTACAATTGCATTCTGCATCAAGGTTCTCATTGATGGAAACTGGAATGTTGCTTTTGCTACTTGGACATTTGACTATCTCGTCAATTCTATGCTTACGGTATTACTCTGGATGTTAATCATCTTCGGGATTCCTACAGTTTTAGGAATCATCTGGTGGATAAACCATGAGATGAAAAAGATGTCCTAGAATCTTTTTTACTTGCTTCTCACCCTTCGCCGAGATTGAGAACGGTCGTCCATAGTTAGCGAGTGATTGGGGTTGGGATTAAATTTTAACCCCCAAAACCCAAATTACTTGCAGTTGATCCCATAAATGTCGAAGTTGAAAAGGCTGGTTAGTGGGTAGAATGGTTTACCGAAAATCTCTGAATGGATCGTGGATTTGTAGTTGGAACTGAGGTTTCAAGGATATGGACATTAAGAGGTAGTCAATACTTTTAATGTAACCCATCCATGATAATAAAACAAGTGCGTCATTTGAATAGGATGCTGATGACGAGAAAATGACCGAACAAAATCATGTAACCAAACTTAGATTAGTAGAAGGATACAAATTCAATGTGGAGTTCGACGACAGCACTCCAGGATTTTTAGTGGACGAAGTGAAACCTCATGGTGAAGGTTCTGGACCAAATCCTCCCAGAATATTGGCAGCTGCTATCGGTCACTGTCTAAGTTCAAGTCTAATCTACTGCCTAAAAAAAGCAAGGGTTAGAGTCAAAGACCTTGAGACAACAGTCAAAATGAATTTTTTCAGAAATGAAGAAGGAATGCGTAGGGTAGCCAGCATCGATGTTCAACTCCGCTTAGTTGTAAATGAAGAGGATAAATCCAGAGTACCTAGATGCCTGAAATTGTTTGAGAATTACTGCACCGTAACTCAAAGCGTCATAAAAGGCATCCCTGTCAATATTAACGTAATCTGAATGCGCGCTTTAACTACCTCTTCTTTTTGACATTTAATAATTCTCTTATCCTTTTTTTATGTGATATACGGGGTACAGTGATATGTGATACAGTGAAGTAGTGGGGGGTTGGGTTTGGGGGTTAAAATTTAACCCCAAACCCCAACATTCGCGTGCATGTTAGTGTAGGCGCGTGTGTATGTTCACTCCCGTACCCGCGTACGTAGTTGTACGTGTGCTTTTTCGCCCGCCCGCTCGCCTGCGCCCGCCTACGCTCTCATCCACACGCGCTAAGAAAAAACACCCGAGCTCGCACAAAGAACAAAAGACGATTATTTATGGTGCTACGAATCTGGTAACTAATGAATTTTGAATAACCTCAAATTTGGGATTAATTCCCAACTGGTTTTTCATGGTCTGACCAACAAAATGTTGCAGGTAATTAGACCATTTCTTGCCAAGGTCATGATGTATCGTAACCGTGTAATTGCGCCCTTGTGTTTCAACTTCATTTTCAGCTATATGTCCATACTTGCAGGTGAGGGTCATGTAAGCCAGAAATGTGTCAACATTTAGATCTTTAAAGAAAAATAGGATTACTTCTTTTGGAAGGCGGCCTCCAAGCTCCAAAGCTGCTTGGGTAAGTCTGGCGTTATCAGCCGCTCCCAAAACCGATGTAAACAGATCCTTCGAAATTGTTATGTACCCAAATTTTTCGGTGTAGCGGTCCCACTCAACATATTTTGTCATTATACTTGTTATTAATGCGTTTACGCTCATTCTTCTTGCTTGTGCGTCTTTTTGCAGAATTTCATTGATTTCAGGAGTGATGCGGACTGTTCTAAGGAGGGACTTCTTAGTTTTCTTCTTCAAAATCTTAGCCCCGAATTGTACTACATTGTTACACACTTTAAGCTTTGTGATAACATCGTGGACGTCCTACCTATATGCAGCTCTCTGGAAAGGTTTGATGGTAATAAGAAGTGAAATGGCACGAATTCGAGAAAACTAATCCCAAACCGCTCTACAACGCGCTGCGGGAAATCTGCGAAAAAGTACACAGAAAAAAAAGGCGGATTCTTCTGCAACTACTGCTACCAACGGGAAGGCTGGTACTGCTTTCCTTGCGACAAAGTAAGAAAAATTCACGAAAAACACTAGGATGTCCCAGCGGGCAAGCTTCATTCACCATCCAACAAAAAGAGTTATTTGACTTTCTTACGAGGAGGTGTTAGGTTTTGGAAAAGAATATAAAGAAGAACAGTCAAGCGATCCCAAGAGAAGTGGCATTTCAGCTCTGTGAAGAAATCCGAAAAGAAAAAGGTGTCAGACTCTTCTCCCAATGCTGGGGCTGCGTAAAGTTCTCCAAGAACGACCCAGACAAAATGTGTTTCAGCGGTCCGGATTATCGAGGATGCAAAAGGGTCAATGAACGGTACGATCAGAAACGAAGTACATGATGACTGGTTGGCGCGCTCGTATTATATTTTCCGAAGCATGTATATGCATTTATCTCATTGCAACTCGTAACAAGTACCCAAATAGAACTTGTAATCAAAATACCTAAAACACCCGTGTTCTTCCTCGAACTTTGCATGTTTTTGAAGAGCTTCTATGTCTGGAAACTCCGAAACCGAATCACTATCTTTACCGCATCCATTCTCAAAAAGACAACATCTCATTGAGCAGAAATTTGAGAATCGAGTTTATGAAATTCGGATGCAGTTGTGGAGCTTCGAAGGCTGCTCCAACTTTCTATCAAGAGTTAAAATTTAATCGGTCCGTCTTCTCGGAGAATAAAAGGTTTAATATTCTCTTTTCTTGTTTTACCTTTAGGTGTAAACTTTGAGGTTATTCACGGTCGGTCCTGTTGCTTGCTATCCCGAAGTTCTTAAAGAAATGAAACAGCAAATGTTCAGCCACAGGAGCCAAGAATACAAGAAACTCCATGCCGAAACAGTAGAACTGTTACAGAATTTCTTGGAGACAAAAAATGAAGTATTCCTCTTTTCAAGCACTGGTTCAGGATTCATGGAAGCATCCGTCAGAAACTGCGTAAACAAAAAGATGCTATGTTGTATATGTGGAAGCTTCGGCAAAAGATTCGCAGACGTAGCAACTTCAAACGGAAAACAAATAGAAACAATCGAGCCTCCCCTAGGAGAACCCATCACACCAGATTTGCTAGACCAAAAATTGATGAAGAATCCAGACATCGAAGCCGTCTCCATCACTCACAACGAAACAAGTGTAGGACTGATGAACCCCTTAGAAGAACTCGCTGCCATTGCTAAAGAGCATGGCAAGCTGCTCTTTGTTGACGCCGTGAGTTCAATGGGCGGAACGGAAATCATAGTCGACAAATGGGACTTGGATGTCTGCTTTTCAAGTTCCCAGAAGTGCTTCGGCGTTCCTCCTGGCTTAGGTGTGGGAAGCGTGAGTGAAGAGGCTCTAAAAAAATCGGAAACTATCAAAAATAAAGGCTGGTACTTCGATTTCAAAATATGGGAAAAATATCAAAAACAGAAGGGCACACCCATGACATCCGTTATTCCCCAGATAGCTGGTTTAAACAGAATCCTTAAGATGATCGAAGAGAAAGGTGGCAAAAAATGGTTCTTCAATCTATATGCAGAAAGGAATCAACAGATTCGAGAAGGCGTAGAAAAACTGGGATTGACCCTGTTCCCCAAAAGCGGCTACGAAAGCCCAACAGTAACCTGCGTAAACGCCCCAGCTAACATTGATGGACTTGAAATTTACGAGAAGATGCGGAAAAAAGGGTTTGAGCTTGCGAAGGGCTACGGAAGCATAAAAAACGCCACCTTCAGGATAGGAAACATGGGATACATTGAATTCGAGGATATACACTCGATGTTGGAAGCTCTAGGAACGGTCTTGGTTGACCTTGGATGGAAACGTTAGCTAAAAAACCAAGTAAATTCATATATCTAAAAATGCTTAAATAATGCATTGAGCTTTCTCCCTGAGCTAAAGGGCTGTTCGGCATGAGGGACAATTTCAGCTACAACCAATCGATTTCCAAAAAACGCCAATCCAAGAAAATTGAATGTTAATGGTCGGTGGAACAATGCGAAAACATACAATTCTAGTCTGTGACAATTTCGGTCAAGAGTTTCTCGATCATCTATCCAAGTTTGGAGAGGTTACTCAAGCAAACGACATCGACCCAAGTATGCCACTCAATGAAGTTACCATACTGGTTGTCCGAAGCAAAACAAAAGTTAACAAAGAACTAGTGAATAAAATGCGAAGCCTCGAATGCGTTATAACTGCGACCCATGGCCTTGACCATATCGATCTGGAGTACTTGACAGAGAAGGGAATCGCATTCTTCAATATTCCTGTTCAATCCTATGACGTTGCCCAAGGCGTCATAGCCTACATTCTGGCTTATTCCACAAACCTACTTGAAGGAGATAGGTCGATGAAGCGGGGAGAATGGAAGAAGAAGTCCTTGATTGGATGCCGGATTACGGGAAAAGCTTTGGGAATTATTGGCTGTGGCAAAATTGGTAGGGAAGTTGCTAGGCTGGGCGCCGCTCTTGGAATGAAAGTTATTGTTTCTGATCCTTGCCTTAAGGATGACGACACTATTGTTGTTGTTTCCTTGGAAGAACTCTTGAAGGCATCTGATTTTATATCACTCAACTGTCCCTTGACTGAAGAGACCAGGCATTTGATTGGAAGAGAAGAGATTGCTTTAATGAAGGATGGGGCATTCTTGGTGAATACGGCAAGAGGCGGCATCGTAGATGATGAGGCCCTCTTAGATGCGGTGCGTGCTGGAAAGATTGGGGCAGCCTTGGATGTTTATGAGTCTTCTGCGCCATTCGAAAACGATACAGAGAATAGTTTGATTAAGAGTGAAGGGGTGATGGCGACGCCCCACAGTATTGGTCAGACAATCGAGGCAATCGAAGGAAAAGGCAAGGGCGTACTAAAGGCTATTAAAGACCACATAGCCTCCAGCTAAACGTTAAAGCATAGAAATTCGGGTCCAAGCAACCTACACCCTTTTTTTGTTTGCTGATTTAGCTTTTTAAATAAGGCACTGACAATTTAGTATAGTTTAGATGTATTATTGAAGTTGGGGAATGGTACTTTGCAGAAATCTGTTTTGGTTGCTGCGGATAGAATAAGAAGGCTTGAGGTTCAGGGAGCCAGGAATGTGGCGATAACTGCCATAAAGGCTATTGAAGAGGGGGCAAAGGGATCCGAGGCTAAAGGTAAAGAGGCGTTTCTGAATGAGTTGTCTGACGCTAGAGAGGTTCTTTTTGCTTCTAGAGAGACAGAGCCTTTGATGAGAAATGCTATTCGACATGTAATTTATGCGGTGGAATCTAGCGAGAAGGGGGCGGTTAAAGAACTGATTGATGTAGTTTCAGAGGTTTCAAGTCAATTCTTGGAGAATCTTGAAAGGTCGAAGGAGAAGATTGCTGCTATTGGTTCCAAACGAATCACCCATGGATCGAAAGTTCTTACTCACTGCCATTCTTCAACCGTTACAGGTATGTTGAGAAGAGCGAAGGAGGAGGGAAAATCGTTTGAGGTTGTCTGCACCGAGTCAAGGCCTGTTTTTCAGGGCAGAATCACGGCAAAAGAGATGTTGGAGGCTGGAATCAAAACAACGTTGATTGTTGATTCTGCTGTGCGTTATTTCATGAATGAGGTTGATTTGGTGGTGGTGGGGGCGGATGCTATAACCTCTGAGGGCAATGTTATAAACAAGATTGGAACGAGCATGGTTGCTCTTGCTGCTAAGGAGGCGAGGACGCCTTTTTATGTGGTTTCGGAGCTTTTGAAGTTTGATCCTGTGACGATTCATGGCGATTATGAAATTATTGAGGAGAGAAGCCCCAGTGAGGTTTGGGATGATCCTCCTTCCGGCTTGATTATACGAAATCCGGCTTTCGACGTGACGAGGAGAGAGTTCATTCACGGAATTATATGTGAAGAAGGAATTATTTCTCCTCATGCGATAGGCGAGTTGGTGAGCAGGAAATATCCGTGGATTTTGAAGTAATGTGGTCAGGCTGTGGTTCCAGTTTCTGTTTTTAGAGCGGGTGAGGTTCACTTCTTTTCGGGGATGCGGAGTTTCATGATTTTGAGTTTTTGGTCTAACTTTTGAAGTTTCTTTTCTAGTTCTTCTATGTGGGCTGAGTAGTGTTCGAGGCGTTTTCCGTCTATGCCTATCCAGTATGCGATGGCCGCTCCGGAGAGTCCCATTATTAGATAGTAGCTGTAGAGGGGTAATCTCCATGCTTCTATTTGTCCGCCGAGACTGTTTAGAAGGTAGATTGTTGCGAGGATCATGATTAGAAAGTTCAGCAGATGTAAAAAGGCTAAAAAAGTTCGTATCCTCATCATTTCACTCCCTTCCATAAGGTTACTTACTTTCACCTTAAAGCTTTGCGAACAAAGGTTTGAGTAAGCAAATAAGATGAAATTAGGTCGCGGGCGGAAATCATGAATGTGAAAGCGCCAACTTCGCAAAAATAGTTTGAAGCCAGATACATTCTTTGAATTAGAATATTTCGGTAACCGTAGGAATACCCATAAGTTTTTAGCTTGTTTCTAAGTAGTTGTTGAGCAAGAGAGAATTGTAGTCTTTAAACGTTTAATGGAGAGTAGCAGATGACGACTTTAAGAAGTCTCCGAGAAAAGATTCAGAAGCTGGAGAGCGAGAAGGCTGACCTCATGGCAGTAATAGAGGAACTCAAAGAAAAAGCAGAGACAAAAGCCACCGCTCTAGAAGAAGAGGTAGCCAAACTGCGCGAAGAAGCAGAATCACTGAAAGAAATGCTCGACATCCTCTAATAGAATCTACCATCCAACCTCAAGGATTCAGCCCTATCCAAAGAAAGCCCAATCCAACATTACATAGACAAAGTCCTAACTAACAAACACTCCACATCTCTTCGGGCCATTCTACCCTTCATATTTGAAGACTAATAATACTTCATTGTTGAAAACTAGCTTTTTCTAGAAAACATGGGTGCCAACTGTTTCTGGCAAGATTGAGTGTAATTTTTTACACAAAGTAATTAAACTTCGCCTGCAAAATGACGATATACAGCAAGCTCAAGGTTAGCCACCATGAAGTACAGCTCATCCACAGAAAAGGCTGAACACATCTCCAGATGCCTAGAACTCGCCATCCTCCTGGAGGTAAGTGCCTACCCAAAGCCCGGAAACGTCCACCGAACAGCAGACTTTCCCGAGACACGATATGAACATTTTCTCGCGTCAGCAGTTGCAATAGCGCCCTCCTTCAAGAATGCAGCAGAACAGGGAATCAGGGTCTCTGAAGGAAAAATCCCTCCCTCTGAGGTGGGCATGGGGAACATAATCAAAGATGCAGTTGACAGAATGAGGCGGAACCAAAGCGGCGGCAACACTCTTTTAGGAGCGATTATCCTGCTTGCACCCCTAGCGGCTGCAGCTGGAATGGTCGCCAACCACTTCTCTCTGCCTAGGCTTAGAGAAAAGATTAAGGTGATTGTTGAATCGACAACTCCAGAGGATGCAGTGGACGTTTATAACGCGATATTTGCTGTGAATCCGGGAGGCCTAGGTAAGTCTCCTAAACTGGACGTGACAGACCCAACTTCAAAGAAGAGGATTCTAAAAGAGCAAGTGACCCTTTTTGAGACCTTTAAGATTGCCTCAGCATACGACTCCATTGCCTCAGAGTGGGTAAACAACTATCCCATCACCTTCGATCTGGGCTATCCATACTTCATTGAACAGCTTGAAGAGACAGGAGACATCAACACGGCAACTGTCCATGCTTTCCTGAAGGTTCTAGCCGAAGTCCCAGACACTTTTATCAGCCGAAAAGTGGGTCAAACCAAGGCGGAAAGCATCTCAGCTGATGCTGGAGGGGTCTTGAAGGAGGGGGGCTTGACAACACCGTCAGGAAGAGACCTCATCCAGAAGTTAGACATCAAACTTAGAGACCCAGCCCATGACCTCAGTCCAGGAACAACAGCAGACATAACAGAAGCAATACTAGCCCTCAACAACCTAAACGGATACAAACCATAAACTAGACTAAAAAGAACCCAAAACCAGTTAAAAATTAATTTCGGGTTTGGGGGTTAGATTTTAGCGCGCGTGCTCTTCTATATTACGAGCTGTTGGAGATAGGCAATCAACAACATGTCCGCACTCTAGACATTTTTCAGGTATCTCCACCGATTTTGGGCGCTTATGCAAATATCCTAGGTAAAACCCGCATCCAGGTGGAATCGAAGCGTCCTGCGGTATCTGCTTTTCCTCCTCTTTAACAGTTTGAATCTGCTGGACTTGCTCACTCGGCTCTATTCGCTCTCCTTCCAGTACTTGTTGAACTTGCTGGACTTGTTGAATTTTTTTTGTTCGCTTTTTTTGTACACTTTGTTTTGTGAGAAGTGTTGGTTTCCCAAAAATTCCGATTCTTCCAAGCTGAGTGCTAAGAATGATTAGTACAATGGATAGTATCAATCCAAAATAATTCTGCATGCTCACTTGACCCAGTGCCTTATTCCAAATGAAAACATCGTAGCCTATCCAATACAAGAACCATATGGAAGAAATAATGAAAGCAATAATCCACACTGCCTTAAGCATTACTAACCTAGATTTTGTGAAAATCAAACCGTATCCGCCTCATTTGATCTTTTTCGCTTTGTGCCCGTCTTGAGTGCTTTCGTAAGCTCTTCACAGGAAAATTTCAAGTCCAAGATTTCGTCTCTCAGTTTTTCTATGCTGTTCTTTTTGTATTCAATCTCTTTCTGGACCTTTAACCGCAGTTTTTCCTTCAAAGATACCAGGTTTTCCTTCTCTTCTATCAAATTAGCTTCGTTATTCATTAATTTCTGCAAAACTTCACTTGGTTCTTCCTCGACGTTTTCCTGCTCTGAAACAGTTTCCTTCTCAAGAATAGCCGCAGCTTTTCCTCTCCTCAACCTAACCATTTTGGCATCAAAACAAAATGTATCGAAGAGAATGTAAAAACATTATGAACGCCTAATTTGAACTTGAACTCAAGTTTCCAAACTAAGACGGCGCATAAGCAGTCTCTAACAATGAGAAAAATGACCCGAATCCATCCTTCGTTAGTTACAAAAGCATTTGGGGAGAGCGAGCGAGCGAGCGTGTGAGTGACTGACTAACCACACGCGCGGGCGAGGTACGGTACACACGCGTATACAAGGGTACGTGGGTTGGGGGGGTTAAAATCTAATAATTAATGGACTTTTGGGCTCAATTTAAATTCTAGAATCCTGTTATTAGGACGAGAGGAGGAGGCAATGGAATGTTTGGCAGAGTTATAGTTGCTGTTGTTGGAAGCAGCAAATCCGGGAAAACCACGGCTATAGAAGCTTTGATAAGAGGATTGACAGAGAGGGGATACAATGTTGCCTCTGCAAAACATATCCCTGACCCTGAATTCACCCTTGACACAGAAGGAAAAGACACGTGGAGACACGCCAAAGCTGGAGCCAGCACCGTCTTAAGCGTTGCCCCCAAAGAACTAACCACCATCAAAAAAGTTGATACCACAGAATACACTCTAGAACAGATTACGGCAGAGTTCGAGGAAGCTGACATCATCATCCTTGAAGGATTCAAAGCAATAGCAGGACAAGATGCGACCATACCCAAAATAGTAGCAGTTAAAACGGTTGACGAAATCTCAGCGGCTCTTGAAAGCTACAAAAACATCCTAGCCTTTATCGGTACCATCCCAGAGAAAAAAGGGAAAACAGAAATCCCATTCATAGATGTGCTAAAAGAATCCGAGAAGCTTGTTGACTTGGTAAACCAAAAAGTTGCGATTTTAGTGGAAAGAAAACGGAAACAAGAAGAAAAAATCACAATACAGGTTGACGGAAGATTCGTGCCCCTAAGTCCCTTTGTTCAGAAGATCGTGGGGGAAACTATTCTCGCTATGATCTCAACTTTAAAAGAGATAAAAATAAAGGGGGAAGAGAAGGTTTCGATAGTCATCAAGAGACTTTCAAGAGGCTAGTGAGCTCAAGTGGCATCTGTGGGATTCAGAGAGATAATTTTTAAAGAGAGAAAGGAGGCTTTCAGACGCTGTCAAAAGAGTTGACACCTCTCTGAACCTTTCCACAACCACTATCAAGAGCTTAACTGACCCTCAATTTTACGTTAGAGTGCTTTGAAGGCTTCAGACCATTCGTTGTAAGATGATATACTGCGTGGAGATACGCTGGGCTTTCTGTCCTCCAAGATACCTCTGAAATCATTCATGGATATGGGTCTCGGCTTAGCGTGTTTGTCGCTTGCTTGGCCAGATTCGAATAGTTCTCCGATAACCCTTAGGTGAGCTGACTGACAAATGTCCCGTATGTCGCTTCCAGAGAAACCTCCAGCTAACCTAGCGAATTCATCTAGATCAACTTTCGATGCCAAATTCAGATGTGTTGTGTAAAGTTTGAGCATACTCAGTCGTGCCTCGTGGTCGGGTAGTGGAACCATGATTCGTTTCTGAAATCTACGTATGAATGGCCAGTCTAGGGCCCAAGGCTTGTTGGTGGCTCCGATCACGTATGCGTGGATGTTTCTGCCTTTGTCGATAATTCCATCCATCTCCTTGAGAAACTGGTTGCGAACTCTGGTTTCTCCACCGACTTCGTTCGAGTGCATACCGATCAGCGAATCTAGCTCATCGATAAATAGTATGGCAGGGCGTCCGTTATTAGCAGTCTTTCTGGCTTGATTGAATAACTTTGCCACGTTCTTTTCAGCCTCGCCTAGCCATTTAGACATTACAGAGGCTGCATCCACTGAAACAAAAGCTGCATCGATCTCCGTTGCAACAGCAGCAGCTAGAAGGGTCTTTCCGCATCCGGGAGGACCGAAAAGAAGTATTCCCCGAGGCCATCCTAAGGGAAATAAGTCCGGGCGCTCAACTGGGTACACAATAGCCTCTTTGATGGCTCTTTTCGCCAGTTCTAAGCCCACAACTTGGCCCCAACTTACATTAGGTTTCTCTTTTAGAACAAGTTCATCGTAGCTTGCCTTTCCATCCGTATCTGTTTCTCTCGAAGGTTCCATCATCTCTGTTTTCTCCGGCTGAGGCTGGATGGGTTGGACAGGCCCCTCTCCTTGCAGAGCCTTTATCCTTTCTTGATACGCCTGCGCACGTTGAATGTAAACCGTGTTTAGCCCATAATTAGGGTATAACCTGACGAGTTTCAGGAGGGTTGAGATGCCCTTCTGGTACATTGTGATGGCCATCCCCCTAGAACCCTGTTTGTCTAGGCGAACAGCCTCCATGGCATACTTTGTTGCAGCTTGTTCAAGTTCTTGGGAAGCGCTCATCATGACCACGCCTCAATCTTGATTTTTCCTTTTACTCCCAGAGTCTCTAAGGCCTTTTCCACTTCTCCGATTGCAACGTTTAATTCATTGGCACATTGAGTGATGTCAATCTGTCCTTCACGTTTTTTCGCGTACTGCAAGACTGTTTCCTCTAAAGCTGAATCTTTAACCGTCCAGGAAATTTGTTTCATTTCCGTGTCTTTATAGGACATATAATTTTTGGGTTCACTTGACTCAGAAACTTCTGAGCAGGAAGCTGTGAGGGCAACCATCTGTCTCCTTTTTTCTACCCGTTGAGGTTTTTCCATGATCGGAGTGGAAGTTGGAGGTTCGGGAAGTTTTTCCGTTATCTGCTCCTCCAGCAAATCGGCGACTTCTTTAAGAACTTCTTTGCCGCCTGGAGTTTTCACGTCTGTCGGCATTTCAAGTTTTGAGGCATCGATTTTGGACATGGTTATGACCTCGAATATGCACTCATTCACCCTTTCCATTTCATAGGCCATCTGGGGCATGAAAGAACTGAGGCTTTTCGTCACCGTTTTAAGGTTTCTAAGAACTGGTTTCAGATCCGCAAATGCTGCGTTAAATTCTTTGAGTGTTTCTAGCCGTAAGATGATGCGTTCTACAAGAATCTGGGTATGGTAGAGGACTTTGGTGAGTTTTCTGATTTCTGCAAGTTCGTTAGCAAAAATTGCTGCACGTTCAGTGTTTTTTGCCTTTAGGGCTGTTGCACAAGTTTTGAAGAGAATTTGATCTCTTCGGGTAAGTTTGACAATGACCTGGCCTAATTTGAACTTTTGAGATTTAAGTTTCGGCACAGCTTCGACAATTATTTGCTCGAAGTTAGGAGAAGCACGGAAAGGGTTTTTGATAGCGCGATCCCTCACAGACCTCAGAGATTATGAATGTTGTTTGTTGGGGTTCCTCACATGAACGATAACTGGTGGTTCTGGAAGGTTCGGAGAGACAGGAGCAGGTGCTTTCTGAATCTCCGTTTGTTCTGGACTTTTAGTTAGGGGCGTTTCAGGCGCTTTTGGTTTTTCTTCTCCGAGTAGAAGGTTCGATAGCTTGCCCTTCAAAGCTTCTAGGTCGCTTTTTTCAGCGTTGACTCCCTTTAGTCCCCACTGAATTATTCCCAAAGCCTTCTCGTATGAATCATTGGTTAATCTGCCGATTTCGCGTTCAATCTCTAGGTTTATCAAAGCCGAGTGAAGCTCATGAATCTGTTTATTGCAGTTGTCAATCTGGCTGTCGATATCATCCACTAGTCCTTTGGCATTATCCTTTAACTGGGTTAATGCTCCCTCAAAAGTCCTGTGTAGATCGTCATACATTTCCGGCGGGATCTTCTTCTTTTCTACAAGCTCATTTAAAGCCCTGTCTTTTCGCCAGATCAAAGGAATCTCGTTACAGAGAGCCTTGGCCTTCAATTTGAGCGGCGGAGAGATCACTAGGTTTCCGTTGTCGATTTTGATTTGATCACTGGTGTAGCTGAGGAATTCTCCGTCGCCGTGTTCAACGAAGATTCCGTCTATGCGACCTGCGGGGGTTACCTTGAATGAGGCAACTCGACCGATTTGCCTTCCGTATTCATCCCTGATTTGTTTGCCAACAAAAAGAAAGGGGTTGGAAATGGATTTTGACACAGTTTCACCTCCTTAATATGCGTGAACAGCTATAGTTTTTGTTGGAGAGCTAAGTTTCGCTTTGAACTGCCTCACCAAATGAAGGGATGCCACTGGGCAAATCTGGGAACTTCTCTTTGACTTTCTGTTCTGCAACGGTGGCTGCTTCGTTCAGGATCTTCTGAGCGTCGTCGCCTGCTGTCTGGAAGTCGATGCTCATGCCAGAGTTGTAGCCGGCGTCCATGATGATTCCGCTGAGTAAGTTGCCGATGCTTCCAATTTCTCTTTCTGCCTCGGGAAAGACTGAAGACATTCCACTTTTAACACTACGCAAAACGCTGATTGCTGGAGCCAAAGTGCTGACTACGTCGCCGAGTTCTGAAACTGTGCTTAATCTGAGAACTATCTGTTCTAGGGCTAGCCTAGAGTGCATAATCATCTTTTCCATTTTTCGGATTTCAGCTAATTCGTTAGCGAAGACGTTGGCTCGTGCCATATCGTGCTTGGTGTAGGCGTCAACGATTTTTGCGAATATCGATTTGTCGCGATCTGAGAAGCGATCTGATGCCTTGTCCAGTCTCTGAATCTGCATTTGCATTCGTTTAACAGCAAAATCTAGGCGTGGTTTCAATGGACCTGGAGGGCGAACAGCCTCCTTAATTCTTGTGCTCATGGGTGTGTCGTCGATTCCTTCTCCCCATTTTTTAGCAAATTTTTCTGACATTTTAAATTCCTCACGCAAGGAGGTGTGTTTATAGTGTATTATTACATTGTTAACATGTAGAGAACATTTACATATATACCAGACATAATATACCCATTCCGCCGCCGATTTGAGCTTTAAATCTAAGATTGAAAGAGATATGGGGCGCAGTTGCAAAAATAAACAGTTTCATGTAAGTTAGACTCAAAAGGGCGAAGTTTTAACTGTTAAAAGCATGGTGAAGAGAATATGGGTGACAGAATTAAAACACTGGGAATATTTGCGCTGTTAGGTTTCATAGGCGGAGTAATAGCGAACGTCGGTTTCCACACTGTGTGGCCTTGGTTGGCAGCTAACCTTCCCTTTATCCTCTCAGCAGAATGGGTTATCTCAGGAATCGCAGGCGCTCTGATAACTACATGCTTTGTAGTGATCTGGGTATACCTAAGCAGACCCCAAGAGTAACAGAAAGAACTCCCAACCCAATTTATTTGAGACCCCCGCATCTTTCTATAGCGGAAAGCAACTTTTGATATTCCGGTAAAAGGGGATACTGAAGAACTGAGAGCTTCAAGTGATGCCATTAGAGAGTGGATTCTCATCTAGGATTGTGTAGTTTTCGTCTATAGATGACTATAGCAACTGCAAGCACAGTAAGTACGAGCAGCAGTGGTGTCCATGATGGAAATTCAGGGATGAAATCGGCTGGAGTGTATCGTTCATTTGCTACAATAGCGTTAGCGCCTGGGCCCCCAATCGCATATATCAAATCATCTACGACTGCAACACCTAACCCATAGCGGTTTGTTGGCATTAGAGCACCCATAGTCCAAGTGTCTGTTTCTGGATCATAGATTTGATTCAGGTTGAAAGTTGGATAACCACCTAATACGTAGATTCTCGTTGGAGCTAAGACCCCGCTAGTTACGCCTGCAGCCGCGTTCCCTCCGGGATAAGGCATAGAGGTTCCATTACTCCATGAGTTAGTTTGTGGATTATAAATTTGAGTTAAAGATTCAGAGAATATGTAGATTTTGTTAAAAGCAGTCTTCACGCTCTAGAAATTGAAGAATGGAAAGCCATACTGAAGGCAATCATCGAAAAAAAGAGGTCAGACAAAGAGAGTGTGGATTAAACAAAACCAAAAAAGCATCTACATTTAAGTCCAAATAAGAATATGTAGTGTAAAAAAGTTTGGGGTTTTAATCGTGGTTCAACTGACGTTTTATGGGGGAGTTAACGAGATTGGTGGAAACAAGATTTTATTAGAAGACAAAGACACGCGTATTTTTTTGGATTTCGGTAAATCTTTCACTTGTGGTTGCGATTATTTTACAGGTTGGCTCTCACCTAGAAGAATTAATGGTTTAGGAGATTACTTTCATTGTGGATTGTTACCGAAAATTAGTGGGATCTATGCTGAAGACCAACTGAAGTTCACAGATCTTCCTTACACTGAACCATCAATTGATGCAATCTTTTTGTCTCATGCTCACTTCGACCACATAGCACATATTGAATTTGTAGATCCAAAAATTCCTGTCTATCTTGGAGAAGGCACCAAGCTTTTTGTGAAATCCCAAGAGGAGACAAGCACTTTTTCAGATTATGGGGAGCATCCTTACAAGACATTTCGGACAGGAGATAAAATCCAAATTGGCAATATTGTTGTTGAGCCTATTCATGTTGATCATTCGATTCCTGCTGCTTATGGCTTTTTGATTCACACTTCTGAAGGCACTTTGGTGTATACTGGAGATCTTCGGCTTCATGGGCCTAGAAAAGATATGACTGAAGAGTTTATTGATAGAGCATGTGACTCTGATCCTATAGCTATGATTTGTGAAGGCACTAGAATGGTCGAAGTGGAAAGAAGGAAGAACTATTCGGAACAACAAGTTAAGCAACATAGTGACGAAGTTGTATCTTCAACAGATAAGATGGTTTTCTTTACTCATTACAGTAGAGATATGGATCGTTTTAGAAGCCTTTACTCTGTGGCAAAGGACAATAGTAGAAGAATTGTGGTCTCCACAAAGACTGCTTATTTGCTAAGTAAGCTTGTTGATGACAAACGACTTGATCTACCTGATCCAGTTAAGGATGATGATATTCTTGTGTATTTTAAACGGAAGAAATCTGGAGATTTCGAAGAGAAGGATTACTACCTTTGGGAACGTCCTTTCATAGATAAGATAGTTACTTTTGAGGACATCCACAAGAAACAAAGTGAATATGTTATGGATTTGGGTTTCTACCAGTTCGCTGAACTCGTCGATATAAAACCGGACTCTGGAAGCCATTTCATTCATAGTATGAGTGAGCCTTTTAGTGATGAGGATATTGAGGATGAAGTAATGCATAATTGGCTGAAGCTCTTTAACTTGCAGTTTCATCAATTACATGCTTCAGGACACATGAATAGACAACAATTAGGAAAACTGATCAGGAAAGTAAACCCGAAAAAACTTTTTCCAATACACACAGAAAACCCTCAATTGTTCAAGAGTTTGGGTTATGATGTTCAGATAGTTGAGTGTGAACATAATTATAATATTTGACAATTGTACGCTCGTGGTCAATACGATTCTCGGGATAGACTCGATTAAACAGCTGCATCTAGCGCTTCGGAATAAGATCCGCGCGCGGACTTAGGTTACCCCCATCATCCAGACACACTTAGCTGAACCCCTAGCTTTTTTAGGTGTTAGCCTTTTTTGTTGAACAATGTAGAAAATATAAAACACCTAAAACTGCTTTGCGCGCATCTAAAATTATAATTAGGAAAATATTCAATAGCAAACATGAGAAACCCACTCTAGGGTGATTTAAAATGACCAAAAGCATTCATATTTCAGGTTTTGTCAAACCTGAATTTGAGGCTGTGCGGGAAACATTTGAAGAGAATTTTGAGTGCCGTGATGAACTTGGCGCCGCTTGTTGCATCTATCACCGGGGAGAAAAAGTTGTCGATTTGTGGGGTGGTGTAAGGAACGAGTCCACTGGAGAACCTTGGGAAGAAAATACAATGGTTATCATGTACTCGACAACAAAGGGACTGGCTGGTCTGGCCATGGCGCTTGCTAATTCGCAGGGTTTGTTTGACTATGACGAGCGTGTCTCAACGTACTGGCCTGAGTTTGCCCAACAGGGAAAAGACAAAATCACCATTCGGGAACTGCTGGCACATCAAGCAGGGCTATATGCATTCGATGAAATGGATGATAAGAACCTAATAGCAGACCTTGATCGTCTAGCCGTAGTTTTAGCTAAGCAAAAACCGGCATATGAACCGGGAAGCAAGCAAGATTATCATGCCCTAACACTTGGATTTTACGAAAATGAAATTATCCGTCGGACTGACCCCCAAGGCCGTAGCATAGGACAATACTTTCAAGAAGAAATTGCCTCTCCGCTTGGCCTTGATTTTTACATTCGTCTTCCTGAAGAAATTCCCAACAGCAGGTTGGCTACCACACGACAACCCAAATTTAACGTGCGTTCGATGTTCACTCTGCCCTTTACTATCTTTCTCGCTGCAATCAACCCTCGTTCAGCGTTCCGCAAATCATTAGTAGGATCACTGTTTCCACTAGACAAAGAACGCATCTACGCTAGAAACTTCGAAGTTCCGTCGGGAGGCGGTGTAGGAACAGCTCGAGCCATTGCCCACGCATACAGCGTCTTTGCAACAGGCGGAAAAGAGCTTGGACTAAAAGAAAAGACACTCAAGCAGCTCATGGCACCAGCTGTTCCACCATTGAAGGGATTTCCTAAGCATAGTCCGCAATTCTCACTCGGCTTCTTCAAGCCCAGTCCAGAGAACCCCTTTGGTCATCCGAGTTCCTTTGGTGCTCCAGGAACTGGAGGATCATTCGGATTTGCTGATCCGAAAGCAAAAATTGGATACGGGTACGTTCTTAATGGTATGGGCACTTACATAACGGATCCAAGAGACATAGCGTTACGTAAGGCAATGTATCGCTCGATTGGTGCTGATTGATTGACTTCCTCATAGACTTGTGCTCCAGCTTGTACTCTAGCTTTCAGGATAGCATTCCTAATTTTTTGTCTAAATATTCTGATTAAAACGAGTATTTGAACGGTGATCTGTCTAGGGTACATTGGTAGCCCGGGGGAGATTCGAACTCCCGTCGGCGGGTCCAAAGCCCGCCAACATATCAACTAATAGAGGTATGCACCTGGAAATTTGGGTGAGAATTCAGCACCATATTAGCAAATTCATGTGACAATGTTTAAAAGCTAGTTTAACATTTATTCTATTGGTATATCTAACTGAAAAAGATTAAACTTAAATTGCAGTTATCAGCTTTTTTGTGTTTTTTCACTCCCAGCAGCTAAGTCAGGTCATAAAGTCTTCATCCACTTGTGCGCTCTAATGAGACGCCATCAGGTTCTGACTTTTGCGGCAGAATCAGAATTTCCCATAATTAAGACTTTTTGGACTCGAGGAGTTTTCTTCTGCTGTCCTCTCCGGGCTTCAGAACGTCTTCCACCATTTTGATCTGTCTCTCGTAGAGGTGGCAGTTCTTGCTATGGAAAATGAGTTTGCCCGTTTTGATGCCTAGTTTTCCTCTTCTGTTGATCTCTGAAACGAGGGCTTCGTTGAATAGTTGGATTCCAGCTATGTTGGCGGGCAGTCCCGCGTAGGCGTCCCATGACCTGAAGTAACATGTTAAGGTCAGCTGTTTATCCAATATCTCTGTGTCAATTAGACTCAAACAGGGAGGCTCATGCTTTCTTGCATCTAAACGCTTCTGGATGTCTTCGGGCAGTCGAATCACAAAGGTCACTTGTCTATCTCTTTTCTCCTCAACATATCTCTTAACGGCTTCTTCCACCTGATCCACAGGTTTTCTCATCCTGCTTCCGTACGTGTATGTCTCGTCCTCTATTGCTCCAGACCATAGGTACTTCAGGGCATACCACTGAACATACTTCATGTCGCAGGGGGCCATAAAATCAACTAGGGGACGATTCTCAGGATGAGCTATCTCGATGCTCAAGTTCAATTTTTTCGTCCTAGAAACTTCAGAGCCATATCCAACCTCGAAGTTGTCTCCTTTGTGCCATATTTCATGCAAAACCTTGTACCAAGCATCTGGACAATCAAAGGCTTTAATCACAGTATATCTCAACAGGAAATCCCTCAGTCTGCCCCAATAATTACCACACAACAAAGCTATGATTGACTGGTTTCTAAATATTGGTTTTTTGGTTGTAGGAGAACTGTCAATTTAATGATTCACCGATTAAGCGTCGCCGGTAATTCTCGTAGTCCGGGAGGATTCGATCATATTCTTGATCCATTAGAGTCGACGAGACCATGAAATCAGCAGTGGAACGGTTACAAGCAACAGGGATGTTCCACACTACAGCCATACGTAAGAGAGCCTTCACATCTGGATCATGCGGAAGAGACTCGAGCGGGTCCCAGAAGAAAATCAGAAAATCAATTTCACCGTTTGCAATCTTGGCTCCAATCTGCATATCCCCACCCAAAGGACCACTCTTAAGCCTAGTTACCTCCAAGCCTGCCTTTTCGATAACCTTTCCTGTAGTTCCAGTTGCATAAAGCTCATGCAGACTCAGAAGATACTTATTGAACTTCACCCACTCCAGCAAGTCCTCCTTCTTGTTGTCATGAGCCACTAAGGCAATCTTCTTTCTTTTTCCCATCAAAACCTTCTCACTACCCAATTTTCGTTCCTCTCACAATCACCCTTCTTTATCAAAGTGACAAAGAAAAGATTTACTGATCTCGACCAGCGCTATCCTTTCTGAGAATTCTTTTCCACAAGATTAAGGAAAGGTACCCGCCAACTATACCACTTATTATGCCCGCGATAAGAATGACATTCCCCAGAGCAGGGTCTAACTCCATTATTTTAAACGTAATCGTGATGTAGTAGCCAGAATAACCCGTGATCATCGTGCTGAGGGCCACAGCCAAAATAAGTCTCTTCTGTCTAACATTGCCATTTCTATCTCTAGCTCCAAAAACCAAACAAAAAACATCAATTAAACCGCCAAAAAGCAATGCAAAACCAAGGGTAAAGGGAGCTAGAGGCGCCCTCCAAACGGCAGTTAGGGAACCCCCGATCAATGAGATGAAAGTCGCTCCTGGCACTCCAATCAGCAGATAGCCCAAGGACAGGAGCATGGCTTGGAAAAAGGTGAAGGCTTTGTCCATGGGCGTGGGCAAGAGTGTTTCGAAGATGAAAATCATCACTCCGAATATGATGGCTAACGCCAAATTTCTAGTTGAGAGGTAAGGCATGACGACTACCAAGTGACATTACTATTTTTTTATGTTGCTCCTTTCAAACGACCGAGCCTTCGGCTGATAAATACACCATGGATCTTCTGCCATATAATTACCCCGTGTTTCTGTTGGATTGTGCAGAGCACCACAAAAGTCCATGAAATCAGTTGATACGCCATAGGCTCTAGCGCGGCATCCTCCGCATATATCATGGAATTCGCATATTCCACATTTTCCTTTTAGCTGGTCAAAGTCGCGCAGAGCCTTGAAGACCTCCGAGTTGAACCAAATATCCCTAAAAGACCTGTCGCGGATGTTCCCAAGACTAACCGGCATGTATGGACAGGGAGTAACCTCCCCCGAAGGATAGATACGACAATAATAAAGGCCAGCCATGCAGCCGCGAACCCAACGGCTCATGTCAACCCCCTGTTCCTCAGCAACCCGCATAAACTGGGGAGCACACGAGGGCTTTATATTCATTTTATACTTGGTGGTCTGGGCGAGCGTGCTCGTAATCATTTCTTCATACATCCTCGGCGTTATATCCTCGACATTTGTTCCTCTTCCTGTCGGCACCAAGAAGAATAGATGAAAATTTTCCACCCCAAGATTTTCAGCCAAAGACATTATGTCATCTACTTCATTGTAATTCTGTCTGGTCACTGTGGCATTCACCTGAACGTGTATGCCGTTCCTTTTGAGAGCGTAGATGGCATTTACTGCATGTTCCCAGCAGCCCTTAACTCCCCGGAATTCGTCATGCCTCTCTGGAATGCTTGAGTCTAGGCTAATTGCAACCGTCGACATTCCCGAATCTTTGAGTTTTCTAGCAACGTCATCGTCGATAAGCATCCCGTTACTTCCCATCCCTATCTTTAAGCCACGGTCTGCGCCATATCGAATAATCTCGAAGATGTCCTCTCTCAGGAGTGGCTCGCCACCACTCAAGATTAAGAGAGGTCTACTGACCTCAACAATCTGGTGTATAAGCATCTTCGCCGCATCAGTGCTCAATTCATCTCTAAATTCCTTTTCACCAGCGTTGATGTAACAGTGAGAGCACTTCAGATTGCATCTTAATGTTACGTTCCAAGACACAACTAGGGGAACATACTTCTCTGCAGACGGTGCAGTTGAGGTGGGAGCAAGCCTGATTCGAAATTCACACTTTCCGTTTGTAGCCATCCTTAGAGGTTGCGACACACCCACAGGGAAGGGAATAACCTTTTCGAACATTGATTGGGCATGAGATTTACAGAAGTACGTACAGAAGAGTTGGGATGTTTCACTTTTTGTGCCCAGTTCAGCTTCCATGTAGCTGTGGCTTCCGTGGATAGGGCAGTTCAAGAATCGCATGAAGCCTCCCAGGTTCTTCATGTCCATCTTGTGCTCAATGAAATGGTCACAAAGCATTAATTTCTGCAATTTTTCCTTCGGCATACCAACTTTGAGCGTAACATTGAAGGCGGAGTCAACGGTTTCATCTCCAAACCTCTTTCCAAGACGACTCATAGTTTCCCTGAGCTCTTCTAACCCTATGTCATCGGCTAATCTCTCCATGATCAAAAAACCCTTTATCGTCTCGTATTCTTGACGCAAACGCATCTCCACGACATGTTCAGCCCACTCGCGAAACAGGCTTTGGAGTCTATCTCTGGCTCCAGGGTCCTTTCTATCAAGCATGTCCTCGACTTTTTTGGTCTCTTCCGTGAGCTTCTGGAAGCGAAGAATCTTCTCGTCTACGCTGAGATTTTGCCTTTTAATTGCGCCTCCTGCATTCATTGTAATGGGTATACTATCATGCAGGAGTTCTTTAGCATCGGAGACGAAATCGCTGTAAAATCTCCACAAAGGTCTTTCTACAGAGGGGACATCAACTCTCAGTTCTTCAAGGACCAACCTGTATTCGGAAGCCATTTTGGTTACCATTGCCATGTGATACAACAATGATCCTTCCATTCCGGGATCACTGTTTCTGCCGGTGGAACCGTGGAAGACCTCGTAAGCTAACCTCTTTGCCGTTTTATGGTCTCCGGAAGCTGTGGCTTTTGAAGCTTTGTCTATCTTTCTCTTTCTCGCCTTTAATAACAAAGCCCACTTATGACAATGTCCCTCATTGAACTTCGTTAAGGATGCCCTCTCCTCTCCCACAATTTCATGGCGTTAAAGCAATAAAAGGGTTAATAAATTCTCTGATTTTCCGAACTTTTTTGAAATTTGACTTAAAATCAAGTTGGGTATTGTCTTTGGAATGAGGTTTCTGTTGTGTGACCTGTTCCTGCAGAGCTTAAAATAATCGGTTTGATGCTCTACGTTCTATCAGATTTGTTGTTTTCTCCTTTCTGTTTTGGAGGTTTTAGTGATACATGAATGTTTATTTTCTAAAATGTTTCGTTCATTATGTTCTATTCCTGAAAATACATTAAAAATTCTTTTTTGGCTCAAGCATCCCCTTTTTAAGGTTAAAACTCCCTTATCTGAGCCTTTCGAAAGGTAAATAAGCATCTAGATAAGTGAATAAATCCAAACTGATGCTAGAGGTAGCTTAAATTGGTTAAGAAAGGTTTAGTTGTTAAAGCAAAAGAACTGAAAACAGACGTTGCCCTCGTAAAGAATCTTGAGTTGTCCATCGGCAAGATCATCGATGACACTTGGGATGAACCAATGGGTCCAACTCCCTTCCCGTCAATGACTGATCTGAGAGATTGGGACTTCAAGCTTCTGCAGCGCTACAAACCATTTTATCTGCCTTACTGTGATGTCTGCTGTCTCTGCACTTTCGGAAAGTGCGACCTGTCAGGAGACAAACGAGGGGCCTGTGGATTAAACATGGCTGCTCAGCAGTCAAGGATAGTTCTCCTCGCATGTTGTATCGGAGCTGCTACACACATTGCACACGGTCGACATTTAATTGATCATCTGATAGAAAAATATGGTCGACGAATCCCCCTTGATTCGGGCGGCTTAAATATCGACGTCGAAGCTCCTGTTACTCGTCTCGTCGTTGGAGTAAAACCAGAAACTCTCCAAGATTTGGAAGAAGTCCTAGATTGGTGTGAAGAACAAGTTACAAGCTGTCTTTCTTCCGCTCACACAGGACAAGAGGGAAATAACATAGACTTCGAGTCAAAAGCTTTCCACGTTGGAATGGCAGACCAAGTCGGAATGGAAGTCGCTGACCTCGCTCAGATTTCGGTTCTTAACTTACCAAAAGCTGACCCTGAAGCCCCACTTGTAGAGTTGGGTTTCGGAGTAGCAGATGTCAAGAAACCAACAATTCTTGTTATTGGTCACAACGTTCCATCAAGCGTTGGAATAATTGATTATCTCACAAAAAAGAAGATGCTGGGCAAAGTCGAAGTTGTAGGAATCTGCTGTACAGCCCACGACCTAACTCGATACGAGCCCTCAGCAAAGATTGTTGGTCCAATTTCCTGGCAACTAAAATACATCAGAAGCGGACTTGCCGACCTGATCGTCGTTGACGAACAATGTATCAGAGCAGACACTCTGGAAGAAGCACAAAAAGTCAAAACACCTGTAATAGCATCAAGCCCCAAAAACTGTTTGGGTCTCAAAAACAGAACCAACGACTTAGCGAAAGAACTCGTAGACGATCTGGTTGAAGCCAAAGTTCCTGGTGTGCTAATCTTAGATCCTGACAAAGCTGGAGAAGTTGCTGTTGAAGCAGCTATAGCTGTTGCCCCAAAAAGAAAGAGGTTTAACATAATTCCAGATCTTGAGGCAATTAAAGCAGCAGGTGAAGCTTGCGGTGGCTGCAACGAATGTATACGTGCATGTCCAAACAATCAACCAATCCCTGAAGCAATGAAAGCCGCAGCATTAGGTGACCTTGACCCCTTGGCCACAATCCTCGGCGAATGTGTAGGATGCGCTCGATGCGATAGTGCATGCCCCAAGGATTTTTCACTCCACAGTTTCATGATAAAGGCAGGAGAGGAAAAGTTGTGGGAAGAAAAGTTCATGATGCGATCTGGGCGTGGTTCCATATCAGATGTTGAAATCAGAAACGTTGGTGGTCCTATAGTACTGGGAGAGATTCCGGGAGTCATCGCTATAGTAGGATGTTCCAACTATCCTGAAGGTGGCGAAGCAGTGGCAGAAATTGCTGAAGAATTCGCGAAACGCAGATTCATAGTTGTCCTCTCCGGATGTGCAGCCATGTCTGTCGCAACGGTAAAAGATGAAGAAGGAAAATCTCTGTATGAGAAATACCCTGGCGGATTCGAAGCTGGAGGTATCCTAAACGTAGGTTCATGTGTTTCTAACTCTCACATAGCCGGAGCCGCCATCAAAATTGCGAGCATCTTCGCAAAAAGAAACTTACGTGCTAATTACGAAGAAATTGCTGATTACATCCACAACCGAGTTGGGGCTGTTGGACTTGCTTGGGGTGCTTACTCCCAAAAAGCAGCTGCGATAGCTTCTGGTTTCTGGAGACTTGGAGTCCCCGTAGTGGTCGGTCCGCATGGATCCAAGTATAGGCGTATGCTTCTTGGACGAGCCGATAAAAAGGAAGATTGGTACGTTTATGATGCCCGAACAGGCGACAGAGTTTACGTCGGTCCTGCTCCTGAACATCTGTTCACAACCGCAGAGTCAAAGGAAGAAGCTATAGTGATGCTGATGAAGCTCTGTATGCGACCAAACGACACAACTAAGGGTCGAAGTATGAAGTTGACCCACTACATTGACTCGCACAAACGATACTTCGGTGTTATGCCCGACGATGTTCACTTGTTTATCAGAAACAAGATGGACATACCCATCACTATGAAGCCCGAAATCCTCAAAATCCTCGAAGAGAAAGGCTGGAAAGAAACAAGAATTCCAGACCCAACTCTATTAAAAAGAATGATTAGGAAAAGAGGTTGATAAAAATGAGCGCAAAACCAGAACCTTGGCAAACAGCAGAAATAGCAGGACCCAAAAAGGCTCTCGTCATCACGAAACCTGAAATAGCTGCGGCAATGATAAAACGGGCAAAACGCTCCATCCTTGTTGTCGGATACTTGTCCACCAAAACTGACAAAGACACTGGCAAAATGATCGACTATGCCATCCGGCTAAACAAAGCAGCGGGAATCCCAATTGTCGCCACCGCACATACCATACAGGAATTTGTGAAAAAAGGATTTGAGCAAGCAACACAGATGAACGCCATGGATATCGGCAACCGACTCAAAGACCCAACATGGAAGGGTCTTGACGGAAAGGGTCCATATGATGTGGCTCTGTTCATGGGACTACCCTATTACATGGAGTTCGTGATCTTATCCGGACTAAAGCACTTCTCCACAAATCTCAAGACCATAAGCTTGGACAGGTATTACAACCCCCATGCAACTTGGTCTTTCCCAAACCTCAAGGTAGAGGATTGGAATCAAAGTTTTGAAACCATGATAAGCAAGTTAGGAGGAAATTAAGAAAATGTCAATGTTTGAAGACATCCCTGTCGATGTCGGAGTAATCTATGAAGGAGAAAGAATCCGAAGAAAAAACATGCAAGTAGAACTAGGAGGACCAAAGCAAGAAACAAAGTTCGAGCTAGTGCGAGCCAAAAAAATGGATGAAGTCGAAGACGAGAAAATAACAATAATCGGACCAGATCTGAAAGACTTGGCAGAAGGAAGCAGTGTTCCCTTTGGAATCTACATAGAGATCGCTGGCAAAAACGTTGAAGAAGACCTTGAGGGCGTAACTGAACGCCGCATCCACGAATACTGCAACTTCATCGAAGGAATCATGCACCTTAACCAACGCTACGATATATGGATGCGACTAAGCAAAAAGTCATTCAAAAAGGGGCTAAACTCCTTCACTCACATCGGAAAAGTCTTGGCAAGGCTCTACAAGAGCGAGTTGCCCTTCATCGAAAAGATACAGATCACCTTCATAACCGACCCAGAAAAAATAAAAGAAATGTCTAAACAAGCCCTGGAAATTTATGAAGCCAGAGATGCAAAAGCCAGAGGAATGAAGGACGAAGAGGTTGACACCTTCTACGGTTGCACGCTTTGTCAATCCTTCGCGCCGACCCACATGTGCGTTATCACTCCTCAACGATACTCCAACTGCGGATCCATCAGCTGGTTCGACGGCAGAGCCTCAGCGCAGGTCGACCCGAAAGGCCCAGTTTTCGCTATCGAAAAAGGAGAGTTGCTGGATCCAGAGAAAGGCGAATTCTCTGGCATCAACGAGTCTATTAAGCAAAAGACTTTGGGCGCAGTTGATAAAGTGTGGATGTATACTGGTTTCGGTTATCCTCACACCTCCTGCGGTTGTTTCGAGGCCATGGCCTTCTATATCCCAGAAGTAGAAGGTTACGGCATAGTTGATAGAGGATTCAAAGGAGTAACCGTAAACGGGCTACCCTTCTCAACCCTAGCCGATTCAGGTGCCGGAGGCAGACAGGTGGATGGCTTCCATGGTATATCAATCGAATACATGAGGTCGCCAAAGTTCATGCAAGCCGATGGAGGCTGGGACCGAATAGTCTGGATGCCTGCAAGCGTCAAGGAACGGGTTAAAGAATTCATGCCCAAAGAAGCTGTAGTAGCTACTGAAAATGAGGCAAAGACTGTTGACGAGCTGAAAGTTTTCCTTAAGGAGCATAGTCACCCTATTGTTCAACAATGGAAAGAGGCTCCTGTTGAGGTCACACCCACAGCTGAAGGCGAAGAAGCAATGGAAGCAGCTGCATTTCCGGTTTCTACAGCCACTGTGGCTGCTGGTGGATTCAGGATAATCTTCAAAAACGCCAAAATCCACGCAGAAAAAGTAATCATTAAACGTGTTGATAAAGCGAAGAGGTGAAAGCAGATGCCCGAGAGGGCTGAGAAGAAGCCCGACATTAAGCTTCCCCCAGAAATTCTTGAACTTCTTACTGGCGTTGAAGAACTTGAACTCGAAGATGTTGAGATAGAAGTCGGAGACCTCGAAATATGGTATCAACCAGGAGCATTGACCCGAATCCCGAGAATTATTGCTCCAACAAAAGTCAAACCAACATCCATCCTGGAAGCTCCCTTCATGCCTCCTGTGCTGAAGTATCCAGGAGAAATCGTGGAGGTAAAGCTTGGAGCCACCAAGAGCGAGGGGGGAAGCCGAGGAAAACCTGTTATAATTGGCGGAGAAAAGTCGCCAGCCTTTTACACCTTTGAAAATCTAACGCCCCATCCTCCAGTGATTTCCTTTGATGTTTTTGACTCCAAAGTGCCCTTACCAAAAGCTGTGAAAATGAACTTCAAGGATGTAGTAGAAGACCCAGTAGCATGGGCCAAATTTTCTGTTGACAAGTTCGAGGCAGACATGATTACCCTTCATCTTGTTAGCATAGATCCTTTAAACCCGAAGCCCTCGACACCTGCGGAAGCCGCGAAAACCGTGGAAGATGTGTTGCAAGCCGTGGATGTTCCCCTTATCGTGGGAGGCTGCGGAGACCCCAAGAAAGACTTGGAGGTCTTTGAGAAGGTGACTGAGGTAGCTGCGGGAGAAAGACTCCTCATCAGCACAGTAACCTTAGACATGGACATAGAAAAGACGGCTAAACTAATCAAGAAGCACGGTCACGTCGCTTTAGCTTTCTCTCCCATGGACCTGAACCAAGCAAGGGAGCTGAACAGGCGTCTCTTCGAATTCCTTCCAAAGGAACAGATAGTGATGGATACAACAACAGCGGCGCTGGGATATGGACTTGACTACGCCTTTACCATAATGGAACGGGCACGCCTAGCTGGTTTGATGGGAGATCCGGAGCTTCAGCAACCCATGTCTTCTGGAACAACCAACGCTTGGGCAGCAAGAGAAGCTTGGCAGAAAATGGATCCACAATGGGGAGCCCGGGAACTTCGAGGACCCCTCTGGGAAACCGTTACAGCCCTGACACTATTGTTAGCTGGCGTCGACGTATTCATGATGATGCATCCGGCAGCCGTCAGAACCCTCCAAAACACTGTCAAGAGATTGTCAGGAAAGAGAGGGTTAGGAGACGCTAGAAAGATCGCTAACTGGATATCCGCGAAATTCTGAGGAGTGATTGGGTATGACAGAAAGAGAAGTTAAACGACGTGGAATGAAGGAACTCAGCCCCATTGACGTTTACATGCTGCTTCCCAAGACAAACTGTAAAGAATGTGGCGAAGAAAACTGCATGGCGTTTGCCACGAAAGTTGTGAATAGGGAAGTGAGTATAGACCAGTGTTCTCCACTCTTAACGAAAGAGTATGAAAAGAACTACAAACAGCTCTCGGAAATGCTTAAGCCAGCTGTCAAAGAGTTAAGTGTTGGTGTTGGCGACAGTGCGGTTACTGTTGGCGGAAAGCTGGTTATGTATCGCCACGAATTCACATATTTCAATCCGACTGCAATTGCCATCGATGTTACAGATGAGATGTCTGAGGAAGAAATTTTGGGCAGAGTGAAGAAGACTCACGAGTTCACCTACACGTACATAGGCAACCAACTTAAACTTCAAATGGTGGCAGTTCGTTCTATCTCCAGCGACCCCGAGAAATTCAAAGCTGCAGTTAAGAAAGTTGCCGAAAACACGAATTTGCCGCTTATTCTATGTTCCTTTGATCCAGCCATCATTGAAAGCGGTTTGATGGCAATTCCGAAAGCCAGACCTCTGATCTATGCGGCTACAAAAGAGAACTGGAAGGACATGGCGGAACTGGCTCTAATGTACAATTGCCCATTGGCTGTTTCAGCACCAAACGATCTTACTCTTCTCCGATCCTTGGTTAAGACCCTGAGAGAATACGGTGTCGAAGACCTTGTTTTGGATCCGGGTACATTTCCCAGCGAAGGTTTGGGAGACACCGTTAACAACTTTACCATGATTCGGCGAGCAGCATGTAACATGGGCGACGATCTGCTAGGTTATCCTATAATTGGTACCCCTATTGTAGCTTGGACCGAACCTGCAAGCTCTCCAACAGCGAGCGCTTGGAAAGAAGCTCAGGTTGCCTCTATGCTCGTGAACCGCTACGCTGACATCTTGATCATGCATAGCACAGAAGGTTGGGCGCTTCTTCCATTGACAGTCTTGCGGCAGAACATTTACACTGACCCAAGAAAACCCGTGGCTGTAGAAGCAGGCTTGAGAACCTTTGGAGCGCCTGATGAAAACTCGCCTGTGCTGATGACTACCAATTTTGCATTGACATACTACACTGTGGCGCAAGACATCGAGTCTACTGGTGTAGCTTCCTATCTGCTAGTCGTTGATTCTGAGGGAACAGCTGTGGACAGCGGTGTTGCGGGTCGAAAGATGACTGCCGAAACTGTGGCAGAAGCCATCAAAGAAAGCGAGATAGAGAAGAAGGTTAAGCATAGAAAGCTGATCATACCCGGTAAAGCGGCACGTATCAGCGGAGAGATAGAGGAACTCTCAAACTGGGAAGTCTTGGTTGGACCACGAGACTCTTCTGGTATTCCAAAATTCCTGCAAGAAAAATGGAAATAGAACTGCGTATGCAGAAATTATTCATAGCTGTGACTTAGACTCTCTCTTAACATGTGGAACCCTCAACTGTAAATTCTTTGATGACTCACACCAACAAAATTGGGGCTTCAGCAGACTCTGGCTTTCTCAGAAGATTTGACATTTCATTGTAACTTTCGATATATTGAATACCTTTAGCAGTTGTTTCGTAGACTCTCTTCCTGTTCTCTACGCGGACCCGAAGGAACCCCATTTCAGTTAAGAATGAAAGATACTCTTTCAGTTGGCTAAAACTCAAATTCACTCCATACATGATCTGGGTCTTCAGTCGCCCTCCATTTGCTAACTCCATTATTTCCGCCATTATGCCGAGTCGGTCTCTCCGTTCCCAGAGGGTTTGCACATTACTACTTTTCAAGACACTTCCTCGCTAATTTTGTTACAGATTGTTCTTCTATACAACTAAGCCATAAATACGGTGTTTCCTTGAAACATATATTCCAGTAACAAGAATATGGCGAAAAGTTTATTGATACAAAATGGTTCCTATGTGTTCAAGGAGTATTTTCACTCCTATAGCTACCAAAATCAGGCCACCTAGGAATTCAACCCTGTTCTTAAGAATTCGTCCAAATCTGCTGCCAAGATAGACGCCGAAAAAAGACAGTGAAAAAGTAACCACTCCAGTTACGATGGCAGGAATTATGACTGAAACCTTTAGAAGAGAGAGGCTGAGGCCAACAGCTAAAGCATCAATGCTGGTGGCAACAGATAACATTAACAACATTTTGATGCTGAGAGAGCTGACGAATTTATCTGATTCCTTTCTGATGGACTCGTAAATCATTCTTAAACCAATAAACGTTAGAAGAAAAAAAGCCACCCAGTGATCAAAACCTGAAATTAACTCCACAATATGTACACCGGCATACCATCCGATGAGGGGCATGATTGCCTGAAAGAATCCAAAGAAAGCTGATATTTTGAGGGCCTTTGTGGTTATGAATGTTTTAGTCGCCAGTCCATTTGCTATGGCTACTGAAAATGAGTCCATTGCTAGTCCTAAAGCAATAAATAATGTCATTATGTCCATTCGTCTTCACTTTTGGAAAGATGTAGCTTGTGAATAAAGCTACACCTAAAAACATTTCTGAGAATAATTAGGCTTAAACAACATACCTGTAGGCGACGTATTTTCCTGCAGTTGCGCTCTTTCTTATTACCCTAACTACATCGCCCGGATTGGCGCCCACAGCTATTATTGCAGGGTCGGAAGCTTTGATCCGAGGCAACTGGTAAGGCTGCACCTTATATTTTTCCAGAATCATTTTTCTTTCTTCTGGTGTGAGAATTTCATGTTTCGACACGAAGTCGTGGTCGAAAACGTTGAAGGAGGGAAAGATTTTGGGAATCAGTTCTATCCCAAATTTTTTAGAGCGGGTCTTAGCGGTGTGGGTGTACTTTCCAATGGTGACAATGATGCCTTTTTCAACTTTGGCATCGTCCATGGCTTTCTTGAGTTGAGTGATGTATGCGACTCCTACCGTTCCGTCAGTGGTAACTGCCCAGATAATCGCCTTCTTATTGTCTTTCATCTTAATTTTGAAGCTAATGGTGTTCTTCTGGTCCTCTCTTTTCAGCACCTTGTAACCGCGAAGTTTTATGAGAACTTTGGTCTTCTTCTCAACTAACGTTTCTTTAGAACTCAACTATTCATTCCTCACGCAGACAGGTATTCAGAGGGAAAACCATCTGCAAACCCTTAAACTTTACGCTATTTTTACCCCTTATCCGTTAAATATATTCCTAACTGAAAGGAGAGAGAAGCGAACTCTGTTATGACAGTATATTTTATAGTTCTGTTACAGTGATGATGGATACTGGACAGGAATCTTCTGCATCTCTTGCGTTTTCAATCTCCTCATCCTCGAAGACTCCAGAAGATGCCTTGGCATCAGTTTCTCCTCCAACAACTGTTGATTTTCCTTCTTCATCCGGTTCGAAGTGGGAAGGATTCAGACTGTAGCATACCCCGCAAGCGATGCACCCCGTGCGGTCAATCTCAATCTTATATCTGATCACTTCAGATCACCAAGCTGAGTAAACATTTATTGTTAAAAGTAATTAAATTTTCAATGAAAGCCTGGGACAAAAAGTTGATTAGAAGAATTTAGAGAAGTTGTACGTGTTCAGATAAATCATACGAAACTGTTATCTAGCTAAACAAGTCTCTACACCTTTTTACCAGAATAATTGGGAGAAGCAATAATGAAAACTATCGATGTAGCAATGATCGGGGTTAGCGCTGCCCTCTATGCCATAGTTGGGTATCTAACAAACTTGGGAATCGTAAGCCCAGTTGTCGGAGTTGTCAGATTTTGGCCATCGGTTATAGTTCCAGCAATCTTTGCTGTGCTCTTTGGTCCTTGGGTGGGAGGAACAGGTGCAGCGATAGGTATTTTCATCAGTGACATGGTTCATCCCGGTCACGGAATCGCCCTCTTAAGCCTCACTGTGGGTGTTCCTTCAAATTTTGTCGGCTTCTACCTAATTGGTTTACTCTCACGAAAAAACCTGAACTGGCGTAACATCGCCATCGCATTATCTATTGGAAGCGCAGCATTAACTGGAATGACTGGTTACCTCTTCTTAATTGACCAATTAGCTTTGGACGTTGTAGCTCTTTTTCTAGGTGTCCTCTTTGCTTGTGTTGCCATAGTAATTGGAGTTGGATTATGGAAATCTGAATGGAAAAGTTACGGCTTAGCATCTGTCATCGGCCTCTTTATGGGAAGTACCATCATAGGTTTCGGCCTTTGGGCATATAGTCAATTTCTTCCCCTGCCCTTGGCGAGATGGGAACGCAATGCACCCTTCTACGCAAGTTTTCTCTGGCTTGTGTGGACATTTGCCACAGAGATACCGTTCCTAGTAACCATAGTTCCACCTATTGTAAAAATCTGCTACAAAGCTTTTCCTTTTCTGGCTCCCCAACATGAAAAATAAGAGGCGATAGAGGGTGCTCGATAGGGCTAGAGCTTTCAGTCCTGCAGGAATTTCCAGCTTCTTTGAAATCTGCGACAGAACGTCGGAAGGAATTCTGATCGCTGACGCAGAGCAGATTGGCGCTCGGGGGGGAGGATTTGCACTCGACAAAGGAGTTTCAACCGAAGTTAGCCTAGCCAAGGCAAAAGAAAATCGAGTTAATGTGTTTATCAATGAAACGCTTTGGCAGGAAGCTGATACAACAAGAACTGTGGTTGAAACATTGTTAAAGAAGGTTCCCAAAGCATACCACGTTACTGTGAGGCACCGCGTAGATGTGCCTATTGGAGCTGGTTTTGGGACTAGTGCCGCTGGTGCCCTAGGCACTGCTCTGGCTCTCAGCAAGGCTTTGGATCTCAATTTTACGTACAACCAGCTTGGTAGAATAGCTCATGTGGCTGAGGTGAAGTGCCGAACAGGTTTGGGAACCGTTGGTCCATTAATGCATGGAGGATGCGGATTAACCCTTGAACCAGGAGCACCCGGATACGCTTCGTTAGACCAGATTCCTGTTTCTGCGGATCACAGAATAATTGCAGGCACCTTCAGACCATATTCAACCAAGGAAATGCTTTCTTCCAGAGAAAAAAGAAGAATAATCAATGAGTGGGGACGGAAAACCCTTGAGAAAATCCTTGCTTATCCCTCCCTCGGTAACTTTATGAGGGCATGTAAAGAGTTTGCTGTGGGAACCGGTTTCGTTACGGAGCGGGTTCAGAAGTTGATAGAACTTGCTGAGAAGACGGGAGCTATTGGCGCTGCACAGAATATGGTGGGCGAGGCGGTTCACGCCTTGGTTACTGGTGACCGGGTGGAAGCTGTTCATGAGGCTTTCAAGAAAGTTTTGCCTGAAGAAAAGATTATTATAGCGAACATCGACCTTCAGGGCGCTCGTATTGGGTGATGAAACGCCGTGGAGAAACAGTTTGAGACCGTGACTATAGGCGGAACCTTTGACATGTTCCACAGCGGACACCAAGCTCTATTGATGAAAGCGTTCGAGGTTGGAACTCGAGTTATCATAGGGCTTGCCTCAGACGACTTTGTGAAGACAATGAGGAAGCCTCACAGAATCGTGCCTTACGTCAAACGCCTCGAGGAGTTGAATAACTTCTTGAAAGAGAACGGATTTTTGGAAAGGGCAGAAATAATCCCCTTAAATGATGCTTATGGAATCACCTTGTCAGAGAAACGGATTGATGCCATAGTTGTGAGTGAGAGGACGGAGTCACGAGCTCATGAAATTAATGAAAAACGAAGGAGTTTGGGGCTGCCACCTTTACAGATCATAACTGTACGCATGGTCCTCTCGGAAGACCATTATCCCATATCATCCACCCGAATCTGGTTCGAAGAGATCGACAGGGAAGGAAATCTACTTTAGATGTCCACCGTAACAGATGGGATTGTTTAAAGCTTCTTCATTGCATATTTTATGTGACGAAAGGTGGTGTCTTGAAGAGAACAGGGGTTGCAAGGCTTCCGCTTCATTACGGTAAGGCTCCGAGATGGCTTGTTTTCCGAATGCTGAAACTCGCTAGAGAGATGTCTACAATAATCATAGATGAATATGGCCTAGACATGTTCCTGAGGCGAGTCTCTGATCCTTTCTGGTTTCAGGCTTTGGGTTGCGTCTTGGGATATGACTGGCACTCCTCTGGCGTGACCACCGTCTTAACTGGCGTTCTGAAGAGTGCAATAAACCCCATGGAGCTTGGATTGACTATCTGCGGCGGGAAGGGCAAAACCTCCCGTAAGACACCGACAGAAATCGATCTCTTGGGAGAAAAGTACGGTTTCTCATCAAACAAGCTCGACGGTTTACGGTATGTTAGTCGGATGAGCGCCAAAGTTGACACAACAGCAGTTCAGGCGGGCTACCCCCTCTATCATCATGCCTTCTTTGTCACAGAAAAGGGAACATGGGCTGTGGTTCAGCAGGGAATAAATACGAAGGACAAGTCGGCGCGGAGATATCACTGGCTATCCGAAAACGTCAAGGACTTCGTGGTTGAACCCCACGATGCAGTTGTTGGAGACGTGAAAAGGGATGTGGCGTTGGACATGACTGCAAGAGAGAGTGAAGGCTGCCGAAAAACTTCAACTGACATCGCCAAGGAAGAGCCAAGGAAATTGAGAAAGATGCTTCTCTCGATTCGTCCGGTCCATCAGAAGTCCCTTCAGGAGTGGATTCCCAAAACCCTAGGGAAAGAGTATGCAATCGATGCTTTCTCGTTGCCTCGAAACCTCAACTGGAATGCTGTTAAAAGGGCGTATGACTTTCAACCCAAAAATTACGAGGAACTGATAGGTATCAAGGGAATAGGTCCTGCAACAGTCAGAGCTTTAGCTCTAGTGTCTGAGTTGGTCCACGGTGAGAAACCGAGTTGGGAGGACCCCGTCAAGTACAGTTTCTGTGTGGGAGGAAAGGATGGAGTTCCCTATCCGGTGGACAGGGCAACCTATGACGAAACGATTGAGATTTTGGAGAATGCAGTGAAACAAGCCAAGGTTGGTAGTAAAGAGAAACTTAATGCTGTGAAGAGGCTTAGAGTCCTAGCAAATCAATGATGGGTAAATAATTCATTTTTTATGGTTTGATTTAAGCATTTTTACCCCAGTATGGTTTTCGCAACTCAAGATGAAATGAATGTCAATCAATTAGTGGGTCAAAATCATGTGGTCCGAGATCTTGCTTCCTAGGAGCAATCTGAAGTGTTCATGGTCTCCTTCTGGTTGCACTCTTTCAACTTTGCCTTCTGCAATCACAGCTTCACCACTCCTTGCTTGTTCACAGAATCTTCCCCGAAAGGACACGATCTCCTCAATTGGCTCAACAATTGGTCCTTGAAGGATTTCCACATTTGCGAGTTTGTAACTGCATGGTGTGAAGATTGCTTCTGAATCGTCTATCACTGTGGCTTTGATTCTTGCGCGTCCTTTTGGTTTGTAAATGATGGTGCCATATTGTTCACTGAGTTCGTTCCAGTTTTTTACGAAACGGACAAAAAAGTCTCTTCCCATGAATTTGCCGTGGGAAACTTTTCTGGAGTCGGTTCGAACAAAATCTTCGAAAGATGTGACGGTGTCCTTCGAACGGAAATCGAACAGTTCTCTCAAGCCATCTATATTGTAGGGCTTGAAAGGGCTGTTGTTGTCTTTGAGCATTCTCTTCAAGGCTGAATGTACTCTGTAGCTTGTTTCGGAACCGTAAACTATGGGGTCGATGTCAGATGAAGGAGTGTGAAGCCTCACTAGGATGGAGCCCGAAATGCCTAGTTTGCTCCATGGAATCCCCGATTTTTCTTTGAGGAGTTTCATGAATCGTAAAGCGGTTGTCTCGGTATCGTCCAAGTTGTCTCTGTTCCGGAGGTTTTCTAAACCTTGAGCTGGCTGGTAATGATGTTTCACATCCTGATGTGGGACTTCGCAGAGTAGCGTATTGAAGATGGGGTCGTTTACTAGGTATTGTGGATAATTTTGATTTAGCAAGGAATAACGCTTTGACAAGGCGTAAAACTTTCTGTATCTCGTTCCATCTCGCTCTCGCTTACCTTCACGGTCGGGAACATAACGGATGAAAGCTACAATCCTATTCTGAGGATGAATCAAGCCCTTAACGTCAAATATGCATCCATCTAAGTTTTCGATCAAATCGCCTTCTCTAGCATTCATACTATCCACACAATTGATCCAGTAGATCAACTGGATTAATTTTTCTGGATGTTTATTATTTTTTTGAAAGTAGCTAGCAGGCAAGAATTTTGGGGTAGTTTGAATGATTTAGCTCTATCTGATTAGATCGAATATTCCTGCCTTTCTGAGGCTATAGTAGAGGGGCAAAGCTATAGCGGACGCTATGATTACAGCAACTATCCGTTCTATAGGATAAACAAACATAGCGGTGTTCCAAATTTCAGGAATTAGTCCGGGATTAAAGTACCATATTGCTAAACCACTCCCGAATATGTGATCCGTTAAAGTGCCAACAAACGCGGCTATAGGCACGCCTAGACTCAGTTTCTTCATATTCGATAGCTCAGTTGACCAAACTGCAAGTCGCGTTGAGAAAACAAAGGCTACAATCGCCGCAATTATGTGCAAAAATGGATAGAGATTGGCTTCCCGACCAAATGGGTGACTGTAGAAGAGGAGGATTGAGGCAAGAATCATTGCCCCTGCAACGTAGCCTCGTTTTGTGATTGTGAAGCCTGCGCCTAGAGCGCCTAGAGTGGCAGGCAAAAATGATAGAAATCCGAAGATTGCGCCACTGGGATTAACGAACATAGCTATAACTGAGCCGATTAGCACACCTAAACCTCCAGCGATTGGCCCGAGAATAATTCCAATTAGGGGGGCGCTTATTACTCCTAGCGTTATTGAACCGCCTGCAACACCTACTGGTATTGTATAAGGCAGGGAACTTAGAACTGTGTGAAAAGCTGCAAAAACTGCTATTAATGCTATTCCTTTGGTTGAGAGAATATCTTTTAACATTCTGTTTACCAATTAATGTTGTGTAATTTTTTACACAGTGTTTTACACAATATTTACCCATTTAGTATATAAGATTAACTCACCGTTTTTTCTGAAAAAAGCCTGCTTTCAACAATACACTGTTATTAGGCTCCTAATATGCTCGTAGACACGTTTAGAGAACAATTTATTATCTTGCTTGGAAAAACAGAAAAAGTACTTTTTTCAACAATGAAGTATTATTAGTCTCCAAATATGTAGGCAGCCCCTTTGAATGGTCGGGTTCGATGATGGATAGTAACTCGGTTTAGTCAAGAAATCTTGACCAGAACCGTAATGGCGCGTCATTCATTTAGTCAAGAAACCTTGACTATGACGTGCTCACGCATTTTAAATAGGTCAAGAAACCTTGACAAAAATACATATATTGAATATCCTGTATAATATGAATTGTTAGATGTTCGGCATGAAAAAATTTGTATCAAAGTTTGTGCTGTCGCTAATTCTAACTTCATTGTTTGTAGCTCTCTTCAGTTTCACACATCACTTTGAAGTCAGAGCTGAGCTATTTCTTTTAGAAGACAACGAAAGTTACAGTGTTAGTGCTTCGTCTTCGATACAAATCATGGTTCCAGACGATTATCCAACTATTCAAGAAGCAATAGTTCATGCAGCTGAAGGCGCTACAATCACTGTCAAAGACGGAACATACTACGAAGCTGTGACTGTAAATAAAAAGTTGACCTTAATTGGAGTTGATTATCCAGTAATTGATAGCAACGAATCACGAAGTACAGTGATGATAACTGCTGATGGTGTAACTCTACAAGGTTTTAATGTGACCAACTGTGGGTATTCGAGCGAGCCATTTGGCGGCGGTATAGAATTGAGTGGCGTAAGAGACTGTGTTATTGTTGGCAACAACGCTTACGACAATAAGAGAAATGGAATTTCTCTAACAAACTCAAATTATAACAAGATAGAAAACAACATATGTGCGAATAACTCGGATGGGATTAGACTTTGGTCAAGGTCACCTCTGACGAGCAGCAACAATTTGATAAAAAACAACATTTGTTTCAAAAATCGGCGTTACGGTATCGAATTTTGGTCTTACATCTATATGACGACAACAACGAATGACAACATCATTACCTTGAATGATTGTTCCGCAAATCGTGAGGGTGGCATATACCTCGGCAAATCCGTTAATTGCGTTTTGTCTGAAAACACTTTATCTTATAACGAAATTGGGGTTTTCCTGGACGGCAGAAATATGACTACAAAGAACATTACCGTAACAAATAATCTAGTCTTGAATAACTCTCGTGGACTCTATCTCTATGGAACAGGTTTGAAGGAAACTCTCATAGTTGAAAACACTATTGGAAACAATGACCTTGGAATCTATTGCCAGAGCGTGTACGGCAACGAATTTTATCACAACGACTTCATCAACAATATAGAGCAAGTTCATTTGAGTAGCTCTGGATCAGAAAACTTGTGGGATAATGGTGTTGAAGGCAATTACTGGAGCAATTATGACGGTACAGATATCGATGAAGATGGAATTGGAGATGTCCCATACATAATTGATGAAAACAATCAAGATAACTATCCTTTGATGGCACCATGGAACTCAGGAAGCGGAAATGTAACAACGGGTCCCGGCACATGGACTGTAGATGATAGTGGCTCCGCAGACTTTCACACAATACAGGAAGCCATTAACGCAGCCGGGAATGGAGATACTGTTCTCGTATTCTCTGGAACCTATTATGAGAATGTTATTGTGAACAAAACATTAACCGTTGAATCGGAGAGTGGGGCTGAAAACACTATTGTCTGTACTCCAGACCCTGAAACAGGAAAAAGCGTCTTTGAGGTCTGGGCAGGTAATGTTGAAATCACTGGGTTTACAATACGGGACAGCACCAATAGAACGATTCCCGGAGACCCATTTAATCCCGCCAGTTACGTTGACGCATGCGGCATTTACGTTGGATCAGCTACAGGCACCAAAATTAGCAGAAACATCGTGAGAAACAATTTTGAGGGGATCGTCTTCGCAAATTGCTCGAACATCATCGTATCTGAAAACCAAATAACGGAAAATATCCATGAAGGTGCCAGACTTGTCTATTCGTCGTCCGCAACTCTTATAGAAAATAGCATAACCCGCAACCATCATCCAGAAATTTTGGCTGCGACAGGCCTAGTGATTTTCCATTGCACAAACAGTGAAGTTTTAACAAACCAGATAGATGCAAATGACAATGGTGTAGTGGTTTCGAACTCTCATAGCATTACCGTCTCCATTAATAGCATAATCAACAACAGATTTCATGGCTTAAACATCGTTAATGGGAACGGTCAAATAATTTTTGGAAACAACATCAGAAACAACACCTACGGCATCTGTCCCAGTGGCGGCTCAAACAACCAAATTTCCGGGAATACACTACAGGAGAATGATCACGGCATAGCCTTCTACGGTTCCTCAAATAACCTCATCTATTCTAATGCCTTCATTAACAATTCAATCCAAGTCGGTAATTTCCATGGACACGAGACTAACCTATTTGATAATGGCTTTAAAGGCAACTACTGGAGCGACTACAACGGCACAGACAGTGACGGAGATGGAATCGGAGATGTTCCATACGTTATTGACGAAAACAATCAAGACAATTGTCCACTTATGTATCGAGAGAGTTCTGGTCGCTCTCTCTCCTACCAACTTATAGTAGATAGCATACCCTCTGGAGTAACATTCACAATTGACAACGTAACGAGTACAACTCCTTGGTCAAAGGTCTATAATGGGACCACATCAGTTACCTTGGTGATGCCCGAATCTCACTCCATCGAAGGCGAAAACTACATTTGGTGGCGGTGGATCGACGGAGATACAAATCGAATAAGAACAGTCACTGTAGACAACAGCACAGCATTAACTGCCATGTTTAAACCAGGAGACACATCTCTGAAAATTTCCATTCTGTCTCCAGAAAACAAGACCTATGCCACAACTGGTGTTCCTTTAGAAATCGCTGTGAATAGAATATTTTATTCGACATCATACAGCCTAGATGGGCAAGCAAACGTAACAATCATCGGAAACACAACATTAACCGGTCTATCTGAAGGACCACACAACATCATAGTTTACATCCAAGATACACCCGAAAACGTCAGCGCCTCCCACATCATCCACTTCACTATTGACACTACTCCTCCGCGCATAACGGATGTGCACCAACTTCAATTAGAAATTAATGGAACCATTGGAGGAGTCCAAGTTAACGCCACAGTCACTGATGCAATAAGCGGGGTTGAATGGGTGGCCTTGAACTACACAGATGGTAATGGAACATGGAATCTCAGTGAAATGACAAACCTAGAAAGCGACACATGGAGCGGCACTATACCCGCTCTTCCACACGGCACAAACGTCACATACATAATTATAGCAAGAGACAAAGCCCAAAACACGATCACAACTGAGGAACTATCTGAATTGCAACATCAATATGAAGTTATTCCAGAGTTTTCATCATGGATTATTCTGCCTCTAACCTTGATTGTAGCACTGTTTGCTGTGGACATCGTTAAAAAAACTTTGCAGTAAACATTAAAGAAATGTGTATTCTGAATCTATATTTCGAAGTCATAAGATAGTTAAATACCCTCAGCAACCAGTAAGCCAATTACCCATTAGGAGAAAAGAATGATGAGAAAATCGTTCTCCCCCCAATACCGCAAAAAACTCCACAAAATGATGATAGACACCTTCACGAGTGAAATCCAAAGCCTCACCCCTGAACTTCAATATATACTGGCGGATGACTTGGTTACAGCTCTTCAGAATCGCCTTGCAGTCTTCCAAAGAATACAAGCAAAAGCAACTCCTTTGCAGAAATAACAACAAAAACCTTAGTCCGAATCCATAAATGATATATATAAAATGGGAAAAATTAAACTTAAAAGTGGCGTTAACATGCGAAGATCAAAACTCGAGATGTATATTGACATCCTCAAGGTTCTGGCCCACAGAGGTCCACTTAAGCTAACTCACATTATGTACAAGGCCAACGTAAACTGCAGTGTCTTGAAGGAGTACTTGGACTTCCTTATCCAGCAAGAGTTAGTTGAAGAGAAGACCGTGGGCAAGAAAAGGATAGTTTACGCCGTTTCGGAAAAAGGGTTGAAGGTTCTTAAGTACTTCAGAGAATTGAAGATTATGCTGCCAGTCATCGAAGAGGGTCAAGCTAGACTGCCTGCTTCCCTCTACTAGCGGCGCCTTCTCTTCATCTTCTACTTTATTTTTCTCGGTCTTCTGTTAGATCAATATTCTGTTGTAGTTTCTGTTGGATGTTTGTTAAAATCATGAATATAGACTAATGTATCGTAAGATTTAATAAATATGTGCGCTAAATTACTGTAGATGCGGAAAACACATCTAGGGATCAAGACTATGGCAGCCTACAGAAAATTTGAGGGAAAATCAACGCAACTACTCGAAAAAATAAGAGAAAATCTTGAACGGCTAAACGAAAAGATAGATGTGATGATTGAGATCCAGAAGCATGGTCGAAGGGAGCTTCCAGACAACCTACCTGAAGCCTTGGACGTAATGACCCTACTGTCTCTCCCTGACCATCTTAGAAAGACAGCGGTTACCCTCTGCAAGCTCGGAGAAGCAACAGCCGATGAGGTTTCTGAACAAACAAAGCGAGCAAGGGCAGTAGAGAGCGGTTATCTGAACCAGTTGGTGGTAATGGGATACATGAAAAAGGAAAGGAAAGGCCGCAAGGCTTACTTTTACGTAGATAAGGGGGCTGACTAGAATGGGAAAGATCCTTGCAGTTCACTCTTACAAGGGCGGAACCGGAAAGACATCACTCTCCGCTAACCTAGCAGCCACTTACGCTAAAAGGGGTAAAAAAGTATGCCTAATGGACCTAGATTTCCGCGCTCCGAGCCTTCACGCTATATTCGCCGCCCACAAAGCCGAGTACTGGTTAAACGATTACCTTAACGGCGTCTGTGAAATCGATAAAGTCCTAATCGATGCGAGTCGAGATTATGGTAATGGCGGCAAGTTATTCGTTGCACTTGCAAATCCGTCCACAGAAGCGATTAGGGATATGTCAGCGAAAGATAGGAAGTGGGAGATGAAGGCATTAGGCAGGCTTTTATCCCTTAGACAGTCTCTTCTGAATGATGCGGGTCTTGACTACATTATTTTTGATACAAGTCCTGGACTTCAATATTCATCTATCAACGCAATTGTTGCTGCCGATGTTGCTTTGGTGGTTACAAGCTTGGATGCTTCTGACATAAAGGGGAGTCAGCGGATGACTAGTGAGCTCTACGATCTTTTCGAGAAGAAGACGGGAATCTTGATGAATAAAGTGATTGCAGAATATCTATCGTCTGAGAAGGAACGGGAGAAATTCAATCAGCACTTCAACAGCGTACATAAGCTTCCTATCTTAGCCGCTATTCCTTGTTTCTGTGATGTGCTTCGAGCAGCAGGAGATTACGTATTCTCAGAAGAAAACCCAGAACACCCATTTACGGAGACTTTAGACAAACTAGCCACAAAAGTCGAAAAATTCTAACCCTTCCCTTTTCCATCATATTTTTCCTTAGCCTTCTTTGCATCATCAGCGAATTTCCTAAGCCGCTTAAGCTCGATATGCTTTTGAGGCATAGTTTCCGGAGCGTACAGCAGTGGTAATACCGCTATGAAGAGGAAGAAACTGGCTAACGAAAATGCCGCCGAGACTTCATCCATAGCTTGAGCAAAAGGTGTGAACAGGATCTGTGAATAGCTAGCAATTAGAAAAGGTGCTAATCCGATCAAGTAGTATTTTTCTTTTTTTCGGTTCCCAGCCAATTCTGACCATACAACCAAAAAGAACATTGGTAAAAAGATTCCCCATGCAACACCGTCTATGATAATGTACAAATATTCAAAAAGAGGGATGCCTTGAAAAAATCCTAGCATTCCATACCCAATTCCCAACATTATGAAACCAACGATAATTACCCGTTTTCGGCCAACTGAATCAGCAAACCTCCCACATAGTAATGCAACAAAACCACCCATCCCGAATTCGACGAGTGGGATAACTGAGGCAATTTCATTCCCAAAAACAATATATATTATGGGTGCTTCAAGAAAATTTATAAGAGTAAACATCATCCATGGAATGAAATACATGAGAAACGATCTGTCTAGTAAAATCGATCTATACGAGATTTCACGCGTTTTTTCTTTTGAAACATCTTTTTTTGTTCGGGTAAGAAGAAATGATAATAAGCCAATTCCTCTCCACGCGGCGAGTGTCATTGCGCCAATGAGTAGAGTGGAGAAACTTACGATCAAACCAATGAAAAGAATGCAGAAACCCGTTACAAAAAATGTAATGCCCGCTAACAATCCTCTGTTTTTAATGGTACCATAATCTCCGAAATATGCGAGGCAAGAGGGAAACCCTAATCCTAAAGAAAATCCCAAAATAAAGGAAACTAGCAAAATAGATGCCATATTGAATGGCTCCAATGCAACCATCAGTATAGACGCTATAATTCCAGTGAACATCCAAACGGCTAGAAATGTATCACGACTCGGAAATCTCTTCACCAAGGCAGTTCCTACTACTGCAAAACCAATAGCTGCCGCAAATTGAACTCCGAATGCCGTCAACAATAAAGCGGAGTCCATTTGAAATTTTCCCAAAACGATATCGAAAAAAATGTACAACGGAAAGTACCAAGAAAATGTGTTTACAACAACTACCAAAACAGATAGAAAATCTCTTTGAAGTATGTTGCTTGTTGTTGACGAGCTGTTTTCCATTATTGTACAACTCAATCTGCCCATAATGTTACATTACAGCGATAAAATGTTTGCTAATTCACGATTCATTTTGTGCTACTTTATTCCTTGAACAAACTGTTTATGTGTTGAACAAAGCTTATAAGTAACTTGTAGAACATGAATACAATACGGGGATGAAGGATGGCAAAGAAAAAGAAAAAGCCGATGAGATTATATCATATCTAGGCTTTATTTGCAGCATTATAAATCCTCAATTATTCCCTTAATTAGTGTTTCTACTGAGGATAACAACTTTTTATTAGGTATATTTTTGATCTCAGTTAAAGCTTCTTCAGCCAGTTGGTTAACCTCATTTCTAAAAGTTTCAACATTTTCATCTTCATAGATCATGTCTACTATTTTCTCAGCATCTTCGTCAGAGACCCGCTGTTTTGAAAGATAATCTATTATAGTCCTTTTGGTCTGTGGGCTCTTGAATGCATAAAGGATGGGAAGTGGCAGACATTCATTCCTAAAGCGGTTCTGAAGTTCCTCATCTTCGAACACATCAATAAAATCCTCTCTTATGCTAACCAGAATACCCATTGTCCTGCCGTAATCGCCCAATAAGTCAACAACATCTTTTTCTGCTCCTCCAACAATGGCGCCAATGCGCATGTGAGCTTCGAAGGTTGAAGCCTTCATTTTCAGAATCCGAAAGCCTTCCTCCGGAGAAATATCTATATTGCCTTTCAGAGAAGCTTCGAGGGCCTCAGCGTCTCCCAGTTCAAAAAATAAACTGTTAATTATGTCCCAAATCGCATTGATCTTTTCTGTAGGAAATTGTTTCTCTAACTTGTGAAGAAGAACTAGGGCCTTCATCAAAAAGGCGTCACCTACAAGAAGAGTAATGTCTTTACCAAATTTTGCGAAGACGGTGGGCTTCCCATATTTTGTCCTTGACTCATCAATAATATCATCATGAACATCAAATCCAGCAGTTAGCAATAACATGGCAACTTGTACCGGGATTGTATCATCAGCTCTGCCTCCCACCGCTTCACAAGCAATTGAAACTAACCCAGGATGCACAACATCATACCAAGCTTTTGCATAATACTTGAAGGCATCATTAATTTCTTCACTCACTCTCTTTTCCTGCAAAATCTCTTTTTTTGCAATCTCAAGAGATTTTTTGCTTCTTTCAACCAGCATTCGGTTAACTTGTACAATTAACTTCGTAGTTTTCACTTTGATTTCCCCATTTCACAAACTATAATTCCGCCTATTACTCACTTTTGTTATTGAACCAATTGGACGTGAGTTTTCCTTCCTCTGTCATCTCAAATCTGTTGGGATCCTTCAAGATATCTCCTGAGCCTCCTTTTTCAAGTCTAGTTTTTGCAGCTGCTCATTCAGAACTTCATAGTAGGCGTCTATAAGTAGTGTTCCTTTTGGGGTGATTGTGTAAACTTTTCTTACGCGTCCTCCTTTGGTTGTTTTTTCGCTTTTGGCGTACCCTTCTGCTTCTAGGGAGTTGAGGAGGGGGTAGAGGGCACCGTGTCTGAGTTTTATTCCGAAGAGCCTTTTGGTTTCTTTGATGATTTTATAGCCCCACATTGGTTCTGCTTGGATGAGTCTCAAGATTAGGATGTCGAGGAAGTTTCTGGATATGCGTTGAACAATTTGTGTTCTGAAGTGTTCGGTCAACTTTTTCCGTTTCCACTCTTCTTGTATCGTAGTTAGATGTATTTGTTTATTTAATTTGTCTAGGTTTTGGAATGGTTTTGATATGCTTTGATATGCTTCGTTATGTTTCTCGGTCGCACCAACCTTTATATCATCGTTTATCGTATAGAGAAGATTGTAATATGTCTGGAAAAGGACATATTGTATAGAAGTAGAACGGAAGAACTGTAGAACAAAACTACAAGAGGAAAAAAATATGAAACAAAAACTAAGAGAGGTCCAAACAAAACTCATGAGAGGCCTCCTAGACCTCGTAATCCTCCAATTCTTGAATGCAAAACCCATGCATGGGTACAGCATTATAACAAGCATCCGAAAAAACTTCGGGGTTTATTTCGGTCCAAGCACAATATATCCCCTACTAGGCACCCTAGAAGAGAAAGGCTATATCAAGAGCCAATGGGACCTAAAAAACGATCGACCTAGAAAGGTCTATTCACTAACTCCTGAAGGCGGCAGCCTCTTAAATGGCACCGAAGAGTCCCTTAATCACATCTGCCGCAGACTCTCCAGCATAGGGCTAAACCGACTGCAAATCAACGGCAACAACTGCGCCCCGAAACCCATTCAACAAATACCCTAATCCCCTAACATCAGAGTACAACAGAATTACCGCATTTACCCTACCTTAGCTTCCCCCCCACTTTTGTTCCAGTTTTCAACATATTTCAAATTCTGATATATAATCCCAATTTTTCACAAATTCTCAAGCCTGACAACACTAACCTTAACACAAGAAATGAGGTTCTTGATGGTTATATCGCTTTCACGTTGTTGATTTATTGAAGTAGATTCTGAGAGCGGACAACATAATCCATGCGAAGGTTGCCACTGAGGATATGGCCTCGGGCACCGCAATCCCAGCACTGTATATTCCTATCCCATACAAGATCCATGAGCCGAAGCCAATAATTAAAGCTGCAAAGGCTACAACAGATCTTTTCTCCATGGCGTAGATTACGGAAGCGAAGCCCAGTGTCACGAAGAACAATACCGAAACCTGAAAGTGAAGTGGATTGTAAATTTCATCAAAGGTGGCGACCAACTGAAGGGATAACCCTATGATTGCCAGAAGGTAGCTCGTGTATTTGGCGTGATTCCTGAAAATCGTGATGGAATAAATTATCATGAAAAAGCCTGATAGTAACAAGCCAAAATTAAACAACGGCGCCACCTCACTGTTATCGGAATGGCCGAGGTCGCTGAGAGCATTGCTCCACCAGCTGAACCGCGGCGAAAAAATTATGGAGATTAATACGAAGAAAATTGCTGTCACAGGTCCTAAGAGTCCCAAGAGAGCGTATTTTCGTTCATTCAACTGTGTCACTCAACCCCTTACTATTTATTGACTTTCAGTTAATTAAATGGTGGATGGAAAAATGCATGCCTGGAGCCGAGACACTTATTCCCTTTCTCAAAGATAAGGGGAAAACGGAACAACCTACCATCATAGTGGATAGCCGTGAGGCGACAACAGCGCCGAAAATTGTCAAGGGCCTGAAGGAGCTGGGTGCCGTGGTTAGTATGCGGCACCTTGAGAAGGGTGACTATGTTATTTCAGACCTCTGCGCCTTTGAAAGAAAAACTGTTCGCGACTTCGTTTACACTCTTACCCGAAGGTACCTCTTCGACCAGCTTTTCAGCCTAAAGGAGTGTTATGAAAAACCTTTCATTCTCATAGAAGGTTACTTGCCCATCGTCTACAAATTCAGTAGAATCAAGCCCGCCTCGGTCTGGGGAGCCATGTTCGCCCTCGCCAAACAAGGAATCTACCTAATCCACACAAATAGCTACAAGGAAACGATAGACTTCCTCTACACGGCTGCAAAACAGGAGCAAATCGTTGGAAAGAGAGCTCCAGTTGTGCATCCAGTAAAAAAACACGGGACCTTGGCTGATGCTCAAATCTTCTTTATGGCTAGTCTCCCGAACATCGGTAGAGAAAAAGCCGTAGCCCTCCTAAACGCCTATGGAGCTCCTTTAAATGCCCTCATAAATGTGGATCAATGGTCAAAGGATGTCCATGGGTTAGGACCGAAAATCACGAAGAAAGTGAAAGATGTTATCCACAACCCATACGAAGAGTCAAACGAGGCTACAAACTAACAAAAATCGCTTTGATTCTTCAGGTGACCCATCGATTATGATTTAAGTGAGTTGACTGACAATAAAGTCTGAGAGGAAAAAAATTTTGGCCGCTCTTGGGAAAGCAGACTTTGACCACATTTTTAGAGCCTACGATATAAGAGGGGTCTTCGGCGAGGACCTGACGGAAGAAGTCGCAGCTAAGATCGGAGCGGCCTTCGCAACTTTCATAGACGGCAGAACAGTCGTAGTTGGCAGAGACGTCAGAATAAGCGGGGAAAAGCTTCGAGACGCCTTGGTTTCTGGTCTCGTTTCCCGTTGCAACGTTACTGACGTAGGCGTAGTTCCGACGCCTCTCCTTTATTTTGCCCTGAATCGCCTCCAGAAGGACGCTGGTGTCATGGTAACTGCCTCTCACAACCCGCCCCAATGGAACGGATTCAAGGCGTTCAGGGGGCAAAAGGGAAGCATTTACGGTGAAGACATGAAGAAAATCAAACAGATAACCAACGGTATTGATCCAAAAAAGCTGGGTGAGAAAAGGGGAAAATTAGTCAGTTACGAGGGCATAATACAGGAATACCAAGAATTTGTTCAGAAGAAGATACAACTTGAACGAAAGCTCAAGGTTGTCGCAGACACCGCAAATGGCACCTGTGGACTGGTAGCTCCGGCCCTCTTCGAGAGATTAGGGTGCAACATTTTAACCTTGAACCAAGAGCCAGACGGCACTTTCCCGGCGCATTTACCCGTGCCAAAAGAAGAGACATTGGGCGAACTGAAGAAGGAAGTGGTGAAGAACAAGGCGGATTTTGGAGTGGGTTATGATGGGGATGGCGACAGAGCGGTCTTCATAGACGAAAAGGGCAACCTGATCCCTGGAGACCTGACGCTGCTTATCTATGCCAAAGATGTCCTACAGAAAAATAGAGGCGGAAAAGTGGTTTACGAGTTAAGCTGCTCGATGGCTGTTGAAGAATACGTGAAGAAACTCGGCGGAATCCCCTTGGTTGAGAGGGTTGGCCACACTTTTATAATGGACAGGATGATTGAGGAGAAGGCATTGCTAGGCGGAGAAAAGAGCAGTCACTTCTATTTTTCCGAAGTCTACGGCATGGATGACGCCGTCTTCGCCAGTCTAAGGATGGCTGAGATACTCTCCAGAAGCAGCGAGAAACTCTCAGAAATTTTTGCTTCCCTGCCGAAGTACCCGTCCGTCTACGAGAAGAACTTCGAATGTGCCGACAACCTGAAATTTGCGGTCATTGAGAAGCTGCGGTCCAAGTTTAAGGAGTATGGTTTAAAGACCTTAGATATTGACGGGGTGAAATTATTGGAAAAGGACGGGTGGGTGATCTTAAGAGCCTCCAACACTGAGCCCGTCATAAGAATCTCAGCTGAGGCGAGAACGGAAGAGAAACTCAGGGAACTTTATGATTTTGCTAGTCAAGAATTGAATAAAGTTTTGAAAGGTGGTTAATTGCAGACAATAATCCTTGCTGGAGGAGAAGGAAAGAGGGTTTTTCCCCTTGCGGTGAACAAGCCGAAACCCCTGTTCAAGATCTTGGGAAAGCCCTTGATTCATCACATTGTCGAAACTCTGAAAGAAGCTGACCTGAAAGACTTTGTCGTAGTGGTGGGTCACCGGGGAGATCAAATCAAAGAGTATCTCGGAGACGGCAGCAAGCTTGGAGTCAACATCGAATACACGGTTCAGAAAGAATCTTTGGGAATGGCAGACGCCCTTGAAACCGTGAAGAATTTGGCAGAAGACAACTTTCTTGTTGTCAATGCTGATGATGTTTTCGAGGCTTCACTGATAAAAGAGATGATTAGACAATTTAGGGAAGGGGACGCAGAGATAGTTCTTTCCTGCAAACCCGTCCAAGAAACGTGGAAGTTTGGAATAATTCGCGTTGAGGACGAAAGGGTAACAGATTTTGTTGAAAAGCCTCCGAAGGGAAAGGAACCGAGCAATCTGGCTGTAGTCGGAGTCTACATCCTTCCCAAACGAATTTTTAATTACTACAAGAAGATTGCCGTTTCTGATCACCAGTATGAGGACGCGATACTGCGATTCATCCAAGACAGGAACGTTGTTAAATCAGTCAGTTACGATGGCTTTTTTGCAGGCTACAAGTATCCATGGGACCTCTTCACAATAAACAAGCATCTCATGGATGGGCAGGTAAAGAAGCGGACGATTGAGGATGGCGCAGAGATTTCTGAGCGTGCAACAGTTGAGGGCAGAGTTTGGATTGGGCGGGGAACAAGAGTTTTTGTAGGCGCTTGCATAAGGGGACCCTGCTATATCGGCGATAACTGCATCGTTGGGGGCAACAGTTTGGTCCGCGATTACTCTTCTTTAGGCAGCAACTGTGTTGTGGGTTTCTCAACAGAAATCAAACATTCTCTCATTGGCGACGATTGCTGGTTCCACATCAACTACATCGGCGACTCCATAATCTCCAACAACTGCCTCTTTGGCGCAGGAACAATAACCGCCAACTTCCGGTTCGACGAGAAGAACATCAAAGTTAGAATAGGAGAGAAACGGATAGATTCCGGCACAAACAAGCTGGGCGCCATCATAGGCGACAACTGTAAAACAGGAATCAACGCCTGTCTCGAACCGGGAGTAAAGATCGGCCCCCAGAGCATCGTCGGTCCCAACGTGGACCTCCAAGACGATCTGGAACCGGGAAAAATCATTCTCGTGGACAAGAATAACTACGTAAAGAAAGCGAACAAGATAACTATCTCGTCCGAAAGCAAGCAGCAGCTGATGAAGAAACTTAGGAAATACGAAAGCTGACCGCAGAAATTTTGCGCCTCTGGAAGCATGCTTCAAATCCTATATCCTGTAGAATTTTCTATTGTTTTTGATGGAATGGCTCAAAAAGGTGAAGTTTTTCTTGTTTTCTGTAGAAATAAATAAGTTCTGCTCCTTTCTATTTAGTGGCTAGGTGTTAAAAATGTCGGTAGCTAAAAGAAAGTTCTTCGGAGAGATAGGAGCGCTCCTTGACAAAACAGTCATGGTCATCACGGTTGATGGGAAGAAATATACTGGAACCTTATCTGGCATAGACCCAGAAACACTGAGCCTCTCATTGTCAGAAGCTAAGGAAGAAAAGGGCACAAAATTACACAAAGTGTTTCTGAACGGCAGCATCATCGGTCAAATCTTCACTATTGAGAAGCCCTTTGATCTGAAGGCTCTGTCTACACGCCTTGAAAAGGTCTTTCCAACCATGGTTAGGCTCTATGAGGACAAAGGCTTCATCTGGGTCATGGAAAAGATCAAAGTGACAGAGAAGGGTGTGGTGGAGGGTTCAGGTCCAGCAGCTGAGCGAGTTCAAAGAGTCTACGATCTCTTCACTAAAGAGGCAGCATCTAAATAAACCAAAGAAAATCCGACTCCCGCTTCTTTTTTTCTGTTGAAGGAGAAACAATCCCGAAAGACTTCAGTATGTCATTTGTTGCTTCTGCGGCTCCCTTTAAACTCTTCAGATTTGTTTTCAGATTCAGCATCTTACGAAGAGCTTTCATGACCTCCCGCGTAGCCAAGGCGTCTGGATACAATCCGGGAGTCTCAGCTAACAGACAGAAACCCCTCATGTCTCTCAATTTGCACAATCCAACAAGAAGTCCAGCTACCCCAAAGATGTGCCCTTTCATGACCTTGGCGCCAAGATTTAATGCATCCTGCAAAGTTTCCCGGTCTGAAGCCGCGCAATAGAGTTTCGGCTTTTCAACTTTTTCATCCTTTTTCAGACCCCCAACAGTCAGGATATATTTGCATCCAAGTTCTTCGGCAAGGTCTAAAATTTTTCCGCAGAGTTCATACTGTCCGACCGTCGTCAAGGCTTGTGTGTTGCCGTAGACTATGATGAGGTCCCTTTCGCCTTCTCTGGCTTTGTGGTAGTAGAGTTGGTTGACGGGAAAGTAGGTTCCTCCATTATCGGTTGTCATGGCAAGGTCTTGGAAGAAGGATGAATGTATCTCTGCGAAGAGTTTTGCTTTCAGCTCTTGGATTAGATGTATAGCTGTGATGTTTGCGACAAATCCAATGCCGGGTAATCCCTCAATCAACACGGGATCATTTAAGACCGGTTTTTCGTAAACTTGAACTCTACAGACCATGCACATTAACCCTCAGCCAAACCAGCACAATTAAGAGACGGAAATTCAATATAAGTGTGTCTTGGCGGTTTCCACATGTCCTTTGAAATAGTAAACAGAGATTTGATGGCGCGGATAGGCAGATTTGAAACCAAGAGTGGAGTAGTGGAGACGCCGCAGCTGCTGCCGGTTATAAATCCTAACGTTCAAACAGTGCTTCCCAAAACATTAGAGGAAGAGTTTGGTTGCAGAGCCCTCATAACTAACGCCTACATAATAAATAGGAAGCACAAAGAAGCCGCCTCCGAAAAGGGCTTACACGAATTCTTAAACTTTAATGGTACTATCATGACCGACTCCGGCGCCTACCAACTTCTCATCTACAAAGGCGTGGAAACAACCCCACAAGAAATTGTACGCTTCCAAGAGATGATAGACACGGACATCGCCACCATACTGGACATCCCAACAGGATGGGGAGTCACAAAAAAATACGCACAACAAACCGTAGATGAAACCATCAAACGAGCAAAAGAGCTAGAGAAGATGAAGACCCGCGACGATATAGCGTGGGTCGGTCCAGTTCAGGGAGGCAAATACCTCGATCTTGTAGCCAAATCAGCAAGAGAAATGACAAAACTGCCCTTTCAGATTCACGCTTTAGGCAGCCCAACCCCAGTTATGGAACAATACAAGTTCGACACTCTAGTTGACATGATCGTAACAGCAAAAATGAATCTCCCGCCCAACCGTCCCCTTCACCTCTTCGGCGCCGGTCACCCCTTCATGTTCGCTTTAATAGTAGCCCTAGGATGTGACTTCTTCGATTCCGCCGCCTACGCCCTCTTCGCCCGAGAAGACCGCTACATGACAGAATCCGGCACCACCAGACTCAACGAACTAGAATACTTTCCATGCTCATGTCCTGTCTGCAATAAAACCAATCCAGAAAACATGAGAGCACTGCCGAAGGCTAAGAGACAAGGATTGATTGCTGAGCACAACCTTCACGTTAGCTTCTACGAACTGAGGCGAATAAAACAGGCGATAACTGAGGGACGCCTCTGGGAACATCTGGAAATGAGGGGCCATGGACATCCATCGCTTCTCCAAGCCCTAAAAAAACTAGGGAATTACAGTACATTTTTGGAAGAACATAGCCCCGTGACAAAGAGGCGGGGCATCTTCTTTTTCAGTTCACTGGGACTAGCGCGTCCAGAAGTCGTCCGCTACAGAAAAAGGATGCTTAACCGATATTCTCCGCCACCAAAAGCCAAGATTCTCCTTCTTTTACCGCAAACTCGAACGAAACCCTTCCACAACTCCAAAGAACATCGCGAAATCCTGAAGGCAATACAACAAATAGATACAGTTGATACCGTTCACGTTTGCACATACGCGGCTCCCTTTGGCGTAATACCTCTAGAACTCGATGAAGTTTATCCGCTGTCACAACATGAAATTGCGTCTCCTTTAGACGCTGAAACAATAATGTATGTGGCGAAACAGGTGGCAAGCTATATCGAGAAGACAAATTATGAACAGATAATTCTACTTCGAGACCCCAAAGTCTGGAGGGGAAAGATCGTGGCAGCTTGCAGAAGGGCTTCTAAAAAGAAAACAATTTCCTTCACAGCATTACGAGAAAGAGAACCTTGGACCCAGAACACTGTAGAACATCTTGCGGCTGTAATTCGGGAAGCAGTGAAGTCGCCATAAAATATGGTTTTGATAGATGCAAAAATTCTTGAGAAAAAAGGTTATTGTTTAAATGGTAGAATGCCATAAACCAGTCAACATTCCATTGGACTCTACATAACGGAGGATGAAAACGATTCCGACAAAAATCAGTTTTCTCGGAGGTGCGAGAGAAGTTGGGAGGGCAGCGGTTACAGTCAAATCTGAGAAGACTCAACTGCTCCTAGATTATGGTGTTATGTTAGATAGTGAACCGGGTTTTCCCATGCATATTCCGCCCAAAGAGGTTGATGCCATCATTCTAACTCACAGTCACCTAGATCATTCAGGGGGTATTCCTCTCTTCCACATTCAAGAGAAGAAACCCGTTTACGGAACGCAACTAACCTTTGATCTAGCCAAGCCCCTCATATCTGACTTTATACACCTGTCAGGTTACTACCTCTCCTTCGAGTATCTAGAATTGCAAACCATGCTGAGAAGCACGATTCACCTTGACTTCAGAAAAGAAGAAACCATAGGAGACATGAAATTTCAACTTCTAAATTCTGGGCATCTACCCGGAGGCGCTCAAGCTCTAGTGGAGGCAAATGGGAAACGGATTGTCTACACAAGCGACTACAACACAAGGGAAACCCGCCTTCTCTCTGGCGCAGACAGAGACTACGGAAACCTCGACGCCCTAATCATAGAGAGCACTTACGCCGACGAGGTTCACCCTGACAGAGCAGAGCTAGAAAAAGAATTCATGGAAAGCGTCAACGAAGTCGTGGAAAACGGAGGAACCGCCCTGATTCCCGCCTTCAGCGTAGGACGTTCACAAGAAATCGCCTGCGTCCTAGCCGCCAACCACTTCGAGTATCCAGTTGCCATGGACGGTATGGCTCGTGAGGCTAACCGCATAATGATGAACCACCCGTCCTATATGCGAGATCCCAAGTTGTTCATGAACGCTCTTCACTCCGCGGCTTGGGTGGAAGGATGGAAAGACCGGAGAACAATAGCCAGAAAACAGGGGGCAATAATATCTCCGGCAGGGATGCTTAAAGGAGGACCAGCCGCCTTTTACATCCAAAAGGTTGGGAAAAAGAGCCAGAACGCTGTTTTCCTTGTAGGCTATCAGATTCCTGGAACCCCAGGCCGGGAGTTGCTTGACGAGGGGAAGTGCGTTATTGACGGGAAAGTGCAGAAAGTGAAAGCTCAAGTGAAACGCTTCGATTTTTCGTCTCACAGCGGAGGCAACGATCTTAAGGAGGCGGTGAAAGAATTGAAGGGAAACCCCGTCGTTTATGTGGTTCATGGAGAAGAAAATAACTGTGAGATGTTTACCGAATGGATCAAAACAGAAGTTGGACTTGAAGCTGTGGCACCAAAGACTGGAGACGCCTTCACAGTTTAAGGTAAATGAACATCGACTAGATTTTACGTAAACTATCCATGATTACTCGCTCTGCTTAGTGGACATGAGTGAAAGAATTTTATTGTAGAGCGTCTATCCTCTTGTGGTCATAAGCGTTGAGAGTCACTGAAAGAGTACAAAATCTAGAATATGCGATTCGCGATGTGGTAGGATACGCCAGAGAGCTGGAGAAGAAAGGAAAAGATGTCATATACCTCAACATTGGAGACCCAGTGAGTTTTGACTTTGACATACCTGAACACATCAAAGAAGCTTTGATTCAAGCAGTGAAGGAAGGTTTCAACGGGTATTCTCCTTCCGAGGGCACTCTGGAGCTAAGAGAAGCGATCTGCGAAAAAGAGAAGAAAATTGGCGGCATCAACATTTTGCCCGAAAATGTGATAATTTCTAACGGCGTTTCTGAAGGGATTCAAATGATTCTCGGCGCCTTAGTTGAGAAAGGAGATCAGATATTGGTGCCGGGTCCTGCTTATCCTCCTTATATTTCATACGCAGAGTTCTTTGGTGGTGAAGCTGTTCAATATCGAACTTCTGAAGAGAATGGGTGGCAACCTGATTTAGACGATATTCGATCTAAGATAACTGACAAAACAAGGGCGATAGTTGTTATAAACCCTAACAACCCCTGCGGAGCCCTTTATGACAAGAATGTTGTTAAGGAAATAGCTGATTTGGCGGGAGAATTTAACATCCCTCTGATATCAGACGAAATTTATGACCAACTTGCATATGATGAGTCTTTGAGCACGGCTAGCGTAGCCAAAGATGTGCCTGTTATCGGGTTAAACGGTTTCTCAAAAGTATATCTGATGACCGGTTGGAGGCTAGGTTACGTGTACTTTTACAGTGAAGACGACAAAAATTTGAAGGAACTGCGAGAGCACATTACAAAAGAGGCGAGAATAAGACTCTCCGCTAACACTCCTGTTCAAAAGGCTGCTGTAGAAGCCTTGAGAGGACCCCAAGACCATATACGTCGTATGGTGGAAAAGCTGCGTAAGAGGAGAGATTACTCTCATAAGCGCTTAAATGAAATTGATGGAATCAGCTGTGCTAAACCCAAAGGGGCTTTCTATTTCTTCCCAAAAGTTGACGGAATTGGATCAAGATGGAAAAACGATATGGCTTTCGTTCGCAATCTCTTGGAGAAGACGGGTGTCCTATTTGTTCACGGCTCAGGATTCGGAACAGCGTACGGTTCTGGACACTTCAGAGGAGTTTTCCTGCCTCCCATAGAAACTCTAGAGAAGACTTTTGATAGACTTGACCATTTCATGGCATCAACATAAGCGTTAAGTGAATGAATGGACTTCACGGCATGGTATACTAGAAGAAAGAGTGCAGTTTCTTGTATGAGATAGATTGTTGTCTTTAGACGCATCCGCCGCAGTTGATGCAGCCGCTCATTATGCCTCTGCACCACATTGGTAGTGGTCGTTGTGGCTTCTCGGTTTCTGTTTCCGCCTTCAGCCTCTTTTTAGCCAGGCTTTGTCGGCTGCGAGCCTGTTCTTGCAGTGCCATTTGCTTTCACCGAAATAACTAATGTTAGGGTCTGGATTATTCTTTAAGGTTAAAAAAAAGGATGTTTTGAGGTTTTAGTCACATTAATTGTTACTCAAGTTTACATATAAACAAGGAGAGATATTGAGGCAGGAACTTAGTTACAGATAATGTTACTTCTATCCCCAACAAATGAAAAATATGTAACAAAAAGAAGAAAAGGAAAATAACAAAAGGTTGGTGATTTGGGATTTGCACCCACGCAAAACATCTAGATTTAGCGGATTCAGCAGCAAGATGGTTGGTTAAATTATTTCCAGTTATTATTGTTCCATCGAGTAGTTCTCCCCGACTTCAAGCCAAACAGTTGACCTCAGTCAAAGTTTCTTGACAAAAACGCTTTTCAGTTCTTTGAGTATGATGTATTGTTGGTACACAAAGGTGTGGAAAAAAGGGCATAAAAGTCGGGGTTTCCTTGGAGTTATTCTTACACTTGCAGTTACCTTGATGCTCATTGGAGTTTTTGTTTGTCAACCCGTTTCTAGCTGCTATGGTCCCCATATTAATACTACCGTCTCAGCGACTCAAATTAACATAAACGAAAACGTCACCGTAACCGGAGAAGTTTGTCTTGGCATTGACGAAGAAACAAACCTGACCGTAAGAATGGTATTTGTTAGACCAGACTACAGTTGGATAGAGCAATTTCTTCAAGCTGACAATGAAACAGGCGAATTCATGGTAACTCAGAAACTTGATATGGTTGGATACTGGAACATATTTCCAGTGCTTGGTCACATAAATGACAGAATGGGTGTAACTGTAGTTGATCCATCAGGTGAATCACGCGAACCGACGGTGATTGCCGGGTCACCATTTAAACCAAACCTTCTACTGGTATCTGTAGCCATAGCTATAGTAAGCATTGGTGGAATAGTAGCTATAACTGGAATACGGAAAAAGACGCGAAAAATCAGTTCTTTGCGGTTGTTCGTCCAAATTCTTTTGGTATTCATAATCTTCTTTGGCATGTTCGTTGATCACCAAATCCTGCCACAACCAGCAAGTAAAGTTCCTGTACACGAATTATTAGTTGGAACAAATGTTCTTGGAGTGGAAATGCCTGATGGTTTTCCTGTTCCATTCTTTGGGTGTTACTATCCCTGTGGCAAAACTGTAACCTGTGCCCTTTGGGAAATTCAAACATACTTTTACCCTTTCTGGCAAACTGAGCGTGGCTGGGGCGTAGATTACAACTCTTCAGGGCTAGTCAGGTTGGCGGTTGTTTTCGGAGCAGTCATATTGTTGTCGATTCTTCTGGGCAAATTCTTCTGCGGATGGGTTTGCCCTTTCGGCTTGTATATGGATGCACTTACATACCTCAGAAAATTCGTAAAGATACCACATCGAGATTTGTCAGAAAACTTCAACAAGAAGTTTCATCAGCTCGGGTACGTGATTTTAGCCCTACTTATAGTATTAAGTGTCATTTTCGGCTCAGAAGCCATAGCAGGCGCACAACTGGTTCCTGAAACCGAAGTAGGAGGCTTTGTTTACCAGTACTTTTCTGCGCCTTTTTGCCAAGTCTGTCCGATGAAGCCATTTTGTGTGCTACTACAATCAAGCGTGAACTTGATACGTCCCGAATGGATTAGTCAGGTAACAACAGGGCAGTTCTATGAATTGGGTTATTATGTTACTTCAATAAATCTAATCGTGTTGGGCGTAGTTACCGTCGCAGCATTCTTTTTTAGGCGTGCATGGTGCAGAATCTGCCCTCTAGGCGCCTTAATCGCTTTATTCAATCGCTTTCCACCATTCAAATGGGTATCATTTCTTCGCTTAGACAAGGTGGAAGAGAAATGCACCAAATGTGGAATCTGCAAGAGAGTTTGTCCAACACAAGTCACAGAAGTGTATGACGAGAAAAGCGGAGACGTCACGACCTCCAAATGTATAATGTGTCTACGCTGTGTTGAAATGTGCCCATACGAAGATGCTCTACAATTGAAAGCGGCAGGAAAAACCATTGCGAGGTCTAGAAACTGGTTAGAAGAAAGGTGAAATGAGTGGAATGTCCCGTGAAACAAATAAAAGCGCTTGTTATTCTGTTAACCTTAATCAGCTTCTGTTCTGTGAATATTTTGTCAGTTCAAGCATCTGGACTCATTTTTGTCAGGGCTGACGGAAGCCTTGAAGGAACAAATAAGATTCAGCGCAACGGAAACGTTTACACTTTTATAGGCGACATCAAAGAGTCTTACGGAATTATTGTAGAAACAAAAAACATTGTGATTGACGGAAAAGGTCATACACTAGAGGGAACACCCAGAATTCTGCCAATCGGTTCATGGGACTTTGGAATAGAATTAACGAACATTACAAGCGGTCATGTGACAATCAAAGATTTGAAAATTCTAAACTTCAATATTGGAATCTACGTTGGGACAGCAAATAACACAATAACAGGGAACACAATAAGCGGCGGTAATGTAGGCATCACCATCGCAGAGTCCCCAAACATTATTATTGGCAACCACATAGAAAACAATCTAGAAGGCGTCTTTTTAGGTCCTCTCCCACACGATCACGCAAATGTACATAACATATTTTATCACAACAGTTTTGTTAACAACACGAGGCACGTTTACGATTGTGAATGCACTAACCCAATCTGGATTCAGCACCTGAACGTTTGGGACAATGGTACAAGCGGCAATTATTGGAGTGACTACGACGGTATTGATGTGGATAAAGATGGAATTGGTGATACTCCCTACTCAGTTACTGAGGACGATGTTGATACGTGCCCTCTTATGGAGCCTCTAGCATATCCTTTAGGCGGAAAAGACGGCTTCCTAGGCACAAACATACCCTTAGAAGTTGGGCTTGCTATTATAGCAGGGGCAATTATTGCAATATCAACAACAGCTTATGTAGTTTTCAAGCGCAAAAAATCTAAGGCCTAACAAAAAAGAAACGCTCTCATCATAACTGAAGTAGCTCTATTACTGCAAATGACAAAACGGAAATCCCTAGCAAAACAAGGATTATTCCACCCAGTATTGATATCCATTTTCTGAAGTCCGGAGCTTTTTCAAGAAGCCAGCCAACTACGCCTCCAAGAAACAGCAATGGAGATAATGCCGTTCCCAAACCAAAAAGAACCGCTAAAAGAGTACAATTTGCTTGAGAGAATGTAACGGCGTATAAGAGAAGAGCAATAAGAGGAGGACATAATACAAAACCTCTAGTGAAACCCATAGAAAATGCTCGAACATCAAATCTTTGCTTCACACTCTTTAAGATCCCTTGAGGTTCAAGGTCCTTTACCATGCAAGTGTCGCCGGAAGTTTTTTTGAAGAATATGCTTATGCCGATAAAGATAACGACAAAACCGAAGATTATAGAAGAAAATTGCTGGTAGGACTCTAAGAATGTGCCGCTCACAAAGAATTTGAACAAACCGGCTAAGCTCCCTATCACCGCATAGGCTGCTATGCGACCTGAATTATAGATTGCGGTGACCGTTACTCCTCTACGGAATCCTGCTTTGATTCCTGCAATGTAACTTGCCACATAAGGGAGGCATACTGACGTGCAGAATGTGAGCCCATACAATAGCCCTAAAGCAAGGGATGCAAGATAAGGGTTCGAAATCTGCTCTAGCACACTCATCTTTAAAGACCTACACGATTTTTCTGATGTTTTGCCTATACTGGCTCTTCAAACTCCTCTTGAGGTATCTGCGAAAAAAGCTTTCCATCCCTCATAAAAAGCAAACGATTTGTGTATCCCCTGACATATCCCGCATGGGTTACAGCTACAACCGTCTGACCCTGCTCCTTGTTGGCCTCATGGCATATCCTAAGAATCTCTCTTCCTGTTTTGGTGTCTAGGTTCCCGGTGGGCTCATCTAAAAGAAGAATCCTAGGCTTGTTAGCAAATGCCCGAACAATGGCTACCCTTTGTTGTTCCCCAGCACTCAATTCCACAGGCAAGTGATGAGCCCGTTGCCCCAGTCCGACCGATTCAAGAAGTTCTATTGATCGTTCAAAGCGTTCATTCTTTGACATGTCAGTTGGAGCTAAAGCTACTTCCACATTCTCAAGGGCGGAAAAAGTGGGTATTAAATTGAATGCTTGAAAGACAAAACCAACCTTCTCGCGTCTAACCCTAACCAACTCACCTTCACTCAGCTTCGAAAGCTCCAATCCATCCAGAATTACCTTCCCCCCACTTGGCTTGTCAAGCCCCCCTATCAGATTGAGGAGGGTTGTTTTGCCGCTTCCAGAGGGACCCAGAATAGTTAGGAATTGTCCTTCCGGAACCTCCAAACAGACTTCATCCACGGCTTTTACTTCACCAGCGCTCCCTTTACGATAGGTTTTTGACAGGTTTGAAACCTCGATTATGTTTCTTGTTGGCATCCCTAATTTCTCCATCTATATTGTTCTAAGAGCGTCGACAGGTACCAGTCTAGCTGCCCTCCAAGAAGAGAATAATCCTGCAACGATCCCGCTTACCATTGATATTCCGAACCCTATGCTGAGGATTATGGGGTCTATTGTTATGAAATTCAGGGCTCCGCCAATTTCTCCTCCTATGGTGGAAAGGACATACGAAGCAAAAATGTAACCTAAGGCGCAGCCTAGCAGTCCACCTATAATTCCCTGTATTACGGACTCGATGGCAATCTGGTTTACGACATTAGAGTTGCTCCAGCCTATTGCCTTCAAGATTCCTATCTCTTTAGTGCGCTCTGCCACAGTACTCAGTTGAGATTTAATTGTGAAGAGAATGGTGATAACCGCTAAAGCAATTGAAATGCTCCAAGCAGTATCCTCATTTATTTGGATAACCCCAAATGCTGTTTCAGCTAAATCCGAACCAGTTAATGTGCTTGAATTAGGCCACTCATCTTCTAATGCTGTCGCAGTTTTTTCTACCTTACCTGGGCTACTTGTTCGGATGAGACCCATATTTACTAGCCCAACTGGTTTTTCAGGTAAGACTTCTTGGACGATTGGCAGGTTCACGTATATGTGGGATTTCATGATGTTTGTTGCACTAACTTCAACTATGCCCACCACTTCAAAGTCTGCTGCGTAAGTTACTGTTGAACCTAAAGTGAGATTATTTAGTTGAGCATATTCGTTGTCAACAAGAGCCACATACCCATCGTGGGCTGTAAGATATCTGCCCTCAATTATGGAGCTCGGCAATACGGCGTTTGTTTCTGTTTCGGATGGGTCTATACCCGTAAAAACCATAGCGCGTAGCCTGTGCATCAGTATCGGTACCGCACATTCAACATCGGGGACATCCTCTATTTCAGTTAGGAGGGTTTGGTTGAATGGATACGAAAAGAGGTGGTTTACAATATAGCAGCCTGTGCCTGCTGGTTTGACTGGTGCAGTGTAGAATAAGATTATGTCTGTTCCTATGCTGTTAAGGGGGACTTTGGTACATGTTTCCCAGCCTCTAGCAGCCATAACTAGTGTGATTAGGGTACTGATGGCGATGATAAAGCCTGCAATATTTACTGCGGTTCGATATTTCCGTCTTCGTATTTCCTTTACAGCATACGTGAATGGTATCAAAAAGTCAACCTCACCCAATTATCAAGATATAACCTGAGATTCTTATGGTTTCTGTTTGTAAATGATTGATAAGATCAATAAAAAATCAACGTAACCATCACGGAACCCATGAAAAAACTTAGACTACGTTTACAAATAGGTCGGAAAAAACAATGACGGCCTAACATACTTTAGAAAAAGGAAATAACTGCGTATTTCGTCAAAATATACCTATATCTCGCGGATTTCGCAGCTCAGTTTTTTCACTATTTCTTCAGCGTTTGTGGGATTAACTTTTAGGGTGTACAGTTTTCGTGGAGTTCGAAGTTTTAGTTTAACCACTCGTTCAAGCCGTTTAATGCTGCAGTATTCTGCCCGCTCCGCAATCTCTATGAATTCGTCAACATCAAAGATTTCTACAGGCATCATATTCGCCTTCGCAGGTTCGTATAAAACTGGCTCGCCTATTTTATCTTTTGTGGTTCCAAACAGAAAACGCTTATCTAGGCTATCTGCAAACCACTTTTTCAAACCTGCCCGCGCATTTCATCTCGATTCTTAAGCCATAAGACTTAATTTAGTGACTGCAGTAAATATAAATGGATTTTAACGGAGCGATTCGGACAAAGCCAAGCGCAAGATGAGGACTCCATGCCAATAAACAAAAAAAAGTTTGAGGGAGGAAAACTCCACAGCATAGTAGAAGAGGAGATACTCTCATTCTTAAAAGAACGGAAAGAGGGAGCTTTCACGTCCCAGGAGATAATGGCTGGAATACGCTATCCCACGGATTTCAGCACTCCGGAAATTAGCAGGATGTCAGCTTTCGCAATAGCGGATTTCACAACATTTCTCCATGATCTGGTGAGGAGGAGAACGATCAGAATGAAGATCGTTAGTAATCGAATGTACTTCATGGTACTTGACAGCCACGGGGCTAAATGTCCCAAGTGCAATGAGCTTTTTGAGCCGAAAAAAACGTGGAAGATGGCAGGGCGGCCAGACAAAAAGGGCAAACGCTTTCAGCTACACATAGGTCTATACAAGTGCCCAAAGCATGGAACCTTCAGAAAGGTTCTGGACAAAAGAAAAATCTAAATTTCTGATGTTTGACGATAGAGATACCACGAGCACAAATACGTGATCGTTATGGCAACTGGTCCGACTACAATCCAGAAAGGGTCGAAGATTGCATTAAAATTCTTCTGGAAGGAGTTAAACCACCATTTTCTTACTCAATCACCCACGCTGACAGCATTCTCCATGTTATTCGAAAAGAACAATCAAGATAACTATCTACTAATGATAGAGCAACTTGACTTTTTGAGACTCTATGTTTATAAGAGACCCCCAGAAAGGGTTTTTCATACCTGAGGGCATATGATGAAAAGATCTGAGATCCTCGGTGCCACTGAACGTATTCTGGAAAAAGCGGGATTTCAACTGTCAAAAAGATGCTCCTCACGATCCTCCTGCTTCGATCTAGCAGCCCAAGGACATAAACAGCTTATCTTCCTGAAGATTTGCGCCGATATAGGAAATGCGTGCCTCAATGACGCTGCAGAACTTCAGAAGATCTCAGGATGCTTCTCTGCTATACCCCTAATCATTGGCGAAAAGACCCGAAAAAAGCCACTCGAAGACGATACTGTTTACACTAGATATGAGATCTGCGTCATAACCGCTAGAACTCTGGAAGATATGGTCCTCAGGGGAGCGCATCCTCTGGTTGAGGCTGGACCTGGAGGCTATTACATAAAACTTGACGGGAACCTTATCAAGAAACGGAGACAAGAACTGGGGCTTTCTGTCGGAAAGTTGGCCGAGATGGTTGGAATATCAAGGAGAACTCTCTACGGCTATGAGAGAGGATTGGCAAAAGCCTCAGTCCCCGCAGCCTATAGACTTGAATGGATTCTGGGAGCGCCGGTGGTGCAAAACGCAGACGTCTTTCAAGCTCCTGACCGGATTTGTTTCATAGCTACAGCCAAGCGTATAGTCAGTAAACACCATCTTTTGAAGGCAGTTTTCAGAAAGTTTGCACAATTCAATTTCAAAGTAACCTGCATAGGAAGAGCTCCCTTCGATTTCATTGCCCGATGTCCAAAAAACGAAATGAAGATAATTGGGGGAGTGGCTAACGAAGGGGAACGGAACCTAGATCAGAGGATAAAGGAGACCACAAGTCTTGGCGAAATTATCGGTGCTCATGCCGTTTTCATAGTTCATGGAGAACGAACTCAAAGCCGAAGTTTTCCCCTGATCCGTCCCAAAGTTCTTGAAAAAATGAAGTGTCCAGAAGAGCTCTTCGCCCAGCTTTAACTAGCACTGTTTTTCATGAAAACTTTAAACTTTTTTACTGCAGTTTTTTCTGTCTAGAATCTGCTTCTCTCTTGATTCTTTTCGCTGGTTTCCATGATTTTCTCACGAAATCTGGGTAGGAACCAAACTTTTTGATCCAGCATTCTAAGAATTTAAGGGTGTTCGAGTCAGTTGGATAGCCGCAACCTATGTTGCCGTGTTTCTTTTGCAGTTCCGAAAGCACCTTATCCCGTTCCACCTTGGCTATGATAGAGGCTGCGGAGACGATCGGGTACTTTGCGTCTGCTTTGTGTTCAGATATTATTTTGAGACTGAAAGCGAGATTTTCAGTGATGTGTTCCTTAAATCGGTCAGGTAGAACGTCCGCTGCGTCCACATAAGCTACATCTGGTTTAAGAACTGCGATCACTCTTGCCATTGCCTGAGCTTCGAGACGGTTCAGTCTGTGAAGCTTTCTTCCGGTTTCAACAACCCTGTCAATCTCAGCTGGAGACAACAACACTGTGTGACATTCAAGAGCCATCTTTTTTATCTGTACGGCAAGGGTTTTTCGTTTTTGGGGCGTTAGGAGTTTGGAATCCTTAACGCCAAGGTCCACTAGCTTAGGCAAATCTTTCTCCTCAAGTGAGATGCCTGCTATGGCTAAAGGACCAATGATCGATCCCCTACCAGCGTCGTCAACTCCAGATATTAACACGTCGAAAACCTTCTTTGATCACTTGATTAATTACTGACCATTTCTTCATGGGCCTTGACTTTCTGATAATAGTGCTTGGCGGCTAATTAGTACTACTAGTATAAGTAGATTAATTTCGAAAAATGTTTTGATTTATCGGATTTGTTATGATTTTTCTCCGCGCCACAATTTGGTGAACTTGGTTGGTTTTCCTTTATCGTATCGGATGATTAGCTTTGTCAATAGGGGAGTGACTATAATGGTGACTATGGATAAGAGAACTAGAGCCGCTACGATGTTCTCATCAAAGATTTCGTACTGAAATGCCAAGCTTGCTGTAGCCAATGTTGTTGACATCTGGGCAATTGTCATGACACCCATCCCCCAGCTGATTCTTGAGGGAAAACCTGCAAGGCGACCTCCAAGATAACCGCTCACCGACTTACTAACTATCAAGGATAAGATGATCAAGCCTGTTGCTAGAGCATCTCCTGGAGCGAAGATCGTTGCCAAGTTAGTTGTCATCCCTAAGCTCAGAAGGAAAATTGGAATTAGGAAACCGTAGCTGATGGCAATGATGTTGCCTTCGAGTTTCTTTCGTCTTTTTAGCATATCTGAAAGGGTTAAGCCAGCTAAGAAACCTCCAACCATGGCGTGAACGCCTATTAGTTCCGCCATCAATGCTACCAGAGCTAATGTTATGAAAACTGCCCTCACCCCTCCCGCAAAGACATCTTTTGAGGGTCCAAAATGGAAAAGCCATTCCTGAACTATTGGAATCACATAGAGAACCACAAGAACAAAAAACAATAAGGCAATTGGAAAAATCTCTAAGGGTATCGGCGAAATGGGCACTACTGCCTTCAGCAAGACTGCGAGGAGAACAAGGCTGATCACATCCTCGAGAAAAATTGCTGACACCAGCGTTGATTTAATTTTTGGTTTAACATTCAGCTCTCTTAACATGGGAACGATTAACCCTACAGATGATGAACTGAAGCAGACTCCCAGAACTAATGATGAAAAAAAGTTTAATCCTAGGTAAGTTCCGACAAGAATTCCCGTGGAAAATGGGATGCCTAAGTTAACCGCAGAAAAAATTAGTACATTTTTGCCTGCTTTCTTTAGTGCCGAAAATCTTGTGTCCAATCCCGCGGTGAACATGAGAAAAACAAGTCCTATTGTTGCAAGGAAATTCATGACTTCCCCTGTATTGACAACGTTCAGACCATGGGGTCCCAAGAGCATTCCTGCAAAAATGACCGCGGTTACCCAGGGTATCTGAAATCTTCTTAGCATCACTGGAAAAAAGAAAGCGGCGGCAATCCAAATCAAGAATAAAAGGAAGTATGCCATCTATTACATCCTGACCCTCGCATATGTTATCCTTTAACACGGATTGGTTTCATAAATTCTGTATCTTGCATAAAAGGCTAATGGCTCAATGAAGAGTCTTTGCTGGATAGGGGTTAGCTAAGATTTCCTGTTGCAGTTTATCCATAATCGCACAGAGAGCAATCGATTTATCTTGATATTCAGTAGTCTCTGTGGGAGAGTCTATGTCCTTCATTATTGTAATTATGACAGCCCCAAACAAGCAAGAAGCCGTAAACATAGTTCATTCCCTGCTAGAGGAGAGGCTAATCGCCTGCGCCAACATATTGGACCCTGTTCACTCCCTCTTCTGGTGGAAAGGAAAGATAGAGGAAGAAAAAGAGGTTATGATTCTCATGAAGTCCCAAGAAAAGTTATTCGAAAACATCTCAAAACGAGTGAAAGAACTCCACAGCTACGATGTGCCGGAGATTCTAGCGCTTCCCATATTGGAAGGCTCACAGTCTTACCTTGACTGGATGAAAGCTTGTCTCGAACCGGTGAAGTGAGATGGCTAAGAAGCCGATGAAAAGGGCTGAACGGGTAGAGATTATCTATGATAAGAGACGCTGGAAACTTTTAGAAGAATTGCGGTTAAAAACTATTCAGATAATGGAGACACTGGAGAGTTGTCATCTACATTCCATTGTTCACGGAAGCATCGCCCGCGGCGACGTCTCAGAGAAAAGTGATATTGACGTGTTCTTGCTAGAGCCACCCTCCTCCTTCATCATAGAAACGGTGCTTGAGCGGTCCGGTTTTCCGGTTCAGCACCGGACAATTGTTCAGGCTACTCCGCTCTACGCCTTGAAGGCATGCATTGGATTGGATCAGCAAAGGAGTTTATCCTTTCCTTTGGTTAAGCTCCGTCCTGTAGAGAAAGACTTCTACCGTTTTGGGGGCGAAGCGTCCCTTTCCACACTTAGCGAAGAAAAGCGGGTTGCAGGGGTAGACAAGCGACTAATGCTTATTGAACCTACAGCGGAAGGTCACGTGGAGAGTGCAGTTGTAGGTAGAGAGGAAGAGGTTGCTAATCTCTTGGGTGTCTCCCTTAATACCGTGTTGGATCGTGTTCGCGCTCTCCTGCGCCGTGATGAGGTGGGAAGAACAGGCGTCTTCATCGAGAGAGAACTGGCGCAGGACGAAACCTTTGAACAGGCTCTAAAGAAACTCGCCGATCAGAATCCTGCTGTTCGCAGACGCATAAAATTCTACCAAAAGTAAGCCATTGTCCATGAGCTCTTTCTAGTCTCGGTTAGTTGGGTTGGTTGGGTTAAAATTAAATCTTTTTTCCCCTTCTTTCTGTCACGTGCTAACAGGCTTTCCTTCCCCCTCTCCCTCTCACCACTTCAAGAGTTCAAGAGTTCGAGACTTCAAGACCCCCCTATATAAACAAAAAAATCTCATCACAATAGGAAGTCTCTGTTTATCTCTTTCTGTGCCTTATTCTTGGAATTTCAATTGACAAAGTTTTTAGGGCAAGGTGAATCGGAGAAGGGCGGCGACGCCGCCAAGTGAGAGCAGTTTTGTTCCTGCCTCGTTCTCAGTGCTGAGGACCATGACCACTCCACTCGCTTCTTCAACCTTTTTCATGAGCCTCTCCAACGCTCTTCTCTCTTCGTCCGCAGTCTCTCTTAATGTGCTATCTGCAACTAACAATCTTTCAACGGCGCCATAATTAGTCGCTCTTTCAACATCATTGAATCCATAGGTAATATCTTCTTTACCTTTTCCAAGTCTCGCCAAAACCTCCTCCATAGCCTTCATTTCTTCCGCCACCCTCATATTCTTCAGCGCTTTAGAAAGGATGCCTGAGCGCAACGATTCTTGTATTCCAGATAAGCCTGCACTATTTACCCCCTTCACATCAACAATGGAGTCTGCAACATCTTTAGCCTCTTTTCTCACATAATCAGCAAAATCATTCTTCACGAATCCCGGTCCAATAACAACTATCGGACTATGGAGAGATGTCCACGTTTCCCGCAGGGATTTCAGGGCGCCCTTGAAAAACAGCTGTTTGGCTTTTTCCCGCTTTTCCGCCTCTAACTTTCCCGGAAGCCTAGTCCTCTCCCCAACTTTCACGTCAATGCCGTATTGTCGCATAATAGCAACGCAATATTCTTCGTCGTCCATTGAAATTATGGTGAGAGGCGCAGCTGTGATTCTGCTTGCTCTCTTCAATCTCTCTAGCTGATGTTTCAGCCATCGGTCTTTCACTATAGTTACAGCTTTGTTGACGGTCACGTCTATGGTGTGGCGGGACCCCTTTATACTTAATTTTTCAGGCGCCTTACAAACTATCCCGTTTACCCTCAAGCGGTTGAGGACCCTATCCCAAAACATTTTTTCAACTTTCACGCCCAGATTAACTGGGATTCGTTTTGCCTTTGTTGGGCGGGCGTACTGCCCCTCGACTTTCGTTTGTCTGGTTGTGCGGGCGTGAACCTCATCCTTTTCAAGAATTATGTTGTAGAGGTGCCACAAGTCATCCAGACTCTCCGGCATGACCTTAACGACGCCTTTCTTGAGGTCTATTCGGAAGATTTTCAAAGAACTATCTATCCTTTTCCATGCTGGCTGTTGTGATAAGTGCTTGTTGTAAACCGTTAAAAGCGTATTGGCGCCTCATTTCCTTTGAATCCAGTGATGGCTAGATCGTTTGCTATTGATATGGGAAGCTCTGCGCCTTAGCCTACAATTGTAAGGAGAACCTAAATAGAATGCCCTGAACTACGTGCATTTCTTCTCGGATTCATTGATAACTAAGATTTGATCTCTTCGAAGGTTAATAGTTTTACCCGTAATGGTTGCTTCATCGCCTTTGAGACACGGGCAGCTACGAGGTATTTGATATTTCGTTTTGCAGCGATATCTACTAGCCTCTGAGTTATTACACCATCAAAGACCACTGTGTCTATCCCCTTCATTCCCTGAAGTTTCTCCGCAAGTTCTCCTACGGGAAGCCGATCCACCTTTTTCAGCTCTGTGTTAAGGATTACAGCTTCCAATGTTCCTTCCAGCTCTTTCGCGGTTGCAACAATTTTTTTGGGAACTAATTTTTTCCGGTGTTCCTTCTTTACTCTTGTTTTTTCTAGAGGAACACGTTCTTTCAATGCTTTTTCGATCTCGTTGAAGCTCAGGTCTTCCACTTCTTTGCCTCGGGGGGCTCTGGCAATATACTTAACCTTAGTTACTTGTTTCAGCTCTTTGAGAATGAGGTCCCCGCCTCGGTCGCCATCAAGAAATGCAGTGGCTTCTTTTTCTCGACATAGCTTGATTATGGTTTCTGGGATTTTGGCGCCTTCAAGTGCGATGACGTTCTGTATTCCAGCTCTTAATAGGTTTGTTACGTCTGCTCTTCCTTCCACGACAATTATCTTCTTTGCACTTTCGATGTCTGGTCCTGCTGTCAGTCCTTCGGGTCCGTATTTTTCAACCCTTGCTAGCCTTAACATTTCTGAGACTTCTCTGAAAATTTCGTCAGTGCCAGGCATTGTTTCAACGGTCCATTTCCGAAGAACTTCTTTGGCTCGGTCTATGATGATTCTTCGTCTCGCGTCGCGTATGTCTTCTATTTTGTTAAGAATGACCTTTGCTTGGCAGGGTCCTACGCGGTTTATGCTTTCGATGCTGGCTGCGATGATGGCTGTGGAGACTCTGTCCAGGCTTGTGGGTATGTTAATTTTGCCGGTTGTCTTGTCTTGTTTTGAGTCTAAACTAATTTCTATTCGTCCTATTCTACCCGATTTTTGGAGTTCTCGGAGGTCAAGTTCTGGTCCAAACAATCCTTCTGTTTGTCCAAAAAGCGCTCCGATCACATCCGGTTTTTCAACTACCCCCTCCACTTCGAATCGGGCGCGAATAACATACTTTATCGTAACAGTCTGTGATGTTTTCGTTTCTGTTCACCTCAATCATAATTTTTGTCTCCGTTAAAACTGAGACGTGGCTGTTCTAACTCTTCAGTGACTATTATACTTTACGACTTCAGGCTCTATTCCTCAAAGTTTCCAGAAAGGTCGCTAAACCCTCTATGTCCTTGATGTCACGTCCCACTAGACCTGATAATTTTCTCCAGAAGAGAAGATTGGGGGTTATTTTCATCCCTTCTAGGCAACGGGCCAAGCGGTATGTCCAATTTTTGCCCTGCCTGTCAAAGTCCAACAGCAGGATGATTTCACGTTTTCCGCTTTTTTCTATTTCGCCAATAACGTCGAAGAAGGATTTTCCGGAGGTTTTTGCCGAGATGATGTCGCCACTTATTCCCAACCTGTTGAGGGTTTGGATGTCGTTTCTTCCTTCCACAACTATTGGAGTGCCCATGACTGATTTTTTCTCAAGCCTTTCTAAGAGTTTCTGGATTTTCTCTAGCCTCTTCTCTGTTTTTGTTGACAACTCTTCTACCTGGTTATTTCTATCTTCAGCATTTTTTCTAGTGTCTCTGGATGTTTTCGGAAATTTTCTCGGACAGGTTCCAAGATTTCGACCAAGGCTTCGGTGACGCCATTCTTCAGGTCTAAGGGATGGATTTTGCCTTGGGCGTAGGCGTTCTCTAAATGCTTGAAGCTTTCGAAGTTTTCTGGACCGCCATATTTTGCTGGTCTTGGTATCTCTAAAAGTTCCTTTTCGGGGAAGATTATGAGTTTCGACAATTCAATTATGGGGTTTCCCTTCACCAGCTTGGGGGGACAGTATGCATATCTTACTTTCGCTTCAATTTCTTGGGGGGTGTCATGAACGAGTATGCTGCTTTGGGGTATGCTTTTGGACATTTTGGAGCTGATCTCCACATTCAAGTCTGCATTTTCGTCAAACTTCTGTTCTGTAGTCTGTGGTCCCTGAAGTCCAATAAGAAGTGGAGTGTGGAGACAGGAAGGCTTCTTCCACCTGAGCTTTTCTGCCGCGTCTCTTGCTAACATGTGGGCTTTTCGCTGGTCTATACCCGAGCAAGCTACATCTAAGTTCATCTGGAAGATGTCCGCTGCTTGCATGCAAGGATAGAACACCCATGCTGTTTCGATGTCAGTCATGCTGGTTTCGCGACCCATAACTGGCAGGGCGCGCCATGTTCTCTTCACTGAGACGCTTTTGGCTATGCGGATGACTTTTTCCCAGTATTCAACTTTGTCTGTTATGTCTGATGCCCAGCGGAACTCCACTTTGTCTGGTGTTAATCCTAGGGCTGTGAAGATTTGTTTCAGGTATTCTCCGCATGTGCGGATGTTTTTCATGTCTCCGCCTAGTTTGTTATTTATCCATGAGTGCCAGTCGGCTAGGAAGATTGTGAACTTGAAGCCGGCGTTTATCATGTCTTTGATTTTGGCTGAGCAGACGAGTCCTATGCCGATGTGTAATAGTCCAGAGCATTCGAAGCCCCAGTAGGCGCGGGGATTACTGTTTGTTTCGAGCAGTGTGCGGATTTCTTCGGGAGTTACTACTTCCGCCGTGTTCCTTATTACTAAGTCAATTCTTTTTTGCAGGTTCAAGTGAGTTGCCCTCTTACTCCACTCATTTTGTTCTATAAACTTAAAAGTTCTTGTTGAAAGCCACCAATCTGAAGAAAAAAGGGGCTAAAGATTACAGGGTTATTGGTTGTCTTCGTCGTCAAAGATGAAGAGGTCGTCAATGGTTGTCTGCAGCACTTTTGCTATGTCATGTGCCAACTTTAGGGAGGGGTTGTATTTTCCTTTCTCCAAGTATAGGACTGTTTCTCTGCGTACTCCGACCTTTTTTGCTAAATCGTCCTGTGTCAGGTCGTATCTTGCTCGCAGTTCCTTGATTCTTGTCCGCATCAGAGGTCGCCTTTTCTGCTGTAATACCAGCTCAACAAAGCGTATGAGATGCCGTTGACGAGCATTATTGCAATTACTGCCCATCCGGCTTCAAGTTCTGGCAAAAGTTGCCCTAGAAACTCTGTTCCGAATATTATGAACAACAATAGTGATATCATGAAAGCGAGGCTGATGTAATAGGTCCCAATGGCTGCTCTTCCGCTGATCTTTAAGGTGCGTTCGTCATTGATGGGGTAACCCGATTTTTTGTCTTTGTGTATTTTCCATAGAACAAGTACGCCAACCAGCAGCACGAGAACTGCGTTCACGATTAATATTATCGGCCACCCAAACTCGGTCATTTTTACGGGTCCTCCTTTTTCTTTCCTACAAACGATAATGTGTTACCAGTGCTTATCAGCCCTATTCCGGTTATGCCCACGATTGTTGCGATTCCTGTGTGGTCTGCGCCTATGATTGGTTCTCCAAAAGCCATCAAATATGCACCGACTAGGCATATTGCTATTCCCAAGATGCGAATGATGTTGTTCCACTTTTTCAACATTTTTCCTCCGTTGTTTATTTATCACATTTTATGATTTATTTCTAACTCTATGTTAGATATAGTTAACATCTGATATTTAAGCATAACGGAAAACCAAAACAGAAAAATCATGAACAACAACACATCAAATGTAAATGTGAACTTTTTCAAAAAAAGTGTGCAGTGCAGAAAATTTCTGAAAAAAGACTGTTTTCAACAATCATCTGTTATTAGGATACTAATAGCCCCCAAATAGTCCGCAGGAAAGTCTGAACTTTTACAGTCAAGCGGGTAAATGTCGCGGGCTTTGTGTCCCACGCAACTAACTCTCACCCTCACAGTCGGAGCTAATCGCTCTTCTCAGATGAGCTCTCTCAAACGTGGGTTGGTATTTGCCCGCGCCCACCGTGTCCCATGCCTGGGTAAACCCTCCGTCAACGGTAGATGAAAGTCACCATCCTCTGTCGGGTCCGTCTGCATGAGCCCGCTAAGGTGCCGGCGGGATTACGCTCCAGCCCACTATCATCGCAAATAAATAGAATCACTCGCAAGAACATAAAACTTTTCTATACCGAAAGATTTGACGATTTCTCACTTGAATGCCTTTATGATTTTTTCCAAGTCAATTTCGAAGGCGCCCGTCGGATTCTCCAACTCAAAGTTGTTAAGAACTTCTGGATGAATCTCTCCAACAACACCCACCTCCATATTGCCTAATGAGACTGTGGCCACTCTTCCCGCTAAGAAACTTGGATGGTTTGTCTCTTTCACTGTCCAGTTTTTGAAACCAAGGTTCATCAGCAAAGATTCAAGAATGGATTTTATTTCAGTGAAGTTGGCTGTTGGATGGGAGGAAACTGCTGCAGCATGTATTCGTCGTTCTGTGTAGGTTTCGGAGTCGTCATCGAGTTTGATTACGTCGGAGACTTCGAACATTCGTTGAGGAAAAACGTGGTGTTTACTGTCTGCCAAGTTCTTCATAAGGCTAGGCAACAAATCGTTCCGTATTATCGAATATTCTGTGGAAACAGGGTTCGCCAAAATCACAAGTTCTTCAGCTTTTCGTCGCATCTTCTGGTAGTGATCAACCTCGTTGGCGAGGACAAAATTCAAGGCTTCCACAAAACCTAAACCAACCATTATCTGCCTAACGTCCGCAGCTACTTCACTTACCCTATGTTGCTTGCCTGTAGTCACAGTCGCCGGAATTGTGGGCGTCAAATTATAATAGCCATAGCCGATGGCGACCTCTTCAACCAAATCAATCTCATGAAGTATATCGATTCGATAGGCAGGAATCGTAACATCCAAAACTCCAGTTTCAACCTTTTTTGCGTCAAGCCTAGACTTTTTCAGAGCCTCTATGGTTTGTGCTTCCGAAAAGTTGAGACCCAAACGTTCGTTAGAATAACCCACATGTAACTTCATCTTTTGGGGAGCGAGGTCTGGAGTAACCAAAACATGGTCAGAATATTCAACAGGAACACTCTCTATGGTGCCACCCATGTCTGCTAGGGCAGTGACGAGAACGTTCAGGCTTCTTGAGATGGGGTTCAGTTCGGTGCCGGTAACGTCGATGAAAAGGTTCCGCGTATCCTCGACAACACGGGTCAATTCGCCGTTGATTATGGGCGGAAAAGAGAGAACATCTCCATTTCGGTCTACGATTAATGGATATCTTGAAGCCCAATCCACCTCACTTTTGTATGCAATGCCTTTCTCATGTTTTTCCAAGACTTCCTGCGGGGTCATCTCTTCTGTCTTATCTAAAGGAACAAACTTGATTTCGTTGGGGGCACAAGTAACATACGAGAAGGGGGGTTCAATAGCATCCAAATTGTGCACGCCGATGGAAGCCTTTTTTCGGTCTCTGCCTACCATCCAGTGGAGAGCCTCCTGCATCTCCATAAGCTCCCTGATTGCTTCATAGTCAATCTTTAAGTCTCGAACAACAGCAGAAACAACGTATGGTCGAACCTCAGCCACACTCTTGTCCACCGTTAATACGATGTTTCCCTGTTTCACCTTAAATTTGGGCATGCCAGTTTCCCAGCCCATGAGCCCACGAAAGGCTCTGGCCACCCCACCGTAACTGCAAAAGTCCACACGATTTGGATTATACTCGATCTTCACGTAATCGGAGCCAACCTCTTCGGTGTCGGTTCCCAGCCATGGAAGCCATTTAGCCATCTCTTTCAAGGTAACGTTTCGTCCAACAAAATGGGAGAAACGGGCTCTTTCCAAGGTTATCGTTGGCATACTGGCGTCCTCCTTATCCAACCTAAATCATTCTTGTATAACAGCCGAATGTCATCGATGCCAAGCTTAAGAAGAATTAACCGCTCCAAGCCTCCACCCCAAGCCAAAACAGGATGCTTTACCCCAAAAGGAGCCAAAACCTCTGGACGGAAAATACCCATTCCACAAAGTTCAACCCAAGTTTTCAGCTCTGGAACGTAAACTGTGGACTGCATGGAAGGCTCTGTATATGGGAAGTAGCTGGGCCAGAACTGCACCTTTTCCAACCCAAGTTTATGGTAAAACTCTGTCAGGGTTCCCATGAGGTCCCGCAGGGTCACCTTCTTGTCCATTATTATTCCTTCAATCTGATGAAACTCGGCTAGGTGCTTGTAGTCTAGCTTCTCGTTGCGGTACACCCTGTCCACGGAGAAGACCTTAACTGGCGGCTCCTTATGTTCAAACAGGTAATGGATAGTTTCAGCTGTTGTATGGGTCCTAAGCACCAACCTTTTTGCCTCTTCTGGGCTCCAAGGGTACTCCCAGCCTCTTGAACCTGTTTTCCAGCCGTTCTCATGGGTCGCAGCAACTGCTTCCACAACATCTTTTTTTGGCAACTTCCCCTTTTCTGGATGAGACAAATAGAATGTGTCCACTACGTCTCTGGCGGGATGATCCTGAGGCTGGAATAGGGCATCAAAATTCCAGAATGCCGTCTGAACAATAGAGCCTCGAATCTCAGTGAAGCCCATCTCCAAGAAGATTTCCCTGATGTGCTGAATTATCTGCTGAGCTGGATGAATTTTTCCGGGGTAGATTGGGGGACCTGGAGCCTTTACGTTGAACCGTCTAAGTTTAGTCTTTCGCCATTTTCCTGTTCTTATGAGTTCTGGGGTTAGCTGGCTAACTTCCCCTGAAACTTCAATTCCCTTCTTAACCAGATTCCAGCCATCATCTGTCAATTCTAATTCTCTCAGAATCTTCTCTTCGATTTCCATGAGTCTCCGCCCCTTCAGAACAGAAACCGCCTTCTGCAGCTCCTGACTCAAGTCCTCAATGATCAGAGGCTCCTTTTCAGTTAAGAGACGCAGAAGGTTTTCGTCATAGCCAGTCTGAGGTTCCTTCATGGTTTTTAGTGTGCCCTTCTTTATGGTCGCCCAGCCCTTGCGGTTAAGCCACCCCAAGGCGACGGATAAAAACCTCTTTTCTAAGCCGGCTTCTTCAACAGCGGAGTTAACCTTGGCTTCGCCGCCAAGCTTGATCAGCGCGTTGAGGAGGCGTCTCTCGGGAAGCCCTATTTCTGAGTAGTTTCTTCCTTCCTCACTTAAGGAAATCAAGGTTTGTTTTCGTTCATAGGTTCTCACTAGTTTTTTTTCCGTGAGAGATAGGGCGGCCCGCATAACTGCTGCGTGAGCTAAACCGCTGATTTTAACCACCTGATCAACTGGGCCTTTTCCTTTCAGCTTCTCTAGGGCCAGCAAAGTTTTTTGTTCATTTTCCCGAAGTTCGACCACAAATTTTTCCTCCTGTGACACCTCTAGTTTGCTACATGGAATTGTGAACTTGGTTTAGCTTTATTATAAGAAGGCTTTAAAGTTTTCAACGTCGGATGCAGCGGACAGGACTCACCTGTAATTTTTTGACACTTTCCGCTTATTTAATCCCTAATATTTCCCTTGCTTTGTCAACCAGTTTCTCTCGTTTTCTCTGATGGTCCTCAACGAACTTCAGAATAATCTTTTTTGTCCGAGCCTTATGCTCTCCACATAAGAGGCTTCCACATTTACAGCAGTTGTAAACTTCCACTACATCATCGTCATCTTCAACGAAATGGCACATCTCAATCTCATATATTGGACAGATCTCCGGCACTCCCCCCAGTCGTTTCTGCTCTTCCACAGTAGCTCTTCCGCCCGTGAAGGCGTTCGAAATCTTCTTAGCTATACTTTTGGAACTCTCGTTGAGGGTGAAGTAGCTCATCGGGTTTCGTTTGGACATCTTCGGAGAACCATCCAACCCTTTCAGAATCTTGTGGTATGTAGAGGAGGGCGCAACAAACTTGAATTTGCGGCGAAACTTGTTGGCTAGGTCTCTGGTTAAACGAAGGTGGGCATCTTGGTCTACCCCTACGGGAACCACAGTTGGTTTGGGTCCATCAAAATATTTGAGTTGAGGCATTAGTATGTCGCCCGCCTGCACGAGCGCTGAAAGGTAGAGACCGATGTGTCGTTCACCGTAGATGGCTTTCATCGTGGCGAGAGTCACGCCAGCTCCGAAATGAACTGCTAAGTTTCTAACCCGATGCTCCGTATACTGCCTGTAAATATAGCCGTTTTTTGGGTCAAAACCTAATGCCAGTAGGTCTGCAACATTGCCGACAGCGATCTTCTCGGTCTCCTCGAAGGGGAGCTTGTTGTCTTCGTAAGCCTCTATATCTGCGATAGCGTAGAATGCTTTAGCTCCCTGCTGTTGAAAATAGATAATCTCCCGCGCGGTCATGAGAGTTCCTAAATGAAATTCACCAGTGGGTTTAATACCACTCATCACCGCAAAGTCTCCGCCCTGCTTCATCGTTTCTAGGACGCGGTCGAAGTCTCTGTGGCCGAAGATTACGCCTCGGCGCATATACATGCTTGGATTCGGTATCTCAGGCAATAGGGGCTTGAACTTTTGTATACCGAATTCTTCGTAGAGATGGTCGTAGTCCTCAACTACCGTTGTTCCCCACGGGTCAAGCACAGACTTCTTGTCTTCAACATTAGCCAACTTCTGAACTCCCACCTTTGCTAAACCGTATAACTTACAGGTTTAAAGGTTTCCGGAAGAAAATCTGTTCATCCGGAAAGTAGCCTGGGCGTCCTAACCACTTTCCCCAACATTTTACAGTCTAAACTCTTTTAACTCTCCATCTGTTTAATGAGATTCGTGCACGATTATGGCAGTTCCTACGGAAGATTTAGAGAAATATCAGCGCGCAGGCAAAATTGCCAGAGAAGTCCGGGAAGAGATCAAGAGAACCGTCAGAGAAGGAATGCCCATCATTGACATCTGCGAGAAGGCGGAGACCTTAACTAGAGAAAAGGGCGGCAAACCGGCTTTTCCATGTAATGTCTCTGTCAACGAGATTGCTGCCCATTACACGTCTCCCCCCAAAGACAAGCAGACCATACCTGAAAGGTCCATAGTTAAAGTAGACATCGGAGTTCATGTTGACGGTTATATTGCTGACACAGCAACAAGCGTCTGTTTCGATTCGGAATACGATTACATGGTAAACACGGCGGAGGAGGCACTAGAAAAGGCTGTGGAGCTACTTCGACCCGGACTCTCCATAACCCGTTTCGGCTCAACAATTCAAAAAACCATCAAGACTCGGGGATTCAAACCCGTCTCAAACCTCACCGGACACTTGATCAGACGCTATCTGATTCACGCGGGAAAGTCGCTTCCCAACATCTTTAATCTCTCCACCTCCAGAATAAAGGAGGGGGAAGTCTACGGTGTTGAACCCTTCGTAACAGTTGCGAAGGCCGCGGGCAGAGTTGAAAACTTGCGGGAAGCCCACATCTTTCGCTATGCTAAAAACAAGTCCCTGAAAGACCCTTACGCTAAACGGCTTTTGGATCACATTAGGAAGAATTTCATGACGCTGCCTTTCACTGAGAGGTGGCTAAGTAAATTCGCGTCGTCCAGTGGCTACAAAACTGCCTTCTCTGAGCTTCTTTCGTCTAAAGCTGTTGTAGGCTACCCTGTTTTTGTTGAAGCAAGCAGAAACCTTGTGGCCCAAGCAGAACACACTGTTTTAGTGGTGAAGGACGGCTGTGTTGTGTTAACCTGAACAGTTACTATTGCTCTTTTTTCTTAGCTTCGCGGTAAATGGCAGTTATCTTCATTGTCTCATCGCATTTCTGGCAAGGTCCCGTCTCTTTGAAGATGTAGTCTCCTCTCTGAAAGTCTCGAATGTTCTTGAAATCGCACTTTGGACACTCCAGTGTGGTTATCACTCGTGGCGTCTCAACGATTGCGCGCATGGGTTTTGGCCTTGTTTGCAACAACATGTACCCTAAGAGAGCTAGTCCAAAAAAACCTACAGCCAAGAAAGAGTATGAGCTGCCAGGGTCGCTCTGATTAATAATGTTTTCAAATGCTATATAGAGGGCACTCAACGATAGAATAAAGATTACCAATATTATCGCGAGATAGAAAGAAGAAACCCTTCTAGCTGGCTCATCTTTCGTAGTCATATTTTTCACCTACTGTCCAATCCCTATCGTATTCCCGATTCCCGCGATTATGACGTTATCCCCCTTCTTGGTTCTCTCCAGAAGCAAACGCTTGATCCGCTTTATCACCGGGTCAACTGCGTCGAAAACTTCTTTTCGCATTGGGGAAACTGCGTCTCCGAGGTCCTCCTTAACGATAATCGCGTTCACAGGAATCTTGTGTTTGACTATCGCATCCTCTATCTTGAACTGTTCAACTCCCGGTCCGCCGATGGCAGCACCCACTCCCTCAGCCACTTCCCCGGGTGCTTCTCCTTCAAGTTTCAGCGCCGCGTCAATCATGATTATTGTAGAAATGTTGCCTTTTTTCTCCTCTATGATCTTTCTTATCCCGTCTCCAGGTTTGCCCACGTTTCCTCCCGGACCCTTAGCCTTCAAAACATAAGCTGTTCGACCATCTATAGGCACTGTGGCTGCAACCACATCCTTCGCTATTTCTTTTGTCTCATATCCCTGCATTAATTTGGCGGCGACTAGAGCACCCGCGCCGTCACCGATGGGTTGACCGCTTGCGAAGGCTCTTAGCGCGTGGGCATAGGCTTCGGCTTGTTTCATAATTATGGGTAGAACCATCTGAATCTGCATGATGACGTAGAGGCTATTAGTTTTTTTGCCTAGGAGATAGAAGTGTCGGATGACCTTGTAGATCATGTTTAGTGCCATGGCAGCTTCTAATGTGTTCTCGAGATTGTTTAGTTGTGTCTCGTCTGCTTCAGGTGCCATGAGTTTCACTTCATCTTTGAAGCGGACGTCTCTAACGTCAAGGACATGTTCTAATTTCCAGACTATTCCCGAAGGGTCCATGCTCTGGGGGGTTATGGCTATGTATTCCAGAAATTGGTCGACCCTCTCAGCGGGGTTTCCTTTGGGTTTACCTATCTCTTTTATCGTCTCAATTGCCATCTTTCGGCCATCGTCTCGTATTAAATTGAGGCGACGTAGATGGCTTTCAACTTCTCTAAGCATTATTCTCGTCTGAAAGCGCTGCCCGTAAAATAGGAATAGCACAAAGATGGCGGAGATTGCAAATTGAATAATTACTGAGACAATGTCGCCTCCGCCGGTGAGTAATCCTGCGACTTCGGTAATCATGTGCAGTCACACCTCTGAAAAAGACATAGTCGGTAATAAATTTTGAGTATTTCCCAGAATGATTTAGTGAAAGTATTAGTAAGATGTGATGAGAATGTTCCGCAAAGAGTATGCTGAATTCCCCTGAATAAGGTGGATGTTCTTTTCTAGAAGGAGACCTGTTGATATTGAAGGGATTGCCAGCTTTCCCGGCTTCACATGGCCGAAGACCACACTAGCACCGGAAACGGAGCATGGTTTAACTTCTGAGTTCGGAATGGGATCAGGTGGGTCCCACGCCCTATGGCCGGCAACCTAATTACTTTCCTTAACTTTGGTTCTTTAATGTTTCGCTTGTTCTTCAAGAAACGTATATATTTGTAACCTATGAAGTGTTGTTGGAGGGGCCGTAGTCTAGCCACGCTCCATAGTTTGATGGGGCGCTAGAAAGGGATGACGACAGTCGAACCGAAGAGACGGTGTCAACCGTTAAGGGCTCCAGAAAGATGCACGGGTTTGCTGACCACTCTGGGATGAAGAGATTCTGGAGCTAGGAGAAACCCGTAGGGACGGGGATGAACTGTTCCGGGTAAAGGTCGTCGGTTCAACTCCGGCCGGCCCCACCATCCATTTTATTGTACTTATATTCAAGTGTTTTTTTGTAACTTTGGGATAAACGTTGGAACGTTGTTTTTGTATTTCAGAAATTCTTCTCCGAACTTCTCTTCCATTTGTTTATCTTCTTCTCTGGCAAGGCGATAATACAAGAAGGCTAGGACAGGCCATAACGCTAGTGTGGAGAGTGTAACCCATAGAACATTCATTCCTAGTGTGATTAATAGAAATCCAAGATATTGTGGATGGCGAACGTAACTGTAAATGCCTGTGGTTACTAGCTGGTTTTTGGCTCTGAAGATTTTTCTCCAACCGAAGATAACTAATAACATTCCAGTGAGGATAATCACGTTGGATATGGGCACTATCACACCCAAGAATATGGAAGCGAATAAGTCATTTCCTGTAAATGGTATGAGGAGACCCCATAAAGTGGATACACTGCCTGACCCGAAAGCCCAAGAAAAGAAGTACATTGTTAAAGGAAAACCATACATCTCAATGTACAGGGCTACAATGAATGCCAAGTAGATGCTTGTGGGAAGGCGTGCCAGTTTTCTTCTGAATCCTATTAACAAGATGAAGAGGCTAAGCAGAATCAGGTTTATGACCACATATATCCAATTTTGAGGGTAGCCAACTGCAGCTATGGAAAAAATCAAGGTGATCTGATGTTGTGCAAACCAAAAAACCAGAGCCGAGACAAAAATCATCAAAGCAATTAAACTTATTATACCTTTAAGTTTCAGTCTGAATCTCCCTCAAAGATTGTTGTTTGTGAATTCTTTTAGGCTTTGTGTTAATGTTTTTCATTTCGTCTTCTAAGCTTTCTGATTAAGACTATCACAAAACCAAACCAAAATAACAGCATGCCCCCAATTATGAATAAAAACGGAAACACGATATGCGCGAGCTCGATAGGAAGCATTAGGTAATGAAGAAGTAAACCCATTATCCCCAGAACTCCCCCGATGCTCCCGAAGAAAAGTAGGGGTCGAATATCTAACATTAGCCTCACAGTGGTTCCGAGTATCTTGCCTCCGTCTTTTATGGGATTAAGCTTTGTCTTCCCCACCCGGGGCATATAACTTATGGGCACCTCAGATATTCTAGCTTCAACGGAACGGGCTTCTGCCAACATTTCCATGGCTAAGGGCATACCCACAGCCACTAAATGCATACTGTCTAGGAGCTCAGATTTGAAGGCCCTCATGCCACTTTGAGTGTCATACAGATTAAGTCCCAAAGCTAACTTTGCCACCAGAGAAAGAACTCGATTCCCAACCCTGTTTACGAAAGGCATTGCCCCCTTCTGCATTCCCGCAAACCTGTTACCCACCACCATGTCAGCCTCATCATCCACAATAGGTGCTACCAATTTGGGTATGTCTTTAGGATCATAGGTTAAGTCGGCATCCATCATTACGATCACTTTAGCATCTAGCCGTTTTCTAGCATGGAAAAAACCAGTTTTCAAAGCGTCCCCATACCCTTTGCCCCGCTGATAAATGACGTTGGCACCCATATTCTTGGCAATCTCATCTGTGCCATCGGTGGAATGTCCATCTACAACCAGCACTCGATATTCGTAGCCTTCCATAACCTGTTTTACACTGGTCAACACTTTTCCCACAGCTTTGCATTCGTTTAAGGTAGGAATTACAATGGCAATTCTTGTTGCAGAGCGTTTAGCTTCGATAGCTTCTTCCTCCATGGATCCGTTGAACCAAATATTCACTCTTCGACTTCTTAGCATTTATGCAACAATCAAAACCACTAAACAAAGTTTCTCATGTTGCACTTATTCTGCGAAATGGAAGGCGAGCAAATCTTCAGAGTATTAAAGTAAACACGTAAAGTATTAAAGGAAATTCGTGTTCATCATAAGGTTGCTAGGTTCCAGAATCTGCTGATTTCACTGTTTTCGCAGAGAGAGGGGCCGTCGGCTAGCATGGTCCAGGCTCTGAGACTTGGGCTCTCGGGACTCCGGTTCAAATCCGGGCGGCCCCACCACCTTAATGAGGAGCACTCCTATTGCTTGTTATTAGGCAATTTTAATTTTCTATTGCGGCAACTGCCTGTTTGATAACGTTTTTCCCCAGTTGGCATGAATGTTTTTTGGAAAAAGGCTGTTTTCAACATAGTGCTGTTATCAGGCTTCAACTATGAAGGACATATATTTCATGGCATCTATTTTGCGGCACAGCTTTGATTAATGTACTCCTTCTGCACCTTAACGATGCCGGCGCTATCTTTGGCTTGAGCGTAGCCTCTCAGAAGCTCTTCGTTCAAGGCAATGAATTGTGGTCCCCACTTAAACTTGGATAATAGCTCTTTTGCTTGTTCACTGAAACCTGTAATGTAAAGCGCCGCAGCCAGAGCCTCCACTGTGCTGAGTTTCGTCGGAACTCCATAATTCACAGGATTCGCCGCCACAAGATAAGGCAAGCAACGAAAAGTTCCGTGCGGGGAAAGGTCAAAAACTTCAGTTGCGTGTACCCAGCTGCAGTCTAGGGCAGCTAAGCCTCTCTTCTCCAGTCTTTCTCGGTCTGCCGGAGAGAAGGCCTTTGGAGTGAAAGGGTCAAGGATGACTGCTCCTCGCGGCAACTCTCGAACTCTGTGAACCACCCTGACCAAGCTGTGACGTTTAAGCTTCAATGTAGTGCATTTCTTCGGGTCACACTGCTTGGCATGATAAACCGTGACTGAAACAGGTCTAGGATGGATTCGTTCGCACCTCCAAATGGGACATAGGATCATCCATGACATGGGGAATCCATTCAAGAAGATCTGTGGGAATAATATGGTAACCCTTTTCAGCCCTTACAAAATCTCCAGCCGCGCCGTTGATAAACGCCCCTGCCACCGCAGCCCTGAAAGAATCGGCTCCCTGCGCCAACAAACCCCCAACTACCCCAGAGAGAACATCCCCTGTTCCCCCTACAGTCATTCCGGGGTTTCCTGTGAAGTTGAACTTAACATCAATCCCATTAGAGATTACGTCAACGGGTCCCTTCAGCAGTATGGTTGCCCCAAGTTTCCGCGCCCTCTTCTGAACCTCTTCCGCCCTCTCCTTCAGGTCCTTCGGCAATACTCTTTCCGTCAGAATCTCATATTCTCTGGCGTGGGGAGTCAAAACCAGAGGCAGATCCACCTTTCTCTTGAACTCTGCAAAGGCTTTAAGCCCATCAGCATCCAAAAGCAACGGAGTCCCTCTTTCTTCCACCAGCTCCACAATTTCTCGGGTAGCTTCCTTCGTTTCACTGTGCAGCCCTAACCCCGGACCCACCACAACCGCCGTTGCCATTTCTATATGTTCCTTGAGAGTTAATATGTTGCTGGAGGACAAGTGTTTTCCCTTAAGTTTTATTGTAATCAGCGCAGGGGACATGGAAGAGATTGCATAGGCAGTTTTTTCTGGAGCAGCTACCGAGACCACATCAGTTCCCACGCGGAGAGCAGCCATGGCAACTAGGGCTGGAGCGCCTGAAAAAACATCACTTCCTCCGATCACGAGGAGCCTGCCGAAAGTTCCCTTATGGGCTTCTGAAAGACGGCGCTTAACAGCCAACAACACGTCTCCGGGACCAGCAAACCTCTCGAATTCAGGCGGCAACCCAATATCCCTCACCACAAGTTCGCCAGTGTATTCCCTTGCCTCGGCATGGCCTGGCTTCGCCTTGTAGAAGGTGACAGTTAGGTCTGCATTCACAGCGTTGCCCAAAACTTCTCCCGATTCAGAGTTGATTCCGGTGGGAACATCCACGGAGACGCGGAATGCCTTCATCTCGTTGATTTTTTCCACTAACTGCAGGATTGGGGGACGCAGTTTTCCCTTCAACCCTACTCCAAGCAGAGCGTCCACGGCAACCTCTGCCTTAACATCTGGGATTAATGCGGAATCATAAACTTCACGTATTTTAAGGGTGTTTTTTAGGGGTTGCAGGGCAATCCAGTTGCTACGCGCTGATTCATCCGCGATGTTTGAGGCTTTTGCGGCAAGAATAACTTCAACCTTGAAGCCTAGACAGATGAGGTGGCGTGCTGCAACGAAGCCGTCGCCTCCGTTTCCTCCTAAGCCACAGAAAATTGCCACTCTTGTTTTCTTGGGCTTAAATCTTGAGGCAATCTCGTGGGCGACGTTTCTTCCAGCGGTTTCCATAAGCTGCAGTCTAGAGACACCGTAATACTCAGAGTTTATCTCTAGGGCGCGCATTTCATTGCTAGTTATCGTTTCAGTCACCATCTCTCATAACCCCACATATACGTGGAACTAGAGTGTTTTGGGTTTTATGGTTCTTTCTCTCTCTCAGAAAGACAAAAAATAAAAGTAAATCTTAATCTAAAAGGAAGTTGCTGTTTAATCGGGGGGATTGACAGAATTGAATGTTGTCAATGAGCCTGAAGTTTCGAAGACTGTGGTGTGGTTGTATGGAGTTTTAGTTGTTTTCATAGCGGCTTTGATGCTGTTCTTTATTTTTGCCACCTTCTTCACGCCCCTTGGATTAATAGGGGTTGTGGCTTCAATTGTAGTGGCCTTTGTGGAGATTGTCATGCTTCTCCTGTTAAGGTCTCTGTACCAGACTAGATACATTTTGATGGATGATGAACTTGTTGTAAAGACCACTAAACTAATTGGAGGAAAGAAAAGAATCTCCCTAAAGACCATAAATTCTCTTGAGGCGACCTTAATCCCTTTCGGAATCAGGCTTTTTGGCGCGAGCTTCCACGGCGGATATTACCAAATTCCGAGTCTCGGCAGGACCTTCCTAGCTATTACTAACTTCCACGATGGGCTCTTAATAAAGACAAAAAACGGAAATTACATCATAACCCCAAAGAATCGTATGGACTTCAAAGAAGCTATAGAGACAAAGATAATATAGAAACAAGATGCATACACAAAAAAGAATTTGTAGCGCTCCCGTCTCTTTTTCCATTTTGTTTAACTGAGAGCTTTTCTAGTCGTCTGTTTTTTCTTCTTGGCTGTCAACCCAGCTGAACTTCTTTTGCAGAGTCTTCGGGTAGTATAGCTTCCAATCATACTCCACTTTTTTGCCCCAGTCGTAGTAGATTCTGGGGTCAATGTAGCTCTTCAATGATGTCGTTAGGTTATAGTCCCGAGTCTCCCCCTGCAACTCTACCTTCAATTTCATCTTTTCCACAGCTGCCTTGTCCCGTTGCTTCCTATTCTCCATGCTCTGCCTCCGCTTCTTCATCCGCTCCTCATGCTTAACCTTCAACTCCTTAATGCGCTGTCTCTGCCGCGCTATATCTTGACGTTTACTTCTCACCCTTTTCTTCAGGACATCAACATTCTTGCCTTGTTGCTTTCTTTCCTCCAGTTGACACTTATAGTCCTCCAGCTTCTCCACAGCAGCCCTCAGCCTCTCCTCCTGCTTTTCCAGTCGCTCTCCATGCTTCTTTTGTGTATCCTTCGCTCTCTTCCTAAGCTTAGCCTGAGCCAGTTTTGCCCGCTCCTTAAGAACCTTGAGGCGATCCTTCTTCTTCTCTAAAGACGCTTTCCAAGTCTTCGGGATTGTACGCTTATGATTACAAACTTTGGCAGCCTCAAGATTAGCTATTGTAGCCACATACTTCTTCAAGTAAACCGGTTGCTCAGGTTTGACACGGGTTTTCTTCAGCTTCGTTTTCACAGCATCAGAGGCATAAAGAGTACGGAAAACCTTCGCTGAGAGGCCAGTCATCACCTCATCCAGAAACTCGCTCACCTGATGGGAACGAACACCATCGAAAAGTGTAGCCTTCGAGTTCGCCGCGAATTCTTTAAGGTTTCTGATGACGACGTCAGGAAGTTGTTTAGTGAAAATATGGGGTACACAGTCTTTTCCCAAGAAGTTGAAGGTTACAGTGCCGTCGCCGTTGATTTTGATGTGCTCCGAGCGAAGAGTTGAGGCGCCGACCGTGTCCGCCTCGTCAGGGTCTTTCTCGTCGCCAACCCTGATCTTCAGCTCATCAATAAGGAAACAGACTGTCGCAATCTTTCTGCGTTTCAAATTCTCAGATTCAAGATTTTCTAAGATGTGCTTCTGGATACGGGAAAGATTTCGGCGAAATACGTTTGTCTTATCAAACTTTTCGATATCTTTTCTCTGTTTTATGTCAGTGGAGTCAGAAAACCAGACGTATTTCATTTTGCCACTGAGCTTATCCTGCCAGCGAGCAATCCAAATGGCTTCGGGCTCCCAGATAATCTCCCTCCAGTTGCCCTTTGGCTTCGGGGCGTCAGGCGAAAGGTTCAGGACAATATCTTCCTTGCGAGGTCCCTCTTTCCAGCTGCCTCGCATTGGGTGTTCTCCTCGCCCCATGAAGATGGAGCTGGGCTCTGCGACGTAGTTAGCCAACTCCATACGTTCACCGTCAACCACAGCATAGCCGTAGCGCTCTTTATTCTCTTCTCTGGCAACTTTTCTTTGAGCCGCCAACCGTTTCTTCTCTTCTCTGGAGAGGCTTGCTTTATATTCGCTCTCCTTTTCGACAAGGGCAATTATGTCTGAGTAGTCAACATCTCCGGGTTTAATGTCGATGCCGAGTTTCTTTGAGAAGTCCCGGTGGAAGTTCTTGGCGAAGACAGGATCCTCGACATAGGGGGTTCCAACTTTTTTTGCCCATGCTACTGCCATCTCCTCCTGATCAGTTGTTAGCCTGATTTCCCTCCCCTTTACCTTGACTGTGAGACCTTTTCCTTCATAACGGGGTGGAACTAGAACGCCGCTGTGGTGAAGCTCTTCCATCGGATTCTCCGCCTAACTAGATTCTTATACGTAGAAAAGAGAAAACTTAAAGTTTCTTATCTCAAATCTGAATTCACCTGTGCAGAACACCAAGATTTAATGCTTTAGCCGGATGTCAATAATTAA
>CP070820.1:404255-474959 GCA_020344315.1 Candidatus Bathyarchaeum sp.
CGGTGGACATGTCCACCGTAAAAACACCGTGTGTTTACCCAATTCCAGAATTGAAAGCCAATACGGATAAACACCGTTTTGGCGACGTGTCTCTTGTAAAACTTAATCCAGAATCTTTCCGTGTTTTTCGTTGTGATATTATGGATTACTTGATGGGCGGGGATATAGTGCGGTTACTTTCACCTTTAACATCCATCTCTGAGGACCCTAGATGCTTGGGGTATCCCATATCGCTGTATTTAGCTCATAATTTTGCCAAAGTGGATTCCGATGCAAAACTATTGCATCATCGAGATTTGGTAGAAAAAGCGTTGGATGAGGAAGGCTTATTACATTTTCTCAAAATGGAAGAGTCACTTAGTAATTTTAGAAGTGACTTATATGGGCGGAAATATCCATGGGAATTGGAGGAGCACAGGCTTGTCTGAACCTGTAGGTTTTGTATGCGGAACTGAAGGAGATAAAATCTCCTTTTTTTTGAATAATAGGGTTAAACTTTCTTTTGGGCAGATCGTCCGAATAGATTCGGGTGAAAGAGGTTTCTATGCGAGAGTGTTTAATGCCAAAAGTAGCTCTACCCTGAGGACAATTGAACAGCTCCGTGAGGCTGAGGGTAAAGAGGCTTTTGGGCCCTATTCTAGCTTCCGAAGCGTTGAAGCTATTTTGTTTTTGGAAAAAATCGGGAATAGAGTTCACTCCCCCACTTTTAATCCTAATTACCGAGACACCGTGCATACCGCCAGTAAGGAAGACTGTTCAGTTTTGAGGCTTGCGGGAGATTTGGAAATAGGTCATTTGCGTTCAGGAGAAGAAATTCTAAGTGGGGTGGGCATAAGTGTTAAGGCTATCCCAAAAATGATGGGCATGTTTGGAATGACAGGGTCAGGAAAGACTAACACTGAACTTATTCTCAACGCTCGTATTATTGACAGCAGTCCTAAAACTGTTGGTCTTATTTTCGATTTTGCTGGTCAGTTGCTGACAGGTAAAGATATAGGGTCTCATACTGGTCTACGGAATCATCCACTTTTTCACACGAAGATTCGTTACTACTCAGCCAGAGATGGCAAGTTGTGCATAGGTTTACATACGCTTACTCCTGGAAGATTGCGAACGATTTTCCCTGAAATCGGGAGGCCCCAAGTAAGAGTCGCCAGAAGATTATATGAGCAATTGGGCGGCTGTTGGATAGAGCAATCCCTCGAAACCTATAGTCTAGAAGGATATTCGGGTATTGGGAAAATTATCAACTACCAGCAAAGAAATGTGATTAACGCTCTGATGAGTAGACTTTCTGATCTTCCACAGCATCTCTTCCCACCTTCAAACTATAACTTCATTGATGATGTGGTCAAAAATATAAGCAAAGGAATCACCTGTCTCATTGATATATCAGGCTTAAATTCTGAAGAGCAGCTCAATGTCACCTGTCTAACCGCGACCAATGTTGCACGCCATTATAAACGATTGTGGGAAAGCAATTTCCAAGAGTGGGAAAAACTTCCAACTCTTTTGATCACTCTTGAGGAGGCACATGAGTTTCTTAATCCCGAAATACGTAAAACCATCTTTTCTGACATTGCCCTCACATACCGAAAGTATCGCGTCGGACTAAATGCCGTGACTCCAAGACCTTCCAAAATAAATCGTGACGTCTTCGCTGAGCTTTGGACCAAAGTTATTATGAAGACAGAATTGCGACAAGATAGAGACTATCTCACCCAAAATACTCCTTACCTCGAATACAGTGACACCGAGATAAAGATGCTTGACATTGGTGAAGCGTTGCTCATTTCAGAACCGCAGATTCGGTTTGCCGTTCCTATAAAGGTTATTCACTACCCTGACTATCTAAATGAACAGGGAAAAGCTGAGTATAATTTGCCGCCGTCAAAGCCTCTCTCTGAAATGGATGAAAAAATTAGACGAGTAAAGGCAGCAGGAAAATCTCTTGTGGCTGGAGAAAAATCTACGAAATCTTAGCTTCCCTTCGCTTCAATATCTTCTTCATTTCTTCCTTTAGTCGATAGACATAAGGCATCTTATGGGTGTCTCTCTCCAGATAGCCGTCTTTATAGAGTTTATTCATTAGGCGAGCAGTGTGCTCCCTGGTGAGTTTAATCTTTTCTCTGATCTCCGGCGCCGTTCTTTCCCCCTCTTTACCAATTGTCTCAAGAACCAGTAATTCGGTTTCAGTCAGTGGAGCCAAGGCCTTTTCCTTTCTTATAGGAATAGCAGCCTCTATCTTCGCTTCAGGAACATAACCTTCTTGCTTGAATTTCTCGATCTCATCAATCTTTTGCATCACTTTGTTTTGGGCCGCTTTTATGCCCTCAACTTCGTTTTTCATCTCCTTAAGCTGCCCAGAAATTTTCTCTTCAATCTGGGGAACATCCCCCATCACGTTAGCAAGGTCCGTTAATCGGCTTTCATACTCTTCTAACTTCTTCGCAACTTGTTTGTTCTCCATTGCTGCGCCCTCAATTTTCTGAGCGATAGAATGAACAACATTCTCTTGCCTCCGAAATTGGCTGTCAACACTCACAACGATATCATCTACAACTCCCCTTGCCCGCTCATACTCCTGGCGAAGCGTCCTTATTCGGCGATAATAAAGAAACAGCGCTGAGATTGTACCAAGCAGCAAAACAGCTGTGACTAGAAAGAGAATATCTGAAATCACAAAAACGCCCCCGAAGTAACTGTGATTTCAGTGTGATCATATGTGATCTGCATGTGTGATCACATATCACAATAGTATATAAGTAAACTTAAGTCTTTTGTTAAACTGGGCTTCGTGACATCACACGTCACAACTTGTGTTGAGCAGATACTATGAGGATATCATGTAAACACACAAGTCCTTTATTGTTTTTCTCCCTTTGCTGTTTTCACCCTATCCTTTGAAAAATCTAAAAAACGGTTTATTTAAAAAATAAAGCTGTAAAATCGCTTTAAATTGTGGGTAAGGATTCCTGCTTTTGGTACTCCGGTGCTGCCTCTTCCGTCCCGTCTTTTGTTTGCCTTGGGGTTGGTTTTTCTATTGAATCATAGCTGTGATTTGTGATGTCACACCTTTCCCACAATGTTTCGTGGTTTGGAGAGTTCTTCTAGGCTCCTTTTTAGCTCTTCATGGAGGCGTGTCACCATCTTTATGTGTTCTTCTTTTGGTGTCTTTTTAGCAAGTTTTCGTTGAGTGTTTATATATGTTTTTAGCTTGTTTGCAGCCTCTATATACGGTTCTAAGCTTATTTCTTCGAGGATTCCCAAGTATCCGAGTAGAAGAATGGTATAGATTGATTGGATGACGTTCCGTCTGGCTTGCCTGAGACTTCTATTAAAAGCGCCGCGACTTACGGCTAAAAGCCTTAATCTGGCTTTTTCGTCGTATTTTAATGATTTATCGGATATATTTTCTGCTAAAATGTCTATTAATATCGTTTCTAGCTGTATTTTGGTTAAATTACTGTTTTTTGAGAGTATTTTTACCATCGGGTCATTTAATGAATATTTTAGCCAATTTTGAGCTTTTTCCTTCAAGTAAAATTTCTCCACCCCAAAGCCCTGTTTAAAGGATACGTTTTTGTATACGGCACCCCCTGATACAAAAGTTTTACGGCACTCCCCCCGAAAACAGGCATATACAATTTAAATCCATCTACGTGCTAAAACAGCAAAACCTATGATTGAAACGACAATAACTAAACTAAATTAAACAATAAATAAATTTTTTAGCCACTCAACAAAACAGACATCTACCTTACATTAAACTTTCACTAACTTTAATCTAGGAACTCCGCTCCCACAATTGAATTTGTTTAGAAACGTAAAATTTAGGAATATCTAGATTCTCCTCTAGAAATGGTAAAGCTTTCTTCCGAAGTTCAAATTATTGAACTTCATGCTGTTCCTCTAATTGTTTTTTAATCTCTATTTTGTGACCTTGTGATTTGTGGTTTGTGTGATTTCTGATCACAGGAAGATCACGTGTGATTATCACAACATCACGTGTGACGTCACTCACCGCTTCTTTCTTTTTTTGGCGTTTCAAGTCGTCACTATAGAGTACAGTCGTCCTTTTGGTGTTTCGATGAGATCGTTGAGGGCATCTGTCGCTTATGTTCCGTAGATTGCCAGCGCCTCTTGATGGTCTCCACGAGTTTTACGGGTATGTTCAGTTGTTCAGCGATTTCTTTCGGCTTCATGGCTTGTTCCAAGCCGAACAATATTACGTCCAGAGTCTCATATGTGGTGCCTAACTCTTTTTCTGCTAGTTGATTTGGCCAGAGTCTGGGAGATGGAGGTTTTTCCACGATCTCCGGGGGAACGCCTATGTGTCGGGCGAGCTGTTTCACTTGGGTCTTGTAAAGGTCTATAATCGGTGCGAGGTCTGTTGCTCCGTCCCCCCACTTTGTGAAATATCCCATCATGGTTTCTGACTTGTCTGAGGTTCCACAGACAAGCCTGTTAAGTCTGTTGGCGTAATAGTAGAGGTAGACCATCCTGATTCTTGCCTTTACGTTACCCTTGCTAACTTTGTCCATCGCATTATAGATTGGAAGAGATTGGAAACATGCCCTCAGGGTAGAAGAGATGTCAATTACCTGAAAATTAAACCCGAATTTTTTTGCCACAAGTTCTGCATGTCTGATATCGGTGACATTATATGTTTCCTCTTCGGGCATTGCGATACCAAGTACCTTTTTGCCGCCTAAAGAAAGGGCGGCTAGAGCCGCTGTTGTAGAGCTGTCAAGTCCACCTGAAAGCCCTAAAACCACGCCCTCGGACTTGCAATTATCAACGTAATTTTTGATAAATCGTTTGATTCTGGTTTCAACCATTGGCAAGTCCAATCTCAAAGTCTCAATCGCCAATTTCACTTTGCTGCCCTCTCATCTCTATCATGAAGTTCTATTTTTTTATTACAAATATTTCTCTTAATTTGGCGCCTTCAATTATGCCTTTAGGACAAATATTTAAGCCATTGCTTATACACATTTGCATCTGAGGATTTGGTATGGGCAGAAGGAGAAGAAAAGTAGTTCGTATCCCTAAGAAGAGGTTGCCTACAGTTTACCTCTGCCCTAAATGTGGGAAAGAAGCAATCAGTGTGGAGATATTTCCGGGGGGTAAACAAGCTAGAGTGCGGTGTGGGAGCTGTAACTTAACTGAGGAATTGGCCATAAGACCCGCTTTTGTAGAAATCGACGTATATTGCCAATTCACAGACAAGTTTTATTCAAAGGCAACTGGAGTCTAAGAAGGGGATAAAGCATGGTTGGTCTAGTGGAGAAATATCTCTTAGAGAAGATTGAAAAAGAAGGGCCTATTCACATAACTCTTATTGATCCAGAAAAGGTTACTCCATCGTCTGCCTCTCGTGTTGTCAAGGAGGCTGAAGCTTGCAACACAGCGGCTATAATGGTGGGTGGTTCAACATCTGTTTTCACTTCTCATTTGGACAAGATTGTAAAAGCTATGAAAGAATCTGTGGAAATCCCTGTAATTCTTTTTCCCAACAACATCACTGGAATTAGCAGATATGCCGATGCTATATGGTTCATGTCCCTTCTTAATTCCTCAGATCCATACTTTCTAATGGGCGCCCAAGTTCTAGGCGCCCCCATCATCAAGAACTTCGGTTTAGAACCCATCCCTCTTGGCTACATCGTTGTAGGTGAAGGAGGTGCAGTTAGTGTCGTGGGAAAAGCCGTTCCTATTCCATATAACAAACCTGAACTTGCAGCTGCCCATGCTTTAGCCGCCGAATATTTCGGTATGCGCTTCGTTTACTTAGAGGCAGGGTCCGGAGTCGGAAAACCGGTTCCGGCTGAGATGGCAAGAGCAGTGAAGAATGTAATTAGTCTTCCTCTAATTGTAGGCGGCGGTATAAGAACCGTTGAACAGATGAAAGAAATAGTGAAAGCTGGAGCCGACATCGTTGTAACAGGTACGGTTGTGGAAGAAAACAAAGACAGTAACAAGATAAGAGAACTGGTAGATAACATGAAAACCAATAAAAAACCGCGGTAAACTAAATTTCCAGTTAAATCCTTGTAGACTTTCAGTTCCAGACAAGTTCCGTTTTATCGGTTTTCTGTTAGAAAGACTCAATACTTCGCTTATTGAAATCTAGGGAAGGAGGACGATCTGGACGATCCGGATGAGCAAAGAGTATAAGCAATATGCTGCAGTTTTAGAGAAAAGCCTTGAGAGCATATATGCTATCGCGAGAAAAGCTAGGGAAAAAGGACTAGACCCTGCCCTCGTTCCCGAGCCTGAAGTTGCGAAAGATTTAGCCGAACTAGTTGAGGGGCTCGTTGGGCCTTACGGGGTCGCTGAAGGCATACGAGATTTGAGTAAGAAGATGTCTCGAGAGGCGCTTGCCTTCAAAATTGCTGAGCAGATTGTTAAGGGAAAATTTGGGCATATGGACGCTCGTGAAGCAGCTGAACAGGCTATAAGAACGGCTCTTGCTATACTAACCGAAGGGATAACAGCAGCTCCGGTACAAGGTGTGGCTCGGATAGAAATCAAATCTAATCCTGATCGAACACGGTATCTGGCAATATATTATGCTGGTCCAATACGCTCGGCAGGTGGCACGGAACAAGCCTTAACGTTAGTGATAGGAGATTTTATTCGTCGTCTGCTCGGATTGGATCGTTATAAACCAACAGAAGAGGAGATTGCGCGTTTCATAGAGGAAGTTCGGCTATTCGAACGGGCAGTAGCTAGGTTTCAGTATCATATCTCAGACGAAGAGTTGAGAAGAGCTATCCAACATATTCCGGTGGAGGTGACCGGCACCGAATCCGATCCTGTTGAGGTTTCGTCTTTCCGTAACCTTCCTCGAATTGAGACAAATCGTGTTAGAGGCGGGGCTATCAGAGTCGTAAATGACGGGATTGTAGGGCGATCCGCGAAAGTATGGACAATCATCGAGAAACTCGAAATCGAAGGATGGGATTGGCTTAGAGAAATACGAGAAATCTCTCAAAAAAAGAATGCCGGATTTATGGCAGATGTAATCGCAGGTCGTCCAATTTTCTCGTTTCCGTCTAGAACCGGAGGTTTCAGGCTTCGCTACGGAAGAGCTAGGAACACGGGCCTCACTGCAGTCGGCATCCATCCCGCAACCATGATGGTTGTTCAAAATTTTCTCGCCGCGGGAACACAGCTTCGTTTAGAGGGACCTGGAAAAGCCGGTGTTGTCGTTCCTGTGGACACCATCGAACCACCTGTTGTGCGATTAAAAAATGGATTCGTTGTCCGTGTTACTCTTCAAAATTATAAGCAAATTAAAAGGATGATTGACAAGATTCTGTTTCTTGGGGATATCCTCATAGGTTTCGGCGACTTTTTATATACAAACAAACCTCTCCGTCCGTCAGGCTTCACCGAAGAATGGTGGCGTGAAGAGCTTCTGGCAGCCATTGAACAAAAATTTGATAGCAACCTAAAAGAAGCCGCCAAAGCCGGCAGTATATCTGTCTCACGTCTTGAAGCATTAGTAGCTGACCCATTCAAAAATAAGCCGAACGCCAAAGAAGCCATCGCCCTCTCCTCAACTTATAGGATTCCTCTTCATCCCTTCTTCACCTTCTTCTGGTCAAATATTTCCCCTGAGGAGTTTGGAGCCTTAAGAGAGTGGTTATTGACCTCTAAAAGCCAAGTTGAAAATGCGATAGTCCAAGAGATTGTTGGTGTGAAAGACAAAACGATAAAAGGTCTCCTTGAGAAACTCTGCATTCCCCATGAAGTCGTTGCAGGCAAGATAAAAATAAGAAACGAAGAGGCACACATCTTCGGGTTCTGCCTCGGACTGCACGCCCCAAAAAGCCAGATAGACTCTTCAAAAAACGTCTTCGAGTCCATGCAGAAACTCACGGGTATTCCGATTAGAAAAAAGGCTCCCAGCCTTCTGGGTGCCAGAATGGGGCGGCCAGAAAAGGCTAAGAGGCGAGAAATGAGGCCACTCGTGCACGCCCTCTTTCCTGTTGGACTTGCTGGAGGTTCCCGACGAAACTTGGCAGAGGCTGCAAATAAAGGTGCCATCGAAATTGATCTTGTGAGGCGTCGCTGTTTAGAGTGTAACGAATTAACTTCCCTAATTAGATGTCCTCAATGTGGTTCCGAGACTCGTTTGGAGAAGTTTTGTCCCCAATGCGGGAGATGTTTAAAAGAAGATGTTTGTCCTGTCTGCAAGGTTTCAACGAGAAGCTACGAGAAACAACAAATTAACATAAGGGATTTGATGAATGCGGCTTGCAGAAAACTTCGCCTTCCTCACCTTAACCTTGTGAAAGGCATAAAAGGCTTAACAAATGAAACAAAGACAGCAGAGATTTTAGAAAAAGGGGTTCTGCGGGCGAAATACGGTCTATCAGTCTTCAAAGACGGGACAATCCGCTTCGACGTTACGAATGCTCCCCTGACTCATTTTAAACCGAAAGAGATTGGCGTCTCCGTTGAGAAGCTCAGAAAGTATGGTTACCTATATGACCATGAAGGAAAGAGTCTAACCGAACCTAAACAGATCTGTGAACTTAAGGTTCAGGACGTAGTCATCCCGAGGAAATGCGCCAAATATTTTGTTCGCGTTGCCAACTTTCTGGACGAGCTACTTGCGAAGGTGTACGAGCTTCCTCCATACTACAACGTTAAAAAAGTTGATGACCTAGTTGGACGTCTCGTTGTGGGTTTGGCACCTCATACTTCAGTTGGCATCATCGGAAGGATTATCGGTTTTACTCCCCTGAATGTTTGTTACGCTCATCCTTTGTGGCATTCGGCTAAGCGTAGGGATTGCGACGGCGACGAAGATACGTTGATGCTGGCTTTGGATACAATCTTGAATTTCTCCAAAGTCTATCTACCATCTCAGATAGGGGGGATAATGGATGCCCCTATTCTGATTATTCCTTTGGTGAATCCGGTGGAAGTGCAGCGGCAAGCTCACGAAGTGGATGTTGCAGAAAAATATCCCGCCTTGTTTTATGAAAAAACTTTGCAGAAAACAGGACCCAGAGAGTTAAGTGAGCTCATAGACCTTATTGAGCATCGATTGAACACTGCGGCGCAGTTTGAGGGCTTCAAGTACACCATTCCTGTTTCAGATATTAACATGGGCAACCCCGAGAGTGCATACAAAAAGTTGGGAAAGATGACCGACAAGTTGCACAGCCAGCTCATGTTGGCAGAAAGGATCGAGGCTGTCGACGCTGAGATCGTGGCTAAGAAGGTTCTGACTACACATTTTGTCCGCGACATAGCTGGCAACCTCAGGGCATTCACCACTCAAAAATTCCGTTGCAAAGCCTGTAACAAGAAATTCAGAAGAATGCCGCTCCTCGGCAAGTGTCCCGCCTGCAAAGGCGAATTAACTCTTACGGTCTATCGTGGAGGGATCGAAAAATATTTGCCAGCGGCGCTCCAACTCATCAAAAAGTATGGTCTCTCTGAATATTATGCTCAAAGGCTCTCAATTGTGGAAGACGAAATCAGGACTTTATTTGAAGGCAAGAAACCTAGGCAAATCAGTCTCACAGCTTTCGTGGCTTAGCGGCGCCATTGGAAAGCTTTTTTGTCTCAAAGACGAACATATCTTGAGGACCTATGTTCAAGCTGGCACATCACCCCAAGGCTTTCCTGACCCTTAAAAGAAACGTCCAACCAGGCTTGTCGGCTCGGACACAAATAATCTCTGTTCTTGAGAAGAGAGCATGCAACACTAAAAAAATTTCTAGAGAAACGGGACTTAGCTATGCGTCTGTTCTTCATCACCTTCATCTTCTTGAAGCAGAAAACATTCTAAGCCGCAGAGGCAGAAGAACCTATGTTTGGGAATTGACTGGTGCAGGACAACAGAGACTAATAACAGGGAAGGAAAGCTAAAAGGGGCATTCGCATGGTGTTAGCTCACACTTAGGACACCTGTTATCATACTTTGAAATTGCTGCTTTCTCTAAGTCGATGTTGACAACGTTTGCTAGAGAAGCCAGCCAGGCTAAAACATCAGCGAATTCGTTCTCTATAGCCTTTTTGTCCCCTTCTTTTATGGCTTCTTTCAGCTCCTCCACTTCCTCCACAAGCCAGTTGAATGTTCCCACGGGTCCTCGCTCAGAGTCCCTGTGAAAATAAATCTGCCTCATCATATTCTGAAATTCAAGGATATGCAAATTCTAACCTTCCTCACAATCAATTCGTAAAGCTATAAGCCGCTTCCCAGCGGTAAGCCAGTTTTGGTTGTTTTACTCATCTCGCTTTAATCTCCTTTCATAATATCTATCATGGGCAAAAACTATGTCTAGGAATTCATCGTTCAAGAGCTCTAGATTGGGGAGAATGCAATGTCCACCAATTCCTTCCCCTGAATACATTTTTGGGCGATTCCCGAGGATTTCATGTATCTCCTCTGTGAACTCCCACACTACATCTTCGTCTATCCCATGTCTATCGCAGACATGTTTAACGTGTTGAGCAAATATGATTAGCCAGCCGTAATAGGTGGTGTCCATAAGAATTTTCGCTAACTCCAAGGCGTCGGGAACGGTTTTCCACATTTTTGTTTTTACGCCACACTGCTTCATCTCTTGAGGAAAAATCTTTACCTGCTCTCGGATACTTGGCGAAGGATGCGTGGCCCAACATTTTGTATATCTCTTTAGGTCCGTAAGCATCCTTGAGTGAACGCCTCTAACCGGACTGAAAACAACGGGGGTCTGCATTTTTTGCTGAAGTTTCATAGTTGTGCCCGGCTTAACCGTGCTGTGGATGACCAACTCTTTGCATGGATATTTTTTTGTCCAGTCCATCACGCTGTTCATGAAGGCTTCGTCGTTGACGCATGGAAAACAGATATGCAACACGTCAACAGGTTGGTCTTTGCTGCTAGGAAATCTGAGGAGCCTGTTCTTTTCGGCGTCAAGGTCTTGACCAATCAATCCTATGTCCGTGCCTTCCGCTAATAGCTGAAAAATGGCTGAACCAACTTCGCCCATACTTATTACTGCATCTACTCTCCGCCGCATCTATTCATCCCCAATATTATCCACTAATCTCTTTGCTCATTTTTCTTCGTTATGGTAGTATCTGACAAATTTCTGTGCTTGCAGAGGTTTCTTTCGTGAACACGCGCATTGAATTTGTTCTATTCACGTTGCACGCTAAGTGTCGGGCTAGTTTCCCTGTCGCCGTCTGTATCCTTCTATGCATCCCTGTTTTATTTGTGCTGCCAATCGAGCGATCTCCGGCAATGTCTCTTCAGGTTTTTCTAGGTTCTTCTCGTAAACCTTAGCGTAGGCGCTTCCGGCTATTACTCCGTCTGCTCCGGTTGCAACTACAGCTGAAGCTTGCTGCCTGTTTGAGATGCCGAAGCCTGCTAACAGGGGCATGTTTGTGTGTCTTCTGACTCTTTGGACTAATTTTAGGGTGGAGTCAGCTAAACTTTCTCTTGCTCCTGTAACGCCTTCAACATTTATGATGTAAAGAAAGCCTGATGCAATGTCTGCGATCTTCTTCAATCTGTCTTCGGTTGTTGTTGGAGCTATCTGAAATATGGTGTGTATACCGCTTTTTTTCCCTTCAGCCAATAGAACATCTGCTTCTTCAACTGGAACGTTGGGCACGATTATCGCTTGGGCACCTGCTTCCTTTATTTCATTCAAGAAGGCGCCTATTCCCATAACATAAGGGATGTTGTAGTAAGTCGTTACCACAATAGGATTTTCTATACCCTTCTCTCTTACCTTCCTTATGCCTTGGATGCACTTGGGTGGGGTCACGCCGTTTTCCAAAGCCCTTTCACATACTGCTTGAAAGGTTGGTCCATCAGCAGTTGGGTCCGAGAAAGGAATTCCGAACTCTATGATGTCTGCGCCGTTCGCAGTCAATGTTTCTATTAGTTTAAGGGAGAAATCTTCGTTTGGGTCCCCATAGTAAACGTGGGGCATGTGAGCGCCCTCTCTTTTCATTTTTAATTCTTGGAATTTCTCTTCAAGCTCCATGGAAATACCTCATAATGGCGTCGAGGTCCTTGTCGCCTCTTCCAGAATAGTTCAGGACAACAAGTTCCCCTTTCTCAAATTCTTCCTTGTGTTTTATCATATAGGAGATAGCGTGGGCTGTTTCAAGGGCGGGTATCAAGCCTTCAGTCCTGCACATGACTTTTACGGCTTCAAAGACCTCTTTGTCAAAAGCGTAGTATGCCTTCACCCTTCCGCTTTCACATAGAGCTGATATTTCGGGTCCTCTTCCAGGATAGTTGAGACCTGCGGCTCTTGTCTTTGAAGGTTTTATTTGTCCGTGCTCATCTTGCAGAACTTGCATTACGGCACCATGAAGAATTCCGGGCTTCCCTACCTGAAAAGCAGCAGCGCTGTTATCGGCTTCTAGGCTTTCTCCTCCACCCTCAACGAAGACGAGCTTTACATCTTCATTGTCGATGAAAGCTCTGAATGCCCCCAGAGCATTGCTTCCTCCACTGCCACAAGCAACTATCTTGTCTGGTGGTCTGTCTTCTTTCTTGAGTATCTGCTCTTTGATTTCCGTTCCAATTACGCTCTGAAATGTCGCGACAATCTCTGGGTATGGGTGAGGTCCCACGGTTGATCCCATAAGGTAATGGGTGGTTTGTGAGCAGGCGGTCCATTTTCTCAAAGTGTCAGAAACTGCATCTTTTAGAACGCCCATGCCGATGTCGACAGGAGTTACTTTTGCTCCTAGCAATTTCATTCTTTTTACGTTACTTGCCTGTCTCTTCATGTCCTTCACGCCCATGAAGACCTCTGTCTCTAATCCGCAGACATTCCCTGCCATCACTGTAGCGAGTCCATGCTGCCCCGCTGCAGTCTCTGTGATTAACCGTGACTTCCCCATCTCTTTCGTCAAGAGAGCCTGCCCTAGAGCATTGTTGAGTTTATGCGAGCCTCCACACACCAAATCTTCCCTTTTGAGGTAGACTTGGCATCCGACTAATTTGCTGAAGTTCCTCGCGTAATAGAGGGGCGTTGGTCTTCCAGCATAATCTCGCAGTAATCCTCCAAGCTTCTCTTGGAATTCACTGGTTGGGTAATGTTTTTCAAAAGCTGCTTCCAGTTCGATTAGAATGGGCATCAAGATTTCGTTTACAAATTGCCCGCCATACTTTCCGAACTTTCCTTTTTTCACCTTAGCACACCTGTTCAATTGTTGGGTATCTTAATCTCCTTTGCATTTTCAACAAAAGCCCGAACCTTATCAGGATCCTTAATTCCCGGTCTGAGTTCAACACCGCTGGCAACGTCGACCGCATAGGGTTGGACCTTGAGAATTGCTTCTTTAACATTTTCGGGTTTCAGCCCTCCAGCGAGAATCACCGGTGTATGTGCAACAGCTTCCTTTATTTGCCTGCTTAATGTCCAGTCATGAACCCTGCCTGTTCCACCGAGTTGATTCTTGGTAAAGGAGTCCAAAAGAATAGCGTCAAAAATCTTTGAATCTTCTATTATTGCCTCGCTCAGACTCGCTGTTTTCACGTAAATGGTCTTTATCAGACGGGTATCCTTTATTCTCTCGCGGATTTCTGAGGCGTCGAGATGCTTTTTTCCGTGGATCTGGATGGCTGTCGGTTTCAATCTCTCACAGATTTTGACTAGGTCATTGATGTTCTGGGGAGCTGTAACTACTACGCTGTCAACGAAGATTGGCACTTGCCTCAGCAATCTCTCAGCCCTTTCTAGGGTCAGATTTCTAGGTGATGAGGGGACCCCTACGAGAAAGCCGAGGGCGTCTGCTCCGGCAGCCACTGCGATGGCTAGGTCCTCTTCTCTGGTTATTCCGCAGATTTTTACTCTGACGCTTCTCAATGTGCAGTAACGAACTCCTTGACCTTTTTTTCGATGTTGTCAGCCATCATGATTGCTGATCCAATTAAAAAAGCTTGAGCGCCACATTTGCGAAGAAAAAGCAGGTCTGCAGGAGTCATTACTCCGCTTTCGCTAACAACGATTTTTCCGTGGCTGTCACACTTATTCAAGATTCGTTCTGTTATTCCCAGATTTACTTTAAGTGTTCTCAGGTCTCGATTGTTAATTCCGATCAAATCAGCATCGGTTTCTATTGCTGATTGGAACTCGTTTTCGCTGTGAGTTTCCAGCAGAACTTCAAGATTTTTTTCATGTGCTTGTGAGATCATCTCTGCGAGACTACTTTCGCAGTATTCCCGTTCGAAAAGGGCGTCTATCATAAGAACAGTGTTGGCGCCGATTTTTGATGCGGTTTCAAGCTGCACTGGATTGATGATTATGTCTTTCATGAGGATTGGAAGCTTTACAGCTTTTCGAATCTTTGCTAGGTAAGTAAGAGAGCCGTTGAAATGTTTTGGCTCTGTCAGAACTGATATTCCTGTTGCCCCGCCTTTCTCCATGGCTCTTGCAATTTCTGCTGGATCGAAATTGCTTTTGATTGTTCCTCTGGAGGGTGATGCAGCTTTAACCTCTGTGATTACTGCATTTTTCTTGCTTTCAGTAATCGCCTTTCTGAGGCTAACGGAAGGAACTGCGAGTTGAGTGGAAACTTCGTAGTAAGCTTTATCGATGGTTTCTTTAGCATCCCGCGCTAAGACATCAAGATAATCAGCCATGTTTGGTCTCCAACTGTTCAAGCTTCGAAAGGTCTCCGCCAGAGAATTTAACCAGTTCCTTGAGTTTCCTGTAGGCAGCACCGCTCGCAATTGATTCGTGGGCTAATTCCATTCCATAACCAAACTCTTCAGCCTTGCCCGCCACAATAATGGCAGCAGCACCATTGACTTGGACAATTTCCCTCTTTGGATCAGCCACATCAAAGCAACCATACAAGATTTTGAAGGTAATCTCAGCGCTTTCTTCTGGTGTGGTTCCCTTGATCTCTTCAATCTTAGCCCGTTTGACGCCGAAATCTTTTGGAACCATTTCCTTTGTTGTTACTTTGTCATTTCTTAACCACGAAATACGAGTCTTTCCGATGGTGGATATTTCATCTAATCCATCTAAGCCATGGACGACCATGGCTTCTTCGCAACCAAGATTCTTCAGGGAATAGGCTAGAGGCTCTGTTAATCCCCCATCATAAACTCCCAGCAGTTGGGCATTGGCATCCGCCGGGTTCGTCAAGGGACCAAGAACATTGAAAACGGTTCTAATGCCCACTTCTCTTCTTGGGCCAATAGCATATTTCATGGCTGGATGAAATGCAGGAGCGAACATGAAACCTACCCCGACCTTCTGGATGGCTCTCTCAACAGCCTCAGGGTCCATTTTGAGGTCAAGTCCAAGTCTCTCAAGGACATCGGCGCTGCCACTCTTGCTGGTAACTGATTTGTTTCCATGCTTTGCCACTGCTACTTCCGCTCCGGCACCGACAAAAGCCGCGGTTGTGCTGATGTTGAATGTTTTAATCTTGTCTCCTCCAGTTCCGCAAGTGTCAACAAGTCGTCCCTTTACGCCTGGATGAATTCGGTGGCAACATTCTTTCATAACCGTGGTGAAAGCCGTGATTTCATTAGCAGTCTCACCTTTCATCCTCAAGGCTGTCAAAAAGGCACCTATTTGAGCGTTTGTGGCTGCGCCCGACATGATCTCTTTCATGCTTGCTGTAGACTCTTCGTCAGTTAAGTCGGCTCCATTAACCAGTTTATTTATGCTTTCTTTGATCATGATTCGTCACCTGCCTTCAAGAAAATTTTTAATTATCTTTTTTCCATCCTCACATAATATGGATTCAGGGTGAAATTGTATTCCTGTAATTGGATAGTTTATGTGACGAACTCCCATGACTTCACCATCATCCATAGATTCAGCAGTTATCTCAAGACATGAAGGAATAGAGCTTCTATCCCCAACAAGAGAATGATAACGTGTTCCTATGAATGGATTTTTCACACCCTCAAAAATCCCTTTGCCATCATGTTTTATTCGGCTAGTTTTTCCATGCATCAGCCGCTTTGCCTGCACAATTTTTCCCCCGAAAGCATAAATTATCCCCTGATTTCCAAGGCAAACACCTAATGTAGGAATCTTGGAACTCATCTGTTGCAGAATTGCAGAGCAAACTCCGAAATAGTGCGGTTCTTCGGGTGTGCCGGGTCCTGGAGAAATTACTATTCGCTGGGGGTTGAGTGCCATAGCCTGTTGGAGAGTTATCTTGTCATTTCTGAAAACAACAGGTTCTCCTCCAAGTTCTCCGATATATTGGACAAGGTTGTAGACGAAGGAGTCATAATTGTCGATAACTAGAACTTTCACTCTTTTCCACTTCCTGAAGATTCTAAAGCTTTAATTAATGCTCTGGCTTTGTGCTCTGTTTCGAACCATTCTCTTTCAGGATCAGAGTCTGCTACTATGCCAGCTCCCACCTGAATGTAGGCTTTGTTTCCATTGGCAACAAGGGTTCTGATGGTGATTGCGAAATCTGCATTGCCGTTGTAGGAGAAATATCCTACAGCTCCAGCATATGGTCCCCTTCTTGTCGGCTCAAGTTCTTCGATTATCTCCATGGCTCTAACTTTGGGGGCTCCTGAGACTGTGCCGGCTGGAAAAACGGCTCTTAACGCGTCGTAACAGTCACATTCATCCCTAAGGTTGCCAACAACTCGTGAAACGATGTGCTGTACGTGGCTATATTGGTGCACCTTCATGAATTCTGGAAGGTGAACGCTTCCAAACTTTGAGACTTTTCCAATGTCGTTTCTGCCCAAGTCTACCAGCATCACGTGTTCAGCGCGCTCCTTGGGATCTGCCAAGAGCTCCTCGGTGAGTCGTCTGTTCTCGATTGCGCTTTTGACATGCGGTCTTGTGCCTGCTATTGGAAAAGTTTCAACAACCCTGTTTTCAACTCTCACCAGCATCTCAGGGCTTGATCCAACTATCTGGCGTTCACCAGCTTTCAGAAAGTACATGTACGGTGATGGATTTATCTTTCTAAGGTTGCGATAGAAGTCAATTAGGTCGCCTCTAATTCTAAAATCGTAACGTTTGGAGAGAACAACCTGAAAAATGTCGCCAGCGGTTACATATTCTTTCGCTTTCTCTACAGCTCTCTCAAAGCGCTCCTTAGATATGTTGACTTTTAGTTGTTTATGTGACAAAGTTTCGTAATCGTCCGGTTCTTGTACTAGTTTATCGATTTCTGCTAGTCGATTTTCGCTTAAGTAATAGTAGAATGCCTGTTCTTTTCTGTGGTCATAGATGATACCGTCATCAAAAACCCCCACCTCAACATCAGGGAATTTTTGGTCGTCAAGTGCCTTCTCAGGCAGTCTTTCCCAGCATCGAACGTCATCGTAAGAGATGTATCCCACAGCCCCGCCGACGAACCTCTGTTCCATGAACCCTACTCTGTTATTGAGTGTCTTCTCAATAACACCCAATGGCTCGCTAACTTTTTCTCTCTCTTCTTCACCGGTTATTTCGTTACGGGTTACTGCTTCTCCGTTCTTAATCTTGATTGTTAAAGCTGGGTCAAATCCTATAAAGGAATACTGTGACAGCTTCTTTGGGCCTTCAATTGATTCAAGCATGTATATGTTTTCATAGTGGCTATAGAGTTTCGAGAAGATTTCGAGAGGAGACTTTCTGAAGGAGAGTTTTCTAATTTTCAACTGGTGAGTGGGTGCAGACGGCTTTGGGGTGATGGCTTTCTGAGCGCCAAAAACTATCCCTCATATTGCAACTCTCCTAAGGATCATGGTTAGACTATAACGTTATATTTAAACCTTTTGAGTATAAAAATACACTCTGATATTTTTCAAGCGCGGACAAGTTCAATTCTGAAATCAGATGCGTAACTTTAATTAACATCCCATGAAATTGTATGAAAGGAATCGCTATGAGCATGAAGAGGAAAAAAAAGGGAGAAGGGGCACGTATGCCCGCTCAAAGCGCTGGGCTTCTGAGATTTTTTGAAGAGGAAACTAGGGGTGTTAAGGTTAGACCTGAGTTAGCTGTTATTTTTGCGATAACTCTTGTAGTAGCCAGCATTTTGGCGCAGGTCTTTTTCTGATCGATTCTAGTCTTCGTGCAGAACTTCGATACGTTGAACAGAACGTAGGTTGACAAAGACCTCGCTTCTATCTTCTCTACTCACGATCTGCGGCACAGGCTGGGCTATCGTTGACCGCAACGTCACAACCTCAGCGTCAGAAAGCCAGATGCCTGGAGGTTCTCGAGTTACAGCGGCTAAAGTTCCTTCAAATCCGTAAGAAGGGTCCAAAATAGCAACCATTCTTCGACCAACATGCTGCTCAAGAATCTGGAATACCGACGGAGGAATACCGGCTTTTGACATAACCTTCTAATTTAACCTAAACTCCCCATAAAAGCTTTTACACCCGAATTCAGTTAGTTTAACCATCATTTTTGTTGCCGCTCTCAATACCTGCACCCACTTTTTTCAATACTTTTTCACAAAAATGTTGGCAGCATTTTCCAGATATAATCCATTTTATGTAAAAATGGGTCTTCACCTCCTCTAAACACCATATTTAAGTGGCGCTAAAGTCGGGGGGATGGTATAACATTAATATTTTTGAGCGTTTCCTAGAAGGATATGGACGAGGGACAACCTATTGACTAACGATTCAACGGACGAATACATTGACAAGGTAGTAAAGCGCTATTCCAAACTCTTTGGGCTTCCTTCCCAAAGAAAAATCACCCTTTTCATTGGAGTCCTGTCTCTGCACGGCGGAATCTTATCAATCCTACCATTAGGTCTCTCCTATGAAAATTTTGCTCTTGGTTTAGGCTTCGGCGGAATCTTTTTCTTCCTAACCCTGCTCTCAGACTTTTTAATCAGCCGCAGTTCCATGAAGCGTGACCTTATTTTCAATTTGAGACGTTGTTCAGCTCTCTCTTTCTTCTCCTCCCTCGTATGGTTTGGAGTGCTTCTTCTCGGCGGCTTAACAATTACCCTTCTCGGAGTTCCAGAACTTTGGATCAGATTCTTCTTCTTGGGTTTCAGTGGAGCTCTGATACTGCGTCTGCTGGTTCTTTCTGTTACCTCCTTCGCAGGCTTTGGAGACACTTTGTTCTCTTCTCTCTTACAGCCAGCTTTAGTTGCGTTGTCACTCTTTTTTATTGGCCCTACAATTGGTTACAACTTGGATGGGCAGCTTCTATTTTTTGTGTTAACTTCAGTTTCTGTGGCTCTCTTAACCGTGTTTGCTTTCAAATATTTCATGGATCGAGTAGGCAAGGGAACTCTTGGAATAGCTTCTTCCGTCCTGTTTAAAGCCTTTTTAGCCAATTGGACAGAGGACCTGATTGCTCCCTTGGAAACTTTCTTTGAGAAGCTTGGCAATGATCAGGACATCAAGGTCTCTCTGTTGACTTTTAGAGCTGGCAAAAGGATAAAGGCAGTCATTATTGTTCCAGCCCTGCATCCGGGTCCCTTCAAGAACCTTGGAAGCAGCCTCCTCCCGTCTTTGATTCAAAAGACCCTAGAAGACAAGTTTAACTGTGTGGTTTCTGTTCCCCACGGATTAGTGGGGCATGAATTAGATCTCTCCTCCCAGTTTCAAAATCAGAAGGTTGTAAAGAGCATAGTTAATTTCGTCGACTTCCCATCCAGTCATTCTGAAGCCACCCCTTTTGTGCGAATTGGAAAGGAAGATGCAAAGGCTAGTTGCCAGATATTCGGAGACTGTGCTCTACTTACGTTAACCACCGCACCGAAAACTATGGAAGACCTCCCCCAAGAATTGAATTCATTCATTGTCGGGGAAGCTGAAAAACGGGGGATTTCTTCTCTTGCAATCGATGCCCACAACAGCATGGATGGTCCCTTCGACTTGGATAATGCCGTCACGTCCCTCAGTGAAGCTGCTGTGGATGGTCTAGAAAAAGCACTAGACCAAAACAGTTCATCCTTCAAAGTGGGAGCGGCAACTGTTGTACCCCACGAATTCACAGTTCAGGATGGCATGGGTCCTGGCGGAATAAGTGTGATTGTAACCGAAGTAGGCAAGCAGAAAGCAGCCTATGTAACCATCGACGGAAACAACATGGTATCGGGATTGAGAGAGAAAATCCTCTCGGCGCTAAAAGAATTGGGATTAGTCGACGGAGAGGTTCTCACCACTGACACTCACTCAGTATGCGGCATGATACGCAGCCGCAGGGGCTACAATCTGGTGGGCGAAGCCATAGATCAAACTAAACTGATTAGTTACATCAAACAGGCAACTAAGAATGCTTTAGACAACATAGAACCTGTAGAAGTGTCGTGGCGCACAGAAACTATCCCTGACATCCGAGTCATTGGGGAGCAGCAGATATCAGAGATAACCATCATGGCTGACAAGACCACGCAACGAGCTCGAAGGCTTGCCATATCCCTCTTCCCATTGGCTGCTTTCTTCCTGACTCTACTTCTCCTGTTTCTCATTTAGAAGCTTAATCATATCGAATTCAGCACACATGATTTTGCACATATACTCTCTGAAATTTTCCGAAACCCTTATTCTTAGAGCTTGTGCTTTCTCAAGGCAGGAGGCATTGCCTTGAGTTCAGAAGACGAGCTTGTGAAGCTTCTTAAAGATCAGATTAAAATTGAAAAAAATATTGTGGACTCGGTGAAAAAGGGGGTAGTCGGGATTGAGAATCCTGCTGTCAAGGGAGTTCTGAAAGGTATTTCTTTGGATTCCCTGAAGCACGCGGAAATGTATTCCTCCGCGATTAATCTGTTAACCAGTGTTCCACAGGCTCTTACAGAGGGAAATCTTGACAAACAGAGAGAACTTGTGGAGAAACACATCCGCATCGAGGCAGAGATTATGGAGAAGCTTAATGTAGCAATTCCTTCCATCCAGAACGAGAAGGTTAAGCTCCTCTTGAATGCAATATTATCCGATGAGAAGAGACATCACGCACTCCTGAAGAAAGTCTTGGAAATTCTCGTTAGAGGAGAAACTATAACAGACAAAGAATGGTGGGACGTCCTCTGGGAAAACGTTCCGTTCCACGGAGCCCCAGGAGGATAGAAGTAACCTAAGAAGAAACCTTGGTAACTGAAAGAATCAGGGCGAACTAACTATCGCCCTTCTCGATAAGGAAAATTAAGCTATTCCGCACGATTTTAGAAGTTTTTGCCAGCGCCTGTCAACTTCTTTCTGGATGGCTTCTCGAACATGCTTGTTCTCGGGCTTGAATAGGTGCCTGAATCTTCCCTGAGTCTTCAGGTATCCCTCCACCGGCTTCTTCCTCTCCGGCTTCAACGCTATAACCTTGCTCTGGGGTGAGAGCTTGTATTCACCGTCTTCAGCTTCCCAGTTTGGGAAGACACATGTTTCAACGGCCAGACGGGAGATTTCGACGGATTTAGCTGTCTCGCTTCTCCAGCCTCTTGGGCATGGAGCAAAGACATGGAGAAAAGCTGGTCCGTTTACTTCCATTCCTTTCCTTGCCTTTAAGACCAAGTCTTTCCAGTGGGCTATGTTAGCTGTAGCGACATAGGGTATCTCATGGGCAACCATTATGTCTGATATGGGTTTTTTGCGCTCAAGTTTTCCTGGAATAACTTTTCCAGCGGGCGAAGTTGTTGTCCATGCTCCCATTGGGGTGCCGCCGCTCCTTTGTATGCCCGTGTTCATGTAGGCTTCGTTGTCGTAGAGCACGTATAGAAAGTCGTGTCCTCTCTCCACGGCGCCGGATAAAGCTTGGATGCCTATATCAAAGGTTCCGCCGTCTCCGGAGAAAGCTACAACGTCCACATGCTCGTTCTTTATGCGTCCCTTCTTCTTCAGCACCTTTAGTGCAGTCTCTATGCCAGATGCGTTGGCGGCTGCAGTCTCGAAGGCGGTGTGTATCCATGGTATATTCCAGGAGGTGTAAGGGTAGATTGTAGAGACTACCTCCATGCATCCTGTAGAGTTGGTGGCTATGATTGGGCCTCTTGCAGCCTTCATTATCAATCGGAGAGCTACCGCCGGACCACATCCAGCACATGCTCTGTGGCCAGAGGCGAAGAGCTCAGGTGTTTGAGCGAATTCTTTTGCTGTAAATTTCCATTCTGTCATTTCTTTCACCTCATTACTCCCTTAATCCAATGAATTGAACTCCTTCCTTGATTTGTCTTGTTTCCGCAATCTTCTGTAGATCTCGGTAGATGCCGTCGATCATATAGGGTGACGTATCCCTTCCTCCCAAACCGTAGATGTAATTCGCCAGAGGCGGCTTGTTGGGCACGTCATAGAGGGCATGGCGTATTTCATGGAACAGTGGACCCCCATTCCCGCCAAAACTGCATGCTCGATCCATTACAGCAACCGCCTTCTTGCCTGAGAGGCAGCGGATTATGTCTTGGACTGGGAGTGGCCTGAAAGCCCTCATTCTCAGCAGTCCAGCTTTGATTCCATTATCGCGCAGCTCATCAACAACCGTTTTCACGGTGCCCGCGGTTGAGCCTATACATACTGTGGCTATCTCTGCGTCGTCAAGCCTGTAGGGTTCAACCAAACCGTTTCCGTAACTGCGTCCGCTCTGTTCAGCATACGCGTCATGAACCTGCTTGATAACCTCAAGCGCTCTTCTCATGGCTTCTTCCTGCTGTCTCTTATGCTCAAAATAGTAGTCGTAAAGGTCAAGCGGTCCAATCGTTAAGGGGTTTTCTGGGTCAAGCTTGAAAGGAACCATCTCCCCACGATGATTCATTACTAAGGGAACGCCTCGGATTCCAACAAATTCTCTGACAGCTTCGGTTGGAAGAACCTTTACATTTTCTAATGTGTGGCTTAGAACGAAACCGTCGAGACCGACAATTATAGGAAGCAGTATCTCTGGGTTCTCAGCTATCCTGAAGGCTTGAATTATCGAGTCATAGGCTTCTTGGCTGTTTTCGGCGTAGATCTGTATCCATCCCAAGTCTCTTTGAGCCATGCTGTCCGAGTGGTCGCAGTGAATGTTGATCGGAGCTGATAATGCCCGGTTTACAACTGACATGACGACAGGCGCTCTACAGCCTGAAGTTACGGCCAACATTTCATGCATCAACGCCAAACCCGCTGAAGCTGTGGCAGTGAATGTTCTGGCGCCCGTTGCGGCTGCTGTTAGGCAGCATGTCATGGCGCTATGTTCTGATTCTACACAGACGAATTCTGTTTCTACCTCGCCGTTGGCCACGTATTCGCTGAACTTTTCAACGATTATGGTCTGTGGTGTAATCGGATAGGCAGCTACCACATCCACATCGCACTGTTTTACGGCAAAGGCAACTGCAGTGTCTCCGTTCAGGGGCACAGTTTTCTGTTCAACTTTAGCCATTTTCAGTTCACTCCTTTCCTTCCATGACCATTTCTATGGCGTCTGCGGGGCATTCGACAGCGCATATTCCGCAGCCTTTACAGAAGTCATAGTCAATTATCATCTTGTTTGTCTCCGGATCATGTTTTACGGAGCCCTCTGGGCAGTATATGTGGCAGAACATGCAGCGGGTGCACTTTTCCGAGTTCCAAAGTGGTTTGTAAGAGCGCCAGTCTCCGGTTTTGTAGTCTGTGCTAGAGACCCAGCATACGCCAGCTAAAGGAAGGTCTTTCCAGCCTTTCTTTTTTTGGCTCATTCAGACTTCGCCTCCTTGTAAGCTTCTCTTATTACTCCCATGTTTTTTTCTGCAAGTGGACCTGGAAAACGGGCTTTCACGGCTTTTTCTACGCTTTCCATTTTAACTACTCCTGTTGCACGGGCGACTGCTCCCAGCATGGCTGTATTAGTGATTAATCTTCCGAGAATCCGCATAGCAATATCAGTAGCGGGAACTGTCCAAAGACTTCCCTTCGTCATTTTCAGCTCTTCCTTCAACTTCTTCGGTTCTTTGGGTGAATTCACTATGAGAATTCCCTTTTCATCTAATCCCTCAGTGACTGGAACGGTTGCCAAGAGGGTTGGATCCATAACTATCGCGAGGTCTGGATTATAGACTGCACAATGTAGCCTTATCGGTTCGTCGCTGATACGCGTGTAAGCTTTTACCGGTGCGCCCATTCTTTCGGGACCGAATTCCGGAAAGGATTGGATGTATTTTCCTTCTTTGATTGCAGCACGTGCCAGTAGCTCGCTTGCTGTCCATGCTCCTTGACCGCCACGCCCGTGCCATCTGAACTCCTTGAGGACCAATAAACTTCCTCCAAACAGCATCTCACGTATTCGTATGAAAAAGAACTACATGTTGCAGCCTCTCTTATATTTTTGGGGAAAATAGCCTTTCTACAGGAGTTTCCTGATTCTTGATGTTAACTGCCAAATTAAGGAAGGGAATCTTTCGGTTTGTAGTTCGAGCAGAATCGAATATTGTGTGAGCTATCTTTTTTGAGCAAGCAGATGTGGGAACAAGCTGATGTGGAAAAAATATAAGAGGCTATAGGTCAATCTAAAGTTTAATCCATGACGATGTTGTTTTTTAATAAATGAGGTAATGAGCTTTGGTCGATGAAGAAGCAGAACCTAATGAGACAACCAACGCAGAGAACGTTGTCTTTATCGGAAAAAAACCAATAATGAACTATGTGGTTGCTTGTATAACTTCTTTTAACAGGGGCGAAAAGCAGGTGGTTGTTAAGGCGAGGGGAAGGGCAATTAGTAGGGCAGTTGATACTGTGGAGTTGCTTCGCCGCGCCTTTGTTAAAGACTTGGAAATAAAACATATTGATATAAGCACAGAAGAACTGTTTAGAGCCGAAGGCCAAAAATCAAACGTCTCAACAATCGAAATAACTGCCATCAAAGCCGGAACCAAAAAACCGCAAGAAGAGAAATAGACCCTCCAATATACCTAACCACCAACATTGTGCGATATTATTTCTTACTTTAGACTATTGCGAGAAATTGTTTCAGGCGGTCTCAGATATCTATAAAAATACTATTCTTTAATGGAATGTTGTTGGTGAGTTACTTGCCTGATTATCCTAAGATTATTGTTCGTCCTCCTGGTCCGAAGGCTAGAGCTCTCGTCAAAAGAGACTCGGCTACGATGTCTCCCTCGTATACTCGCTATTACCCGCTTGTAGTAGATTCTGGGAATAACTGTATCGTGAAAGATGTAGACGGAAACGAATACATCGACTTCAACTCCGGACTGGTATGCCTAAACGTGGGACACAACCACCCCAAAGTTGTCAAGGCAATAAAAAATCAATGCGACAAATTTCTCCACTACTCCAACACCGACTTCTACTATCAACAAACCATCAGCCTAGCTGAAAAATTGCTTAAAATAACTCCTGGCAAATTTCAGAAACGAGTCTACTTTGGTAACAGCGGCACAGAAGCCGTGGAGACCGCCCTCAAACTCTCCAAGTGGCACACTCGGAAACACCAATTCATAGCCTTTATCGGCGCCTTTCATGGAAGAACATTCGGTTCCATGTCCCTTACAGGCAGCAAACCCATTCAAAGAAGACACTACTTCCCCATGCTTCCGGGAGTGACCCATGTGCCTTACCCCAACTGCTACCGCTGTCCCTTCAACCTCTCTTGTCCAGAATGCGGTTACAGGTGCGTAGACTTCATAGACGAGCAGGTTCTGCAAAAATACGTGCCTCCAGAAGAGGTTGCCGGCATCGTCTTTGAACCCATCCAAGGCGAAGGCGGATACATAGTGCCCCCTCCCGAATACTTCCCGCGCCTCAAGAAACTGGCGGACAAGTACGGATTACTTCTGATCGCCGATGAGGTTCAATCGGGCATCGGGAGAACAGGCAAATGGTTCGCCATCGAGCACTGGAAGATCGAACCTGACATCAACTGCGTAGCCAAAGCCCTTGCCTCAGGATTGCCCTTAAGCGCAACCGTGGCTAGAGCCCGACTGATGGACTGGGAGTCCGGTTCCCACGCCAGCACATTCGGCGGAAATCCCGTGGCTTGTGCAGCGTCGCTGGTGGTGATTGACGTAATCAAAGAGGAGAAGCTCCTTGAAAACGCCGAGAAACAGGGCAACTATATTATGAAATGGCTACAGGACATGAAAAAAGAACACAAAATCGTTGGTGATGTTCGGGGGAAGGGATTGATGATTGGTGTTGAGTTTGTGGAAGATAAAGAGACCAAAAAGCCTGGGGTGGATCAGGCTAGAGAGATGATGCTGAAATGCTGGAGGAGAGGAATAGCAACCGTAACTTGCGGCGTTTCCACCCTCAGATTGGTTCCGCCCTTAAACATAACCAGAGAACTGGTCGATGCCAGCCTAGAAATAATTGAAGACGTTATCAAAGAAGTTGAAAGAGAGAAATAACTCCCGTGCTGGTAAAGGGCTCATTTTTCTGTTTCTGCAAGAACTTCTACGCTTCCTCTTTTCCCCACATGCAACTCCAGACCACCGCTCCACCCCTCGCGCACGTATCCATGCGAGATCCTGACGGTTTGTTCCCGCTGAATCCTCCCGCTCTCCACCAAGTCTGCTTTGTCGTCCCACAAAACCACCCTCAAAGTTCCACTCTTATCTGAAACAAGCAGGCTAGCAAGCTTTCCCTCAGTCCAGTCTCGGCGAGTGAAAATTTTTGGGGGATAAACGGCAACGACCTGTCCGGCAACAGTTACATCATTCAATCCAGAAACAAGATCTTGAATCTGAATTTCTAGCCGAAGAGGCTTCTGAACGCTTTCCATCCCCAACTCCGAAGCGACAATCCGCGCCGCGGTTTCATTCGTTAAAAAATTTCCTGCGTCCCTCTTTTTCTTCTCAATCATTTCTAGAACTTCTGTACGTTTAAGGTCGGAACGAGATGACAGAATTCGTTCAACGATTTCCTCTAAATTCATCTTTCTTTCCCTAAATCGGCGAAATCAGTGGTTAAGGAAAACCTAGGTCTCTTCGGTTCTTTTCTCTCTGCCATATATCATATACAAAAAGCCTAGAACCAAAGCTATGAAGATCAAAGCTACTAGGATATTGAGCATGACGGCAAAGTAGGCTTCCGGATTCATCAAAGGCACTCCTTCATCTAATATTTGAAGGTGAGATATTTAATAGTTGGCTCAATTGGTTACCTATTAACTTTTCTTCTTCCTCACAGCATTTTCTGGTTCCTTATTAGGTATTTTAATTTGTCCATTTCATTGATGCTCTCTGCGAAGACAACACTGGATTAACTCACTTCATGAAAAGAAACTAACTAAAAAAGCCATATTAATGAGCAAGGTTGCTTTAACTATTAACCCGCTTTTTTAGCCGCTCAACTCAATTTTTTTCTGCGGTGGATGATATTTTGCATTCTTTTATGATGTCTGTCAGTTTTGGGCGTGCGCCATTTATTAATGCCTTAAGAATTTTGGCGTCGGCTTCGTCGATTTTCATCATTGATTTTATCCACCGTTATATCGATACTTGTAGAAATAGACATCCTTTAGTTTGTCACGGTCTGTTATTAAAAAAATCAAATATAATTAACCTGAGAATTAGTTTTTTTGGTTTTTATACGGTTTCTATAAAAATTGTTAAATAGACGTATAGTAATATCGAAGCCTTAAAAAAATACGAGATGAAAAAAAATGCGAATTCTAAACAACAAAACAAAATTGACAACAGCCATAGCTTTAGTGTTTGTTCTAATGACTTCTGCAATGTTGATGATGATTCCAACACAAGCTCAAACATATGAAAATCAGTACATCAATAAAGGTTCAGAACCACTTCCTCCAGGAGTTACTCCTGACTTAACGCTTGAAACAAAAGCATACATTAGCTTCAGACCTAACCCTGTTGGACAAGGACAGACTTTCCTAGTCAACTTTTGGCTCCACCCACCACTTCATAACACTCGACAATGGACAGATATGACAGTGACAATCAACAAGCCTGGCGGAGCAGAACATGTCATAAAAATGGACTCCTATCCTGGCGACGGGACAGGTTGGTTCGAATGGATCGCTGACGAGCTAGGCACATGGACACTCAAATTCGACTTTCCAGGAGGCTACTTCCCACCAGGGAACTATACACGAAGACGCGTAGGATACGCTGATAGAGTTACCGAATTTGAAGAATCTGTCTACTATCTGCCCAGCAGTGATGGACCATACGAACTTGAGGTCACAGAAGACATAGTCTATTCCTGGCCTGAGACCCCACTACCAACAGACTACTGGACACGACCCGCACCTCTAGAAAAAAGAGGATGGTGGCCAATCTTAGGAAACTATCCTTGGCGTGGTATAGGAGGAGGTGCCAAGTGGGATGAACTCTATCCTGACACGAACACATACGGAAACCCGGATTATAACTTTGTACCATGGGTTCAAGGACCAAACAGTGCACACGTAGTATGGAAACGACAAGAATCACTAAAAGGCATCATCGGAGGAGACTTGGGACAGATGTCTCACTATGATGCATCTGGCTTCTATCCGAACATTCCAGACATAGTCTATGAAGGAAGAGCCTACCAGACTATCACCAAAGTCGTAGATGGCGAGATTGCTGACGTTTGGCAATGCTATGACATACGTACAGGCGAAATTTATTGGGAACAATATAATCCTACACGAGTACCCTCATACATAACTTACCTTGAAAGAGACTCTGAAGCAGTAGCCGGCGAAACAGCTCATTTGCGTGGTCAGAGTGTAGACCTTCTTTATGTAGGGGGCGGGCGGTACATAAAATATGATCCATTTACCGGGGAAGTGACTCTTAACGCTTCAATTGCTCCACTGAGTTCAGGTACATTTTATGCTGATCCATATCTCTTGACCGTTCAGAACCTTGGTGGCGGGAACCGACGACTGATAAATTGGACTGTAGCCAGAGGCGCAGAAACAGGCATCACAGAATTTACGGTATTAAACAACATAACGTGGCCTTGGAGAAATCTAGGTGACTCACAAGATTTTGAAGCAGGCATAGCAGTTGACGCATATTCCATAAGCGATGATGCTACGCGTGTAGCCATAGGAATGGGATTGAGGGCTGCGAGTCTAGAGACAGGCGAAGTATTATGGGATGTAACAACCGATTTAAGCAGTGGTCTAGAGACCGCCTTCAGCACAGGTAGTACAGTTGCTGATCACGGAAAAGTTGCTGTGCGAATGAATACAGGTGAACTGAAATGCTGGAATCTGCTTACTGGAGAAGAAGAGTGGGAAACTCCGATAACAAATCACCCGTGGGGCTGTTTTGGTGCATACCATAGACAATCAGCCTACGGCTACTATTACCTGAGTGGTTACACTGGTGTTCATGCAATTGACTGGGAGACTGGTGAGATAGCCTGGTCCTTCCAATCACCGACTCAATACGCATATGAGACACCCTATCAGGTAGACGGCACAGAAGTACATGTGTTCCATGGTGGTGGTTTGGTTGCTGACGGAAAGATTTACGTTGGTGCTACAGAGCATACTCCCAGTATGCCTCTGACCAGAGGATGGAAACTTCACTGTCTCGATGCTTTAACAGGTGAGGAATTATGGAACTTCACGGCATCTCCGGTATATTATTCTCGATCATTCTCGGGTGTGGTAGCAGATGGCTATCTTACATTCAGCAGCGAGAATGACGGGTACATGTATGTCTTCGGAAAAGGCAAAAGCACTACAACAGTTTCTGCACCACAGACTGGAGTACAAAAAGGAGTAACAATGATGATCACCGGTTCAGTATTGGATATGTCTCCTGCTCAACCTGGTATCGCATGTGTTGCTGACGAAAGCATGAACGTATGGATGGATCACATACACCATCAGAACCCAATACCCCAAGACGTAGAAGGAGTCAAAGTTGTGTTGACTGCCACCGATTCAAATGGTGACACACAAACTATAGGCGAAGCTACAACCGACGTAGCAGGCAACTTTGGAAAAAGCTGGACCCCATCAGCTGAAGGCGATTACAAGATAACGGCTACTTTCTCAGGAACTGAGTCTTATGGTAGCTCTTATGATACAGCCTACATTGCAGTAGGTCCAGCACCTACACCGGGTGGCGAACCTGAGACTGAGGAGCCAACAACTGAAGAACCCACAACCGAAGAGCCAACAACTGAGGAGCCAACAACCGAAGAGCCAACAACTGAAGAACCCACAACCGAAGAGCCTGAGACTGAAGAGCCAACACCTCTCATCACCACTGAAGTAGCCATCATACTAGCTGTTGCCATAGCCAGCATCATAGGCATAGGCGCCTTCTGGGCACTCAAAAGACGAAAATAAAAGCCCAGAATTTCCCTCCCTTTTTTTATTGGGGAGTAAAACATTGGAAGAATAAGGGACTGAAAAGGCGTCACCACGGGAAAAGATGAAAATCACCCTAAGCGATTGCAGCTAATTGGGATTCCCATCTTTTAATCTCCCTTGAATTGCCCCGTGATACGCCTCAGCAAACCCCATTTAAGGTGAAACCTTCTTCCACTCTTCCATGAGGAAGTCGTAGGCCTCGTCGTCCTCCTCAATCTTGTCAAACCATCCTAAAGCATCCGCAATCTTCTGGGCGATGAGGTGATAACAGATGTGTACTTCTCTATCCATTACGCGGAAGTAGAAATCGTCGCAAGAACAGAAACCTGCGGCTGGCATAATTTGGTATTCCCGCTCTCTGCCTACAACTATCCAAACGATTCTGCCGCTGGGGCTAAAAACGTATTTCTTAACTCTCTCCTCATTCAGGGTCTCCCATGCTTTAGTGAACCGTGAACCAAGAGCTTCTGAAAGCTGGGCTAGCTGCTTCCCTGTAACCTCCCCCTTGGTCTTTGTTTCCTCGCAAACCTTTTTGAGTACCTTGATTTCTTTGGGTGTTTTCATGGGTTTTCTCCCTCCCCTTGAAAGAGTGTTAGGGCATTCTATGAAGAAGCGATTGTGTTCCAATATCGGAATATGTTGGCATCTTTTTGCTGGTCTATTCGATTTCTATCCGTTCTCCACCAGGCTTCGTTTTCCCTTTGATTTTGGGCACTGTAACCTCTAGTACTCCATTTTTGTATGATGATTTAGCTTTCTTGGGTTCAATTTTCGTCGGCATTTCAATTTCTTTGAAGTATCTCCGTTCGGAGGTGTCAACCGATATGGTTAATGTGTCCTCTGTTCCCTGCAATTTGATGTCGTCTTTTTCAACCCCGGGCAATTCTACTATGACCTTTATTTCCCCGTTTGTATTGATAACGTCCACCAACGGTTCTCGTTCTTCCTTCACGTCAAGGATTGGTTTGGTGAACCCGAAGGCTTCGGGTTTGCTTGAGGGCTTGACGTTGCCGAATTCCCTTATTTTCGGCTTTCCATCTGGTCCTATGGTCATGCTGTACCCGTAGACGAAGGGTCCCCACTCAGGTATAGTTGAGCCGTCAGGGAGCTTGCGTTCACGTTTCAAATCTTTTGGGATGCGGGTTCTAAATTCTCTGAATTCCTTCTCCATCATCTCCTCTATGTTATTCATCATCTCTTGGATGTCTCCGAAGAACCAGTTTCCAAAAAACCGGTTGCGTTTCTTTCTTTTTTTGAACCATTCCGGTATGTCATCCTCTGACATCCTTTTTCACCTTCATAATCAAGTACGTCCTGAATTTCATTAAAACTTTTCTGAACTAGCATTCTGGCCAGTGATAGTTGGGTTCTTTTCGTCTTTAACTCAGCGCTTTCAGCTGATCCACTGTTCCTAGAAAGGTTCCGTCCAGAAGATATATCTCGGCATCGTTTAGGTTGACACTTCCTGAACGTAATATTGGACCAATAAACGCTATAGTCTTCTTTTTTCCTCTTTTTCTTTCGTTGATTGGTCTTCCTCCGAGGAATTGGTTGAAGGAAGGCATTATGAAAAGCTGTGAAACCTTAAGCTTCCCTTTAACTTTGCTATTCAGTATGGAAAGACTATTGCTGTTTATTTTGGCGCTTAAATGTTTGAGGAGCGATTTTGCTAACTTTTCTCCGTCGCATGGTGCCTTAACCCAAACCTGTCTTGTCATCCTGAAACCCATGGGGTCGCGGATGGCTACTGTGGGATGGACGTGACCTGTAACTAGGCTGCTGCATCCAAGAAGTTCCGGTGCCGGCCATGCGTGTCCATGGAAGAGTCCGACATCTCCGAAAATGGCGCCTGTTGGAGGGATAATCTTTATGGTTTCAGGAAGGAGAGGCTCAAGGTTTCCATCGTGGTTTCCTAGAACAACTTGAATGTCTGAAACTTTTTCGTTTATTGTTTCGAAAAAGTCTGGGATGTCCCGCCACTCCTCAATCTCTACCTTTGCTATGGCGTCCTTTATGTCTCCCAGAAATATTAGGCGTGTTGGTTTGCACTCTTTGACGAGTCGCAACATCATGTTCTTGATTTTTGGAGTTTGAGAGGGAACGTGGACTCCTCTTTGGCTTAGCAGTCTCTCCCAGCCTATGTGAAGGTCGGAGACCACTAAGGCTCGGTCAGAATCCTTCTGCAGAAGCAGGGCTGGATATGGCTGCACTGGCTCTATCTGCGTCAAGGCACCACGTTCTCCTTAATCTAAATACAGCTTCCCCTGTTAAAAACTGGAATGCTGCAAGTTCATGTTAGGTTAGAGACTCTTTGATGGCTTCGTAGATTGTTTTGTTTGAGGCTGCTATGAAGGAGAGTCGTTGTGTAGGGGCTAAGGGAACGTTTGGTTCGTCTCCTTCTGGTGTGAGCATGATTCCTCCTGCTTCGCGAAGTATAAGGTAGGAGGCGACGAGGTCTGTTACTCGCAGTTTTCCTCGGATGTCAATGAAGGCGTCTGTGGAGCCGTCTGCAACGTAGCAGATTTCTAGGGCGTTGGCTCCAAAGTGGCGGAAATGTTTCGCTGTCTTGAAGAGTCCTTCCAGTTTAGTTACCAGTTCTTTAAATTTGAATGTGTTATAGTCGATTCCGATGACTGCTTTTTGTAGGGAGACTGTTTCGGAAGGCTTGATTTTTTCTTCGTTTCTTAAGGCGCCCCTGTTCTTCTGTGCCGTGTAGGTTATGTTGTGGAAGAGGTCGGAGACGAGGGCTGTTTCCACATCTTGGAGGTAAGGTCCCTTTGAGACTGCTATGACATTTGCACTGAAGGGTAGCCCTCGAACGGCATTCGTTGTGCCGTCCACAGGGTCTGTTGTAACATAATATTCGGAAGGTTGAGACCCAATCTTCTTTGTTCCAGACTCTTCGCTGACAAGAGTGCAGGAGATTTCGTGTTCGGTTAAGCAATCTATGAGGGCTTTTTCGGCGGCTAAATCGATTTTTTTCATTGGGTCGCCGCCGGCTCCAACGCCGAAGCTGATGGCTGCTTCTGGGGAGCCGTAGAAGGTGAGGGCTTCTTTTCCCATTCTGGTTGAGCATTCTTGTATTATTTCTAGCCAATCCATGACTCTCACGCCTAATCTGGCTTTAGTGTACTGGGAGTTTATTCAAGCTTTTAAACTTCAGTGTAAGCGAAAAGACACTTAAGGAAGAATTATGCCTTGAAAACAAATGGGGCGGGGGTCGCCGAGCCAGGTCAAAGGCGCAGGCTTCAGGAGCCTGTCCCGTAGGGGTTCGTGGGTTCGAATCCCACTCCCCGCACCATTTAAAGCAGGTTTTTGATTATTTTCTCAACTTTAGGAGATAGTTCTTTTTCTTGGCTGCTGAATCTAGCAAAGAGTGTAGAACTTTGGATTTCTCCTTTATCCCTAACCCCTTCGATTGCTCTATTCCCCCATTCAATAGCTTTCGTAACTCATCAATCTCAAAGACTGTCGCTGCAATACAATAGTGTCTTTTTGAACGTCCCTCATTGAAGTCCTGCAACATCTCCTTCAGCAGCTTCTCTCTCATTTTCTGCAACCTCTCAAACTCGCTAATCCCATTCTCTTGAATGAAAGAGATGTTATCTTCAAGTTTCTGATAGCACTTGAAGGAATCATGTTCTTTTCCAGCTTCCCTGTGTTTCCTCCATTTCCCACAAATTTTATGTTCTGTACAATCCCAGCAAAACTCGATTTCTTTTCTCTTAATTGCACAAGTAATAAAGGGACAACCAGCAGCCATCCTGAATTCACTCTTACATCCCCCGCATTTGCTTTTACCCTCTATATGATACATGGGACAAAGCCGGCAAGAGAGTCCACAAATACCAATTTCAGGATACAAAATCCTCATAACCATTCCCTGCGTCACATACAAATCTGCTTTATCATAGTTTAAATCTTTGATTCCTTCCCTGAGCAAAAGCCACAATCATATTTGGAGCCTAATAACAGAACTATGTTGAAAACAGCGTTTTTCGGTTTTTAGCTCGATTAAACGCGAAAAGAAGCGCCGTTTCTAGTTATGCTTATAAAAATTCTCAGACCCCAAGTTTCCGTAAAGAAGACAAGATGATAAAGAATTATTGCTGCATTCTTTGTACAAAAAAATCCCGCCAAAAGTGGCGGAGGGTCTAGGAAAACGTGTCTCCTATGGCATGTTTTCGTTCGAGTGATGCTTAGGGCAGTATTAGAATGGGAGTCTGACTGGGCCTAAGTGTTTTTGTCGTTTGGTGAGGAATGCGCTTTCTACGCCTGTGAGGACTGCCATAACGCTGGCGGTTCCCCTAAGTCCCCTGGTCACTCTTGCTCCCCAGATTATTTTTGCTTTTGGTGGGATCGAACGTTTCATGAATTCGCCCGCATGATGGACCTCTTCTAATGTCATGTCGTCTCCGCCTGAAACGTGTATCAGCATTCCCTTGGCTTTCGTTACGTCTTCTATGTCGAGGAGGCGGCCGTTCAAAGCTCTCTCTGCAGCTTGTTCGACTTTACCTTCTCCTTTTCCTTCTCCGATTCCTATCGAGGCGATTCCAGCACCTGCCATGACACTGCGCATGTCCGCGTAGTCTAGGTTGATCAGGCTTGCAGTGGTGATTGTTTCAGTTATCCCTTTAACGAATTTTCCCACGGTTGTATTGGCGACTCCCAAAGCCTCTGTCATTGGTAGGTTTCCAAAAAGTTTGATGAGCCTATTGTTGTCGATTACAACAACGGTGTCACATGCTGATTTGAGTCGCTGAATCCCTTTTTTCGCTATCTTCATTCTGGCTGTTTCGATTTCGAAGGGGAGGGTTACTACGCCTATAATCAGGTGTGGAGACTTCTTTGCAGCAAATTGTGTACGGAGGTTCTCTGCTAGAGCCATGATGCCGCCAGTTCCAGTGCCCCCTCCCAAACCGGCTAAGAGAAATATAATGTTTGCATCATCAATTTCCTCCATGATCTCGCCCATGCTTTCGTTCACTGCTTTTTCTCCTAATTTCGGATATCCTCCGCATCCGACTCCTCTGGTAACTTTTTCGCCTATCAGAATCATGCTGTCAGCTTTGCTTATGGTTAGATGGTTTGCGTCTGTGTTCATTGAAACGAGTCTTCCTCCTGATACACCTCGTTCTTTTACCCATGATATGATGTTGCATCCGGCTCCACCGATGCCCACCGCCAGGACAGAGGGCTTGGCAGCTCGTGCGTACGACTCGATTTTTTCTTTGTTACTTGCGAATCTTTGTTTTGCCATTTTTTTATCATTCCTGCTTTTGGTATGTATTTATGTCGAACTTAGATATAAGTATTATGTCTTAAGACTCTCGATATATGCTAAGCTACATATTATTTCTCACGACTCTTGACATATATCTTCTTTCAGAATATCCTTTATATCCTCACAGAACGCGTAAATTCATACCGACCCAGAGGTGTGCCTTACTTGAAAAAAAATCTGATGAAAAAATTCATGAACGCTTATGTGGGAAACGGCGTACACTTAACAATCAGGGACGGAGGAAGCCATTTTAGAGTTCACACGATTCAGGTTATGGAAAAAACGGATGAGTCCTGCCCCGTCAAACAACTCCAGATAGGAGACTATTTCCTCCGCCTCTTAGTGAGAGATAAAAACAACGATGAAGCAGCCATCTTATGTAACTGGAGCGAGCAGCTCTTTCAAAAGTTGCTAGAGAATTACGCTGACGCCAAAGAAGCTGGAGCCACCGAGGTTACGATGGTCAAAGGGAATCCCAATCCAGACGACTGGTTTCTACTGTGGAGACCCGAATACCAAGAAAGACCCACAACATACATTGATTAGAGAGCAACTGCCACGACAATCAACTAATGGCAGACTCTGCGTAACGCGCTAATTAATCAACAGAGTTAGTTAGGTTAAAATTTAAATCCAAAAAATTGGTTTTACTTCAAATGTGAGATTTCCATTTTTGTTTGCTTGCATCCACCTCCTAATTAGAAAGAGAAATAGAGAAAAACCGATTAAATTTAGTTCGCGAAGGTTAAATCGTTAATAGTTATGTTTATCTTTTGTTGACTCCCTTTGTATTATCATCCAGCTAGGCGTGAAGTTCTGTGCGAGATGTTATTTATCCCATAGGCGGACCTCGCCCTCCAAGTTCAGAGGAAAAATGTAGCCTATGCAAACGAACCATACCTTACTCGAAACTCATGCGTTGTTTCCGCTGTAAACGGCTATTCTGCAAAAGCTGCGTAACCGAAGACCTTGTTGAAGGTAAATATCTGGTCTGCCTCAATTGCGCCAGAAGATTTGTGTCACCTAAGGGAACGTTCAAGAGCAAATACACTCCCCTCACCCTCTATCTGTCACGAAAAGCCAACTGGACAAGATGGGTTAAACTCCAGTTCTCTAGAATTGAAGGGATAATCGGTAAAGACCTTCCAGCATCCGCCCATCGAACTTCAGAGTGGTGGACGAACACTACGTCATCTCAGGGCAAAGCTTGGCTCAGCGTAGGATGGAAAGTAAAGGAAGTAAACTTGGAAGAAGGAACCGTGATTTTCACTCGTCCCGAAGTTTTGACACGCGAAAAGAAACATAGGCGCAAGAGAGCCTCCGCCCTTGTCTCCCTTCCAGAGTATAAACCAAGAAAAACCAGGAAACCGTCATTGACTCGCATAGCCATTGCTCAAGCTAGACTTCAAAACATCTCCCGGAGAAAAGCCTCCATCCGTAAATATCGCGGAAAATTTCGTCCAAAATCAGCCTATGAAAAACGCCTCTGGAAATCAGAGGAGAAACCCTAAGCTAACCAGAAGCTTAGTTTTGGGTTAACTAGAACGATAAGAAGAGTTTCAACTTCATCTACTTGCTCCTTTGGTCCGAAACAAATAAAGCTATAAATCCAACTTTTCAAATTGCTAAAAGGTACAAAAAGAATGTGGTTCCATGGGAAGAATTAGAGTTGGTGTAGTTGGTGTAGGCAACTGTTTCGCTGGTCTCGCTCAAGGAATAGAATACTACAAGCGAAACAAAACTCAGAATCTGGGGCTGATGCATGAGACGATCGGCGGCTACAGCATAGAAGATATAGACTTTGTTTCTGCCTTCGATGTCGGCGAAAACAAAGTAGGTAAGCCCCTAAGCGAGGCTATTTTCTCAGACCCAAACTACGTTAAATGGGTTGACACGATCTCCTGCTGTAACAACACCAAAGTGGGGGAGAGCCCCATCCTTGACGGCATAGGCGTCTACGTGGCAAGCATGATCAAACCAATCAAACAGACAAAAAAACTGGAAGCCCTTGAGAAAGAAGCTGTAGAAGAGATAGAACGCACAGAGACAAAAATATTGATTAATTATCTGCCTGTGGGAAGCCAGAAAGCCACGGAATTTTGGGCAAATATTGCCCTTAAGACGGGCTGCGCCTTCATTAACTGCATGCCTGTCTTCATTGCATCAAACAAGGTGTGGCTGAGAAAGTTCGAAGAGAAGGGTCTTCCTGTTGTGGGAGACGACATCAAAGGAGTAATCGGAGCAACAATAACCCACAGAACTCTTGCCAAACTCTGCTTGGATCGAGGGGCGGTGATAGACAGAACATATCAGATTAACGTCGGCGGCAACACAGACTTCGCCAACATGCTTGAACGGGAGCGGTTGGAGAGCAAAAAAATATCGAAAACAGAAGCCGTGCAAAGTTTGATTCCGAAGAAACGACGCTTGGCTGATAAGGACATCTACATAGGACCAAGCGATTTCATTCCCTTCCTAGGCAACACCAAACTGGCTTTCATCCGAATAGAGGGAAGAATGTTCGCGAATGTGCCCTTCAACATGGAAGTCAGGTTAGATGTGGATGACAAAGCCAATTCTGGAGGAATAGCAGTAGACGCAATAAGATGCGCACAACTAGCTCTGGACAAAGGAGTCAGCGGCAACTTAACTTACGCTTCCGCTTATCTGATGAAACACCCCTTAATACAAATGGGCGATGAAGAAGCCAGACAAAACCTGGATGAGTGGATTTCTGAACTGGAAAAATAGAGAGAATCAGAAAGTTGTGCAATCATAATAGACCTTACCTTATTTCTTGCGGTATCTTAAGGAAAGAGATCGAAAAACTTGTAGAGGAAAGGTCAATTTGCGTTGAACCGTATTTTTTGGACGCAGGTCTCCATGTAGACTATAACCAGTTGGAGAAAGAGCTGACATCCGCAATCGAAGAATGCTCAAAACACGGGTCAAACGGAATAGTGGTTGTTTACGGTGATCTGTGCCATCCGAGAATCAAAAAGATCGTTGAGAAGCATAGTAACTCTGTGAAAGTTGATGCCTTGAACTGCATCGATTGTCTGCTTGGCGGTCATGGAAGACTTTTGCAAATCGATCCAGACAACGATCACTTCTATCTTTCTCCCGGATGGATGCCCTCAAACTTGGAAAAGAACGTACATTTCCGTCAAGTCTTCGATTGGAGTGAAGACGAAATAAAAACCCTGTTTAGAGACCTCAAGGGCGTTATTTTAATTGATTCTCTTGGAAATTTAGACGAGTTCAAAAGTGACACTGAAAAATTCAGTTCTAATACCGGAATTCCCGTCAAAAACACGGAAGATGTGGGCACTCACGGACTCAAAGCTGTTATTCTTGAAGCTATCAAAAAACTTAAGCCGCAGCCTTGAGAAAACCATTAGTTTCCAACCAAAATCTGCACTGAATTACAAAAAGCCTTATCATTAATTATTAAAATCGCTCGAACAAGTTCTGGAAAGCAATAAATGTAATTGTTAATCATATAGTGAGTTCATCAGGGGAATAATTTGAATTGCAGAAACCTGAGTTTTTCTCAAGTAGGAGAAACTTGGTAATTAGTGCAATTGTTCTTGTGTTGGTTATTCCCAGTACAATTTATCTCTTATTTTTCAATTTTGGCGAAAAGGACATTTCTTGGATAGATGATGTCAACGGGTTTATTGAAGAAGCGAAACCTTTTCCTGAACCTGATCTACCCGGGATGTCAATGTACCGCTTCTATTTGTATGAAAACGGAAGTGATCAATTAATCTACTGTACTAGCCTTAAGACCAATTTTGTCGCTTACATTAGAGGTCTTCTAAATCAAGTAAATTCTGTTATCAACAGTTCAATCAGCGAGGATTTCTTGGATGAAATTAGAGGAGCAAACAAAATCTTGATGTTTTTCTTTCGGAGATACGAAGATTTTTGGTCAATTAAAAACGTAGAGAGAGCATATTTCATTTTAGAGTATAATATAAACAAAGATTTGGAAGGAACAATAATTATACAACGTGCCTTCACGGAGGAAGGAGAATATAGCCTAAGAGAGATTAGGAAATAATCACTCCTTGTTTACTCGGCTCGTCAATGTTAATTGACCAAACCAGAAAAAAGAGAAAATTTTGGACTTAGGAACTAAAATTTAGTATCAAATGTGCGCGTTAGATTGTCAGTGTTTTAGCTGTTGTTCGTGGAAATAAGCCCCTTTTAGTTTTAACTAGAAACAAGTTGAACGCAAGTAAATCCTATCATCCAAAATCCCCGTCACGGCTCTTCAAATTGTTAGGGAGTGCTTACGATATTTGAAGAGGCCAGGGAATATATAATAGGTAGCTCCTTTTATCGCATAACCGAGAGACTTGGCGATATCATAACCGTCACTCACTCTATTCCGTGTTCTCGTGAAAACTCCAGCCCCCTGTTCATAAGAAATCCTTCCAAACCTCGACATTAACCTAGAAATTTTTTGATCTTCAGCTATTCCCAGCTCTGGATCATAAGGGCCATGTCCGTTACAGGACATCCTGCTGGCAACGTTATGCAACAGGGCTATGCTACATCCGGGAACGCTAGCTCCAATTACCGCAATTCCACCTATTCTAACAGTTGGAAACTTCAGGGAAAGACGGGTCACAAAGTTTGCTCCCATGATTCCAAATCTTCTTCCTAGCTTAAGGCTGTCTCTGGGTCTCAAAGACGGAACGCTGGCAACGATATCCTTCCTTTTGAAGGCGGAATACATCACTTCGAAATAGTTTTCGTATTTGTCCAATTCAGAAAATATGTAGGCATCGTCATTCTGGGTCCCCGTAGAGAAGAGGGAGTCAATGTCATGAAAAACGATTATCTTTCCCTTCGCATGCCTGAATCCCAAATTCCTTCCTATGGCGGGAGAATCCCACCATGAATACTTAACTATCCCAGATTTCCAGAGTTTCTCCCTATACTCTCCGTATTCTCTTGGAGAAATTATTGTGGAGTCCTCAATTTCGGGAAACTCCGCATTTTCTCCTGCATCAACAACTAAAAATTCGATTGCTTTTTTGTTTCCTCTTTTTTCTTCAAAAACTTGCTTCGCTATCTCCCAGTTGTTGAAAGTCTCTTTGATGGCTCTTGTATCTTTTTCGCCTCTTCCTGTTGTTATCACCGAGAATACTGGGTGTGACATAACCTTTCTTAGAAGCATAATGGGTTTTTATCACTTTTGCTTACGTTTCTGATGAAAACCGTGGTTACCTATTTCCTGATACGATATGTCTTGGAGAAATATTTGCCATAGGCTAACGCAGAAAGGGCTGAAACCCACGCAGCTGCATTCTGACAGAAAACATATCTCCACAAGAGGTCCCCCCCGGTTAAGGACGGGGGGCTTGATGTCACGAGACCTCCAAACGCGTTTCTGAAACCAGGAGCTATGGCACGCAAGCCGCCGTCTATGGCTGATACTATGGGAGCCAATGCGTTAGCTATCCCCTGCAATACCTCGACTATTTTCAAAACAAACCCGTGGAGAGCCGAGTTTCCGCTGTAAAGTTCAATCGCGAAGTCGTTAATCAGATGAGGGTACACCAAAACAGACAACAGAATAATTGACAACAGAAAGATCGTTAAGACAGTTACAGTGCTTTCAAAGGTTAATCTGCCGAAAGAGAGCCTCCGCTGCACAAATGAAACGCCGCGAGACCGAAGAAAAAAGCTGCCAATTTGACTGAAAAGATTTTCAATAGCCCCAAAGATCCTTCGAAGGAAGCTTAATCGTGCTTTTCTTCTTCTTGGGTGCCTTCTACGGATTTGTGAGACCTTGGGTTGAGATTTTCTACGTGCCCCTTTGGCTAAATGTTTTGTTAGGTATATCCAGCTTGAGACTAGGACAATTACGACGCCAAGGGGAAGAAGATGAAAGAGAGGGCTGATAGTTATGGTGAAAAATTTGAATGCAAAAGCTTCTGTTAGCCCTGCAACCGTGAAAATTGAGACCATGAAGAGCTCGGAAATAAGCGCTAGGGCAAGAAAAAAGGCTATTGTTAACAATCCCTTTGGTGCAGTCCAGCTGAAAGTTAAGCGGTTCCTTTGTCCTTTAGATGACATTATTGGTTCCCTCGGTGATGTTATGTCTTCTCCACTTTACTTGCCTTAGGTGTATTATTTAGGATAATAATCTTCTTATTTAATTTTGACTTGCTCTCGTTCACCCTACAATATTGCTGCCCATTGGTCTTGAAGCGTATTCTTGTAATAATCGGAATTTGCTCTTCTCTGTGAAATGGCAAGGAAAAACGTTTGTTCGATTGCAATTCATTTTTCTGGAATGTAAAACATATGTGATTGTTATGAATTGTTTTACACAGGAAGACGTCATCGATGCTGTGTAATGAAAAGATGAATGCGAAGTATGAATTGCTCCTCCATAAGATTTTAAATGCTTTAAAGCATAGCATACATCCTAGAAGCGGTTGAGAGGACCGCCTACGCCGCAGGCCAGAAAAGGAGACAGTAAATGCCGAAAGTTTCGAAAAAAGAACTGCAAAAGCTGTACAAAAACAATAAAGTGCAGCTTCTTATCAGCAAATTTATGAGCGATACGCCTGACAACTTAAATCCGATTTACGAGCCGAAACACGGTTTCAGGTATCCGATTGTGGATGAGATTGTGGGAGGCACCTCCAGCGCAGAGGAATTTTTGGAGAAACTATTTGAAGGCGGCGTTCTGGAGAGGAAACTTTACGACAAAATCATCTATTGTCCATCTTGTAGTTCAGCAAACGTTTCTATACATTATACCTGTCCCCACTGCAAATCTTTTGACGTCAAGAAGAGTGCCTTGGTTGAACACATAAAATGTGGATATATCGATACCGAAGACCACTTTCAGGAAGAAGGCAAACTGGTGTGTCCTAGATGCCGCAAAGAATTAGTGAATCCTGATCTGGACTATCACAGAGCAGGAATATGGTGTACCTGTAATCAATGTAGCAAGAGCTTTGACATTCCGGTTCCAGCCCACTTTTGCCGTGAATGCCAAAACAAATTCACTTTTGACGAAGCCATTTACAAAGACATATACTCCTACAATTTAACCTCAGATGCTAAAAAAGAAGCGACGCTTGGTTGGATTCTTATCGCGCCTATGATGGAATTTTTGGATAATCTCGGATTCGAAGTAGAGAGTCCCGGTTTCTTGAATGGAAAATCTGGGACCAGTCACATGTTTGACCTAACCGCCGTCTCTGCTGGGAAGAAACGAAACACAACCGCGATTGATCTTGCAACTTCCACGGAGGGTACTGTATCTGAGCAGTCGGTAATCGCTATGTTCGCTAAGATTTTCGATGCTACACCAGACAAGGCATGTCTTGTGGCGATTCCAAAGATGAGTGAGAGCGGAAGAAAATTGGCAGCACTTTACAAGATAAATCTGATTGAGGCCGAAGATCAGGATGCAGCACTAGAAGCATTAAAGGCTTGCGTAGAGAAATAAATTAACTTCCGGAATAGACTGCAGTATTTCCTCGCTCGGTCACAACTTTTACGCTGTAACTGCCTGTTGGTAAGGAGATGTCGGTGCGAAGGTAATTTTTGGTATCTGCCGAATTTACGAAGATACTTATGTCATAGCGCTGGTGGTCTGTCGAGTTGGTTATCCATAGTGAGACCAAATGGATGGTTAGGGCTCCGTCGTTTCTGAAGGTGAATTGAGTTCCGTTGACTTCTACTCTGACTCCCAGAAAATCTATATCTACAGATGTTTGGTCGCTATCGGCGCCCGAGTCCACTAATTTGACGTTTATTGTACCGTTGCTGTGAACGTAGCTTTGCCATACATCTGTAAGATTCACGGAATAGTAGTCCCACCCTGTTGTCGGTGTGTGGCCTGCGGTGGAGTTGAAGCCGTTGTCGCTGTAGGTGGAGGCTGTCCAGTTGTAGGCTTTCAGATACCAGTTCTCTGCCGAGTCATCAGCTCTATACCTCAACTGCATCTCGACTCCTTGAATATCTTCCAACTGGTATGTGGACATATCTATTGTGAAGGGTCCGTTCATGTCAAGCTGGTAGTTTTCGGGGCTTAGTTCTACAAGGTCAGCTTTAAGGTAGAAGCTTGTGTCAGTTGTTTTTACTCCTCTGATTTTCACCTTCCAGTGGCCTGTGGCGTTTCTGAACTGGGTGGGATTCTGTGTTATGGTTTGGCTTTGGGTCTCATCCGTGTCTGCTGTGGCGCTTGACAGGTAATTCATGTATCCGTCTCCGCTTGTTGGATAAGCCCCAAGAGTGAAATTATAAAGTTGCATTGTAACATCCACTGAACCGGTTGTCCATGCGCTGTCGACCGTCCAAGTTAGCTGACTCCAATCTTCTAAGTCGCTTGAACCCGTGAATTCAACTTCCACAGTATATTGACTGGACCAGACGTGTAACAAAGTAGCATCTATACCCCAGCTATCCTGAGTTGTGTCACTTGATTCTGTATCTCCATTGAATCTGATCGTAAACGTTGATGAATCTAGGTATGAGGAGACTGATGCATTGTTCCATCCGTTTGTGAGGTCTGCGAAAACGTTTTGCCATTCAGTGCCAGTCCAAATGTATACCCGAAGGTTTTCGGTAGGGGGGGCGTCAAAAGGGACCTCGGAGACGAAGGAGTAGCTTCCGGAACCGGAACCATCGTTATTGTCTGGTCCCATATCGTCGAAATTGTTGTTTAGCTTGAAGTATGATCTTAGGTTGGTTTCGGAGCCAGCGAGTTCGGTGTAGTAGTCGCTCTGTATCTCCGGTAAGCTTCGATCAGTATTCCAGTATCTCAGGTCTTCTCCATGTCCATCTGTTGGGTCTACTCCTCCTCTAGAGGCCATGAAATTGTTTTGTGTGAACCCTAAGGTTGAGACTGTAGATGTCCAGGCGCTATTGTAGGCGTCCTGTGCTGGAGAAGTGTCTTGGTCTCCAACATATAGGTATAGGTCATCAGTGTTTTCATCCCACACTATAGCTATGAAGTACCATTCTCCAGCTGTGAAACTGGTGCTGCTTGTAAGAGAACTTGTACCTCCCCAGTCAAGAACCAGATTTGTACCAGAAACTCTAGCTTCCATATCATTGTGTTGACCCCACGGTCTATCAGCAATTGTGTCCCATTGAATCCAGAATGAGATTGTTCCTGTTGTGGAGCCCCAATCAGGGCTACCATCACCAACTATCATGTATCCGCCTGTTGCGTCCAGAGAATGTGTGTTGTTTCCCGTGTTTACATAGATTGCTAACTCTTCGTTAGTTTCATCATAATCAGCGTTAGTCCATTGAACTTCCAAATCTAACTCGTAATTAGTTTGGTCCACTTCTTTTGTTATTAAAACATCGTCAATCCATACGTTTTCTCCGAAATCTAAAGTTGCGTCAAAGCGTATTCTAAAGTTTGACACGAAATACTGGTTGTCAGTTATCTCAGCGGTGTAATGCAACCACGTGTCATCGAAGCCATTGTCGTCTAGTTCATCGATCAGATCATAACTGCTTCCATCATAGTAGTATAGGGTAAAATCGAAGGATTCTGTGTCATCCTTTCTGAACCAGAAATCAACGTAAATAGTAGTGGCACCACTTGCATCTAAGTTGTCACAAGTGAAGTAGCCTTCATAAAAGTCAGCTGCCCAAGCTGAAGCAAAGCCGCTGTGTACAGGAAAGTTATTTTCCCTCCAATTGCTAGGTATAGAATCCCAATTAGCATCCCAGATAAAATCTTCAAAACCATCATCCAGCAAAGTAGAATTCGAAGAAGCTCCACTACTTCCCTCAGTTAATGTGTCATAAACTGAGTCTGGACCAGTTTGTTGCGCTGAGAAATTGCCATGGGTTCCTTTGTCCGCGGAGGAGTCTATATTAGACGTGTTATTATCTACGAAATCTGATGTATCAGTTCCCGTGGAATAGCTTCTGAAAGTCATGTAGACCTCGTCATTTGACTCCAAATCTGCAACACTTCCGGAAATCCAGCTCGTTGACCCACCAAGACTATACGCAGAAGGACTGTAAGGCAGAACTGAAGCTTCCCTGAACCTCTCGAAAACGCCGTCAGCGATTTGGGTATTCACATAAGTACCATTTACGAGGATGCCTGTGTTCACGGTATATTCGCTTTGAGCTCCAACCCAGGAAGAGCAAGTGACACACTCAACACTGGTGATTCTGGCCTCCTCTTTCAGTTTCTCCCAGTCATGCTGGTTCATCTCGTAACTCCACAAAATAATATTCGAAACTATGGCCAGAATAATCACTAGGCTAAGGACAATAACTATTACGTTGCTGATGCCCCTACGGTTCCCTTTAAGACGGCGACGTGTAATAGTCAACAACCTTTGTTCCTCTCCGTGTAACAACTTTGATTTCGTAAGCGGAGTCTGAGCTCCAGCTATACGTGACATTCAACCAACCATGCTTGTCCTCTTCCAATTCAAGAGGTGTAAAAGACTGGGGTATACGGTCAATGTATACAGCGGCTATCTTGGCTGATACCTTGCCCACGTTGCGAATATATAATGAAACCTGATTTGTTGTAAACCAAACATCCTCAACAATGAGGCGTTCACCCATGTTGTCGTGAAGATTTTCGGTGATAACATAGGTAGCTGTAACAGCGATCGACATGGCTGCCACTGCGATGACCGTCAGTAAGAGATTGCTCAAGACAGGGGTTATTCCCCTCTTGTTCCGCAGTAGTTTTCTCACATCTTTCACCATTACACGACAAATTTGAAGGTCAGATATCCGCAAACCAAGAGAATGACACTGTGTTTCAGTCCGCCGCCAATTGTTCCTTCACCCATTTTTCCAGCGACGAGACCTCCGAAGAAGGCTTGGATGGCACTCATATGAAAGAAAACCCTTCTTGCTTCATCAGGGGCCATTAGTGCAAACTGGGTGGTGGCGAAATCCGCCACGTCCACAAAGAAGGATTTAAAGAGCATGATAATGGTGAAGAGGAAGACGAAGAACGCCACGTAGATGATCGCAAGGTAAGGTCTAATCTGAGTTTTGCGCTCTGTATCAAATGTCAAGATTGTCTGCACAAATTTCTCCAGCGGATCAAAAACTTCTTCAACCTTTCCTCCTGACCTGTGAGCTTCGAGAATCAACGGAATCGTTCTTCCCATAAGAGCGGTGTCAACACGCTTGCCCAAGGATTGAAGCGCTTCCTCGAAGGGCACTCCCCAGCTCATCTGGGCTACCATCTTCTTCAGTTCCTTAGTCAAAGGTCCATAATTCCTCTTAGATGCTTCCTCCAACGCCTGCGGCAAAGTCATTCCCGTTTTTTGAGCCTGAACTATACTTCGAAAGAGGTCGGGAAGACGTTTGTCGATAGATCTCTTCCAACGATAATCCGCATAATCGAGTACGGCTGGAGGAAAAACGGTGATCACCACTGCCAATAGGAAATATTCATCGAAGAGAGGGCTATCTCTGAGGAGGAGAATTGCGGTTACACATATCATTATCCCTAGTGCACCAGAGACAATCCAAGCGATTTTCTTCTCAGATTTTTTAACTTTAGGCATAGTCATCTCTTCGGCGAAAGCACATCTAAGATTACCAGAAAAATCATTGACCCAATCGGCAAACCAATGTAGGTCAAAAGTTGCAATAACAAGCGAGAGTCCAACGGACTAAATCCCCCACTGCCCAGCATCGCCATAACCGCAAGCATCACCACAAAGATGAGGGATCCTGCCACCATCAACGTGACGTAAAATTCCGCCAAAACTCCAAGAGTATCAGAGAAACGACGCAAAGCGATCTTCTTTAACTTCAGATATTGCTGCGATCGGTCTCCAAGATATTTTTCTAGGCTTCCTCCAGAGTGAACAACGGAAATGAACCCTTCAAGCAACTCTTTGAACCTTTCAGAAGGTGTTCGGCGAGAGGTAGTCTCCAATGCTGAGATGGCGTCATAGCCGAAAAGCTCTACATCCCGAACTACGGTTCTTGCCACGGTAGAGACTGCCAATGATTCGTCAACTTGGGCCAAGGAACGCCATATAAAGTCTGGAGGCACACCGGCACCGGCTAAAATCGACATATACCCTGTAGTGAAAGGCAACTCATCTTCTAGGGCTCTCTTCAAACTGTCTGCCCGATAGGTTGGATAAGAATAGAAAACTATGACGGTTAAAGCTCCAGCAAATAGACTTGCTCCCACTCCAAAGAGAAGCGATTGAAGGAGAGTAAGTTCAAAGATGAAGAATAAAAGCGCTGGAACTGCAATCATGATTGAGATAGACAGTAACACACTCGCAAGAATGACCGCGCTGACGTACGCTTTGAAATTAACCCTCATCCCCGACTTCTTTAGACTCACATCCAAATCTCTGAACAATGGCAAGAATCTTGTTGCCCCTCCAACAATACGATAGGCTCTTTTGAGCCCACTTCTCTCTTTGTTTGGAGTCATGATGGTCCCAACCTAGCCTTTCGAAAGACGCGGGTTGGATCAGCATAGTATTCTCTGATAACGGAAACTACATCGGGATATTTGCGAATCCCCTTCTTCACCATCCAGTCTAGCACAGTTTTTCTTCTATTAAGCTCCTCAAGAACCTCCTTTTCATCAAGCCCTTTACGTTTCCTCTTTTCCTCCAAGATGTGGCTATGGCCAGAATACACGAAGGTGTCATGTTTTGCGTCCCACCTGAACACCTCGTTGGTTATCAGTTCCCTTGTCTTTGGGTCTAATCCAACGATTTCTGTCACTGTGCGTGTTCTTCGGGCGGGCTTTCCATTAACTTCGGTTCGTAACTGAACTGTTATGGCATCGATCATTGTTAGGAGAGGTCTCGGAATGTTCATTGGTTCAGATTCCAAACGGTGAATAACTGAACTTGCGGATTCGCCGTGGATTGTTCCCATTCCCAAATGACCTGTTGCCATGGCTTGGAAGAGGGTGTAAGCTTCTTCTCCCCGAACCTCACCCACAAGTAGGTAATCCGGTCTCTGCCGGACAGCCGCCTTTAAAAGATCAAACAGCGTGACAGTTCTAGCTCCCTTCTCATCGTGTCCGAAGCCCATTCTGGCAACCGATGGAATCCAGTTTTCATGGGGCAAGTTTAATTCGGCAGTATCTTCTACGCTGACTACCTTTAATCCAGGTTTGATGAACATCGAAAAGCAGTTGAGCGCGGTCGTTTTTCCCGCGGCAACACCTCCGGATACAAGAATGGATGCCCTGTTTTCGATGGCATACCAGAAGTATGCAGCCATCTCGGATGAGAGGGTGCCGAAGGAGATTAAGTCAGAAATGGTCAGGGGATCGACACGGAAGCGCCGTATCGTAAAAGTTGAGCCTCTACGGGTAATTTCGTCTCCGTAGGTCATTTGTATTCGACTACCGTCAGGTAGGGACGCGTCAAGTATTGGCATTGCAAGGGAGATGTTTTTCTTCGCCAAATAGGCTAGCCTTACTATGAAGGAGTTTAGTTCTTCACTGTTTTTGAAGAGAATGTTTGTAGGAAGAGATTCATAGTTGCGATGCCAAATGTAGATTGGGATGTCAACTCCGTCTGCTGAGATGTCCTCGATCAGCGGGTCTTTCATGAGAGGATCTATTTTTCCGTAGCCTAGAAAGTCGCGTATGATGAAGTACATTAGCTTGTCCACGGCTTCTTCGTCGATTTTGAGGCGGTAGTCCTTGATGATTTCACGAATCTTTGTTTTAAGATACTCTTCAGCCTTGTCTCGTGTTCCGATTTCTTTGAGGTTGACGTCGATTTCTTCAACCAGTATATCCTTGATTTCTCTAAGTTGATTTTCCTCTTCTTCGAGGAGGGTGGGTTCGATCAATTCATATCTTATTCGTTGGGTGTTGGGTTCGGTAACGACTGCGGCGTAGACGTAGGGTTCATAAATGGGGTATACCTCTCGGAAAACGGAGGCTTTTTTTTCAGGTATGGATTTTGATTTAGTTTTCATTAGCCCTCACGTTTACTCCGTTTTTCAGTTCTTTCGATAGGGAATTGGCTGATGGTGCCAGTTTCTGGCTCTTCCATGGCGAAATATAGTATATATTAAGACTTAATAAAATCTATGGAGTGAGAATCACTTAGCTTTAGAACACCCGAACAAAAACTAAGCCGCCCAAAAAGGGGACTCGACCCTCATGATCTCTATAAACTTATTCAATGCTTCAAGCTCTTCAGGAGTCAAACGGATTTGAAATTTTGTCAACAAAACCTTTGCGTGAGCTTCGGGCACTCTAACATAGAAGACCTCTCCCTCGTGGATGTGGCGACCCACGACGGATTTATTTATAGAAAAGGCGACCTGCATCCCGACATTAGCTTCCGATACCGCTTGTCCGCGGTCCTGAATCTGTAGGATTTCCCCGACGTTCCGCCCATCTTCCTTAACAAGAACATATTTCGGTTTGATTCGTCCTGCCAAAATTTCGACACCAATAACTGCGGGTTTTGCTTTCCTGAAGATGTAACCTGGGAGAAACTTCACTTTACCCGGTTTCACTAATGTGTCGAATTCTTCTTTCAATCGGGTCTCTTCCTCCTTTTTCACCCACTGTATGTAGTCGTCGATGAGGTGGTAGATGATTTTGTTCCTAAAAATAGGAACGTTACGATTTTTTGCCTCCTCCTCGGCGTCTGGCAACACCTTAACATTGAAAGCTAAAATAACTCCATTAAGGGGTTCACGTTCTTTAACCACTACCGCTTCAGTGACGTCACGTCTGGAGACATCTCCGACATCCGCCATTTTTATCTGAACGTTGTTGCGTTTCAAACTCTCGGCAATCGCTTCAAGAGACCCTAAGGCGTCGGTTTTCAAAACTACGCCGTCCATTTTAGTGGCAATCTTGATTTTCTCAACCTCTTCAGAAACCAAATCAACATACTCTTCAAGACGATCTTCAGAAGGAACAACATACAAAGGCGCACCAGCCAAGGCTTCCTCCAGATTTGGCGCTGCGATTTTTATTCCAGCCGCAGCCGAAACAGAATCAACCGAAGAAAATTTGTCTCGCGGGTCTCTGATCTCATCCAGAGGCTTAGGCAGGAGTATTGCGCGAATGTTGGTTACAATAGGTTTTTCTTTTGCACCAACCACTATGAGGTCGCCCTTCTGAAGTATGCCATCGTAAATAATCACGTTAATGGTAATGCCTAGGCCGGGTTCCTCTTTAACTTCCAAAACAGTTCCTTTCGCCGGCCCCTCTGTTGTCTTGAGTCTGGACCGCAAATACTGTTGGGTCAAACCTACAAGAACCGCTAAGAGTTCGGGTATACCCTCCCCAGTTTTGGCACTTGTAGGGACTATGGCAATGGTCTTGGTGAAATCGGATACATTGTTGAATCGATCAGTTCTGAAACCCAGTCTAGAAAAAGTTCCCATGATTCTGTATAGGTTTTCATCTAACTCTTGTCGAACAAATGGGTCCTGATTGCGATAAGCCGCTGAAAAAGTTTCTTCAGGCTTGGATTTCCATCCGGGTACGCGATCAATTTTGTTTGCCGCAACAAGGAAGGGGGTTTTCCTCTCTTTCAAAATGTCGATACACTCATAAGTCTGAGCCTCAAATCCCCTGAGAACATCAACTACAAGAATTGCAATATCCGCTGTTGCTCCCCCTCTCTTTCTCAAGTTGGCGAAGGCTTCGTGACCTGGCGTATCGATGACAAGCAGTCCTGAGATTTTTACATCTGTTTTTAATCCTTTCAGGAGAGGTCCACAGATTTTGGTGAGGGTCTTGACGGGAAAGTAACTTGCGCCGATGTGTTGGGTGATGCCTCCGACTTCGCGGGCTTGAACAGTACTTTTTCTGATCTTATCGAGCAGCAGAGTCTTTCCAGTGTCTATGTGACCTAGTACAGAGACGATGGGTTGTCTTATGGGCATGAGGCTTCCTCCACGATAATTGGGTAAACCGCTGCTTTTAGGTTCTACCCTGATTTGTGGACGAAGAGAATATGGGTCTGTTGTCACAGATTAATTTATTGAATTAGCTTAGAGCCTCAAGATGTTTCTCGCATTGAGAGATTATTTTGTCAATTTCTTCAATATCATAATGTGCATCAACATCAGCTAGCGATCCCTTTTTTCGGATATAGTCAACAACGGGCTTCGTTTTTTCTCGATACACCACTAACCTATTCTTGATGACCTGAGGCTTCTCATCTGAGCGTTGAATAAGGCTTCCGCCGCAACGGTCACATACACCCTCAACCTTTGGAGGCACATTCTTTATGTGGTATATGGCTCCGCATTTACTGCAAGTTCTTCGACCACCAATCCTGGACATTATAACCTCGTCAGGAGCAACAAAATTCAAGGCAACATCAATTTTTTTGAATTTTCCCATGGCTTCTGCTTGAGCAACCGTTCTAGGATAACCGTCAAGGAGAAAACCCCCTTTGCAGTCATCCTCTTGGAGTCTATTCTTCACCAATTCAATAACTATTTCATCGGGAACAAGGTCGCCGCTGGATACGTAACCTTTTATTTTTTTTCCCAGTTCAGTTTCATCCTTTATTGCCCTGCGGAACAGGTCTCCTACCCCAATTTTTGGGATATTGTATTTGTCTGAAAGAAATCCCGCGTAGGTTCCCTTGCCTACTCCCGGGGGGCCGAGTATAACGATGTTCATGGTTATTCACCAAGCCTTCATGGCTCTTCTATCTTATAAAAGAGATATATTTGTCAGTTAGGCTTTTCCTTTCTCTTCCTTTCCGAAATATTTTGTCCACCTAATCTTTCGGGAGTCACGCTTTAAGGCGAGGGAACTTTTTCTGCACTTGCTGGAACAGAAATACAGAATGGTTCCGTCGTTTCTTACGTACATCATGCCGGTGCCTGATGAAAACTCGTCTCCGCAAAAAGAACAGTTTCTGGACTTTGGCACTGGCTATCCTCCTTATCTTCTGAGTTTTTTGGCTTCCCGTTCAGTTTCTCTTAGAACTAGAATATCGTTGGTTCGCACTGGACCTTTCACGTTCCTTGTTATGATGCGCCCTTTGTCTCTTCCTTCGAGGACTCGGACTCTGACTTGGGTAATCTCGCCAGTGAGTCCTGTTCGACCAACGACTTGGATGACTTCGGCAGGAACTAGGCCATCCTCTGCCTCTTTCTTGCTCATTCACTGGAGACCTTCTTTTTCAGTTCCTCGATTCGGCTGGAGATTTCCTTTATCAGAGACACTGCTTCGCCAACCACTGTGATGGCGGCTGAAGCCGAGGGGACGTCTATCCCTGAGGAAACGCCGAGTTTTTCTCTGCTGGGCACAAATATGTAGGGAATTTTGCGTTCCTCGCAGAGAAGAGGGAGATGAGCTACAACTTCTGGGGGATCCACGTCTTCTGCTATAACTACGAGTTTTGCTTGTCCCCTTTCCACAGCTTTTGTTGTTTCGTTGGTGCCTATTCTAACAGATCCGGTTCGATTGGCTATTTGCAGGGCTTCATAGGCTGCATCTGCCACCTCTTTGGGAACCTCAAATTTTGCGTAAAATGGTTTTGACATACGCCTCACCCTTTTTTTAAGTGCAGAGTTTATCAGCGAAAGGGTTTATGAATGTTTCGACCTGAAAGCCTTCTGCAAACATTTACCCGCAAGTTTCGCTATGTTCGTTACAAGCGTAAAAGTGCTCTCACCACAGCCTGTACCACGCTTCCCAGGAAAGATCGAATTTTGGATATCTCATTATGAGATGTGTAGTTATGGGATTTACGCGTGCAGAGCAGGCTTCATCTCGGTGAGAGCAAACACGGATACCGTTAATGCGGTAATAAATCTTATGAAGCCAGAAACTCTGAATTGGCACACATATTCTAAACGCGGTTACGACATCCCGCTTTTGTATGTCTTACGCTTAGCAACCAATGATATGACATGAGTATCGTATTAGACACTGTTTCGAATGCGCGCGCAAATGCAGATAGAAACGATTAAGTTGTGCGTTTGGTTGGATAAGGGTGGGTAGAATGATGGATGTGGAAAAGGCTAAGCCTCTTGTTGAAGAATTCATTCGAAGTTACCTCATGGAGAATGAATGTGTCTATCCTAGCGATGTTGCTGACGGACTTGGGCTTGAATACGAGCTAGTTAGGCAAGTGTTTGCTGTTCTGGAGAAAGAAGAAAAACTCTGTAAGCAGTGTGAATAACATGCCAAAAACATTCTTGAAATACTATAACAACGAAAGCGACGCCATTCGAGGAAAAAGAATCGTCATTGAAGCACGCAAATTTGGAAAACTGAGGGTTTTTGGTGATAGAACTTCACGCCATAAAGGACAGAGATTAACCGCGGACAACGCAATTGCATGGATTGAACGAGGCTACGTTGCGGGCAAGAAACTCTAGTCTGCTTTGAAGTTAAACTAACCCTTTTTTACTTGTTCCTTGGGCTAGTCGTTGCTCTAGCTACCTAAATCAATAAATCCATACTTCGACCTAACTTCTATGTATCGGTGATTTAGTTGGACTTGTTGAGCATTTACCTGCTAAACCTCGTAGTTACCATTGCCATGTTCATTGTGCTGGTATTTCGAGCATGGGTAGAACACAAAAACTACAGAATAATGTGGAAAGAGCTAGAGTGGAGAAGAACCTGCGAAACGGTTGGAAAGATTCTGAAAGCCGAAAAGAGTCTCTTCACCAAAGTCGAGGGCGGAGAAGAACTCTACGATATGCTTTGTGAACTCTTCCAATGCAAAATAGAATAAATTTCCCATTATCATTCCTTAAGGATAAATACTCTACCCTAACCTGCTCTACTCTATTAGTCTCCTAATAACAGAAGATTGTTGAAAACAGCTTTTTTGCTGAAAAATGTAAGCAAAAAAGATGAAAGGCTAACGATGCGCAAAATATACAATTAGCTTCTCATTAACCTCGTCAACTCGGACGAAACCAAAACGCTCAAACTGGATGATTTCATCTGGGTTCAATGCCCTGCAAGCCTCTTCTGCCACTCCTTTAGCCACAGAAGCATCAGGCAATGTAACCTCGCATGGAACGCCTCTGTCATGAGGAATCCAGTGGATCAAAGGAGCTCCAAGTTTCTTAGCTTCTTCATAAGACTCGCTGAGAAAAGTGGCTTGAACCAAGGTCTCTTCAGCTTTTTTCACTTGAAAATTAAAGAGCTCCATAAAGCGAATCACCAGCTTGCTTTCCATAATGTTTAGATCGTCTTTTGAAACCAGAAAAGTCGCTTCTCCATTATCCGGCTTGACATCAAAAGAGCGATAGCCCCTTTCAGGATAATCTGGATGCAAAGGAATCTGCGCCGTAAAGACACGGGGAACATTATTGACTATCAGCCTTATGGGGTCGCGCACAAAGAAGTAGCGGTTTGCGATTGGATCAATTATTTTTCTGTTGTGCGCATACAAATTTTTCCAGCTTAAAACCACATCCGCCGGCTTGGGACCAACATCAATCATCAAACTATGGATTGCCTCAGATGTTATTCCTCGTTTTCTCAGAGCTGCAAGCGTGGCAAGCCGTGGATCGTCCCAATGTTTGTATTCTCCGCTATTAATGCCCTTCACGATCTCTGACTTGCTAAGGGATGCTCCGGTTATCTTCAGTCTACCGTAGTGAATGGTTTCAGGATAGTCCCATCCAAAATACTGATACATATACTCTTGTCTAGCCTGATTGGTGAGGTGCTCCTTTCCCCTTATGATGTGAGTTATACCCATCAGATGGTCGTCTATACCGGTTGAGAAATTGTAGAGAGGCCAAACTCGGTATTTGGTACCTACTCTAGGATGGGGATACTTCTCAGTATCGATTATTCTCAGCGCCGGCCAGTCTCGAACAGCTGGATTAGAATGGTTCACCTCTGTCTTAATTCGCACCACAGCCTCTCCTTCACCATACGTTCCATCCAACATGCGATTCCAGCGAAGGAGATTTTCGTCCGCCGACAATTCCCGACATGGGCAGGATTGGCTAGCCTTCACCTTTTCCTGAAAATCTTCACGTTTACAGATGCAGACATAAGCGTTGCCATTCCTGAGGATTTCTTCAGCGTGTTCGTAATAGATTTGAAGCCTGTCGCTTTGAATGAATTCAGCATCCCAATCACAACCGAGCCATTCTAGGTCATCCCGGACGGCATCATAAAACTCCAACTTCGGTTTCTTAGTTTTAGAGTCCGTGTCCTCAAAGCGGAGATAAAAGAGACCGTTATACATCTTGGCGTAATCGTAACAGAGAATTATCGCCCTAGCCGAACCTAAATGAAGAACAAAGTCCGGATTTGGGGAGAAACGGGTAACAACCTTTGGGTATTTTTCAGCGTTTGGCAACGGTGGAAGCAGCCGCTTCTCCTCAGCCTTTTCTTCAGTTAAAGCCTCAGGCCACTTCTCCGCAACAATTTCTTTCTGTCTTTCTAAGGGAAGCTCGTTAACCTCTTGCACAATCTCGTTGACGATGGGAGCGATCTCTTTTATTCTTCGCCTAAACTGAGGCTGTTCACCGAGCAGTTTACCGAGAACAGGTTTCTGTGCAGCTTTTCCTCCGTAACGAAGTGCATTTAGGAGCACAACTTTTTTGATAAGCTCTCTCGCTTCTTTTTCTTCGTTTGATTTCAAGGTTAGCCACTTATTTTTTGAGCTTTAATGTTGCCTAGCGAAAATGAGGTCTGAGAGACTTATGAGGTCTTCTCTATCTTCGGAGGCAGGAAAACCAGCCAACGCCTCTCTGGCTCTTACGATATATTTTTCTGCCACTTCTTTCGCGTGGTCAATTGCCCCCAAAGAATTAATCATTTCAACCGTCTCTCGTATCTGTTCAGGAGAGGCGGCTTGGTTTCCCAGCGTTTCAAGAATGGTTTTTCTTTGATTCTTTGAAGCATTCTCGAGGGCGTGAACAACTATCAAGGTTCGTTTTCCTTCGCGAATGTCGCTTCCAACGGGTTTTTTAAGGACTTTTTCGTCTGCAATCAAGCCCAAAACATCATCGATCACTTGAAACGCGATGCCAGCATAACGCCCAAACTCTCCGAGACGGTCAACCTGACTTTTCTTTGCACCCCCCAAGATTCCACCACATCTCGCAGAGACTTTAAATAGAGCAGCAGTCTTGGCTTGGATCATTCTGAAGTATTCATTCTCAGAAACAGTTTCCTTGCTTTCAAACATCATGTCTCGGGTCTGTCCTTCGCATATGTTTGTGGTTGCTTCGCTAATTTCCTTCAAAACCTGCAAGATCCGCTCTGGGGCTACATGTTTAGGGTCTGTGAACTTGGTGATTGCTTCGTAGACCTTGGCGAAGAGAAGGTCTCCTGCCACTATAGCAATTGGCACTCCCCATTGATTGTGAACCGTTGGGACTCCCCTCCTCTTTTCATCCTGGTCCATTATATCATCGTGAAGGAGAGTGAAAGTATGAAGTAACTCTAAAGCTGCCGCTGTTGGCATCGCGTCCTCTTCTCTTCCCCCCACCAGCCTGCAGCTCTTCAAAACAAGAAAAGGTCTCAGTCTCTTTCCTCCGGCATCGATTATGTGGCGAGCAGCTCTGTAAAGCAGTTCGGGTTCGCCCTCTAAATCAACAACTTTCTCAATGAATCTATTCACCTTTTCAGCCGATTCAGCTATTTGAGACGATAGGCGGCTCATGTACTTCTCCTCGAGTAAAGTTCGGGTTGAAAACCTCGCGCTCTTAACCATTTAGCCGTCTTTCCAGTCAACACTACAGGAACTTTCTGTAACTTTTGAATCGAGTCGGCTCCTACAAGGAACATCGCATTTCTAACCTCTCCAATCAACAATTGAAGCATCTTCTTAACCTCCTCCGGACTTTTTGTGGCGGGCTGTAATACCGGGTAAGCAACACTAACTAAACTTGCGCCTAGGGCTAACGCTTTAGTAGCGTCTGTTCCGTTGCGTATTCCGCCTGAAGCGATTGCGGGTATACTGACTGACTGGACCGTTTCTACAAGGCTTATGGCGGTGGGTATTCCCCAGTCCCAGAAGGTTTCCCCCAGCCTTTGATGGAACGAATCTTGCCGTTTTTTCGCTCGGTAATATTCTACAGCTGCCCAGCTTGTTCCTCCAACTCCAGCCACATCAATTCCTGCAACACCTGCCTCTTCAAGCATCTTCGCCTCCTCCGCTGCTATGCCTGCGCCAGTTTCCTTGACTATAACCGGAACATCTAGGGCTTGGGCGATCTCTCCAATCTTTTTAAGGAGACCTGAAAATGTTGTTTCTCCCTCAGGTTGGACCGCCTCTTGTAAAGCATTCAGGTGGATTGCTAAGGCGTCGGCTTTTATCATCTCCACTGCCTTCTTAGCCTCTTTTATTCCATATTTGCTCACGAGTTGTGGACCTCCAATGTTAGCTAAGATGAAGGCTGTTGGCGCCTTCTCCCTAACCACACTAAACGAACGTTCCAGTTTTTGGTTTTCAATTGCTGCTCTCTGGCTTCCGACACCCATCCCCAAGCTGAGCTCCTCAACTGCTTCAGCGATGGCAGCATTAATTTTCAAGGCTTTTGCGGTGCCCCCGGTCATGGCCCCCACGAAGATAGGAGCAGAAAATTTATAGCCGAAAACGGTTGTGGAGAGGTCAATTTTTTCCCGTTCGATTTCAGGCAGAGCTTTATGCACAAGGGAAACAAGGGAAACGTCTTCAAAGCCCGTGGTTGCTTTCCGGGCTTGAACATTTTCTTCAAGACAGATTTCTATGTGATCGGCTTTTCTTTCTTCGATTGAATCATTCACTTCTTTCACCCTTTCTTAATAATTGTCCCGATGACTTTTTCTCCCTTAAGGGCTTTGTAGACCCTCTGGGATTTTGTGGCGTTTACGATTAATGTTTGAATATCCTGTTCGATGGCAAGTGTTAATTCAATTATCTTTCTGAGCATGCCTCCTGTCACGTCAGTTGCCTTTGACCCTTCAATTGTGTGTTTGAGGCTTTTCAATTCTTCCAAGGTAATTTGGTCTATTAGATGTGCTGAAGGGTCTGTTTTAGGGTCTGCCGTGTAGAGACCGTCTTCATCTACACCCATTATGATGCGTTTTGCGTCAAGTGTTATTGCTAGTGAAGAGACGAGTTGGTCTCCAGACAATATAGCGAAGCCTTTCTCCGAGTCGAGGACAGCGTCTCCGTAGAGAACCGGCACAAACCCCATCTTAAGCATTTTTTTCAAAGGGTTTAGTTCCATATTCGTGATTCGACCAGCCTTCGTAACCACACAGGAGGACGGCTGAACCTCTACTGCTGGAATATTATGGCTTATTAGAGCCTCCATAACCAAACTGTTGAGCTCGGTCATGGCTCGATGGGTCTCCGAAAAGCCCATAACCTGTGAACGGTCCCTGAACCCTTCAGCTAGACTATATCGTTCTGCAACCGGATGACCAAAAGAGCCGCCTCCGTGAACCAAGATAAGGGACGAAATCTTGGCTTGAGAAATTTCGTTTGCCAACCGCTCAATTGCCCGCAAGTTGGGAGTTGATGGTTTCTTCTTGTTTGTTATCACGGAACCTCCGAGCTTCAGAACAATTGGCTTACCATTCATTTCTCGCACCATCATCAGTTTTTATTCATGAAAGCCAAAACGGGCCATCTCAATTAACTACTTTATTGTTACTACACCGTTTTCTAATCGAACAGTATCTCCCGTTTTGATTTTTGAAATGTCAATCTCGTCAACGCACGGTATTTCCGAGATTATTGCGCCTACAGCTACTACAGTCTCGCACTCTCTATTTATGATTCCAGCCGGAGCCACTCCACCTTTCTTTAGTCTGTAAAGTGTGTAGGACCCAACTGTTGATCCCTTACCATTCGGGAAAACTAAGATTTTGTCTTTAACTTTCTTTCCTTGCAGTTCATGTCCTTTTTCGAGTATCTCGCTGGTTTCCGGGTCTACTCCACCATAGAATGAGATTGGCTGAGTGGTGGTTAATGCCTCTCCTTCTGCAATCCCCTTTGAGATTATTCTTCCTTTCAACTCCATTTCCCTCTCACCGCAGCTTCTATGCACTCTTCTAAACTTCCCAGTTTTGTCTGTATACCGTGATGCCTTGAGTAGTAGCACCCTTTTGCCGAGGTTGTAGCAATGGACCTAAATCTTCCCTTCAATGGAGCCACTGCCATACAAGTGTCGCAAGCGAATTTTCCCCCAGCCTTCTCTATCACTTCGGTATAGCCTCTTTTGTCAGCAAGTTGCTTCATGGGTCTTGAGGTTGCGACCCAGAATTCAGTGTTCGGAGATATCTTCCTGTTTTTCAGCAGGTTTGCAATTTTTGCGATTTCTTTGATAGACGAGTGGGGACAGCCTATACACACGAAATCTATCTCTTCCACATCGTCGTTAATGCTTGCGTATGCTTCTCTTATGTCCCTGTCTTCAATGGTGACTTTATCTTTGGGCGGTTGATACCTTTCGGATGCCGGAGTTATTCCCTTCATGTAAAATATCGGTTTTGAGCCGAAAGTTACCACAGAGGCGCAGAACGATTTTATTTCATCAAGGTCTACATCATTTATGCCAGTTATGTAGGGAATTTTGTTTTGCACAGTCTTTCCAATGCAATAGCCAAGAGCACCCCAATCCGAGAATTTATCCAACCTAGCTATCACGTTCACATGGATGTCTGGCACTCTGTTCTCTTCCAAATGAAGCCCATAGCAGGGTGTTTTACCGACAAAGGCTGCTGCAAGGGCTGATGGACCGCCTTCACGGTTTGTCTTCGCTCCGATAACTGAATTGGCGAAAGTAACTGCTGAGGATTCGGACCAAGCTATGTGTTCCCCGTATCTTGGCAGGTTACCTATGAAGTAGGGCGTACAGGTGCAAGAGATGATTATGCCCATCTTCCTGAAAGCACCTATAACCAAATTTTGTTTCCTTGCAAACTCCTTATCAATACCGAGTTTTCTCCAATCCTCCAAATCCATTCCAGCGGGATTTAAGGTTGTGAGCACCTTGACTTTCCCGTCTTCTGCCAGTTCGTTCAGAAATTCGAGGCCAGCATTTCCGAGGTTATGATATGATACGCCTGCAACTTGGACAGACCCAATTTTTACGAGTTTTTCTGCGCCGTAAATGTTTCCGAGGGCAACGAGTATCTCCATTGATTTTTTTGCGGCGTATCCTTCTTCGCCATCAAGCATTCTTTCTTCGTTTTTTGTGAGGTACATAGAATCACAGGTATTTGTTTAAGTCAACTTTTCGATAGTTTTCCTTTTTAAATCCTTTACCTGTCCCTCTGAGGGGGATTGTAGCATCTAATCCCATCTTGCATGTTCTTGCTTTTCTTCCTTCAGTTAAATCTCCAGACGGATCAAGAGATGAGCCTCTCTGGTTTGGCATGATAACAGCGGCTTCATCTGCTTGGAATCTCGTTGCAATAGCCCACTCAACATCTTTGCTGTCATAGATGTTTACGTCGTCATCCACAATAACACAATGTTTCAATGACTTATGACCCTCAAAAGCTGCTTCGATCGCTTTCTGTCCATCATCCGGATTCTGTTTTGTTATCTGAACTACCACATGAAGCCAGCTGCAGCCACCGGGAGTTATGTAAACGTCCTTGCATTCGCAGACTCTGTTAACTTCGTTGAAGATTGTGGGTTCTTTCGGCATTCCCATCAATGTTTTATGTTCATTTCTTCCTGCAAGTATGGTTTGGTAGATGGGTTTTTCTCTGTGAGTTATACACTTGACTTCTATAACAGGCTGCTGTCTTACCTTATCCATAATTCCGGTGAGATCCAAGAATGGCCCTTCTGGCGCTTGTTCCTTTGTTATTCTTCCTTCCAACACAATTTCGCAATCTCTGGGAACCTCCACATCGATGGTCTTACAGTTCACCAATTCTGTCTTCTCTAATACGTTAGCCATTCCTAATTCGTCAACGCCCTTTGGCAGAGATGTGGAAGCAGCCAATAGAACAGCAGTTGAGTTACCTATACACATAGCTATGTCAAGTTCGCCCCCAGATTTTTTGAGGGCAGTGTCCGTTCCTCTGTCTTCAACGATTCGAGCCACAAACTTGTTCTTATCTATCAACATCAACCGGTGGAAACACATGTTTCTGCCCAGTTCAGGGTCTTTCACTATGGAGATGGCCGACGGTATGTATTTTCCACCGTCCTTCTTGGTATACCTCATTATGGGCAGCTTTGTTAAGTCAACATCTCTCTCAACGATTTCTTGGCATTCTCCCTTCTCCACAACATCTGGGGGCAAAGGATTTTCTATAGCCTTAGATAACTTGTGCAAAATCTGTTTTATGTTAACGTTCAAAGCTTTGGCAACCAATTCCTTGGAAGAGACGAGACCCGCTACAACAGGGAGGTTAGACTCCTTAACTTTCTCAAAAAATACGGGTTTTTCACCGAGAGCCTCAATAATTCCAGCCATTTCAAGATCGGTTGACACTTCTTTTTGTATTCGCGTTAATCTTCCATCTCTTTCTAGTTGTTCTATGAATCCCCTAAAACCCAAATTTTTCCCTCACAATTTCTGAATTCCAATCTTTGTTCTCAACACTTTAAACCCTTGCTGTTCCATGGCTGTCGCAACCGCTTCTTGCAACTCTTTTCTAGGGGTCAAAGCCACCATACAGCCTCCGCCGCCACCGCCAGTTAATTTTGCTCCAAACGCCCCCTGCTCCCGAGCCAAATTCACCAAATGATCTAGTTCTTTACAGGAGACTTCGATCTCTTGTAGTAAGCGATGATTCTCGTTCATTAACTTGCCAACTTTTCTTAGATCAAACTCTTCCAAAGCCTTTCTTGCTGTGAACGCCAACTCTTCTGCCTGCTTGAACAACGCATTATATTTCTCTGGAAACTTTTTCTTTCTCTCCCCTACTCCAGCAACCATCGCCTTAGTATTAGCTACAATTCCCGTGTTGCCTATGACAATTTCAACTGGCTCCCTGATGCTTAGCCTCTCAATTGTGTTTGGACCACCGCTTAGATTCCTCTTGAACCAGATCAATCCTCCGAAGGTTGCTGCTGTATTGTCAATTCCGGAGGGAGTTCCAGCATAAGCTTTCTCAGCTTCATAGGCGATTTCATTAATTCTTTCATCGGGCAAATCCATTCGAAATTCATCCGCCATCGCTCTGGCAATTGCAACGCTACTTGCTGCAGAAGCTCCAATTCCGCTAAAACCCGGGAGGTTTCCGCCCAACCAGATTCTCATAGTAACTTTTTCCGGGTCAATGTTTAGTGCTTTGAGCATTCTTTCGATTGACTCTTTCTGCTGAATCCGTTTCTTTTCAGCGTAGCCTTTTGCGCCTTTTCTCGTATCCTCTACAGCGATGCCTTTTCCATTTTTTTTCACTTCTGCGTCTGCTGCCGAATCAATTGCTGAAACAATTCCGGGTACGCCGTGGACAACGAAGTGTTCATTAAATAGAATGGTTTTTCCGAAGCCTGAACCTCTTCCCATTGGAACTAACCCAGAAAACAATGTAGGAGATTAAATAAAAGCATTTTTTCCTTAACAAAACACTCGTTTTTGACTCTATGAAACGACCAACTAATGAACAAGAAATACCCTTTCAGAAACGAAAATTCAAATGATGATTGCATCACTTTTCCAATCTTGGTATTAACATTGGCACTTTTTTCTTATAATCTTCATATTCTTTGCCAAATTCTCTTATCAGTTCTTTCTCTTCTTTTCTCGATATAAGATAGATAAGTACAACCATTAAAGGAGTAAAAATCAAAGAATACCAAGCAGAAAACAGAAAGGAGATTCCCACATGTGCCAATAATGCTCCAAAATACTGTGGATGCCTAACAATGGAATATGCCCCTGTGGTAACAACTCTATCGGTCCTATGCGTTTCTGCTACTTTTACGGTCACCTCTTTCACTCCCTTAATCGCAAGCCATGCACCCGGTATAAGGGAAATTGCACAAAACGTTAAATGGAGCAAAGGAATCGAGAAATTCACAACTGGAACCACAACTGACAGATTCTGAAGAAGTTGAATAGTAAATCTAGGTTGAGGTGAAACCCAGATTCCTATCCAAAAGAAGAAGAAACCCCATCCTGAAATGAGGCCGTAAATCTTACCGATCTTAATTCCCTTTTCCTTTCCGTATCTTTCTTGAAGTTTACGGTGCTCAACTGACAAAAAATGGAGTGGTATAATAGCAATTACAACTGATACGCAAATGAAAAACCAAATATACATTTCATAACCATTGAACTTAAACAGCTCATTAATTTAAATCATTTTATGCAGCAGTAGTTAAGCTAAAAAAATGCTTTTTCAAAACTGGTAAGTGTATTGGCTAGAATTTGTTTCCCTTAATTAACTCTTCATGAATGCCATTGATGCGTAGCCAACTACTCCAGAATAGTCTCCAGTTATGTCGCCGCTTGTTTTGTAGCATAGTAACTGAGCGTTGTTGGCGCCTAACTCTTTTGTTGCTGTGATGGCGGCGATTGTGGGACCGTAACCGCAGGAGGATATGGCTTGGGATTCTATAATTGAATAATATTTTTCCTCATCCATCTTGATGGCGGCTTCTAATGCCATTCTGTCTTTCTTTTCAGCTCTCTCTTGAGGCTCATAATGGCTCATGTCGGTGGATGCAATCACCAAAGCATTCTTTCCAGACAAGGCTTTTGCAGTGGCCTTCCCCACTTCACGGCTGGAATTCAAATCCTGCATCATGAAACATATAGGGACAAACTTGAAGTCTGACCCGTAGAGATACTGGAGGAAGGGAAGCTGAAGCTCAATGGAGTGCTCGTAAGCGTGAGCCATCTCATCCACATCAATAATCTGTGACTCCTGCAAAATCTTATCAGCGGTTTCGGTATCAATCTCCACATCGCCCAGAGGTGTACGCCACAAGCCCTCGTTCATGACGGCAAGGGCGCTTCCCCGTCCGGTATGGTTGGGACTGAAAATCGCTATAACATCCGGTTTTCCATCCTTCGCGATTTGGTAATATCCGTGGGCGGCTACAGGACCGGAGTACATGTATCCTGCATGGGGGGCTACAAGCCCAACCACGCTTCGTGGACCATCCTTCACGACTGAGGGAAGACTTCCAGGGCCTAGCCTATGAGTGAAAAGTTCTTCTATCTGATTCCGTAAGCGATTGGAAGAACCAGCATACCATGAACCAGCGAAGGCCGGAGGCCTAATTTTCAAACGTAATCTCCTTCTCCTCTTTCCCTAGTCAGTTTTATTTCGAAGTCTTCGATTGACTGACTTAATTCGCCGTCGGGAGGGATTTCGCCTCTCTCGCGCAGTATCTGCCTCGCCAGAAGCCAATAAATGACAGCCAGCGCCCGTCTCCCCTTATTGTTGGTGGGTATAACCAAGTCAACAAAAGAGAAATCGTTGTCTGTGCTGCAAAGGGCTATCACAGGAATTCCGATGCTTGACGCTTCTTTCACTGCTTGCACATCAGCTTTGGGGTCAGATACTATTATCACGCTCGGCTCAATGCGATGCGGATAAAGAGGATTTGAAAGCATTCCGGGGATGAAACGTCCAACTATTGGAGTTGCTCCAACTACTTCACAGAATTTCTCTACAGGAGAATGGCCGTACAATCTACCAGCTACTGCCGCTATCTTCGAGGGTTCAAATCGAGCCAAAAACTTGGCAGCCACTCGTATCCGTTCGTCTGTTTTTTTAACGTCCAAAACGAAGAGACCGTCAGCTCTAACCCGATATATGAAGGGTTCCATATCCTTTGTTCTCATTCTTGTCCCTATATGAATCCCCGCGGACAACATTGTATCTTGAGGTAGCAAAAGTTCCTCCTCGCCAAACGACTCAATTTTTTCTTTACTTTCAGACAAGTTTCTTTTCTCCTAAAACTTAGAATATTGCCATTTGTGCTCTGTTTCCAATGGTCTCCTCTATGCGGATGAGCTCGTTGATTTTTGCCACTCGCTCTCCATGTAACACCCCAGTCTTGATGACTGGACAAGAGAAGGCAACGGCTAGGTGAGATATGTGCGTATCAGTTGTTTCTCCAGAGCGATGGGCCATAACCGGCACATATCGTGCTCTTTTAGCCAGTCTCGTAGTCTCCCCCGCGTCGGTGAGCGTGCCCACCTGATTCGTTTTTATGATTATAGAGTTCCCAGCACAAATTTTTATACCTTGAATTAGCCTTTCGCGGTTTGTGACGAACAAGTCGTCGCCGCAGATTAGACATCTTTTAACTTTTTTCGTGAGTTCTGCAAAGCTTTCGTAGTCTTCCTCATGAAATGGGTCCTCAACATAAGCAAGATTGTAATCCTCAATGAGGCGTAACATAAACTCCAGCTGCTCTCCCGAATCTCGTTGGGTTCCTTCCATGGAATAGACGTAAACTTTCTGCTTCGGGCTCCAGAAACTGGAAGCAGCTACATCGAGGCCTGCCCTGCATTCGATGCCTAGCTCTGCTGAAACCTCTTCACAAGCGTTCACAACTATCTTCAAAGCTTCTTCGTTTTTTATGTTGGGAGCCCAAGCTCCTTCGTCTCCTCTTCCACCTGTGAAGTTTTTATCCTTTTTTCTGAGAGCAGCACCGATTTTTTGATGTACTATGATGTTGGCTTTCGCCGCCTCTGCGAAGCTGTGTGCCTTAAGAGGGATGACCAGGTACTCTTGTATGTCCGTGGTCTTTCCGAGGGCGTGTTTTCCTCCGCCCAACACGTTCCCAAGTGGGAATGGGAGTTCATTTGCGAGGTATCCTGATAGATGTTGAAATAGAGGTGTGCCGTAGGAGGTTGCGGCTGCTTCTGCCGTGGCCAAGGAGATAGCGAAGACGGTGTTTCCTCCGATATTTCCGAAGTTCTCTGTTCCATCGATTTCGTGAAGAAGAGCATCAATTTCCTTTTGCTCTTCAGCATCCATGCCGATCAGTTCAGGGGCGACAAGCTCTTCTACCTTTTCTATTGCCTTGTCCACTCCTCCTTCAGGATATGAGATTACCTCAGCCTTGCCTTTGCTGGCTCCAGCCGGGGCAGAGGCTCTTCCGAATCCATCAGTAGTTATTATGTCGATTTCCAGCGTTTCCTCTCCTCTACTGTTGAAAAGTTTTCGCGCCACGACATCTTCTATGACGGATGACATGTTCATTCCCTGCTAAAATGGCTGATTATGGTTTAATTTCCCTTTTTCTTCATAAAACTTGAGGATCTCATCGGCAATCTCTACATGAGAAAGAAGCATTCGACGACAGCAATATCTTGTTACTCCTAAGCTGTCTAACACCTTTTTTGTGTCTTCTCCGGCTTTGATTCTTCTGGTGAACTCTTCCCATTTGTCAGCTATTAACTTGCCACACGTGAAACAGCGAACTGGAATAATTATTTCAACTCAACCTCCTATCTACCATCATAACTGCTTATCTGTAGCTTTTCTGATCCCTAGCCCTAGCGCCTGGGCCTCCGAACTTTTTGGGTTCGCTTCTTCTAGGATCACCCGCAATCATTGTTCGATCGTAATCTCTAAGGGCAGTGCGAAGACGGGTGCTCTTTGTCCACTTCAGGAGACCCTTAGCTATGGCCATACGAGCGGCTTCAGCCTGCCCCATGAAGCCTCCTCCAGACACCTTAACATTGATGTCAAGTTGTTTCCAGGCCTTCTCATCTATCAGGAGTAAGGGCTCTAGAATCTTGTCACGAGCAAGTTTGGGTTCAAAAATCTCCAAGGGCACATTGTTTATTCGAACTCTTCCCTTTCCGAATCTAACTGTCGCTCGAGCTATTGCGGTTTTCCGCTTCCCACTTAATACCAAAACCTTCTTCGATTTAGACAACATATTCAGCCTCCGGGGTCCACCCGATCTCCTTAGCCAATTCTCCAACGGTTATATAAGGTGATTTTAATTTTGTTGCGCTGGCCTCAAGGATTGTTTGGATTTCTTTCTCATTAAATTCCGAGGGAGTACCAAGGAAAACCTTGAGTCTTTTGTAGGCCTGCTGGCCTTTCGGTTTCTTCCGAGGAAGCATGCCGCGGATGGTTCTGCGAACAATTTTGTCGGGTCTTCTAGGATGATAGGGTCCCTTTCTTGGGTGACCTACCTCAAGGAACGTTTTAGCGTCTTTGACTATTTGTAGCCTCTTGCCGGATATGACTGTTTTTTCAGCGTTTAAAACGATGATGGTCTCGCCTTGGAGAAGTCGTTTGGCTATGATGCTGGCCATTCGTCCAAGAATCAGTCCCTTGGCGTCGATAATTACAGCGTTCTCAGGCATCACAGTTCACTCCATGACTTTTATGTTGGTGCCCGCTGGGTTCTTTTTCATCAATTCTCTGAGTGATAAGCAGTTTCCCTTAGCCCTCTGAATCTTTGATTGCGCTTGGTCGGAGAAGGCGAAGGCTGCTATGGTCATGGGATGATCGGCTTTTCCGGCGCCCAGAACTTTGCCCGGAACAGCAACTGTGTCTCCCTCTTTCGTGTAGCGGTTCAATCTGCTTACGTTTACGGCTATACGGCTTCTTTTTGAACCTGACAAACGTTCTGCTAAGTAACGCCACAATTCCGCTTGATTTTCTCGTGATTTCTTCCTTAAATCTCGAATGAGCGTGATAAGCTCCGGATTGGTTGCCTTTACTTTCTTCACTTCTTCATACCCTTTTTCAGTTGAACGGAAAAATCCTTAAGTTTTTTATTAAGAATTTTAAGAGCCTCACTGAGAATTCGTTCTACCGGAAGTGCTCCAGTGGACTCGATTTTAAAAATGAAAGCTTCCTTGTCCCAAGATATTTCGAGGGCTGGTGGGTCTTTGGGGCAAGCATCTGCACAATCCATACAGAGGGTGCAGTTGATTACTTCCTGAGTTTTTATCCCCTCAGCTATGTCTACAAGAACTTCTTCGGGACAAACCTCAACGCATTTACCACAAGAATCACAGCGTTCCAAGTCAACCTTGATTTCTGGTAGATACATGTAAACGCACATGGAGACCGGTTGCCATTTCACATGATTCTTCCCTTTCCCCAATCGAGCGTAGGCTTCCAAATTTATTCTTTGCTCGGGAGCCAACTTTACTAGCGGAATCTTGCTACTGACCGGGGTGATGTCAGGGTTCTCTGACTTCAAATCTCCTGAATAAACTATCGTCGTCTTGTCCGTGGCTTCGGCTTCCAAGGTCAGATTTGATCGGCAAAGGTTGCATCCTAGCTCGCTTTCGCATTTGCATTCTTCAGGAAGGTTGTAAGAATCTAGGTCGGTTTTGAGGGGTATTAATCCCATTCGGTGGGCGAGAATTTCATCGTGAAGTATGGAAGAATTTTCGAGGATGACCATTTCATCTATAGCCATGGTAGGGACTTCGATAAGCATGATTCGTCGTAAAGCGTTTACAAAGGGTACATTGACTCCGCTAACAATGAATCGCATGAAATCATCGGTTTTTTCTAGGATTTGAATCTCTACCACAGTTATGCCTCAATTGTAGTAGCTCGTTTAAAGCTCGTGCTTTTCAAAGAGAGAGAAAGGCATTATTTCAATATTGTGGTTTCTGAGAAGGAGCGAATCATGTATATTCTAATTACTCAAGTCCTGTCTCGCACAATTATCGTGATCATTACAATATCAGACTCTGCGTCCTCTGCGTCCGCCCTTCCTCCGGGTTCCATCGTGAGGGATAGGCGTCACTTCTTCAATGCGACCTACACGGAATCCAGCCCTTGCCAAGGCACGTATGGCAGCTTGGGCTCCTGCCCCAGGCGTTCTGGCACCCGACCCTCCTGGAGCTCGGACTTTCACGTGTATGGCTGTTATTCCTTTGTCTTTGGCGATGGCGGCGGCGTGGGCTGCGGCTCGCATGGTAGCGTATGCCGACGATTCTAGCCGGTCTGATTTGACGTGCATGCCTCCTGAAGACCTTGCTATGGTTTCTGCGCCTGAAATGTCTGTGAAATGGATGATTGTGTTGTTGTAGGAGCTGTAAACGTGAACTACTGCCCATTTCTCACTCTTTTTACTCACGACTCTTTTCCTCCTTACTCGTGGATACTGGTTCGGTTGAAACACTTATGGAGCTTTGCAGGGGATGATCAGGGTTTGCAAGAGGACTTTTGGTGGCGTAGGTTATTTTCGCCTCTTCATCCTTAAGTACCAAATAGCTCGGAGTGGAGACCCTTCTCCCTTCGATGGCAATGTGACCATGAGTGATAAGTTGCCGGGCTTGCTGTATTGACTTAGCTAAGCCCTTATTGAAAACAAGCGTCTGAAGCCTACGTTCAAGAATATTTTCCAAGGTCATGTCTAAAACGTCATCCAGTGCAGCTTCATCAGGCAGGATTCCTAGACGATGAAGCCTGTCCAGAAGCTGCTTTTCCTGTCTTCTACGTTCTTCAACTGACCTGCCCAAAAGTGAACGCCCAATACCACGGTACTTTGAGAGTAAAGTTTTGTGACGCCATATTTCTCTCTTATTTCGTAAACCGTATTCACCGAGCAATTTAAGTTCAGTTTCCAGTGCATCCATTTGCCAAGGGAACCGCGGTGTATCGAATTTTTTCCTTTGCTTCTTAGGATCTCCCATTTATTGTCTCCGCACCTGTTTTTTCTTTACACCTATCGCCTTGCCTTTTCTACCCGTTGTTCTGGTTCTCTGCCCTCGGGCTTTCAATCCATAGCTGTGACGGAAGCCTCTCCATGATCGCATCTTTTTCAGTTCGTCTATGTCGTTTTTTGTTTGAAGAACTAGGTCTGAGCCTAGTATGTGAAGGTTGTTTCCTGTGTCTCTGTCTTTTCTCCGATTTAGAAGCCACGTGGGTATCCCATACTTAGCGGGGTTTTTGAGGATGTCTTCGATTCTTTCTACTTCGGAGCTGGAGAGGAATCCCATTCGTGCTTCTGGGCTGATTCCGGATTTTTCTATGATGGCGTTTGCTAGCTTTATTCCTACCCCCTTTACGTTTGTCAGGGCGTATGTTACCGGCTGAGTGCCGTCTATGTCGGTTCCGGCAAACCTTATGATGTACTGAAACTCTCTTGGCATCTTGATTATTCCCGTCTCTATTAGGCTAACTACCGAAGTTAGTTGCATTTTATAAGCTTTCCTTTATTTCGCATCGCTTCTTCTGAATAGAATTGAGAAAAAACAAATGCGCGCGCGTTAGGAGCCTTCGAATATCAGTTCTTTCCCTTTTTTTCCAACGGTTGTTATTGCACCCATTTTTCTAAGGCAATAGGTGATCTTTCGAGCTAAGTTGATGGAGACTCCACTCAGTTTCGCCAATTTCTTGTTCGTGAATGGTTTGGTTAGATCACTGGGCAAGAATCTGAG
>CP070820.1:475059-538233 GCA_020344315.1 Candidatus Bathyarchaeum sp.
AATACTTCCATGGATCCATTATTAGTTCACCTAAAACAGCCAGAACTAGTAAAAAAGTCACTAATAGTGTTTTCCAACATAGATAGCGAGCTAGGTTGTTACTAGCGTTCTCACTAGCAAGTTCAGTTTCAACATAATACAAGCACGCGCTACAGTTTCATCTAATAAAACTTGCTAGTCCAAACCTCAACAATAGAATCCAAAATCTCACTAACTACAGGAGCGGAAGAATGCTTATCCAAAATTGAAAGATTGTCAATAATTTCTTTTTCATAAGAATCAAAATGTTATCGGTTCCTAACGGTCTAAGTTTTTCCACGAGGTCGTTTGGGTTTGGGTAATAGATTTTATGCGCGCATCGCTAGGTCGTGTTACCATAAAAGTTACTGCGTAATCGTATACCCTTGTTTTAACATCGGTATCAATCACGGACCTCAAGCAAGAGATTATATACGCTTTAAGGTAAACACTCCAATTGTGTCCAAGGTTGTGCTGTAAGTGAAAAATATCTTTGTTTCCACTGACATGATGGAAACAGTGGAACCACTTCGCGAAATTTGGACCTCCAAGGTGTTCAGTAAGCAAGTAGACAAAGGAATCATAGTTCTTTCTGAGTCCCATTGCGTTAACAACGTTTATGTAATCTAAGGTTCCACACTTGGAGCCTATCGCCCCTAAAGTCTCAACCCGAACCGAATTTAGAATCTCTCGAAGGGTTTTCGGCGGCAAACTCACGTCATTGCTCAGTTCAGTCCATCTGGAGTAAAGCGAGAATTTTCGAAAAATCTTATTCACTAAAACGTTGACACTCAAGCCCTGCTTTTCAGACTCATCCTGTAGAACCTTATCCCATTCTTTTCTAATCCTAAAAGTACGGATATAGTATTTCTGTGATTTCTCCGTTTATTTACGCCATTATTCATAAGAAAATCGCCCTCAAATAGAACTATATTGATTGGATACCTTTAGCTGATTTCTGTGTAAAGTCGCTTCAGAATATTCTGTTCTATGCGAGAGAATAACCTAGAGTCTCCTTCTTTTTGAATGGATTCCAAAAGATAATAGAACTTTTCATCATTAGGCTGGCTGAAGTTTTGTGCAAGAAGAATGTCATCCAAATTATCAAAGATTACATTAGCTATTGTGTTGCCGAAGATTTTCTTAAATTCTTGAAAAACTGTGCCTCTAATCATTTGCTCGTTTAAGATTCTTTTTTCAGTTTTGTCAGAAATAGTGTGTTTATGTCCTTTTAAAAGTTGAAGCAATATTTCACCGCTTGAAATCACCTGTTCTTTTTTATATGCACAAATTGCTTCCATTGGAAATTTGAAAGTTGTACCTAAGGAGCCTTCATAATCCAACCACTCGTTAATAATGCCCTTTTTTAAAAGGTAATCAAATGTATCTGCCGCATCCGCTGAAACGTATAATCCAGCAAATCCATTATCCAAGGCTTCGTCAATTAAACTTCTATATTGATCTATCACTCTTCTAGGATCAAAATCTCCATCTGGCGTATACCATTGGTAGCTAGTTACAATTTTTAGTTTTTTTTGGTCACCCTTTTTTAAACCAAGATTGCCCAGCTTAGTTTGCATGGTATCTGTGTCTTCTTCTCCTGCAATATAAAGAATGGAGCACCCAGCATTTATTCCATTTATCATATTAGCGAATAAAACACTTTGTTTTTGTTTGAAAGTATCATAAAAATAGGATTCATGATCACCAAGAAACATCATTTTTACTCCCAATTGATTGAAAATTCAATGTATTATATAAAATCTTGGGTGATAAGTACACTAAAATCTTTCTCGAAATACGAGTTCCAATAGACAAAACCAACCGCGCACTGTACAGCGCTTTGCCCCTCGCATACCGACTCAAAAAAAGGTGAGGGATTTTTGATGGTTTCAATTCAAATGAGTTTTATTGCCTCTTCCCGTGGAACAGCCACCATCGTTTCTGTAGTAACTACGTCTTGAAAACCGAGGATTGCTTTCATGGCTTCCTTCTCGTTTGCAGCTTCAACAATCGCCACTCCGTCATATCGTCCAAGAGTCCAGTAAACACGCATCTTGATACCCAGCTTGTTCAATGCTTCAAGCTTTTTGGTGGCTTGGTCGGCATCGTCCTTTTTGGGTAATTGCTTAACGTTGAACAATGTTATGAAAATCAAACAAATCACCTCCCTTTTCAGTTTAGATACCACTTCTGATTGCACGGCAGATTATCTCTGATTAAATATAAAAGAGGATTGTCTACACTGCAAGACATTGAATTCATATAAAATGTGTTTTTTACGGATGGGACAGTTAGTGATTTCTGATTGACTGCCCACAGCCACATACGGGGGTTTGGGTTGGGTTTGGGTTGGGGGTTAAAATTTAACCGCTGGTTGGGATAGTAATGCATTAATTTTTTCTGTTTCTGCTTTTTAGTAGGCTTTTGTTTATGCCGTCTATCATGGCTTCTACGCTTGCCATGACTATGTCTTGGTGGACGGCTCTTGAGGAGACGACGTTTCCGTCTTTGTCCTCAACTTTGATTATGACTTCTCCCATGGCATCCGAGCCACCCGTCGCAGCCTCAATTCGATACTCCTTCAACCTGACGTTCACTAGGGGAGACGTCAGTTTCTGAACCGCCCTGATTGCAGCGTCCACAGGACCCAACCCCGTCTCCGAAGCCACATACTCCTTCCCATCCAACACCAGCCTCACCGAAGCCGTTGGAATAACCCTGATCCCAGTAACAACCGACAAATCAGTCAAGTCAACGATCCTCTTTTCCTTAACAACCTTCCCCATCACCGCCCTAGCTATAGCTAACAAATCAGCATCCGTCACAGACTTCCCCTTATCACCCAGCTCCTTAACAACCTTAACAATCTCCCCAAGTTGACTTTTAGTAGGATGAAATCCCGACTCCTCCAACTCTGCCTTGATGCCACTTGTACCAGCCAGTTTCCCAGCAACCAGCTTCCGCTTTCTTCCAACGAACTCTGGTTTAATCGGCTCAAAGGTTAGAGGCACCACCGTAACCCCGCGAGTGTGTATTCCCGACTCATGAGCGAAAGCATTCTCCCCAACAATAGCCTTGTTCGCCTGAATCGCCATCCCAGTCAATTTAGCTACCAAACGCGAAGTCTCATATAGCTGCTGATGATTTATTCCCGTCTTCTTGTTGTAAATCAGGTTGAGAGCAACTGCAACTTCCTCTAGGGCTGCGTTTCCAGCCCTCTCCCCCAATCCATTTATTGCCACGTGAATCTGAGAAGCCCCAGCTTCAACTCCCGCCAACGAGTTAGCAACAGCCATGCCGAAGTCGTTGTGGCAGTGAACGCTTATGGGAACCTTAACCACGCTCCTGACATCTCTGATCAGCTCCTGCATGGTCGAGGGAATCATTATACCCACTGTATCAGGGATATTTATTCGATCAACCCCAGCTTCCTCCGCAGCCTTACATACCCGCTTCAGAAATCCCCTCTCTGTTCTTGAAGCATCCATGGGAGAATATTCACAAACTAAACCATGCTCTTTGATATACTCTATGGAATCTATGGAACTTGACAGCACCTGCTCCGGCGTCATGTTCACCGCATACTTCATCTGAACCTCTGAAGTAGAAATGAAAGTATGAACCGCACTAACATCACAAGCAATGGCAACATCAATATCCTTTCTCGTAGTACGGGCTAAACCGCAAATCTCAGCCTTCAATCCAGCCCCAGCAATCTCCCTAACCGCCCTCTTCTCTCCCTCAGAACTTATCGGCGTCCCCGCTTCTATAACATCCACACCCAACTTATCCAGCTGCCGCGCTATCTCCAGCTTCTCCTCAGTAGTTAAGGAGACGCCCGGAGTCTGTTCTCCATCTCTCAAAGTAGTGTCAAAGATGCTCACATAATCCACATTTTTCATCTTCAGCCTTCTCCCTTCAGAATCTCCTCTGCCATAGCATCCGCCATCTCCAAAGTCGTGGCACTGCCACCAAAGTCTGGAATAGTTATCCCCTTCCGCAACGTCTCTGTAACGGCATCTTCTATAGCTTGGGCTGCCATTAAGCATTCTTGGTCATCATACTTTTCGCCAAGCCAATCCATCATCATTCTGCTTGCTAAGATCATCGAGCACGGGTTGGCAGTGTGCTTTCCAACCCTTGTAGGAGCTGAACCGTGAATGGGCTCAAACAGGGCAAAGTCATCTCCAATGTTTGCTCCCGGCGCCATTCCCAATCCCCCGATAAGTTGAGCTGCCTCGTCAGAGAGTATGTCGCCAAACATGTTCGTGATCAGCAAGACATCAAATTTCTGCGGTTCCTTGATCAGTCGCATGGATGCAGCGTCAACGTATTGCTCATTAAAGGTTATGTCTGGATACTGTTGCGCTACTTCTCGGCTAACTTGGGCAAATAGTCCGCAGGTTACCTTCATGACATTCGCTTTGTGGATGGCTGTAACCAGCTTCTTCTTGTTTCTCCTTCTAGCCACTTCAAAGGCTTTCTTAGCTATTCTCTCAGAGCCTTTCCTTGTTATGACTCTTAGGCAGATGGCGGTGTCATCTAAATCGAATTCTATGCCCCTGTAAACGTCTTCGGTGTTCTCTCGAACGAAGACCATGTCTATGTCGGGTCTCAGACTGGGGACCGAAGGATACGTCTTTATGGGGCGGATGTTTGCGTAAAGTTCAAACATGATTCTCAATTTGACAACAACATCAGCTGCTGTTTCCCCTACCGGGCCTTTCATGCATGCGTGTGAATTTTTAATCACTTCTACCGTCTCCTCTGGAAGAGCCACACCAGTCTTCTCGTAGCATGTATCGCCAGCCTCAACTTTGGTTATGTTCAGGCTTACGTCGAACTTTTGTTGTACAGCATCCAATACCTTCAATGTTGCCTCTGTCAATTCGGGTCCTATCCCATCCCCTGGGATGAGAGCTATCTTATATTCGGTCATTTCGATCCAATTCTCCTTTTCAAATGTTCTATTAATCCTCCATCATCAAGAATCTCCATAATGAAATCCGGAAGCTGCGTTGCCTGAAACACCAAACCCTTCGACGAATCTTCCACTCTACCCGCCCCCAAGTCTACTACCAGCAAGTCTCCAGTTTCAACTTTGCCTGAAACTCCCGGGCATGCTAGAACAGGCAAGCCTATGGTTATGGAGTTTCGGTAGAATATGCGGGCAAAGGATTCAGCGATCACACATCTGACTCTAGCATACTTTAATGCCAGCGGCGCCTGTTCTCGGCTGGAACCGCAACCGAAATTCTTTCCACCAACCACGATTGCTCCATCGCCAACTCTTTTGGTGAAGGTGGGGTCTAAGCCTTCCATGGCGTGTTTTGCCAGTTCCTTCGGATCTGTGTGAACCAAGTATGGTCCTGGCAGAATGACGTCGGTGTCTACATTGTCTCCAAAGGTTATTGCTTTTCCACGAATCGTCAACCTTGTCAAGCCTCCTCCATTAACCTTCTGGGGTCGGTGATTTTGCCGGTTACCGCTGAAGCCGCAACTGTCGCAGGCGAAGCTAGGTACACGTAGCTTTTTGTGCTTCCCATTCTTCCAACGAAGTTTCTGTTTGAGGAGCTTATACAGACCTCCTCCTCTGCTAATAAGCCCATATGTCCACCTAAGCAGGGTCCACAGTTTGGATTACCTATGGTGGCGCCAGCTTTCATGAAGGTTTTGATCAGTCCTTCATTTAAGGCGTTCAGGTATATCTCTTGGGACGCGGGAATTACGAGCAACCGCACTCCCTTAGCTATTTTCTTGCCTTTCAGAACCCAGGCAGCGGAGCGCAGGTCTTCTAGGCGACCATTTGTACACGAACCTATGAATGCCTGGTCTACCTCGACATCCTCCACCTCAGATACTGGTTTGACATTGTCGACCGAGTGGGGAACCGACACTTGTGGCTCCAATTCTGAGATGTCTATGTCTAGGACTCTTTCGTATGTGGCATCTGGGTCGCTTTTAACTGGATTAAACGCCTTGTCAGTTCTTCCCTTAACGTAATCTAAGGTTTTTTCGTCGGGTTCAATTATGCCCGCTTTGCCTCCCATCTCCACAGCCATGTTGCAGAGAACCATTCTGCCGTCAATGCTCATGTTCCTTATCGTGGAGCCGCCAAACTCTATTCCCTTGTAGATTGCTCCGTCAGCCCCAATCTTACCAACTACGTTTAACGTCAGGTCCTTTGCCGTCACTAATTTCTGGAAACTTCCTGTCACGTTTACTTTGATGACTTCAGGCACTCTGAACCATAATTTGCCTGTTACGAAGACAGCAGCCATCTCTGTTGACCCGATTCCTGTTGCAAAGGCTCCGAAGGCTCCGTAGGTGCAGGTGTGGGAATCTGCGCCAACAATTGTTTCTCCCGGTCTGACGTGACCCTTCTCGGGCATTATTTGGTGGCAAACTCCGCCCAGACCAACATCATAAAAGTTCTTGATATTATGTTCTTCAACGAAGTTTCGAACGATCTTATGTAGGGTGGCTGACCTCACTGAGCTGGCTGGAACAATGTGGTCCAATATGACTACTGTGCGTTTGTTGTTCCAGACTTTTTTGGCGCCAATCTCTCGGAACGATTTGATGGCTAACGGTCCCGTTAGGTCATGTATCATTGCCACATCGATACTGGCTTCCACTATCTCTCCTGGGGAGACTTCTCGTTTGCTTGAAGCTCGGGCTAAGATTTTTTCGATGATGTTCATTGTTGGTCACTCTCAATCTGTAGTTTCCTAATAAATTTATCCGCTCCGCAATACGCTGATGTAACGTGGGCTTTTAAGGTGAAAATGAAGATGCAAGAAGCGATCTTGTTAAAACTAGGAAAACCTAAACGAGTAGCATTATCGGAAGAGGAAACGATCCCTCACGTTTGTAACCTCTAGCAAGCCAATATGTGCCATGTCTTAAAAATCTTTAGGCTTCACCTGAGGGGTTAAATCTTTGAAAATCTAGCAGAGTAATTTTTTGAAAATTCTGGATTAATTGTACATAATGATAATGTTGACGAATGAACTAAGTGCAGATGCTATCTTGTAAGATTGGAACTTGGAAGTCGGTACTAGGAAAAAAGGGGGAAGAAAGTGGTTTTTATTACTTATAGAAACGTAGTTGGATGTGTTTGTTGCCGTTATTGTCAAGTTTCCAGAAGTAGTAGTCTGTATCCCCGTATGTGTCTTCCAAGAATTGAAGGAAATCAAAGATCCAGATTGGTTGTCCAACTTGTTCTTCTCCAAAGTAGAGCATTAGTTCTTCCGGGGTGTAGCCAAGGGCTAAGAGTTGCTCCCATGTTATGTAGAATAGATCGGTTGTGACTACCCAAATAGGTTGACCCTTTTCACGAGGAATTCTTTTGATTTCACCCAGTCTGTAACAGGCACTGCCTTCTTTGTCATAATACCAACCATCTAGGGTGCTGTCGCCACCGGGTTTGGCAAGTGCTGCAACGTAAACATAGTATTTGCCGTTCTCTATTTGCAGGCTGGCATTTCCATCGTCAAAGGCATTTCCGTCTAGCACAGCAAATTCGGGTCCACTTGTCATCCATAGAAGAATTGAGCCATCAGCTGTAAGGTTGCCGTAAGTGCCAGGGGTTATTCCGGTCTGCTCGTACCATTCGGTTGTGTTCTGCGGAACGAATATGGTGTGTCTGTCAGGATTGTTATAGTCGCCTTGTCCTTTCCAATCGGATTTCTTTCCCAAAATGTTGAGTACATAAACTGGCGATCCGCGAAGTCTGTTGGGGTTATTATTGCCCTGAGCCTGCACAGATATAGCAAGAAAGGTCATTGAAATCAGAAGAGCTAGTAACAAAACAGAGCTGCCGATAAGTGATGGTTTTTTCACATTGTCCACCATCCATATCTAGAATATTGAGTCTTAATAAATATTATTGTTCACTCGTTCAACACAAATACAAATCGAATACCTGCGTGCTCCAAAAAAGAGGTTTAAAATTATCAGTTGACTAAAGATTAAAATCTTAAGACATTATGATAGGCTGGTTAGTGAATAATTGAAGGTTTTGGCCTTGGGTAAACCGGAAGTTGAGGCTGAGAAGAGTCAGGCTGAGGAAATAACGATAGCTGCCTCTCTGAAAGAAAAGGTTGTCACTGTCTCTTCACCGGAAGGAGTGGAAGAGCTTTCCTCGCGAGGCTACGGCGTCCTTGAAGACGATAAATGTAATCTAACTTTCTATGAGGCGCTCTTTCTTCTCGCCAAAGAAACACTAGAGCTTGAGAATGAAGAAACCGGAGAAAAGATGGTTTTTCAGGACCTCCTAGAACGTTTTCAGGCAGTTGACAAAGACGCTTGGGTCAGATACCTTATATATCGGGACCTGAGGAGCCGCGGATACGTGGCGCGGGAAGGCTTCGGTCTAGGAATCGATTTTAGACTTTACGAGCGAGGAGATTACGGAAAAGAGACCGCTAAACACCTAATATTCGGCATACAAGAAGGCCAGCCCGTCACAGTGGAGGAGCTGGCGAGAACGCAGCGGTACGTTCAGAGCCTCAAGAAAAACTTGGTGCTTGCAGTTATAAACAGGAGAGGCGAAATCGTTTACTATTCCCTTTCACAGCTTAATCTAAAATGAAAACCTTGGTGAGATAAAATGTTCAAAACTGTCAGGGGAATGAGGGACTTCCTACCCAACGACGCCGAGAAAATGAGATATGTCGAGCAGGTTTCCAGGGAAGTTTCTAAACTCTACGGCTACGAAGAGATAATCACTCCAGTCGTGGAATCCTATGAGCTCTTGGCGGCTAAGACTGGCGAAGAAATTCGGCAACGCATGTACAACTTTGAGGACTTGGGGGGCAGAAAGGTGGCTTTGCGACCAGAATTCACAGCCTCTGTCGCCAGATTGGTGGCCACCAAAATGAGAAACGAACCCAAACCCATGCGACTCTTTTCTACAGGAAGCCTCTACCGTTATGACGAGCCTCAATATGGAAGGTTCCGAGAGTTCTGGCAAGCCAACTATGAACTCTTCGGTTCCACCCGACCGGAGGCAGATGCGGAAATCCTCATACTCACCAACGACCTCCTCAAGAGACTGGAACTCCAAAATTACCGCTTCAAAATTGGACACACAGGAATCCTCAGGGGGATTCTGAATCAGGAAGGACTGGATGAAGGACAGCAGAACCGTCTCATGCAGTTGCTGGACAAGAAAAATTGGGAAGACGCCCTTGCAAACGCCCGCGGCGCAAATGTTTCACAGAAGGGTCTAAGAACCTTAGAAAGGCTCTTTGAAACAAGGGGAGAAGACGCCTTTCAGGTTCTCGAAAGCGTGAAAGAAACGGTTCAGGAGTACGAGGGCGCTCTTGCTGCTGTAGAGAATCTTTGGGAAATCTTTGAGCTTGTGAGAGATAATGGAGAACAAATGGATGTTATGGTGGAAGCGGGCTTCGCTAGGGGCCTCGAATACTATACTGGGATGATCTTTGAGTCATATATTCCAGAAATCGATGTGGCATTGGGCGGCGGAGGACGCTACGACAAGCTGATTCAACTCTTTGGAGGAGAATCAATTCCTGCGGTAGGAGTTGCCCAAGGGATTGATCGCATTGTTTTATCCCTCAACAAACAGAAGGTTTCTCCAAAAACCGCAAAGGAGAGAAGTGTTGTAGTTATCTCGGTAAAAAACGAGTCTAAAGCAAAGGCCCTAGAACTCTCAGCCATGCTGAGGAAAGCAGGGTTGCCTGTGGAAGTCGAGGTCATGGGACGCGCTGTCTCAAGGGCCTTGGCGGATGCTGACAGACGGGGAGTCGCTTATGCTGTTATCGTTGGTCCCGAGGAACTTAAGGCTGAGAAAGTGGTTCTGCGGGAAATGAAAAAGAGGGAACAGCGAACTGTTGAGATAAGTAATCTCACTGAAGAGATATTGGTAAGTTCGACGTAGCCTGATCTTCTTTGTTTTCACCCTTTTCTGTGATAGCTCTAATCAGCTTAAAATATCCTAAGATTACTATTGCTGCCCATCCTAGAATTCCAAGAATGACCGTGAAGATGACTACTGCATTAGCCAAAGGAGTTGCAATGGGGTAGATTTCTGAAAAGAGAACATAAGTGTTCATGTAAGCGTTAAAGAACCAGTGGATGATTATGGATGCTTGAACGCCATAAACGAGATAACTTAAGCCCAAAACCAAGCCTGCAAGCGCAGCAGAGGTTGTTTTTCCAATCTCCCAACCGCCTCCCAAGAGAAAGTGAGCTAAACCGAAAGTTATTGAAGTAAAGAGAACCATCCCCCACTCGCCTAAGCTGATTCCACCCCTTACTCCATACTCATCCACCGTTTTCGCGCCAACCATTCTCTTGGCTCTATCCGGAAACAACGGGGCCATAACGAAGAGTTTTAGTTTTTGCCTAAAAGAAAGCGTCACTACTTTCTGCTTGGTCCAGAATAAGTAAGCTACAAGGAAAGCGCCGATTGGTATAATTCGAAAACCAATTTCCTCAATCACTGCAGCATAGGACAGCTCGAAAAAATCCAAGAAAGGCTCGCCTGGCAGAGGGGCTGTTCCTGTTGGGATACCGCCAACTTCCTGAAAGCTTTGAACTACAAGAAGGGTGATTAATGTCATGCTGTTTATCAGAGGCATTGCGAAGAGGCAGTTGCTGAAAAGTTTCTTAACAGGTCGAACAACGCTTTCTCGGATTACTCTGTGGAAATTTTCTCTGAGTTTCCAAGCCGCAACAAGGCTTACCGTGAAGACGCCCCAAATAAACAGGAAGACTACACCATAGTCAAGCCCTATGGGAATATCGAATCCTATTATAGTGAAAAACCAGACTGGCAGAGATGGCAAATGTTGTATGCTGGCGTCGATCCCCTGCGGCGTGAAATAGAACAATGCTGGTCCTAGGAAGATAGCGAGGAAGTAAAAGAAAACCGTGGTGAGCACGGTGATTATGAGAAACATTTTGGCAAATAGTTTTAGAACTTCAGGTACCATGGTAAGCTACTCCACTCTTATACTACACGCCTCTTGAGGTAATTAACTTCTTTTTCAATCAGCCAGAATCAAACAGGTCTTGGCAAAGGTTATGCCCTGAGAAAACCTTTGAGGTTTTCTTTTACAGTCCTGAGGAAAGTGTGTTCTATTTTCTCTGGTTCTTTGAGGTTTTCAAGTTGGGCGATTCTGTGGTAAGCAGGCGGGTGAGGATCAAAGCGAAGCCACTCTGACCTGCGGTAGCCTCTGAAAGCGGGTTCCCTCTTGTAAAGGGGAAAGAGTCTTTTGAAGCCTATTTTTTTCAAGGCTTCTGCCATCGCTTTCGGTTGCCCAATCACTTTAGCTGAGTCCAGGTCTGCTCTGCCTTCTAGGAACTTTCCGAAGAAGTAGATGAGTCCTATGGCCACTATGAAGTAGACCCAGAAGGATATGAGACCGAAGTAAGTTATGTATGGCAGGAACACGTAAAAGCGCAACAGGAATTCCAAGCTAGACAGGGAGGACATGACCATGGGATCATGAGCCTTTAGGTGGCTCATCTCATGACCGATCACGCTTAACAACTCATTCTCCTCAAGCTGCGTCAAGATTCCAGTTGTAACCAATACAGTTCCCAAACTGGCGCTTGGACCAGCCGCCGCAGCGTTTGGAATTATAGTGTTTGACACTACAATTTTTGGCATTGAAAGCCCAAACTTTTCAGCTGCTTTCCTCACGATCTGGTAAATGTTAATTCTCTTAACGGAGAGATTCTCTGATTTGCAGTCGATACCGTAAGCCGAGAAGATTCTGCTGGAGGCTTCGCAGTCAGGTGATTTACCAAGAGCGACGGAAGCATCGTATATTTTCTTCCTGATTTCAGAGATGTTTTTGGCGTATTTTTTCCGGAAACCTTCAAACTTTTCGGGCGAAAAATGATATTGCAGTAGGATTATCTCTTGTTGATCTTCTGTGATCTTCCAGTGTCCGCTTCTGGCAACAATCTTTCCTGAGAAAATTGCCAAAGCAAACATGAGAATAACGAAAACTAGGGGTCCGTAGACGTCGAATATCAAGAAAAAAACGAAAGTTAAGGCAGTTAACATGATATAAAGGGGTAACATGGATTCTGTGAAGATTCTTCCGATTAATCCTCTTCTCTCCCTTTCTGGAACAATTTTTTCACCTGGCATAAATGCGAGGTATAACGTAGTTTTTCGGACTTCTTCTTCAAACAACTGAACTGTCAGAAACAGATCCTCATACAGCTGATCGAGAAAAGTTTTTGAAATTCCTGAATCACTGAGCCTCATCGTTACTTCTATCGGAACACCAGCCTCAACCACGACATCCACATATTGTTCTGTCCCTGAAATCCGAACTCTGTAAGTGAGAAAGTACATCTCGTTTTCAACGGTGACGCCTACGTTTCTGAAGTCTCTATACTTCTCTTGTTGAAGCAAGTAATTACGCTTCAGAAATTCTGGGAGAAACTTGAGATTTCCAGAAGATAGCTCAGTTTCGATGGTGTATTTCAGCTCGGTTTTCCCAGTGCCCATTTCTGGTATTCCAACCCACTTAAAATGAATGTTTGAAGGTATTTTAAGTTTCATGCTTTAGCTGTTAACCTTTCAATAACTGTCCCTCTAATGTGTTCAACAAATCTTTTGTAGTAGTGCTTTTCCAAGTTACTTTCATGTTTCATGATTTTCTGGCACCGCCGTCTATGGAGGATACTTCGAGAACCTTGAGTAGCCATTGTGCATGTGCGCAAAAACTTGGATTGGTGAGAGCTAACTCGGTTCGCCTATGGGCAGGATTCTCCTTTTTCCACAGTTCTTTAATAACTCAGTTTTCGGTGAAATACATGTCTGAATTGTTGTGGCGAATGATTTGCACAAATTTTAAATACGGAGGTATAGCTTAAACTAGTATTGTTGTTGAACAAAACTATTTTTGGAGTTTTTTTGATGGAAAGTAAATTTGGCTCAAAGCCGCTTTCTTCCCTTAGGATTAGAAAAAGAAGTGACATCGATATTATGGCTAACATTTTGATTGCGGCTAACAAAGGCACAAAGAAGACGCGCATAATGTACAGATGCAATCTAAGCCATAGACAATTACAAGTCTACCTACAACTTCTTCTTGACATGGGGTTCTTGGCGTCCTACTCGAAGAAAGAAGGCGCAAAGCTGAATGGTTTTAGAACTACGTCGAAGGGTTTCAAGTTTCTCAAAGCCTATCGCACCCTTAAAAGCCTAATGACTTAATTCTTCTTTTTCGATGCGTTGAATTTTCTTGATGAATTCAAATATTAAGGGTTGAAGTCTAACTCTTCTTGTTTTTTCTTTTAACTGAATAAAGTTGTATTCCGATAGAAAGTTAACAGCGATTTCTACCTTAAATTTGGATAGTGCAATTTTTTCTCTGATTTCTTCCAATTCATGCCACTTACCGTTTCTGAGCAACCAAAGAATCTCATCGATAACTGACATACACCATCCTCTTGAGAGATGAGGTTGTTGATGCAACGCATAAATATGTTGTGAATCTGTTCTTCATATCATTCCTTGAAATCTTCTAGAATACGAAACGCGTATTTTACGTATTCTAATTATAGAACAAAAGTACAGAAAATGAGTAGGGAATTTCCTTTCTCATGTATTTATATTACTGAACAAAGAAGACCCCTAATAGCATCCAAACACCTGAGGAAAATCAACCCGACCATCTGTTGGCTCGTTTGGCGAAGAATCTGCAGATGTACTCTAGCCCGCAGGTGTAATGGAGGAATCAAGAAATGGAAACTAATGAAGTAAAGGTATTCGTTGACGAGTTAAGGGGCCAGTGGAAAGATTTGTGGCGAAATCGGATTGATGACAAGATTAGAGCAGAGGGAATCGCTAAACAGGACTATTCGGGGCTGTTTGTCGAGCGTGGAACCGTGATTAAGGCAACAAGAGATTATAAGCCTCTGGAATTCTTCGATATAGTGCAAGAACATCTGAGCTTGGATGCAGAAAAGGCAGTTCCTCCAAATTCGACAATAGGCGGATGGGGCAAATTCATCAGAAATAAAATACGTAAACAGAAGAACACAATCAGAAGATTTGTTCCACCTAAACCAACTCGCAACAAAGGTCAACAACTAAAGAAGGGTGGAAGAGGCTGGCTGCACATAAGAATGAGATAAGCCTTTCTTATGATTGACTTCGCGTTTTCCAATATCAGTTTCCGTCGAATTGTATTTTTTTTTATCTAATCTATGTAATACTGTTGTTTCTGTAGATGGCGGGCGGGACGGGATTTGAACCCGTGACCCCGAGCTCTCTCCCTTTTCCCTGTTAGGAGGCTTACACCGGCTGTGGTTCTGCCGTTCGTGCCCTAATCCTGGCTAGGCTTCGGTAGAAAGTTGAATGGGCTTTCTATACCCGCCCAGCTTTTTTCCCGCCAAAATATCTCTTGCATGTTGACTGTTATAACCCTAGCGCAGGAAGAACCGGGTCTAGGTAGTCTTTTAATTTGTGAAATGGCTCTTTGGAAAAGGAAAGCAAATCTAGCCCAAAAGGGGACAAGTAAAATTTATGTCGAAGGTATGATATGAGGTTGGGTGGCGGGGGTACCCGAGCCAGGTCTAATTAGCGGGTCAGATAGATCCCCTAGGAAACGGGGGAGGACTTAAGATCCTCTGGCGCAGGCCTCCACGGGTTCGAATCCCGTCCCCCGCACCATCGGATACATCCCACCCGTCTAGCGGCGGACATATTTTTGATACGTTGTGGGAGATGAAGAAGGACGGCTATGCAGAGAGCACCATCAAGACAACGGGCAAGCGGCTTCGGATGATGAAGAGGCATAGAGTGAACCTCAACGATCCGGACGCTGTGAAGGAATACATAGCCGCCAAAGAATCAAGCAACGGATACAAGGAAGTGCTCTGCGACGTTTACGACCGCTATGTAAAATACAACGGCTTGATGTGGCGAAGACCACGCTACGTGAGAGATGATCGACCGCCCTATGTGCCGACAGAAGAGGAAATTAGTATTCTCATAGCTAACGCCGGAAAGAAATACGCTTTGGCTCTTAGCATCCTTCGCGACACGGGAATGCGACCGATTGAGTTGCACCGGAGCACTTTAGCGTGGTATGATCTAACGAGGGGATCGGTGAATGTTGAAACCGCTAAAGGCGGGCGTGGAAGAACGCTCGAATTGAAACCGCGAACTTTGGCGATGCTCAAAGAACATGTGGGTAAATACAAAGTTGGCTTGAAGGATCGCATTTTTGCGAAAGTTAAGACGATGCGAAGAGAATTCCATAACATCAAGTATAGAACCGTCGAGAAGCTTCAAAGACCGGAGTTATTGAAAATATCATTGTATAGTTTCCGCCACTTCTTCGGCACTATGCTATACCATCGCACTAAAGATATTCTCTATGTGCAAAGGAAGATGGGACACCGGAACCTAAAGAACACGTTAATCTACACACACCTTGTTAACTTTAGAAGCGATGAATACACCGTTAGAGTTGCCGAGACGATCCAAGAAGCATGCAAGTTGGTTGAAGCGGGTTCGAATCCAGTCCCCCGCACCATCGCCCTGAAACATATTTGAAGCCTAATAATACTTAATTGTTGAAAACAGCCTTTTTCTGGAAAATAGTAAAGATTAAATGAAGGATGTTCTAGGTGACCATTCTCACGCTTTCGGCGACGGTTTCAACTCTCTTGAGGTTGTTGAGGAGAACGTTGAATCGGTAGGAACTTGTGCCGATTCTAAGCAATTGCTTCACAACATAATCTGGACGAATGAAGAATCGTTGATAACCATTATGGATCATCTGCTCTATCTCTTCGCAGGGCACAGCGTCCGGGGAGACTTTAGGCACCAAAACCCCGGTCTCCCAATGCTTTTCTTCATCCAAGACGCCCTGCATCTTCAGTTCCTCCCAGATGTCTGTTCCAGGGAAAGTGGCTAGAATGTTAAATTGGGGGATGTCCACCTGCAGTTTCTGCGCAAACTTTAGGGTGTTCTGAATATCTTCTCTTGTTTCGTGGGGAGCACCCAAAATAAACGATGTGACTATCACATCTATCCCTGCCCTCCTAGCTTTTCTAACTGCATCTATTGCCTGCTGCGGAGTTGTACGTTTATCATAGTAATCCAGAACCTTCTGACTGGCATTTTCGATTCCAAAATAGATCATTTTACAGTTTGCCCGCACCATCTCCTGCAGCATATCTTGAGGGCAATGATCAACTCTGCCTTCCGCAAAAAATTCCACATCCACCCTCTCTTTCCTCAGCCTACGGCATATCTCGATCACTCTTTTTGGGTTCAAGGTGAAGTTGTCATCTACAAAAAGAAACTGTTTGTAACCCTGACTGGAGAGAAGATGCAGCTCCTCAAGGATGTTATCTACAGATCGGGAACGCCAGAGGTCTCGCGCCAATCTTCGGCATCCACAGAAGCGACATTGAAAAACACAGCCTCTGGAGGAGACGAAGCTGCTGAACTTTTTCGGTGCAACAACTATTCCAGCGGTGGTATTGTGATATTCCACATCCAGCAGTTCCCGGTCTGGAAAAGGTAGGGAGTCAACGTCCTTGATTAGGGGTCTGTCAGGAGTTGAAATTATCCGGTTCTTCTCTCTGAAGTTGATTCCCAGCACTTTCTTCAGGTCTCTCTCTTTCTCCAAGCACTTTGCTAGTTCGAGGCTGGTGTATTCTCCTTCTCCACGGACAATAATATCTACAAAAGGATATTTCTTCAGAATTCTCTCAGCATTGAAGGTTGCATAGAAATTGCCTAGAACAGTGATGATGTTAGGGTTCTCTTTCTTCACTCTCTCCGCAATAAATGCTGCTTTGCGGCCTGAACTACTGCACGTGGAAAAGCCTAGGATGTCAGGGTCTTCTTTCTTAACCCAGTCAACGGTGCCTTTCAAGGAGTAGCCCTGTGATGCTTCGTCTAGTATGGAGACATCTATTCCTTCTTCTCTGAGGTAGGTTGCTATGTAGAGCATGCCGAGGGGAGGGGCTGCTCCTATCATCTTCCTAACATCTTCGATGGGCAGTTCAGGATTTGGACCCGGGTTTATGAACGAGAACTTCATGATGTCCCCTTTTTTTCAAGCCGTAACTCTTCTTTTCTACATAAGCATTTAAGTTTACTGTCAAAAAGAACGGCTGAATAGGATGAAAAAACTCCGAAACTTAGCCTCTATATATGTGGAGAAGCGGTTCTCCCCTTCTCATGGGGAATGCCAGTTTTTGATCACTTCTTTGGGTGCACCTTTTTTTTCTCTTCCGTATCTGCAATGGGGCTTTGTTAGATGTCTCTGAGACCGGGGGGTAGTAATGTAGAGTCCCCTCTTAAGTTCCTGTTCTTCCTCAACTTGCACTTTCTTCAGTTGTGAGGAACGAAAGCCACATTTCTCGCACCTGAATCCCTGATTCTTTCCCATGGACTTCATTCTCTTTCCACATTCAGGACAGAATGGATTAACAAAAGATATTCTGGGAACCACTTCCAGAATCATAATCTTTTCCAGATTAATGGTCAACTGATAATTTGAAGAGGCGGGGCGAACACCGCCAGAGGCTTTTACAACGTCTCCAGAATTCAGTTTTCTTGAGATTTTGCTGAGATTTCCTGTAGGTTCATAGGCGGCACAATCCACTTCTCCGCTTGTGTCCTGTATCGAAAAGATTACGTGACCGCCCTGGATTACTCGGGGTTCCTTGGATACCACGCCCTGAACAACCACCGGATTGTAAGGCTGAATCTCCGTAACGGCGCTGACCTTTCGCAGGTGAGCGTCGGTTCCTTGGTTTGTGCGAAAAATCACCCACCTCTCAACCGGTTCATCTGAGCGGATAATCTCGTGGGCTTGCTTAACAACCTCAGGATTCTCGCCTCTGACTCCATAAAGGATGGGGTCAGGTCCTCTGGGAGTAATGAGGATTCTGCCCGTTTCAGGGTCTATGTTGCTGAAGGTGAGAGACGAATTCGCAGCCATAATTTTCACGGATGAAGCCTGCACTCGACGGGGTTCGCCACGATTTTCTGGGGTTCTATACGTTATGAGCTCAAAGGTGTGGTCTCCGTTCAGCTCTTCTCCGATGGCGGCTAAGCCTCCTATGATTCCTCTTCCCTTTTTAAATCCAACCGCTTCGGCGTCAAATCGTTTAACGAGCTTTAAGGCTTCCTCCATTTTCACTATGTCTTGCTCGGCTTTTTTTGCGAAGTCCTTGATTTCTTGGGGAACATTATCGAAAAGAAAGACAGTTCCGGGGTCGGTTCCGCTGTAACTTAGCTCAGCGTTTGCCTCGATTGCATCCACGACTGTCTCCCTGATTCTGTCTACGGTATCTTCGTGGCAATTGATTCGCAGGCAGAGCGCTCCGTTGCCTCGGGTCTTCCATGGGACGTTAGGGTTAAGCCTGATTAGGTTGGGGTAGTCCATGAAGGAGACTCCCATGAGGCTCAGTTTTTCGACGAGGAGGGCGGCTATGTAGGTGGTGCAGCCTCCCTTTGGGGAATCGGTGTCGTCGAATCCTATGTGTAGCTTAACCATTAGCTTCCGCTCGTGGCTGTAATTAGATTGATGGGTGAATAAGAATATTCATGTGTACGTTTGTTTCTTTCGGATTGAGAAAAGTTGGATAGAAAAGGGGGGAGGTGGAGGCTACTTTTGTCCTTCGATCACTATCATGGTCAAGGTTGATCGAACCTTGTCCAGCCTTCTCACATGCCAAGTAACAATCTCTTTAAGTTTATCCATAGTATTTGCGCTGACTTTAGCTACGACATCGTAAACGCCGTAAACCATGTAAGCTTCCTTCACTGCCTCGATCTTCTTCAGGTCCTCTAAAACTTCGTTTTCAGATCCTATTTCAGTGTTTATCAACACGAAAGCCATAGGCATATAATCGTCTCCACAATCTATGATTACATTTGTCTCCCTAAAAAATTTGTGGCTTTTTCAGCTGTTCCTTTGGGTTTTGACGGTCAAGTTATATAAAATCGACAAGTATAAAGAATCGACTGTTATGAAATAGTTCAGGTGGATGGTTTCTCGTGCAGTGCGAAGTATGTGGTCGTCAAATATTCGGTAACCCCTTAAGGGCAATAATTGAAGGCGCCAAGATGACCGTCTGCGGTAAATGCGCCAAACTAAGCTCTGGTTACTGGGAACCTAAGCCTCAACGCCGTGCCAAAAAGAGAGCAATGCGTCAGCCAATAATTCCTGTCTCACGAAGAAAGCCGGTTCCATCGGTGACTGAAACCTTGGAGCTTGTGGACGACTTTGGTAAGCGAGTGAGACAGGCTAGAAGAGGGCTAGAACTGAGCCATGAGGATTTAGGTAGAAAGATCAGAGAGAAAGTTTCGGTTCTCCGTAAGATTGAAAGTGGTAAAATGGTTCCTGATCTCGTTCTTGCAGAAAAGCTGGAGCACGCACTGAAGATAAAGCTTCGTGTTCCTCCCTCAGAACCTAAAACTCAGTTTGTTACATTATCTAAACCCCGTGGGACAACATTGGGAGACCTTGTTCTGCTGAAAGAGCAGGGAAAGGAGGAAAAGAAGCAACGAAAGCAATCATAGTTCAACGGCGGCTTTCCTCAGAACATTCAAGCCTAGATGAACTCAGGAGCCTTGCCAAGGCAGCAGGATACACTGTTGCAGGTTCCCTTGAACAGGTCAGGAGGCGGGACTCTCGCTATCAGATTGGACGAGGAAAAGTAAGGGAACTAGCCGATTTGGTGAAAGAAACTGGTGCCGAGAAGATTATATTCGATAATGAATTGACGCCTGTTCAAGCCTATAACCTAGCAAAAGTTACCGGTCTAGTGGCTATTGACCGCTTACAACTCATCCTCGAAATCTTTTCCAGAAGAGCGTCAACCTATGAGGCGGAGCTTCAGATTCAGCTAGCTAGTCTACGATACGAGCTGTCAAGAGCAAAAGAGAGAGTGAGACTGGCAAGAATGGAAGAGCAGCCAGGATTCATGGGGCTGGGAAAGTATGAGGTGGACCTTTACTACGAAACTGTGAGACGGCGAATCACTTCTATCCAAAACAAACTGAAGAAGAAACGAGAGGAACGACAACTACATCGCCTCCGAAGAGCCGAGCTGGGATTCTCTTCGATATCCTTGGCTGGATACACAAACGCAGGTAAAAGTTCACTGTTTAATTTGCTCGTAGCAGAAACTGTTCCTGTTGACCCGAATCTCTTTACCACTCTTTCCACAACAACCCGAGCGGTACTTTTTTCCAAAAGAAAGGTCTTATTAACCGACACTGTAGGTTTCATTGACCGTCTGCCATTAAAGTTAGTTCAAGCCTTCCATTCCACCCTTGAGGAAACAATCCTTTCAGACCTGATTATCCTAGTTGTCGACCTAAGCGAACCCAAAGAAGAAATTAAACGAAAACTCTCTTGCAGTCTCGATACAATCCAAAAAATCGGAGCAACAGGAATACCCGTGGTAACCGTCCTTAACAAAATTGATTTGCTACAAGGAGACGAAATAACGGGCAAGACTGAATCTCTAGAGGAACTCGCGCCAAACCCGGTTCCTATCTCAGCATTACATGGAATTAACATATCCTCGCTGAAAAAGGAGATTACGCGGCACCTTGAAGATTTTGTCGAAGCGTCCTTTTCTCTGCCAATAACTGACGAAACCATGTCCTTCGTTTCATGGCTCTTCGGTCGCTCCGACGTGCAGAACGTTAAATATGAAGATGACATTGCGAAGGTTGTTTTCAGATCGATTCCCTGGTTTGCAGACAAAGTGAGGGGATGCGTGGAAAAACTAGGAGGTACGTTTAAGCATCAAGCCAAAAATGACGGAGAAAGAAAAGTTGCCGGAAGTTGTTGTTCTGAGATGGGGACATAGGTACAGAGATAAACGGCTCACCTCTCATGTGGCTCTGACTGCCCGAGCTTTAGGCGCCTCCGGATTCATTCTGGCAGACATAAAAGATGCTAAGGTCAAGGAGACCGTTGAAAAGGTTATGGCACGCTGGGGAGGTGTCTTCCATTTTGAGATGGGAAAGCCTTGGAGACGAGTGGTGAAAGAATGGAGAGCCAAAAACGGAGTCATAGTTCACCTCACGGCGTACGGAGAAAATATCCAAACAAGCGACATCCTCCAGAGAATCAAGAAAACGGGAAAGGATGTGCTAGTTATTGTGGGCAGCAAAAAAGTGCCCGCTGGATTCTTCAGCGAGGCAGTCTCAGATTTCAATGTTGCAGTGGGGAACCAGCCCCACTCGGAATGCTCCAGCTTGGCTGTTTTTCTCGACCGGTTTTTTGAAGGCCAAGAGCTTTCGAAAGATTTTGTCCATAACGCGAACATGAAAATCGTTCCTCAGGCTAGAGGAAAAAAGGTCGTTAAAGTTTAGTCTGTTTGATGTTTTGGTAAGAGATTTAAGCTTTGTTTCCTCATATATTAGTGAGTGGAGTAGAACGTTTCAATGTTGTCTTTCGTAGATGAAAAAACTTTACACAAGGTTGCCGAAGCCTTTGGGGGCGAAGAGGCGGTTCAGATTGTCGGTTGCCTCAAAGAAACCGGTGAAACCACAGATGATGATATTGCAGCCAAAACCGAGATACGGCTCAACACTGTCCGCAAGATTCTCTACAAGCTCTATGATCACTCTCTAGTTGGGTTAAGAAGGTCCCGTGATAAGAATACGGGATGGTTTATCTTCCATTGGAGACTTCAGCTGGACCAGCTTGAAGGCTTCATTTTAAACCAGAAGCGTCGTGTTCTGGAGAAATTGGAGGCGAGGCTCAGGTATGAGCAGGACCATGACTTTTATTATTGCTCCACAGAAGGATGTAATCGGATTCCCTTCGAAGATGCTATGGAACTTGTTTTTCGATGCCCCACCTGCAACAAACTCTTGATGCACTTTGACAATGGTGAACTTAAAAATACCTTGGCTCAAAAGGTTGAGCAGCTGAGGAAGGAATTAGGTGATTGAGAAACTGCCGTCGTCTCAGACGGCGCTGAGGCTTCTTTCTGAAAGCGGGTGTTCCAAGGAGGTTATTGCTCATTGTAAGGCGGTCTCTGCTCTTGCTGTGAAATTTGCGAACTCCTGCAAAAATAGAGGATTGGATGTTGATGTTAAACTTGTTGAGGTCGGTTCTCTTCTTCACGACATTGGACGCTCAAAAACTCATAATGTAAATCATGTTATTGTAGGCGTGGAAATCGCCGAGTCATTGAACTTGCCAGAGTCCATAGTTTCAATCATTGAGCATCATGTGGGCGGAGGAATAACCGCTGATGAAGCAAAGGAACTTGGTTGGCCCGTGAAGGATTATCTTCCAATTACGCTGGAAGAAAAAATTGTGACTTACGCTGACAAGTTGATTGAAGGGTTGAGGGTGGTGCCTATAGAAAGGACTCTTCTGAATCTTTCGTTGGATCTGGGAGCGAACCATCCTGCATTAGCTCGAATTATAAGGCTTCATGAAGAGCTTTCTCCTCTGATAGGCGATTTTGATGCCGACAGTTACAGTGCTTGAGAAGCTTTACGGCTCTGTCTCTCCAGAAACTTTTGAGACTGTTTATTCTTCTCTGTGTAGAGGTCTTAAGGTTCAGTTGAGTTTTGCTGGGACAACGAATCGGGGATGGGTGCGGATAGAGGTCTCGGGCGATGATGAAACCGCAGCCTTGAGTTTGCTTGATCGAGAAGTCGGGTTGGCTCCTGTTTCTTTTGATAATGTGGAAAGGTTTTCTGTTATACGCGGTAGGGTTGTTTTTTCTAGTAAAGGCGAAAGTGAGCTTTACGTGGATTTGGGGGTTTTTTCTCCGAGGGTTTGTGATGCTGTTCTGTCGGTGCAGCGGTTGCGTGCCCAGTTGGCTGACGGTAAAGAGATTCCGCTTCAAGGATTGGTTGAGCTTTTTTGTTTGTATGATAATTTGCCGCTTGAAGTTAAGGTTGTTACTGGTGTTGAGGATGAGGGAAATAGTGTTGAAGCTAGCCTCTCCGAGGCGCAGTTTTCTCTTTTCAGCAGTTGGGTTCGTGTTGGATTTGATCGGTTGATTGTTTTAGGTTCTCTTTTTTCTGATGTTGAGCGAGCCTTGAAGTTGTCGCGGGTTTATCGGGATATTATCAAAGCGGATTCGTTGGGTACTCTTGAGCATGTTATTCTTTGTAAGTTGGGAACTGATGCTGTGGGGCTTATTCCAAAGCTGGGGCGTTTCCTATCAGACGCTGTTCTTGTTCCCTTTTCTCCCAAGAAGATACGCCAAAAAGTAGGTTTTCCCTTTACTTAGGTATAGATCGCGGAGACAACTCTCATCTGATTCATCGTTACTATTTTCTTTCCTTTTTCGTGGCAATATCAGTGCCCATTTTAAAATCCAGCTTTTGCGGTGGAAACGGATTATTGGGAGTCCAAGGCGCCGATGCATCAAGCAAGAGCTTACTTGGGAGTCGCCGTTGTCAAGGGGATAATATACGCTATTGGAGGCGACGCCGGTCCTATGTCTGGTACTGGGACAGCATTGTCATTTACATCGCATGTTGTGAACACAACCGAAGAGTACGATCCCTTAACCGACTCGTGGACCACAAAAACGCCTCCCATAGGCGATATTTGGAGTACCGTGTCATTTGTCATTGACAATAAGATATATACAATTGGTGGAGATTCTGACAATGTTTATGGACTCGGGTCGGGCAACTTTTTTGAAATCTACGATCCGGCTACCGATAGCTGGAGTTTTGGGGCATCCTCACAGGTCTATGGACTATCCTTAACGGTCGCTGAGACAACAGGAGCAAACTCATCCAAACGCATTTCTTTCTTTGATCTCAACCAAACCGTAGTCTATGATTCATTAAGTGGTAATTGGACGGAAGGGACAGCAATGCCGACGGATCGCGTTCTTGCCAAAGCTATCGCCGTTGATGATACAATCTACCTTGTAGGAGGACGCACTGGAGAGATGGGTCTAATTAATATTTTGGATCCCAGTGCTGTGAATGAACAGTACGTAATTCCAGAGTTTCCTTCATGGACACCAATGCTATTCACACTCGTTGTTCTTGCAGTTGCCGTAGCTATCTACAGAAGTAAACTAATCAAAATCCAATCTGCTGACAAATAAATGACTGATTTTTCTTCTGAGCTACATTTGCTCAGAACCTATGAATGTTCAGAGTCTCAGTTAGGGCTCTCCAGTCTACAAGCGTGTTGATGCAGCCATCTCGAATTAGCGCCACACCCTGACCAATAATCCCTAACTTCTCACAGAGATAACTACCCAGAACAAGCTCCTTAAAACAAGCAACACCTAAAGTTGCCTTAGGCTTCATCTCAAGAAGAATCTTCTTAGCTATACTTCCCCCAGGCAAAATGAACGTCCCTTTATACCCAAGATTCTCGGTCACATGCCTAATCTTCTCTACACTACATCTTCCGCACCCTTGGCATTCATAGCCATACTTACCTAATTCAGCAGGGCAATCCTTGGCGCGGAGACATTGAGGCAAAAACAGGATTCTCTCATTGTAGGGAGTGGATGCAAAATTCTTCACCAAAGAACGATTCTTGCTCTCAACATAGAGCTGAAACAGTTCCTTCTCTTCTACACCCACCCTGGTTGCAAGTTGCTCCAGCTTCTGAAGAGCGACACCGCTAAGTTTTGTCTTGGCAAGTTTCTTCACAATGCGCATGACAGAACTGTCGTCTCTTCGGCTCATGATATTTCGGAATCTCCAATCGTAAGTTTGCATATAACCTATCTGTTAACTTTGAGAGAGGTCAGGAAGGTGCATATAAATGTTAAGTAAAACAGCTGATTCCGAGTCTGACTGAACTTGACCCTGCAACCGATTTTCCATGTTATTTTAGCCTCTTTTCTTCTTTTTTTGGGCATTTTTCATTGCAATTATGCTCGAATGTTTTACTACTGCGCGGGCAAGAATGAACCTAAAGTGTTCTTGTTCTCATCGAGTCGATGATGAGGTTGTGTGGTTCCAGTAGTATATCTGTGGATATTCACCTGTGACAGGAAACTCTGGGTCCTCATAGATTATGTCTAACGATAGGCCGTATTATTCGAGGAGTTGGCGCGAGAGCGTCCAGATTTGATCTGATTTATTGTCTGGTCCCCACCAGCCCCATATTCTATCGTCTGGATGTCGCATTCCCCATCCATAGTTCTTAGGTAGAACCAAGGCGGCTTCTGCCTCGATTGAACCGTGAATCACCTCTGGGTTTTTCACCACATCATTCCAGAAGCGTTCCAGTGCCTGAAAATGTTCATCTAACAGGATTCCATACTCGTTGCCTTCAAGGGTGGGAAAATTGAAGACCATGAAATATTCTGCGCCACATTCATAGGCGGTGCGCATCTGCTCATATATATTTTCTCCACTGTCTAGGTAGGGCGGATGTCTATATCTCCAAGTTATCATTTCTCCCCAACTTTTATTCTGCATCCTTGCTGCACCTCGTAAGAGTGCAATGTCCTGAACCAACGTGTGATTCCATCCCGCTTCGGCGAGCACAACATCGTATCCCGCTAAGTAATCGAACCAGTAGAGGGCATAATCAGAAACGAAAGCATCAAGAGAATTTGCTTTAAGGGCTTCAAAGCCGTCGTCTCTAAGGAAACCCCTGACGAATATGTTCGTTATTGCATCATAGGTTAATTCGTCGAAAGTCATGTTCCGAGGCAACATCGTTTCATTCCAGTCAAGGTCGATGTAGATCCCTCCTGGTTCATCGTAATAATGGACTCCCAAGAACTTATCCGGCCATCGTTGCTTAGCCATTTCTATCCAGGACAAGCGCCATTCCAAATTTTTTATAGGCAGGATTCTTGAATCGAGGTCACCAAAGTATGCTACGATGTTCAACCCAGCGGCCATGGCGTATTCGCTGATTTCGGTCATAGCGGTTTCATTTTTGCTTATTGGTCCTGAATAAAGAACAAACAGATTGGTGAAATCTTTGACTCTGTCGATAAGCAGCTTGGCCTCCACAGTTGTATCTCCGCAAAAAGTGACGCCGACATAAATTTCTGGTGTTTCTTCGTTTTTGTTTTCGGAATGGGGTGAGATGAGGAGTGTTGGATGTGAAATGAGTAATGCTGCGCCTAATATTATCACAAGGCTAACTATGGGAAGGGCGAACCTTTTTTTCATGCCTTTAATTGCCTCTATTTTGGGTCCGAATCCAGCGAGTGCAATGGTTAACTTCGCATCTTGCTGACCCTACACAACGCTGAAACATCTAATTAACCATTCTATTAGCGTACCTCATCCTTTGAATCCTAGACTTAACCGTCGCGTGCGTAGGTTGATGTAACAATAAACTATATTGAAACACTTAAAAATGCTCTAAATTCCATTTTTTCGAAAAATCACGAAAAGACAATGGGCAACCATGTTGAAAAGTCGGTGTGACAAGCGGTTATGATGAAGAAGGAGGAAAAGGGTTTGCTGAGGCGCAACACGGGCAGTCTAGAGGAGAAAGACACTGAAATCCCAAGCATCTGCTATCGCTTTTTGTGATTTTCATCTTTTCCCGTGTTGACGCCTTTTCAGTCCCTCTTTTCTTCCAGTGTTTTACTCCCCATAAAAAAGGGAGGGAAATTTTGTGTTTTTTTGGTGTTTCTATTTGCGACATCTGAGCACTATGTAAACTACGATTACTAGTGCGATGATGACTATCACCAGTATTACAATAACGTATGTTGTCAGAGTGCTAACAGAGTCTTCAACGTTGCTGACAGAATCCTCTACAGGATCCAAATCAACTTCTGTTTCTGGACCCACTGTAACAAAGGTTGATGCTCCTGAACTACCGTAAGAGTCGTCGCCCTCGAAATTGGCAATGATCATGTACTTGCCCTCGTCTGGCGGAGTCCACGTATGGCCGAAGGTGCCATAATATCCATCAGTTGTGGTTGTGCCGATGTCAACGTAGCTGCCGTCTTCAGCCATAGCCGTCAACATAACTGGAACACCAGTTATCGTCTCATTGTGCCAAATGCCGTCGATTGGAGCCTGCAGGTGCAAGTACTCCATTTGTGTCTCCATTGATTCTTTGGATACGCATGGCGTGCCCGGTTGAGCTGGAGATTGATCAAGTACTGTTCCTTTTATGGTAATTGCGGTTCCTTTTGGTACTGCAACATCAGGGGCTGTGACTGTTGTGGCGGTTTGACCCTTGCCGAAGCAGTATTCGAACCCGTCACTGCTGCGAATTGTGAGGTATCCGTCTGCTATAGGACCTGGGCCTCCCCAAACCCAAATTCCCTGTATGTTCCATATACCCTCACCTGAAATAGCGTCGATGCAGTGTACCCCCCATCCTCTGGTGATGGGCGGAGTTGGCGTGTGCTCATTGTTTATGGTGTACAGCTTTCCGTCAGCAATCCAAGCATTACTATCGAAAGAATATACAGTTTGGCCGTCCTCGTTACGGTATGGAGTTTCGTACGGGTTAGCTAGCGCTTCGTATTTCCAGACTATTTTTCCAGTATCCCAGTCAAAGGCGTAGACTCCGTCATAGGATTGTCGGTAGAACATGCCGTAAGCTGACTCTATAGCATAAGCCCCGAAGCTAGATTCTCCCCAAGGATAGTCCATCATCTCACTTGTCCATTCTAGGTTTCCTGTGGCTAGATCCCAACACTTGAAATACCCACCCTTGAACAATATTGCGACTTTTCCATGGTCAGCGATAGAAACCGATCCACTATACATGCCTTCATCTTCGAGTGTAGTGCTCCACAGCTCTTCGCCTGTTAGCAGGTTATAACCGTATACTCTTGTTCCATAGGTTGCTCCCATTGAAGGAGGTGAAATACTACTATATCTTGCACCATAGCCTGAACCGAAGTCATATAGAGTAGGTAGACTGCTCCTCGCATAGGTCGTGTTGCTTATTATTGCGGGTCGGCGCCCGATCGCGCCGAAGCCTGCTGGTTGTCCCGCAGTGGTCCAGTTGATTAGGCGATACCTTTCGGCACCTGCATCAGCACCAAGGTCCTGTACGCTCAACGCGTAGGCGTTCCGGTAGTACAACGCTGAGGATGTTAACGCGGGAATAGATTCGTTTAAGCCTAAAACTCCAGTAAATGGATTATACTTTAGCAGACGACCACCGCCTATGTAAATAAGACTTACGTACCCTATTTCGCCAAAAGCGCGTCCACCACCGCCAGGAACTTCTCCAAGCCCTTCATCATATTCGATATAATCGGGTTGTCGGTTACTGGGAACATCTGTCTTTTCCCAGTAGATTTCTCCAGTACGTAGATCATAGCACTGCCAAACAGTCCCTGTAGTTCCATCGGGCAACGTTTTTGTAACCGCATCATAGCATCTTCCAGCATAGATTATATCTGGCACACCTGCCGCAGTGCTCATTTGAAACATTGGTTTGTCCTCTCCCCTCCTCTTTTCCCCTCCGACTATGCCGGATATGGCTTCCTGTCGTTTCCATACTATGTGTGCAGTGTTCGGCGCCTGTCTATATGGAAGGAAATCATATCTGTCGCTATAGTAAATGTTTGTGTCAGCCGGCCAGTCAGGACCTCCTCCCGGACCATGCCACGGATAGTTTCCTGCAATCTGCCACCACTCTCTGTTCGCAAAGGCTATTGGGCGCGTCCAGTAGTCATCTGGAAGATCGGATGGAGGCCAAGAAAGCACCTGTTCATCTTGCACGACGAGTTCTTGTTCGCCAGTGGTGTTGGGCTTATAGTAGCATGATTCTTGAAAGTTGATGTTGCGGGGTAAGTAAACAGCAGTGCCTTCCGGCACTGTGTAGTTTCCTGCTGGGAAATAGGCTCCAGGGAAGTCAAACTCGATCGTCCATGTACCAGCCTGGTCGACCAACCACTCAAACCATGCTGTTGAGTCTCCACGATATGAATCCATCGTTACGACATCTTCGTTTCCGTCGGGATCTGTGATTATGACTCTGTATCCTTTAATATAGCGACTTACATGAATTGGGGGCTCCATCCATATGTTAACTAGGATGGTCTGGTCAACTCCTACGGGGCTAGGTCTAAAGCTAAGGAAGACGGAAGTATCAACCTCGAAATCAGGAGTAACACCGGAAGGCAGTGGTATCGAACCTCCTTCTTGCTTGTTCGTGTATTCTTGAGCTTGCACTGGTGCATTAATCATTACCATAAAAGCAGAAATCATCAAAAGAACTATAGCAATTGTAGCCGTCAATTTTGCCTTATTATTTATTGGATTTTTCATGTTTTTTTACCTCTAATGAGGTTTATATTTGCGGTGAGGCTTAGTCGCCCTCAGCAACAGCACTCATATGATCTAGCCATCGACTTCAATTGAAAAACTAGAAACCAGCGAAAAACATAGACCCACAGCTAGCTCTGAAACAACAGAATTCGAAGTATCCATCTCTACCCTTGCCCCCTGAATTCTCTCTTTGTATATCAAGTCGCATCCAGCGACCAACCCCATCTCACAACTACATTATTCGATATTTCAACGTTTAAAACTTGCCATACAAATCCAAAGTTACGTATACTAGTATAACAATTTAGTCAATCTGTATCGCCTAGCCAGCATCAAATCAAAGATACTCTTCACGCGTGCAAGCACATGCAGAATATTCTTAGTTCCCCCCGCAGATTTAGGTTCCCATCCATAATCTAGACACTCTTAACCGAATCCACCGCTTTTTCAGGTGTAAATTTTTTGTGCAACAATATAAGAAACATAAAACACCTTAAACGACTTCGCGCGTGTGATTGCTGGAAAGAGCTTGTTTTTAACATGCTGCTGTGATTAGGCTCCTAATAGAAAAAGGTTCCAAATCAACTATGGAACAATCCTCTTTTGGGGCAGTGAAAGGGCTCGTTCGTATTCGTAGATCACTCTCGAAGTCAGAGTCCACGCTTCCAGCATCTCCAAGTCCACTGAAACAATTTCGTCCGCCAACTGAACAGTGGTTTCTGAGAAGTGACCGTGAGGAAAACCGCCGATTATTACTGCCGGTCTCCGCTTTGCCTGAAGGCTGGAAACAGCTTCTTCAAGGGTTTTTGGCTGGCCCTCTCTACTAAAGACCATAACGTAGTCGGCTTCTGTCTCAGCAAGCAAATTTGGTAAAGTTTTGCTCTCCAGCTTGAGAAGCGCTTCTCCCTCAAACGGAACCTTTCCCATCTGGAAAAGCTGTTCGATAAGGCCTAGGAAGCGGTTGTAGTTTCTGGGTAGTCGAGCGCTTGGATTGACTGTGATGGTGTAGTCTCTGTTGGTGTGGACGTATGTTTGGAGGAGTCCTTCTTTGTTGAGGGGGGAGCCTAGGGCTTCAAGGAGGGCGAAATGCGTTATGTCTGGTCGTCCTCTCTTCTCGTTTTCTCCAAGTCTCCTCATGGCTGAGTGATGCAGTGATCTGTCAAGGAGAAGATTTTGTGGAGGCTTTTTCTGTCTTTTGGAGTGGCGCCTTACGGCGGGGTGACTCCACAATTCCTTGGGAACCGTTTCAAGAGCAACTTCAGCTAACACGAGAATCAGCAAACTTTATTCCTAGAGTAGAATCGAGGTTTTTGTGAATAAAAAGCTTAACATGCTGCACGCGGTAGCGTAGATTTATATCTGAGTATATTGTATCCTTCAGTTCCATAAGGGGGAAGTTATGATGAAAGATCAGCTTTGGAAAGGGTGTGGATTCGGTATTACGTCAGGGGTCATAACGACTTTAGGTGTTATTGCTGGATTGCACTCTGGAACCCAGTCTAAAGTGGCGGTTCTAGTGGGCATATTAGTATTGGCAGTGGCGGACGCCCTGTCCGATGCTATTGGCATCCACATCTCGGAGGAGGCAGAAAATGAGCATACGACACGTGAGTTATGGCAAAGCGCCTTTTTCACGTTTGCCTCGAAGCTCTGTGTTGCCCTCTCATTCATTATCCCCATGCAACTATTCGATCTTTACCCTGCTATTTTGGCAAGTGTAGTCTGGGGAGTGCTGTTAATTTCTGTTTTCAGTTATCTCATGGCAAAATCCCAGAAACAGAACCCAGCCAAAGTCATAGCTGAACACGTTATAATCACGCTCGCCGTGGTTATATTAGCCCATTACATAGGCGACTTCGTCCATGAACTTTTTGCAATGTAATACTTGCGCGCGTAGTTGGACAAAAATTGTTGTGTTCTGAGCGCCTAGTAAACTTGCTGAACTGTTGGGGCGTCTCGAGTATTGACAAAAATATGTCAAAAGAACGAGTGGAGGCTTCATCCACCCTCCCTTCTTTCTTTCGACAAAGTATATCTTCCAGTATATGTAAGTAACATATATCCCCCGGGTTGGGGAGCACGCTCGGGTATTGCATTGGAGCATAGAGTGTACCGGTCAAAACAGCTGAAGACCCTTACACGACAAAGACTCTGCTTCAAAGGGCTGGACAATACCTTAAGTGCAATGCGTTGAGGCATCGAGTGCGCCATCAAAAAGGCGGACGAGAAGCGCACGACAAAAACGATGTCTAACCGGGCCTAACATGCGCTGAGGGCTTAGACTCAACTCGGGGATTTTCCATTTTCGGCAAATCCATAATTTCAAGACAGGATTAATACAGGGGATTAAGTTTTTGTAGGCTAGAGGATACCTTTTCCTCCCCAGACAATAAAGGAGCACTATAAGTTGAGTTTCATTAATCCTCTGCTCGCTTTCGTTCTCTCAATCGCCCTCTTCGTTATCTTGGCCTATCGGCGAGTAGGGCTAGGCGTTTCGTTAACTCTTGCAGCATTCCTGATGAGCTTTCTAACCCTAGGAATCTCCGGAACAGGAACAGTTCTATATGAAACTTGCATCGACCCTGTCACGTTAACGTTGGTCTTCGCCAGTTTCTTTGTCATGCTCCTGAGCCAACTCTACAAGGAAACAGGATTAGTTAACGTTTTAACCAGAAGCCTAGGCGGATTTATCAAGAACTCCAAAGTCATCATAAGCCTTCTTCCAGCCGTTATCGGACTCATGCCCGTGGCAGGCGGAGCCCTAATGTCAGCGCCCATGGTTGAGGCTGAAGCAGACAAGCTGGGACTTGACGAACCCAAAAAAACATATGTCAACGTCTGGTTTAGACACGCTATCTTACCGATCTACCCAATAAGCCCCTTCCTTATCTTGGCAGCAATCTTGACCGAAACCACCATCATCTCCCTCATCGCCAGACAATCCCTCATAGTAATCGCCATGATCACAATCGGATACTTCATAGGGTTGAGAAAAACTAAAAACACAAAACAGGATGACTCAGAGAAGAAATCGAACCCAAAAGCCAACCTCAAAGACTTGTTATATTCTTTTTCGCCGATCATCATCACAATATTTCTGACAGCATTGTTAAACGTGAACATCGCACTGGCAACGCTCGTTGGAGTAATCACCATCCTGATTATCACAAGAACCAAAGCATCAGTCTTCCCAAAAATTCTGAAAAACCGGGCTCTCTGGGAAGTGGCCTTGGCGGCTTTTGGCGCTTTACTTCTGAGAAACGTTACGTTGGCTTCTGGGGCTTCCGAAATTCTGGGCAATGCATTGGCAGACACAAGCTTGAGTGGAACCGTGTTGCTTGTAAGTGTTCCAGCGGTTCTGGGCTTTGTTCTATCTTCTCCTTCTGGGGCAATCGCTTTGAGTGTTCCGATTCTAACTGAAACCGTAACCTTCATTCCAAAAACTGCAAGCCTCCTTTATGTTTCTGCTTTCCTCGGCTATCTGGCTGCCCCAACACACCTTTGTCTGGCTTTCACAGCCCAATATTTCAAGTGCCCAATAAGCAAGAGCTACAAGTATTTGCTGCCCTCCATAATCGTTTCAATGATCGCTGCCCTGATAATCTATCTTCTAGTCTAAGAAACAAACACAAACCTGACCCGTTCTATGTAAAAACTTAATGCATACAACGCGAAAAGGATTATCTGCGATGAACTCCACGAAACAAATCGCCCTTCAACGCGTTCACACACTCTTTCACCTAGCCAAAAAGGTAGTTCATGAAGACCCTAAACTGGCTCAACGTTACGTGAAGATCGCTCGGAAGATAGCTATGAAAACTAAACTGCGTCTCCCTCAGGAATACAGAAGCCTCATCTGCAGACACTGTAAAAGCTTTATCTTACCGGGCGTAAACTGTCGTATCCGCATCCAACAGAGAAGGGAACCTCACATGGTAATAACCTGCATGAATTGTGGCCAGCACTCACGTTTTCCACTAAAAGAAAGGGAGAAGCCATGATAACACCAAAGATGAAGCGCCGAATAAAACGCAAACTCGGTGCCGAGAAGCCAACTGTCTGGGTTGGAAAGGAAGGTGCAACAACCCAGATAATAAAAGAGATTTCCAAGCAACTTGACAAAAGGGAAATGGTTAAAGCAAAAATATTAAGAACCGCCCTCAAAGAAGAAGAAGCGAAAAGCATCGCCGCGAAGATTGCACAACAGACTGATTCGCAACTCATTGAAGTTCGCGGTCACACCTTCCTCCTGTACAAGAAGAAGATGAAAAAAGGGTGAAATCTTTATAACCCTGCAAGAAAGTTGTTTTTCTCGACCACGAAACTAATATAAGACATTTCTTTTCCCTTACTGAAGGAAAAATTTAGGAAGAAGAAGCCTTGCCGACACCCTACGACGTCCCTCCATCAGTTCTCATCGAGAGGCTAGCTAGGCATCTGAAAGAAGAAGTGGATGAAATAAATCCCCCCTCATGGGCACCCTTCGTCAAAACTGGCATTCACACCCAAAGACCACCCCGAAACCCCGACTGGTGGTTCACCCGATGTTCCTCCATTCTCCGCAAAATCTATGTGAAAGGACCTATAGGCATCGAGAAACTCCGCTCCGAATATGGCGGCAGAATAGATAGAGGAGCAAAACCGGAACATGCCAGAAAAGGAAGCGGCGCCATAGTCAGAAAATCTCTGCAGCAACTTCAAGCAGCAGGTCTCGTGAAACCATTAAGAAATGAAGGAAGGGTAGTGACAAGTGAGGGAAGACAACTATTAGATAGGCTAGCCACCGAAATAAAGAAGGAACTGGAGAAAACTCAGCCCGAACTCAAAAAATATTAGGTGAGAAGAGAGTGAGCGAAGAAGAACTTGAAGCCCTCAGAAAAAGAAGGATGCTTGAGCTGCAACAGAGGATGGTAGAGGAGCAGAAGCAAGCCCAAGCGCGACAGCAGCTTGAGGGCCAAAAACAAGCCTTGCTTCGCAGAATCCTCACCCCAGAAGCTAGGAGCCGATTAACAAACTTGAAAATGGTTAAACCAGAATTCACCAACCAACTCGAGCTACAGCTAATCCAGCTGGCTCAACAGGGAAGAATAGCCGTCCCAATAACTGATGAACAACTGAAAGAACTTCTTGTAAAGCTCCAGTCGGGCCGCAGAGACTACAAAATCAGGAGGGTATAAAGACGGCAAGAAACAAACCAACCGCCAAAAAACTGAGACTCGCCAAGGCTGGAAAACAGAAGAAACCCGTTCCAACATGGGTCATAGCCAGAACAAGGGGACGAGTTAGAGCGAATCCCAAGAGGAGACGTTGGCGACAGAGAAAGATAAAGGCTTGAGGGAAAAGCAGATGGATGAACCTGTTGATGTTGCTGAAGAAGTTGAAGAAGAGATAGAGGAAGTTGAGGAGCCAGAAGAAGAAGTTTTAGAGCCTGAAGTTCCAGAGGAAGAGGATGAAGAGTCAGAGGAAGAAGAAGACGAGGAAGACGAAGAAGAGGAATTCTTAGAAGCCAAAGAGAAGAGATCCAGAAAAGAAGAGGAGGAGTTAGAGGAGGACATCGTTGAAGAAAGATTCTACACGATTCCCCTAGGAAAAGCATGGATCTCCAAGAGAAAGAAACGCGCCCCGAAAGCGGCAAGAATTGTGAGAAGTTTTGTTTTGAAACATATGAAAGTCCGCACGGAGGTTGAGGAAGAGGAAGAGCCGGAGAGGCTTGTTATAGATAATGAGGTTAACGAGAAACTCTGGAGCAGAGGGATTGAGAAGCCGCCTAGAAAGATCAGAGTCCGTGTGGTTAAGGATAAGGAAGGAGTAGTAACTGTTCGTCTTGCTGAAGGAGACTGATATTGCCGCTTTTCCTCTTCGACGTTTTCGGTACTTCCAGCATAGGCGTCTATTCCCTTGTCAACGACAAAATTGCTATTATTCCCCCGCAGGTTCCCGAAACTAAGAGACTGAAGGTTGAGGAATGGTTGAAGGTTAAAGTTGTTGCCACGACAGTTGGCAAATCCGTGATTATAGGCGCCTTGGCTTGCTCCAACTCCAATGGTATAGTTCTTCCTCCCTTTGCCCGGGAAGATGAAATAGAAGCAATTAAATCAGCCTCTGACCTTAACGTGACTGTCATGGATACTAAAAAAACAGCTTACGGAAACATTATTCTAGCGAATGACAACGGGGCAGTAGCTGACCCGAGGCTGAAAAGAGGGATTCTGAGCAAGATAGAGGATACATTAGGAGTTGAGGTGGTCTCTAACGAGATAGCTGGGCTACCTTACGTTGGGTCTCTTGCTGCCGCCACCAATAAAGGTGTGCTGGCTCATCCTATGCTGAAGGAGGAGGAGCGAAAAGTCTTGAAGGATGTTTTGAAGGTTCCTGTGGATGTGGGAACCATTAACTGTGGAATACCTTATGTTTCCACAGGCCTTATAGGGAATAGTAATGGAGCTGTGGTTGGGTCCATGACGACTGGACCCGAAATGTTCATAATTGGACAAGCACTTGATGTGGTGAAAGAAAATGAGTGAAATCAAAGTTTTTCGAGTGAGTGGGGAGATTAGGAAACCCAACTTTCAGACGGAATTCCGGAAGGAGGTTCGAGCCTTGAAGCCGGAGGATGCTGTGGAAAAGGTCTACATGGAGTTGGGGAGTAAACATAGAGTCAAACGTTTCCAGATTAGAATCTCCCAGGTGGAGGAGATAGGTCCTGAGGAGATTGAGAGTCCGCTGATAAGGAAGTTGACTCTGGGAGAGGAAGAGAGTGTCGAGTGATCAGGAGATTTTCCGTAGATTGGCTGTGGAGTCTCGTCTTTTAGAGGATGCGGCTAATGACTTGCAATCCAGAATTAATCTAACTAATGCTGCATTGACGGAGCTGAGAGTCTCAAGCATGACTCTGGAGGGACTGGAGAAGGAGAAGAAAGATGCCCAGATTTTCGTTCCAATAGGGGCAGGCTCTTATGTCAAAGCCCGATTGGAAACTGCGAAAAAGGTTGTTGTGGGTATAGGGGCAGACGTGGCTGTTGAGAAAACCGTGAAGGAAACGAAAGAGATGCTGGATGCTCGCATAGTTGAGCTGGAGAAGACTAGGGATGCTTTGGGGCAGCAGTTTAGTCAGGTTATTGGGAGGATTCAGGAGAATCGGGGGCGACTTGAAAGCATATCGGCGAAGCTGAGGGAAGAAGGAGAGAAGGCGAGCGGTGTTCGAAAAGCTAAGAAAGGGGCTTAGCAGAGCCGTCAACAAGATCGTAATAACTGAACTGAAAGCAGAGAAGCTGCGTCCGATTTTAGAGGAGCTTAAGTTAAACCTCATTGAGAATGATGTGGCGGTTCCCGTTGCTTATTTTATTGGTGATGAGCTGGAGAAGCGGTTGGATGGAGTTCAGGTTAAGAGGCTGGGGGACCGGAAAGCGGTTGTGATGGAGAAGCTGCATGAGGTTTTGCTTGAGATTTTGACTACAAAAGAAGAGATTAATCTGCTAGAGAATGTTGAGAAGAAGCGGCAGTTGAAGGAGCCGTATACGATTCTTTTTGTGGGGATTAATGGCACAGGCAAAACTACTAGTATTGCTAAGGTGGCAAGGTTTCTCATGGATAGGGGGTATTCTGTTGTTCTTGCGGGTAGTGACACGTATCGTGCTGGTTCTATAGAGCAGTTGGAGGAGCATGCTAAGAGGTTGGGGGTGCGTATGGTTAAGCATAAGTATGGTTCTGACCCGGCTGCTGTGGCGTATGATACTATTAGTCATGCTGAAGCTCGGGGAATAAATGTGGTGCTGATTGATACGGCGGGGCGTATTCAGACTGATCGGAATCTTATGAGTGAGTTGAGTAAGATTAAGCGGGTGGTTAATCCGGATTTGACGGTTTTGGTTGTTGATGCGTTGATTGGGAATGATGCGGTTATGCAGGCTGAGGAGTTTCACAAGAGTGTGAGTATTGATGGGACGATTTTGACAAAGGTTGATGCTGATGTTAAGGGCGGAGCGTCCCTGAGCGTAACCCATGTAACAGGCAAACCCATAATCTTCATCGGAGTAGGACAAAACTACCAAGACCTACAACCCTTCAACCCAGAACAATTCACACAAATGATACTAAAATAACACAGAAGGTTAAAAAACAATCCACGATGATAGGAATGAAGCCAAACTGTTGAGACCTTGATTAACGAAGAAGCTCTCTTACTTAGTAAATATTTAAGAAACGACTGTCGATTGTGGAGACCTAGAATCGCCACTATTGTTTAGATGAAAATGGAAAAAAGAAAAGATATTTATATATTCAACTTGCGTGTTTCGGCTTTTTCTAAAGAGGATATGTTACGTTCAGCTCGAACTTTGTCTAAGAAACCGATTACCATTAACGGACGGAAGTTAAAACATCCGGAAAATATTATTTTCCATGCCGAATGTGATAGTAGAACCAAAGACATTATGATTGTGCTAATAACTGATGATGAAGAAATTCGAAACATCTATGAAAAGTCTTCACCATTATTCGCCTCAGCTGTCCTTTTTAAGGAAGATCTTCCACTTTTCGTTTTTACAGAAATTGTTCTAAGTTCCGAACCAATTGAATCTGGATCAAAAATACTATTAGATAAAGTTCCTGATTTAGAAACAGCTAAACGATTAATTCCATGTTAAAGGATAAGAAATGGGCGCGCGCAACCATCTGAAGAAGGATAAGTGCGCACGCTTTTTCTTTTGTGTGTTTGGCTTATATTTCTCCGTTACTATTATATTGGTTAAATGATTTCAAGAAGCTTTTGTTTTCTTGAGACGAGCTATAATGGATGAAACACGATCTTGCTGCGTAAGATGAGAATAGTCGCTTGTTCAGAAAAACAAGCAAAGAACGAAAGTAAATTAAATTTATATACGAATTATGCTCACGTGGTCTTTCATAGCTTCAGTAAACCTATATTCCAAAATTTTCTTAATTGGATCTTCAGAATAGAAAAAATGGAAAAAAGCATGGTCAAAGATATTCAAATTAGATTTTTTCCTTTTATAAAAGAAAATGGAAATGGGCTCGTTGGAAAGTGTAACAATAGAGGTGTTGTGTTTTTGTATCCAGAGAAATATGTTTCTACTCAAAAAAAGATGAAGAAACTTGGTCTTTTGGAGTTCAAAATTTACATTAAATGGAGAGCTATTGCTGCTTTGATTCATGAACTTTTACACTTCAAATACAAAGGCAATGAAGCAAGAGTAAAGGAACTAACTAAGAAATACTTTAACATCTACTACAACAATCAATTTTCAAAACAATCTGACACAACCTATATCCCAAAAATGATATTTGATTACTGAACTGTCAAGTCCTTGTTCGATGTCATTTCTGAACGGTTCTTTGAAAATTTTTGTTTATAAATCTGAAAAATGGACAGAAAAAGCGTTTTTTGACTTTTTAAAGGCTAAAAAAGCCTTCTTTTCCGATCTAAATGCTTATATTGTAGTTATTGTGGCTCACATTTTAATAGAGGTGATTGCAATGTCTGAAGACGAATGGGAATGGGAAGAAGACGAAGAAGAAGACGAAGATGAAGACTGGTAGTAGACCCATTGACTACCGTTTAAAAAGAGGAGGAGAAAAAAATAATGGGAAAGAAAAAAGGAAAGAAAGGCAAAGGCAAGAAAAAAGAATAGTTTGAAGTTAAACTAGAACTTTCTTTATTGTTTTTTTATTCTTGAAGTTAAAGGAGAGATAGAATATAGACTTCTGTCCAAATTGCGAAACAAAAATGATGCTTTTAAAGAAAAAGCAAGTGAGGACTGTTACTCTTATCCTTAAATGTCCAAAATGTGGATACGAAAAGCTGGCAACTCGCCCAAATTTATTTGCTGTTAAGGTTAACAATCATTCACGGGAAAATCTGGTTATAATCGGAAAAAAAGAACAACAGCTTAGAACCGCACCAATATTCAGAATAGACTGTCCTAAGTGTGGCAACAATCGGGCATATGTATGGATGGTTCATCTTGGTAGCTTAGAACAATCCTCAACACAGTTTTACAGATGTAACAAATGCAATTTTACATACAGGGATACCAGTTAACACCAGAATTAATGTGGAGGAAAAAAGTTGACCAAGAAAAGCAAAAAAGAAAAAGCTGCAGGAAGGGAAAAACATAGGCAAGCGCTAAGAGCGAAGAAAATACAAAAGAAAGAAAAAAAGAAAGTCACCATTCCCGCAAAATATAGGAAAAAATAGATTTTTTTAAACCAATTTAAGGTTGACTTTGTTGGTCACTCCGACGAAAAGGATTTTAGCTAAAAAAGGAACTTGATGGAGGGAAGAATGATGGCATTAAATGATTTCTTTGATCCATTTTTTGTATGGATTTCCTCCAACTCCGGTAAGATAATTTTTTCAGCTGTTGCTGTTATTGTCGTTGTCGTTTTATATCGACTTCTTTCTAGACAGATAAACAGATGGAGAGAAAATCAGAGACTTGAGGAGAACATTGCTTTTACGCTTAAGAGAATTTTCCAGTGGGTGGCAGTCTTAGCTATTGTAATTATTGTCGTTTCTATGTTTGTAACTGATATTGGCATAATAGGCGGTTTGTTGTCTCTTGCAGGAGGTACAATCATAGGTTTTGCCTCAATGAACACCCTTGGCAACGCGATAGCAGGCATAATTGTAATGACGAGTAGACCCTTCAAAATTGGAGACAGAATCTTTTTCAACGGTCAATTTGCGGATGTAATAGCCATAGATTTGATTTATACAAGGATGAAAACTCTTGACAATGTTTTGGTATCAGTTCCAAACCAAGAGCTGTTGAAATCCCAAATAGACAATTACGGAAAAAAGACTGTAGTCCGAAGAAGTTGCTCAATCACTGCTGGATACGAACTTGCTTCAGATCTGGTAGAGAGGGCTTTACAAGAAGCAGCCAACAAATTGACAAAAGAACAAGTTATCTTAAAGGAACCAAAACCATATGTATGGATCACAAAATTCGGAGATTATGCTATAGAATACACACTCTACGTTTATGTCAACAAAATCAAACTACTTCCAAAAATTGATGCCACACTAAAGAGAACTGTTCTGGAGACATGCAAACAACATGGAATAGATATTAGCACCCCAAGGCTAATCCAAAGAGTCGGGAATACCGACAACGAAATTGAGTCCTAAATTAGGAAACAATCGGTTTTAATATTTGTTTTTTATAGAGTGCTAGTAGGAGATATTGGGAGTAAGAGTTAGGGTGTAACCTTAACCTCTATATTTTGCATCTCTTTTTGGCTCGAATAGGGGACAAGCTTTATTGTAAAGTGGCTTAATTGTATCTACATCTTCAGGGCAATCCTGTTTACCAAGCAATTTACAGTGCATGCACCTAGCCTTTACTGGTGCCCATTTGCGTGCAATGGCTTCAGTATTATAGTACTTTAATTTATTACCACAGTTGGGATACTTTTTGGAATTGTTTAACCTTCTGTAGTTATAGAATTCGTCACAGGTTAAACAGTAAGATGGTATATGACAAACTTTTGAGACACTAATTAACGAAGAAGCTTTACTATTCGCTCAGTATTTAAGAAAGAAGCAAACATGGGTTGCCCGAACAGTGAAGCTTAGTTAGTTTCTCATTTCCTGATGCACACGCGTATCAAGGTAAACTGGAATCGGAATCGGCTATATACCTGAGAATGCCGATCTTTTGTTTTTGTTTAAGCCATTTTCCAATCATCGATTTGTTCGCGACAAAATCATCTGGATCTTTAATTCCGAGGATGTTGATTGCTTTTTTTCGGGCTTTAGATGAAATATCTGGCAAAGAAAGAATAGCCAAAGTTAGAAAAGGAAGAAACTGAGTTGATCTTACATAAAGTGAATATTTCAAATTATTAATAAGCTGATTTTTAGCAGGATGTTCTTTCCAACCCTTGAGATCAAAAACTTTCAGCAAACGTAAAAGTGAAATTCCTAAAAATCAATATAATATTTGTTCATCGTCAGACCACCCTAAAAACTGAAGGTTATCCAATGCAAAAATTGGTTCTTAAAATTTTTGTCTGTAGAATTTGCCGCATTTCTCGTTGGTGAAGAGTAGAGCTCCACATCCAGAACTCTCTAATTTTACAGCATCAACCACTCCAGATCCCGCAAATATATTACCCGAAAAATTTTTTGAAGCCATTTGAAGTGCCACACTTTGGTTTTCTATATATTGACCTATGGCTATTCCCCCTCTCACTAAAATCCCATCAGAAATCCATTGAGTGAATGCATATCGAATCGAGGCCAATAATTCTTCTGCTTTTTCTATAGGTGCTGCTAAAAATGCACAATCAGTAAACACATTGAATCTAATATCTGGATAGCTAGTTGAGGCTATCGCAAGTGGAGCTAAAAAATCTTGTAAGGTTGTTTCGAAATCGTCTACAGATTTCTTTCGTGAAAAACCAAGAACATCAAAATACCCAACTACCGCTTCAGGCATATCAATAATTCGTGTGTTAGGTATCTTTATTTTATTCGCTGGAATTTCAATTATCTGTCCCGCCCTTTTTATTGGCTGAATTTTCATTGGTTGAATCTTCAGTTTTTTGCGGTCATTAACAATTTCCTGTGTTTCCTTCAATTGCAATCACCTACTTTGCTAATAATATTGCGTGTGCATGTTCGAAAATCTGCGAAATTATTGAGACTATATTTAAAATAAAGGTATTGGGTTTGGGTTTGGGGGTTAAAATTTAACTCTCGATATCTTACGTGGGTGATGAGCATCCTAACTTGAGTTTTCTGCTATGATTTTATTTTAGTAGTTTTGTTAGTATTGCTTTTGCTGTGTGTAGTCTATTTTCGCTTTGGTCGTAGATTATGGAGTTAGGACTTTCGATCATGTCTTCGGCTATCTCGTATCCTCGGTGGATGGGCATGTCATGCATTATAAGGGCGTCGCTTCCGCCCAAAAGCTCCTTGTTAACTTGGTGGGGCAGCATCAGCTTGATCCTCCGCTCCTTCTCCGCCTTAAACTTCGGATCCAAAAAATACTCCATGTCCACCCATGTATCCGTATAGACCACATCACAATCCTCCACAGCCGCCTTAACATCCATCGAAGTCTCATACAAGCCTGTCCTCTTCGCCTTCTTCAGCAACTCCTCATCCACAGAAGCCTCATTCACCAATGGCGTCACAGCGGTTATCTTCACTCCCATCTTGGTGCAGCCCTCAATCAAAGAATTACAGACATTATTGTGGACTCCAATGTAGACGAGCTTCAGCCCCTCCAAGCGTCCCTTCTTCTCCTTAACAGTCATCAAGTCAGCGACGATCTGGCAAGGATGATACATCTCATCACAGCCATTTATCACCGGAACTCTGGAAGACTCTGCCATAGTCTCCAAGTCTGAATGCTTCAGCACACGAGCCATGATGCCATCAACGTATCCCGAAATAGACCGCGTCTCATCCCTGAGGTCTGCCAGAACCAGATTGGTAGATATCCAATCCATGTAGATAGAGTTCCCTCCCAACTGCGTCATAGCCACCTCAAAAGAGAGCCTAGTTCTAGTGGAGGTCTTCTGAAATATCATGGCAAGAGACTTCTCCTCCAAGACAGACTGATAATCCTCTGGACTCCTCTTTATTAATAGAGAACTGTCAATCATCTCCCCGATCTTCTTAGAAGACCACTCCTTAAGAGTAACCAGATGCACAAGCAACCCCTCCACAATCTCGTAGATACTTCTTCACATCAGACTATTATATAAATCCTCAAACAAAAATCTACACCCAACCCTAACCCGCATATTTGAAGCCTAATAACAGCGTATTGTTGAAAACAGCTTTTTCCTAAAAAATGACCCATAAACAAGCTGCGTTATCGTCCAAAACATGGAACGAAAGAGAGAATTAAAATACTCCATAAACTTTAATAATAGACTTCCAAAACCAAAAACAACAACTAACGGTTCACATAAGAGAGGGGAAGGCGTGAAAATCGCTCAAAACATAAAAGCCATCTCAAAGCTCCTTTTCATCCTACTATTACTTCTCGCCCTCATAGTTGGCGCAATCTTCTCATATCTCTTGGTAGTAGGCTACTACATAACCCTCGAAGCCGAAGTCCCAGAAAAAACCACAATCTCAGTGAAAGCCGTCCACTTCAATCCCCAAGACGTTGGAACATTCAACATCACTATCTTAAACCCATCCTACTCCCCCACAGCCGCCAGCATCACAGAAATCTCCGTAGCAACACAGGACAATATAGTCCACAAAATCTCAAACGTAAACCCCCAACTACCCTTTGAACTCCAAAAGGGACAGGATGAAACCTTTAGGTGCCAGTGGAACTGGGGAAATTTCTCAGGTGAAAACGTTAAAGTCATAGTTTTGGTCGAAGACGGATCAGGTTCAGCCTATGAGATTACAACATCTCCTGTGAGACTAACCATCACGACCATGGGTTTCAACCCAGCCGACACGGAACACTTCAATATGACTGTAAAAAATGCCTTAGAGTCGCTCATTGACCTTAATTTTGAAGATATAATCATAACCCTAGATGACGGAGCCGTCGTTGAGGTTAGTGAAACTAATCCAGCACTTCCGCAACTGCTTCGCCGAGACACTTATAACACTTTCACGGTATCATGGGATTGGTCAGATTATAGGGGTGGAAACGTCACAGTTACCGCCTTAACCTCGGAAGGTTACACCGCTAATCGAACTCAAAGCACACCAAAACCTGTGCTCCTATCAGTTACAGAACTCAACGTCGATTCTGATAACACAACCTACTTCAACGTTACAGTCAGCAACTCTGAATACTCCACCATTCCAGCAAATCTCACGCAGATCAAAGTGAATCTCGAAGATCAAACAAGCGTGGAAGTAGCCGTCGAATCGCCCCCAGATCTACCCTTCACACTTTCGATAGGTGAAACAGTCACATTCAAGTGTCTCTGGGACTGGACAGACAGACAAGGAGAAGGGGTAATAGTCGTGGTGGAGACTTCTGAAGGCTACTTTGGACAATCTACAATTTACGCAATCGGCTAGACAACATTCAGAGCCAGAAATCCTTCAGTGCCGGATGCAGCTCTATCTGATGAGTACCCCTTCATTCGGGTCTTTCGTGGCTTTCTCGAATTCCAGCTTTATTCGCTTTGTAACTGGACCTGGCTTCCCATTTCCTATCACCCGCTTATTTATCTCCCTTATCGGAGCAACTTCAGCGGCTGTTCCTGTGAAAAAGACTTCGTCAGCAGTGAACATTTCATTGGGAGTGATGTTTCTCACTGTCACCTCATAACCTAACTTCTCAGCCAGCCTGATAACCACTGCCCTTGTTATCCCATTCAATGCTCCTGAAGAGATAGGCGGAGTGTAGATTTTGCCTTCCCGCACTATGAATATGTTTTCTCCAACCCCCTCGCAGACGTGACCTGTCTTATCGAGGCAGATAGCTTCGTTGACGCCGCTATTGTTGGCTTCGATCTTGCCTAAAATGCTGTTCAGATAGTTGAGCGATTTCAATTCATGAGTTGCTGCATCCACAGGATTCCTCTTTACCCAAGTTATTATTGTGGTTATTCCACTCTCAATTTCCTCAGGGGTGTTAAGTTGAAGCATAGGCTCAGTGATTATAATAACTGTGGGTTTGGGGCACTTTCTAGGATCAATTCCCAAGTCTCCGAATCCCCTAGTCACTACTAACCGTATGTAAGCGTTTGTGAGATTGTTCTTCTTCAGGGTCTCCAACACAGCTTCAATAAGCTGCTCTTTTGTCATGGGTATCTTCAGCATTATTGGATGGGCGGATTTGTAGAGCCGGTCAATGTGCTCTTTCAGCTGGAAGACGATGCCGTGGTAGGCTCGTATTCCTTCGAAAACTCCGTCGCCATAGAGGAGCCCGTGGTCATAGACAGAGATTTTAGCCTCAGATTTAGGATAATACTTATCATCGATATAGACTAGAAGTTCTGCCATACCAAACTCTCCTTAAACGGAAAACTTCATCCATAAACTATCTATTATATATTTAAATTTTGACTTTTATGCTATTCTCTGGTTCTTTCAAAGGTTATCATTGATCACTCGTTTTCTTGGAGCTAGGTCCAAAGGGACAGCTAGGATCCTCTGCCAACCAGTCGCCATTAATTACGTAGGCTGTGTATCGGCATCCACCACATAACGAATTATAGGCGCATCTACCACATGCACCTTTAAGATCACTCCTGCAACGCATGTAATTAAGCAACTTATTATTGACCCAGAGGTCCTCTAAATCTTCCTTGAGGAGATTACCGAGCTTTATCGGTGCTGGAACACAGGGAGTTAAGTCCCCACCCGCTGTCAAACCAGCGTAGGTAATTCCAGCCGAGCAGCCTCCAAAACCAGAAGCATACTTCCTGACGATCTCAGAAATCCCATTCCCAAACTTTTCTTGCCACATCCTACTGTAACCGGATAATGCTTCACTTACAGTGAAAACCTTGCCTTCTGATCGTTCGAAACCCAGTCTGCCATAGTAGGTCATCCCCCGGGCGTAACATTGAATGCCTTCATTCTGCGCCACGCTATTGCAGAATTTATGGTGGATAAACTCGAGGGCATCTATCTTCTCTTCTCTCGTGACATCGAGGTTAATCACTTCTTTGCCCCTACCGGCTGGGATAAGCCTGTTCAGGTAGAATCTATTGACCCCCAGCTTCTCCGCTAATTCGACGGTGCCCTGAAGCTCATCTACATTCCGTGTGTGCAAGGTCATTGTTGCGCACATTTCATCGAATCCTGCTTCGGCGCAGTTTCTGATTCCCTGTATGGTAGCTTCGAAGGCGCCGGGTGTATTTCTTAGGAAGTCGTGGGTCTCAGCTTGATATCCGTCGAGGCCAATCTCAACCCGCTTGATTCCCGCTTTCTTCAGCTTGTTGACAATCTGCTTGGTCATTAATGTCCCATTTGAGGCTATTGTACATAGAAGCCCAGCATCAACTGCCGCTTCTATGGCGGTATAGATGTCTGAACGAACGAGAGGTTCGCCGCCTGAGAAGGTGAGGATGGAGAGTCCAGCATCTGCAAGTTTCTGGATTAGCTGAAGCGCCTCTCTAGTAGTTAGCTCCCTCTCATCGGCTTCACCTGAGTTCTGGTGGCAATGGCGACAATAGAGGTTGCAACGATTCGTGAAGTTCCACACAATAACAACGGGAACAGCTGTTGGCTGGGGAAGGCGTAAACCGAAGTGGCTTATACCGCGGACGACATTCAACATGCTCTTGCGAATAAGGGTATCAGCCATCAGCTTCTTCACCTCTGCTTCTGCCAGATTCACCTTTCTGAACAATCGCTTGATTAATGGACGGGCTAACCGAAAAGCAGTGGAGCAACCTCTGCAGTTGGGCTTATCTCCTGATGTGTAGGCTTCGAATACGGAGTAGAGTCTAGGCTGGCTACATTTTCCGCACTCCTCAATAAGCTGTTTAGCAACACCCTTCCAGATAGGATTTAACTTTGAAGCGAACTGGAGCTTTTTCGGCAACATCTAAAATACCCAATCTTCACGCCTTTTTATTCAGATAGACTGAAAATGAAGTTAATTAAACCATCGTTTGCATCCATGGTTCCGAGTGCGCGAAGAGTGGGATAGACGACTTAGAACGCGAACTGGGGTCTTTTGGACAGCAATTTTGGCAACGTCAGAGGCTTGAAAGGCTTATCCCCCGCCTTCCCTTTAATTTCAGTTATTAACTCTTGAAGTTTCATCTTCCTGATCTTCTTTCCAGCTTTTCTGTCTCGGACCGGAAGAACATCAGAGCTTAATTCTTTCTCTCCAATGACGAGAATGTAGTTGACCCATTCCCTCTCTGCTTCTCTGACTTTCTTCCCTAAAGTTATGGATCTGTCGTCCAAGTCAACCCGAATCTGGTGACCTTCAATCTCCTTCATTAACTTTTCAGCGTCCTCCAAGAATCTCTCCGCCACGGGAATAATTCTTACCTGAGTGGGGGAGAGCCACAGGGGCAGTATAGGAGCTTTACCCCTCTTTGAGTCTCTGTGGGCTTTCTCCAGCAGGGCATATACTCCCCTTTCGATGCCGCCGCTTGGAGAACAATGAAGAACAAGAGGATACTGTTTCTCGCCCTTTTCGTCAACGTAAGTCATCTCGTATCTCTGGGCGTTCTCTATGTCAATCTGGTCAGTGGAGAGGGCAGAAGCCTTGTCCAGATTATCCACGAAATTAAATTCCCACTTTAAAACAAAATAGAAGAACCGTTCCTCCCACATCTCAACCAAAACAGGCTTGTTAAACAACTTCACCAAAGATAGAATGAAATCCTTGTTCTCTTCATAGAAGTCTTTTGTGAACCGAATCGCCAGCTCGAAATCCTCATCCTTGTTCAGCTCCAATCCCTTCTCCAAAATCTCCTTGGAAAGCTTGAATCTGACAAGAAATTCTTCCTTCGCTTGGTCCAAGTCAGCAACCAAGGCGTGGCAGTCGGGCATCGTGAAGCCTCTGAGTCTTCGTAAGCCAGTTAATTCGCCGCTCTTCTCTCGTCTGAAGGCATATCTGGTCAACTCGTAGATTCGCAGGGGAAGCTGCCGATAAGAGAACTGGGCATCATGAACCATTAGGAATTGACCGAAGCAGGCGCTGAACCTCAAGAAGAAGTCCCTCTTATCCGACTTCAAAAGATACTGCCTAGCCGGAAATCTTTCCAGATAATGAGCAATGCTTGGATGCTGAATATCATACATAACCGGAGTCTCAACTTCCATCCCGCCATACTCTATCACCTGCTTGGTCACGTATTGCTCCAACAGCGACTTGATTAACCGTCCCTTGGGATACCACCTGAGATTTCCCGGGTCGCTTCCCGGTTCGTAATCGGCGATCTCTAGTCTCCTCATCAGTTTGACGTGAGGCGGAACTTGCTGAACTGCCCTAACCTTCTCTATCTCATACTTAGCTAGTTTTTCTAGGTTTTTATGTCCCTTGAAATCGAACTCTTCTACTGGAACCAGCTTTCCGTCGGTTTGCAGGATATGCCAGAAGGACTTGAGTTTCTCCTCTGCCTTCAAGGCTTCTGAAACAGGCTCTTCTTCAGCTTCGTCTCCAGTAACTATTCTGAATTGTTCGGCTAGAGGATGTCCCTTGATGGAGATAGAGAATTTCTTGTTCCAGCCGAAGGGGGTCCGGTAGGTTTCGAAGCCTAAATCTTTGGCAACTTTCTCCATCTCCTTGATGAGTTTCAGGGCGTCAGCTGGTTTCGCCAAGGTGTTGCTTAGGTGCGCGTAGGGGTAGATCAGAATCCGGTTAACCTTCAATTTGTCTAGGGAAGCTTTGGTGTTTTCCATCGCCTTTCTGGCTACGTTTGTGTTGTCTCCCTCTTCGACAGAGGTGAATAAAACGGCAAGTTCTTCGAGTCGGTCTTTCTTTTTGTCAGTTTCCTCAGCTAGGGCTATCTCCTTCTCTACAGCCTCAATCTCTATGAAGTTTGAGTGTAACTGGAGGATTCTCAGCCTTTGAACCTCCATTTCTCAAGCATCTTATCTTTTTTGGTGCTTTTTTTGTATTCTTTGTAGTGAAGTCTGCAGAGGTAAGAGCGTCTAGTTCCATCAACCTTTAGTCCTGCGGCGCTCACCTTATCTCGGGCGAGGGAGCGAATTGCATCTTTGTCACAGCCTCGGACACTGCATTTAACGCCCTTCGCGACCCGACCCAAGTAAATCACCGATTCTTTATCTTAACATTCAACTAGTGTAGAAAGCATACTAAAATGTCTTACCGAAAAAGGCTCTCCAAAGTTGTCGGTTGATTGTGACCCCTATAAAAAATCGGTTGATTCACTATTTTGTTGATAAAAAACGTAAGGTATATGAATTGAGTCTGGTGATACTTAATAAACCCCGTTTAACCTATAGTGTTGAGGAAAAGTAATGCCAGTTAAGCGAAAGTCTAGAGGTCGAGCAAAAGGCGGTAAAGGTAAAGGCGCATTGGTACAATGCCAAAGTTGCGGTCAGCAGGTTCCCCGCGACAAAGCCAAACGAGTGTCACGAAGAGTCTCCTTGGTTGACTCGCTCCTCTACAAAGAACTTCGACAAAAAGGCACGTATATTTCTAGCAGAACTGAAACAAAATATTACTGTGTTTCATGCGCTGTTCATCGGGGCGTGGTAAAGGTTCGCTCAAAAAATGAGCGGAGAAAAGGTCCCCCGCGAAGAAGAACTAGACGTTAAGGTAACAATTTTTTCTTTCTATTTCAGTGTGAAGCTTTGTGAAAGTAGATTGCCCGCTGAACCACTGTCAGATTTGTGAGGATAGCGAGAACTAGAACTGCCCAACATAAAGCTTCAACCCAGACATAGCTGAGGAAACTTGCTAGTGCCAGTAATATTAGACGTTCTGCACGTTCAGCTAAGCCCACGCTCTCCATCCTGACTCCCGCAGCCTCTGCCCTAGCTCGAGTGTAACTGACCAACAAGGAGCCCATGAGCGCAGCAAGACCCCAACTAACTTCAGTTAATCCACCGAGGATGATTCCGCAGAGGATAACCGCGTCGGCGTATCTGTCAAGGAGCGAATCAAGGAATCCACCAAATTTTGTGGCTTCTCCGTAGAGTCTCGCCATGGCACCGTCTAGGGCATCTAGGAGGCCAGAGGCAAGCATCAGAAGAGGCGCAAGTATAAGAAGGAAGGGATGCAGCTTCCACTGCCAGTAAGTGAGTGCAGAAAGCACGGCGAAGGTTATTCCCAAGAGGCTTACGTGATTTGGAGTTAAGCCAAGGTTATGGATTGATTCAGCTATAGAGGTCAATTGCAACTGAACTTTTTGCTTAAGTTTCGTTAGCATCCCCTACAACCTCTCACTAGCTAACCTTTACACCTCAACATCTGCTGGAGTAATCTTAACGACCTTTGTTTTCTTGAGATTTGTGGTTGAAACGTATTAAATAGCTTTGTATAGGTCGTCAAACGGTCTCTGAAGGCTAATAGGCTAGGGCAACCCGCACAATGTTCACTGCCTTCTCTCCGCAGACAAGGCACTTCCCTTCTATCTTTTCCTCAGTGTCTTCAGGAGTCCCCAGCAGGCGAGCCTCAACCTCTTCCTCCAACCTATGACCACACTCATCCTTGCCACACCATGGAACCTCAACGATACCTGCCTTCTTAGCCAGCAAACGCTTCGCCTCCTCCAAACTGTCTACTCTATAAACGCGTTCTTTCATCCATTTTGAGGCATTCCTCACTAGGTCAAAGGTCATCTCTTCCGCAAGCTTCTGCACAGCCGATGTTACATCCTTCATTTTCCACGTTTTTTTCTTCAGGGTGTCCCGTCGAACAACAGTCACCTCCCCCTTCTCCAAGTCTCGGGGACCTATCTCAATTCGGATGGGCACGCCCCGCAGTTCCCAGTAGTAGAATTTGTTTCCGGGAGTCAAGTCACCCCGCAAATCCAACGCAACCTTACACGGTATTTCCTCAAGTTTGCACGCGACATCTCTACAGGCCTTGTTTATCGGCTCTTCCTTTCCTTTATACGGAACTGGAACAATCGCCACCTGTATGGGCGCAATTATCGGCGGTAAAACTATGCCATGATCGTCTCCGTGGACGATTAGAACAGCAGCAATTCCCCTTCCAGAAATTCCGTAACTTGTCGTCCAGATGTGCTCCTGTCTTCCATCCTTGGTCTCGTAGGTTATGTCGAAGGCTTTGGAGAAGTTTTGTCCCAGATTATGCACGGTTCCTATCTGGAGAGTCTTGCCGTCGGGGCATAACATGTCAAAGGCTATCGTGTAAAGGGCTCCAGCGAATTTGTCCCATTCTGGTCTCCGAGATACACAATAGGGAACACCGAGCAAATCGAAGAATCTCTTATAGATTTCCAATGCCTCTTTGACCTGCTCTTCAGCTTCTTCAAAGGTGGCGTGGGAGGTGTGGGCTTCCTTGAAGGTAGCAACCTCGCGCATCCTCAGAATCGGCCGGGTTGCCTTTGTCTCATGGCGGAAAACGTTCACAACCTGATACAGTTTCAGAGGCAGGTCAGCGTGGGAGCGGATCCAAAGTTTCAGCATAGGAGCTATGGCGGTTTCGCTTGTGGGTCTCAGGGCATACCTGACCTTCAGGGGTTCAAAGCCGCCGTGGGTTACCCAGAAGCATTCTCCCTCGAAGCTCTTCACGTGGGCGGACTCTTGGGCTAGGGCAGTTTCGGGAATCAGGAGGGGAAACAGGGTCTCTTGGTGACCTGTTGCATCAAGTAGATATCGTAGAGTCTGGAGGACGTTTCTTCTGATTTTGAAGCCGTAGGGCATCCAGACTCCAGAGCCCTTGATGGGATATCGGTAGTCCATTATACCAGCGTTTATGAGCACTTCACGGAACCACTCACCGAAGTCTTTGCTCCATTTCTGTCGTTTCACAGGCAAGTTATGCACCTTCAATTATCATGCTGTTAGGGATGACCCTTAATTAAAAACTGTAGGATATTAGTTTATCACTTCATAAGAACCAAACCTGTGACGTTGTGCCTATATTTTGTTGGCTGCCCATGCAATGTCCAGCTCCTCCAACGTGCTCTGTTTGGGAACCCCATCTTCAGTCCAGCCCATCATATCATAGTAGATGAGCTTTGCCTTTTGCAGTTGCTGCGGGTCTACAGATGTTTTGTTTAGGGCGCCTGATGTTTTGGGTTGGAAGAATCTTGGGGGAAGCCAATCGTCTTTTTCTGTAAAGCCTTCTCTGATGTTGAAGATTCGTGCAAGCGTGTTTCCTCTCTCCACAACCTTCATCAGCTCAAAGGCTGTGGTGTTCCATCCAGTCACTGATCTTACAATCTCAACTTTCTGCCTGACACTCCAAGGCGGAAATAGACACAATACCAGAAAGTTATTGAGAGTACGCCACTCACCAACATACTTGTATAGGCGAATTTTTCTGGGTCCAAAATCTTCTATGGGCACAGCCTCCAAGACTCCGAGGCTCTCATAGCTTTTTGGAAGCTGAGGAAACAGGAAGGTGTCGTGGATATTGTGAACGTGGTCTGCTCCTGTCGGCGACACTGCGTATCCTAGAGCTTCACCTCTCTTTAATCTGGGGTCATGCATTGGAACTTCTTGTCCCTTAACGTGAACTGCGAGTTCTTCAGCACCCTTTTGTATGCGTTCAGCAGCTCTCTTGACGCCCTCAGCCAGAAGAGCTCCTATCCCCTTTCTTTCTCCAATCATCTCCACCAGCTTAACCATAGATTGGGCATTTCCAAAACTCAAGTCCATACCGTTAGTATCCTCTTTTGTGAGTAATCCTTGCTCAAAACATTCCATGGCGAAACTTATCGATACTCCTGTGCTTATGGTGTCTATAGAGTATCGTTGACAGAGTTCGTTGGCTTTACAGATGGCTTTGAGGTCAGAGACACCGCAGTTTGATCCTAGGGCCGCTAAGGTCTCATATTCGGGTCCACCGTAAGCTGGGTCTATCTTCCACCACGGCGAATCTACTTTAACCTCTTTTTTACAGGCGATAGCACAGGCGAAACAGGTTCCCATGCCAACGCGCACAGTTTCTTTGACTGCCTGAGCCGAGATAAGGTCCACTTCTGGGAAGTCGCCGTCTCTGAAGTTGCGAATTGGAAGATTGCCCATCGTCTCTGAGACGTCCATGTCAGCCCCTGTCCCATAGGTATGAATAGTGCGCGCAACATTGTCCACGTTGGTAGCCATCCACTTCGCGAGCTTTCCCAGTCTCTTTGGTTTGCTAACTTTGACCCTCTTGCTGCCTTTGATTGCCACGGCTTTCAGGTTTTTGGCTCCCATAACTGCTCCCATGCCACATCGACCAGCCACATGATTCATGTCATTAACCACAGAAGCGTACCGAACCAGTTTTTCTCCTCCAGGACCAATCTGAGCCACTTTCACCCTGTTGTCCCCCAATTCACTTCGAATCGTTTCTTGGGATTTTTTGATTTCAAGTCCCCAGAGATTGGAAGCGTCTCTAAGTTCCACGTTTTGGTCGTGAATCCACAAATATACGGGGGCTGTCGCTTTTCCTTCAACGATGATGGCGTCGAAGCCTGCACGTTTCATCTCTGCTCCCCAGTATCCTCCTGCCTCAGCTTCTCCATATGCTCCTGTGAGGGGTGATTTGGCGCCTACACTGTTCCGTCCACTGCCACTGAAGGGTGCGCCAGTCACCGGACCACAGGCGAAGATCAGCTTGTTATCTGAACCAAGAGGTTCTATTCCCGGCTTCAGTTCCTTGAGCAGGTAATAGGCTATTAGTCCTCTACCTCCAAAGTAGCGGCGATAGAAAGATTCTTCGAGACATTCAGACGATATTTTCTCTTTGCTTAAGTTCACGCGTAAAATCTTGCCCTCAAAGCAATTTTTCATTTTTTATCGCTCCTGATTTTCTCGGTATGACTATTAAATTCTTACATTTTAGTCAAAAGATTTGTTTTTGATGGGTGCTTCCTAGATAAGTTAAGGCAACATTGGTGACGTGTAAAATAAACTACTAACAGATCACACAGCCTCATTCGGGCATGTATTATAGGCTGTTGAAAACTAGTTTGAAACAAAGAGTCAAGTGCAGTTTCAGGCATTTGTTTGTTAAAAGGAGTGATGAAGTAATCATGAAAAATGTTCAGGGAACAAGAAGAAGAGTTCTGTTCTTGGCAGCGCTGATTGGCATCGGCATCATTCTAGGTTCAATTGTTCTTTATGCAATAAACTTGAAAGATGAAACAGGTGCTTGGGAATTAGAATTAGAGAATGGCAAAATAGTTCTAGACGCTCAAGATAGGGCTGAGTTAAAAGAGAAAGCGTTAGACTTAACCTTGGAAGATGAAGAAATCAAAGAGTTGTTAGCAGGAAAAGACTACACAACACAAGTGACTTTAACGGGCAACGTAACGGTTGAGGATATTATCGAAGATATCAGAAATCAAACAAAACGTGGAATAATAGCGGAAGGGGACGTGAACCTGATAGTCGTAGTAACCGTGACCTTCGTGGATGGCTCCGGATACAACATTCCCGTAGATTGGCAGAATTGGACAGCAGGAGAACCAGAGTTTGCTCAGCAAGTGACTCCACCAGTAGATAAGTTCCGAATAACGGGATTGCCATCGACAAAACGAACCAGATCTATTCCATAGCTGACTATTAATTTTCTACAGTTGAAAGAATATCTTTACAATCTGGTGAGCACAATGATTAATATTCTCTGGCATCCCTTTTTCTATTAAGGGGTTTACCAATGAGGACAGGAAAAATCCTTGCGATTTTTGGTTTAATAGCCTCTACTTTTGCAGTCTTCGTCAAGATAATGACACCAACGAATGTTCAGTTTATCATCGACGGAAGCGTCATCGAGTTTACCAACATTCCAGAAATCTACGGTTCCTCTGACATGATCATCATCAGCATTTCATGTTTTGTTATGGGTTCAAGTTTGGTATATCTCTGGTTGATAGACAAGAATCAACCTGTCCTCACTGGAGCTTCCGATTTGAGGAGGCGTTGGGATGAGCTTCTGGCGAAATTAACGAACCCTGACGAACAAAGAATTGTCAGTTTGATAATCGATGAGGGAGGCACAATCTTTCAAAGTCAGTTGGTGGATAGGAGCGGTTACTCAAAAAGCAAAGTCAGCCTCATCCTTGACAGACTTGAGGCAAAGAAAATCGTGGAACGTAAAAGGCACGGCATGAGCAACGCAATCGTGCTGAAATAACACTCTCCTTTTAAAAAATAACGGAGCAACTGGTCTGCCTTTCTATTCCTGAGAGGTTTCTTTCCGAAAAAAGTTAAAGCAACATTGGTAACGTGAAATAGATGAACTAGCGCTTGGAGAGAGGGGTGTTTGGTTCTAGATTGGATGGAGCAGTTCGCGCATCAATTCGGTTACCTTGGCGTCTTCATCATAAGCTTCATCGGCTCCGTATCCGTTGTCTTTCCCATACCATACACCATAGTAATCTACATCATGGGAAGTTTTCTAGACCCCTTTTTTGTTGCAGTCAGTGGCGGATTAGGTTCTGCTCTCGGCGAATTCTCCGGATACACGCTCGGCTACTATGGAAGAGCGATAGTAAGCGAAGAGAGGCGCAAAAAGATGGACTACATGGTGAAAGTCTTTGACAGGTATGGACCCGTCGCAATCTTCCTATTCGCCCTGACGCCCCTACCCGATGACCTGCTTTTCATTCCGTTGGGTGTCATGAGATATCCTTTCTGGAAAGCTTTCATACCCGCCCTTTTCGGTAAGACGCTGATGACCTTCATTCTGGCTTACAGCGGTCAGCAATCCTTCGAGTTAATTAAAGTTCTATTTGGTGAAGCCGGGCTGCTAGGAACAGTAATCACCACTGCTCTCTTGATTCTCATCATTGTGGCGATGATTAAGATCGATTGGGAGAAACTTTTTGAGAAGTATGTGGGCACAAAAAATTAAAACTCAAAGAAGTAACCGGAATCATTCTCCAATGTTAAATTCTGAAGATATAGCTCTAATATGCTCTAAGGGTTAAATCACGACTCTATAGTGCATACAAGGAAGAACAAAACTTAAATATTTGCGTGCCCTTCCAGCATTCTTCTTGGTTGGTGATGACGACGGTTAACGAAGCAAGAGGACGACTCTTTAAAAGAAAAGATGGCAAATATTTAATCTACGTTCCTGTAGACCTAGCTGAAGACAGCATGTTTCCCTTCCAAACACACTCTGCACTACCAGTCAAAATCAGCTTTAAAGTAGGCGACGACAAACTCAAGGTAGAGAAGTGGACCGAAGAAGAAACCGAGTGACCTAACTGTATTCAGCAACCAAAATCGCTCTCCATTTTTTTTAAAGGTTACACGCCCCAGATGTTCTCCACAAGGCAACCCCCTTAAGAAAATCTCTGACCACCGTACCAGAAATTACTGGCGGATATAAATAGGGGCAACAACATATAATACCTCAAGGTGGAATCTCAGCAAAGAGAAATGACAAAAGTCTCTCCCGACACTTGTCACTTGTCTTTACATTCTACTAAGAACATCAAACAAAAACAAGAAGGTTATAGTGCTTGTCCCTTTCCGGATTTCAATTCAAGATGCATTACAAAATTCTTCATAAACTTAGAAAAGCAGGAGCCACCTCAGAAGATAGAGCTGTGACAATAGGAGAAGCCGAATTAGACTTCCAAGAGCAAATGTGGTTAGATTATTTTGCCGGAGTATTTCTCGGCAGAATAAAGAAGACAGAAGACCGACGATATTACATCCAGTAATGAACTGACAAAAGGTTAATAAGGTGGAGTAGAAGTTTAGGGCGTCAGCAGTTAGGTGCTTTTCGAAAAAGCGAAACGGATAAAACGGTTTCTAATTTTTCAGGCAATTCTAGCTGACAAAACAACCGAGGTGATAGAATGCCATACTCATCAAATTCAAACCGCGGATCGGGATTCAACCTGAAAGCACCAGTTGAACTTGGACAAGAATACGAGAGTGAAATTGAGGACATAAGCAGAAGAGGCGACGGCATTGCAAAAATCGAGGGCTTTGTCATATTTGTGGCAAACGCCAAGAAAGGAGAACATGTGAAATTCAAAATAACTCAAGTTGGACGCAGATTTGCAGTTGCAGAGTTAGTGTAAGCCCGATCTAAACTACCACACCACATGTTTCATGCGGTGATAACCATCACATGAAGCAAGCGATTTCAGAGTGTTACCTAGAAAGGCCTCAGGCGTTCATCGAACATATTAATGCTTGACATGTTTGGCTCTTCAAATACGTGGAGAGCATTGTTTATTTCTTTCACATTTTTGAGTACAGTTAAACCCTGTTCCGTAATTGCATAGACTTTTCTCGTTTGTTTTTTCTTGTTGATTCTTTGTTCTTTAATTAGGTTACGTTCGACAAGAAAATCTAGGCATTCTTTTAAAGCACTACAGTTTACGTTGGCTTTATACGTAATATGGGTTGGCTTTAATCTTCCATGACATGCCAAAGCCCTAAGAATGTCGATGTGAATTTCCAATTTTGATCGTCTCATAGGCTGAAACCCAATTCTCATATAGACAAAATGACTTATATCATTTGAGAATCTTTACTAATAATCCACTCTATAATTTCTACATATATCATTTAACTTCAACATACTTATTCCAGATTGAAGATAGTGATTATTCGTATTGATGCATATACCTCAGCTAAGCCACCATACACTTCTAAAACATTAAAAATTCCATTTTTACCTGTCTCTCAGCCTCTCAACCAGTCGCTTCTGTGGGCTCTGAGTTTTCTTTTGGAAAATATAATTGCCATTAGCGTCGCTATTACGAACATTGACAGAATTATAGCTGGTGTAAATTCATGTATAACCTCGGTTCCGACAACTGATATCTGGTAGGGGCTGTCTGAATATACATACTTGAGGAATAAGCTAGTGTGCGTTGTATTTTGAGAAGGATAAGTCCACTCAACTCCTTTCTCCGGATGGATTGATTGATCACGTGACGATTCTCCATCAACTTTGATGTCCCATGAATTTCCTAGATTGAATTCGTGGGGGATAGTGATGTTGAAATAGCCTATTGTACCGGGTTCTCCTGATACTGTGAAGTTTATCTGATTGTTCAGGTTATCAAAGACAAAATCTGACAAAGTTGAGTTTATCGTATGGATGGTGATGTTTGCTTGTGTAGATGTCATGTTGTAATCTAAAGTGAAATGACTGTCTGGGTTTTGATGGTATGCATCGAGGTAGGGTGAATAGGTTCTGACGAAAATCTTGTCATGTAATGGGGAAAACTCAAGTATTTTGAGCCATCCATCTCCACCATTGCTTTCTTCCTGATAATCAGTCACCACTTCATACACAGCATGTTCGCCAACCACTGCTGTTCTATGATCTTCTACGTCCAAATGGCCGCAAAAAACTAGAAATATTTGGTCTGCATGTGGTTTTACTAGTTGTTGGTAGATGTTTTCACCAATAGGTGATCGCCAGCCTTCCCACGGCCAAGCTATGTATTCGTGGGTTGAAACAATCACTCTTCGGGTTGGATAGTTGTCTATTATGTCGCCAGCCCATGCAAGTATGGCATCGCTTGGGTCGTACTGCAGATGGAGAATTAGGTAATCGTTTCCTCCGGCGGAGAACAATTGATAGCTGTTTCTGTTATTGTTTTGGTAAGCTCCACCATACCAGCTTTCGATACTGAATCTATCATATCCGAAGTACATTTCAAAGTTAGTTTGGTCAGAGCCTATACCATCATGGTTTCCCAGAACGGCTCCCCATGGCACATTGCCGTCTAAGATGCTGAGGCTATGGTTTGCATTTTCCCATTGTTCTAAATCATTCCACTCATCAACTATGTCTCCTAGATGCGTTACGAAAACGATGTTCATGGTTTCGATGTTGTTGATAATCCACTGGGTTTGACTGTCAAAAACATGTGGGTAGCTCTCTGAGTAGTATTGTGTATCTGGGAGTACGATAATAGTGAAGTTAAAGTCGTAGGGAGAGTAGGTAAAAGTTCGCTCTACTGTCATCGTATAGGCAAGTGCTACATCGGCTCTCAATGTCATATGTAGGGTTACAGATGCCAAAAGCAGAAAAAGCAGAACCACCATTGCCTCTTTTACGCGCTTCAACCCATAAAGTACAGTATCACTTACAATAATAAACCTTGAGCAAAAGCAGTAAGAGTTTACCCTGCATTTTGGGGGAAATTGAAATAATGGAGAATGCAATTCCGAGAGGAGTAGCGTTAGAACTGTGCAAACAGATTCGTGAAGAGAATTCGCATAAACGGTTTGGATTTGGAAAAACCCAATGCTCCTTCTGCTATAGGTTAGCTAAAAATAACACTTCTAAATTTTGTATCTTCGCAAATGAATTGAATAGAGGATGTTCTCAAGTCAATAAACGCTATGAGAAACTTTACGGAAGCTAAAGTTCAGTCATTTCTATAGGCGTCTTTTTTTGGAATTGAAGCACGATGGTATAGGGTGAATCCCATAAGATTACTGGAGATTGGCAGCAAAACAACATTTGGTCCAGAAAACCTTAATTCAACGTTACTCATCAAAATAGCACAGAAAAACAGAGCCGGGGTAGCCTAGCCTGGTTATGGCGCCAGACTCATGATCTGGAGAGCAAATCTCCTAATTTAGGTGCCCAGAAGTCGCGGGCTCGACTCCCGCCCCCGGCACCAGCCGACTCGAACATTACGCCTTTTGGAGCTAAACATTTAAAACCGCCCGTCCATCCATTTTTCAGAAACCGTTAGGATGCTGAAAACAACGGCGAAGTGTCAATGCTGCGGTAATGATGTTGTTCTCCCCTTCAATTGTTCTTATTGTGGAGGCTCTTTCTGCGCTGAGCATCGTATCCCAGAGAGCCACGCATGCCCAGAAACGTGGAGGGCTAAGGCTCCAAGAGAAGCTCCGCCAATAACAACCCGAGATTGGTCGAAGAAGCCTTCATACAAGTATACCATCTCCTACACGCCGCGGTCCTCCAGAATATTCTGGTTCAGTCCAACAGAACTCAAACACTTGACCCTTGGGACACTATTGGTCATGGGCGTCGGCTTATCCTACTTTCTCTTCACAGGATTTGCGTCAACATGGTTAACTCTGGCAGGTCTATCAATAGCCTTCACTTGGTCTTTTCTTCTCCACGAGATTGCCCATAAATTCTCAGCTCAGCACTTCCATTTGTGGGCAGAATTTAGGCTAACCATGCAAGGAGCCCTCATAACCCTAATCTCAATTTTTCTTCCCCCACCCTTCAAGATCATCTCTCCGGGAGCAGTTATGATCGTAGGATCGGTGACAAAGGAAACTGCGGGAAAAACAGCTCTTTCAGGACCCTTAACAAACATCCTCATTTCAATTGTATGCGTCCTCATTGCCACAATCACGCAGGGTATATTCTGGATTGTTGCCTTCATCAACGCCATTCTTGCAGCCTTCAATCTCATTCCCTTCGGCATAATGGATGGATTGAAAGTATTCCGGTGGAACAAGAAAGTTTGGACCGTAGCGTTTATTGCAGCTATGATATTAACAGGTTACACGTATCTCCTCGTTTAGAAGCAGAAAACCTGTCAGAAACAAGAAACCGTAAGCTACATCAATTCTATGCTTACAAAAACTTCTTCGGGCACGCGAACCCTCATAATTCTCCGCATAACCCGTTCTTCCGCGTCAACTATGATGAGGCGTTTGTGGATTCGCAGCTCCCACCGGTCCCAAGTTGCAGTTCCCTGACCGCACGGGGTTTTGCGTACGGGAACCCGGAGTCTCTTTGTGGGAAGGGGATGAGGTCCTGTGATTTTGACACCTGTCTTCTCTGCGATGGCTTTCAGTTCTCCGCATACGTTCTCAAGCTTTTTGTAGTCTGTGCTGGTCAGCTTGATTCTCGCCTTTCTTACCATCGCCAAGATACTCCATTCGATGTTGCCTTATCGTCTTACCGAGTTTTAAATACTTTTTCCCTTTTCTCCTCGGTTTAAGGGCAGCACTTTAAAAATATCTTTGGGTTTCTGAATGCTGAGATTGCAGAACCATTGAGAGTGAACCTAAAAAGGAAGGATTAGGCCCGCTAACTCTCCGAATAGCAGATAGCTTGACACTACGTAGCCTAGAATGGCACCACTGCATAAGTAGGGCAGTCCAGCTTGTGGCTTTCCTTTGATTACAACTGACATGAGAACTGCAAAGCCAATGAGGGTGCCGATCATCACTGACAAGGCTATGAGGAGACCGTTATCGGCAATGTTGTAGAGGGATGAGGCTACAAGAAATCCGGGCATCACTATGTCCCCCAAGCCGAGGAAAAAGGCTTCCCGTTCTTCGCCACCTTCAAGTTTTTCTTTTAGCCCTTTTGTTTCTTTAATTAGCGAATACTTTCTGGTTTTTGGAACAACAAGCATAACGGGTAGTTTAAGGTCCATAACGGCGTCTGCAAGGTCGATCATGTGTTTGGTCTTGTATACTGAGATGGCGTCGTATATCGATAGGCCGATGAGTAACACGATCACCAGAAAGATGCCGAGGGATATGCCGAATATTCCTATAGCGCCTACACCTACGACTATGCCGGCGATGTCTAGTACATACCATTCAGGGTATTTGAGTAGAGCGAATAGCAGGATAGCTGTGGCGATTATCGCGATTAATAGTGAGAGAGTTTCTGGAACAACTAAGGATAGCAGAGGGTAAAAGACGAAGATTGATGTATATCCTACTGAGCCCAGAATGATAACTTGAATGAACTGTTTTTTCCAGAATTTGGAAATCAACAATATGGTAAGCGTGACTGCCAGCATGATCACGAAGAAGAAAATTAGGTTTGTCAAATCATTCGGGTTGTCGAAAACTATCAGCTCTGCTGCTTCAAAGGGTTGGGTTATCAGCATAGAGAGAAGATGGATTACGACAAATAGGCTACCCATCAGAAACATGGGAAAAACAGCTGTGCTCTTTTCCTTTTTTTCGTTGGTCATTGGTTCTTAAGAACACAACTACTACCTTATAGACTTTTATAAAAATCTGCATTCACGTTCTCCGCTAACGTTATTTTGATATATCTGAGTTTAGCATAAATCCTCTTATAATACCAATTTAAGCTTGTTTTCGGAAAACACGGCTAAATCAACTTGTAGTTTAAAGATTTTAATCTTTAGTCAACTGATGATTTAAACCTCTTTTCGAGGCGCGCGCGGTTAAATTTTAACCCCCAAACCCAAAATGCTCTTGAAGCGGCTTAAGAGCTATTTTAAGTTAAAGCTTGGTGGTTAAAGCATATTTGTTTCTACTTGACTTAACTCCAACTTTGCTTTGACAAGTTTTTCATAGAGAGCTGTGACTTTCGCAGAGTTCTTGCTTATAACTGCTTTGAGAATGTCACCCTCGATTTCAGCCACGTCTAGGCGCTGGTAATAGTCTAGCGATTCTTTGAAGTGCGCCAACACGATTTTTCCAGTTAATATTGGATGGTTATTGGTAACATTTGCCTCAGGAAAACGAATACCATGTTCAAGTTCAACTTCAAGTCCCAGCTGAAAATCTTTGAGTCTAATTTTCATTCTTCCGGTTTCAAGTTCAGCCAATATCGCTTCAGCTTCTTCGGGTAACACTTCAGCTTTTTTCAGCAACGTCCAATCTCTAATTTTGATTTCAGCACAAACTCTCTTCACTTCTTGCATAGAAACATATTCTGGGAGCTTCATAGAAAATCACTTCTAAATACTTGATTAGTAGCCAATTAAAGAGTTGCTGTTCAGATATATGCAAGATGCGCGCGCTTCAGTCGATGCGGGTGACTGACCACATTCGGACTTCGCCGAATAGCAGTTTTGGAAAGCTTGTCAAAAAGCCTTTAAGCCAAAGTTGCGGATAAACGGGATATTATTCATGTAGGGTGTGTGTTGGTGTCCTGTTTACAACGAGATAGACCAATACTTCAAAGGAACACCGAAGTATCGGCCCATGTACAATGGGTGTTCCATATCCAAGTGGGTGTCTTGGGAACCCTGTTGGCAGGAGGCTGGTTGGATGATTAGAGAGATAGGGTTTGACACAGAGAAGTACCTGGATGCACAGGTGGGAAGAATCCTAGAACGAGTCTCCTCCTTCGATAAACTGTATCTGGAGTTCGGCGGGAAACTGCGTTATGATCATCATGCTTCACGCGTACTTCCGGGCTTTGATCTTGACACGAAGGTACGGATGCTCAAGCGATTAGGGGACGAAGTAGAGATTGTCCACTGCATAAGCGCTAAGGACATTGAGGGAAGGAAGATCAGACGAGACTTTGGGCTGACGTATGATGACCAGATAGTCAAAGACATAAACGATCTTCATGAGATGGGTCTGGATGTTTCCGCAGTTGTGATAAACAGGTTTAGCAACGAACTGACAGCTAGAAGATTCAAGCAAAAACTCGATAACATGAGAATAC
>CP070820.1:538333-601145 GCA_020344315.1 Candidatus Bathyarchaeum sp.
GGAAAGAAGGATGTCCGCTACCTGCTGACTGCCTACCGTTTCCAAGAAACCCGCAAGGTTGAATCGAGTTCAGGTCAGGTCATCAGGAAGCCTGTAGGCGCCATTATAGAGATTCCAAGGGAGCATTTTCCCATACCTTCAGAGGTGCATCAGCTTCTTATGTGCAAGACAAGTTTGGATTCTGTGCTGAACAGAATCGAAGAGGACTTTGGTCGCGGAAAGATCAGTGAGACACTGTATCGTACAATGAGAACCGAGTATGAGAAGTTGATGGAAGATGTCTGTGAAAGGCTGAAAGAGCACAACGAACTTGTTAAGCTGCTGGGTTTAAACCACTAGCTCTTTAGGCTCCGAATTCTCGCGAGTTCGTCTTCAGTTTCCCTTCGCAGCGTCTCGTATCTTTCTCTGCTCACTAACCCCTTCTGCAAGAGGTTGTCCAGCTCTTTAAGACTGGCTTCAAGCCTGACTATCTCAAGGGTGTTTTTGTATTCAGTTTTTTTGATTTCTTTCAGGTAACCTCTTCGGCTTCTCCACAACAAGAATAATGCGGTTGCTCCAGTTGCTGTCAGAGCGCCTGCTCCAAGTTGCCACAGTTCAATGGGATAATGTTCCGTTGGCTCAGTGGTTTGGGATGTGAGCGAAAAGTTTTGTATATAAGTTTCATCGGATCCTACGACCACGGAAGTCTGGGCGGTATTGTATCCTGAGGCTTCCACTTTGATCGTGTAGTTGTTCGGTGTGATGTTCTCGAATGTATATTCTCCAGCGGGTTCTGAAAGAGTGTAAGTGACTTCTTCTGTTTCCACGATTGTAACTTTTGCGCCGGTGATTGGGATTCCTTCATTATCAGTTATTTTTCCTGTGATCGTTGAAGTTGAGGGCTCTATCGGAGTGGCATAATATGCTGTAATCGCCGTGTACTTTGTCAAGTCTATGCTCCTGATTGGGCTGATGATTCCGTTGTCCCATTCCACAAAACTGTATACCTTTCCAGCAACGGTTACATTCAGAGGCATGACAACCGTGTAGCTTCCCTCTTCCAAAGAGCTTGAGAAAGGCGTCGTCCGATTAGTGCCGTCAAGAGTGAATGTCACACCTGAGATGGGTGATGAGGAGACGCTCAATTCGCGGGTTGGTGGAACTTTTGGTGAAACATGGATAACATCGGTTTCATCAAAACTGATGGGTTTAGGTGGCAAGGTTCTCAAGAAAATTTGGACAGTCCATTCGCCAGTTTGCTCTAGCCTCGACAAATTGAAGGCGCCAGTGTAGGAGTTTGGCTGGATCATGTTCTGGTCGTAGTTAAGGTAGAATTCGTGCACATATTCGTCCAACCTGAGTTGGCAATAATGGTTCCTAATGTTGTATGGATCAACCCTGGAAGACCACGCCCAAACGTAGAGAATATCGCCCTGCACATAATCCCGATCATCAGTTCCGTAATTGGAATGTTTCGAAAATATGTATCCTTCTGTGATTGCTGTCATCTGCGGTTCCTCTGCCAGAGTTTGACCCTGAGTCGCACTTAGTCCGAACGCTGAGGCTGTGCAAAAGAGCACGTAGATGATGGGGATGGAAGACAGAAGAATCGCTGAGACCTTTCTCAACTTTATGCACATGCCAAATTGCGAACGTAATTAGATAACCTTTTTGCTACCTTCTTCTATAACAATCTTCCATATTCCCATTTTAAAAAAATCAAATTTTTATGGGAATCAGGAAGCTGGCATTTATCTATAACCAAGCAATTTTGGGCCATGTTTTGTTACATTGTGTTTGTTCACTGCCAACTTTTTTGGACATGGGGTTTTCCTGAGATAGACTCGGAAACAGCCGAACTTGAGGGTTTCCCGAAAGATTTCTACGAGAAAAAAGTATTATATTTAAGACTGGATTACATAGAAAGATTTTGCGCGCAAATTTAAACAATCGCAGAAAATCTAAATTCACAGAAAAAGGAGAAAAGGCTATGGTTTGTTAGATGTTTCACTTTTATTCAATTCTTTTAAAGCTTGTCTTGCAGCCCTACGGACCCAGCGACTTTTATCTTCTTTAGCTTGAGTTAGGGCCTCTAATGCTCTTGGACCGCCAATATCGCCAAGAGCTCTAGCTGCAGAAATTCTAACAGCATCGCTTTCATCGTTTATAGCTTGAATAAGAGGATTAATCGTACGCGGATCCTTCAAATTTCCAAGAGTCATTGTCGCCTCATTTCGAACCGTCCAATCTTTATGTTGTAATCTTTTCGTGTGAAGATCAAGCAGCGATAATGGAAGGTCCTCTAGGGGCGGAGTAGAACTTGGGTTCGCTGCCACAAATAGTCTAGCGTAAGGTATATTTTCAAAGGAGAAAACGTTTGACAAATCATTTGATTTGACTTTTTTTACTGGCCAATTTGCTTCGCCAGAGGGTGAAATAGCGGAATAGAGAAGAAACAAAGGAATGAGAACTGGCAAGAGGAGTATTAATAGTATAACGATTAGTATCACGCGGACAATGATGTTCGCCGAGGCCTCTACAATAGCGTTAATGAGGCCATACCACGATATTTGGGGAAGGTAATCCAAAAAATAAGCTAGACTCCAGAATATGGGGGCAGCTATGGCGAAGTATATTGCGAATTTCTTCCTCGTCTCCCTCAACCGAGTCTTCTTGCAGGATTTACAGATTGGAACATCAACGCGATATTCTTCCTTGTCTTTTTTCCATTTTAAAGCGTAGGTCGTGAGGTCGGTTTCTACCAAACAGTTAGAACATGTTGATGGAAATTTCTCTGATTTGGGTCGAACAGAAACTTCTATCAAAATTTTCAATCCCCACGTTAGTGCGCGCGATTACTCCTTCCGTATTAACTTATATTAAAGTTTTTGGGCATTACTTCTCATTATTGAAATTTTGATATTATTATGAATTATTTCAAAGTATTTAAGAGAATCCAGAGAAGATTTGACATCCCTCACTCAATTAATGGTTAATTCCGCGCGCAAAAAACACTCGTTTTTTTCCGAATATGGATGTAATAAATATAGGCCTGTTTGGTCCAGTTATATCTAAACGGCATATTCATGCAGTTATTTGGAACTTGATGCGTCTACGCCGTAAGTTTTGTCAAAATTTCCCTTACTACACTTGCTTGAGCGTCTGTTTTGAAGCCTCTGCTGTTGAAATGCGTTGGGGCTGCTTGGAACCCCTCTCTTCTTACTTTGTTAATTACTTTCTTTAGGGCTGGAATTGGTAGGTTCAGTTTGTCGCAGATTTTGTCGACGGTGTAATAGGTGATTGGCGCTTCAGCTTCATTCTGAACCAAGGATATCATCTTGAGAAGTCTCTTTTCCTGTCTCAAACTTCTTCCCTCCGCCTCCCTCTCCATCAGGGAACAGAAGTTTTTGTCCGCTATCTTACCAAGCCATAAGGGACCAGCGACACTCAACTTCGCTTTACATTCTGGACAAACGTGCTTCAGGGGAGAAATTATTCCTAGAGATGTTTCTCTGTGAAAACATGAGAAGCAGTGAAGAATGTATCCCATCTGTTGGACGCTCTTGTCTGCTACTCTAGCGCCGTATTTGACAGTCGCATAGGCTCGAACATAATGGTCAACGCTGTGGCTAAACAAGACCTCAACGCCTATCTCATGTTTCGCAGCCATCATAGCCAAACATCCAACCAAGAGGCGAACAGCCAGCTCATGACAATACTCTGTACGCAAGGGATGTCCACCGTATTTTCTAAGGCAAGCTCGGGGATGAACCCCACACAACGGAGCCATATCCGTGGCGGTTAGAGCAAGCAAGCCGCCGCTACGTAATGCCCGTAGGGCTGCATCTAGGTAGGGCACTGGAGAACCGAACGGATCGACATCCACATAGTTGAATCTCTTTCGTGGCGCCGCATACCTGCTGAGAAAAAGGTTTGCGTCTTCGTTGGCAACTGCAACCCGGTCTTCCACCCTGTTGAGTGCAGCATTGAATGTGGCAAGTTTAGCCGCTTTGGGGTTAATATCATTTACAGAAACCCTACCAACCCCTTCCACCTCCACAGCAAATCGTACGCCCCGAAGCCCACACCCAGTTAAAGGCTCACAAACTGAGACTTCTCTCTCTAACATCTTTTGATACACTTGCAAGGCTAAAACTGCCAAGTCTCTGTTCAGCTCCATAGTGGGGTTGTAAAATACTGGCGCCTTAGACGGAGCATACTCCCAAACCTCTTTCACGTAAGCAGCAAGCTTGGGCACCACCACTTTAACTTCACCCTCTGTTATAGTCTCAGTAGGGAAACCGAAACTCAAACTCCATAGCTCCCGCGCGTGTACTGAAGCTTTTATTATGGAAACTAGATATTTAGGGTTCATCTACCCAAAAGCAAGGTGTTCACGCTGAAACGAATCATACTCGTGACCGGACCGCCCGGAATCGGCAAAACAAGCACACTCCGTCGATCCGTGAAGGAACTTAAGAACCGAGAATACGCAGTTGGCGGCATGATTTGCCGTGAGGTCCGTGAGGGAGGCGTCCGAGTAGGCTTCGAAATCATGGATTTGTCCACAGGACAGAGAGGATGGCTAGCCCACATAAACCAGCCAGAAGGCCCCAGAATAGGCAAGTATCGAGTTAACTTAACTGACCTTGACGCTATAGGCGCAGCCTCTATTCTTGATGCCCTTCAAAACGCGGATATACTGGCAATAGACGAAATAGGCCCCATGGAACTTTCTTCACCAGCCTTCAGCAAAGCCCTAGTCAGAGCTGTAGAAACCAGCAAACCCATGTTAGGAACGATCCATTACGGACTAAGGAACTCCCTAATCAGCAGCATCAAAGAGAGAGAAGACGTAGAAATTCTTAAGGTAACCTACGAGAACCGAGAAAGCCTTCACAACCTGATTGCCGATAAGATAAGCGAATACTTAGAACCTTAGCAATCGCCTCGAGTTGCTCAAGCTCGGAAATCAGGAAGCCCAGAAGTTCTTATATCCCAAGTTATCAACATGATTCAGGGATTCTAACGGATAGGGGGAAACTAAACTGGGAAAAGTTTCCATATACGAAAAGATAAAGAGCAAAAGAACCATCAGAAAGTATCTTCAGAAAGATGTTCCAGAAGAAGTCTTGTTGAAATGTGTGGATGCCGCAAGACTTTCGCCTTCCGCGGCCAATCTTCAACCCCTAAAATACATCATTATTAACGACCCAAAACTGCTTAAAAAGGTCTTCAGCACACTGAGCTGGGCTGGCTATCTGTCAGATTATCAGCCCAGTGAAGGGGAGATGCCGAGAGCCTACATTATTATTCTGGTAGACGAAAAAATCAGCCGAACTCCCAATCATGACACGGGCATAGCTGTAATGAGCATCTCAATGGTTGCTCATGACGAGGGCTTAGGCTCATGCATTCTAGGAGCAGTCAACAGAGAAAAACTGAGAGAAATATTGAAGGTGCCTGAGGATCTAGCCATTGCGTTGGTGGTTGCTCTCGGATATCCAGCAGAAAATCCTGTAGTAGACACGGCGAAGGCTGGAGACATAAAATATTGGCTTGACGAAAACGGAGTATTACACGTACCCAAGAGGCACCTCAAAGATGTAGCCAAATGGAACAGCTATCAAAACCAGTGAAGATTCAAGATTTCTTGCCTTTGCAAGTCTGCTTTTCAAGCAAAAGAGCCAAAGGTTTCATAAATATGCCCTGCTATATTATTTAACTTGGGCGATAGTATGCCAATTGAAGGTAAACTGTACCTGTGGGGAGAGAGAGCGAAATATGTTCCAGAAGAGATGGGTGTCTATGCTTTATACGACAAAAACAGAATTCTGATCTACATTGGCGGAAGCTCGAACCTTCGAGAAACCTTCAGTCGCTATCAGGAGACAAACTTTTCCGATGATCCTCGCAAACGTGAGGCCGTCTACTATCGAAGAATGAGCACCTCAAACTGGGAAGAAACAGTTAAGAAGCTTCTGGACGAATATAACCACGACTATGGGGACATACCGAAATTGAATAATCCTTTAAAACCAGAAGAAAAAGTCACTCCAGAATGGGGATTCTACTTTTACGAAGCATTCAACAAACCACTCTTTGAGGCAGCCTTCAATCTAGAAGATCTCAAAAAGAAGATTGGGAAAGTTCCAGTTACTTCTCTAGAATTTCATCAAAACAGAGGGGACTTTGCTCGATGGATACGGGACGTTTTCAAGGAAACCCAGTTGGCTGAAAGAATTGCGAAGACAACCAGCACCGGCGAAGACCTCAGATTAGCGCTGTTAAACGCTTTAGGCAACCCTGAGGTAGCTGAGTGCCCTGAATGTGAAACCTTATCAAAACCGGTCAAGACATGGCAGATGGCTGGGAGACCCAGTAAGGCTGGTGAAAGACTCCAATTAACGATAGCCCTTTACAAATGCGAAAACTGCGGCAAAACGTACAGAAATGTAATTAAGAAAGAAAAGATTAAGGCGTAGCATTCCTTCACGCGAAACTGTTTAGCAGTAAGTTCAACGATTCCGCTTCTGTCTATAGAGACGTTTCCATCCTCAGGGCCGTATCTCTTCATGGAATGGTTCCAAATTCTTTTGTGAGAAGTTTTTCGATTTTCTCAAGTCTTCTCTCGATTTCGCCTAGCTTCTCCAATATCTGCTTCAAAACCCTTGTTTCATCCTCTTTCCTTCCGGGAAAGGGAACTCCAGGAGTGGGGGTAGGCCATGGCCTCTCTGGTTGGAATGGTTCTAAAGGCATTGGTAGCCTTTCCGCCTCTTTTTCGTTTCCATCCATTCTTTTTCCTCCTGTACAAATAGTAGTTTTTTCTTTTATAAGCTCAAACATGAGCGTGTGGCTTTCCCTTTTACTTTCGAGTATTCTTTTCTCTTTCACATGTCTCTCCAATAGGTAAGGTTCAATAGATGCCAAGTTGAAGAGATTATTGGGAGAAATCTCTAGTCATGGATGCGGATTGGGACGATACACCTGAGTTTCCCTTTAGCGAAAGGGACACAAATGTGTTACATGTGATTGAGGAAGAGGATTTAGCTAGCTTCGCCTTTGAAGGACTAAAGCGGAGATTGAGGGTACATCCAGAGACACTTTCTAGAGTCCTCTACAGACTTAAAGATCACGGCATCGTAGAAAAAGGTGTGGAAGGCTACAGAGTTACATCCAAGGCTAAGAAGTTTCTCAAGTTACACTCTTTCAATACTAAAGCCCCCAGCATGCATCTGCTTCAAACGCTTCTGCCTCCCGACGTTCCGACTCAACATGTTGTCTCGAATCTTAAGGGCAAATGGTTTGGTGTGCTCCGTTGGCTAGGCTACTCCGAGAACAGCGAAAGTGTTACTTTGAAGTGGATTACTGAGGATGGCGGAACCATAATTGCTGCTAATTTTCAATGCGGTCAACTTAAAATAAGCGCGAAGATGTTGTGGGAGAAGGACCTGAACGTTGCGTTACAGGCTTCTTACCAGCTTATGGGCTATATAGCTAAGCTCATTTCGGGAGTGGGACGTAACCAAATGGCATACTTCTCCCTTTTCGATCCAAACCGGTTATCAGCCTAGATGTGACCTACTTTTTTTATTCCCCGTCAACAAATAGCGCCAGTAAGGTAATAATAAATAAGAGTTAGTCTCTATCGAGAGAGACGCCCTTTAAGTAGAGTAGAGAGATCATGGACAAACGAAAACTCGGACCAAGTCAACCTTTAGACCCCCTTAATCCAGTTCATCCCTCCAATCCCTTTGAACCGCCAAATCCAATCAGACGTCGACCGGGCCCCCATAGACCATTCTAAATTCAGCTAAGACTCTAGCATTTAAGCGAGGCGCTTGAATCATAGTCTGAATAAAACTTTATCTTTGCTAAGTGAACACGACGTAACTGCTACTTTCTTTGTTGTGGGGGAACTACTTGAAAAATATCCTGAAATAGCCGCTGAAATCGATGATAGAGGACATGAGATAGCATTTCATGGATACTCAAATAGACCTTTATGGGAATTGAACTCCACTGCCCTCCACGATGAAATAAAAAAATTCAAATCTGTACTGAAAAAAGATGCTGGTTTGCTCTTGTTAAAGAACTTTGACGAAATACCAATTAAACAAATAATCTTATCTACTCCTGTAGGTTGGAATCCTCAATCTGAATACGACGGCAATCCTTGGCAAAAACATAAATCCAAATGGGATCCTGAAGAATTTTTGACTAGAAGTTTCAATATAAAAGGAATAACTGGGATCAAAAATATGTACAGTGAAAAGGGTGAATTTAAGTTTAATACTCCAATCTTAAAACCCTTTTTTTACTTATTAAAAATAATCTCCCAAGTTTTCACTTACAAAAAGGTAAATATCGCATATGAAATGTTATGTACCAAGAATTTCGCTTGATTGTGGGCGCTTGATTTAAAAGAATATTCACACAAGAACCAAAATGAGGCTGTGGTATGGGTGGAGAATGTTGATTCAAATTACTTGTTCCATTTACTATTACATTGCAGATATATGGTACGAGGATTGAGATTTTGTTTAAAGTGAACTATGAAAGGAGACTTAACATTGAAGGCTCTTGTTCTTAGTGGTGGAATAGGCACGAGGCTTAGACCTCTAACCTTCACTACCGCGAAGCAGTTGATACCTGTTGCCAACAAGCCCATTTTGAGCTACGTTCTGGACCATGTTTCCGCGGCTGGAATAACAGACGTTGCTGTAATAACAGCCCCAGAAACCGGCAAAGAGGTAAAAAACTACGTTAAGAATGGTTCCGCATGGAAGGTTAAAGTCACCTACATACCTCAAGAACCTCTCGGATTAGCTCATGCAGTGAAAACAGCTAGAGAATTCTTAGCAGAAGACGATTTTGTGATGTACTTAGGCGACAACCTAATCGGCAAAGGAATCAACGATCTCATACGAAGATTCGAAACTGAGAAACTAGACACCATGATCTTACTAAAAGAGGTTGAAGATCCAACTCGATTCGGCGTTGCAGTGCTAGATGATGAAGATAACGTCAAAAAACTGATTGAAAAGCCAAAAGAACCGCCAAGCAACTTGGCTCTCGTTGGTGTTTACATCTTCTCAAACAAAATCCATCAAGCAATCGATAGAATAAAGCCTTCGTGGAGAGGAGAACTTGAGATCACAGACGCTATACAAGAAATGGTGAACCTAGACTTCAGAGTCAGAGCTGAAAAGCTAGACACTTGGTGGCTAGACACTGGAAAGAAAGATGATATACTTGTGGCTAACGCCAAAATTCTAGACTCGTATGTTAAGCGACAAATAAACGGAAAAACGATAGATAGCAGAGTTGAAGGAAGAGTTACAATAAAAAAGAACGCTGAAATTACAAACAGCACCATTAGGGGACCATCCATAATCGGCAAACACTGCATCATCAAAAATTCCTTCATAGGCCCTTATACAAGCGTAGGGGACGAAGCAAAAATTATTGACAGCTCAGTTGAATATTGCGTAATCTTGGAAAACGCGTTAATAACAGGTGTTGACCGCTTAGAGGAGAGTTTAATAGGAAGAAAAGCGAAGGTCTCGAAAAACCACAAGAAAAGAGTTCTGAAACTCAATGTAGGTGACTATTCGGAGGTGGAGATATGAAAAAATATGCTCTTAAAGGAGTGAAAACCTATGAAATTAAAATATTGCCTGATGAGAGAGGCTTCTTCGCTGAAGCCCTGAGGCAAGATTGGAAAGAATTCCTTGAAAATGAGCAGGTAACACAGATAAACATAAGCTACAGCTACCCCAACATCGTCAGAGCTTGGCACAAACACATGAGAGGACAGATCGACCACTTTCTGGTGCTGAAAGGAGCCATGAAAATCTGTGCCTACGACGAAGAAACAGGGAAAATGGCTGAAGTAATCGCAACTGGCAAAAAACCTACAGTTGTGAGAATACCCGGTAAATACTTGCATGGAACAAAAACTGTAAGCAACGAACCATCGCTACTAGTATATTTCGTCAACAGACTCTATGATTATCAGAATCCAGACGAACACCGCAGACCATGGAACGACCAAACAATAATTCCCACAGAGATAAATGGCAAAAAAGGTGATCCTCGCGTCGGCAAACCATGGGACTGGTTCCGTCCTCCGCATAAGTAAAGGAGGTGATTAATAACGAACGTATTAGTGACTGGTGGAGCAGGCTACATAGGCTCCGTTATGTCCAGAATCCTATTGGAAAAGGGCTACAATGTAACGTGTCTTGACAGGCTCTTCTTTGGAACCGATTCAATAAAAGACATAGCAGACCGAATAAACCTTGTCAGGGATGATGTGCGATGGTTCAAGCCAGAAATCCTGAAAGGCATAGACGCCATCTTTGATCTGGCAGCCCTCTCTAACGACCCTAGTGGAGAACTTGACCCACAAAAAACTCTGGAAATAAACTATAAAGGAAGAGTTAGAGTAGCTAACCTTGCCAAAAAATACGGCATCAAAAAATACGTTTTAGCTAGCACCTGTAGCGTCTACGGCTTCCAGGAAGGAATTATAACTGAAGAATCTGAGTTGAATCCTCTGACGACTTATGCAAAAGCCAACATGATGGCAAAAAAAGAAGTCTTGCCTCTTGCCGACAAATCCTTCTCTGCGACAGTGCTCCGGCAGGCAACAGTTTATGGTTTTTCTTACCGAATGAGATTTGACTTAGCCATCAACGGCATGGTCCTAGGCTTCTATAGAAACGGAAAAATCCCGATTATGCGAGACGGAAAACAGTGGCGTCCTTTTATAAATGTAAAAGATACTTCAAATGCTTTCGTGAAAGTCTTGGAAGCAGAACCAGAACTCGTTAATGGTCAGGTCTTTAACGTTGGCAGCGATGAACAGAACGTGCAGATCTTTGACTTAGCAAAACTTGTGGCGGAATCATGCAATCTGCCTTTCAACTACGAGTGGTATGGGGATCCTGACACAAGAAGCTATAGAGTAAGCTTCAGCAAGATCAAAGATACACTAAACTTCAAGCCACAGACAACAATTAGAAAAGGAGCAAAAAATGTCTTTGATGCTCTCAAAGAAGGGAGATTGAATCCAGATGACCCGAGGACGATAACTGTCAAGTGGTACAAACACCTTCTAGGGATGCAACAGTTCCTCAAAGATACGGAAATCAACGGAGTAATTCTATGAAAAAAGCGTTTATAGGCTCAATTAAACAACTGGACCCAAGTATCATACATCAATTGTTTATAGCATCGTCGCGTGTGCGAAGATTTAGGTGTGTAAAATGAGTGTATATAAACTGTTGTTAGATCGATTTACTTTAAGAACACTAATTCGAGAATTGATGAGACGGTTCAAGTTTGGTAGCTATGGTTCACGTCTACAGATTGGTGCTGTAGATCGCCCACATTATGCTTACTGTGTTTACAATGGAGCTTTGTTGGCGAAGAAACTTGGTTATAGTGGGATAAGTGTTTTGGAGTTTGGAGTTGCTGGGGGTCGTGGGTTGTTAAATCTTGAATACCATGCTAAAGATATACGAAAATTACTATCCATAGATATAGATATTTACGGTTTTGATACTGGGGCTGGTCTGCCCGAGCCTTTAGACTATAGAGACCTCCCATATCATTGGAGAAAGAGCTACTATACGATGGATGTTCAAAAGCTACAGGAAAAGTTGAAAACGGCGAAACTAATATTGGGAGATGTTAGAGAAACAGCAGAGACCTTTTTAAAAGAATATAAGCCACATCCAATTGGTGCAATTCTGGTTGATTTAGATTTCTATTCTTCAACTGCTGCTGCGTTAAGAATACTTGACGGTGATGAAAAATATTTTCTACCACGGGTATTCTGCTATTTTGACGATGTGATTGGGCATGAAATATCGTTGTACAATGATTATACTGGAGAGAGATTAGCGATAAATGAATTTAATCGTACACATAAAAAAAAGAAATTAGCAAAAGCTTATCATCTCGTGAACCAAAAAATGTATCACAAAATATGGATATTCCATAATTTCGAACATAGTAAATATAATAACTTCATAAGCAAAGAAAATCAACAACTACCCCTTTGAGGTGTTATTTATACACATGAATCCAGTGGTAAGAATACCGACAAAATTTGTTTTTGATGGACAGCTTGAGGAGCTTGTATCTGTTGTCCACTGACCGAATATCTTTTCAACCATACATGACCGGGTAATTTTTATGAAAATAGTAGTTATAGGGTCAACTGGGCAACTCGGCACAGACCTCATAAAAATATTAGAAAACGGACATGAAGTCATAGGTCTAGCCCACAAAGACATCGAAATAACAGACTACGACAGCTGCCTGATCCTGAAGCAACATCAACCAGACATCATCATAAACACTGCAGCCTTCCACAAGACCGATCAATGCGAAGAAGAACCCCTGAAAACCTTCAACTTAAACGCCATAGGAGCAAGAAACGTCGCAATGATTTCAAGAGAAATGGGCGCCTCAGTTGTTTTCATCAGTACAGACTACGTCTTCGATGGCTCCAAGAGCGAACCCTACACAGAGGATGACATTCCATTTCCCATCAACACTTATGGAATCTCAAAACTAGCCGGGGAACACTTCACACGGCAGAACCCAAAACACTACATAATCAGGATAGCAAGTGTCTTCGGCGCAGCAGGAGCCAGCGGTAAGGGAGGGAATTTTGTCGAGACAATGATAACAAAGGCAAAGAAAGGCGAATCCATCACTGTGGTAGATGATATGTGGATGAGCCCAACCTACACAAAGGACGCCGCTTTGACCTTGAAAGGGATTATTGAATCAAAACTACCTTCCGGAACATACCACGCCACAAACAGCGGCTACTGCTCATGGTATCAATTTGCCGAAGGCATATTCCAAATTACAGGGTTAAATCCTGATTTAACACCGATAAAAACGGGACAACTGAGCATGAAAGCTAAAAGACCAAGATTCTCGGCGTTAAGCAGCATAAAGCTCTCCAGATATGGCATAGAAACGCGAGACTGGAAAGATGCGCTCCGCGCATATCTGATCGAAAAGGGGCACATACAAAGAGGCTCTTAGAATCCATAACCAAAGGGAGAATGGAGTTTGCATATAGCCCAGATGGGAACGGGACGGGTTGGACGCCCAACAGCCTACAAGATGATGTGCACTGAACTAGCCGACAAAGTGATAGAATCAACTTGGAAAGAGTTTTCTCTATTCCTTGTGCTTTTTCAGTATTTTATGGGCAATTGAAAAGTCTTCTTCGGCTTCCCTCTCTGAGCCGACCCCGATCATGCATAAGTCAATTCCCATCTCCTTGTAGACGTGTTCTAATGCCTCTTCTGGTTTTATTCTGCCTCCCGCTAATGGTTTGATGGCTATTATCGGTTTTTTAGCTGCCCTTATTGCTTCTTCCGCTGAGTCTCTATTTGGAAACATCATAACGCCCATACTGTTTATAGGCGTGACATAGCCATCGAACTTGATCTCAGAGTTTTCGAGCTTCGGAATTGTTACGCCAGCGTGGTGGACCCCCAGAAGAACACGGTCTCCATATCTGTTCCTGAGGCTGTCTACAAGAGTCTCCAGAAGATCGAGCCTGTCAGTTATGGCTAGGAAGTCTGTTTCGGATCCCAATTCAGCGAATAGGATTTTGAAGTCTTCTAAGATTGTGGTTTCGCTCTCTAGGCTTTCGAAATCGATTTGGAGGTCCTTCAACTCCCTTCTTCCATAGGGTTTAGAGTGATGTAGCGTCTCTTTGAACTTGGCTTTCCAGCCTCTTCTGCATTGGAGCACTGGGTCTTCTAGGTATTTGTCCAGGATCATGTCTCCGACTATTTGTCTCTCGATTTCGTAGTATGTCAGCCACCTTCTGTACGTGTCCACTGACTTTCCATGAATGGTTAAGGGAATCTGGATACATGGGATTACCGCTATCTCAGTGTCGGCAAGTCTCTCAATCTCTCTGATGGCTTCAAGGAAGAGGCTCGTAAGCTGGCTATTAGGTGAAACTCCTGCTGCCGTCACAGTTAAACCGTACTTTTCAACAGCTATTCTCAAGATTTTCACAGTGTTTTGGGTGTCAGAGAATCTGGTTATGTATTCCCGGTTCTTCGCTGAACCTTGGTATGACTCGCCTACGAACGGCAGATGTCCAAGGATGAGCCTTGGGACAGGTATATCTCCTATCTTTTGAAGGGGGAAGCCACAGGCGGATATGTAATTCTTCATTATCCTTCATTTAATATTCTAGCGAAGAAATATTTTTGGGGATAGTTTTTGTGGGCTTGCTGAGTCCACCTTAAAATTTTATGTTCTGAATTCTGTTAAACTGCAGCAAGTCAAATGCGAGCACTCGTGGTTTATGTATGAATGACAAGAAACTGTTTACTCTGGACCTGATTTGATCTTTTTTTCCGTCTGTAATTTAAAAATTCTGACCAATCTCAAAACAGAGATGTGTTGCTAGGGCTATATGTGTGTATTCTCTGCATGTTAACAATGCAGTAATACTTCTTTTACGCCATCTTTCTTTGAGGAACCAGAATTGCCTGAAACGTTTGCGCAGAGAAGGGGAAAAAGAGAAACGAAGCAATTGCTGGTAAGCGAACTGGATTTGACGAAGATCCAGGGGAAAGGGGATTTTCCCTGCCCAAATTGTGGGGTTACCATTTCTCCTGAAGATGAAACAGAGGATGTCTACACTATTATTGAGGAGAAGCTGAAGGGCGATGTTTTGGAAGCGCTGGTGATTCAATGCAACAAGTGTTCTAGCCGAATCCAGCTAACCGGTTTTCCTGTTCTTGAGATGGATTATGTCTAAACTAGATTATCTCCTGGCGAGTGCACGATTTTACGCAAGGGTTACACTTCAAAGTTGTTTCATGTACTTTTTCACTGCGTTAACCTTATCTTTCATTGTTCGCGGCTTGTCTCTTCGGTCGTCTATTATCAGGGTTGACTCAACCCGAAGTATGCCCTTGGCAACCATGGCTTCGTGGGCAACCTTCACAGCCTCAAGGATCGGCTCTAGACTATTTGCCTCCATAACCGTTCCCATGGGAGTAATTTCGTAATTCAGGCCTTTTACCTCGTCTATTGCTGCTATTGCCGCCGCTACATAACTTCCGATGCTCGTTGACTTAATCCCCACAGGGGCTATAGTAAAAAATGCAATCGCTTTGCAAGATTTCCTTGAACTCATGGTCTTTATCTCCATAGAATGTCTGTAAACAAATAGGGTAGTAATGGATATCAAGTTTTGCGGGTGGAAATAAAAAAGGGGGTTAGGAAAGCTCGATTTCGTTGTGTGAATCCAAGCTTTCCAGATCGTTCATTTTCACTAGTTTGTCCGAGACAGTATATAGCACGTCGTCTATGTAGAGGGACCTCTCCACCGAATACTCCGAATAGAACCAGTAGCCGTTCTCTAGTAGGTCTTCGTCTAAGTGTGTGATTCCGCCTCTAAGCTCAATTCCATCTGGGGATATGTCGAAGACGTAGGCGCCTTGCCACACGATTTGGCCATGAGCCCAGTCAGGAACCCCTTCAGGATAGTCGCTTTGGTTTATCTCCGCTACCGAGACTGGTATCACTAGAAGGTTTCTGTTCTTGTCGAAGAGTAATGCTTTATGATCGTATAGGATTGGGGAGTCTGTTCCTCTGTCTCCTATCTCATACTTGACTACTTCCACTGGATTCGAGACGTCGCTTACGTCGAAGAGCGATATTTTTACTCCTTGATACCATGCGAAGTCTCCTTCTTCAGACGCTTCGGTTTCTTTGCCTATTCCGATTAGGTGGTTTTCGTCGTAGGGGTGAAGGTAGTCTGAGTAGCCTGTTACTTCGAGTTGTCCGAGAACCGTGGGGTCGGTAGGCTCCGTTAGATCTATCACGAAGAGGGGGTCGATCTTTCTGAAGGTCACTATGTAGCCTCTGTCTCCCATGAATCTGGTCGAGTAAATCGTTTCTCCTGGAGCAAGGTCTTCCAGTTTTCCGACGATGTTTAGACTCATATTCATTATGAAGAGATGGTTCTTGGAGACTCCATCACCCCACCATTCGTTTGTGGTTGTTGCTATTCTGAAGAAGCCGTTGTGTTCGTCCATGCTGAATTGGTTTAGTACATTGCCTGTAACATTTCCTTCAGCCATGGCAACTATTTTCTCTTGGTCCAGTTTAATCCTGAAAATCATTGTTTCTTCTCTTGGTTCTTCTCCATTACCACCTAGAATCCAAACGGTAGTGTTTGGAACTACAAGATACATGTTATTCAGCGAAACGTACATTGTTGTGGTATATCCTGTCAAGAAGGGTTCATAGGTTGGCTCCTCTGTGTCATCCATTACGTCAACTGCGACGATTGTTGTCATATAGTAGAAAACATCTGGAGTGTCGATGTAGCGTATTTCAGTTGCTAGCACCTCTTGGGTGTGGTTGCCAGAGATTATGGGTAGAACTGCTTCTACACCTGTTCCATTACTGCTTGGTTGTGTGGCTAATTGTCTAACAACAGCGTAGACGTAGTCGCCGATCATTCTTGAACCTGAGAGAGTGCCGTTCATGGTTACAGTTCTTGATAGAACAGGGTCTGCTCTGTTGGTGATGTCATAGACTCTAAGAAATATTTCCTCATTATACACCGAAGGATTGATCCATAATCCCTCAGTTCTGATTTCAGCAAATCCATATTGTAGAAACGGGCTCCGACTTCCCAGAACAACCAGTTTGTTTTCGTTCAGGTAAAGTTGTGCGTCGTAAGTTTCGTTGAGTTCTATCTTTGAAAGCACTTCAGCTTGGTTAGGTGGGTAAGCCTTCAGTATGTAGATGTCTGATCCTGATATAATATACAAGTATTCGCCGTCATTCTTCACGATGTCCGCTTCGTCCACACCCGCAACCTGAACGTTCGTTGTTGAATACTCGGAGCCCCCAAAGGTTTCTGCTGATGTAGGTGGTGCTGAATCTTGGGTTGAGAATGCTCCGAAGTCGACAGTGAAACGGTTGAGGTTTTCGGACTGTGCCGCTTCATCCATTCCTGCTGTGAGGAAGGTTTGGAGTTCTTCATAGCTTGAAAATGTTTTCAGTTCTGATAATTCTGGCGGAGAATCTGGTGATGGTGGGGCATCAGTTTCTGGCGGTGAATCAGTTTCTGGCGGAGCATCAGTTTCTGGGGGTGAGTCAGTTTCTGGCGGAACATTTGGGTCTGACGGGTCACTTGGAGCATCTGTGGGGGGTTCAAGTTCTGGCGGAATATCTGATTCTTCATGAACGTAGGGTTGAATGCCGAAGTTGTAGACTGTGGCTGTCAGTATGCACGCTAAAAGCACTGCAGCGATTCCGTAAGTAAGTGTCCTATTCTTGATTTCTCTCTGCAAAGTTGAACACTGTTCATCATACTAGTAATGTAGCATATTTTATCCTAAGCTTTGGAACAATTTGTACCAAAAACTAGAACAAAAAGCTAAAATGGCTTCAATCGCCAGAATCGGATGGCTTCGTACCAGAATATGATTGTTACTATGGCGCCGAAAGAGATGATGAATAGGTTTTCTCTTGTGATATCTTGAAGTAATATTGTTAGATAAGCTATGTAGAAGATTGAAGAGAAGAGTGCGTAAAAGAAGTATCTTGGAAACATAAGTCTCCCCAGCTTGACGAAGTGCCTGAGAACACCTATTTTTACTTCGCTGACAAGGGTGTAGTTGCCGCCGATTTGCTGTCTTTGAACCAAACCTAGCTGGCGTAGCTGTTCTAGGTGATGATGTGCCACACTTGGGCTGCTAAAACGTAGAGCTCTCTCAACCTCCCGAACACTCATTGGACGACCGTTCTTCAAGAGAAGCCAGTAGACCTTCCAAGCTTTTCCCCTAAGCTTATAATCGAACTCCGCTTCATCTTCTTCCCGCAAGCTCCACTCACCCGATGATAGTCAGAGCATACAGAATCGCTTCTTTCATCTCTATTCTTACTTATTGGAAAGTAACAATGTGCTTTTAAATCCACGCATTAGAACATCCATGGACACACACATCAAGCCTAAAAAATGTCTGTGATTCGGTTTATTTGTTTTAGATAACTAAATTAATATGGTTGCATTAATCTAGAAATCCGCTTAGGAGAAGCGTTTCGGTGAGTAAAGCACGAAGTTTAGCTAAGATTTCAGCCAAGGGAGTATTCAACATCTCTTGGGGTCTAGCAGCCTCATCCATAATATCTGCCATAGGCGTAATGCTTGTTGCAGGAATTCTCTCTGAATCCGATTATGGTTTAGTAGCAATCGCCTTGGTAGGCCCCAATTTCATCGCAATATTCAGAGACTGGGGCGTAGACTGGGCAACAATAAAGTACACAGCCCAATACAGGTCAGAAAATAAGCATGCAAATGTTAAAAACGTCTTGGCTTCCCTAATATTTTTCGAGCTTCTTCTAGGCTTTTCCCTATCTATCGTTTCTTTTCTTCTTTCAGGTTTCTTGGCAAATACATTAGATAGACCTAACATAGTGCCTCTAATCCAGATAGCATCATTCACCATCTTCGCAGATGCTCTTCTAAAAGCCTCTCAAGCAGCTTTCACAGGATACGAAAGAATGGAATTTCACAGCATCTCCTCAATAGTTTACTCCTCTTTAAAAACCAGTTTGATGACTCTCCTAGTGGTCTTAGGGTTCGGAACATTTGGAGCAACCATCGGACTCACAATCGCATACTTATTATCCGGAATAATAGCCATAGCACTCCTCTACGTTGCCATCTACAAAAATCTCCGAAAACAAGAGAACAATAAACTGGAAATTCGAGCAACCCTCAAAACCCTATTCAGATACGGACTCCCCCTCTCAATTTCAGCCATTATCACCGGGTCTCTAGCACAATTCTACAATTTTCTAATAGCTATTTACTGCACAGACCTTATCATAGGCAACTACCAAGTTGCATTGAACTTCGCCTTTATAGTTACCTTCTTTGTAATGCCAGTGTTAACCGTGCTGTTACCCGCCTTTTCAAAAATCAACTCGCAAGAAGAACGACCTATGCTAGGAAACGTCTTCCAGTTTTCAGTAAAATATGCCTCCCTTCTCATCGTACCCATAGCCTTCGCCATTATTGTCCTGTCTCAACCAACTGTAGCCGCAATTTTCGGCCAGAAATACTCGCTTTCACCCCTCTATCTGGCACTATACTCTGTCACTTTCATCTACACAGTCTTCGGATATCTGAGCGTTGAAAACCTCCTGAAAAGTCAAGGAGAAACTGATTTTGCCCTGAAACTAACTATAGTCGCATCGGCTATAGGGCTCTCCTTAAATCTTGTGCTAATTCCAGCCTTCGGTATCCTAGGATTGCTTGCTGCAAACATTATATCCGGAATCCCCAGTTTGATCATAGCTCTATGGTGGATAAAGAAAAAGTTCAACGCGACAATCGACTGGACTTCCTCGGCTAAGATTTTATTGGCATCCACGATCGCAACGACCATTACCTTCGTGGTGACATCTCAGCTGAACCTCAGCAACTGGATAACACTAATCATTGGGGCACTGATATTCCTGATAGTGTATTTGACAGCAGCTCCACTGGTAGGTGCCATCAACAAAGCAGATATTCATAACTTTAAAGAAATGCTGAAAGGACTTGGGCCACTCGCTCCCCTCTTCACCCTGCCACTACTATTCATTGAACGACTGACCCGCGCTTAGAACTCAAAGCATATAAGAGTCAACGAAATGAAAAGACACTCAACTGGGTGAAACTCCATTGAAACTTCTAGTTAGCGTCGTAAACGAAACAGAAGCCTCAGAGAGCATCAAAGGAGGAGCCCATATAATTGACGTTAAAAACCCGAAAGAAGGCTCCCTAGGCGCCAACTTTCCCAGAGTAATAAGACAAGTTAAAGGGGCCGTGCGAAGAAACGTTGAAGTAAGCGCAACAATCGGTGACATGCCAAATCTGCCAGGAACCGCTTCTCTTGCAGCCCTAGGTGCCTGCGTCTCCGGAGCAGATTATGTTAAAGTTGGACTTTTCGGCGTGAAAACCTCTGAAGAAGCAACGACACTGATGAATGAAGTGTGCAAGGCTGTGAAAGAGTATAACCGCGACTTGAAAACAATTGCTGCAGGCTATGCTGACTTCAGGACTGTTGGCTGCGTTAGCCCTCTGGAACTGCCCGCGGTTGCGCATAAGGTAAAAGCTGACGGAGTACTAGTTGATATTAAAGTGAAGAATGGTAAAAGCAACCTCTTCAATTTTCTAACCGATCAAGAACTAAAAGAAATTGTCGAGAAAGCACACGACAATAATTTGATAGTTGCTCTTGCCGGTTCTTTAGATAAACAACACATTCGGAGAGTATATGATTTAGCCGCGGATATTATTGGGGTTAGAGGAGCCGTCTGCACCAATAGAGACAGAGTAGCGGGTAGAGTTCAAAAAGAGAAAGTGATGGAATTCACTAAAGAAATCAGCCTCTTATGAAACAAACAGCTAAACAGTAACGTGTGTGCAAATGGTTTTCTCGTTTTCCAGAATATGCCTGATTCTCTCAGGATAGCTGCCGTTAACAACGTAACAATCTGTTTTTGTCTGTAGAAGAATTTTCGACAGGGTTCTGTCAACGCTTGTTCTCTTGTTCCAACCCAGTAACCTTTTGGCGGGCAACTCCTCAATCAATGCGGCATCCAAATTTTTCTCAGGGTCCTCAGAGAAAATTCCATCCACATCAGTGACTAGAATCAGCTTCTCAGCCTGCAATAAACCAGCAATGTAAGCGGTTATGGTGTCTGAAGTTACATCCCATGAATGCTCTAAGGGGTCTTCGCGGAACATAAACCTCGAAGGCAAAAAAATTGGTAACACACCCCCCGCTGAGTTGCTGATTTTCTCTAAAGAGTAAGAAACGTAGGAATTTGGGGCGATATCAGACAATAATAGTCCGTATTGATCCATAGCTAGAATAGCCATTTTGTGAGCAACCATATTTGAGAGACTGAAAGTTTCGTCAAACTTTCTTGTGGTGTCTGCGAATTCGCCTCCGCCAGGCACAATAAGCATTCTGTAAGTTTTAGCTAGAACACTTAACTCCTGACATAACCTATCTAGAATGGCGGGGTCCTCGGCTAAGCTTCCTCCCACCTTCACAACTGCTTCCATCTTACAGGTTTTCCCTCCAAATTACTTGCCACCATAAGAGCCACACCAACCGAGGGCGATACAACAGACGCTTCAGCACCCAGCATTTCACTCATATCTATTATTTCCTTGAAACCAGCTTTCTCAGCAGCTTTTCTTGCCAGAAAATTTCTGCCAAGCCCAGTAACTACCACTGGAATCTTTTCTTGAAGAAGTAGCGGTTGGATTCTTTCATAAACCTGCTTCAAGCCGTCCGTAATTTGCTCCACTTGCCTTTCATAGACAAATTGAGCCATACCCATAATTTCTTGTTCATTTAGCATTTCAATGTCTGCGCAAACGACCCGGGCTAACCTTGCCATGGCTTCCCTCTTTGTTTTTCCGCGTCCATCACATGTTTCAGCAGTGTATTCTTCTTCTCCTATATTGTCCAGAAGCAAGTGCACGTCGGCTGACTGAGCGAATAGTTCTGAAGAGAGCCGTACTATTCCTCCCCGAAGAGGGACACCATCAGTGATTGTAGCAACGTTTGTTCGTAAAGCCCCTGAGTAGACGAGTTCCCCATTCTGAAGCTTTTCCAGATCGGTTCTGCCCTCAGCAGCAATCTTTCCGTTAATCACTGGAATAATGCTTGTTGTGGTGCTTCCAACATCAACGACAAGGCAGCTTTTAATTATCTGCGAAACCATCCAGCCCGTTGCAGCCCAATTGGCAGAAGCTACCTTAAGCGGTTCTTTCCGCGCATCCCCCAGTGACAGCAATTCAGCTTCCACGCTAAGAACAAAAATTGGCACACCATTAAAAACACTAGCTGCACAATCTAAAATGTGGTTAACTCCCTCTTTTTTGGTCCAATAGGCGTCTGACAGCTCAGCGGTCATTGTTACTCCAACTCCATCCAATGAGGTTGAGTCTACCAGCTTTTTTTTCAGCTTTTCCAGAACTTGTGGAAGCTTTTCTTTCCCCATTTTCCAAATAGGAAAATGTTCAATGGCTGTTCTCTGCTCTTTGATCATACCCTCTTGAGTTTTCAGGAAAGTGGCTTTTGTGTTGACGCCTCCTATGTCTAAGCCAAGAACATTCACCACTTCAATCACCTCTAACATAGAATGCCAGAAGACGTTTTTTAGCCCTATGAAAGGCTGATTTGGCACCATCAAGGCTGGTTGAGGAGGTTACAAGGAGAGCATAAGCTGATTCGTTGCCTACGATCGGAAATGGAGGCGAAATGACTTCCCTTAATTTGTAGGTTTCAGCTATAATTTGAGGATGTGAAGGAACCTCTACTTTGGAGAAGAAGGCATAACCTTGTGTCTGCGCATCTTTTGGAAGCTTATGTCCAAAAACAGCATCAACTATTGCTTGTGCTGGATTGAAATCCGCAGCCCTCCTCAAACCTATGTAAGATATTGTGAGCCGTGGGTTAACTTCAATCACGACAGGTCCCTCTCTAGCCAATACCATGTCAACACCAACATAACCTCTCAATCCCCTAATAGATTCAACAACCCTTTGAGCAGTCTTCAAAGCTTCCTCCTCTAAACTATGATCGAAAGGGACAACTCCCCCAGAATATCTGGACTCCTCATCTGGTGGCGCTAAAGTAACTAACTGCTTGTTTAATGTAACAGACAAGGCTTTATCTCCAGTTGAAATTACGCAGACGCTGGCTCCTTTCCCCCTTATCAACTTTTGAGCGATAAAATAGTTGCTCAGCGACTCACGCGCCACTTTTTTAACCGCTGCTGCTATGCTACCTTCATCTTTAACGAGGCTTAAGCCAGAACAGCTAACTCCGTCTACGGGCTTAAAGACAAGAGGATACCCTAACTCTTTGATTAAACGCCTGATGTTTCCGGTCTTTTCATGGATATCTAGCAGAACTGTTTCTGGAACTTTCACTCCTATTCTCTCTAATGTTTCATAGGTTGTCATCTTATTTGAAACCCGTTTTATTGCCTCAACTTGGCAGTTAAGCGATGTTCCTCCAGAAGATTCCACAAGTTTCTCCAGCACTTGACCTGACTCTGGAGCAATCACGTAAACGGCATCTACAGCACCTGAAATTTTTCTTAACTTCTCATCCAATTCTTCAGGTGAGGATACGGAGACTATCTTATCCGCTTCTATGGGTGGGTTAAAGCCAGCGAGTCTTGAATCTAGCAAGGTTGTGACTTGGTGACAAGCGGCTTTGAAGTCAGCGATTAGACTCCGTAGCATGCCATATCCTTCACTGAGTGTGCTGGCTGAAATCTTCTTATTGATGTATCCGCCTCCAGAGATGTGCTCATAAATCAAAAGATTCAAACTTCACCCTCGCAGTATCACCTATGTTATGGGGTAACCATATTGAAGATTATTCCAGTGATTGACGTTTTAAATGGTATTGCTGTCCATGCTATACGAGGGGAGAGAAAACGGTATCGGCCATTAAGAAGCGTTTTGTGCAAGTCTGCGGACCCCTTGGACATTGCCTTAACTTTTGAGTCCCTAGGATTCAAGAGTCTATACTTGGCTGATCTGGATTCAATATTAGGAAAGCCAGCGAATTTCGATCTGTACCAGCAGATTATAGCTGAAACTAATCTTGAGTTAATGGTTGATGCGGGAATAGCTGACATAATCAAAGCCAAGAAAGTGCTTGAAACAGGAGCGACAAAAATTATCATTGGCTCAGAGACTCTGAACAGTTTAGATTTTTTAAATCAAGTTGCCAAAGCCTTTGGTGAAGACAAGGTCGTGGTAAGCATTGACCTGAAAGAAGGAAAGCTGTTGAGCCTCTCAGAAGCTATCAAATCAATGGACACTATTTCGTTTGCGCAAAAACTCGCAGACATAGGCATCAGCCAGATTATCGTCTTGGATTTAAGCCGAGTGGGGACTGAGCATGGAATCAACTCAGCAATCCTAGAAAACATTCTTGAGAAAACCAGCCTTGAGGTATTCGTTGGCGGTGGAATAACGGGCATCCAAGAACTGGAGGAATTGAGGAAACTAGGCGTTTCTGGCGCCTTAATAGCCACTGTCCTGCATAATGGAAAACTCAAAGTTGATGAACTGAAATCCAATAGTTTCTTAGCATAAGAAAGTGAAACACATGCCTTCAGAGACAACATCGCACAAAACAAACGAGATGCCGGAGAAGGGCTTGCCCCAAAACATAATTCGTAAAATGCTTGAAGCAAAACTCCAACGAGACCTCACCTATTCTTCCGGCAAAATCCTGTGTTCCATGTGTACAAACCCCCACAGCTTCGCCAAACAAATTTACCGGAAGTACCTTGAAAAGAACCTAGGCGACCCAGGTCTTTTCCCAGCATCCGCAGAACTGGAGCAAGAAACGATTCATATGCTTGGTTCGCTGCTTTCGAATCCCGAAGCCTCAGGAAGTATCGTTTCTGGTGGAACAGAAGCGAATATAATTGCCCTCTGGATCGCCCGAAATCTCGCCAAGAAGGATTGCGGCGAAGTTATTGTTCCTGTTTCTGCTCATTACTCCTTTGACAAGGCATCTGACCTGTTAAATTTAAAGTTGATTAAGGTGAATCTTAACCATCATTTTCAAATGGATGTAAAGGCTGCTGAAAAGGCTATTACGCCGAGAACTGTGGCAATTGTTGGTGTGGCAGGCACCACAGGCTTAGGAGTTGTTGATCCCATGCGTGAACTTTCAGAGATCGCCTTGGCACATAACATCTATCTTCATGTAGATGCGGCATTTGGGGGATTTGTGCTTCCTTTCCTTAAGGAGTTAGGCTATAATGCTCTAGATTTTGATTTCAGGTTACCTAGAGTCTGTTCCATTACAATTGATCCTCATAAGATGGGGTTAGCTCCCATTCCCTCCGGAGGAATACTGTTCAGGAATGCGTCCCTCACTGAAGCTGTCAGCACAAGGGTTCCCTACTTGGCTGGAGGAGAGGCGGAACAGTCCACTCTGTTGGGAACGCGTTCAGGTGCTTCCGCAGTAGCCGTTTGGGCGTTGTTGAGGCATCTTGGAAGAGCAGGATACAGGGCTGTAGTTGAACACTGCCTTATGCTAACTTGGAAGCTTGTTAAGGAGATTAAGCGGATTGATGGATTAGACATCGTGACCGAGCCTACCTTAAATGTGGTTGGAATAAAATCGGACAGAATAGATATTCGGTTGATCTTTCAGGAATTGAGGAAACGTGGTTGGGCGGTTTCCCTCTTCCCCGGATTCATCAGAATTGTAATAATGCCCCACACTAAACCTTCACACATCAGAAACCTCCTTGAAGACTTGAAAAGAATCCTATAGGGATTACAGGGCTAGAAAAACCTGAAATTGAGACTCGCAAGTCCGCAGGTCCAGCAACAACCGTTGTAGTAACAATGTCAAGAGACGCTTTAGACAAAATTCCCCAGTTAATAGATAACTCAATGCATGTTATTGGGTCATTATGTTAGAAATAACACACGGTATGGCATCATTTTGGGCGAATCATGTGGCAGAACATACTTGGCAAATGAGCCATTCGCGCGCATTTTGGCATTTTTCTAGCAACATTTGCTTCTGTTCTGAGGTAATTTTCTTGTATCAGCTATACTTTTATGCCGCAAAAGTATATGCGCCTTCAATTTACATATTATGTTGGTATATTCAAGCTACTTAACAACCTTTTTAGGCAGAAGTGTCCTATTCACTTAGCTACTCAAGTAAAGGAGGATGCACGATTTTTGAACATTCAAAAACCGGAATTTTGCGCTCCTTTACGTAGTAATGTGTTATGTTAGAGGTTAGTTAATATGAGAAGATCGAAGATGGAGATGTATATTGACATCCTCAAGGTTCTGGCTCAGAATGGACCGTTGAAGCTAACGCATGTCATGTATAAGGCTAATGTGAATTGCAGTGTTCTAAAAGAATACTTGGATTTTCTAATCCACCAGAGCCTCATTGAAGAACAGATTTTGCGTAAGAAAAGAAACAAAACAAAAATTAGGTATGCGATCACGGATAGAGGAAGAAAAGTACTCAAGTACTTCAACGAGGTTAACAGAGCCCTACAAATAACTCAAGAAGCAAACATGATTCCGCCAATGCTATACTAGAAGAAATCCTAAGCTTCATTCTTGACTGCAGGCGCATCGTTTGAATAGAAGAGGACAACTGGAAGAAAGAAAAAGGGGATTTTTGGTTCTTCTATTCGCTTGCTTTTTTGTTGTTTTCAGGCTCTTTGGCTGTTCGGGTTATTATTCCGGCAGCGATTCTTATTGCAGCTGCAGCGATGAACAGGTATGAGCCTATGGCTAAACCCCAAGTTACGCTCATGATTCCGTGGGAGTTGATGGTGTCTGAGAAGTCGCCCATCAGGGGAGACGATGACATTGCCGAAGCCATATCAGTTACTTGTGGGGGTAAAGCTTGCTCTCCTCCCACGTAACTTGCGAAGGATGGGATAAGCCCAGCCAGCGAAACTATGAAGATTACTATGATTATTACGGGAATTAAGGATGTAATACCGCCTATTATGTAGGTTCGTGATAGACTCTTGGCTTTTTCAGCTCCGATAATGTCCAGGGCACTCAGGATAACGCTGGATAGAAGGAGGATACTGAAAGGGACTGCTAGTCCAAAGAGTGTCGCTAAGCCTTGGTCGCTCTGTAGAGTGTTGACTCTAATGCCGTTAATGCCATCGATGAGAACTAACTCAGTTGTTCCAGCCGTCTCAAGCAGTGTGGTCTTGATGTTGCCTGTAACAACGTACCATGGCAGAAAGAGGGCAACAGCATAAACGAGAATGCCTACAATTCCCAGAATCACTCCAAGGGCATCCTTTGAACGCAAAATCTTCAAGATTTTAAGTTTTCCCTCCCTCTTTCGCTTCACAATTGTCCAAATCTTAAAGACTGCACGAACAGCTATTATCGCTGCAAAGATATAGACGAAATAGAAGACAAGCAAACTTAAAGTGAACCATGTTTGGTTTACCAGAAACTTGTCGCTTCCCCAAGATACAGGATTCAACCATTTTTCCGAGTTTTCTCCTTGTCCTGGACCGCTTGGACCCGCAGCGCCCAGAGAGGAGTCAATTATTCTAGCCCAGTTTCCCCATCTTCCCCCAAATTCTAGCCAATCTTGGGAGGATGGATGGTTTCCAGAGCCTTTTTCGCCTAGCTGGACTATCTCTAGGTCTTCCGGTTTTAGTGTGAAGGCGTTTCCCAATGTGTCGCTTTCCATGCCGAGTTTACCTTGGAAGGGTCTGAAGTAGCTGGCATGGGAGCCTAATGCTACATAGACTCTTGGGTGAGTACCGTCCACCTTCTCCACGTCCTTCCACTCTGCTCTTTCGCCTGCATGATGCTGTGAGTAAACTGCATACTGAGGTGTTTCCGTTGAATCCAAGACTATTTGGATCATCTCCCAGTCTCCCTGGTGCTGGTTTAGGGTTCCGGGGTTGAAGGCGTAGAAGAACCAGTACTGGACTACAATGTATCCTGATTCGCTTGTTACGTGAGCGTAGATTTTGTCTCCGAGGCTGGCGCGTCTCTGCCTATAGTCTTGCGCTATCTCTTCGGAGCCGCCTAATGTGTTGTTTAGGAAGTAATCTCCTGTTGTGTATTGTGCGATGCTTGCCACTGTTGGTGAGGAATCAATCTGTGTGTTAGTGTCACCTGATTTCATGTAAAGAATAGAGTTTTGTATGTGGTAGTTTGCGTCGGTGGGGAAGAATTTTTCTCCAGCTGCAAAATGAAGGTATGGCTCATAGGTTAAAGCCAGTTGCTCCTCCTTCAAGTCTGGAATCCCATCATTGTCAGAGTCTTGCGCTGCAACATTGGTAATTGGGGAGAAAGTTAGTAGCATTATGATGAGGAGTACCGAGAATATTATGATGTGCTTTCGCATATTTCCAACACCACAACATAAATTCCTGATTTCAACCTTTTAGTTGCTAAGTGCCTATAAGGTTTGGCACACCAAACTTTCTTAGTATTTACAGCGATTTTATGCGCACAACAAAGCTAGCTATATGAAACTATTAAAAGTGCCACGGTGCAAAAATACAGGAGATATTATGAAAAATCGACACTTGGCAGGCATACTAATTTGCACAATTGTAATCGTGCTCAGTGCCGTCACTCTCATTTTGTTAAGCAATAGCCTAGTGAATACTGAACCACCGACTGAACCACCAACCGAGCCACCCACTGAACCACCAACCGAGCCACCCACTGAACCACTGCATTACACCTACAATCTCGTCAACATTTATCCTCATGACGAAACTGCTTTCACGCAGGGACTGACCTTTGAAGATGGAGTTTTATATGAGAGCACAGGGCTCTACGGGCAATCTACACTGCGCCGCGTAGAACTGGAGACCGGCAACACCCTGCAGAATTATGCACTTCCCAGTCAGTTCTTCGGTGAAGGAATTACAATTTTCGATGACAAAATTATCCAATTAACTTGGAAGTCAAATAGAGGCTTTGTCTATGAAAAAAACTCTTTCGAGTTATTGCAGGAGTTCAATTATCCTACTCAAGGATGGGGAATCACACATGATGGCAGTAGGCTAATAATGAGTGATGGAACAGCAACTTTGTATTTTCTAGACCCGGAAACATTCACTCAAGTTGACCAAATTGCAGTGTATGATCCAGACACAGGACCCGTGGCTAGGCTTAATGAACTTGAATACATTCAAGGAGAAGTGTATGCTAACATCTGGAAAGAAGAAATAATTGCAGTAATAAATCCTCACACCGGACAGGTTACGGGGTGGATAGACTTGGAGGGTATCCAAGATTTAGAAAATCGAGATACAGGCGGCGTGCTCAATGGTATTGCGTATGACGAAGAAGAGGATAGGCTCTTCGTAACCGGAAAAAGCTGGTCGCAACTTTTTGAAATTGACTTAATTCCTGTAGAGTAGCTTTTGGCGCCCGTGCTTGAACATTTGAAATATTCCTAAAACTTCTGAACTCTGCGATATTTCCTGTAGAAGCGGATTCTACTTGTTATCTTTGGGTTTCGCTTTTTTCCTTAATCGGGGACTGAAGTAAACTAGAACTGCAATAACTGTTAACACAATCGATATTGGCAGTATCCATTCTGATCTCAGGAGCCTGTTTAGCAGGAGTAACCCAACTACCGACCAAACCAGAATTGCTGCAACTGTTCTAACATGCATATTACAATCCTCATTCCCAGAGGTTACTCATGATATTCTTTGGATTATGCTATAACTTTTCCCGTATTTTCACAATCAGAAGCCTTTAAACTAGTGATATATGCTTCCCGTATACTTAAAATACAGTGCTCTTGGATAAATGTGCATGTTTATATTAATCGGAAAGTTTAATGGAGACGAAACTTTGAATGCCTCGGAAGAAGCGGCAAAAAAACACATGAGATGATGAGAATGACGGATGAAAACAAGGATAGAGTTGTGATCCGTGGTCTTAGAGGTGTTGCTGCCGCTACAACTAAAACTAGTTTCGTCGAACCTTTCGGATCCCTCTATTATTCCGGATATGACATCGATGATCTCGTGGATCGGGCATCATATGAGGAAGTTGTTTATCTATTGTTACATAATGAATTGCCTACAAAGAGCGAACTAGCTGCCCTTAAGTCAGAGCTTTTCTCCGAGCTTTGGCTACCCGATCAAGTTATTGAACGACTAAAATCTGCCTCATCTGGCTCTCATCCAATGGAAGTTTTACGCACCGAAGTCTCTCATCTTGGAGAATATGATCCTGAACGCGATGATAATTCTGATTCTGCAAACAAAAGAAGGGCCATTCGACTAATCGCCAAAGTTCCCACAATAATTTCGCTTCTTCATAGAATCCGCACAAAAAAGAACCTCGTTGTTCCCGTTAAAGAATTTAGTTTTGCCGAAAATTTTCTGTACATGTTCCGGGGAAAGGCTGCAGATCCTGAAGAAAGAGATGCTATGGAACGCTACATGATACTTCATGCGGATCACGGACTTAACGCTTCTACCTTTGCTGCTCGTGTGACAGCCGGCACTGGTTCAGACGTGTACTCTGCCATAACTTCAGCTATTGGAACACTCAAAGGACCATTTCATGGTGGAGCCAGTGAAAGGGTGATGAAAATGCTTTATAACATCAACAGCCTTGACGAAGTCGAAACCTACATACAAAGCATGCTGGATGACAAAAAGAAAATAATGGGATTTGGTCACAGGGTCTACAGAACCGAGGATCCCAGATCAAAGCACCTCAGAGACATCGCTGAAAAGCTGTGTCAACGGACAAATAATCTGGTCACCTACCATAAATGCAAAAAAATTGAGGATACTGTCCATGAGAAGAAAGGCATTTTTCCTAATGTGGACTTTTATGCAGCGCTAGTTATGAACGCCTTGGGAGTTCCAAGAGAATTCTTCACCTCATTTTTTGCCTCAAGCAGAGTAACCGGATGGACTGCGCATGTGCTGGAACAGTATGCAGATGCGGTTCTCATTCGCCCAACATCGAAGTATATCGGCGAATACGGAAGAGAGTTTATTTCGATCGAAAAACGGCGCTAGCTAATATGAGGAATAGCTGTTCTCTCACAGTCCAACTGCTAAATCTCTCACTTTCCTGAGATTATCGACATCATTTCTCCTAGCATCTACTGGTGTTTCAAGTATCAGTGGCAGACTGCCCAGCTTGCTTCCTAGCACGTTTCTGAATCCTTCTTCCCCAATCTTTCCCATGCCGATGTGTTCGTGGCGGTCTATTCTAGAGTTCAAGTCTCCCTTCGAGTCATTCAGGTGAACAAGTTTAAGCTTCTTGAAACCAATTATATCCTCAATCTTCCTGATGGTTTCTTTCACCGAGTCCTCTGTTCTGAGGTCGTAGCCTGCTGCAAAGGCGTGGCTAGTGTCAAAGCATATTCCTACGCTTTTAGGATGCGCTAGCTGTTTGATTATATGCTGGATGTCTTCTAGAGTGCCTCCCATGCTGTTTCTGGTTCCGGCTGTGTTCTCTAGGAGAAGCGTGACGCCTTCGCCAGTAACGCTGAAAGCTTGGTTTATGGCGTTGATTAATCGCGTAAAACCCGTCTGCATGCCTGCTCCCAGGTGGCTACCGAGATGAGTTACTAGATAAGGAATCTCGAGTCTTCTGCATCTTTCCAGCTCTGATGTGAGGGTGGTTACGGACTTCTTGTAGATGTCATCTTTGGGGGATGCTAGATTGGGAAGGTATGGCATGTGAGCAAAAACAGGTTCCATGTCATGGTTCTTCACCTTATCTGAGAAGGCTCTAGCAGTCCCTGTGGTGAGTTTTGTTGGTTTCCATTGTCGGGGGTTCCTTGTGAAGATTTGGAAGGTGTTGCAGTTCAACTCGACGGCTCTGTCCACTGCTTTATCGATGGAACCATAGATTGAGACGTGAAACCCGACCCTCAAGTAAATCAACAACAATGGCATAGTGATGCTCTGTAAAAATGTTTATTCTCGAAACTTATCGTAGAGCTAACCAAAAATTGGGGTTATGGGAGCAGTCTCAAGATTTACTCAACTCTATTTTGCGCGTGCATATGCCTCTACTAAGTCGCGTGCTGTAAGGATTCCTACCAGTTTTCCGGCCTTAGTAATGGGTAGCCTTCTTACATGTTTTTTAGTCATGGTGGCAGCAGCATCGTGAACGCTTATCCCTAGGGGTGCTGTAATAAGGGGCGATGAGCATGCCTTACCTACTTCTATCTTCAACGACTTATCCTTCGCCAAGAACTTGGTGAGTAGGTCTCTTTCTGTGAATATGCCTATCGGTTCTCCTTGGCTTGTGATGATGACACTACCGATGCTCTTCTCGCCCATTATCTTCGCTACGCTCTCTACAGGGGTTTCCTCATCAGCGGTTATGACTCCCTCAGTCATGAAGTAATCAACTTCAAACCATACCTGCATGGTTTCTGGAATCTCGGGTAAACTCCTGATTAGGTCTGAAGCTGTTATGATTCCCACAAGCTTTCCGGATTCATGGACTCCAAGTCGCCGTATTTTTTTCTCAATCATCATTCGAGCCGCCTCTTTTATCTGGGATTTGAGGGATATCGTGGTAAGAGGGTAGGACATGATTTCCTCAACTTTTTCATCTTTTATGCTAACTCCACCAACTAACCAATCTTTCTCTAAGGCAATTCCCCTACGTACAACTTCCCTCAACAAATCTCTCTCAGTTATTATACCCACTGGCGTGTTATACTTCACCACTATCAAGCTTCCAATACGTTTCTCGCCCATTATTTTGACAGCATCATGCAATGTGCTTTCAGGAGCTATTGTGACGACCTTATGGGTCATGATTGCCTCTATCTTTCGGTGACTCGCAAGATCACGCTTGTATTGGGTGTATGCAATATCAATAGCGCTTGGGAACTCCTTACTCAAGTCTTTACGTTTCTTCATACCCTTCCCCCACTACAATATTGAATTGTAGCCTAATTAAAATATAATGCATAAACGTGCTTGAGGATGGATTCAACATAGACTTTATGGTTTATGTTAAAGAGCTCAGAGAGAAACTGTTCCATTAAAAAATTAAAGTTTAGATAGAAGCGTTCACCCTATTATTAGGAGGCACGGAGATTATGGAAACGAAAAAAGCTGCTCTTATTGCGAGCCTCATCACAATTCTACTCCTAGCCCTGTTCAGCGTAGCAATATTTTTGAGCAATCAGCGCCTTCACGGTGAAGAATACAGGGCTTTAGCTGAGCAACTTCTGGAGGAAGCTAGGGAAGAATTCGAGAGCATTAGAGGTGTTTCCGTAAGGGAAGTTACTCTTGAAGTAGTAAACGTGAGTTGGGTGATTGAAAACTGGGGAAAAGCATACTCAGACCCTAAAATAGCTGAGATTCTTAGAGAAGAAAAAATCTACAAGGCATTATTCATGATCTCTCAAGACGACAGTCTCTATGATGCTAATCTCGATTGGACCGAAAGGGTTCATGCTGCAAAGTGGCAGAATAAAATCTACATTGTAGAAGAAAATTTTCGTTTAAATAACCATTTTAGTGTGAAATCAACCTTTGTTCATGAGTTAACCCATATTCATCAGGAGAGTTTTTCTATGCCAAAGAGACCTTCAACATTTGATGGTGACAAAGCCAGATCTTCCTTAACTGAAGGCGATGCTACTCTTATGGCTAACACCTTCAGAGGAGAAGGAGTTAACCCCAGTGTTTCTTCGATAATTCCAGATGAAAAGATTCTCTCTCTGCCTATGATGATCCTATTCTCTGATGAGATTCAGTTTAGCCTTCCGGATACAGTTGATGACCTTAAACGGTTTTCCTACCGTTATGGAGTGGGGTTCGTTGAGGAGTTGTATGAGCAGGGTGGCTGGGGAGCGGTTGAAGAAGCATATGGAAATCCTCCGAACACAACTGAGCAGATAATGCACCCAGAAAAGTACTTCGGTCAAGAGGATGCCATACCTGTTGAAGCGCCTTTAATGAGTGGCGATTGGAACTTAACGGAGAATGAGAAATTCGGGGAATATTTCATTATTGTTATGTTGGATAGATGGATTTCTAAGGGCGAAGCTGAGCAGGCGGCGGAAGGCTGGGGCGGAGATAACCTCACTTACTACGAAAGAGGTGACGAATACCTCTTTACGTGGAATATTGCTTGGGACTCCCTGGATGATGCCCATGAATTTTATTTAGCCTTTCAAGAGATGATGGATAAAACATCAGCTGAGAAAGAGAATGGTAACTGCTGGTCTGCTAATGGGAGATACCTTTCGATCCAATGGAACGAGAGCTCAACTCTTATAATAAGCTCGGATAATGAAACAATCGTTCAGTCAAGTTACAACTAAACAATGTTGATTTTAGTTCTACAATAAACTGGGTTTTTTTCTATCTCTAATTTTTCTTTTATGGGATGGAAGAAACTGTAAGTAAATAACGGGTAAACAAGACTCTATAGGGCATGATTAGTTTTCTCTTAGCCAATGTCTGGTCTAAATTGATTACAACTCTCATGCATCCAGAGAATAGGGTTTACTGAGGCGTACCATGGGGCGATTCAAGGGAGATAAAAAGATGCAAATCCCAAGCAGCTACAATCGCCTTGGGTGATTTTCATCTTTCCCATGGTGACGCCTTTTCAGTCCCTTATTCTTCCAGTGCATTACTCCCTACAAAAAAAGGGAGGGAAATTTTTGGGTTTTATTTTCGTCTTTTGAGTGCCCAGTAGGCGCCTATGCCTATGATGCTGGCTATGGCAACAGCTAGTATGATGGCTACTTCAGTGGTGATAATTGGTTGCTCTTCAGTCGGTGGTGGTTCAGTGGGTGGTTCAGTTGGTGGTTCAGTGGGTGGCTCGGTTGGTGGTTCAGTGGGTGGCTCGGTTGGTGGTTCAGTGGGTGGCTCGGTTGGTGGTTCAGTCTCTGGTTCGACACTCGGTGTAGGTGCTGGATCTGCGCTTAGGAATACCGAAGAATCGGATCCATAGTATGCTTCGGAGCCATCAAAGGTGGCTATGATTGAGTAAAGGCCTTCTTCGCCAGGAGTAAACTTGGCTCCGTAGTTGCCGAATTCGTCGGTTGTAGCTGTTGCGAACCATATGCGTTCACCATCTGGTAGGATTGCTTCCAATCTCACTGGAACGCCAGAAACGTCATCTGGGCGTTCGTATTGCTTGTATACGTAGAGCATCCATTCATTCATGTTTTCGTCGGCTACTGCGGGAACACCATTCTGGAAGCGTAGTTTCACTCCATCGTTCTGTGTTCCTGGAGATACGTCCATCACTGTGCCTTGGATTGTGACGCTTGTTCCTGCTGGTACAGCCACTCCAGGCGCATTAACTGTTGTTGCGCTTGGTCCTTTGCCTATACCGTATATTTGCTGGTCGTAGGTGTCCATTGTGGTTATTATGCTATCGCCGATGACAGCGCGTCCTCCCCAGCGGGTTTGTCGGAATAGTCCGTTCGCTCTCCAGACGACAGTGCCATCTTCAGCGTCGAGTGCGAACATTGGTGCACCACGTGGTTTGGGATCCTGAGCTGAGTGTTCTAGGCTTCCGAAGTAGATTTTTCCGTCAGTGGCGAATAGGGGTATAATCCACCAATTGGGGGATATGTAGGATTCAGAATAAGGATCGGCTGCCGCGTAAGTCCATAGCCGCTGGCCTGTTTGTGCGTTGTAGCAATAAACTATACCTCCGACGCTGGCTGAGTATAATTTGCCATAAGCGATGATTCTGTCGGGACCGAATGTTTCTGTGACTGTATCGCTCCATGCGTCTGCGTAGACTTGTGATTCAGTTTCGTATTTGAATTGGCCGTTTTCGGTGTTGAAAGCATAGTGTACTAGGTTTTCTTTGGTCAAGAAGACTGCAAGTTGTTCTTCTTGGCTCCAAGCGACCCAACCTGCCTGTCCTATGCCACCAATGGTTAGGTTACCTTCAACCCACTCTGCGGGGGCGTTCCAAGTTGTGTTGTATAACAAGTCACCTTCGTTTCCGAACGAAAGATCTACTGCCCACATGTTGACTTCAGTTTGTGTTACGCGTCTGCCAATCACTTTGTCGCCGACGAAGACTTTTCCAATGCTTCCTGGAAGATCAGCTCCAGGTGTATTTAGTGCAGGTATTGAAACGTTCATGTCGTATCCATTTGCCGCATCTTTGCTTCCTAATGATGTGGGCGCCCAGCTTTCACCGAAGAAGCCGAAGCCACCGGCTAGGACTGCTTCTTTAAGGTTCCATCGAGTTAGTCGCCAATCGGGATGTGTGGAGTTGCCGATGTTGTCCACATCATATTTGTAGATTTGGCCGGTTGGAGCGTAGTAGTTGCTGCCTCCGGGTACGTCTGTTATGTCAAATAGATAGTTACCAGTGTAGGCGTCACAGAAATACCAAGTTGAACCTTCTGTGAACACGATGTACGAGTGAGCTCCACGGTTGTTGATTGACCAATGGTGGTATATCATACCAAAGTCTACTCTGCCATCACCATATTCTTCGAAATTCTTTTCCCAGAGTACCTCTCCTGTGTGAATGTCTACTGCAACAACGGTATCGGGTTCAGGACTTTGGAAAAAGCCAGCCCACAATTTGTTGTAGTACAATATTCCGTTGACTATTATTCGGCCTGAGAATTTGCCTTCGTATGCATCACCATCATTCATTCCCATCATCCCTAAGTCTCCTCCAGCTAGTCCAGCCTGAGTATCACCTATTGGCATTTGCCAAAGTATGTGTGAAGTTTCTGGACCATCGTTCCAAGGAACGTACAAGTTTTGTGGAGTTGCCAGCCAACTACCCATAATCGACCACCACTCCCTCAACTGAGTATCCACTGGTCGATACCAATACTCCTTGGGAAGTACATGCCCAGGATAAGTCGGGACTGGATCTGCGACAACTTCAAGTGCTAGTGGATCACTTTCGCTTGCTAAGTAGGTGGTACCCGCGTATACTTGCTCCGGAAAGACTGTCGATAAATAATATGTACCTATTTGGTCAGGAACGAAAATTGTTCCGTATGTCCCAGTCGAAAAAGTCTTGAATGGCCCAAGATCTAATTCCACACTGTCAGGTCTTACTACGTGGATAGTTACGTTGAAGCCATCGTCAGCACTGTATAGGAAGTTGAGGACTCCGGTGTTTATCAGTGTAGGTGTATCGACTTGCACTGGATTGGTTATGGCATCGATGAACGGATAGGTTACGTTCGTAGGTAGTTGTGCGCTAACGGTTGAAAAAGCAACAATAACGGCAGGTATGGTAAGCATTAGTACAAGTGCAATTGCAGTCATCATTTTTGACTTATTTATTGAGGTTTTCATTTTATTTTCTCCGTACTTCATTTATAGACTTTCTAGGGTTTACTGCTAGTGATACTTAAATTTTTTCTAATTAGCCCTACAAAGAGAAAAAACTTCTTGGATACAAGTAGCAAAGCCCGAAAAAAATCACCAAAAAAAACCTTATAGACGGAAACAAAAGATAAATGCTAACCGGATCACGAAGAGGCATCTTGTTTGAATTACAAATCGAAAAAATAGACTACCAAATTGGAGATTCCATGCCTGTGTGGCCACCGCCACCCACCTAGTTTCCTCAATTAAATTAGACAGTAATTTTTCTGGTTTCCTTCTCAGAAAAGGGCTAAAATAGAGCTCTCTCCATTTATAAAAAATCGTTAAATATCGAGTTTTCCTTTCTGTTTACTTACCGCGAAACGTCCCCACATAGAGGAGAAAGGGAAAATGGGTGAGAACAATGAGTTTTCACAGTTAACTCAAGCTCTTATAGACAAGTCACTGACGAAAAAGGAACTTCTCAATAAGGTTAAACAAGACTTTAACTTGCTTCCTTTCCTGCTTAGTGGTGTTCATTCCGCAAAAGCCGCTGTTAGATATGGTTGTGCAAAAGTACTGATGGACTTAAGCGAAGAGAATCCGGAGAACCTATATCCCTACTTTAATTCGTTCATTGATCTGCTAGACAGCAAATATCGAATCCTAACTTGGAATGCCTTTGCCATCATTGCAAATCTAATCCGAGTTGACACAGAGAAGAAGTTTGATGCCATCTTCGACAAGTATTACAGTTTCTTGAATAACGACTATATGGTCACGGTAGCTAACATCGTTGGCAATTCAGGCAAGATAGCCTTGGCAAAACCCTATCTCATTCCTAAGATCACGGATGAACTGTTGAAAGTTCAAGGCATTTCTACAACTCCACATCTGACCGAAGAATGCAAAAGGGTCATAGCTCAAGGAACCATCAAATCTCTAGACGTGTTTTTTGACATGATCGAACCGAAAAAAAGGGTAATCTCTTTTGTCAAGGCGCATCTTGATAGTCCACGAAAAAGCCTGAGAACAGCAGCAGAAAACTTTCTTGAGAAATGGGGCTAGTCAACCACACTGCCTGAAGTGCAGGGTGCCAGTAATTAGAGCGTGTAACTGTAGTTCTGTTGTTCTTGTCTACAAAAACGGATTGGTGATTCAGAACGCTTTAATTTACAATCGTATAAATAATGTGTGAAGAGTTCCAAATGAATGACAAACACGAATTTGAGCACCTGTTAAGGCATCATGGATTTTCTAAAAGAGCAATTAAGGAACTCTGGAAATGGTATGATCCCTCTGTGAAGAATGGTGTCGCAAGTTACTGATTGAGCGCCGTGGAAGTTTTTTATAGTAAAGGTTTTAACTATACAGTCTTAGTGAGTTGAATTGGCTGAGAATGCAAAAGCGGTAATTCAGCTTTCTCTGATGGTGGTTATGTCGGCGTTGGTTGCAGTAGGGACGCTGCTAATTCGTATTCCTAACCCCATGGGGGGCTATTTCAATGTTGGAGATGTCATGATTTTTGTTGCCGCGCTCACTTTTAATCCCTCTATAGGTGGTATTGCAGGAGGGTTAGGTTCTTCATTAGCCGATTTTATTGGTGGATATCCCGTATTTGTTATTCCGACGTTGTTCATTAAGGGGTTGGAAGGTTTCATTGCAAGCTTGGTTAAAGATAGGAAAAGTGTTTTTCGGGATGTTCTTGCGGTTGTTGTGGCTGGTTGCGCGATGGTGCTTGGCTATTTCTTGGTTGAGTTGTTTGCGATTCCCGGGTTTGGATTGGGTGGAGCATTGGCTGAAGTTCCGGGTAACATTGCTCAGATTACCATAGGCGGGCTTGTGGGGATTCCCATTGCCTTAGTTTTGCGGAGAAGGCTGCCTGAAATTCTGAGGCAGTAGTCTGGTTCTCCATACATTTTTACCTGTGTGTGCACAGTTTTTTAGTCTCGGTGTATGAAGTGTTAGGGTGGGTTGTCAATTATGGTTGGGGCTGCTAGGAAGTTGGAGAAGGTTCTGGTGGTTTCTAAGGCTGATCCATCGAAGATTGAGAAGGTTTTGGTTGGTGAGGGTTTCAGGGTTGTTGATATGGATCCTGATTTTGTTGTTTGTTTTGGTGGTGATGGCACTGTCTTGTTTGGTGAGAGGAGTTTTCCTGGGGTTCCTAAGCTTATTGTTAAGACTTCGAGGGTTTGCAGAAAGTGTGATTACACGGTGGACAAGCTGGCTGGTGTTTTGTCTAGGATTAGGGCGGGTGATTATCGGTTGCATGGGGAGATGAAGTTGGTGGCGGAGTCTAAGGGTGTGAGGCTTGTTGGGTTGAATGAGATTCAGGTTCACATCAAGCTGCCTATCTCTGCTGTTAGATTTTCTGTCTCGGTTGATGGAAAAGAGTATAATGATTTGATTGGTGACGGCGTTATTGTTGCTACGCCTTTTGGTTCGACTGGATATTATGAGGCGACTGGTGGCGAACGGTTCGAGCGGGGCATTGGCGTTTCCTTCAATAATTTGCATCGTAGGAAGGTGGGGAGTTTTGTGGTTTCGGAGGATTCTGTGGTGAGGTTGGTGGTTAGTCGGGGTCCTGCGTGGTTGTTGGCTGATAATGATAGGAATTTTGTCGAGTTGAATGGTGGGGACTCTGCGGTTGTTAGGAAGGCTGATGGTGTAGCTAATTTCATTGTTGTTTCTGGGGTGTGAGTCTGGTTGTTGAGGATTGGTCATAGGGGTGCTAGGGCTTATGAGGTGGAGAATACGTTGCGGAGCTTTGAGAGGGCTATTGAGTTGGGTGTTGATGCTGTGGAGTTGGATGTTAGACGAACGAAGGATGGGAGGGTTGTTGTTATTCATGATGACCGGGTGGATCGGACTACTGATGGTAGCGGTTTGGTGAGTGAGCTTACGTTGGAGGAGATTAAGGGTTTTGTTACTGAGAATGGTGAGAGGGTTCCCACTTTAGGTGAGGTTTTGGATTTTGTTGGTGGCCGGGTGAAGGTGTTGATAGAACTGAAAGAAGTTGGGGTTGAGGAGGAGGTTGTGGGTTTTGTTCGTGAGAAGGGACTGGTGGAGAAGGTGATCGTTATCTCTTTTCTTGAGGAGGCTCTCAGGAGAGTCCGAGAGCTGGATGAGGATATAGTGACTGGCTTGATTTACGTAAGGCACAAGAATCCTATAAAGGCGGCTTTGGAGCTGAAAGCTGAGTATCTGCTTTCCCTGTACAGGTTTACTCACTCTGCAGATGTGAGGAAGGCTCATGAGGCTGGGTTAAAGGTGATTGTCTGGACCATCAACAAACCAGAAGAAGTAGCCATATACAAGAAAAAAGGCGTAGACGGCATAACAACAGACAAACCAGACATCCTAAAGCCATAATTCTGTTTCCAAAAAGAATGGCATTTGTATTACATTTGGAGCCTATTAACAGTGGTATGTTGTTATCAATGTTTTTTCTGGAATCTGCACCTGCGCTATCTAGTAGACTGTTATTCTTCCGTAGATTAGTTCTTGGCAGAAGTCTTCTATGTTTGCCAGTTCAGCATCTATCACGTCTCTTATCCGCTTCTCCACACTATTATCCAACACACTACCAGAATCCATAACTACCTGAGCTGCAGCTATAGCAGGCTGATCAATCGGCTTGCCAATCTGACTCAAAAGCCAAACACAAACCTCAGCCGCCTCAGGCACCTCATCACAAACCTTCTGAGCAATCCTGTGACTCAAAGTATTGTAAATCTTCCCAACATGACTAACCGGATTCTTCCCAGCCGCAGCCTCAGTCCCAATCGGACGATTCAAAGAAATAACACCATTCGCCTTATTCCCCCGCCCCACCTGACCAGAATCCGCACCATCCGCACTCGTACCCAAAACAGTCAAATAAACACCATCCACACCACGACCCTCCACATCCAAGGTGTTCAGGTTCACAGTAACCCTCTCAAAACCGCCCTTCCCACCCACAAACTTCGTAACATCCTCCAAAATCGCATCCTTCTTCTCCATGTAATCATTCTCACCACTAACAAACCTGTCCACAAAAGCCATAGCAACCGTCAAATCCAAACAATCCCCCATCCGATAACCCATAACCTTCACATCCTCCCCAGCCACAGGAAACCGCGCTTTAAACTCCTTAGAATTCACATACCGCTCCGTCTCCAAAACCATCCTCTCAGTCCGACTCAAAGGCGCATAACCCACAGCCGCAGAAGTATCATTCGCCCCAAACATACACTCCTTCCTCTTGAAAATATCAGTAAGCCCCTGACTACCCGGCTTCAACTCCACCTGATACCGCATATGCACATCAGGATCAACAAACCGCAAATTCTCCCTCAACCAATCCTTAGCCGTCTGAACCGCAATATCCCCAACAGGAATCTTGGTTCCATCAACCTCAAAAGTCGCCCTATCACCAAAAATAAGAAGCATAGGCTCATTCACAACCCCCCCACCAAACCTACACTCCACCTCACCAGCAACCAACAACGACTTATCAGCATTATGATGCATAATCGACCCAAACTCATCCAAATACGCCTTACTCAACCCAACCGAAACCTGATCCATAATAGCATCACACATAGAATCAGGATGCCCAATCCCCTTCCGCTCAACAATCTCAACCATCTGCTTCTCAAGAGGCATCTGTTTCGAACCATTCACCAATATGTTCCGCATAAGAACACCTTGACGAAGGCTAACAACAATAATTCATATATACCTTACGATAACACCCGAAACACAACCACAACAACAAAACAACACCACCACACCCCTAAATCACGCCACAAACACACCACCCACCAGAAAGAACAGCAACACCTTTCCGCCATCAATTTTTGCCTTAAATTTGTAATAAAGATTGATAAATAAGACCACTCAATAGTTCAAAATATGCTCGAACAGTTAAAAGAAGCCTGCGGAGTCTTCGGAGCACAAGACTTCAAAAACAGATCCGTATTCCCCTACCTCTACTGGGGCCTAAGAGGCCAGAATCATCGCGGCCACCAATCCCACGGCTTCCTCACCTATGACGGAACCTTCCACAGCCACAAAGGACTAGACCTAGTTCCCAAAATAAGAAAAGAAGAAATCCAAGAGTGGCTTAAAAAACTCCCCGGACCCGTCGGTCTAGGACACGTAAGATACACCACCTCTGGCGGAACAGACTACCAATCACTAGTAAAAAGCACCCAACCAATCATAGAAAAATACGGAGACCAAAAAATCGCAATCGCATTCAACGGCAACATCGTCAACACCCCAGAAATAATAAAAGAAATCAGAGAAGAATACCCAAACTTCCGATTCAACTACGACGCAGAACTAATCTCCAGAAAACTATTGAGACTAGGAAAAAAAGGCAACCTAGCTTCATCCGTCAAAAGATGCATGAAAGAAATCGAAGGCGCCTTCTCCGTAGCTGGAATGACAGAAAAAGGAGAACTCTTCGCCTTCAAAGACCCCCGCGGAATAAGACCCCTCTGCTGTGGCTGCAGCAGAGACCGAAAAACCTGCGTAGTCTCCTCAGAAACCGTGGGTCTAGACATAAACGATTTCCAACTCGATTTTGAAATAAACCCCGGAGAACTTGTAACCGCCTCAAAAGACGGATTTAACCGGGAACAACTGGTGAATGGAGAAAAAAGGGCACTATGCGCCTTCGAATTCGCCTACTTTGCCAGACCCGACTCAAAACTAGGAGACAAATACGTTTACGAAGTCCGAGAAGAATTCGGAAGAAACTTCGCATGGGAATACCCAGAAACAACCAGCAAAGTAGATATAATCATATCCATGCCCGAAACAGGCAACGACTCCGCCTTCGGATTCCATGAACTAACACGTATAAGATGGGAAAGAGCCTCCAGAAGACACAGATACGTAGCAGAAAGAGCCTTTATCCTGCTGCCAGAAGAACGATACTCAACAATAGACCGAAAAATCAACATCGTCGACCACAAACTGGTAGGAAAAAACGTTGCAGTGGTAGATGACAGCATCGTCAGAGGCGACACCACCAAAGTCGTAGTGAAGAAACTACGCGAAATGGGCGCAAAAAAAGTCTACCTCTTCATCACCTTCCCCCGCATAATAGGCCCATGCTTCTACGGAGTAGACATGTCAACCTACCGAGAACTGATAGGATCACGATACGACCCAGAAGAGATAGCAGAAATAGTGGGCGCCGACGCAGTAAACTACCAATCAGTAGAAGGGCTTGTTAAAGCCACTGGTCTAAGCAAGGACGAACTGTGCTTAGGCTGTATCACGGGCAAATATCCCACGCCCATGGCACAGAGACTGGCAGAAGAAATGAAGGAAAGATTTGAGAACGGCTACAAAGAGAAAGGGAGAATATACGAGACTGCCATCAACTAACTCCAAACCAGAAAATCTGATTTCAGTATGGTAGTGATCTGGATGGAAAGAGTCGGCATCCTAGTAGTTTCGTATGGTTCAAGAGCAGCCGCGATAATAGATGCCTTCGTTCGCAGCGAAGAATACGCCACAGAAATCTACGTTGTCGACAAACAGAAGAACCCCTTCAACGTGAAAACAGCTAAGAGACACGCTGTAATTTCCGACTTCAACCTAAAGGAAATTCTCAGGTTCGCCAAAAGACACGAAGAGAGAATAGACTTCGGAATAGTTGGCCCTGAAAAACCAATCATTGCCGGCGTACGAGACCTTATCGAAAAAGAAACCCGCATACGGATAATCTGCCCCACCAAAAGATACGCCATCGAAGGCAGCAAAGTGGCTCAACGGCAACTGTTCCAGAAGGTTGCCCCAGAAGTAAACCCGAAATTCAAGGTCTTCGACCCGAAAGATTATGGCAGCGTTGGGCAGGTTAAAAAAAGTGTCTACGCTTGGCTGAAAGAACTTAACAACAAGGTAGCGGTGAAACCTGACAGAGCAACTGCAGGAAAGGGCGTCGGAGTCTGGGGTGACCACCTCAACACTCCCGAAGAGGTCTTCGAGCATTTTCTCTCCAACTATGAGCATGGTCCAGTGATAATCGAGGAGAAGGTTCAGGGCGAAGAATCCAGCTTCCAAACATTCTGCGACGGAAAACGCTTGATTCCTCTGCCTGAAACCCGAGACTACAAACGAGCCTTCGATAATGATAAAGGACCCAACACAGGAGGGATGGGCTCCTACAAAGACGCTGCTGACATACTGCCGTTCATGAATTCAAGGGACCGGGAGAAGGAAATCGAACTCATCAACAAGGTTTTCAGAGAGTTGAAAGGAAAAGGAAGCAATCCCGAGTTACGAGGCATCCCCTTCTACGCCGCCTTCATCCACACAGACAAAGGACCAAAAATCCTAGAGAATAACAGTCGACCAGGAGACCCGGAAATAATGAACCTGATGCCCATCCTGAAAGACGACTTCGTTGAGGTTTGCTACAACATGTTGGACGGAAACCTGAGAAAGGTCAACTTTAGAAAAGAGGCAACAGTTGTGACCTACAAGGTTCCACCTAACTACGGGGGCTACGCAACCGTCTTTCCTGAACGAGTAGACAAGGCTGAAGTGGATACCGCCGTGGATCTAACTAGAGCACAAAAACTGGTTAAAGAACGTGGAGACAGTATCAGGGTCTATCCTGGCTCCATGGAGTTGAGAGCTGGAGAAAATTATGCCCTTGGATCTCGAACTGTCTGTATTGTCGGTATAGGAGAGGATATTCAAGAGGCGAGGGAATCCTCGTTAGAGGGTATAGGCGCGATTAAGGGCGGGGCTCTCTGGCACAGAAATGATATCGCAGCAAAGGAGCATATAGAGAAAAGCGTGAGGCACATGAAAAAGTTGAGGAGGCGCTGATGCCAGCAGAAGCGTCGCAACAGAATCCTAGAATATTCGTTACCGACTGTGAGGGACCTATTTCAAAGAACGACAACGCCTTCGAGTTGACAAGCAACTTTGTACCCGAGGGAGACCACTTCTTTGCCCTGATTAGTAAGTATGATGATATTCTCGCGGATGTGGTCAAAAAGCCCGGATACAAGGCTGGGGACACTCTGCGGCTGATACTGCCTTTCTTGAGGGCTTACGGAGCAACCAACAAGAAGATAAAAGAATATTCTTCCAACAACATCTTATTGGTTTCTGGTGCACGAGACACACTCCAATTTGTCAATAGGCTCATGCCCTCCTTCATCGTCAGCACCAGCTACGAACAGTATATTTCTTCCTTGTGCCAGCTAACAGGTTTCCTATATAGCAACACCTACTGCACCCGCCTAAACATGGACAAATACGAGATAGACGAAGAAGAGACGAAGAGGCTACAAGAACTTAAAAGGGAGATGTTGATGCTGCCATTGATTGAAATCCCTAAAAACGCTCAGTCTGTCAACGATTTTACCCAGAGAGACCAAGAAACTATACAACGGTTAGATGAGATTTTCTGGGAAGAAATTAGTGGAATGGAATCGGGCATGATGCTTCGGGAGGTTAATCCTGTTGGCGGGTCAGAGAAGGCAAAGGCTGTGCAGGATATTGTTGAAAAGCTGGAGGCAGGTCTTGAGAGGGTGATGTATGTGGGTGACAGCATAACTGATGTTCAGCCCTTAAGGTTGGTGAGAGAAAACGGGGGATTAGCTGTCTCTTTCAATGGGAATGATTATTCAGTTCGAGAGTCGGAGATTGCTGTGCTCTCAGGCAACACCACTGTAACATCAGTTCTCGCAGAAACCTTCAGCAGATTAGGCAAAAATCAGGTATTACAGTTGGTTGAAGAGTGGAGTCCCTCAGGACTGAAAAAATATTGTGCGTCTCCAGCACTGCGAGAACGAATGTTAGGTTTGTATCCTAAGGTCTTTCCCCAAGTTGAGAAGATAACTGATGACAACAGGGAGAGAATTAAGAGGGAGAGCAGCGTCTTCAGGAAGACAGTGAGGGGAGAGGCTATAGGAAAGTTAGGATAAACATATGACCGTGATTCAATGAAGGCTAGAATAGAAGACACCTATGCTGAAGCTTTCGACGGATTATATTCCAGAGTCATCGTCACCGCAGACCATCAAGAAGTGCTGGAGAGAGCTGCAGAAGACGCCACAGCCACACCCTCCATAGTCATCGGCAGAACTGAAGGCGGCATCGAAAAATGGCTGGACAAACAGGAAACCCCAGATGGACGCAAGGGCGCCATTCTACAGTTCTGGGGAGGAATCGACGAAAGCAAGCCTCTGGAAGAATCAGTGAAAAAGTTTGAGAAAGAACTCTCATACCGGATACGGCAGGACATCCTCGTGAAGCCTTTCACTGCTCTCTTTGATGCCTTGCCGAAGCCGGGTGGCAAGATAGGCATGATGGAACGTGTGGGTCATTGCGGAGATGGGTTTGAATGGGAAGAGAAACGTTACGGACGGAACATGATTGTTATCCCATTGATGGTTTCTAACTTTTTGATAGAACGTGAATTGGGTTATGCTTGGGGAGTGATGGGAGCCAACTTCTGGTTCATGTGCAGAACCAAGCAGGCAGTCATGGAAGCGGGGAGAAAAGCGTTGGATGCCATACATCAGGTTCCGGGCGTCATAACACCTTTCGATGTGTGTTCAGCCGGTTCAAAACCCGAAACGAAATTTCCGTCGATTGGTCCTACCACTAATCATCCATACTGTTCAACGTTGAAGGAAAGGTTAGGCGAGGAGTCGAAGGTTCCGGAAGATGTGCATTATATTCCGGAGATTGTAATCAACGGTTCCTCCATTGAAGCTGTGAAGGAAGCAATGCGAGTTGGTATCGAAAGTGCCTGCAACGTGGATGGAGTCGTTAAAATCTCTGCGGGAAATTATGGAGGAAAACTTGGACGACACAGAATATACCTGCAGGAGCTGTTTCCATGACCTTCCATGTCGTAGGCTTAGGCGCCCTCAACCTAGACAAACTTTTCAAAGTGAACATGATTGCCCGAGAAGAGGAAGAAGGCTTCATAACAGAACTCAAAGAATCTGCAGGTGGCTCAGCAGCCAACACCACTGTGGGCTTGGCTAGGCTAGAGCTGAAAACCGGTTTCATAGGGAAGGTTGCTGCAGACCATGAGGGTAACTTTCTCCTTGACGATTTCAGAACAGAAGGGGTTGACACCAATGGCATAACAGTCTCGGAGAAGGGCAGAAGCGGCGTTGTCATGGGATTCATTGACCCAAAGGGAGATAGAGCATTATACGTTGACCCCGGAGTCAACAACCTGATAGAATTCAAAGACATCGACTTAAGTTACGCTGCTAACACCGATTTTCTGCATCTGTCATCGTTTGTTGAAGAAAAACCCTTCAAAGCCCAAAAAGAACTCATAGATCAGCTTTCCAATGTCAAGATAAGTTTTGATCCCGGGGCACTCTACGCAAGAAAAGGCTTGGAGTCTCTGAAGCCGATAATCAGAAGGTGCCATGTCATTTTCCCCAACGCCATAGAAACGAAGCTGCTCACAGGACAGGACTATGAGGAAGGCGCCAAAATCTTATCAGAAGAGGGCGTGAGCATAGCTGCGGTTAAGCTTGGCAAGAAGGGCTGCTACGTCACTAACGGAAAGGAGAGCCACCTTATTGAGCCCTACAACGTGGAGGTAGTGGACACAACTGGTGCCGGAGACGCCTTCTGCGCCGGCTTTCTCTACGGCTTAATCAAGGGAAGAGACCTTTACGAGTGCGGAAGACTGGGAAACTTTGTTGCATCCCGCTGCATAGCAAAGATGGGCGCCAGAACCGGATTGCCCAGACTTGAAGACCTAAAAGACCTTTAGAAGCGACTCTTCAGGTATTCTACCATAGATTCGAAGACCAGTTTTCCGTCCCCATACGTTGGCATGTTTTCTGTTTTGGTCCAGTCAGGTAGTTGCCAACCGTAAAAGGCTCGTTCAGGGTGAGGCATCAAACCAAAAACTGTTCCTGTGGGGTCGCAGATGCCCGCGATATCGTGGAAGGCACCGTTAGGATTCACAGGAAATTCACCCTCTGCATATTCGCCCTCTTTGTTGCAGTATCTGAATACAAGCTGATCATTATCATACAACTTTCTCAGATAGCGGTCTTCATTCTCTTTCGAAAAGAGGAACCTGCCTTCAGCGTGAGCCACAGGTATCCGTAACACGTTTCCTTTCGGGATTTTCTGGGTGAAGAGGCACCTGCCAGAATTTTCGTGTTTGAGGTAGGTCCATCTGCAGTTATAGCCGATGGGAATGTTGGTTGCCAAAGTTGCTTCTGGATACTCACTGATTCCTTCAAAAGCTGGCAGCAAGCCTGCTTCAACCAGAACCTGAAAACCGTTGCAGATTCCTAGAATTGGTCGTCCCTCTTCGACAAACATTTTCAGGTCGTGACGAAGTTTAGTGAGGGTTCCCTTAGCCAAGATGGCTCCAGCCCGCACGTAATCGCCGTAGGAGAATCCTCCGGGAAAAACGAGTGCATTATAGTCTAGGAGACTGGCTTTTTTCACTATTTCGTTAAGATGATTGATGTCTGCCTTGACTCCTAGTTCGTCGAAGGCTCTTTTGGTCTCTGCGTCACAGTTTGTTCCGCCGACTCTAATTACGCAGACGCGAATCTCCTCTACTTTCATGCGATCATCCTCCCAGAACGCCCTTCCAGCGTCTCCTCAATTCTGTTAAATCTGCGCGAACAACGTTTTTTTCCTTCAAACCATAAACCGAAAGAATGCCCTCTTTCTTAACTCTGCCAATCTCCGCGCAAACACTGCCGTTCATTAAGGCTTCGAAATCTTCTCTACGCTTTTCTGGAACTTCCACCAAGAATCTGCTGTTCGATTCCGAGAAGAGAAGAAAATCGTTTCTACGGATTTCACTGGTTCTTGGAACCTTTTTCAGGTGCAGTTCTACACCATAGCCGCTACTGAATGCCATCTCCGATGAAGCAACTGCTACTCCTCCATCAGATAGGTCGTGGCAAGACCTAATATACCCCGAATCAATGGCTTTTGTGATTAAGTTCATTGTTTCTTTCGCTTGCTCTATCCTCACTTTTGGCACTGTCGCTCCTGTGAAGCCTTTGAGTTGATAATATTGGGAGCCCCCTAACTCTGGGTAGGTTTTGCCGACTAGGTAGATGGGGTTTCCCGGCTGCTTTAACTCCATGGAGACTGCCTTCCGTATATCGGGGATTATTCCGATGGCAGTGATTAGGAGAGTTGGAGTGACCGGTCCCAGAGGCGATTCGTTGTAGAGGCTGTCTTTTCCTGAAATGAATGGTGTTTTGAAGCCTTTGGCGAAGTCGTAGCAGGCTTGGCAGGCTCTTGTCAGAGAACCTAACCGATCGGGTTTTTGTGGGTTTCCCCAGGAGAAGTTGTCAAGTAATGCTATTCTTCTTCCGCCAACGGCAATGTTGTTTCTTATAGCCTCATCAATAGCTGAAGCTGCCATCCAGTAGGGGTCAATCTTCCCGTAGTTTGGATTCATTCCACAGGAGATGACGACGCCCTTCCAAGAATCTGGGAGCGGTTTTATGACCGCGGCGTCGTTTGGTCCACCGTATTTGCTTTGGAGTGGTTTCAGAACTGTGTTTCCTTTCACTTCATGGTCGTAGGTTCTTATCACTGATTCTTTGCCCGCGATGTTTGGTGTAGAGATGACTTGGAGAATTTCTTCTGTTAGGTCTGTGGGTTCTGGGAAAGTTGGCTCTTTCAGGTCGGGTTCATTCCACTCTGCGGTTCCCTTGAACTTTGGAGGGTTAAAAATGAAGTCTATGTCCAACTCTGCGACCCGCTGTCCCAGATAATCAACTCTGAGAATTCCGTCATCCGTGAATTTGCCTATTGGGGTTGCTTTGACGTTTTCGCTCTCGAAAATTTCTAAAGTTTTCTGAAGATTCTTCTCTGGAACCGAAAGGAGCATCCTCTCCTGTGATTCGGAGACGTAGATTTCCCAAGGAGCCAAGCCCTGATATTTTAACGGTATCTTTTCAAGGTTTACATGAATTCCGCAGTTGGACCTGTCAGCCATCTCTCCGGTGCCGCAGGAGATTCCGCCGCCACCTATGTCGGTTATGGCTGAGCCTAAACCTTCATCCCTCAGTTTATTGATCGCCCGCTTGACTTTCTCCTCCTCTATGGGGTTTGCAATCTGAACTGCAGGTCTCGAAATCTCTTCTGACTCTTTAGTTAATTCTGCCGAGGCGAAGGTGACGCCATGGATTCCGTCTCTTCCTGTCTCTCCTCCCACAAGAAGTGCGATGTCTCCTGGTTTTGTGTCTTTCACAAACTTGTTCTTCGGTAGGATTCCTATGCATCCGCAATATACCACAACATTGCCGACGTAGCTTTCGTCGAAGTGTATGGCTCCATTGACTGTTGGGATTCCCATGTTGTTTCCGTAGTGTCCTATGCCTGCGACTACTCCTCTGTAAACGTATTTTGGATGTTTTGTTCCGGGAGGAAGCTTACTATAATCGTAGTCTAGTGGACCGAAGCATAGGACGTCTGTGCAGGCTATGGGGTCAGCCCAGACGCCTAGTATGTCTCGTATGACGCCACCGGTTCCTGTGGCTGCTCCTCCGAAGGGCTCTATAGCAGAGGGGTGGTTGTGGGTTTCAACCTTTGCCGCGATGGTATAGTTTTCCTCAAATTCGATTATACCGGCGTTGTCTTCGAAAACCGAAACGCACCATGAGGGATTAAGCTCCTTTGTTGCTTTGGCAATGTATGTTTTTAAGAGGCTCTTGATTTCACCTTCGGGTGTTGTTATGTTGCCTTTGAAGGTTTTGTGGTAGCAGTGTTCAGACCATGTTTGCCCGATGGTTTGAAGCTCCACGTCTGTGGGGTTTCTTTTCTTTCTGGAAAAATAGTTTTTAACTGCCTTCATCTCGGTTAGGTTCAGTGCGATTCCTAATTCTCTGCTGATTTGGAGCAGTTGCTTGTCGTCGGCCTCCTGCAGGTTAACTTCTACAAGTTCGAAGGGTACGTCTCTCTTGACGTAATGGCTCATCTTGCTTCCTCGATTTCATAACTGTAGTTGTCTTTGGTTGGGTTGGCAAGGAGTCTTCTGCACATTTCCTCTACTGCTTCCTCAGCTTTTTCTCTAGAGTCTGCTTCAAAAAACACCTCGTAGACCTTGCTTACACCGACCTTTTTAACGGAATACTTCAGTTCCTTCAGGGATTGTGCTGTCATTTCTCCTTCAGGATCTGAATGTCCCGGTTTGAGACTGACTTCGATTCTTGCGCGATACATCATGATTGTTAGTGAAAATAACAAAATTTAAATGTTATCTAGATGAAAATTTAAATAAACAGTTAAACCCGTTACTTCAACTCCAGCTTTCTTCCATTGTACTGGGCAACAATTTTTTCTGAGGATGTTGCTTCACCGATTCGTTCTGCTTCAATCCCAGATTTCTCAATTATGGAGATCGCATCGTCTTCGTCGTTTTTGTCCACGACTACAGCGAATCCCCATCCCATGTTGAAGGTTTTCAGCATCTCCTCATCTGTTACTGTGCCTCTAACTTCTGGAGCTGTCTTCTGGATCAACTCGAAGACTGGCTGTGGCTTAAAATTGGTGAATTCGAATCCTATTCCTTTGGAAAACTTCATGAGCCGGTCGAACTTCAGGTAAGCGTCCCCTGTAACATGGATAGCACCCTTTATCTCCACCTCTTTAGCCGCATTCAGGAAAGGTTTAACGTATATTCGTGTGGGTTCTAGGACCTCGTAAATGATTTCTTTGTTGAATCCATCTGGAACGCCGAGGGGCTCGTATTTGCCGCCCCACTCTTTGAAGAGAACTTTTCTTACGAGCGATATTCCGTTGCTATGAACGCCTGAGCTTCTTAAACCCACGACAGCGTCGCCTGGTTTGATGTTGCTTCCAAAGATAATATCATTCTCTAGAACTTCGCCTACGCTGGCAATGATGAGGTCGAAGCCTTTTCCAGTTTTTATTCCTTTTATGATGTCTGCTACGTCTCCGATTTCTCCTCCGGGCACTGGACAGTCTGCTTCAGCAGCGCCTTTAGCTATGCCCTTCAGCCACTCCCTAACTAATTCGGGATCAGAGATCTGAGCGTGGATGTTGTCAACTAGGGCTAAGGGCGTGGCGCCTGACCTTATTACATCGTTGACAGCCATGGCAACTCCGTCTATTCCGATCGTGTCATACTTGTCTGCTAGCTGCGCCAAGAGAACTTTGGTTCCAACTCCCTCGATAACCAGATCTAAGTAGCGGTCGCCGGCAGAAAAGATGTTGCCGTAGGGCAATTGAGCAACCTTTCCGTATCTGCCTAACGGGTAGGTTTGTTTCAGAATTGAGAGAGCCTCCTTTGATTTCGCTCTTGTCTCTCTATCCACTCCCGCCTCAGTGTATGTGAACTTCTTTGACAACGCTTTCACATCTGTTCATTGGTGAATTTTTCTTATAAGTTACGCTGGTCCACTACCAAAGCAGTCTAAACAGCTTCTATCGAAGTAGACGCCTAAAACAAGTTTCAAACTGTAAAAGTTGTTACTCGAGTAAAGAGTCCAAGTCATATTTGAAGTCTAATAACAGAAGATTGTTGAAAACAGCTTTTTCCTGAAATCGTCAGCACTGCATCTTACTTTTTGTTTTCCGATATCTTCTTTACTTCCTCGGCGCCCTCATAGACCGATTTTTCCATCTTCTGCTTAAACCGATCAAGGCTTTCATTGAGAACTGGGTTGGAGAGGGCAAGGATTCTCACGGCTGCGAGGGCAGCGTTTTCAGGCTTAGAGACATAGGCAACTGGTATCCCCCTAGGCATTGCTGTAGAAGAAAAGATTTTGGCGCCTCCGTATTTTTCAGAGTCTGGAGGACAGGCTATAACTGGATATTTTGTGTAACCGGCAACGACTCCCGAAAGGGCATCTGACAAACCTGCAACAGTGATATAGACAATGTTGCCGCCGCTGTCCTCGTATTCCTGTAAGTTCTTCAGCAGTTTTTGTGGAGTTCTGTGGGCTGAAGCAACGTTGTAAATACAGGTGATTGGAAATTTTTCTGCCTTTAGGAAATCTTTGATTCGGGAAGCAAACGAAAGGTCTCTTGGGGACCCCATGAGAACGATAATCTTCTCTTTTGGCATGACTATACAATAGTTAGGCAATGAAATTTAAGGTTTGGTCAGAGTTCGTTAATTCCCCATTGTTTCCTGATCTTCGCACTCTTCTTGGTTGCCGCCTCAACAGCCCTCATCAACGCCTGCCTAATCTGACCACCCTCCAGCTCATATATAGCTTCAATAGTAGTTCCGCCCGGCGTCGTCACCATATCCCGTATCTCGGCAGCATGCTTACCAGAGTCCAACACAAGCTTCGCGGTTCCGAGAACCGACTGAGCTGAACTGTACAACGAAAGGTCTCTGGGCAAGCCAACCTTTAAGCCCGCATACATCAGGGCTTCGATTATCACCGAAATGTATCCTGGACCGCTTCCGCTTAGAGCGGTTATGCCATCCATATATCGCTCTTTAACCTCCATGTGGATACCCATCACACCAAGAATTTCTTTGACTTTCTCCTTGTCTCCTTGAGTTACGCTGTCGTCGCAACAGTAGGCAGTGAAGGATTCCTGTACCAGAATAGCAATGTTTGGCATGGTCCTGACAAACTTAGCTTTAGGCACGATTCGCTTACAGAATTTAAGGGGAACCGTTGCGGCTGTATAGATCAACATTTTTCCTTCAAGTTCGCTGCTTATCTCTTTCAGAACATTCTCCACAGAGTTTGGCTTCACACATAAGAAAATGACCTCAGAATCTTTTACAGCCTTTTTGTTGTCGCGGGTTATGGTTACCCCCAGCTTTTCCAACCCCCTGATTTTTTCTAAATCTATCTCAGTGGCTATGATCTTACCATCATATCCGCTTTTCATCAGACTATTAACTATGGCTCCGCCTATCACTCCCGTGCCTATTACTGCAATACCATCCTTCATCCTACGTCCCTTCCATTACCTGTAACTAACCTTTCCAAATTATCTCACTAATAAACTCTTCTTGATCACAATTGTGCTCCAGAAACGTTGTGATTCAAAAAAGGCTTCAACCCTTAAGATCGATAATTCTACAATTTTTCCTCAAGAACCAGAAGAAACGCTGCCCATACTCCGGTTCCGCTATGTTACCAATTTCGAAATAAGGCTTTATTTTAATGGACCGCGCTTGTTCTTTTTCGGGCGAACATAAGCTTAGTTGAGAGCTTGTGCAGACCTGATTAGATAATTGGCATAAAAATCAGGAGAGTAAGATTTGGATTACTTCGGGGAAGACATAGAGACTATCCACGGCAAGAAATGGAACTGGAAGAACTTCAAATCCACCAAGGATTATCCGGTTTCCAACAATCTGCTTGAATGGGTCATCGGACAAGAACGAGCACTAAACGAGTGCTATCTCTGTCTAGAAGAATGGGTCCACAAACTCAAGAACCTCAAAGAAGAAAAGTGGTATGAAGCATGGAAGGACCCAGACAAGGAGAAGCCCCAAATCACCAAAACAGCTCCGCCGGGACCATACCTCCTTCTATTGGGAGACCCTGGAACAGGCAAATCCTTGATTGGCAGAGCCCTTTCAGTCCATCTAACAGACCTTTACAAAAAAAAGGACATTGAGCTCCAAGATGTAGTGTGCTGGCAAAACGAAGTGATCCCCAGCGAACCGAAAATTTCCTGTCACCCCGCTGGAGAAGGAAAAAAAATCCTGCTGAAACAAAAATTGAAAGAGGCAAAGAAGCTTTTTCTTCAGCGGATCGGAGTCAAAGCTATAATCTACCTGATGATAATTGTAGCCTCCATCTTCATGTTCGCAGGTTTCTATTATCTATATCAAGAGAAAGTCAGCTGGGACACAAACGCTATGACTGCTTATGGGGAGCCAATACAAACGGTTCACAACGGTGATTTCTCTAAATTCATGATAGACGCCTTCGTGTCTATCGGAAGCATAACTTTTCTTCCAGCCGGAATGATGCTCATGTTCCTGATTCTAGTAACAGTCCTAGGCCGGTTCGGAGTTCTCGGAAGCGCCAAAGGAATAGGCGGAGCAAAGGCAACGAAAGTTCCGAAATATATTGTAGATAACTCAAGAAAGGTTGCTCCATTCATCGACGCCACAGGTCATGGTTCTGCTCAACTCTTCGGAAGCATCGCTTGGGACCCGCTACAGACCGGAGGTCTTGGCACCCCGGAGCATCAGAGGGTAAGTGCTGGAGACGTTCACCGAGCCCATGGCGGCATCCTCTACATTGACGAAATCAAGAACATGAAGCCGGACGAAGCTATTACTCTGTTGACGGTCCTAGAAGACGGTCAGCTGCCCATAACTATGAGGAGCCGTTGGAGCAGTGCTGGGGGGACTGCTGCTATGGCGGTGGCTACTGAACCTGTTCCCTGTATGTGCTTCTTGGTTGGGGCTGGAAACTTCGACAGCATCGGGCAAGTTCACCCCGCTCTTATGGATAGAATCTATGGTTACGGCAAAGTAGTCAGAATGAACAACGACATGCCGAACACTGTTGAAAATCGTCGTAAATACGTCCAGTTTATTGCCCAAGAGGTTTCGCGGTTTTGGTTGATACCTTTTAGCAGAGAAGCGTGTGAAGAAATGATTGATAAGGGGCGCAGGAGAAGCAACAAAAAGGATGCCTTAAGCACTAAATTCCGTCCCATGATTTCTTTAGTGAAAACCGCTGCTACATTGGCAATGAGCGAGGGTTTGGAGCTTGTTGAAAGAAGGCATGTTAGAGAAGCCATCGATAAGCACTGTAAAACAATTCAGAAACAGATTCTTGAACATCAGATGAGCGAGAGAGGAAAACTTCTAGAGATCAGCCCAGAAGGAGCTAGGCTGGGACAGATTTACGGCGTCGCCGTCGTCAAAGACCCTTACAGCGGAGAGATGACTGGCAACGTTCTCGCAGTCAAGGGCTTCCTAGAGAAACGAAACAAGAGGTGCGACAATTCGCTGCAAGGATACTACAAAGTTACCGGGATAGCGAAGGAAGGAAAGGAACAGTTCATCGCGGATAGCGTGGCGAAGGTTAGAAGTGTCATTTTGCAGAAGTACGGCGTTGACATCGCCCAAGAATTCTTCACTCATATAGATTTTGCTCAAGCTTACCGAGTGGATGGACCGAGTGCTGGAGTCACCATGACGATTCTTCTCTGTTCGTTGATAGAGGGAAAGCACATCCGGCAAGATGTTGCTGTGACTGGGGAGATCAACGTCAGCGTAGATGATGTGGTTCCGGTGACTGCAGTTGGCGGATTACATGAGAAGATTAGAGCCGCTGAGATGTGGGGCTTTAAAAAAGTTATTGTTCCCGCAAAGAATTACAAGCATTCAATCGACCCTAGAGACTACAAAATCAAAGTAATCCCCGGAGAGACTCTAGACGACTATCTACGAGAATCCCTAGTTGACTCATAAAAGACGCCCATTCCAGAAATAACGTTACTACATATTCATTGTTTTTTGCTAGGCTTGAGAGTACTGCTAGGGTTTTGGGGCGTTTCATATTCACGATGTTTAGCGAAAATGTCATAAATTCGATGCATATATAATAAATTGGTTTGAATGATGCTCGACGAAGGGGAGTTACGTCAGGTTTCCGCTGTATTAAGTGCATTGGGCAGTCCTACAAGGTTAAAAATTGTTGAGCTTGTAAGTGAAACTGAGAGACCCTTGCATATTAAGGCTGTAGCTCAGATGCTAAAGAAGGACTACGCTACGGTTTATCGGCACATCAAAGTGATGGAAAAGAGTGGTTTAATAGGAGTTTATGAGGTTGGACGTTCACGAGTGATATACCTGAAAAATGCGGACCTCATTAATGAATGTGTCCAAATTGCTCAAAAAATGCTGCGAACACATTAACCTAAGTTTACAAAAAAGACATTTTATTTTACAAAAAATATAAATGTATTTTAACATACACCCTGTTCTTCTCTACAGGTGACAGTAGTTGCCAAGACTGGACACGAAAAAGCTTGCTCTAGCCAGCATACTGGGGGCTCTGGCTGCAGCATCCGAGATAATACGTGGACCGCCTTTCGACATACCTTTCCCGCTTCTGCCTGACACTGTTTCATGGGATCTAACGGGAATACCTATGATGATCAGCTTGCTCTTTAATGGTACAATAGGTGCAGTGTACACGTCTGTTATTGGTTGCTCAATTATTTTCCTAAGGGGAAATGTTGCTGGTGGTGTATTCAAAATTGTTGCTGAATTAGCAACTATTTTGGCATTTGCTGCACTTCGTAAAGGTGTTGTTGTCAAGTCAGTTGTTGCTGTCGTTTCAAGGGTTCTCGTAATGACCATAGCTAATTTTTATTTACTCCAATTCTTCTATGGAGCGCCCGAGTCCTATGTGGTCGGTCTTCTGGTTCCATTAGGAGTATTCAACGCTACCCAAGCTCTACTCAACATCATTCCCTCATACATCATCTACTCCAGATTAGGTAACAAATGGCGACTGTGGGGAACAACAGAAACCAATCCTTGATTTGTTTTTGATTAAACTAAAATTGGTGGACCGAGCGGGATTTGAACCCGCGGCCTCCTGAGTGCAAGTCAGGCATTCATTCCAGACTGAACTATCGGCCCGTATTGTTCCTTGCTTTGTTTGATGATAGAAGCTAGATTTAGGCATTTCTGATTTATGACTTATTTGAGTAATCTTTGGGTAATCATGGGTAATCAGTTGACTAGTAATCTCTTCTGGTAGTTCTTTCCCTATGTAGCACCACTTGATCTTTCTTGTTTTTCCTTCTAGTCCTATGTAATGTGCAACTCTCCAGTGTGTTCCATGTTTAGTCTTCTTAGGCTGTATACTTCCCTGTTCCTTACATTTGGGACATTGGACTACTCTAGTCATCTTTCTGTATCTCCTTTATTTGGGTAATCAATGGTCCCCAGACTAGTGCTATAAAAAACTTGGCTCGAATCTCTTTAGCTCAAAGTATTCTTTCTATAAATAAAATTACTAGTTCCGTCCTCACTCTCCAAAAGTGCTGTTCTCAACTTGGCATATGATTTGGTCAAACTTTCTTGACTAAACGATTAACGTATCAATTATATTTTTGGTCAAAGTTTCTTGACAAAAACGCTTTTCCTTTGTATTAACCAATATATTGCTGGTGCCCATGTTAGGGAATAGAAGGGCAACTCTACTACTGATTCTCTTTGTTTCTATTCTAGTTAATATTCCAAAAGTCAGGGTAGTGAAAGCAGAAGCTGAGACAATTGTTGTTCCAGACGATTATCCAACCATTCAAGAGGCTATTAACAGTGCAGCTTGGGGTGACACAGTTTATGTGAAGAAAGGTATCTATCATGAAAACTTAGGGATAAACAAACCAATATTTTTGGTTGGAGAAGATATAGATACAACAATAATTGATGGAAATCCTCCTGAAGGATACAGAGTACCTATAACTATACAGTGTGATGATGTGTCAGTTTCTGGTTTTAAATTACTTTATGGCTATGCTGGAATCCAAATGTGGTCTGTGAAGAACTGTAATATTTCAGGAAACAGGATAGCAGGTGGTCAGCATGGCATTATATTAGGCAGTTCCAAAAGTAATAACATAACTAGAAATATTTTTGAATCAATCGGGCTCTCAAGTGCCATCCAACTAAGTAATTCAATCAATAATTTGGTGAATAGAAACTATATTTACTCATGTACTGAAGGAATCCAGATTTGGCAGGATAGTGACAAAAATAGAGTTTCTGAAAATACAATAACAAATTGCAAAAACCATGCTATCAGCTTTCAATATTCAGACAACAACATAATAATCAGAAATAACATATCAGATTCAGGTTGTGGAACATCCATTTATGTTTCTAACATGAATACCATATCTAATAACAATTACGTCAATAACATCGTACAGTTTTCTGCAAATGAATGGTATGCACTGACATTTGGACACAATGTTTCCGTAAACACAATTAACGAAAACTACTGGAACGACTACAACGGAACAGACACGGATGGGAACGGCATAGGAGACACACCTTACATCATAGACGAGAACAATCAAGACAATTATCCGTTATTGAACATAATCCCAGAGTTTCCCTCATGGATTATTCTGCCATTATTCTTGGTTGCTACTTTGTTTGGCATAATCATTAGAAAGAAGTTTAGAGGACTTTAGGACTTTTCCTATTTCCTAAATGTACTGTTCCCATAATCAAGTGTGAGTTATAACTGAAGTGAGATTGTAGTTTGGTACTATTGAACTTTGTACAGATTATGAACCAATGTTACTGTTTTCTAATGAAGAAAGAAAAAGAGGAGAATAGAGTATTAAGTTTGGTTGTCTCTTTCTGTTAACTCTTAATTCAGTCCATAATCATGGTCTATTACCAATACCATGCATCAACGTAGATGATCCAATGGTCAAAAGTTCCAGTCAGTAGGCTTGTCATCTCAAATGGAAAAGTCTCGCCAGAATCAAAAAACAGAACTTTGCTCTGGCTACAACCAACTAGATTTCCCTTTTCATCGTAGATGCTTACGACCACTTTTGTAGTTACGACATTTTCGTTTCCTACGTTTTTTACCTCACCTCTAATGTAGAGTGTGGCATCTTCCTCCTCAACTGAAACATTTGATACCTCAAACATTTGATAATGGGCAAAAGTAGAACCCGAATATGACCAAAGTCGAACCTCATGCGCACGCCCGTTTGTAAAAGAACGATAGGAGCCGTCTATATGAAAGGGTGATTTCTCTCCTGGAGGTATGGTCAATCGCGTGCATCCCTCATCTTCGATTTCCCATCTTATCCAACCATCATCATCATATAACCACGCATACACACCATACGCACTGCATTCGTCATTTCCCACGTTCTCTACTTCTCCTATAATGTGGGTCTCAAAGCAAGTATATTGTGTTAGCTTCAGAGGTGATTCGTTGGGATACGAGGTTTGTCGAAATATTCTCTTTTCACTTGTATCTACTTTTATTTTCTCAAGCAGCCATTTCGCATTTTGGATGTGATAATCAGAATACTCTATCATAAGATCGTATGTCGACACGTCGTCTAATAGAACCCAGAGAGCAATCTGTACCGACCGCCATTGGAGTTTTGTTTTGGGTGTATTACTAACAAATGCCATTAGCTCCACAGCTTCTGATCCGTAAGCACCAAGGTTTGTTTGAAGTGAAAGAGTTTCTTCAAAAGACGGGTTGTCCAGATCGATATCTAAGCAATAAGCCTCGATTTTTACGTTCTTCTCGATTTCAGGTTCCACAGTGATCGTCAACCCTCCTACGGTTATCATGTTCTGTCCCGATCCAGAATTAATTAATACCCATCCAGGCTCGATTTCAATTTCAATTTCATATTCGACTTCAGATTTGATCTTCATTAGTATCGAGTCCGCAGAGCATAACCCCATTCCCCGAAACTCTGTGTTTACAATCCCATGTTCAGTAGCATTCACAAGTGAGTACAGTTCTATCTCTTTTTCTTCATTTTTTTCTTCTGATACCAACCCCTCCAAAAAATCTGAATAACGATAAGCTAAACTACCTATTACTAAGAATGCCAGAAATAAAGTGATTATTATTCCAGCTTTTCTTGACATTTACTCCCCCTTTCACTTCAAAACTTACTTTATGAATTGATGTTTAATTAAAGACTTATGGAACATTTCTCTATCTAAATAGATTTACATTAAGATGTATGAGTAATTATCTTCCCACATCTAGGACAGTGAGCATGTCGCAAACAATTCCATAAAATTTTTTAGGAATATACAGCAAACACACATTGATATGGGGGCTTGAATTTTGTCGCCTAAGTTCAAAATCATAATTGTTCTCATTCTGGGGATTTTATTAGTGGTGTTGGTTTGGTTGGGAATTAAGGAGACGGATTTTATTCGGTATGGATTTCAAACGGGGCGGTTGACAACCGCCAAAGAAGCATATTCCATTGCGGCTTCTTACGCACTTGCAGGAGAACCTGATGCTCGTCTTAGATATATGGAAATGGATGACTCTAAACCCACTGAGAAATTTCAGGAATTACACGGGAAAGCTATTGGCTGGACTCTGAGATTCTGTGCTCCAGATGGAGCGGGATTATTATTGGAGTTGAAGGGTAAAACTCTTTATTGGGACGACCCTAATGCATTGGAGGACTGTCCTACTAGTGAAAAGGAATCATGGGAAGCATGGGAAGAACAAATGCCAAATAAGTGGTTTTATAACCGCACGATTGTTGGGGAGTGGGTAGATAGTCCTGGTATTGTTTCGGATGCAATGGAACGGGCTAAAAAAGATGGATTGGAAGGAGATTTAGAATTATGGGAAATGGAACTGGAGTTTACATCGGATTATGGAGAACAAAAACATGTGTGGGGCGTTTTGATTTACGAACGCCCAGTGGGAACTGGGTACAAGTACTTTTATGATGCCTCAGATGGAACATATATCACTCGTGAAGACTATTGGATTCGATGAGAGGTGCTTTGTGGTCGAGTATACGGATTTTTAGGGTGAGAGTTGCGGTCTAAAAGTGGTAATCGTGGTGTTTTAATAGGTGTACTGTTCAGGTTAAGGTATTCTCGGATTCCACTCTTTCTTTTCCTTAGTGAAGTTATGGTGTATGTGTGATTATCTTTCTTTGATTTGTCTAAGTTCAATGCTTAATGGGCTTATAGAGAGCTGTTTTTCACAGACTGGACATCTGCCATTACATTTTGCTCTAAGGCGATAAAGTGGAATCATGTCTCTTCCTTCATAGAGAATTTGCCCACAACCGTAACAAACAACACTGAAACCCAAACTAAAACACCAAAACGGGAAGATTAGTTCCTGAATAAGCTAAGTTGAACATTCATTGGAGTGTGAGAAAGATTTCTGCCACAACTTGGACATTTACAGTTGTGTTTTGCTCGAACATAATAGGGTTGAATAGCTTCCCTTCCAGTGAATAGGACTTTGCCACAACTACAAGCTATTGACACAGCCAATTTACTCACCAAATAGATGTTGTTTTCAATCTGAAAAAATATAAAGTCAGCGACCTAACGACAAGGAAACAAGGGGAGAGAGTAAAATGAAACTGTTGTAGAGTATTCTTCTAGAAATTTAAGGAATATTCCTCAGTAAGTCTTAAATGTAACTTATAATGTACACCCGAGGTTGCACCAAGAGAGGGGGGAGAGAGTATCATTTCTTTATCCAGAGTACTCTTTCCTAGGTGAAAAAGTGAGAAGGAGGTGAAAGAATGAATAAGAAAAAAAGTTTAGTCATTGGATTGCTTTTGGTTCTCTCGGCAATTATTTGTTTCAACATCAACCCTGTATTTGCTGCTTTACCGAGTGTGGTTAGCATCGAGCCTTGGACAAGTGGAACGGATACCATCCTGAATATAACGGTTAGCCATGCTTTCAGCCAGATAGATTATTTAGAATCTGCTGATGTTGAAATAGACGGAACCATTCATACTGTGACCATTAGTAATCAGGACTCCGATCCTTTTGTTGTACAATATAACATGGGGGAAGTGACAGGTACCCCTACAGTTCGAGCTAGAGGGTATTGCACAAATGCAGGTTATGGTGACTGGTCTGAATCTGTTGTAGTTCCAGAGTTCTCATCAGTCGTACTCCTATTAGTATTCATCACAGCCACAATAATAGTGATTATAGTCAACAGAAGAAAACAGTAACATTAGATTATCTCTTGTACAATTAAAGTTGGTCCACAAGTTATAAAAACTGAATTCTAGAGATTATACCCACACTATAGTAGAATTAAGTTTCTGGGGGAAAGTAATGTCACTTATACCAGCCTTTGAGTTGGGTTTATGGAATGCTTGGATTTTCATGGGTCCCTCTCTATTGGTGATGCTTCTCTGGATGCTCGTGGGGGCAAAAAAA
>CP070820.1:601245-653224 GCA_020344315.1 Candidatus Bathyarchaeum sp.
GCATCATCGGCATAGGCAGCTTCTGGGCACTCAGAAGACGAAAATAAAAACCCAAATCTTCCCCTTCTTTTTTATTTAAAAATCCAGTGTGCACCATGCTCTGAGTAATTATCCGCATACGAAAGGATACGTGAAAGGCTGTGAAAGCGGTGTTCTAGTCAATAGTTGTCTTTTCAACCTCATCTGGACAATAATCGGAAGCATCTGGTTTTGAGTTAATCTCGCTATAGTGCAAAATTTAAATATGGTTATGAGGGATAGATTTGTTTTGCGAAAAACTAAAGGAGAAGAGAAAACTGAAAATTTCAACAAGCAAAAAGACGAAATTGACGGCTGCAATCGCTATTGTTCTTTTAATAACTTCCACTGTTTTGTTAATGGTAACTCCGCTGCAAGCTCAAATTGATCCGGATCTTGTTCAAATAAACCCTTCAGTGAGTGGACCTTTACCAAGTGGTGCAACAGTTGATTGGACACACGATGTCGAACCCCGCCTTAGCTTTTCACCTAACCCAATAGGGGTCAATCAGGTATTACTGGTTAATTATTGGGTTACACCCCCACCAAGTCAGCAACGCTATATGAAAGACTACAGGGTGGTAATCACCGATCCGAATGGTGACACAGATGTCGTCACACAGGATTCTTATGTTGCGGACGGAACAGCATGGTTCTCCTGGCTAGTCGACATAGTAGGCGAGTGGACCCTACAATTCCACTTCGATGGAATGTACTTCCCAGCCGGCTATTGGGATGACGGAAATTACTCCGCAACCGAAGTACCTGGCTGGGTCTATTACGAAGCAGACTACTACAACCCCAAAAGCACCCCAGTACAAACACTTACCGTGCAAGAGGAGATGGTGGAATCTTGGCACCGTGACCTTCCAACCGACTACTGGGACCGCCCAATACATCTTGAAAACAGAGAATGGGCCGAGATCGGCGGTAACTACCCGTGGGACGAATATGCCAATGGAGGCGCTGGAGGAAGCGAATGGTCCGGCCAACCCGACTATTATGGTCCATACATCAAAGCACCAAACACTTCACACATTGCATGGAAGAAACTGGACGGTTTAGCAGGCATCATCGGAGGAGAAACAGGCGTGTACGGCAGACTTGATAGGCCATCTATGCCAAATGTAATCTATATGGGAAGATGCTACGACACCTATTATAAACCAGGAGTTGGAAACGTCGCCGCATGCTATAGTCTACGCACCGGAGAAATATTCTATGAAATACCCACAGCTGATGGCGGTGTCACACCAACCAACATTGGTTACTTCAAAGGAACAGGTGCATCGGTACCTGGCGGTGGCGAAACCAACACATACAACGCAATACTTGTCGCAGTCGACAGTGCCGGAGACGCTGAGATACTGTATAAGATTAATCCAGAGACTGGAGCAGTAAGTGACTATGACATAGAAGGCGCTGGACGAATAGTAGCATTCCATCAAGGGTACTTCCTCAGTATCCGAGATTCTGGTAATACCGCGGTGCGCAATTGGATGGAAGACAATTATTGGACCGAGACCGATATCACCCTAAAGAATGGACTTCCGACTTTCATATACAACTGGTCTATTCTATCAAACACCAACACCTTCGAAAATAGGCTAGTATCCAACAACACCTTTACAATATGTCCGAGTTATAGAGGCTCTGCATGGCCACCGAACCAAAGATGGAGATTCTATGGTAGGTTTGGAACTCCTGATTTGAGTTCAGGCGTCACTTGTATCACAAGACGATTCTGGGATAACCAAGTTTGGGGCGGAAGCGCACTCGGTGTCAGCCTAGCTGATGGTGAAGTACTTTGGGAAAGATTCTTTACCAACGCTCCATACAGCCCATCAACAACAGTCGCTGAAGACGGAGTATTCATTATCTGCTTTAACCAAGGGGAACTTGTGGGACTTGACATGCATACTGGCGAAATAAAATGGACAAACACAGATAACTCCTATCCATACGGTGGTTTCTGGGGATACGACGAAGCAGCAGCGTACGGCATGGCATACTTCTGGTCCTACGACGGAGTTCAAGCCTTCAACTTACAAACTGGAGAGACAGAATGGCACTACAACGACGTGGCCGTTCCGTTCGAGACTCCATACCTTGGCTCAACTGGCGCGGCAGCTTACTCATACAACGGATATGGAATGGTCGCTGACGGAAAAGTCTACACAGAGAACAGTGAACACACAACAACTGCACCCTACCCAAGAGGCTGGAGTCTTCACTGTATCGACGCCTATACTGGCGAAGGTATATGGAAGCTTGCTGGACAAATAAGGCCAGGCGCTGCCTCAGACGGCTATCTCTTCGGCGGTAGCAGCTATGACGGATACCTCTATTGCATCGGCAAGGGCAAATCTGCCACAACAGTCACAGCACCTGACGTTGCAGTACCAAAAGGAACCGCCATTACCATAAAAGGCACAGTCTTGGACATGTCTCCAGCTCAACCAGGCACACCATGTGTATCCGCAGACTCAATGGACACACAAATGAACTATCTGCACATGCAAAGACCAATCGACGGACACTACCACAATGAAACAATTACTGGTGTTCCAGTAATGTTAACAGCCGTGAGTGAAGATGGAAGTTACATTGACATCGGCACAACTACAACCGATGGATATTATGGCACCTTCAGCCATGCATGGACTCCTCCAGACGAGGGCACCTACAAGATCATCGCCAATTTCATAGGAGACGATTCGTACGGCAGCTCAGGAGCAGCAACAGGCGTAACAGTTGGTCCAGCCCCAGAAGAAGTTGATTTGACTCCTGTAGAGGGTTCTGTCAGCAACGTTGAAGACTCTATTAGCGCTCTGACAACATACGTCATTGTAGTACTCGTGCTAGTCATCATCGCACTAGTAATCGTAGTCTACTTAGTGCTCAAACGCCAATAGAAACCCCAAAAAAACAAACCTTCCCCCTTCTTTTTTTGTTTAAAAACCCAGTATACACCATAATATGCGAAGTTACCCATATACCAAATGAATAAAAACGCTAAAACATCTTTCCGAAAATCTCTGATAGAAGTAATGTTTTAGAGTGTAGAAACTGCAACATTTACATTTTATCTATAAACTCTAATGCCAGATTAAAGTTTAGATTTGGTGGCTCTAAGGAGATGCGCAAGCGCTGTTCGTGTAGCTGAAAAACCATATGTCCCACCTTTAGCGAACATGCGAAGAATATAGGTGGGACGAAGATAAAACCTGTGAAAAGCCTTTTCGCGGATTTCTCTTAACTCCTGCATACTTAATGTCGGAAGCTCAAAGATGGGAGTCGCTGTATCATACTTGTCAAAGTCAGTTACCCTTAGCCACCCCATCTTCTTCACATTCTCAGCCATCGGAGTTCCAGGATAAGGCGTTGCAATATAATAACCTACGTCATCTGGACTGATCTCTTCAACAAAGTTAATGGTTTCTAACGCAGTTTCTCGTGTTTCACCTGGAAACCCCAAAACCACACTCGCGATAGTCATTAGTCCAACCTCTTTCGCCAATTTAAAAGCCTTCCTTGTCCTATTCGGAGTAAATCCTTTACCCATAGCATCTATAACCCGCTGCGAACCTGCCTCGACACCAAACCACACAGCAATACATCCAGCATCCTTCATTTTCCGAAGCAAATCCTTCGTAACCATATCAACCCGAGTCCCACAATCCCATTTTATCCTCAGGTTTCGACTATGAATATCTCTGCATATCTCCTCAACTCTGGACTGATCTACAGTAAATGCATCATCATAAAAAGTAAAATTGTCCGCTCCGTAAGTGTTGTGAAGATATTCCATCTCATCTACAACATTTTTTGCACTTCTCATCCGAAATTTTCGACCAAACATCCTGACCGCGGAGCAGAATTCGCACCAATAGACGCAACCCCGGCTTGTCATTAAGGGGAATATCACTTTGCCATATTTTCGGAGGCGATCAAGAGGCCAGAGATGATGAGCAGGAAACGGTAAACTGTCAAGATCTTCTATGTAAGGTCTATCAGGGTTTCTAACGATTTCTTTACCTTTTCTACAGGTTACCCCCAAAATATCCTGAAAATCCTTACCTGCCTCCACCCGTTCTACAAGCTCTTTTATCGTATCTTCGCCCTCTTTCCTCACAACAACATCCAAGTGTGGACACTCCTGCAAGGCTTCAAAATCCCAGAACGTAGCGTGACAGCCTCCAAGAACAGTTAAACAGCTTGGATGAACTTCTTTAACTATTTCTGCTATGCGCAACGCAGACTTGTAGGTAAGGGTGGTGGATGTCATTCCAACCATGTTGGGTTGCCGCTTGCTAAGTTCGCGTTTAAAATCTTCGTATGAAAGCTTGGATGCTTGGCAATCAATCACATCAACTTTGTATTGATTCTTCTCCAAAACAGCAGCCAAATACCCAAGACCCAACGGCGTAAATGGGGGATGTTGGTGTGCACCCTCCGGATATGGTGGATTCACAAGAGTTACATGCATCCTCACGTTTCTTCCCTAAGCGTTGATTATTCCACGAAATAGATGAATCTGCGTGTGATTAATATGTTTTGCATAATTGTATTCACCGATGTAAAATTACAATCAACCTATAAAATGGCATCAGAGCGAACTTTCTAAAATGGGAATAAAAAGAGATTGAGTAGCAAAAGTATTGGTAACATAAAAAGTATGCAGAGGATCAAAGCTACGTTTCGGATTCTTAAGGTTCGAATTATTTTGTTTGAAGTTAGCTCCTCAATTTGGTCGCCAATGATGTAATGTCCAGGTTTTTCTAATTGTACACCGAGTGCACCTGCAATGGCTGCCATTTGCCATCCATGATTTAAGCTAGGAACCTTTGCTTGGTCTCGACGGGCAATTGCCCAAGCGTTTTTGTAGTCTTCCCCTACAATGGCTGAGGCTAAGACTATTAGAATTGTAGTTAATCGAGCTGGAATATAATTAACTATTGTGTCAAGCGTCGCAGAAAACCATCCGATGTTGATGTTCTCAGGGTCTTTAAATCCCACTATTCCGTCAAGCGTGTTTATTGCTCTGAATGCAACGGCGCCTGGAACACCAAAAAAGGCGTAGTAGATTATAGGAGAGAGTCTAAAATCTGTTAGGTTTTCGGTTATCGACTCGACAACGGAAGAGACTATTTGTGGACCAGTTAAATCCTTATTGTCTCTTCGCGAGAAGTGAGCATACCTTCTAGCCTCCTTCAAGTCTCCGGATTTGATCGCCTTTGCTGCGGCTTTGCCCCAGTCTGTTTCAAGTTTTATGCAGATAGTCAGTTTTAAGATCAAAGCGGCGACGAGAACATAAACTATGACGCCAAGGTAGGTGAAGATAATTCTTAACCCAAAGTAGACTGGTAACGTAAAAGCCAATATGACTGCTAGCGCTAGGAGAACACCGTTTAATTTTTCCCTTCTTGGACTAGGGTTCTTGAAATGAGGCTTGAGTGCATTCGTTAAATTGCCCATCCAGACTGTTGGATGCAGTTTGTAATAGATGGATTTCCATGGAGGTGGGGGTGGGTCTCCGATAATCCAATCAATAATTATGGCTAAGCCAAGAACGCAAACCGCGATTAAAAACTCATTAATGTTTATCATCAAGCGAACTCCACTGGGAAACTAGAGACCTGCATTTGGTGATAGCATAGAATCCTTACTTTAAATTGGTTACGATTCTGAGTAGCAAAGGTGACATCTCTATTTTAATGAAGTTCTTTCGTTCTGTCTTGTTAGTTCCGTACAGTTTCTTTCTAATGACGATTGAAAATAAAGTAGCTAGTAAGAATAGTGGCAGAATTATCCATGAGGGAAACTCTGGGATTGTAGAAATATCAACTGGATTTGTGAGTGGATTGTTGTCCATGTTGTTTGGGTTGATATAGAATGGGGTGTCTCCTATTCCTGTGTTGCCTATTTCTGTAGCGTTTGGATACCTCGTGAAGTAGTCGCTCCAGTAGTTCCCTTCTCCATCATCATCCCAAACATTGGCGGCGCCAGCTACAAATTGGGGCGGCTCTGGCTCTTTACCTGAAAGACGAGGTTCATCGAGTCCAGGAAAAGTCCAAAGGGAAGCAATTCGCACCTGAAGTCCTTCTGTGATGTTGTTGTTGATGAAGTTATTATGATGAATGACATTATTTTTTTGAGAGCCCTCCAGTTCGATGCCCCAACCATCATTCTCTGCTATGGTGTTAAACGTAATCGTGTTTTCAAATCCGCTGTTAATCCAGATACCCTTCTCATTCCTTGAAATGTAGTTTCCTATTATCGTTCCTTTTGGACCATATCCAAAGCTGATTCCGCAGTCCTTGTTTAAGGTGATGTTGTTTGCAATAACGTTGCAATCTTGAATGCTGTAAAAGAATATCCCGTTTCCATTGTTCTCCATCACTTGGTTTTCAGTGACAGAGTTATTGGTTGAGGATTCAAAGTGAACGCCGTCCTTTGTATTGGCAACTATTTCATTCCTCGAAATGATGTTGCTACCTGAGTTGTACTCAAGACGGATGCCGTGCTCCTTGTTATTTCTGATCTGATTGTCAGAAATGACATTGTTAGAAGACCCTTTAAGTGTTATACCATTCAGATTGTTCGTCATGACGTTTCCATTAACTGTCGAATCAGTTGTGCGGCAAAGCAAAATACCATCTGCATTGCCCTCAAGGTTCAAATCCTGAACTGATATGTCTCTGCAATTCTTTAGCGCCACCCACCCAGCGTCAGAGGGTACAGTCCTATCGTGCTGCTCCACCCAATAATAAATTGGTTTGTCGTTCACTGTGTTTGAAGTGTCAATGTCGTTGACATCATTGATGCTTTCCGAAATTGCGCCATCGTTGTTCCTGAACTGGTTATTTCGAAAAACAGCATTCGAAGCGGAAATAACCCCATAAGTGTTGTCTGCAATGTAGTTGTCCGAAACCTCGTCCCCCGATGAAAAATCATAAAACGTGATGCCGTATGTGTTGTTGGTTATCGTGTTGCCAGAGACTCTATTGCTTCTCGGAGATGTCGGCGAACCAAAATTCAGCCAAGTGAATTTAATGCCCGAATAAAAGTTGCGTATCTTCAGGTTCTTTATTGTGACACCGTTTCTTTCTTGAAGGAAGACACCTGTCCCGTCTCCATTACCTTGGAGAGTGTAGCCTGCACCATCAAGCACTATACCATCACGTAGAACTACAATGGTGCGGTGGATGTCGTCTGCTAAAGTGTAGACATTACCACTTCGGTGAATGCTGTCTGTTCCTTCAACTGTTCCATCACTGTTGATTCGAATGCCTGCTGGAATTGGTTCTGGAAAAAAATTTGCTACTGCTAAATCAACGAATACTCCTCCAGCTACCGCTGAAAATAATAAGAGTGTCAGGATGAAAGTTAGTGCTAATTCTGTTCCCCTCATAAGCACCAATAATACCTTTACGAAGATGAAAGAAAAGCGTTTTTGTCAAGAAACATTGACTAAATGTATCGGATGCTAGGTCAAGAAACCTTGACCAACCCAATCAACTGTAGCTTCATTGGGGGAGCAGATAGTTAAACCTATTTTTGATAAACCATTTTTCCGCCCACAATAGTCATTTTCACTTTTATATCCTCGATTTCGTTAGGCGGAGTTATTCGCGGGTCACGGGAAACAACTGTGAGGTCCGCCAGTTTGCCTTCCTCAATAGATCCCGTAATGTCCTCATTAAAAGATGCATATGCCGCGTTAACTGTGTACATCCGTAAAGCCTCATCAACCGTGATTTGTTCCTCAGGGAAGAATTGTCTCGTTACGGCTGCTTGGATACCTGCAAAGGGGCTTAGCTGCTCCATTGGACAGTCCGATCCGCCGCTAACCCTTATGCCTTCATCAAATAGTGTTTTGAGGGGATACAGCCATCTAGCCCTCTTGAGTCCTAAACGGTCAGTTGCTGACCAATCCGTAAACTCGGAAATGATCGTGCAAGGTTGTACAGCTACGGTAACATCTAGTTTCTTGATGCACTGAATCAACTCGTTGTTGAGAACTGCCGCGTGTTCTATTCGGTAACGATGGTTTTCTCTGGGCAACTCTTTCAAAATCTTTTCGAGAGTACATAATACTATATCTATAGCCTGATCGCCCATTGCATGTATTACTAAGCGAAAGTTGGCTTTGTGAAGCTTAGCAACTAACACGTTAATTTCCTCTTGAGTATAACGCAATTTTCCTTTTGTGTCTAGATTATCACTATATGGCTCCTTCAGCGAAGCTGTTCGCGCAGCTAGGAATCCATCAGCAAAAATTTCAACGCCTCCAATCCATACTCTATAATCTTCAAAATCTTCACGTGACCGCAAAGCAGTTATTTGATCAAGAATATCTGCTGGAAATATGATGTAAACTCTTAGGGGTAATCTGTTTTCTGCACGGAGTCTCAGGATAGTTTGAACCTCGATCCATGATGAAACAATCCAGTGTACACTAGTAACTCCGGCCTCCACAATCTTTTCACATGCTAGGCTAGTGGCATCCAAAACCTCTTCTTCACCAGGCTCCGGAATGATTTTCCATATCAAATTCATAGCATTCTCGCGGAAGACACCCGTGGGCTCACCTGTTTCCGGGTCATGCTCAATCGTTCCCCCTGACGGAGCATCTGTTTCCTTTGTCACACCCGCTAATTCCAGTGCTTTACTGTTAACGACACACATGCACCCACTTTGATGGTAAAGAACTATAGGATGGTCTAGTGATGTTTCATCTAAATCTTGAATGTTTGGATATCGTTTCTCAGTAAAACTTGTTTGATCCCATCCTTGACCCAAAATCCACTTTCCCAGAGGTGTCTCCTGCGCACGTTTTTCAATTATCTTCTGCATTTCCTCGATGGATTTAACGCCTTTCAAATCGAGCCAAGTTAAGAACCTGCCAAAATCAGCAATGTGCACGTGAGTGTCTATTAATCCCGGAACAATTGTCTCTCCATTTTTTAGTTCAATAATTTTTGTGCTTTTTCCAATCCATTTGCTAATCTCTTCTTTTGTGCCAACCTTGACGATTCTGTCTCCTTTTATGGCTAATGCTTCTGCATGAGGCTGAGATGGATTCATTGTCAAAACGTTGCAATCGAGTAAAACCAAATCCGCTTCCATCAAAGGGCACTTCCATGCTCGGTGTATAAACTGTGCACCCATACCAAGCTTTGTATGTATTGGTGTTGCATATTATTTAAAATCAAGACCGAGACTCCGGTATTTTCCGGCGCCTAAGTTTTTGATTATTTTTGTTTTGTCTTCTTGACGCAGGCTATGCTTGTGCCATCCATACATGTATGCAGTGAGTTTTTTTGACTAGACTCCGGTATGTGTACACACCCTAGGTCAGACCCGAACCAGTCACCTGTTTGGGCGTGGGCTCTGTTTCTACACCCGCCACCACATGTGTCGCGGTATTCGCAGTATCCACACTTTCCCTTCAAGTTGTTGGGGTCTTGCAGTTGTGGGTAAAACTCTGACTTTTTCACTTCTTCCCAGAGTTCCTTCAAGGTTTTTTCTCTGATGTTCCCAATTTTTAAGCCTTCAGAATAGAAGCAGGGTATTACGTCTCCGTTCTCGAGAACGCTTAGGTATCCACCAAATAGGAAGTAAATGCATTTGCCCGTGAATTCGTTTTTATACCATTCCGGAAAGTTTTCGGGGTCTCTTTGTTTGACGATCCGAGCATAGAATGGACAGTGTATGTGAAATCCAAATTCGGGTTTATACTCTCTTTTAGTCAAGTCGTACACGTTGTTCAAGAACCATTCATACTGTTCAGGCGTTGGCTCCAAGTATACATGTTCGTGGGCTCTTCCGGATGGGACCAAATGGTTGAACCATACAAATCTTGCGCCATACTTTTCAGCTAAATTGACTACATGCTCTGCTTCTTTGTAGTTAATGCTTGTGGCTGCCATCGATAAACCGTTTAGGATACCCCCCTTTGACAGTTTTTTAATTGCTGAAAGAGCGGCTTTGTATGACCCCTTTCCTCGTATGGCGTCATTTATTTCTTCTGGACCATCTATGCTGATAGATGTGTAAACATCGTTTTTGACCAAGTTGTCGTAAATTTCTCCATCCACGAAATACCCATTTGTCAATAAGCATACTCTAAGCCCGAGGCTCCTAGCATGACTAATTATTTCGAAGATGTCTTTTCGTAAAAGTGGCTCTCCGCCTTTTAATCCGAACCATTGGGAACCGAACTCGTAAACTTGGTCAACAAGGTTTATTGCTTCTTCTGTGTTTAATTCATCAGGGGATGGGTTCATATCTGCATTGACGTTACAGTATAAGCAATTAAGATTGCAAGCTCCTGTAGCTCTCCAAGAAGTAATCATCAGAGGACCATTCTGCTTATCTGGAGGACTATAAGAGGACATTTTATCAAATCCGTCACTGACAAAAGTGTACTAATGGTAGCATTTTTAAAAAGCTTCCGTTTTTGGTGTACACCCGTAAAATGGCGAGTTTTCTCATGAAAAACTGTTGTTCCATTTTGTTGTCCTAGTAGACTAAACTTATTTACCGTAAAATTTTGTTTTTTGCTATACATAAATAAATTACCAATTATATCATGTACAATCCACAGTATGAAAAGAGAGGAGAAGAACTGCAAGTGATTTTGTTGATGACCACCGCTCCACCCCTAGAATCACCTTGGATTCTTGGTAGGAAACTTCCCCCTCTAGGATTAGCTTATGTTGCTGCCTCTCTAGAAAAAGCAAATTTCCATGTAGAAGTCCTTGACAATTATCTCCTTAAGAAACCAATCGATTACATCAAACAGGAAACCAAGAGGCTTGCGCCAGAAATAATCGGCATAACATGCGGTTCCGTAACCTATCAACGATGCATTGAAACAGCCAAGGCAATTAAAGAGGTGCTTCCTTCCTGCAAGGTTGTGGTCGGTGGATGGCATCCTTCGTACATGCCTGAAAGCATGTTGCAGCATCCAGAGATAGACTATGTTGTCATGGGAGAAGGCGAACGTGCAATGGTGGAACTTGCAAACAGTATCACAAAAGGCGAAGACAATTCAGCTATCGCCAAGATTCCAGGTCTTGCCTACAGGCATAGACAAAAAATAACAAAGACCGCTCCGAAATTTATTGAGGATCTGGACGAGGTTCCTTTTCCTGCAAGACATTTGCTGCCCATGCAACTCTACGCTAGAGAGATGGAATTTTTGGGTGTTAAACCAGTAGATACTATGAATGTGATCCGGGGTTGCCCCTATAATTGTGCATTTTGCGAGACTAAGCGATTATGGGGATCAAAGTGTCGCGCCTTCAGTGCCCCTCGAGTTGTAGAAGAACTCGGTCATCTAGTAAGTAACTATGGTACAAAAGGTATCTATTTTGTGGGTGACAATTTTACGATTCAGAAAAAAAGAACAATAGAGTTATGTAAAGAAATAAGAAAGTCTGATCTGGACATCAAATGGGTTTGTGATACTAGAGTCGACCTGATCTCGCGCGACCTGCTGAAGGAGATGAAGGATGCTGGATGCAGAACTATATGGTTTGGAGTAGAATCGGGTTCTCCTCGTATTTTGAGAAAAATCAATAAGGGTATTACAGTTCACCAAGTGGTTCAAGCATTTAAGCTTTGTAGAGAAGAAGGAATACAGATTTCCTGTTCATTCATGTTGGGGATACCTGGAGAAACAGTAAACGATATGAGAGATACATTCAACTTTGCCAAGAAATTAGATCCTGACTGGTGTCAATTTAATATCTTTGTAGCGTATCCGAGTAGTGCTTTATATGATGAAATTATGACGAAGGGTCTCTACGAGAATGCTGAAGATTTTGCAAAATATGTCAGGACCGAAGATTTCGATTATGAGTTAGTGCTAAAGATTCAAAGGCGATTTCACAAGCAGTTCAATAGATCGCCGAAGAGAATACTTCGAAAAATCAGGCGAGATGGTCTTTTAAGTGTCTTGAGAACGCCTTTTAGTTAATGCGTACATTCCTCTAAGTTACATCAACAACGAGTCCTTTGTTGCGCCTCTTTTTTGTACTCAACATCAACTGAATCCTTGTTCTCCCCTGTATTAGTAAAGTTTTTTAGCTTGAGCTAACATGGGAAGCTCCATCTGGAACAACTAAATCCCTTTATGCTAAAATTGTCGCAAGGTGTCTGAAAATGAAGTTGCAAACATCTATTGATTTTGTCAAAGCTGAAGTGGACAAGAACAAGTTGGTTATATCCTCTGAAAGACCTCTTGAAGTGCTTAGCTCAGCAGTTCTTAATGGGGGTTTCACAAAAGCAAATAAAATAATCAGCATCCACGTGCCACTAGATACTGAAGAAAATGCTGACAAAGACGCAGAAGTTCTCGACAAGGAGATTCATGAAGACCCAGAAGATATAATAAAAAAAGTTTTATCGAAACTGGACATCGCCCCAGATGTGGTCGTGGGCATAATGACTAATGCAGATGTGAGAAACGTGGAAGTTTCCATTCAACGATGTAAAGACATAACTTTAACCGCCTTTGTTACTGCAGGAGTCGAAGTTGCTGCCACGGCAGGGGAATCCACATTTTCTAAACAAAATCCTCACAAAATTGACAATGAGGGCACAATTAACATCATCTTACTAATCGATGGAGATCTCACGGAAAGCTGCATGGTTGATGCGGTGAAAACTGTTACAGAAGCCAAGACTGTAGCACTGAGAGAATTAGATGTAAGAAGTTACTTTTCCGGTGATCTTGCCAGCGGAACAGTGACAGATAGCGTCGTTGTTGCATGTACAAAACGAGGAAAGACTGTGGATTATGCAGGAACTGGAACTGTGTTGGGAGAACTTATCGGCAAATCAGTAATAGAGTCATTGAAGAAGGCTCTTCTGAAAGAACAAAACATTATTGCAAACCGATCTCTAACAAAAAGATTAGAAGAGAGGGGAATATCCCTCGCAAAAGCAATAACTCTCTTTTTAGAGACTCGTCCCAAAATTGCTGGAAAATTTGAGCAATTTAACGAAGAAATACTGCAAACTTTGTCTGATCCGAAAGTGGTTTCCCTAGTCATTGCAGGTCTCAGACTTGACGACGATTTAAAATTAGGTCTGATTCCAAAAGGCACGTTCGACAAGTCCGTGGCCGTTAAAACCTTTCAAACCGCTGTAATCAACTACTTGTGTAACAACAATCCATCAAAGGACCTCAAACTTGATGATACGAGTCTAGCCGCTGTAGAAAATTTAGGTCCTTTTACCGGAAGCATTCTTGTGGCTATTATGAACAACGTTTATTCAGGCATGTAGCAAACCTTAGATTACCGAGAAATACATTTACGAAACTGTTCATTACCCCCTTTAAGCTAAGCAGCTTTTTTTTAGAAACCTTAAATTTGGAGAATGTAAAAAAGAATTGGTATGAAGTAGAACCGTCTTGGGAAAAGTAAGCCTGTAGAGCTTGCATAAGAAATCGCGGTTTTACCAAATCACAATAAATCCTGTAAAGGTGAAAAAATGACAACTTCAAGGCGTGTTTATTCAACCGCTACAATTGTCTTGGTTTCACTCTTAACTTTGTCCGTTTTGTTGGGGTTCTATAATTTCGCGAACAGCACAGCTAATGCTTCCATGGATGTTACCGCAGTAACTGATAGTAGTGATTTGCTTCAGTATGAGTGGTCGCAGATTCATGGTGACCCAGCTTTTACACGTTTCTCGGCGGGACCAGCCCCGGAGGCATCAGACATCCTGTGGAAAACAACCATAGAGGGCATACAGAGTTATGTGGCAGCCTTTAACGGTAAGGTCTTCGTCACAACAAGGACAAATGTTATCGCCCTTCACAAGGACTTGGGAAACATTATTTGGAATACCACTTTGCCTGCCCGTCAGAGATGGCCAACAGTATATAAAATAGATGACGCACACCTTGTTGTAGGACAATATTGTCTTGATCCCGAAAATGGGAATATTTTATGGGAAAGCAGCGATTTTTCTGCCAATACGGGCAATTTTGCTGAGGGTGTTTACAGCCCAGAGGAAAAGCTCTTCTACACTAAGGGTGAATCGTCAGTTCAAGCTTGGGACTTTTCTGATCCAACGAAACCAACCACACTTGCATGGGAGACCTTTATCCCTGACAGCGGAAGTGTTGGAGCAGGTATACAATATGGTGATGGAAAAGTGTTCCCAGGATCAGCTGCGCCTAACCAAATAGCTTTAGACGCTAAAACAGGAAACGTCGTCTGGGACACGCAAACAACAGGGATTATGACATGGTCCGGTTCCTACTATCAGGGTAGGTTCCTTAGGGGTGGAACAGATAATCAATTCTACTGTTTCAACGCTACCAACGGTGAGGTTCTATGGGTGTATAATCCAGGCACAGAGGTGGGACACTGGGCAAGTGGTTGCGCCACTGCATACGGCATGGTCTACGAGATAAACAAGGATGGGCACCTCTACGCCCTAGATGTGAACACAGGAGATGTTGTGTGGAAATACAAGTGCCCAGGATACATCTTCTTTCCAGGATGGCCAGTGGTTGCTGACGGCAAGGTCTACGCTACAACAGGCCAAGAAAATTCAACCGACCCCTTTACCGGGCAGGTCAGCAGCAAACCCGAGTTTGTATGTCTTGACGCCTTCACGGGAAGCCTTCTATGGGAACTGCCCATACAAGCCTATGCTCCTAGGGAATCTACGGCAATAGCCTATGGCAACTTATACCTTATTCCCGGTTCAATTAACTATATGGAGATGGATAGCTACATAACCCTCAATGAGGTATGGGCTATCGGTCCTAAGCAATGGCCGATTTTTCGCCGTGACCCAGCGCATACCGCCGCTAGCGACTCAGGTCCCACAAATTTAAGCCTCAGATGGAAGTTTACTACTGGTGGAGCAGTAATCTCCTCACCCACCATCGCGGATAGCAAGGTCTACGTAGGCTCATATGACAAAAACATCTACTGCCTTGATGCTTTGAACGGCGCATTCATATGGAATTATACGACTGGTGCCGGAATCAAATCATCGCCAGCCATGGTTGACGGGAAAGTATACGTAGGACCTGACGACGGATACGTTTACTGCCTCAACGCTAATAACGGTAGCCTCATCTGGAAAACTTACGCTGGCGGTTACATTGAAGCCCACTTTGGTGTTATATCAAGATTAAGCTCCTCCCCTACTGTGGTCGAGGGCAGAGTCTACGTGGGCTCGCTGGACAAAAAGACTTATTGTCTCGACGCCAATTCTGGAGACGTCATTTGGACCTATGAGACTGCAGGGTATATTTCTTCCTCTCCAGCCGTCGTCGACGGTGCGGTCTACATCACTTCGCAGGAACCCAATTCAGGCACGCTCTACAAGTTGGATGCTACCACATCAAACCTCATCTGGAACATCTCCCTTCCGTATCGGATATCAGAAGGAAGAGAAAAAGATATGATGGCATCCCCAACAGTCGCAGATGGTATGGTCTTCGCATCATCCAACAAACTGTGGCGTTATGGCATAAATGCCACAACTGGCAAGATTGAATGGACGTACACCAATGATGCAACCGAATTCATAATTGACACCATGGCCTATCATGAAGGCAAACTCTTCTTTCCAGATCTGAACTATATAGGATGCATCGATGCCACGAGCGGCCAACCAATATGGACGTCTTATCTTGGAGAAATTCTGGAGTCCTCACCTACCTACGCCGATGGCAAGGTTTACGTTAGTACCTCCGACCGACGAATAATCTATGTTCTTAACGCTTCAACTGGAGAACGGCTTTCGTGGTTCCCGACTGGCTCTAAATGCTGGTCCTCTCCAAGCCTTTGGCAGGGTAGATTGTACGTAGGAAACCATGACATGAACATCTACTGTTTAGTAGATACTAGTTTTCCAATCATAACTCCCTCAGTTATTGCCAATCTGAACACTGATATGATTAGTTTAGCCAACATTGAATCTGTAACTGTTACCGGACAAATTGAACCTAGAATCCCCAATGCACCTCTAACTGTTATCTTTAGCAAACCAGACGGCACAAGCATACATGAACACCTCACAAGCAACGAAAATGCTGCCTTCACAATATCCTATACACCAGATACCGCTGGCAACTGGACTGTCACCGTCAGGTACGACGGCGCAGAATACCCAAGCCGCATGTACACCCAAGCCTTCAGCACACACCTGCCCTTAACAGTAGTTGAATCCGAAGAACCACCGTCATCGCCTCCACCGCCACCACCAAAAGAAGGCATACCAACGGAATACATCATCGTTTTAGTTGGTGCCATATTATTAGTGGTGATCGTCACGTTCGTATATTGGTACATAAAGGAAGGCAAGAACCGCCACTCGTATTATACTTCAAAAAAATAGAATCATTAACCTAAATCCAGTGGGTGTTCACGCTATTCTTATATGGCATTACCCTACAAGAGGTAAAACAAGCCAAACTAGTACACAGAAACGCAAGGGTTAACAAAATGTCCAAAGTAGTCGCTTTTTCATCTGGAGGAAAAGACTCAATGTACGCACTTTACTTAGCACTACACAACGGAATCAAAGTAGATTACTTATTGTTCGTTAAAAATGGAAGTAAAGCGCACCGATTAAACAGTTGGCTACTAGAACCAGTTTCAGAAACTCTGGAAATACCTGCTGTAACCACAGACAAAGGTATACCTTCAATAAGGAAATCTCTTAAAAAGTTGAAGGCCAACATGGTCATCTCCGGAGTTATGTTAACCCCAGAACATATGGATTGGTATCATGAGATATGCAATCCAATTCATGTAAAACATTATGCTCCCCTTTGGGGAAAGAAACCCCTAGCAGCACTCACTGAAATAGTAGAACTGGGATTCCAAACAATAATCATTGAAATTGATGCCTGCATGGGCTCCCGTAAAAGTTGGATTGGAAAAAAAATAGATAGACCTCTTATTCAGGAAATGGAGAAACTGGAAAAGGAGCAGAAGATAAATCCGTCGGGCGAACTTGGAGCGTACCACACTTTTGTTCTCGATTGCCCGCTCTACAAAAAAAAGATAAATATCCTTGATTCGGAAATTTTCGGGGAGAATTCTAGAAGATATTTTGTTATAAAAAGCGCAAATTTACAATCAAAGATATATTCTAAAGATGAACCAGCATTTGAATCTCGAAATATGACCTAATAAAGAGGAACGGGTTTTAAACAAAAATTTTAATATGAGGTAAAAATGTTATGTAACAACAACAAATTTGCACAGAGGATTGATGCGTCTGAGAACTAAAGGACCCATGTTTATTATGGTTTGGCGGTGCACTCACGCCTGTAACCTTGACTGTACTTACTGCAGTTTTAGAGGCGGAGATCTACCTAAGGCTCCAGCCGCTGACGAATTAGATGTAAAAGGCGCATTGCATGTTGTGGACGAGATATACAATTTCGGTGCCACATGGTTTGGGTTGAGTGGTGGTGAACCACTGACTCGTGGAGATATTTTTGAGCCAATTCATTATGCAAAAAAATTGGGCATGAACGTGAGTGTGATAACGAACGGATATTTTGTTAATGGAGAGATGTATAACAAGCTTGTGAAAGAAGAAGTCATGACATCTATCAGCATGGATGGTCGTGAAGAAATACAAGACAAGCTTAGGGGAAAAGGTTTCTACAAAACAGCATTAGGTGCTGTTAAGAAATTGTCCAAAGTAGGGCTTCTAGATTGTTTGGTAACAACAGTTACAAAACTTAACCTTACAGAAATGGATCACCTAGTCGATATAGCCGAAGAACACGGCGCTAAACGCTTGGTTATCCATAACTATGTTCCGGTAGGAAACGGAAAATACAACGTTGAACTTGCTCCTTCACCTGAACAGTATGAAAAGTTATGGAATCATGTCTTCGATTTATATCAAGAGTACAAAGGTAAAGTCGACATCAAAGTGTATAGCCCATTCTACGCTCGTATAGTTAAAGATAAGGGACTGCACAATTTCTGGGAGTGGTACACCAACGATTTCTTGGGTAAATGCACTATTGATGGTCATTACGTCAGCATATCGCCGAATGGAGACGTGAAACCCTGTGGATTCAATGAACACCTGAAATTGCAGAACCTAAAAGACAAAAGCCTCAGAGAAATCTGGAACGACCTACAAAATGACGAGTTCTATCTGAAGATCAGGGACAAACGCAACCTAAAAGGCAAATGTGGAGTATGCGAATACCGTGAAATATGCGGCGGCTGCAGAACAAGAGCTGAATATTATACAGGAGACATCTTTGAATCTGATCCAGCATGCGCTTACATTCCACAAGCACTTCACGATTAACATTTTTGCCCACACTTATGGATCGCGGACCGTTCCATTCCAAAATATGAGTTTGTCATATACGTTTGTATTGTCAGAGTTTAATCCATCATCATAAATTATGTCCATTTTAGTTCCATATTGTTCTAAGTGATTGCCAAGATTTGTGCTTATTTCTAGCGAATCTTTATCGGCTTCCCATAATCCCCAAATCTTATCGTTGGGTCCTCGAAAACCGTATCCATAACCCTTCGGAAGAACATACGCAACTCGGTCATTTTTTACAGTATCTGTTCTAGGATTGTCTTGGATGTATTGCCAAAATTGCTTCATAGCATCTAAATGTTCTTCTTCCAAGATTCCATGAGTGTAGTCCTTATCGGTATCAAAGATTACGATGTATTTTGCACCATTTTCGTATGCTAAGATCATGTCGTCGTAAAGTTCTTCGCCTGATTCAATGTACGGAGGCTCAGTATACGTCCAAGTAATCATCACTCCCCAATCCTTGTTTTGAACTGTAGCCGCTCCTCTACAGAGTGCTACATTCAATGGTCTGCTGTAGTTCCAGCCAAACTCTGCAAAGACTACATCATACCCTCCTTTGTAGTCAAACCAGTAAAGGGCATAGTCCGAAGTAAATAAGGGAAAATTCATAGAACTATTAAATCCTTGTCTGAACCAGTTCAACATATCGGTTACATTTTTTACAAACCGGTTCTCCGCATCAATGTAGTTATCTGCTTCATAAACGCGAAAAGGTCTAGGTACTTTAAAGTCTAACTGCCTTCCCCCTCCTTCATCAAAGGCATATAAACCCAGAAACTTTTCACCCCAGCTATCGTAACAATCGAAAAAATGGCATACAAACCATTCCTCTGAAGGAGGCATATCAGAGTAAATTATAAACGAAAAGCCCTTTTCGTAAACATACTGGCAGGTCTCGTAGAGTTTCGTGGCGTTGTAGCTTATACCGTAGCAACCTATCACAAAGAGATTCGTGTAGTTGCTGATTTCGTCAACAAGCCTTTTAATTTCTGCCATGTTGTCATAAGCCACATCAACTCCAACGAAAACTTCTAGTGGTTCACCTTCAGGTGAGTCTTTAACAAGGAATGCATAACTCAAGGCAAAGGAAACAATCAACAAAGAACAAAAAAGAACAATTAAGACGTTTCTAGACTTCATTACACTCAAAATGCATTAATAACGGATTCAGATAAACCTTTTTTTAATTCAACGCGGCTAATTCTAAGTAATTAATCATATTTGTGCAAAGAAAACATCCAAATAATTTCTACTAATATATCCGCTTACAGTTTTATTCTTAATAAAGCGTTTTAGCCACGCAACACATTCTTCATAAGCCAAAATAAACATCTACATCTGTTACTTGTTGCAGAATTCCCATATGATGTTATATCTCCACAAGTCACCAGCCTCAGTCACCCGAATCTCCTTATCATCAACCGCAAGTAAACCTTTACTCACTAATCGCTCTATGGCGCCTGGAAAAGCTTCTTCAGGAAAAACACCAAACTCTTCCTTGAATTTGATTTTGTCCACGGTTTGACGGACGTACAAGCGCATCATGACTTTTTTCATCGTGTCTTCTTTGGTATCCCTTGAAAGTTTTGCTATTGGAAAAGCTCCCTTGTTAACAAAATCAATGTAAGCCTGTGCAGGTTCAATGTTCAGGTACGAAAATGGTCCCAGATATCCCATGAAACAGCCAGAACCCGTTGTTAGTTGCCCTGCCCAAGGCCATCCTGCAACACAATTTTCTTTGAAATGTTCATCCACGTACGAGAAGCGGCTATGTCCAGTCGGCTTATAACCGGCTTCCTTGAGAATTTCATAAGCCTCTAAGTACATCTTCAGTTCCGTATCTGAGTCCGCTAGTTTCGGCACCTTTCCAGAATCAACCTGCTTTTGCAGAGGAGTCTCAGGATGTATACTGAGGGCGTAATAATCAATCCCCTCGACCCCTAATTCAACAGCAGTTTCGATGTCTTTCCTTACAGTATCCATTGTTTCTCCTGGAAGATTATACATCAGGTCGATACAGGCGTAAAGCCCCATGTCCCGCATAGTTTTAATGACATTCGTTGCCTCTTCTGCGCTATCGACAATATTCAACATTTTTCTTATCTCATCATTAAAAGTCTGCACTCCAACATCGATTTGGGTGCATCTGGCATCCAATTTATTAGCGAAGTCGGAAATTGCCTGCAGTTTTTCTGCGGTGAGGTTATGGGTGCATCCCGCAACCTTCACCATAACATCGTCAGTTAAATTGAAATTATCCCTGCAAAAAGAAAGGATATCAACTAGCTCGTCTGCGAATAAAACGGTGGGGCTACCACCGCCCAGAACCACTTCGTCAAAAACGCTAGTTTGGATATGGCGAGTTTTCGCATACTTCATTAATTCTTTCTTTAGAGCATCAAGATACGGCGCTACAAGTTTTCTGGAGAATGCTTCATTAGGAAAATAGCAAAAAGTACACCTGGAATCGCAAAAGGATATCCAAGGTTGCAACTCCATTTTTAGGCCAACTTCATTTTCAGTGTTCAAAAACTCTGTGAAGGCGCGAATGTTCTCAGCTGTAACTTCTGGATACTCCTTGTAAGTGTAGGGTGGCCAATTCTCCACTTCTTCATATGGCTGTGATTCTTTCTCGCCGTTTTCTTTCATGCAAAAGCCCAACCACGTTTACTCGTAAAAATTTGAGGTGAACTCCCACTCATAAACCTGTCGATATTAACGTGTAAGCATCCAGAAATGTTCTAACACCTAAAATGGGTGAATAATGGCTGTTACGGCTGACATTCTGTTGGAGACCTCATGTTAATATGTCGTAAGTTGTGTTGCACATTCTTTATCTCGGTAACTTTATTTTCCCCGGTTCACTATTAACCTAAATAATAGTCTACAAATCAGCATCCTGGAAAGAATTTTGATGAATCTGCTGGCAAACCAAAAACTCTGGAACGCCGTCCTCAAGACACCACCCGTAAAATGGATGCTAAGAACCACTCTAAAAACATGTCCAGAATGTAACAGAACCCCCCTTGAAACCGCACTGGACAATTACGCTGGAACCAATCACTCAAGTTGCTCTTCCTGTAACCTTTACGCTAAAATCATAAACTTCTGGATTGGTTTCATACAAACCGCATTGGCGGTTGAAAAGAGCCGCGTTTCCAAACTTTTTGCAGATTCATACACTAAAAGAGCCATAAAAAGCATAGTGTTAGGATTCGCAGATTTCGGTTTCAATCGCCCTCTCCAGATCCATGCTCCTTTACTTGTAGTGTGGAACTTCACACACAAATGCAATCTCAGCTGCAAGCACTGTTACTCAGACGCAGGTAATCTCTCCAAGATGGAGCTCTCCACTAAGGAAGCCATGAACGTCGTGGATCAGATTGCAGATTTTGGCGTAACCTCCTTGGCTTTTTCTGGAGGTGAACCCTTGATGAGAAAAGATTTTTTTGAAGTTGCTGCTCACGCGGTTGATTCAGGGCTGTATGTCTCCTTAGCTACAAACGGAACCCTGCTTAATCCAGAGACTGTTAGAAAACTCAAGGAAATTGGGATTAATTACGTGGAAGTGAGCCTTGACGGATCCGACTCCAAGACGCACGATCTCTTCAGGGGAAAAACCGGTGCCTTTAGCCAAGCATTACAGGGATTAAGGAACTGTGTTAACGAAGATCTCTGTACCTGTCTAGCTGTAACTGCCACCAAGAACAATCTGACAGAAATTCCTTCGGTACTTGCTTTGGCTGAAGATATGGGGATCAAAAGGTTCACATTATTCAATTTTGTCCCAACCGGCAGAGGCCGAGACATAATCGCGCTTGATCCTTCCCCCCAAGAGAGAGAAGATGTTCTAAATTTTCTCCGAAGAAAGTTGGTGGAGGGTCCTAAACTCGCCATATTAACTACAGCTCCTCAACTTGCTCGAGTGGCTTTACAATCTCAGCCTCCAACTCAAGATGACATGATGATACCTTTCGCCCACATGGAAGCCGCCAAGATAAGCAAAAGAGCCAAGGCTCTCGCCGACTTTATTGGAGGTTGTGGAGCCGGACGGTTCTACTGCGCCATCTCTCCCGAGGGGAACGTTCAACCATGCGTCTTCCTCCCCATAGTCGTTGGAAATCTAAAGACAGAGAGGCTGAAAGACATCTGGTTAAACTCTCCTGTTTTTAAAGCGCTACGGGACAGAGGAAACCTGAAGGGACGATGTGGAAGATGCGAGTTCAAGTTTGTTTGTGGAGGATGCAGAGCAAGAGCCTATTCATACCATAACGATTATCTTATGTCTGACCCAGGATGCATCAGAAAACTTTCGGAGGGCGACTGACAATTGAAGAGGGTGAAGATCGGAGTCTTCAGAACCGATAACGATTTAGAATCCGCCCTAAAAGAGGCGCTTAAAGCTGCGGATTGGGAGAGACATGTGCAGGGCAAGGTTTTCATAAAACCGAATCTCTGCTCCAAGCTGTATATTCCTGGGGCTGTCACAAATCCCAAAGTTCTCCTTCACTTGGTAAGTCTTCTTCGAGACCGTGTGGAAGAGGTTATCGTTGGCGAATCCAATGGTTACAACTACTGCTGCGACGATGCTCTGAAAATAACTGGCGTGGAGAAGGTAGTTAACAAGGCTGGCGGAAAGACGGTAAACCTCTCCAAGGACGAAACTGTGAAGGTTCAGAATTCCAAAACCTTCATCTTAAGGAATTTTTCTCTTCCTAAGACTCTTGTCGAAGCCGATTCTTTGGTTGACGTTCCAGTGATGAAGACCCACGAGTTCACAAACTATAGCGGCGCCATAAAGAATCTGTTCGGATGCATACCGGATGACAGACGCATTTTTCTTCATCCTAACTTCGATATGGTTCTCCGCGACTTGCTGGTTCTGCTGGAGCCTAAGTTTGTTGTTATGGATGCTACCGTTGCTATGGAGGGAAACGGACCTAACCGAGGAATCGCCATACCGATGAATCTCGTCCTTACAAGTAGTGATATTCTTGCCATGGACAAGTTATGCTGTGAAATCATGGGTATGGACTGGGCTGACATCAGCCACCTACGGTTTATTGATCAGCATCATAGACGTGAAGAAACAGAGGCTCAGATCATCGGCGAAAAAATTGAGGATGTGAAGCGCCCCTTTCTGGTTCCATATGCAGACTTGGCTGTTAGGGCTCAACGTTGGGTCTATAAAAGCTATTTTCTCACCCGTCTCTGCTTCGGCACACCCTTCTTGAATATGCTCCAGGGCTGCCTGAATGTCTACAGAAAGGTCGATGAGGAAATCAAAGGGAAAGATTGGATAGATAAACACTGGGACAACTCTTTGCCCCGTTAAGCTGCCTCCAATAGTTTGTGATACAAGTCAATTACTTGACCCGTAATCAGGCGCCAAGAAAGCTTCTCTTCTATTAACTTTCTTCCACGATCACCCATTTTTTTGGCAAGCTTCGGATTCTGCAGAAGAGCCAATACTCTCTGGGTCAGTTGTGTTGAGTCTCCGGGGTCTATCACAAACCCGTTTTCGTTATCTACTAAAAACTCAGGTATTCCTCCCACCTTGGTGGAAATAACTGGAAGCCCTGTGGCTTGTGCTTCCAGTATTGCGAAGGGAAAGTTTTCGTAGATGGCGGGCAGCACAAATATGTCAGAGGCAGAGTATAGGTAAGGAAGTTTTTCGTCAGGAACGTATCCTAGAAATGACACGGAATCTTCTATCTCCAGTTTTTTTGCCAATTTTCTGAGGCTCTCTTCCTTCTTTTTGAATCCTGTTCCTGATATGGCAAATTTCACGTCCTTAAACTCTTGGAGGACCGGCGGAATCGAACGTAACAGAATTTCTAAGCCTTTTCTGTGATAGAGGCGTCCCACGAAGAGAACTATTTTCGTTTCCTCTTCTAACCCGAATTCTCGCCGTAGCTCAGCCCTGTTTGTTCTTGGCTTGAATTTGTTTATATCTACGCCATTGTAGATTACGTGAATCTTTTCTTCGTTGATACCGTAGAGTTCAGTTAATTCATCAACGGTATATTTGCTCACTGCGATCAGGGCGTCTGAACGTTTCATCAGTTTCTTTTCATAGGATCTAAGCATAAAATTGAATCTCAGCATCATTTTCTCGTTGGGATTCAAATTTTTTGGGTTGTCCCGCCGTGTCACTATGGCTTCTCCCTTCCAAGTTGAGTGAACTGCACAAACCAGCGTCTTAGCTGAATTTTTTGGTATGGCAAAACTTGGAACCAAAGGAAGGTTCGCGTGTATAACATCAAACCCGATTTTCTTATTCAGTTCTTCTATCTTCTTGGAGGCAGAGCGGGCAAATCGCCAATACTTTGTTACGGCATTTCCTACACCCTTTCTATAATGGACATCAACGCCGTCAACCACATCTTCGGAATCTTCGCTGTGTCTAGCTACCACATGAACGTTATGTCCAAGCTTTTGGAGGCTACGCGACAGGTAATAGACGTAAGCTCCTGTTCCGCCTGAAATCGGGAAGTATTCTGGAGTTACAAAGCAGACATTCAACCCTTCTTTTCCTCTCCTCCAGTTAATGCTGTGTGGATTAAAGAGGTTGCTCCTCCTAGGGTCCATGCAACTGCTCTGATAAAATAGATTACGATAAGATACATGGCTGATGGGTCGTGGAAAATGTATGAGATTCTTGCAGCTGAGAATGTGTAATGCAGAGTTGTTATAATTACAATAGATAGAAAAATCAACGATGGAATCAGATGAAAGATTGTGACTACACTGATGATTAGGAAGACGGCTGCAACCACATACAATATGGGCTGTATGTTCATCCACCAGTCCGTTATCTTATCCCCCCTAGCCAGCTGCGGATGTTTGAGGTATAACTTCCAAGTGTTCTCGCCGTATTTGAACTGCTGTTTGAAAAACTTTCGCAATGTGGGACGATGAAAATGATAACAGACGGCATCGGAGTCGAAGGCTATCCTGTAGCCTGCCTCGCCAAGTCTTGCTCCTAGATCGGTGTCATACTGGGTGGGAAGAGCCTCGTCAAAACCGCCGACTTCTAAGGTCACCTTTTTCTTCAGCAATAGATTCATTGTCGCCACTCTCCCAACCGTATCGGGAAGCCGCCGATACCTGTAACTCAGCTCGTAACCTATGACTCTTGGAACTAAGCTATCATTGTTCCAGGTTTCAACGGTTCCACTTGCTCCTGCCACCTTTGGGTTATCTAAGTGTTTCAAGAGCTTCCTGAGCCAACTTTTTTCAACTTTCGCATCAGAGTCAATTAACCCTATTACCTCGTTCTCTACACTCTTCAAAACGAGGTTGTAAGCCGCTGCAGGATTGAGCTCGCTGAAAATCAGCTTGACGGGATACTTTTTGACCTGTTCAGTTGTTGCATCCGTTGAGCCCCCGTCGATAACGATCACTTCAAGTAACTGTTTCGGATAGTCCAGTTCCAGAATGGAGCGGAGGCAGTCATCTATTGTTGATTCATTGTTTAAGGTGGGTACTATTATGCTGACCCCGGGAAGTGAATCTTCGTCTCTGGCTGCTTTGCCCTTCAATCGGTTGCCCCTTGATTGGTCCTTCTTGTAATCAACTCTGAATACTAACTTAATCAGCTATGATAAATAAGATGCTATTATCGCGTACAATATTCTTACCCCATCTTTTATTGGGTCGAGTTTAGAGATTCCCACAGTTCTCTGGTCAAAACTGATGGGAGTTTCCGCGACTCTTGCACCCATCTTCAATGCTTTTACAAGCATCTCGGATTCCACTTCGTAGCCTCGGGAACCTAACTTCATCCTCTTTATTAGGGAAGATTTGATTGCTCTGAATCCAGACTGGGAATCGGAGATTTTCTTTCCGGTGAGGTATCCGATTAGATTATTGAACATCCTGTTGCCTGTTCTGTTTACTTTCGGAATCTTGGTTTTGTTGACGTCTGAGTTGAAGAATCTTGATCCTATAACGAAGTCAGCCCTGTCTTCCCTTATGTATCGCAGAACCAACGGAATCTCTTCTGGCTGGTGGGAGCCATCTCCATCCAAGGTAACTATCAATTCTCCTCTTGCCTGTCTGAAGCCTGATCTTAGAGCATAACCTTTTCCTCGGTGATTTTCTCTCAAAACATGGGCTTCCCTTGCCTGAGAGATATCTGCTGACCTGTCCATTGACCCGTCATCAACAACCAGAACTTCGTATAAGACTCCCAGTTGTTCCAGTGTCCTCTTCGTTCGAGTAACTATATCGCCTATGGTTTGTTCTTCATTGAACACTGGAATGACGACAGAGACGAAAAATTCTTCTCGCTCCCTATCTCTCTTACTTGTTACCATCACTTCAGAGGTGTTTGCTTCATGAATTAAATAGTTTGCCAATCTTCACGAACACCTGATTCACGGTTTAACTTTTATATAAAGGGGGGAGTTGATGTAATTCTGCGACGCTGTTTAAGGATGTTCGAGTCATCCTTGATGGAGAGAAGGACTCAGAGTGAATCAAAATTTGCTGGAAATCGAGAAGAACATCGAGTCGAGAAAAGAAACGGACAGAATCGTGTGGTTCTCCATGTGGATTATTCTCTCCATAGCAAGTTTTGGAATAGCTTGGTTTCCGATGATCTACTATCTGATCAAAAGAAGAAACGCTCACTTCTCACGACAAGAAAAACTGGAAGCACTAATCTTGAGCAAACTGAGAAAAGCAAATAGTGCTGGAAAATCGGATTCAAACTCGCCGAAAATAGAGAATCCGGTGCCGCCTAGGAACGCGACGGCTTGGACTGTTTTTTCGATTCTAATCGTTCCCGCCTTTTACGTCTTTTATTTTCTGAAGCGTGACCTTCGGAAACATGAAGAGCACGAGCATGATTTTCTCGTTGAAATAATTTCGTTGGCAAAAGATTCGGGAGTGACTCTGGACATTCACGGTTTTACGGCTACGAAGAGCTTCGCGTTAGGCAGGTATCTGATTCTAAGCATTGCAACGCTTGGTTTAGCAGCCGCATACTGGCTCTATCGAATCTTCAATGATTACAACAATCACTTCAAGATGCAATGGAAAATAGAAGAGGAACTGCTCAGTTTCCTCAAGTCAATCGACGAAAAGGTCAGTTGATGCCCCTCGTTTTTGCTGTTAATTTTTATACCGGTCTGGACAATACGGATTTCTGAAAGGCCTGAAAAGGAAGCTATCCTATGGTAGACATTTCCAAACTTGTTAAAGAATCTTTTAGAACTCTGAGTCCCTACTTTCATGGCGGAAACGTTTGGGAACTCTCTGAGAAATACAATATTCCCTTAGATCAATTGATCGATTTCAGCATTTCCACCAATCCCTTGGGTGTACCTGAAAAAGCGTTGCAAAACATCCGTCAAAGCCTCAACCTGATATCCCATTACCCCGACCCCGATCATGAATGGCTTCTTGAAGCTCTATCCAACTCCGCTGATGTAGAGCCAGATAACGTGATAGTGGGAAACGGTTCTACCGAGTTAATCTATCTCTTCACTGAAGTCTTCATTGAAAGCGGATACGAGGTTATTATTCCAGTTCCCACCTTTAGCGAATACAAGGCAGCCACAGAAAGATTCGGCGGCAACATGACCTTCATAAACTGTGATCCAGCAAAAAATTTTCAGCTAAACTTTGAAGAACTAAAAAGAGCAATCTCGAAGAAAACTAGAATAATTTTTCTCTGTAATCCAAATAGTCCAACTGGATGCCTCCATGAGAAAGACGACATACTGCGGTTTATTGGGTTCGCTGCAGAAAAGAATGTTCTTGTGTTTCTTGACGAGGATTACATTGACTTTGTCGATGACAGCAAAAGATATTCTATGGCTGAATATGTTGGAGACTACGACAACCTGTTTGTTCTCAGGTCATTGACAAAATTCTTTGGTTTGGCAGGTGCGAGAATTGGATTCGGCATAGCCTCCCCTACTCTTGTAGAGATTCTGAGGAGGGCAAAGATGCCTTGGAGCGTAAACAGTTTAGCCATGTTTGGCGCAGTGGAGGCAGTTAAGGACGAAGATTTCATCAAAAAATCTAGGCTTCTTCTCCAACGAAGCAAGAGAGAGATGCTGGAGATGTTTCGAGCAATTCCTTGGTTAAAGGTGTATCCGTCTGAGACTAACTTTTTACTAGTTGAGATTATTCAGGGCGAGTTAACCTCAACGCAACTCCAAAAAGGACTTGCCAAAAGAGGGTTCCTCATCAGAGACTGCAAGGACTTCGATGGACTACACCACAGATTCTTCAGAGTGACAGTTAGAAGACCCGAAGAAAACATAAAACTGATAGAGACAATAAAATCCTTTAGCAACCAAAAATAGCAGTTTAGTAAATCGCTTCCAATAAACAAAGAAACCCGACTTAATCCTTGTTTCGTTTTGAATCTCCCCTGGTACGCAATAGATAATTTTTTGCAGATTCTAAATCTTTGGAGGAGTTCACGTTGAATACAGCTTCAGGTCTTCTGCTGAAAATGACTTCTTGTTCCTGTTCCTCCAAGACTTGTCGACCATCAAGTATGTTTATCCCCGAAACCGCGTACATTTTTCCTTCATGCTCGTAAGGTGAGACGGCGGAGACGCCATACTTACGGAAAGCTTCTTCCGGAACCAGCACAGTCAAAGCAGGTTTGCCCGACTCTTCGTATTTACCAATTATTTCATCCAGAAACTCTCCGTTCAGCAGGGGAAGGTCAGATGAGATGGCTAAGACTGGACAGGTTAGGTTTGCCTCCTGAACAGCTTGTTGCAGGTCAGCGTGGTATCCTTGACCCTTTGTCTCTATAATCTTCACGGATGCTTCTGCTGCCTCTCTTGCGGTTTTGGGACTGTAGGATGTTACTGCCACGTATGTCTCTGTGATTCTTTTAGACTCCTTGGTGGCTTCGATGACCCTCCTTATGAGAGGCTTGCCCATGAATCTAACAATGGGTTTTTCTATGTTTCCACCGAAACGTTTGCTTCTACCTCCCGCCATAATCAAAGCAACGACACGCATTATAAGATCACCAGCACAAACAACGCAACCATCCGAGCTATCTCGTTAGTAGCGCCGAATATGTCCCCGTTTACTCCTCCAAAAACTCTCTTACCTACGATTATCATGAATCCACCAACTAGCATTCCCGCTACTACAGCTAGCAATCCGCTGAGACCAAGCAACGCAATGCTGACGACAAGGGAGATGATCAAAGAAATTGCGTATAAGCCATGTTTTTTCCTAATGGAGTCAATGAAGTTCCTTCCCTTTTCATACTTATCTTCATAGAAGCGGGGCGGGGGAGATTTGCCTTGCCAACCGCATGTAACCATAGCCAGTTTCGCTGAGGCCTCGGCTACTATGAGGGATTGAATGATGGTGTCTGTCTTTACCAAGAAGATGAGTGAGATTGTGAAGAAGAAAATGAGGACGGCTAGGAAGGCACCTGTTCTTGTAACAGTCCATTCGTGAGCAATCTCAACTTTCTCTTTAAGAGATGCCTTTCTTATGCCTAAGGCATTGCCCACGTCAACTAGCCCATCTGTGTGTTGAAGTCCTATGAGAACGAGGAGAAAGGCAAGGGTCATGGCGCTTGCCAGCCCCTTGGCTGCAAAATCGAAAAGAAGCGTTTGGGAACCTGAGAAGAGAATGGTATTCAAGGAGGCGAAGAGAAGGGACAAAACGTTGTTTGTGAAGAAGGCGTAGATGCCGGCAAGAAATCCTATCAGGATTCCTATCATCGGAAATAGGAACATGAAGCGAGCGGAAATCTCCAAGAAACTTTCATCCATCCCTGCGGGGATGTTTGTGAGAAAAGCCATCAAACCTCTGAAGACTCTTAAAGCTTTCACCGTTGATTTACCAGCGTACCCTACAAATTGAAATCATATAACGTTTACGCGCTGAGGTCCACACGAAAAAAGGTTCCAGAAGTTACGGGATTCTGCTTGCCACTTTGCGGTTTTAATTCAGCGGAGTCTACTAGCATAGTTTGCCACATGCCAAAAGGAAGCGAAGGCTTTTGACATAAAGTTTAAATAAACTCCCACGTCAAATCCATCTCTCCGAAACTGTGATACACGAATTACCACACACTTTGTAAATTTGGTGAAATAACTTGATTTATGCTTTGATCGGTTTTTGTGTAATGTTCGGCGTATTAGTTGTGGTGGGCATCAACCAACCCAGAGGAACAAGCACCAAGGTCTGGTTATTCCTATATCTCGCTATGACTATAATCCTCGACGGACTTGTGGTTGTCGCCCTATTGTATCAAATCTCAGAACTGATTCACTTGCTCCTCGGTATGACTGCAGGCTCGGCCACCGGGCTAGCTATCCATGTGTTGCATCATATTCAAGAAGAGAACGAAGAACACTAGATTATGGTGTTCACTAGTCATATGCACCTTTAAGGAATTAATTTAAGCCAAATTCAGGTTAACTATGTTCGTAGAGGTTTTGTCATGAAAGAATACGATTTAATCTCCATAGGCACAGGCTCCGCCATGAGCATTGTGGAGACAATGATTCAACAGAACCCAAAGCTCAAGGTCGCTGTTATAGACAAAGATGAACCCGGTGGCATCTGCTTAACAAGGGGCTGCATCCCCTCTAAAATACTGCTTTACCCCGCGGAGTTGGTGAGAACAATTGGAAGGGCAAGAATTTTTGGAATAGATTCAAACATAAAGCAGATAGATTTCCAAAAGGTCATGGAAAGAATGAGAGCCATCATCTATAGGGACATAAACCGTATTCGCCAGGGGCTTTCCCACTCAAAAAACATAGATTACTACCCTGAGGCAGCAGAATTTGTTGGTCTACACACTCTGAAGGTCGGGGACAAAACCATAACCTCAAAGATGATCTTGTTGTGCACCGGATCGAAACCAACTATACCTCCCATAAAGGGGATAGAGGAAGCGGGTTACCTTACCAGCGACACGATTCTCAAGTTACGTGAACTGCCAGAGAGCATTGCCATTGTGGGTGGTGGATACATAGCCGCGGAGTATAGTCATTTTCTCTCATCCATGGGAGCACAGGTTACGGTTATCGGCAGGAATCCCCAGTTTATCCCCACTGAAGAACCAGAAGTTTCAGCCTTAGCCAAGAGAGAACTGGGAAAGCATGTGAAGATCTATACAAACTATGAAGTTCGGGAGGCAGAAGTGACTTCAGAGGGTAAAAAGAGGCTAGTTGCTGTCAATCGAGAGACCGGAGCAAGGTTACCGATAATCGCAGATGAGATATTGATTGCTACCGGAAGAGGTCCGCTTTCAGATATACTTCATCCTGAAAAGGGAGGGATAAAGACAGATCGAAGGGGATGGTTTGTCGTTAACGAGTATTTGGAGACTTCGCAACCTAACGTTTGGGCTCTTGGAGACGCCAACGGCAAATATCCTTTCAAACATGTTGCTAACCACGAATCAGCTATTGTATACTACAATGCTGTCTTGAAACGGAATGTGAAGGTTGATTACCATGCAGTGCCCCACGCCGTCTTCACATACCCAGAGATTGCAACAGTCGGCTTAAGAGAGAAAGAGGCGATAGAAAAATACGGGGAGGACAAACTGCTGATTGGATTTCATAGATACGAAGATACGGCAAAAGGAGAGGCAATGGATGTGAAAGATTTCTTCGTCAAAATTATCGTGGAAAGGGGCACAATGAAGATTATTGGAGCCCACATCATAGGACCTTACGCCTCTGTTCTCATCCACGAGATCATCCCTCTAATGTATACCCCTGAACAGAACGCCAAACCCATATTCGATGGGATGCATATTCACCCGGCTCTGAGCGAAGTTGTGGAGAGGGCCTTCCGTTCTCTAATGCCGCTTGAACATTACCACCATTTGATCGAACACTACAAACTTTCCAGACAGGCAAACAGCTAACTTTCGAAAAACTGCATGTAAGAAAACGCAAGTTTTTGTGGTTATGTGTGTTTGGCGCTGATGTGTGGGATACAAAATTGTTTTTCTGTTTGTTTTCTGTAGAACATGTTGTATACGCAGAAGGGGACAATTCTGTTCTCTGGCGTTATGTAATGAATGACGCAGTGGTGTGCCCGTTCTACATCGAAGTTATAGGGATCCATGAAGGCCATGCAGCCGATTAACAACAGTCTCCGTCTGATGTACCCGAGAGAATCATAAGAAGGGTCAGTGTGTATCTTAATCAAGGTCTTCACTGCATTCAGAAGGCCAGCTTCTCGTTGCACCTTTCCCCAATCCAGGGAACGAAAGGCAGCGAAGAACAACCTCAGGTAAATTCCAATTTTGCCGATTTTTCGCTGTTTAATTATCCTGTTAAGGGCTTTCAGATCGGACATGAAGGCTTCGAAATTCAGGAAACGGCTGATGGGTGTGAAGATATGTTTTCCTCTTTTGGAGATTAGCACCCAGTTCCATAGTCCGCAATAGGGGGTGGGTGTGAATGGGGGCCATGTTTTGGTTAGAAAAGTGTTCATGACCTGTAGGGGAGGAACCATTACTGAAACAGGAAACAGGTCTTCTTCTCTGATCATTCCGTTCGTCTGTTCTTCTATTCTCTGGGCAAGCAGTGAATTGTCAACCCTGTTTTCCCTAGAAACAATATCCGATGTTCTTCCAGTGAAGGACATAGGTTGAAAGACTATTCCTCTTATGATATCCACGTTTTCTGCAGCGAATCTAATCATGTCTCCTATTTCGTTGTCATTTATTCCGCCCTGCAGGGTTGGAACCAGAATTATTTCTATATCATGTTCACGGCAAAGTTTAACAAGATTCAGCTTCTGTTGAAGCAGTTTTGCTCCTCTCAGTTTCTCGTAAGGTGAATCGGTGAGTCCATCAAACTGCAGATACACTATATTCAACCCGGCTTTCTTCAATTTCCGAACCAATTCCGGGTTTTGAGACATTCTGATACCGTTCGTCGCAAGAAGTATCATAAACTCCAAGTCATGGGCCATCTTCACTATCTCAACTATGTCCTCACGGATCGTGGGTTCTCCGCCGGCGAACATTACCGCTAGGGGCGGCGGGTCCTGTTTCTTCAGAAACTTTAGCATGCTATGTATGGTTTCCAGAGTTGGTTTGTAAAGATCGCTTGAGTTTGATGCGTTTGCGAAGCATATTGGGCATCTTAGGTCACATTCGTTAGTTATGTCGATGACTGCCATGACTGTTTTTGAGGAGTGATGAGAGCAGTCGTTCAATCCGCAGTTGTGAGGACAGTTGTCCTGAAGCGGTTTGGAAGAGGGTTTTTTGAGCTTTTCAGCCTTGTGATAGATGTCCGCCCTGCTCCAGTAGACGTCATTGAAGCTCCCATGTTCGCTGCACTCCTTCAAGATCACTACCTTTCCGTCTTTTTCTGCGACGTAAGCCTTCACTTTTTTAAGGCAAACTGGGCAAACGCTGAAAGTTTCCCGAAGAATCTTTTGCTCCTTCAAGTTATGGCCCCTGCAATCAAGGCGATTGGTATAAGAATCATAGTTCTGGTTACTAATCTTTCCTGTTTCTTTACTACGTCAATATTTGGATTTCTGAGAAGAGAGAATCCTGAAATGACTAGGATTATGTCCCAGATTATTATAGGAATGAGGTACGCATAACCTACTGCATCTACCAAGTAGGGGACGGGAGAGGCTATTACGTTAATCAAAAAGAAAATTGCGCCCACCCTAGTGGCTAATTCTGGACCGCGCTTCGCTGCCAAAGTCGCGTATCCAGCCTTCAAGTCTCCCTCTAAACTCAACACGTCCCTCAATACATTGCCGCCCACACTGCCCATGCTCATAAATGATAAAGAGAAAGAAGTAATGGTGATTACTCCAGACAAGGCAGCTTCACCATAAATAAAAGATGATCCTATAAGAAAACCCATAAGGAAACTTCCGAAGAAACCGGCATGCCTCTTCACATATGCAGAATATGCCACAAGAAGAAATGTATCTAAGAGGGCGATTCCAAAGCAGAGAACATTAATTCTGAGGGCTGCCAAAAGTCCAATGGCGAATAAGACTGCTGATATTAGGAGAGCATGCCACGGTGCAATGTTTTGTGACGGTATAGGTCTGTTTTTTTTGACGATGGCATCTGACTCCTGATCAATATAGTCGTTGAAGGCGAAACCGCCAGAAGTAATGCAGATTGCTGACAAGACGACTAATGCCACTAAACCAAAGTCCGGAATACCTCTCTGCAGAGTTATTATGGTCAAAACTGAGAGACCGCCAGTCATGAGCCAGTAGGGCGGTCGAAGAAGTATGATAACGGCTTTCAGCCTCTCCCTCAACGAAACCATCTAAATCGCGCCTAGTATCTTCCTGAGCTTATTAATTTTTTCAGTCCTTCCTCTAAACTCACTTGGGGTCTCCACTGTAATATATTCACGGCTTTGCTGTTGTCTGCTTGGGTTATATCCATGTCTCCCTCCCATGCTAAACCACCCGTGAAGGAGACTTCAACTCCCTCCAATCCCAGAAATTCAATAATCTTGTTTGCCAGCTCTCTCACAGAGGTTGTGGTTCCTGTGCCAACATTAAAGATTTGGCCTGCAGCCACCGGAGAAGTGGCAGCTAGGAGTAAGATTGCTACCATGTCAGATACATAAACGAAGTCTCTACCCTGTCTGCCCGTCCCTAAGACCTCCAATTCGTCAGGTGTCTTCCTCAATTTATTGAGGAAATCAGGTAGGACTCCGTGACCGTTTGGACCATAAACATTGAATATGCGGAGCATAACAACCTCCAAACCGTAATTCTCTTGGTAGAATCCACAATAATTCTCGCCAATAAACTTTGACAAGCCGTAGAAGGAGATCGGGTGGGTCGGATATGTTTCAGGCGTCGGTCTTTTCTCCGGATTGCCATAAACTGCACACGAAGACGAGAAGACTAATCTGGCGCCAGCTTTTTTGGCGGCTTCGAGGACATTCAATGTTCCGACCACGTTAACTTCACAATCTTCTTTGGCATCTTCCATGGAGAAGGGGACGCTCGTTTGGGCTGCCAGATGAAAAATAACTTCACTGTTTCTCGTTGCTTTCTCTAGTGCAGTGGTGTCCCTGATGTCCCCCTGCACGAATTTAAGTCCATCATCCATCAGGTCTTCTATGAAATCAATTTTTCCAGAAGATAAATTGTCGAATGCCGTCACCTTGGCACCCTGATCTATAAGTGTTCTACAGAGATGAGAACCTATGAAGCCCGCGCCACCTGTAACAACAACTGCCTTTCCCTTAAGCGCTTTCAAGGTAATTCCCCAATTTTATGAATGAAATCTAATGATGCACCTATTACTTAATCTTTCCAAAAAACCAGTGGATTTCGAAACGGAAAAGGATTTCTTGGACACGAAAGCAGGCACGTCATGCTAGATTGCTTCAAGTGAAAGGCTGACCCAGTTTCCTGAAAATTCAAAATTATTTTTCGCATCATCGAAGGACAAAAGTTCAAAAATTATCCTATGGCTGCCCAACTGATCTATATTTATCGTTACCTGGAACTCCCAAACTTCCTCATCCAATAATGTTCGCTCGAATCTTTCTATGGGTTCGACAGGACTAGGTTCCACATCCCCCTTTCCATCGTCCATCTTAATTTCTACTGAGAAAGCTTTTGTTGTGCCGTTGTGGTTTTCCACACCAACCCATAAAGAGAACGTGTTGTTCACGCCTAAAACCACCGTTTCTGGAAAGTTCTCCGTCCGTTTTTCTGAATCAAGATAATATATGGTCGTAAAACTCTCCTTTGGCGCTGGGTCAAGCGTTAGATAAATTAAGAGACCTGCTATAATCACAATGGCTATCAAAATCGTTACAGTTACCATTTTTTCCTCATCTAAATCTGAAACAGATTTTGCACCCTTCTGGGGTCTCTTAACTTTCTTTTCCATGAATTTCTTACGCTGATGTTTCTTCAGCCTATGCCATCCCATAAAAAAGCCGAGAGTATCTGTTTTCATCAGGCAAGCACCCTAACTGAACTAGCTTACATTTAGGCTTGTCCAGATAAAAGAATTCTGAAAATCTCCCACCCAGCCTTGAACCTGTTCAACTTGGACCTACTGTGGTTATTTCTAGGCTTGTAGAGTGTAGGGAACTCGGTGATCCTTAAGCCTCTCTTCGCGGCTTCCGTTAGAAAAACTGTTGAAAGACCCATCCCATCAGAGTATAAATCCAAGTGTTTAATCGCGCTTTTCGTTAATGCACGAAATCCAGTCTGTGTGTCTGTGACATTTTGGCTGTATAGTAGGTTGTACATTAATGTGAACATTCTATTTCCAAACAAGTTCATACGTGGCATGGCTCCGGGTAGGAGGGTTCCTCCAAGTCTCGAAGCCAAACAGACATCAGCTTCCTCCTTCAACAAGGGTTTGACGAGTTTGTCGATGTCACCTGCTTCATAGGTGTCGTCGGCGTCGATTATTACCACTACGTCGCCCTTTGCGTGGTTAATTCCCGTCTTTATTGCCCTTCCATATCCCACCCTTGATTCGGATACAAACTCAACGTTCTCCTCTTTGACTATCTCTTCAGTTCCGTCATTGGAGTATCCGTCAACAACTATTATCTGAGTGTCGTAGCTTGAGGAACCCTTGAGGTCCCTTATGACTTTCTGTATTGTTTTTCCTTCTTTAAAGGCCGGTATGACCACAGAAACGATAAAATCATTCTTAATCAAGATTGGTAGCTCGGGTCAAATTCTCACTTTTACTTGAAGACTTAAACCTCTTTATATAAAATATTTTCTCTACTAAAGGAACTCACTATATATACTCTGTAGTTGGCAAAGGTTTTTTTCCCAAGTGAATCTGTCCTCAACGTTTCTTCTGGATTCCTCGCCGATGGCAGGGCCCAGCCTTTCCTCTGATAGCAGTTTTGAGACGGCCTTAGCCATTGCTTCCGGATTTCTGGGGGGCACGAGAACCCCGTTTTTCATGTGCTTAATTATTTCCGGTGTCCCTCCCACTGTTGTTGCGATGACTGGCACTCCACATGCCATGGCTTCCAGAAGAACTAGTGGTAATCCCTCGCCTGAGGCTGAGGGTAGAACAAAGCAGTTAGCGGCGTCGTAGTATACTGGTAATAGTTTATCCGGAACGAATCCGGTTAGCTTGATGTTGTCTTTGATCCCTAGTTCTTTTATGCGGTCTTCGATGAGTTTTTTGCTCGGACCTTTTCCTGCAACAACGAATAAGGTATCGGGGTGGTTTCGTGTCACCAAGGGAACTGATTCTATGAGGGTGTCTAGACCGTTTTTGTAGACCAGTCTCCGCACACTGAGGATAATCTTTCGGTTTGTGGGTAGACCAAGTTTTTTTCTGCTCTCACTTTTGTTTTCTGGGTGGAAGGTGTCGATATCGACTCCGTTGTAGATTACTGAAGTTTTTGACATGTCTGCGCCTAGTTTTCGAACGTATTCCATCGTTTTCTTGCTGACTGTAATAACTCTGTCAGCGCCTTTCAAAACTGCTTTGCCTATTGTCAAGTCGTTTAGGTGCTCCAGTATGTTCAGCACTGACTGGTAGTCGATGAATGTGTTGTGTTGGGTCAAGATGAAGGGTTTCTTGTATTTCTTGGCGACCTTTCCCGCCAAAAATGATGGCATGTAAACGTGGCCGTGAGCGTGAACTAGGTCACATTTCCTTATTACCTCTGTAAAAGCTCTGTAGGCTTCAATGGATAGAATGGGGTAGGGTACGCCGATTCGTTCAGCAAGGTTTAGGGGTGAATAATGGAAGACTCTTATTCCCTTTAGAGGGTATTCATTTCGTCCCTTTATTTTGCTTGTTAAGACGTCTATTTTGTAACCTGATTTTGTTAATCTTTTACTCTGTTCATAGGATACCTTTTCTATACCTCCCATGTGGGGTGGAAAAAAGTGTGTGACAAGGCATATTCTAGGCATAGGTGCACGGTAGAGAACTACAAATTTAACTATTTCGCACTAGAACCCAATGAAATGTTGTAGGCTTCTTCATATGAAATAGTCCAATGCAAAACATCTAAATTCCACAGACAAAATTATCATACCCGAGATGTCTGCCGAAAACTGCAACAAAGTTCGCATAGGCTTGGAAATTCATGTTCAGTTAACTAGTCTTAAAACTAAACTTTTCTGCGGTTGCTCCTCGGATTACAAGGGCGAAGACCCCAACACTATGGTTTGTCCTGTCTGTTTCGGAATACCCGGTGCCCTTCCAGTACTCAACGAGAAGGCGGTGGAGTTCGCTGTTATGGTTGCGCTAGCCCTGAACTCCAAAATCTCAGAACGTATGTTGTTCTTCAGAAAGAACTATTACTATCCGGATATGCCTAAGAACTTCCAGATTTCGCAATACGATCAGGCTGGAGGAGTTCCGCTGGCTGTCGACGGCTTTCTCCATATTGATGTTGGCAAAAAGAGAAAGAAAATTCGGATTAGCCGGGTTCATCTGGAAGAGGATCCCGGGAGACTGGTTCATCAGGGCGCCATTGACACGTCTCCCTACACTCTCGTCGACTACAACCGTTCAGGAATCGCCCTTCTAGAGATTGTAACTGATCCGGACCTAGATTCGCCCAAGGAGGCGAGGGTCTTCCTCCAAAAACTGCGCTCCATCTTAGAGCATTTGGGAATTTTTACTGGAAGGTTGGAGGGAGCCATGCGCTGTGACGCCAACATATCCCTTACTGGTGGAACTAGGGTGGAAGTAAAAAACATCTCTTCCTTCAAAGAGGTTGAGCGTGCTTTATGCTTCGAGATTATGAGACAGAAAGATCTGTTGCAGAAGGATCTTGCTGTCAAGCGGGAAACGAGACATTGGGATGAGTCTCGTAGGATAACCATTTCGTTGCGTACGAAGGAGGAGGAGCATGATTATCGGTATTTCCCTGAACCGGACCTTGTTCCCATTGTTGTCACAAAAGATTTCGTAGAAGAAGTTAAGGAGAAGATGCCGGAGCTGCCGGAGGCTAGGGTTCATCGTTTTGTTGCTACATATAACCTGCCAAAATATGACGCTGAGGTTTTGGTGAGCGACAAAGCTCTCGCAGACTTTTTCGAGAGAAGTGTGAAATTATATAACCGACCTAAAGAGGTCAGTAACTGGATGATGAGCGACCTTCTGCGCAATCTCTACGAAAACAACCTTGAAATTACGGAATCCAAAATCACTCCAAAACACTTGGTTGAGATGATTCGGCTCATCGAGGAGGGTGTTATAAGTGGCAAGATCGGAAAAAAAATTCTGCCGGAAATTGTCTTAACTGGAAGGCGTCCTTCTCAGATTATCAAAGAGAATGGTTTGGTGAAGATTGCTTCCAGAGAAGCCCTTCAAGATGCTGTGGAGAAGGTTTTCAGGGAGAATTCGAAGGCTGTTAAAGATGCGCTCACGGATGAAAATGCGGTTCACTATCTGGTGGGGCAGCTTATGAGGGCAACGAAGGGTAAGGCTGACCCTCAGTTAGCCAACCGAATAATATGTGAAAAACTGGGGTCCTTAAAATCTAAAGAAAAACCCTAGCTTGATTGTTTCTCTTCTTTTATTATGTATGTGTGCATGTATTCACATTTTAAGCATTTCCACAAGGCGTTTTACGGTGGACATGCCCACTGCAGTGGATCATTCGCTTATGGGGTCGCGGGGATTTGAACCCACGACCAGTGGAGACATCTCCCGCAACTTCCCCTTTTTTCATCTGGGTATCAAATAAATCAAAAAAGATATAGCAAAGTTTTAGTTTAGCCTTCAAGTTTATGTCTCCAATTGATTTTGTTTTGAGCCGCAGAAGCATAAGGCGTTACGAGAAAAAGGACATACCCTCTGACATATTGGAAAAAATAATTGAGGCAGGGAGACAAGCTCCTTCTGCTGCAAATAGACAACCGCGTCGTTTCGTCATTCTTACTGATTATGAGATTAAGAAAGAATTATCCAAAGGATTGTTCAATCGTTTTATCAAAAATTCTCCTGTTGTAATTGTTGGTTGTGCTAATCCAAAAGATTTATTGACTGGAAAATGGGCATCGATTGATACTGCGATTTCTTTGCAGAATATGGTGGTTGCTGCTTGGTCACTTGGCATTGGTTCCTGTTGGATAGGAGATTTTAAAGAAGATAAAGTAAAATAATTGCTGAACATCCCTGATAACTGGAAGGTTGTTGCTTTGGTCACTTTTGATTATCCTGCTGAAAAACCTAAACAACGAAAAAAGAAATCCGCAAAGGAATTGTTCAGCTATAACAAATTCTAATCTACTAGTTGTAACATATAGACCCGAGTGTGATTGTATGGTTGAATTTGATTGCCAACAGATTGTTGATTATTTCCTTCGCAGCTACAGGGCTGTAGATGGATTATGGTTCATGAAGGTTGAGGAGCAATACGGGTTTGACCGTGCTTTGGACATAGATAATGAAGTCTGGAAGGTAATGTCAAAGATTCAGGCTAGAATGATTAAATCAATGCTAAAGCTGAATAATGGACCAGATGCCCTTTTCAAGAGTCTCACAGCAAAACTTAAATTAGAAGGCTTCAAGTTCAAGGCTGAAAAAACTGAGAATGGATTCAGGATAACAATAAATGATTGTCCTTGGCACAATTTGATGATTAAAAGTGGAAGAGATAAGCTCTCGGGAGCCGTCGGTACTACCATTTGCGGGACTGAATATCAAGTCTGGGTCTCTGAATTTGATGAAACAATTCATTTCAAATTTAAATCTCAAAAATGTAATAAATCAAAATATTGCATATTAGAATTCAAAAGATGAGTAAATACTTAATCTACATTGGTGTAGATTATAAACTTTCCAATCATCATCGATTGCTAAAAAGAGGGCAGGTTTGCTCATATCTTCTTATCGGTCAGCAGTTTGTATGCTAATCCCGTGAATAATGCTACTTCTTTGTTTTCTTTCCTGACTGTTATACTACACAAGGCGAAAGTTTTTCCCTCTGAGATTGTTTTGGCTTCAGCTGTCAAAACGTCTCCTTCTGAACTGGGTCTTACGAAATTTATGCTCACTTGAACCGCAACTGCCCGCTTATCACCGAAATTCACTGCCTCGGCAAATGCGCAGTCTGCTAGTGCAAATATAACTCCACCATGTGTAAAACCTACAAAATTTGTATGTTCTTTGGTGATTTTCAGAGACATTTTTGAGTAGCCATCTTTTGCCACAACGACCTTTATTCCTAGCAGCTCTCTGAAGTAATCATTTCCTCTCAATGTTATTCGCCTTTTTTGTGTCTGTGAAGAAATAGTTATACATTTTGCGGAGCAACGAAGAGACTCCCTTTGGAAGGAAAATAACCACTATAACTAGGAATATACCCAAACCTAGTAAACGTAGATAAGGTCCAACAAAAATTCCGTGAACAATCGGCAAAAACTTGTCTATGTTAGGTAAGTAGGAGTCAATAGCAACTAGTATAATTGAGCCAATTATTGGTCCCTCGATTGTACCTAGACCACCGATTACTGACATCATTAACGGTTCAAATGAATTTGCCGGAGTAAAAATTTCAACACGAATATATCTAAGAAAGTGAGCGTAAAGGCCTCCTGCTAAGCCTGCGAAAAAAGTACTTATTGCGAAGGCGTAAAGTTTGTACTTGGCTGTGTTAATGCCGATCATTTTTGATTCAGATTGGTTTTGGTGAATAGCTCTAAAAGCCAACCCCATTTTTGACTTCATTATATAGTAGATTATAGCTATGCATAAGGTTGCGATGAGAACAGCAAGGTAATAGAAAGGTAATCCTGAGGACGCAAGTGGGGCAGTCCGAAAGCCTAGGATTCCATGGGTAAAATCATCAAACTGACTAACTAAAGTTTCAGCAATAATAGAAAAACCAAAAGTCACCATGCCCAAAAACCACGCTTTTAGTCTCACGCATGTAAGACCTATCAAAAAACCAATTCCTGCCGAGACGACACCGCCAATGAAAATGCCAATTATGGGTGGTATACCTAGATTTAGTGCAAGCAACGCTGAAGTGAACCCGCCTACACCTAGGAACGCTGCATGCCCAAGTGAACCTTGCCCCGAACTGGCCAATAAATTCCAACTTGAAGCATATATCGTGAAAATAGCCATTAGAGTTAAAACACGAATTGACAAGGAATCTCTTAAAACAAGGGGGATTACAAGGGAAAATGAAATGAGTGTCACGAAAATGTAAAATTTTGTAGATTTTGTGGATTGTTTTATCCAAGAGATAATGTCTTTTGTGAACATTCACTCGCCCCTCTTTCCAAAAAGTCCCTCTGGCCTGAGGACAAGAACAATTATTAGAACTGAAAAAGCAACCGCGTCTCTCCAAATGCTTCCTAGGGTTATGGCGGCAGTTTGCTCGGCGATTCCGTATAGAAGCCCTCCAATTATGGCCCCCGGTATGCTTCCTAAACCTCCCAATATTATGATAGCGAAGGCTTTGATGGTTGGCAATGCTCCGATGTATGGGTTGAAAGGAAAAATGATGCCGTATAGTACGCCCGCGGCTCCAGCTAATGCTGCTCCTAACGCAAAAGTGAAGATGTAAATGTGCTCGATGTTTATTCCCATTAGCATCGAAGTTTGACCTTTTTGACTGGTTGCCCGCATGGCCATGCCTAGCTTGGTTTTTTTGATTAAGAACAATAGGGCAATGAGTATTACAATTACGAATAGGATTGCTATTAGCCAGTCAACTCTTATTGACGCTTCACCCAGCATTATGCTCATATTCTCGAATGGACTGATTAGTCTCTTAGATTTGTCACCCCACAGCAAGACGGCAATATTATCAAAGATTAAAATTAACCCAAGACTTACAAATATTTCATTAAGTTTTTCTGCGCCTAAAACTCTGCGGAATGTCAATCTTTCAACCGCGATTCCAATTAGCGCTGTTAGTCCCATCGACAGGAACACTGCAATATAGACATTAACGCCCAATGCGGTTATAACTGTAAAACCCATGTAAGCCCCTATCATGAGGAGCTCCCCGTGGGCGAAATTGACGAGTTTCATTACTCCGAAAATCAAGTTCAATCCGGTAGCTAGTAAGACATAGATGCATCCAATTGCGGCGCCCCACATTATCGTCAGGATCAAAGTCGAAGAGTCGATCATTAGGAACTCAACCGTGTACTCTGTTAGTTTACCTCGAATATTCATTACTAGGATGAATAAAAGGTTAATCCGAAGATTAAAAAAATAAAGAAAAGGGGGGGCCAAGAAGTTCGAATTAACTTCCAGGCTCATAGTTTTCGGGTAGCACAAAGTCAGCCTGTTTTATTGTGCCAACACCCGGAGCAGTTGTAGGCCAGATAACTTTTGGTCTGCATTCGCCAATTGTTTCATCGTAAATTAGCTGTTCTACAAAGGTGAATGGTGCAATTTCATGGTAGGAGTCTTCTTCGGTGCTGAATTCAATGCGGCCACTCTCAGTTATGATTAGCATTTGTTCCATGTCAGTATCTTCTATGGCGTCTCTTACAGCACTCTTCTCTAATGTACCTGCATTTTCGATGGCTTCCTTTGCTATATAGAATGCGTCGTAGGTATCAGCTCCCATCATCCCTGGGATCGTATCATATTCCGCTTGGTAGTCCGCTACGTAAGTATCCATCATAGGCAAGTAGAATGGCGGTCCAGCATACGAGGCAAACTTCGATTCTAGCAACTGATGATCACCCCATTCCCCAAGTGCAGTGTAAAACTCTGGCTCTTCACAGCATTCAACCGCTATGTAAACTGTATTTAGCCCAACATCACTTTGACCCTGTCTGTAAATTGTAGCCGTATTTGTTGTGAAATCTACAACATAGACAGCGTCAGGATTGGCTGCTTTAATTGTGGTTAGTTCTGCTTGGAAGGTTGTTGTGGTTAAAGGATAGCTCACTTCGGCAACAATCTCGATTGGAAGATTGTCAGTCTCTATGAAGTGTTCGGTAGCATCCCAAACTCCTTGGCCGTAAGCATCGTCACGATAGATAACTGCAAGCCTAAGTTTTCTCGATGCGCTAAACCCATATTCATTATCAAGGAGAGGTTTCATTGCTTCAGCAAAGAAATGAGCCACTGTCTCTGAATAGTGAAAAACCGTGGTGCAGTAGTGGAACATGTAACTCATTCCTTCTGCGTCGCCTATGTATAATGGGTGGTCTGATGCGAGAAATCCTCTTCTCGTAACATAATGGCTCGAAGCACCGGTTATTATAAAGGGAACACGTTCTTCTATTGCGATGACTTGGTCGGCAAGAGTAGCTCCACTTGAGAACCCTCCAATAAGAAGATCAGCACCTTGATCTATTACACGCGTGACTGCCGTTAATGCCGCTGCAGTATCGGTAGTGTCTCCTGTGTCTGCAATCAACAATTCTATCTTAAGGTAATCATCCAAGTCCGCCACGTAAATGCCTCCAGCATCGTTAATTTCTTTAACTGCCATTCGAGCAGCACGGTCCATGTCTTGCCCAACTGGTATTTGATATGGAGCAACCAAACCAATTTTGATGGTTGGTTCGGATGGTCCCATTAGTTGCCATACAGCAACGGATGCGGCGACAACAATGATAACAATAACAACTGCTGCAATTAATTTCGTATTTGCCATTTTTTCTCCTTCCTCTTTTTCCATAATATTTTAATGAAAGTGTTAATAAAATTAACTCAAGTTCACTTGTTTTCTTCCGATTTGGAATGCTTTGAGGTTTAGATTGACGTATTTTCCCTTGAGTCTCAACGCAATAGCTTTCTCAAAAGCCTCTTGTTTCACAGGATTCTCTGGAAGAGCAGAGAGTGCTCCAAGTAAGATTGTGTTAACAACCAGTGTGTTTCCAAGTCTGTTGGCGATATCGATTCCGTCGATTTCATAAAGGGTGTGCACTCTGTCCCTTATCATGCCCAAAAGCTTTTCATGATTCAAAGATTTAGCAGAACCAACAAGAGACGTGCTGGGCGGTATATACTTAATGTTCATTATTACACTCCCATCATCATTCAACATCGGGAGTACTCTAGCAGTTTCAAGCATCTCAAAACCTAAGATTATATGGGCTTTTCCTCGCTCTATTAAGGGAGCTTGAACCTTTTCACCAACCCTAACATGTGCAACAATTGACCCTCCCCTTTGAGCCATTCCATGAATTTCCGCCTTAGCAACATCCCACCCATCAATGAGAGCAGCCTCGCAAAAAATGTCACTAGCAACGACAATACCTTGTCCGCCTATACCGGAAAACACTATGTCTAGCTTCATCTATTCTTTGCTCCTTATCACTTCAAAAGGACATATTTCCTCGCAGACACCACAGCCATAGCATAGGGTCGGATCGATCTCAGCACGCTCAGGACTGATAGAAATCGCTGGACAGCCGAACTCTTCTACGCATACACCGCATGAGTTGCATTCTTTCAAAATCTCCCTCGTTGGACCACGCTTAATCAAAAGTGGACAAGGTCTCCGAGATATTATGACCGAAGGCCCCCGATAAGCTAATACCTCTCTTATGACCTTCCTTGTCCCTTCAACATCGAACGGATCGACAACTTCTACTTTCTCGATTCCCAGACTTCTTGCAACATCTTCAAGTTGTATTATCTTTGTCTGTTCTCCTAAAGCGTTTTTTCCTGAGCCTGGTGTCGGCTGGTGGCCTGTCATTGCAACAGTATTATTATCCAATATGATTACACAGACATTCGATTTGTTGTAGGCTATGTTGAGTAAACCAGGCATTCCTGCATGGAAGAATGTTGAATCGCCTATAACCGCAAAAACTTTGTCCTTGACACCAGCATGAATCATACCTGCAGCCTGCGAAATTCCAGCACCCATACAAAGACACGTCTGAACCGTATTTACAGGGGGCAAAAATCCTAAGGTGTAGCAGCCAATATCTCCAGTAACGATTTTATCTGTCGATCGTCCTTTAAAGCTCAATGCACTTTCCGGACACCACTGAACACACACAGGCTCACCATTACATGTGTCACACAAAATGGCTTTTCGACTATTGGGGTGTAGTGTTATTGCCCCGTATTCACAAGCATTTATGCACCAACCGCATCCATTACATTGTTCCTCATTGACAGTTATTACTCCAGTTTCGGTAGAACGACTTAAGGCATCCTTTGGACAAGCTGCAACACATGGTGCTTCCTCGCAGACCCTGCAAGTCATCGCCAGATTGGAGAATGCATCAAGCCTTATTGCCCTTATTCTGGACTTGATAGGGTTGAAGACTTTTTCCTTCTCTGCAGAACAAGCATACTCACATACAACACAACCAGTGCACTTTTGCGGGTCACAAACAACAAACTGATTAACCGTATTCAAAGCATAATAGAAAGCTCTATGTGGACATCCTGGACACAGTACTGGTGGACGGGACGGCAAATCCAAATCTTCTTGAGTTTCACTCTTCTCACATAACTCCAAGTCTACAAAAGCGTCTTTAATGGCATCTGGAGTAAACTCGCCGATTTCGTCCAATCCCAGCTTGTCTTTTCCCAGAATTTCTGGATATAGGCATTTAATGTTGTTTTCAATGTAGGGTCTTAATTCTTCAATTACAATTATCTTTTTCACTTTAGACGCAAAACGCTTGAAAACCTCCATAGGAAAAGGATAAACGAAACCCAAGTTCAGCCAAGAGAATTGACTGGTGTCCAATACAGATCTTGCATAGTAATAACCTATCCCGCTGCCTACAATCCCAATCTCTTTTCCGTTGTCCTCAATTACATTGAACTTTGAGCTGTTTGCAAGTTCTGTTGCCTCTTGCACTCTTCCCTTTAGAACTCGATGCTGCTTAATGGCATTAGAAGGCACCATAACCCATCTTGAAGCATTCTTGTCAAACTCGGCCTTTCGAGAACTTTTCACAATCTCGTTAATCGCTACTCTTGCTTTCCCGTGAGCCACCCGCGTAGTTAAACGAACAATCACCGGCAACTGCAATCTCTCGCTTATTTTGAAGGCCTCTCGAGTCATCTCTAAGGCTTCTTGAGGATTACCTGCATCCAAAAGAGGAATATTCGAGTGCACAGCAAAATATCGCGTGTCTTGTTCGTTCTGGCTACTGTGCATGGCCGGATCGTCACAGACAGCAATGACTAGCCCACCAATAACTCCTGTATAAGCTAGCGTCATCGCAGCGTCAGCAGCAACATTTAACCCAACATGCTTCATCGAAACGATGGCTCTTACGCCTGCCATTGATGCACCTGCAGCTACTTCCAGAGCCACGATTTCATTTATGCTCCATTCAGCATATATCCCAAAATTCTTAGCCGCGTCCGCGATTGTCTCCAGAATCTCCGTGGAAGGAGTACCAGGGTATGAAGCTGCTACATTAACTCCGGCTTCTACAGCCCCTCTTGCGACAGCCTCATCTCCATTGAGCAAAAGGAAACTGCCAGGTTTGTCAACTGCAATCTTTGCATTCATGACGACAAAGCCTTCAAATCTTGCCTGAGCGTAGATCCATGACCCTTTTTGCTTTTCCCGCGGACCTAGGAATTCCTCCAGGTTTTACTAGTTCGATAATCGGAGAAAGACCAGTAATGTTTTGTACCTTCTGCCTGATTCTACGTTTTAACACATTCAACTCCTCTTGGGTGCTCTGAGAGGTTTTTTCTGTTAATTCTACTTTTATTGTGAAGACATCCAGTGCTTCTGGCCTCTCAAGAACTATTTGATATTGTGCGGCTAATTCCGGAAAGCCCATTATGACGTATTCGATCTGTGAGGGAAAAACATTGACGCCCCGTATGATCAGCATATCGTCGGATCTTCCTGTTATTCGCATCATTCTGGAATGTGTTCGACCACACTCGCATTCTTCAGTTTCAATAACTGAAATGTCCCGCGTTCTGAATCTCAGAAGAGGCAGACCCGCTTTTGTGAGTGTTGTAAATACTAACTCGCCTTCTTCCCCAGCGGGTAATACGTCCCCGGTTTTCGGATCAATGGTCTCGATGAGAAAGTTATCCTCCCAGATATGCAGCCCGTTATGTTTATTGCATTCCACCGAAACGCCTGGACCGCACAATTCAGTTAGTCCATATATGTCAAAAGCTTCAATTCCCAGTTTGTTCTCAATCCTTTCCCTTATTCGCTCTGACCACGGTTCTGCCCCAAAATGACCTATCTTTAGTTTGAGATCCTTTCGAGGATCAACGCCCTCATTAGCCATTGCTTCAGCGAGGTAAATCGCATAGCTTGGTGTGCAACACAAAACTGTCGAACCTAAATCTTTCATGATTTTGATTTGTCTCTGGGTCATTCCGCCGCTAACTGGAATGATTCTTGTTCCGATTTTCTGAGCGCCGTAGTGAAATCCGAGGCCTCCTGTGAATAGGCCATAGCCATAAGCGTTGTGCATTACATCTTGTCTTCTAACACCTGTAGTATAGAGGGATCTTGCCATTAGTTCCTGCCAGACATTCATGTCGTTGGTGGTGTATGCTCCAACCACAGGATTTCCAGTTGTTCCACTTGATGCATGTATTTCAACAATGTCTTCTAAATTTACTGCGAGCATTCCGAAGGGATAGTTGTCTCTTAAATCGTTCTTTACTGTGAAAGGGATTTTCTGAATGTCTTCGAGGGTCTTGATGTCGGAAGGTGATATTCCTGCACTTTTGAATTTGGTTCTATAAAAAGCAGTGTTGTCGTAGCAATACTTTGCTTTTTCTTTGAGCAGCTGAAGTTGATGTTTCCTGAGTTCGTCTCTTGTCGCTGTTTCGATTTTTTTGTTCCAGTACATACTGTCCATAAAAAACCACCTTCAAATGCCTAAATACACTTTTTTTATGTGATCGTTAGTTAGCAGTTCTCTCCCTTTGCCTTCTATAATAATTTTGCCTTCTTCAAGAACGTAGCCTCGGTCGGCAATATTCAAGGAATCACGGATGTTCTGCTCAACCAAGAGAACGGCGACCCCTTCTTCGTTTATTTTACGCAAGGTATCCAGTACTTTTGCTATGATTATTGGTGCTAGACCTAGTGAAGGTTCATCTAATATCAAGAGTTCAGGATTTGACATCAGACTTCTGCCTATCACTAGCATCTGTTGTTCTCCTCCGCTCAAGGTCTGAGCTAAAACTTTCCCTTTCTTTCTTAAAACAGGGAATATTTGGTATATTCTTTCTTTCGATTCTGTCACTGCTTTTTTATCATTTATTGTGTAAGCACCTAAAAGCATGTTCTCTTCAACAGTCATTCTCGGGAAAATTTCTCTGCCTTCAGGAATCAAGGTTACTCCTTTCTTAACGATCTCATATGGCGGTAAATTTTCGATGTTTTCTCCTTTAAAACGGATAGTTCCATTTCTTGCAGGTAACAGCCCCATAATGGTTCTCACTAAAGTGGTTTTGCCTGCTCCGTTAGGGCCGATTATACTGACTATTTCTTTTTCTCCAACTTTGAAGGATACATCCCATAGTATTTGGATCAGACCATAACCTGAGGAAACTGTTTCAACTTCCAGCATCTTCAATCCTCATAAAATGAAAATTTCTTACCCAAGTACACTTTCACTACACTTTTGTCATTACATACTTCTCCAGGTGTTCCTTCACAGATTTTTTCACCATGGTGCAGAACGGTTACTCGATCACATAGACCCATAATTACTCTCATGACGTGTTCGACTATGAGTATGGTTATTCCCTGTTTTCTAATGAGTTTGACCAAGGCAATAGCTTCATCACTTTCTTTTGGAGTCAGACCAGTTAGAAGCTCGTCCAAGAGAAGCAATTTAGGAGCCGTTGCTAAGGCTCTTGCTAGTTGAACACGCCTCAATTCTACAACATTCAAATTTCTCGCTGCAATATTGAGCTTTTCTTTACCTAGACCCACAAAATCTAAGAGTTCCTTTGCTTTGTCCAAGGGGTCTTGCTCTTTAACTTCTTTTCTACCAAAAAGCACACCTGAAAGAACATTTTCAATGGAAGTCATATGTGGAAAAGATTGTACGGCTTGAGAGGTTTTTGTTATCCCTTTAGAGCAGACTAGGTGAGCCGGGAGTTTCGAGATGTCCTCATTCATGAATAAAACTTTGCCTGAGTCTGGCTTGTAGACTCCACTGATAATGTTCAACAGTGTTGATTTTCCAGAGCCATTAGGACCTACAAGCCCGGCGATTTCGTTTTTATTGACGATTAAATCCACGTTTTTTAATGCGTTAAGGCCTCCAAATTTTTTCGAGACCGCAATACACTTAAGCAATTCCACCGGCTCCGCTTTAAGAATGAAATGTTAGGTATGTGAAGATATAAATATTGTTTGAATCTACATGAGCTTGGGAAAAGAAGATGTCATTACAGCAAATAAGTGTCTTCTTAGATAACAGGCCTGGTTCTCTATCTGAGGCAATTGCACATCTTGACAGGTCTCAAATTAAGATTTTTGCTTTATCGATTGCTGATGCTGGCGAATTCGGGTTAATTAGGATGATAACCGAAGAACCCGAAAGAGCTGCAAAAATTTTGGAGGGCGCAGATTTTAATCTTGCCAAATCGAAAAAGAACATTGAAGTAATAGTCATTATGATAACGGAGAAAGTCACTATCTCTAGAATTGCGAAAATTCTGGCAGATAACAATTTAAACATCGAATATGCCTATTCATCCGCAGTACGTACAGATGGAAAATTTGCTTTGATCCTAAGAGTTAACGATTTAGAAAAAGCTGAAAGTATTTTAGAAGAAAATAATATAACCCTTCTTTCCTTCGATGAAGTAAAAAAGAGTTTAAAATAATTCTCGAATAATTATTTATAGGCATTATCTTCCCAAAATCCATACATATAATTTTACTCACGGTTTACCACCAATTTCTTGTTTTCTGCACTATATCAAATCCGCCAATCTGGACTCTTTGGATGTCTTTCGGGGGAATTGTTGTGTGACAGTAACGTAGGAAATGCTTCTGTAGATTTTTGGCTCGGTAATCCTGTTAATGAACAATTCAGTATCCCTCTCGCGATTTTAAGACACCCAGAGCTGTTCGGTTGGATGGGTATAGGACGCTACTCTCTAGGTGGACGGTTGTATACTGCAGTAAATTTTGTTTACTCGGAATATCCTATCTAGGAATATTTCATGTTCCCCATCGAGAGTGAACACTACTGCTTCTCGAAACTATGCGAGGTATCGAAACCAAAAATACAGAGGTTAAAGGCTACAAAACAACAATTCTTTGAATTCACTTTGGTTTCTCATCTTTTATTGTGTATGTGCACGTATATTCACATTTTAAGCAGTCAGAAGGCGCTTTACGGTGGACAAATCCACTTCAATGGATCATCCGGTTATAGGATCCCGGGGATTTGCGTGCGCAGAATTAGATTTCACTTTTTAAATCCCGTATTCCCCTCTTTTTCTAATATTCCTTTTTACTTTATAATCATCAGGGTCAGTGTAGACAAGACATGTTCAACTTTCCGAATTTGTAAAATTATTCCTTTGAGTTCATCGATTGTTTCAGCTTTAACCAATGCAATAATATCGTAAACCCCCCAAATCCTGTAAGCCTCTTCGACTCCCTCAATCTCTCCAATTCTATGTAGAATCCATTCCGATTGATCCGGCACAGAATTAGCCAACACAAAAGCCAAAATCATACAGCCAACTCCAAAACAATATTGT
>CP070820.1:653324-702598 GCA_020344315.1 Candidatus Bathyarchaeum sp.
CCTACGAAGACGGCGAACGCTTTGCAGACATAGCCCTTAACACCAGTTACACCTACACAACAGCTCCAATCCAAAAGATATCAACCACGGGTGTAAGTGATCATGTCAGTTTCTGGGACGCCGGAATCCCTGCACTATGCATTTGCGAGTCTATGTTTTACCAAAACCCCTACTATCACCAGCCAACTGACTCTATGGACGCTGAGGGGTATAACTTCACTCTTGGAGCGAAGGCCGCCCAAGTGGTTGCCGCGACTATCGCGAAGCTCGCAGGCATACGCACACTATACGAGCAGCTAACCTTCAGTTTTACCTTCGGAGAAGAGACTTATCACATTACTACTTCCAGCAATTCTTCGGTTACAGATTTTTACTTCGACCCAGATGATGGAACCTTCATCAAGTTCAACGTTATAGGTCCAAATGGAACAACTGGCTTCTGCAACGTTACCATTCCTGAAGATTTGCTTCGGGGCGAATTCTCAGTTTACATGGATGGTTTTTCGCTGGTAGAAGATGAGGACTATACTCAGACATACAACGGTACTAACTATATTTTCTACATTACTTATACCCACACCACTCATGTGATTGAAATCAGAGGAACAGATGTAATCCCAGAGTTAGCATCATGGGCTATTCTATCATTACTGCTGCTTACTACGTTGGTCATCGTAGTCAACAAAAAGAAGCTACTCAATCAAACTGGAAAGCCACAATGACATACAATAAAACCAAAGACATCCTATACGTCAAGAAACTGCTAGGTCACAAATCAATCAACAGCACGCTACTTTATACTCAGCTTATCAGTTTTGAAGGAGACGAATATCATTCATCCGTAGCAAAAACAACTGAAGAGGCAAAATCTCTGATAGAATCAGGATTCGAATATGTTTGCAGTCACCAAGATTTGTTGTTGTTCAGGAAACGAAAGTAAACTGCCAAAAATGATGTGGTAATGCGGAATTTACCGAGGTAAAGTCTATTAAGGCTATAGATACATATTGGATAGTTAATATGCCTGATGTAGGGTGAAACGTGAATGAAGCTTGTAACAGTTCTTCTTCCAGAAGCTTATTTGACCGGACTTGACGAGCTCGTACGGTCAGGGATGTATCCGAGTCGAAGCGCCGCTATTCGGGCAGCGGTAAGAGATATGTTGAAGAAAGAGCTGTGGACCAAGCGGGAGTAGCTAAGAAGCTATTATGTCACTAGTCGGTTCTCTGAGGTTTCCGAAAAAAGCTGTTTTCAACAATCTTCTGTTATTAGGCTCCTAATAGAATTTGTGTTGTGTGCTAGTTTTATTGTGCGTTTCTGTAGACTGTGCTGAAAGTCTTTTTAACGTATTCTCGCAGGGTTAATTCTTTCTCTTTTGCCAGTCGCTGAAGAGCTTTGGTTACTCCGGTTGTGTACTGAATCGCTTTCTTTGGTTTGTCAGCGATAAAAGTAGGTATTTCTAGGTTGTGAGCTACCTGTCGTAGTACTCTTTTTCTAAGCCTGTCCTCAGTTGAGGCTATTTGCAGGCGTATGGGCAACCTTAATGTGAAGTCGATAACGTCCCTATCCACATAGGGGAGACGCAATTCTATTCCATGGAAGGAGCAGACCTGATTGTCTCTCTGAAAGTTTGCGTTGAACGAGTTTTCTATGTCATGGTACATTGCTTCGTCCACAGCCTCAGTGCCTGACGTATCATATTCTGTTAGGTATTTCTGGTAGCCTCCGAAGAGCTCGTCAGCCCCCTGTCCAGCAAAAAGAATTGGGCATCCCAGTTTCGATGCGGTTTCAGCAGTCCAGAAGAAGGGGATGGCTATGCTCGCCTTGACTGTATGGTGTTCCTCAATCAGCCACAGTACCTTAGCAAGAGTCTCTTTCAGATCATTCACGGTGTAGGTTTGAAGATGGAGGGGCAATCCCAACGCTTCAGCCGCCTTTTCAGCAAACTCAACTTCAGGCTGATCCTCTAACCCCACCGAGATTAGTTGAACATTCACTCCTACACTTTTGGCCAGAACCGCAATGACACTGCTGTCTACACCCCCAGAAAAAGCTACGGCTACCTCTTCAATGTCTGAAACCCTTTTCCTAGTCCCTTCCAAAAGAAGAAGCTGCAGAGCTTTTGTCGCAGTCTCCATGTCCACAGTTTCCTTGGGAGGCCTCCGCAACGCTTTAATCTGTTTGAAGGAGAAGCCGTGTGCATTAATCACTGCCAGATATCCCGGAGGAAACGGTTTCGCATCCTGTATCCCTACCTTCCAAAGGGCCTTGCGCTCAGATGCTACGGCGCATATTGCATTGTTCTCCCCGTAATAGAGGGGGGTCGTTCCAAAAACATCTCTTCCAACAACTATCTTATTGGAAGTTGCCACTGCAAAAGCGTAGGACCCTTCCAAGCTTTCAATAATTTGACTGGCGTTTTTGATGGGGTTAGGCGCAAGTTTTCGAAGAATTTCTTCTATTTCAGGCAATTCGGGGAAGGGAAACAGCCGCCCCTCAAAGACAACTGTGAAATTGTGACTTTGAACTGGTTGAGGTTGGTCCCGCGGCAGGATGCGGGAAAGGTTATGTCCTAGGGCAACGCTTGAACTGCAGTTTTTAATGGCTAAATTTTCAATCGATTGGGCTGCTGTCGCTGAGTGGGGTGTTGCTATTCCATGGGCGTCTCTTCCTCTGTGGGTCAACTCCTTCAGCATGGTGGCTACTCTAGGTACAACGTTTTCTCCCGCCTTGTTAACAGCTGCCACTAAAGCTCCCATGCTCATAACTCCATCAGGTAAATAGTTTATTTCAGCGAAACTGGTAAAGTTTAGGTCAATTATTAATATCTTATCCAAATAAGAAATAGGATGTGGGGGCTTTCAAAATGAACCCAACCCAAGTGTCTTATCCAGGAGTTTATATTGAAGAAGTCCCGAGTGGTGTAAGGGCTATCTCAGGGGTATCCACTTCTATTGCTGTATTCATAGGGTTAGCGAATTGTAGAAACGATCAAGTGTCAAAGACTGCATACACACCTCAACCTAAAAGGCTATTTTCCTATCCCCAGTATGAGCAAGAATTTGGTCCACCTCATCCTCAGTCAGATCTTGCCACATCCGTGCGTCTTTTCTTCCTAAATGGCGGTACTAAATGTTACGCCATCAATATCTGTGAAAGCAGCGCGGCTGACACTACATTACCTTCAGAAGATGATGTGGTAGACTTGTATACGGAAGGCATAAAGTCTCTTGATAGTATTGATATTTTCAATCTCCTTATAATCACAAAACTGGATTCAGATACGAGAAAAGATGGAGATAATGATATTAAGGTCGGCATGTCAGATACCAAATACTTAAGCATTCTCAACGAAGCAAGTAAATATTGTAAAAAAAGACGTGCTTTCTTACTAATTGATCCATTAGACAGATGGACTACTTGGCAAGACCCTATCAAAAAATCTGAATTATCAGAGCTCAGAAATAATGTTGAGACTGAGAACTCTGCAATATATTTCCCTCGGTTAGAACTCACAGAGTATGATCATGTACAGAAAAAAAGAGTGCCCAAGAAAATTGGTCCAGCTGCTGCAATTGCAGGCATCATAGCTGAAGTTGATTCTCAATATGGAGTTTGGAAAGCACCTGCAGGAGTAAATACAATTCTCGAGGGAATAAAAGGAGTAGATATTCCACTTAACGATATGCAGAACGGCCTCCTGAATCTGCAAGCGATCAATTGTATTCGCCAATTTCAAACCGGAACAGTGTGCTGGGGTGCACGCACTGTTGCAGGCTACACGGATGGTGATTGGAAGTATATTCCAATTCGCCGTTTAGCCTTGTACATAGAAGAGACCCTATATCGAGGAACGAAGTGGGTTGTATTTGAACCTAATGATGAAACTACATGGGCTGCCATCCGAGCTAATGTCAGAGCATTTATGATGAATCTGTTTATCCAAGGAGCCTTCCAAGGAACAAGTCCAAAGGAAGCTTTCTTTGTTAAATGTGATGGAGATACAACTACGGAATATCATCGCAAGATTGGGATTGTCAATATCATTGTTGGTTTTGCTCCATTAAAACCTGCAGAGTTTGTGATCTTACAAATTCAGCAACGCATACCCACACTGAAGATAACCCCGAGATATACTTGGGAAGATTTAGTGCTACCTGACGGTAAGAAAAAACAGCTAAGAGAAATCTGTGTGCGCGCAGATTCAAGAGTTTATGATGTGGGGGGCGTTGAAAAGCATTCCCTTCGTAAAGGTCTTAAATTTATGTTTTCTGGTCCCTCTGGAACTGGAAAGACTATGGCTGCTGAGGTTATGGCCAATGAGTTGAGGTTAGATTTGTTTAGGATTGATTTGTCTATGGTCGTTAGTAAGTATATTGGAGAGACGGAGAAGAATTTGAACAGGATTTTCAATGATGCGGAAGAGAGTAATGTGATTTTGTTTTTTGATGAGGCTGATGCTCTGTTTGGGAAGAGGAGTGAAGTGAGGGATGCTGATGATCGGTATAAAAATGAAGCGATTAATTATCTTCTTAATAAGATGGAGGAATATGAAGGAATTGTTATTCTTGCTATTAATTTGAGGAAATATGTGGATGAAGCCTTTTTAAGACGAATGCACTTCATTGTTGAATTTCCTTTTCCTAAGGAAGAGTATAGGCGTGAGATATGGAAGAAAGTTTTCAAAGAAAAGGCTCCTTTAAATGATGTTGACTTTATTTCTCTTTCGAAGCTGAAAGTAAGCGGTGGTGACATAAAGAGAATAGCGCTTACAGCAGCTTTTCTAGCAGCAAGAAATTCAGATAAGATAACACTGAAATATATTGTTAAGGCAGCAAAGAGGGAAACCCAGTAAAAATGCACTCTCAGTAATTAACACGCACGCGAGAACGGCTTGATGGATTAAAAAATATTCTAGTATAATCACGAATACACTACTTTCACAAGAACGTAGACACGCATAATATGAGTCCGAACATTACTTATGTAATAAAATTATTAACTACATACACTTATGTACCGTTCCGGAGGAAAATCAAATTGCCTATCCTGCCCATCGACATAGGTCGATATGGAACGCCTGAAATGAGAAGAATCTTTGACGAAGAGAACAGGCTTGAAACGATGCTGGAGGTAGAGGCAGCCCTAGCTTGGGCTCACGGTCAAGTAGGGAGCATCCCAAAAGAGGATGCCTTGAAGATTATGGAGAAAGCCTCTACGAAGTATGTCAAGCTGAAGCGTGTGAAAGAGATTGAAGATGAAATTCGCCATGACGTTATGGCTTTGGTACGAGCATTAGCCGAGGCTTGCGGCCCAAGCGGTGCCCATGTTCATCTCGGAGCCACAAGCTCAGACATTCTGGACACTGCAACCGCACTACAACTCAAGGAAGCCCTGAAACTGATCGAAAAAAGATTGAATGATCTAGAATCGGTTCTGCTTGCAGGGGCGGAACAGCATAAAAAAACAGTTATGATAGGCAGAACCCACGGTCAACATGCCCTGCCAACCACGTTAGGCTTCAAGTTCGCTGTGTGGACACGCGAAGTTGCCAGACACCTCCAACGTCTCCAAGATTGTAGGGGGCGGCTACTAGTTGGAAAGATGAGTGGCGCCGTCGGAACCCAAGCGGGCTTAGGCTCAAACGCCCTCAAGATACAGCAGCTTGTCATGGAACGGCTAGGAATCAAACCAGCCGATATCTCCACCCAAATCATCCAGAGAGACCGGTACGCCGAATTCACCTGCATCATAGCCATAACCGCTTCTACGCTGGATAATATTGCCTCTGAGATTCGGGAACTGCAACGACCAGAGATTGGTGAGGCTTTCGAGGCTTTCGGGCAGAAGCAGGTTGGCAGCTCAACCATGCCTCATAAGCGTAATCCAATAATTTGTGAGAGGATTTGTGGCTTGGCGAAGATACTAAGGAGCCTTGTTTCTCCGGCTCTGGAGAATGTTCCTACTTGGCATGAACGTGACCTAACTCAGTCCTCGTGTGAACGGTTTGTAATTCCAGAAGAATGTATCCTCTTGGATTACATGTTGATTTTGATGACTCGGGTGCTGAGGGGGCTGGAGGTTGATGAGGAGAGGATGGTGGAAAATATGGGGTTGACGCAGGGGCGAATGATGTCTGAGGCTGTTATGCTTGCTCTGGCAAAGAAGGGACTGGGGCGACAGAAAGCCCATGAACTCACAAGAGAATTAGCCATCAAAAGCCACGCTGAACAAAGAGGCTTCAAGGAAGTTCTCATGGAAAACAAAGCTGTACAAGAACTGCTAACCAATGAAGAAATCGAAGAGGTTTTGGACCCGAGAAACTATCTGGGCACTGCTATAGAACAGATTGAGCTTGTTGGGAAGATGACGAGGCGAGAAAGACGGGTTAGGGGCTTGCCAGACTGATCAAGATTCTTTGAAGCTGTTGGTTATTTTCTTCATTTGTGTCGGTTTTTGCGGCTTAATGCTATTGCTGAGATTGATATTATCGGGACTGCTGCAAGGCTTGCAACAATTGCTATGGTTGATGGGTTTAAGGCCTTAGGTTGTTTCTCTTCTTCGGGGTTCTGGTAATCTGAGTCAAGTTGATTCTGTTCCTCCACGGGCTGGTCATGAGGGGTAAGTTGTGATTGCTCTTCTGGTAGCTGATCATCAGGGTTGGGATGTGACTGTTCTTCTGAGGGTTGATCATCAGGCGGTTGGCTGGGTGTGTCTTGCTCGGTGGGTGGCCAAGTGCCATAATAGCCGAAACCGGAGCAGTAAATGATTTCGCCTGTGTCTCCCCAAACACCAACCTGTACACCGTCGTCGCCCGCAATACTTTCGTTGAAGTAGAACCAAAATTGCCAGTAAGGATACAGCGTCAAGGGATCTCGTTCAATTCTGCTAGGAATCTGGCTTTCTTGATAGCGAAACGGTAACATGCTAAAGGAATCTTGGTAGACTGCATTTGACAAGTCGGGAACCTTGACGGTCTTAATCGTACCATTCTCATAACCGATGCGCAATGTGCAGTCGTTAGCAGCCTCTAACGCTATCTGAAATGCTTCCTCAGAGGAAATCTCGCTGAGGCCACTAACATTGTAAAGTCCCCACGTATCATGGAATGACTCAAAAGCGCCGTGGCGGAAATCTATGTCCACCCTTTTCCTGTTCATTATAATACCGCCTTCGGTGTATATCCACTTGATGCGTGTTTCGTTTTTATCCTCTGTAACTTGGAAGGTTACGTTTCCCTCAGTAATCTCCAGAGGTGTAAGGTCATCAACGCTATTTAGAATGTCCAGCATAGGCAAGAGGTAGGGGGCATCCTTGGCGTAATTTTTTTGAAAGAATGTTTGGTATCTTTGGAGTATAAGTTTGGCTCGACTGAGAATATCGGGTGGTTGCGGCTCTGCATAGACGAAGTCTTCTTCACCATAATAATAGAGTTTTAAAGTATTCATATGCCCGTTGTAAAAGATGCACATCGTACCAAAGTTGGTTCCGTTGTATTCAAAGTCAAAGCTCGAGGACTCCTCTTCTACTAGACCGCCGAATTGATCAGGAAGTGTAAAATTCGGGGGTGGCAACGTAGAAGCATGTTCAGAGATTTTCTTATAGAATTCGAGAGGACCTAAACCTTCAAAACCAGGTGGAACGACCTCTGGTGGCACCACACCATATTTTGTTAGGTCAAGCCTAACAACATTGGATAGAAAATCGAAGAGCTTGGCGTTAGCCGGGGATTCACTGGAGAGAAATTCGAATAGCTCCTCATTATCATCGGATTCTGCTGAATATGAATTCGGCACCAATAAAAGCAACAACACGAAAACAAGCGTTAGAATAAGAACGGCTCTTCTATTCCCCACCAAAGGCACCAATAATGCATTATTTAGAACAAAAGATAAGCGTTCTTGTCAATAAACCTTGACTAAAGAGTAGTCAAGAAACTTTGATACAAGAACGTCGCTACATCGAATGTCAGACTAGTATTCAGTTAAGGCTCGTTGCTCCTCAGTTTCTCCCTTCTTCAGTCTCTTCCACTCTTCTGCTTTCACGAATCCGCCCACCTGCTCCTTAATCTTCTTAGCCAATCCAGAACCAATCAGAGGCAACCCAGTTAATCTGTCTAGGCGAGCAGCCTTCAAATCCTGAATGCTCCTGAGACCTGAATCATACAGAATACGGGCTCGAACTCTCCCGATTCCCTCCAGCTTAACCAATGGAAGAAGCTCAGGCTTCACTCCCTTCTCGATCCTCACAATAAGCTTAGCAAGATAAGAGAAGATATCCTTGTGACGAAAGAGGGCAGCCAGTTCATGAGAGGCATGAAGAAGCCATTTCGAGTTTTGAATTAGACGATAGAGGTCTCCGGGCTGAACCTTAAACCGCTCAATCATTCTGTCCTCCGTAGTTTCATTCATCCAAGCCTTCAGCACCCAAGCAAGCTTGGCTTCTCCAAGAAACTCTTCATAAGCAATCCGGTCCATCCACGCGTCTGGCAGATCAAACATAAACTCCTCCTGATGCTCATCAACAAAGAGGGCAAGATCATCCATCTCGCTGGAATAAGGCCTCAGCTTAGGAAACGTATCTGGCGTTCGAGCAATCATATGAAGAAAACTGATGTCAGAAAGCCTCGACGCCCGACTCCTAAGGGCATCACGAATAACAACTCCAGTGAGTGGGTCAATATAGAGTTCAGAGACCCGGCGACCAAACTTGGTAGCGCGGACCTTATCACCGGCAACCTCAATCATCCTCTCGGCATAAAGAAACCCTAGACTCCTCGTTATCACTCCCTTTATTGCTCTAGGATCATACTGGTAAGCATAGAAAGTCTTTCCGAAGAAATCGAAGATTCCTTGCTCAGTGTGAGCAAAATCCGCCGCAATAGTAGCCAAAACATGAGACCGAAGAATCCGCTCCACCGCCAGTTTAGACCAGATTCTTTCCGGTTCAGCAAGAATGTAGCTATCCATCAGATAGTCGCGCTCATCCTCGGTTTTGGCTATAAGGAGGGCGTCTCCAACCTTGTCGTAGCAGGGTCTTCCAGCTCTTCCAGCCATCTGCTTATACTCAAGAACCGCTATGGGATAGTAGCCGTATCCGGGGTTGTATCGCCTATACTCTTGAACAATAACTACTCTCGCCGGCAGATTCACTCCGAAAGCCAAAGTGGGAGTAGCTGTCAAAACCTTAATCTTTCCTTCTCTGAAAGCGTTTTCAATTATCTTCCTGTGACCGCCCCCTAGCCCAGCGTGATGAAAAGCCGCTCCGTTACTGACAAGCTCAGCCAGCTGCTCGCTGATTCTCGTCCTCTCGCCTGCGGCAAGAATCCGTTCCGCAATCTGCTCTAGAGAACGTTTCATCGGCTTAGAAAGAAGAGGCTTGATGTTGGCAGCCATCATTTTGGCTAGGCTTACAGAGTTTCGTCTGGTTCCCGCAAAGGCTAGAGCCTGTCCTCCAGACTTTATTGTGTGCAAGGCTAAGTTTATGGCAGGATTTTTGCTGCTCTTCTCTATCTTCTTGGCGCCCCCGTCCTTGAAATGAACCTCGTCGTGGAGGAGTACGCCTTCCCGGAGGGTTACTGGTCTCCATTCTGTTGTGACAGAGATTGCCTTTAGCCATTCTGCGAGCTCTTCCGCATTTTTTATTGTTGCGCTCAGGGCAAGAATCTGGATGTCAGGGTTTACCTGTATGAGGCGGGCTAATACCACTTCGAGGGTTGGTCCACGTTCCGGCTCGTTGAGAAGATGCACCTCATCAGCAACTACAAGGGAGACATCGCTGACCCAACGGGCTCTGTGCCTCAGCAGAGAATCCGCTTTTTCATTCGTAGTAACTATAATGTCATACTTTCCCAGCCACGGGTCGCTACTGTCATAGTCGCCTGTGCTGATGCCCACTTTTACCCGTCTTCCGTTTCCTTTCTTTATATTCGCGTATTTCTTGAACTCCTCAAACTTTTCGCTAGCTAAGGCTCGCAGAGGAGAAAGATACAAAACTTTTCCACCTCTCTCCAAGACATGTTTGAGGGCGCAGAACTCGGCGATGAGGGTTTTACCCGAGGCTGTGGGACTCGCCAAGACAAGATTTTTTCCTTCTAAGGCTCCGGCATATATGGCTTCTTGCTGGGGGGGATAAAGTTCTGTGATTCCTGAACTGATCAGAACCTGTTTTACAGAATCATGTAGCGATAGTTCTTCGGTTCTCACTGCGTACGCCTTTTTTGTTAAGTCTTTTTGATGTATCCGTCCCGGGGTGCGAAGAGGGTTCCTTCCTTCAGCATCTGTCCTATGAGCCTCTCTGCTTCTCCAGATAGAATGTCATACTCAGCTTGAAGCCTCTCCAGCAGTCTTTCCTTGTCCACCATCCCCGTCTCCTTCTCCATGCTAGTAATAAGTCCAAGAATTACAGAGAGTTTGTCGCGGAGACTCTTGGGTTTGCCAGTCATGATGATGTCAATGTCAAACTTGTGGGAGGAAATGTCGATTCCAACCTCCTCCAGTGACTTCTTCATAATGTCAGTAGCCCGCTCAGCATCCTCTCCAGTAACCTCTTTCCGGAGGGCTGCACGAGCTCTAGCCTCAGCCAACCTCACCAGCGATTCCAATTGTCGGGCAGTTATGGCAACTGGGGTTCCTTCAGTTTCGCTGACTGACCGCATAAGCAGATAGAAGCTTTTCAGGTGTTCCAGAGCCTCTTTTGTTAAGACTGGCTTTATGTTTTTGGCGTAGCTGACGTATTTTCGGAAAAGATCAGGTTCTATGGGAGGCTCAACAGGAGATACACCGGTTCTGTGGAGATCAAGGATATGCTCTGTCATCTTCGCGTCATGGCTCTTTTCTGGGACATCCCTCAAGACGAAGATCAGGTCGAATCTCGAGAGAATCGTTACTGGAAGGGAGATGTTCTCTGCCACTGTTCGGTAAGGATCGTATCTGCCCAAAGCTGGGTTAGCTGCGGCTAGGATGGCTGTTCGAGCGTTTAATGTTGCGACGATGCCGCCTTTTGCCACTGAAACTGTGTGCTGTTCCATGGCTTCGTGGATGGCTACCCGGTCCTCAGTTCGCATCTTATCCATCTCATCTATGGCTGCTATGCCTTTGTCCGCCAGAACTAGGGCTCCGGCTTCAAGGGTCATTCCTCCAGACTTTTCACGAAGCACAGCAGCAGTCAGACCCGCGGCTGTTGTTCCGCGACCAGAGGTATACAGACCTCGAGGAGCTATCTTAGCTACATATTGCAAGAGCTGTGATTTGGCTGTTCCCGGGTCTCCCACCAAGAGAACGTTCATGTCTCCCCGGATTGTGATGTCTGGAAATTGTTTTGATGCGCCTCCGAAGAGGATATACATTATTGCCTCTTTGATGTGCTCGTAACCGTAGACGGAGGGCGCTAAAGAACGAAGAATCTTAGTGTGGATTTTTGGGTCTTTTGCCAGTTTAAGAATCTGTTTCTCTTCTTCAGGTGAGATTAGGACTTTTTCGGGTTCTTTGCTTTCCACATCGATATAGTTGGTGTCGAGGTGCAGTGTGAAGGATCGGAGGCGTCCAACTCTGGGGACAGTGGGAGCGACGGCGCGGGCGATTCCGACAACTGAGACGTGGTCACCGGGTCTTGCCACATCAACCAGATCTCTTTCGAGGAGTTTGATATCTAGCCATCGTGGAAGCTGGCCGGGGGGAAGATCTTCGGGTCTTTCTTGGATGCGAACGTCTTGGGAGTCGATGAAAGTGGATTCTTCCTGAATAAATTCGAAAGAACTTTTCCTTCTGCAGTTTGGATTGCTGCATGCGAGGGGAGCTGACAGGAAAGGACCTGATTGAGTAACTTCTGACATGACGCCGCACCATTTGCATTTGAAGGCGGCTTCCATAACCATGGGTCTGGCGGGGCTGGCGCGTACAACGATGCCCTCTACCATGACGAGTGTTCCGATGTGTTTGGAGCCCAAGATTCGTAGCGGTGTGGGTTGTGGTAGATTGCTGAACCGGACGGTTACCTTGCTGATTTCTTCGGCGCATTCGGGTTCCTCTATCTGTAGCTGAGCCTTGGCGGCTCGGTTTGCGTATTCCAGATATTCGTCTGGTTTCTCAAGAAGGAGTTGTACGAGTTGAGGCTCGGATGCCAAGAGTTCGTCAAAATCTACTATCAGAGAGGTTCTGCCGGAGACTGCCATGCTGGAGAGGCGTTCACGGTATTTGTCTAATTTAAGGAAGTCTTGAAAAATTTCTTCTGGATCTGCTCTCAATTCAACTTCTGTCATGTCTTGCTGCCTCCTCTTGTTTTCAGAATTTTAAGTCTCCATTTACTAATCTTCTCATGTAGATTATCGTAAAGCATCCGTTCTTCTTTTGTGAGATTTCCCAGAATCTGGCTCGTTTGTCTTGGTGACGAGGCAAGGGAAACTATCTTTTTCACTCTAGTTCTAGTTATGTCGTCGGCAAGTTTTTTAGTTTTTTCGTAAATTTCCCTTTTTTCCGGTTTCTTGATGGCTTCCTCGTTTAATTCTTCGAGGTAACGCCGCAGTTTAGGGTAAAAGTCTTCCGGGAGGGCTGTGACCCTTTTGGCAGCCTGAATTCCCTCTTTCCATTTAATCGTATTGAGCATCTTAACGTCTAGGGGTTCTTCCTCGCGGATATGGGCTATCCCAGACTTTTTCAGTTCTTGAGCTATCCAGAATCTGACTTCGTATTCCTTTCCCTTTTCGAAGGGTCCAATCTTCACGCCTGGAAGATCAATTTCGGGACTGTTCCTGTTTGCCACTATCTTGATGGGCGTGTTTTCATAGACGAAATCAGCGTCTCTGATAATTATTAAAGGGTCAACTGACAATTCCAACGCTCCTCAGGCAGAAGCTCTGCCCCACAAACAATGTGACGGACAGATATAAAACCCTAATTAAAACAAAAACAACAAAGAGATCATGAATAAAAAACCGACCTTTTCCCTTTTTGGGGCTATATTCGGCGATTATATTGATACAAATACTGATTAATCAAAAATTATGGACAGTTTTAACAGCGTTAAATTTTAATCTCCAAACCCAAACCCCATATTTTTAAGTAGAATGGGGATTCTTCCACCCATATATAATTAGTAGTCCTAGACCAGCAAATAGGACCGATATTAAAAGATAATAGGGAATATATTTAATTGCAAACATCTGGGTCAACACCCAAGTGTAATACACTTCATTTGTAGATGCTTCAATGTAAACTCTTAAGGCATTCAGGATACTAGCGACTAGAAAACCTAAAGTTCCGAAGAGAAAAACAAAGAAAGAACATAAGGAAAGTGTTTTGAGAGCTTCCTGGTTCATACAAACAACTCTTTTTCTTTTTGGTCAAACAATGTGCTCTTCGTTCTTTATTTTGTTTTGTTTTCTTTAGGGTGTAGGTGTGGGGCTAAAATTCTAAGCACATAAATTCCCGTTCCCATTGTAAGGCGGTTTTTCATTCTTAAAAAATCTTAATAGCCAATCTAATCAGAAATTAGTTCATGAAAATCAAAAAGAAACCTTATACTGCCTTGTTTCCTTGTCCGGTTGTTCTTGTGACATGTTTAGATTCCACGGGAGAACCTAACATAATCACGTTAGCGTGGGCTGGAACCGTATGTTCTGAACCGCCTACAATCGCGTTGGGGATAAGACCATCACGATATTCTCACAAATTGATCGAAAATACCAAAGAATTTGTTGTAAACATTCCAACAGCTAAAATCCTGAGAGAAACTGATTATTGCGGAATAACATCTGGAAAAGACATAGACAAGTTTTCTAGGACCAGATTAACCCAGGAACCAGCAGACAAAGTTAATCCTCCATTGATTCGCGAATGCCCAGTAAACATGGAATGTACCTTGAAGGATAAGTTTCCATTAGGCACTCACGACCTGTTCCTTGGAGAAATTGTCCAAGTCCACATCGACCAAGAAGTTCTGGATAAAGATGGAAACATCGATTTCACAAAAGCAGACCCTTTCGTCTATAACCAAGGCGAATACTGGAACATACACAAGAAACTTGGAAAGTACGGGTTCTCAAAATGGGTATAGGGATTTGCTTATCTAAGAAATTTTGGACGAGTACTAATTTATAACGGTCTTTTTCCATTAGTCGTCACGGAGGCTAATGTTTGAGTTATGAAATGTGGGCTGAGAAGTATCGCCCCAAGTCACTAAACCAAATTATCAACCAAAAAGAAATCGTGGAACGCCTAAACAGCTTCGTGAAGGCAAGGAACGTTCCCCACTGCATCTTTGCCGGTCCACCCGGAACCGGAAAGACAACCGCAGCCCTCTGCCTAGCCCGTGACCTATACGGCACAGCCTATCGTGAGCATTTGATGGAGTTGAATGCCAGCGACGAAAGAGGCATAAAGATGGTCAGGGAAAACGTGAAGACCTTTGCCAGAACCAGATCCATCGGCGAAATCTCCTTCAAGATATTGATTCTTGACGAGGCAGACAACATGACCTCAGACGCTCAGCAAGCATTGAGGCGAACAATGGAGCGCTTCACTGAAACCTGCCGCTTCATCATGATAGCTAACTACAGCGGCAAAATCATAGAACCCCTCCAATCCAGATGTGCACCCTTCAGATTCTCCTACATGTCCCAAAAAGACCAAAACAGCTACTTACAGCGCATAATCAAAAAAGAAAACATCAAGATACTGGACGAAGGATTAGACGCCATCTTCGAAGTAAGCGGAGGAGACCTGCGGAAAGCCACCAACACAATACAAGCCGCCGCCTCCATGGGCAAAGAAATCGACGCCAAAACCGTCTACTCAGTAATCGGAAGAGCCAACCCAGCAGACATCAATGAAATGATAAAAACAGCAATGAAAGGCGACTTCCTAGGCGCCAGAAAAAAACTGAGAGAAATGATCCTGAAGTACGGCGTGGCAGGAAGCGACATCGTCAAACAAATCCACACAGAAATCTTCCGCTCCATGCTCCCTGACTCCTGGAAGGTCACCCTCAGCGAAGCCATCGGCGAAATCGATTTTCGACTAGTCCAAGGCGCAGACGAAGAGGTCCAGCTAAGCGCCCTCCTAGCCCGACTAACAGAAGCAGGCCACGACTTAAAAAGAGGCGCCTAGCCTTTGCATACAGCCTGGACCCAAAAACACAAACCTCAAACCCTCTCCGAAATCATAGGTAACAAAGACGCAAAACAAAAATTTCTAACATGGCTGAAATCCTGGAACAGAGGAATTCCAAAAAAGAGAGCCGCCTTCTTGTATGGACCCCCAGGCGTCGGCAAGACAGTAACCGTTGAGGCATTAGCTAAGGAACTGAAGATGGAGCTGGTGGAAAAGAACGCCAGCGACTACAGAACAACAGAAGCCATCAAGCGCTTCGCGGGTCTCGCCTCCCAGTATGCAACACTATCTGGTGGAAAACGCTTGATTCTATTAGATGAGGTGGATGGAATCAGCGGAAAAGCGGACAGAGGCGGAGTCAGAGCACTCACAGAGATTTTGAAGACCACTCGAAGCCCTGTTGCCCTCACAGCCAACGACGCATATAATCCCCGTTTCAGCACCATCCGCAAGTATTGCCTTCTCATAGAATTCAAAAAGCCCACGATTCGAGAAATCGTGTCGCACCTGAAGAAAATTTCCGCAAGGGAGGGAATAGCAGCCGACCAAGAAGCCCTGAAGTTCATAGCTGAACGGGCTGGAAGAGATGTCAGATCAGCTGTCAACGATCTGCAGGTATTGGCGCAGGGTAAAAAACGTCTTGTCTATGATGATGTGGTTTGGTATGCTGGACGGGACAGAAAAGAGGTTATCTTCAACGTTTTACGAACAATACTTTATTCCAGAGATTCATGGGAAGCCAAGAAGGCAGTCAGCGCTGCTGATGTGGACCCGGACATGCTCTTCAACTGGATCTACGAGAATGCACCCTACCACCTAACCGACCCTCATGATTTAGTTAAAGCAATGGACTCTTTGGCATTAGCTGACATATATCGAAAGCGAATCAGAGCCACCCAAAATTGGAGCCTGCTACGCTATGTTATTGACTTCATGACATCAGGAGTAGCGGTGGCTAGGCAACGAACAAAATCTTCAGGATGGATTCCTTTCCGGTTTCCGGAGAAGATACGCTTTTTGTCTAGTACAAGAGGAGAGAGGGCGCTTCAGTCTGCAATAGGTATGAAGGTAAGACGGAGATGTCACATGTCTGCTGTGAGGAGTGTGAAAGAGGTTCTGCCTTACCTGAAGATAATCTTTGAGAACAACTCGGAGATGGCAGCCGGATTATCGAAGTGGCTTGACTTGGACGAAAATATGATAGAATACCTAGCTGGAAACAAGAAACAAACAAAAATGATCGTTGCCAAAATAGGCTAAACTCACATTCAAAAACCAATTTATGGTTATGGTCGCTCTCCCAACTCCAGCGTAAAGCTCACTTCTTGTCCGTCTCTGATCGCTACCAAATCTACGTAATCTCCTGGACTACTGTTTCTCTCCAAGTAAACCACGAGGTCAGTCATTCTTCTCACCGGACGACCATCCACTTCTATAATCACGTCTCCACCGATCGTAACCGGTTGTCCATCTATTGTTACATTTTGGTCCCCGCCTCTTAGCCCTGCCTGCTCTGCAGGACCATCTTCAACTACGCCTATTACGAGAACTCCCTGAGGTTCCTCCAGACCAATAGTGTCTGCAATAGCTAAGTTCACGTCCCTTGCAGATACACCTACCCAAGGATGAACATAGGTGCCAGTTTCTATAAGATCATCAATCTCCCGTTTGACCGTGTCAGAGGGGATGGCGAAGCCTATACCAGCGAATGTTCCAGTCTCTGACTGTATAGCGGTGTTTACGCCCACTACTTGGCCTTTGACGTTGACTAAGGGACCTCCGGAGTTGCCTGGGTTTACAGCCGCATCCATCTGAATTATATCTATAATCAAGTATCCTCCCGGGGCGTCTATTGTTCTCCCTAAAGAAGAGACAATGCCAGCGGTTAGGGTGTCGCTTAGACCAAAGGGGTTACCCATGGCTGCCACAGGTTCTCCCACGGTTAGGTCAGAAGAATCCCCGAGGACAACTGGCTGCAGGGTTGTGACTTGTGAACTGACCTTTACGACGGCAATGTCGCTGTAGGGGTCTGTCCCGATCATGTCTGCTGAGGCAGTGTTTCCGTCTAGGAAGGTAACCTGTATGGTCGTGGCATTCTCGATTACGTGATAATTGGTTATGATACGACCGTCCTCGTCGTACACGAATCCGGAGCCTAAACCAAGGTCAGTTTCGATACGGACCACAGAATGTTTGAGTTGGTCGTAAATTGTGGGCCAGGGCATTATGCCTGTTTGATTTACTGTGTCTAAGATCTCAATTCGGTTTTGCAGGTCCTGAATTTCTCTGTTCTGTTCTGTGAGGGTTTTCTCCATGTTTGCAAGTTGATTTTGAGTGTAGAGGAAAGTTACCGCGAGGATTGCCGTGTTGGCTATAAGGATGATAAGGATTGCTGCAAAGGCGTAGGACTTCTTTTTGGTAACCGGAGGCGAAGGGAGTTCGGTCATGAAACTGCTATTTCTCCTTATTCTTCATAACGTTTCAGGCTTGTTATCTCTTGTTTAGAGGAACCATCAGTTCTAAAGTTTTCGGATCGATTGCGCAATTGACTAACAAATTAGGTTGAGGTCTGAGGTGCGGGGATTGTTTTGTAGTATGGTTCACGTCTTTTGACGGCTTCAAGAAACAGTTCTGTCAGTTTTTCCTCGCTAGCGCCATTCCGGAGGGGTGTTAGAAGGTCTACTAGGTTGTCTTTTCTCATGAGGCAGGGCTTCACTTTTCCGTCGCTTGTCACCCTGATGCGGGTGCAACTGGCGCAGAATTCAGTGTTCTCTGTGGGACGAATCACCTCGACCCTCCCCTTGGGCAGAGTGTAAACCCGTCGGTTCTGCATGTACTCTCGTATTCTCGTCTCCACTGCCTCCTTATTTAAACTCTGCTCAATCTCATCCAAGTCAAGATGGTAGCGCTTATAGTATGCTTTGCTGAGGTTTATCGGTTCCAGTTCGATCAGCTGTAAGATCGTCCTCGATTGTTCCGCATATCCAATCATCTTTTCAACTTCGTTGTCATTCACGTTTTTGAGCACCAGCATATTTAGTTTCACTGGATGGAATCCAGCTTCGACGGCTGCTCTCACTCCTTCAAGGGCATCCTTCAAGTCGCCTCCCATGAGATCGTGGTATATTTCAGGGTCTAGGGTGGGGAGGCTAACGTTAATCCTAGTTAAGCCGGTTGTCTTCAGGTCTTTCGCCAAGTCTTTCAGATTGGTTCCGTTGGTCGTCATGGACAGGTCTGTTAAGCCCTCAAATACAGCGATGCTGCTGACAATCTCAACAATCTCTTTGCGAAGGAGGGGTTCTCCCCCAGTAAGTTTTACTCTAGAGATTCCGAGACCAAGCGCTATCTTGACTATGCGGATAATCTCCTCTACTGACATGACTGTGGAGGGGTTACTTTCGCCTTCCCTGTGACAGTAGGGGCAGTGCTTGTCGCATTTTTGGGTGACGGAAATCCTTAGGTTGAGAACCGGGCGGCCACAATTGTCGTAAATCATCAGGATCACATTTCTGAGCAGATATGTTGTGTATGGGAAAACATATCTTAGGTAAGATAAACTTTTCCGAAACAATTAACGGATCGGCACGCAGGGGCCACAATCTACATAAATCCGGATTTTCCTTAGCATAACAAATGTCCTTAAGGTGAGTTACATGTTGCCTTTCCAGTTGGATGCTTTGTCATCGAAAGAACTCCAAAAAGATGTCATCGTAAGGCTTGTCCACGGCGATGAGTTGATGCTCAACTACTTTGAATTGAAGAGCGAGACTGTGAACATTTCTTTCCATGAACATCCCGTGGAACATCTGGTAGTGGTCTTGGAGGGAGAGATGGAATTCATGTTTGAAGATCAAAATCTGCTTCTGAAAAAGGGGGATGGATTATTTGTTCCTGCTAAAAAACGGCACACGGCTCGCGTAGTCCAAGCTTCCGTCAAAGCACTGGAGATATACACCAACTTAGAGGACAAATATTACAAAAGATGATTCACTCAAGAGGGGCAAATTTGGGTCATATTGGGAATGCAGAAAAACTGTCCAAGTTGCTGAAGCCAACTAGAGAGAGTCTGGATGCGAACGCCGCGGTTGTTGTGTTGTTACGAGAAGAGGAGCAGGACTTTCAGGTCTTGTTTGTGAAGAGAGCAGAGAAATCCGAAGATCCATGGTCTGGGCAGACTGCGCTTCCCGGGGGAAAATGTAACCCTGAAGACCGAGACCTGAAGGAGACCGTGATCAGGGAAACCTTAGAAGAGACCAGCATAAACCTTCTTGAGGGCTGCCGCTTTCTCGGAGCAATGGAGCCCCTGAGGTCAACACGGAGACCTGAGATGAGAATTCTTCCCTTCATTGTCCTGCTGGAGAAGGAACAAGCCATAAGTTTGAACGAGGAGCTAACTGGATACTTCTGGACACCGCTAAAAGAACTTGCTCACCATAGAGGAACCGCTAAATTCAGTTTCGGAGAATATCCTGCCTACATCATAGAAAACCACATTATCTGGGGATTAACCTACAGAATCCTCAAGAAACTCATGGACATCCTCGAAAGCTCCTAACCAATCGAAAACCTATGCTTTTTTCTCCGAAGCTACTTTGACCTCACCAGAGAGACGGACTAACCTTTTCTCAGTCCTGTTCGAGCAACCAGAATCCCTATCAAAGAAAAGATTAGGGCGAAGCCTATCAGAAACTGGAAATCTACGGCTATCTTTGCCATATCGAGACCCGCGTTAGAGTGGAGGATGAAGCTTCTCACTGCATCCGCTGCGTAGGAGATGGGATTCAGGCTTGCGACGGTTTGGAGCCAGGGGGGCATCTGCCCCACCGGAAACAAGGCATTGCTAGCGAAGGTGAGGGGAAGATTCAGCAGATTCGCAACGGCTATAACAGTCTCGTGGCTCTTTATCCTCATCGTAACCGCCAAAAACAGTGAGGTGAGTCCCAAACTTAACAGGAACACCGCAACCAATACTCCAAGGAAATCCAAGACTCCGAAGGCGTTCCCAACCTGCAACCCGAAAGCAAAGGCTAACCCAAAGATGAGCAACACCTGAATCATGCTTCTGATAACGCTAGAAAGTACTTTAGCCAGCACTATCGACCCTCTCGCGATAGGCGCAACAAGAAGTTTGTTTAGAAAACCAAATCTCCGATCCCAAACTACTGACATGCCACTGAACATGGCAGTAAACAACACTACAACAGACAGCATGCCGGCAGCCATGAAGGTGAAGTAATCCGTTGTTCCACCAAAGGTTTCACGCAACATCTGATCCAAAAGATCGGGTACTTGAGCCTGAAGTTCAGAGGGTAGTTGACTAAGAAATTCTGGGGGAACCGAGACAAAGCTTGAAAGGTTCAACGCTTTTCCAAAGAGACCCATCCAAATGACCGGCTGGACAAGCATCATGAAGAGCAGAAACGGATTCTTCAACCACTTCTTGATCTCTCTCCTAGTGAGAGCAATCGTTTCCCCTATCATCCCCTAACCCTCCTCATGTGCCTCATCCTCCTCCAAATCTCGCCAGTCTCCCCTCGAGTCTCCCGCAATGACCGCCCTGTATACTCCAGATAGACCTGATCGAGGCTTGGCTTAACCAAGGAAACCTTGCCTATCCTCAACTTCATCTTTAGTAGGTTCTCCATGATTTCCGGAAGCGCCTTCTCGCCTTTAGAAACTTTAATCATATATGCCTCTCCAATTTTCTTAACGTCTTTCACCATAGGCATTGTTTTCAGCGTCTCTATCTGACTATCTGTCGCCTCATCAAATTCAAGCTCAATTACGTCTCCGCCAAGGCTATCCTTAAGATTCTGGGGGGTATCTAAAGCCACAATTTTACCATGATCTATGATGGCAATGCGGTCACAGAGGACATCGGCCTCTTCCATGTAGTGGGTCGTCAAAAAAATCGTGATTTTATGTTCATCTCGCAGTCTCTTGATGTAATCCCACATGACTACTCGAGTTTGAACATCCAACCCGAGAGTCGGTTCATCCAAAAAGAGCACCTTGGGATAGTGGATTAGACCTTCAGCGAGTTCGAGACGCTTGCGCATTCCACCAGAATAGGTCTCAACTCTTCTGTTCGCTGCGTCTGTCAGACCAACAAGGCTCATAGCCTCTTTAATTCGTTCCCGAGCTACGTCTTTCGGAACATGGTATAGTCGTGATTGAAGCATCATGTTTTCCATGCCTGTAAGATCATCATCAACCGTTATGTCCTGAGGCACTAGACCAACTATCTTTCTGACCTTGCCGTCTTGCTTTTCAACATCCAATCCACCCACCGTGGCGGACCCCTCTGTGGGGTTGAGGAGCGTCGTAAGCATGTTTATAGTAGTGGTTTTTCCAGCGCCGTTTGGACCTAAGAACCCGAATATCTCACCCTCCTCTACAGTGAAGGAGACGTGGTCCACCGCCACGAGAGAGCCGAAGCGCTTCGTTAGCTTGTCAGTCTTTATCACATACATGATTTTTCAAAACCCTGATTCGGTAACTTCTCTGTTCTAGATACACCTTGTATCGCAGTTGATATCAACATTGACTTAAATAACTTACTGAAAAAAGTTCAGCAAACTGAAATTATGCGCGCGTACAACAATCTAGGCAATCCCAAACTTCGCATATCCCCATAGATCCACAAATCGCCAGCACATGTAAACAAAAAACAATTCAGGACAACGCTTCTTTAAAGCCATCTCCAAACCACGAAGAGGACTGAATAGAAAACGGAACAACACACGAATAAAAGGAACCTTAACCCGCCAATTTGCTAGTTTAACCATCCTCATTCGATGCCTCAAACAATCCCTAACACTACAGCTAATATGCTGAGAAACAAGATTCTTATCCACAACCCACTTGAACCCGGCCTTAATAACTCTACTCTGCAAAATGATATCACAGCCAGTATTAAACCTAACATCAAAGCCACCTAAGGCCCTAATTATCTCTGTTCGATAAAGGTTGTTATCCATGCTCACATATCGTTTTTCTCTCCTTAATCCTTCTTCCCTAATTGCTTTCATAATTCTGTTTGTCGGTAATCTCACACCTTGAACAACAGCAACTTCTTGGTCCTTTCTGATATGTCTATATACTGTCGTAAACCAATTAGGACAAACAATGACATCATGTTCAAAAGAACAGAAAAACGGCGTCTGCACCATTTTTAAGGCTTGATTCGCTTGAAACGCGATACCCACAGTCTCAGCTTCAACCACATTCCAACCAAAACTTTTGGCAATCTCAACAGTATTATCTGTGCTTCTGCCATCAACTATTATTTTCTGACCAATAATCTCTTTAGGAATAGTTTTGGAAATGCTCTTCAAAGAGAGTTGCAGGGTCTTGCTAGAATTCAACGTCCACATTAATAAGTCAATTTTTTGAATCAACAATATTCAAGTCCTTGAATTAATAGATTTTGCGAAAATTAGCCTATCCAAGAATGTTGTTCGAGATATCCCTAAGAAAAGGGTTGAAAGATTAATCTTTAACATTCTTCATTTTCCTTTCCCTTTTGTTGATTGTGAAGAAGAACTGCATAACGAAAAATATAATTCTTCACATAATTATCTAATTTAATAATTGGTTATATTAAAGATTATTGGAGAATGCCTATCGAGTTGGACAAATAAAACGGCTACTCATGAAGGTTATGAACTACGCGTCCACACTGCTTCAATTAAGATTAGTAGAAAATATTTAATGGGTTAACTCAGCCAACATGACTATTCCATGCAGCTTTTCGATGTTCATTAGCATAACTTTCAACGGCACTGGAAACGCGCCTCAAACACTCAAGTGCAGTCTCATAGGTTGGGTATCCCTTTAATCCACATTCAGGTCCCGCGTATGGAATTCTTTCTACACCGAACCGGTCAATAACTCTAACCAACCTATTCTTCATTGCATCTACACTTTCCAGAAAGATTTCGGGATCAATTCTTCTATATTTGATACCTGTCCAAGCGTCAGCAATCTTCTCGTTTGTATCGGATTCACTCAATTTTTCACGCGAATTAGCAACAATTCGTTGTTTAATCAATTTATCGAAGTCATTAACTGTTATGCTCGCCTTCACAAACTTGTCTCTTGATTCCAGCATTTCTCGAGTTTTTTTCATTTCTTGGAGGGGATCATCAACATGAGAGTCGATCACTTCTAGGGAGTCTATATCCCAGAAAAGCTCGTTTGTTGTGCTATGAAGATGAATCATGGTCTGGGTGTTTTTTGATTTGATTTTATGAAAGATGCTCTCCCAAGCTCTCAGCAGGTTCTCCCTTCCTTCGGAACCAAAGTCGATTAATGGGTCATCGAGAAATCCGAAGAGTGGTTCATCAACCGAAACCAAAGTTGTTTTGCCGTATTTGTTGCTGAAAAGCGTGTTTTCTAAGATTTGGCAGATAACGTTTCCGAGTCTGCTGAATGTTCTAGCGTCTCTGTAAGGAAAAAAGGAAGCGAGCGTGTATGGGCCCGTAACACAAACCCTGACTTCGAAGGGTTCACCTTTCTTTTCCTGAATCCCCTGAGAGTTCTTTTCTATAGCCACAATCTCAGGTATCTGATTTCCATCTGACTTCAGAGAAAGAATCTTGGTCTCCAAGTAGCCTGCATCAATTTTTTCTATTCCATCCATTATTGACAGAAACATCTTGTTCATGTCTCTGAATTGAGGATAATTCGGGACATCAATGTTAACTCGGATTTTGTCGAGAAAGTTATCAACCACTTTTTTCTCAAAATATTCGGCTGATTCGCCCGTTTGATGGAGACTGAAACGCTTTGCTCCCTCCAAAAACTTTCCAAAATCACCAACGAAAGGAAAACTGCCCGAATCGCACGATTTTATCATTAAACTGTCTCCGTTACCTTTCTTGTCTTCCCTTTAATCTGTTTTAAAATGTTCCCATCCTCGAGCATCTATAAAAATAGTCTTCCCATCTGATTTCAGGAGAAGCTGTTTCTCTTCGGTAACTACTCCAATCCTTATGAGTGTCCCACCAACCTTTTCCACAGCTCTTGTTGCTTCCTGCCAGAAATCTGGTTTGATGGTTACCAGAAGTTCGTATTCTTCTCCCCCATACAAGGCTAGTTCCACTGGATTGAGATTGTGAATCTTCGCGAACTTTTCTGTTTCAGGGGCTATCGGAAGCTTGTCTATGAGGAAGCCCACATTGCTTGCACGAGAGATTTCGTGAAGACTCCATGCTAGTCCGTCGCTGGAGTCTACGGAGGCTGTTGCCGCCTTCGATTGAGCTAGAGCCATCCCTTCTTTGACTCTTGCCTTAGGCATGAGGACGGAGTTAACAAGTTCTCCCCTTATCTCTTGAGCTGAGAGATTTTCCATGAGAATCTTCAATCCAATGGCCGTTTTTCCGAAGGCACCTGTTGCTGCCACGTAGTCACCGCGTTTTGCCCCGCTACGCTTAATCAGGTGACCTTTATTGCATATTCCTAGAGCCATGCAGCTAATCACTAGGTCAGAGGCTTCGTTGGTGTCGCCCCCCAATATGTAGGCGTTGTATTCGCGAGCCCCAGCGTTCAGTCCCTTACCGATCTGTTGTATATCCGTCTCTTTTAGGTCCTGAGGTACTCCGATAGAGGCTAGGAGGGCAAGGGGCTGGGCTCCCTTTGCAGCTAGGTCACTTATGTTCATTATTACAGCTTTGCGGGCGGCTTGCCAGAGGCTCATAGTTCTTGGAACATCAGTTTTTCCGACAAGCATATCCGCTTTTATTACTGCTAATTTGTCGTGCCCTATTTCTACTGCTGAGACATCGTCTCCGAAGGGAACCGGATTATCTGGCATATGGTCTAGGCATTCTAGAATGAGTTCTATGATTTTTCTTTCACCCAGATCCTTTGCTGAAGCCAATCGGGGAACCTCTACTTACTGTTTGGTCCCGAATGTCTTAAAAATGTGGGGTTCACTCAATTCACTGGAAACGCCTCGGTGGCTCAGACCGGTAGAGCGGCAGCCTCGTAAGCTGTTGGTCGCGGGCTCAAATCCCGCCCGAGGCTCCATAAAATTCTATACCTTTCACCTGTTCCGCGATTTTTGCCCTAACTCTCTGCACTTGAGAATCTAGTGAAAAACTTAGGTCACTCCATGGGGACCGCTAGAACTTTCTTAAATGGCTCTTCAGGCTTGTCTTTGATTGTGCTGTGAACTATGAAAGTCTCCGTATCTTTTACACCGTTCAGATCATGAATCTTCTTTACCAAGTCAGTCAATTCCTTGTTATTCTTCACTAAAACCTTTACAATACTATCGTACTTTCCAAAGATTCTCTGAAATTCAGATACTTGGGGAAGATTCTTTACAATTTCTTCAGTCTCTTTTCTGCAATCGCTTCGGGGGTCTTCTTGCATTAATATGTACGCTTGAATAGATAAGCCCAATATTTCTGGTTCAAGTTTTGGAAAAAATGAAAGTATCAATCCAGATTCGTGCATTTGTTCAATTTTTTTTGCGACAGTTTGCCTTGTGACTCCGATGTCTTTTGCTATTTTAACAAGAGGCTGATTTCCCTTCTCCAACATATTAAGCAGAATCTTTTTCTCTAAATCTTTGATTCTTAACATTTTGTTAACATAAAGTTTAAATGTCATGGCAATTTTTAAAGCTTTCCAACCAACAATAAACACGAAGTAAAGAGGCTAAACCATGAACCCATACATTGAAGCATTACGACCTAAGCTCAGCCAACCTGACTACAAAAAACTATGCGCAATATCCATTCCCAAAGTCCACGAGTTTATTGCCAAGTCTGCTGACCTATGCAACGCCGAGCAAGTATTCATCTGCAGCGATTCTGCACAGGATATAGCTTATGTACGGCAACAAGCAATCACCAACAACGAAGAAGCTCCCCTCAAGATACAGGGACACACAATCCACTATGACGGATTTTATGATCAGGGACGGGACCGAAAAGCTACAAAATACCTTGTACCTAAGAGAGTCTTTCTTAGCAAAGCCCTTAACCAAATCGACCGCCAAGAAGGTTTGGCAGAAGTGAAAAGCTTACTTAGAGACTCCATGAGGGGTCGCACAATGATTGCCCGTTTTCTTTCCTTAGGACCCACCAACTCGGTATTCACAATTCTTGGACTCCAATGCACTGATTCTTGGTATGTAGCTCACTCTGAAGACCTCCTATATCGGTCAGGTTATGAAATATTCTGCCAATCAGGACCAGACAAGGATTTCTTACGTGTTCTACATTCAGCAGGAAAACTGAATGAGAGCATGGTTAGCCTAGAACATGAAAAGAAATGCATCTACATTGACTATATGGATAACACTATCTACAGTGTTAATACGCAGTATGCCGGTAACTCTATAGGCTTTAAGAAACTTGCTTTTCGCCTCGCTATCCGCAAAGCAAACACTGAGGGATGGCTTGCTGAGCATATGATGCTCATGGGAGTGCATGGTCCAGGCGGACGTAGAACCTATTTTGCCGGTGCTTTTCCCAGCGCATGTGGCAAAACATCTACGGCAATGCTACCCGGTGAAACCATATTAGGCGACGACATTGCATATATTCGCGAAATTGATTCAATTGCAAAAGCAGTTAATGTTGAGGCAGGAATTTTTGGTATCATCAAAGATGTCAATCCGATAGATGACGCTTCAATCTTCAATGTACTTCATAATCCCGGCGAAATTATCTTTTCCAACGTTTTGGTTGAAAATGGCAAACCATACTGGCTAGGCATGGGCAGCAAACTTCCCAAAGAAGGAATCAACTTCTCAGGAAAATGGTACGAAGGCAAGAAAGACGAAACGGGTAATGCGATTCCACCCGCCCACAAGAATGCTCGGTACGCAGTAACCCTAAAGGCACTGGAAAATTGTGATCCTGAGTTAGAAAACCCCCTGGGAGTTGAGTTAAGTGGGATAATGTATGGAGGACGGGACACTAAGGCGTATGTTCCAGTTCAACAAAGCTTTGATTGGGAACACGGAATTATCGCATATGGAGCAGCTTTGGAGACGGAAACAACTTTTGCCACAGTTGGAAAAGAGGGAATACCTGAAATTAACATGATGAGTATTCAGGACTTCATCTCTATTCCCTTAGGAAAGAATGTTCGTAATAATCTTGAGTTCGGAAAAAAGCTCGAGAAACAGCCTCTTATCTTTGGAGTTAATTATTTCTTGCAGGATAAAGAAGGTGATTATGTCAATGATCCTCGAGACAAACATGTCTGGGTAAAATGGATGGAACTACGCGTCCACAATGAAGCGGATGCAATAGAAGCGCCCACAGGCTACGTTCCTAAATACGAAGATTTACGCATGCTCTTCAAGCAGGTATTAGATAAGGAGTATAGTAAGGAGGATTATTCCAAGCAATTTAGCATCCGTATTCCAGAAAACTTGGCTAAGATTAAACGCGTTAGGGAATTCTATAAGAAAAACGTCACGTACACACCAGAAGTGTTGTTTTGGGTACTAAACCAGCAATACGAACGCCTCCTTAGAGCCAAAGAAAACCATGGCAATTATATCCCACCCGAAAAATTCTAAGAATAGAAAAGGAAACAGGAAATTTTCTATTTTTTTCCATACCTTTCATTTTTTTAGAAACGGAAAATCTATAGGGTAGTCACTACAAAAAAGGTTTTACTTAACGAACCCGTTAAGGCTACCGGTGCCTCGGTGGCTCAGCCCGGTAGAGCGGCAGCCTTGTAAGCTGTTGGTCGCGGGATCAAATCCCGCCCGAGGCTCCATCTTGATGAAGTAAACTCGTTTGTCTTGTCCTACTTGTCAACGATTAGGGTTACGGAATCGCCTAAAATCTCGGTTTTTATCTCTTTGTTCAAGCTGGACCTGAATATTTCAGCTGATATTTCAGCAAGATAGATGCTCCAGTTAGGCCCCAAATCATGGCGCAAATGAAAGATTTCTCGGTCTCGTTTAACATGATGGTCACACTCGAACCATCCTGCAAACCCAGAAATAAGCTTCTTAATCAAATAAACTAAGAAGCTGTAGCTAGTGGGGATTCCCATTGTTCGTGCAAGATCTTTAACGATTGATGAACCAGCGTTTCTTGCATTTTCTCTTATTTTGTCTTCTGGGCAAGATTCTAAGATAGCGGAAAAACCTTTCCGTGTTAATGTTATTGCACCGTAACGTAGCATGTATCTGATGAAGGAGTATTGCTGAAGGAGCCGATTCAGAAGGGAATTGACGCTGATTCCTTGTCTTTCTGCTTCCTCATTTAAGACTTGGAGCCATTCTTCATCTATTCTGAATGAGCGACCAACTGTTTTTCTCTTTTTGTTTAGAAACGACATATTATCCCTTCAAGTTAGAAGTGTTACACTGTATTATTATTTAACACTTTTTAACTTATTAGTGATGCATTGTATCCATTAAAGTTTTAACGTTTAAAAATGCATCATGAATCACGATGCAAGCTTCTAACAAAAAAGAGCGGATTAAAGTTCTATTCGTAGATGACGATGTAGAGTTCTTAAAAAGCGCAAAACAATGTCTGAAATTGCAAGGTGCCTTTGATGTAGAATCAGCTTCTTCGGCTGATGAAGTATTGGAAAAGATGAAGAAGAAACCTGATGTAATCGTCTGTGACATTAATATGCCCGACATAAACGGTATCGAGTTTCTCAAGGCACTCCGGGAAAGCGGCAACAATACTCCATTCATCGTGTTCACCGTAACAAGAGATAAAGAGACAGCTCTCAAAGCCTTTAACGCAGGCGCCAACGGATTCGTTGGAAAGTCTGGTGACCCCGCGGTTGTTTTTTCTACGTTGAAAAGGTGCATAGAAGAACCTTTGACTACTAATTCTAAATAACAAACCTTGCAGGCTAACAGGTTGGCTGAGGCACCCTTCTCTCCGCGGGGACCTAAGGCTTATATGTTTTCATGAAAGGAGAAACTTTGGAAAATGGGCGTAATAGCTTATGAATGAGGAAAAGGCTGAGGAAGAGGCTATTCGAAAAAGGGTTAAGAGTAGACGATACAAGGGCAAATATAAGGGAAGGGGAAAATACAAACCGAAAGACCCCGCATAACATCACCGTTCTTGCCTTCTGGAGAGGGTCTAACTGAAGAAAAACCTGAAAAACATTCTAGCCGACAAACTTGAACCCCAACAACTAACGCAAATATACAAAACCTACGACATTATCGGCGACATCGCTGTTATCCGAGTTCCAGAACCCCTCAAGCACCACAGCCGCCTCATCGCCGAAGCCATCATGAGCATTCACAGAGAAGTGAAGGCAGTATGGCGCCAAGCCAGCTCAGTCTCAGGCGATTACAGGCTACGACAACTGGAGTTTCTCTTAGGCGAAAGAAAAACAGAAACCATCTACAGGGAGTATGGTTGCATCTTCAAAATCGATTTAGACAAAGCATACTTTTCGCCCAGACTTTCCTATGAGAGATTACGAATCGCAGAGCTGATTCAGACGGGGGAAGTTGTTTTGAACATGTTCGCTGGCGTAGGCTGCTATTCCATATTCATCGCGAAACATTCAGAGCCCCTGAAGGTCTATTCGATAGATATCAATCCAGTTGCCATCCACTTACTTCACGAAAACATCAGACTCAATAGGGTTGCAGACAAAATTGTTCCTATCAAAGGAGACGCAAAAAAGGTTATAGAAACAGAGCTTCAAAACATCGCTGACAGAGTTCTTATGCCACTACCCGAAAGAGCCTACAGTTACCTCGACTCTGCCCTATTGGCTCTGAAGCCGACGGGAGGATGGGCCCACTATTATGCTTTTCAACACGCAAAAAAAACTGAAGACCCCGTAGAAAAAGTCGAGGAAAAAGTCTCCGAAAAGCTGCATAGCCTAGGCGTCAACTTTAAGTTAGACTCTGGACGAATCGTGAGGCCAATTGGTCCTCGATGGTATCAGGTGGTTCTTGACATCAATGTGAAAGGCTAGCGACATTTCTGTGGGTGCAGACAACAGAAGCTATAAATAACTTACACATTTGTTGTGTGACGTGGTAGAGACTGTGAAAACTAGTCACTTCCATTAGTGGTGAGTTTATGAGCGAATGGAACATCGGAGTTGACGTTGTAGAAATTGCCCGTTTCGAGCGATTGAACTACTCAAGCAACAAACATTTTTACATGCGAGTCTTCACTCCGAAAGAGATTGAATATTGTTTATCCTTCAGCAGCCCAGCGCCCCATTTTGCTGCGAATTTTGCTGGAAAAGAAGCGGTCTACAAGGCAGTTAACAGGTTCTGCGATGTTAAAATTCACGATATCGAGATTCTCAGAGATAAGTATGGAGCACCTAAAGTCAACCTAAACTTAAGTCGCGAAGAGAAGACTAGCCCCTTAAACGTGAAGGTTAGCATGTCCCACTCCTTATCCCATGCTGTCGCTTTTGCCGTTGCACAGAGTTCCACTAAAATAGCGAACGAACTTAACGTGAAAGCAGAGGCGGTATCTCCCAATGGATTCTGATGAAACATCACAGAAGAAAACCAGCGAACCAGTCAGTAGAACGCTAGAAAAACTGTTGAATCAGGTTCGAGAAGCGGCAAATCATCTGAACTACTGGAATGCCTACAAACGGATTAAAAAGCTCGACCTAGAATCCCTCAATATCCCCGACGAAAAGAGGATAAAGGTGGCTCTGCTAAGCTCATTCACAATAGACCCCTTGGGCATATACCTCGATATTAAAAGCCGCCTCGCCCAATTGTATCCTGAAATATACATTGCACCATTTAACCAATACCAGCAGGAAATCCTTGACGAAAATAGCGGGTTATACGCCTTCAAACCAGACGTAATTATTTTGGCTGTTCAAGCAGATGTTTTGCTGAATGAGAATTTCATTTCAGATTTTGTAAAGTTATCTGACGTAGAGAAACATCAGACAGAGATTAGCAATCGACTACAGGCGATCTTGTCCATGCTAACCTCTAGGACAGACGCTATTGTGTTGATTAACAACTTTATAGTTCCATCATTCACTCCCTTCGGAATCCTAGATAACAAGGCGAAAAGTGGATTGCGGAGCTTCTTTCAGGGATTAAATCAGCGACTAGCAGAATTGTATAGGAAGAGCAATCAGGTTTACGTTGTTGATCTTGAAGGCGCTGCAAGCAAACATGGAAAGTCACGTTGCCTAGACCAGATGTTGTATTACAGGGGTTCTTTTCTTTTCAGCGAGTCCTTCCTACCCGTGATTGCAGACGAGTACATGGGATACATTAAGGCTCTGAAGAACCTCACAAGAAAGTGCATCGTATTAGATTTAGACAATGTACTCTGGGGCGGCATCATTGGCGAGGATGGAATCGAAGGAATCAAATTAGGAGTCGACTCGCCCGGAAACGCTTACAAAGACTTTCAGAGGGTCTTGCTGAGCTACTACAATCGCGGAATCCTCTTGGCGATAAACAGCAAAAACAACCCTGATGATGCTATGAAGGCTATCAAGGAGCATCCTCACATGCTCTTACGCGAGAAACATTTCGCAGCTATCAGAATTAACTGGCAGAACAAAGTCCAGAACATGATTGAACTGGCAAAGGAAATCAATATCGGATTCGATAGCATGGTCTTCATAGATGATAACCCCCATGAACGCGAACAGATTAAACAGGCGTTACCTCAGGTCTTGGTCGTAGACATGCCTTCTTCCCCGTTTCTGTATCGGCAAACCATGGAAAACATGAACGACTTCAACATCCTTGCGCTGACTGAAGAGGATAAGATGCGGGGAGAAATGTACCATGCAAGAAAAAAGCGGGAAGAACTTCGGGAATCAATCAGCACATTGGAAGATTTTCTGAAATCTTTAGAGATGAAAATCGTGATCAAGTATGCTGATGAGATGGGTATGCCAAGGATTGTGCGCATGGTGAATAAGACAAACCAGTTTAATGCGACTACCCGTCGATATACCGATGTTGAAATTGGGAAGATGAAGGAAGCGACGGACCAATTTGACATTTACAGTCTGCAGGTTTCCGATAGATTAGGAGACGAGGGAATAGTTGGGGTGGCTATCGTCCGAAAAGAACCGAAAACATGGACTTTAGACTCGTTTCTCTTGAGTTGCCGTGTTATTGGGCGCAAAGTCGAGACAGCTTTCTTGGCAAAAATTGTGGAAGACGCGAAAGAACAAGGCGTTTCCACACTGGTTGGGGAGTATATTCCAACTCAAAAGAATGTCCCTGTTAAGAGCTTCTATTCTGATCATGGTTTTGAAGAATTTTCAAGGGAAGGAAACCTTTACAGGTGGAGGCTTGACTTGACTAAATCTACATTAGAGATGCCTGAGTGGTTGGATGTCAAAAATGGCTAGTGCAGAGGTTAAACTGAAGGATATTCTGGCAAAGGTTTTGCTCATTGACAAGGTCAGTGATGATATGTCCCGAAAGAGCGTGAAAGAATGGGATTCCATGGCGCATTTAATGCTGGTGAGCGAGATTGAATCTGCTTTTGAGGTTGCTATGAGTGACGATGATATCATGGAGATTCAGACAGTAGGCGACATCAAGAATATACTGAAAAAACTGGGTATAACCATTTGAATTGAGCGCACCGCAGTTTCTGAGGTTCAAAGAAACTAAGTTTCCTCTTCTTCTCCGGGTTTCTTCAATTTTTTAACAGCACGTGCAGGGTTTCCCGCTACCATTGTGTATGGAGGGACATCTCTGCTCACAACCGATCCGGCAGCAACAATCGCTCCCTCACCAATCGTGACCCCCGGAAGGATAATTGCTCCGGCAGCGAGCCAGACCCCCCGCTTGATTGTAACTTTTTTGGGTCCTTCATGATAGATTTTGAATCGTTGATGGAATGGACTTGCGCTGGAGTGAGCCATGATGCTTACTCCCGGACCGATGCTGGCTTCATCTCCGATCTCAATGTATTCTGGGTACTCCCCGTCCATCATTACTAGAAAGCCGATGTAGACGTTTCTGCCAACCTTAACTCCACATTTGCGGTAGACACTAGCGCGGAACTGGTAGGCTGGTGCCAACCATGCAAGAATTCTAAGCAGTCGCCCCAATAATTTGCCCATGCCATAACCTCGTTTCATATTATATTTAAAATAAACGTTGAAGGTAGTCAAAGAAAGAGAAGTTATCTATATCACCGGTTAATAGGCAGCAGAAAGAGGCGTCATCTTTCCAGCTGCCATGCTCACTCCAATAGTTCACTGCTTCATTAACTGTTGGAAACCAGCCATTCAACTCTGTTCCATACTCCACAACATGTTTCAATGCATCGACATATTGTGGCTGTCCTATCCGGATGGGATGAAGATCAAACATAACCACGCCATGTTTTTCACTAGCCCTTCTGATGACACGCCGCAAGGTTTCTGCTATCTGGTGGCTACTGAAGCCCTGTATGTCAATCATTAAGTCGTCTGACCATCTGTTGAGGGGAATGCAGACGAAACTTGAATCGTGGTTGTCTATTTTAACTCGAAATGGAGAACTGCCCTCCCTATGTTTAGGATTGTAGCCGATTCCAATGTCCCAGAGAAAACCATGTTTCTCTACGAGTTTAGGCGTATCTTCTGCGTAGGTGTTGTAGGGTGCCCGAAATCCATACACTGGAATACTAATTGCTCTGAAGGCGTCAAGAGCCTTCTCGATATCATCATCCTGTTGCTGTTCTGTCAGGTAAGAATAATTGAGGTGCTTGAAACCGTGAACGGCAACCTCATGTCCACGGCTTAGAATTTCACGGGTTAACCCGGGGTCTTTTGCTGCAACAGATGCGACCATGGGGAAAGTGAATTTTGCCTTATGGGGTTCAAGTGCATCAAACATATTTCTTAATAGGATGCTGAATGGAATAGAGTGGAATCGGAACATGCGGAGAGCCTGGCTCAGAATCTTTTTTCCTCGCCTATTTTTCAGGTATTTTATCCATGATACGCTTAACCGCACTTGAATCCCCTTCCAAAAAGGATTACAGAACATATTCAGCGCGATTGTTTAAGATGTTTCCGGCAAAATTCACTTCGATACGTGATTGTTGAGAGTTCGCGATATTGATAGAATCCAGTAATCTGAAGTCATGGTTTTATATGAAAAACTAAAGTGTCGAATTCTATAACCGAAGCCTGTAAAACGTTACGCATTTAGAGGCATTACACGGTCAGCCAAAAATGAACTTTGGACAGTTAAAAACACTTTTAACGATTAGCCTCAACTCATATTGAGGCCAGAACTTGCCAGTATGCTCCGGATGCGGAACCGAGGTAACTAACCCGACTAAAATGTGGTCGATGGTTGGCAGACCCAGCAAAACCGGTGAACGGTTAAAGCTTACAATAGGAATCTTCACTTGCCCTCAATGTGAAAGAAGATTCCGGACCGTGATAGGAAAAGAGAAAGAGAGGGTAACTCTTAAAGGCATGATTAGGGAGATTAAAGGAATTGAGCAGGGGCTTGTGCAGACTTTGGGGGATTTAAGGGAAAAAATTAAGAATCTACAAAGCGAGAGAGCTGAACTTCTGGAACAGATAGAGAAACTCAAGAAAGCGGGAGAAAAGAAGGCTAACACTCTGAAGAAAGAGATAACCTCGCTTCGAGAAGAAGTAGAAGCTCTGAAGGAAATCCTAGTCGACATTTAATAGCCATCGCTAAAAGCATCTCAGCAGACAAACGGCATCTGATTACAGAAACAATAAGCTGGTGCGTTAACAGAATCTTTCAGTTTTTAAGAACTCTAGTGCTCAGTGAGATAAAAAGCAATATATTTCCCTGTATGTGTTAGAGTTGTGGATCAAAATGAAGCCGGTAATCAAAAAGCCTACTGAAAATGAGAAGAAAGAAGCAGCGTGCTGGCCTATCTGGGAAAAAGAGAAATCTAAGTTTCCTTGGGAGTACAATGTGCAGGAGACATGCCTAATTCTGGAAGGAAAGGCTGTGGTTAGCACTCCTGAAGGGTCAGTGGAGTTTGAAGCAGGTGACTACGTCATATTTCCCGAAGGTCTTGTATGCACATGGGAAATAAAACAGCCAATAAAAAAGCGTTACAAATTCGGTTAAACGAAAACTGACATATTTAGTGAGATAGAAAATGCAGATTGGATAGGAATATTATTCCAGCTATGAACGCTTTTTTTGTCGCTTGTCAATCAGGAGCCGTTTTTTTATGAGGTCCTTAACCTCTTCACGGAATTCATCATCCTTTTCCAGTTTAAGGAATTCGTTGTAGAGTTCTTCGAATCCGTTTGGAATTTCCAGTTTTAGGGTAATGAAAGGTTTTCCGATAGCCATCTCGAATTTTCTCTTAGCTTCTTCATATTCCGATTCTGGTTTTCTTTTTCTGGACAAAAGCCACTTTTTAACCAACTTTTTCACATCCATAAATTAAACCTTACAATTAGATAAATGCTGGCGAAGCCTAATTGAACAACAGACATGATTATACCTACTTTCGTGAACTCGCCGAAACTTAGAGTGAGCCCTTCACGTTTGAGGGCGCCTATCGCCATAATGGCTACAGTACCACTGAGGGGTGTTGTAGCGCCTCCCAGATTACTTCCAAGGACTAGCGCAGACCACAATGCTGGATTTGTACCGAAAACTCCGCTGATCATTGGGGTAAATGTTAGGGCAACTGCCATGTTACTTACTATTGCACTGGTGAGGCCACTAAACCATAGAGTCGTCATACTTGCCGCCAAGGTGCTTCCTCCGAGAGTTTGGAATAGTTGCGTTGATATTTCGGTCAGGATTTGTGTGCTCTCTAGACCGCGAACAACAACCATAAAGCCTGCTATAAAGAAGACCGTCTCCCAATCTAGTTTCTTGAAGATCTCTGCCGGATCAAAACTGCTCAGAGCCAAGGCAAGAATGGCACAGCCCAAAGCTACAGCTTCTGGTCCAACACCAAGGTTCTCCAGCGTCAAAAAAAGTCCTACTAGAAGGGCGAGGATTAGGATGGAACGGTAAAAGATTTTCTTGTCTTCTATGCTCTCCCATGGATTATATTCAGGCAGTTCCTTTTTTTCTCCGAGCCTTGACTTGAAAAGCATATACAAAATGAGTATGGTTATTACCCATAGGGCAATTTCACCAATGGCTAAGTAGCTGATGAACTCTGTAAAACTTATTCCTGCTTCAACTCCGATTATCATGTTAGCCACCGAGCCTATCAGAGTGCTTGTTCCCCCCAGATTTATCATCATCATAGCAGAAATGAAGTAAGGCACCGGGTCGTAACGTAACAGCTTAGTTATCGTCGCCATGGCAGCGGCTATAAGAAGCATCGCCATCGGGTCACTGAGAAACAATGAAACAATTGCAGACACCACGCAGATAAAGACGAAGAGCCTACCCGGATTTCCCCTAGAAAGTTTAACAGCATACAGGGCTCCGAAACGAAAGAGTCCACTCCGCCTCGCCACCTCCACAACTATCATTACACCCAGTAGCAAGCCAAGTAGTCGAAAGTCAATGAAACTTACAGCTTCTCCATATTCGAACACATTGTAGAGGAGACCGAACAGAACGGTTAGCAAAGCTCCAATCATTGCACCGACTGACAAGGGAACGATTTCGGTGGCTGAAAGGAGAATGGTCAGGAGATAGATGAGAAGAAAGAGTATTTGAATCTGATCCATTTTACTCCCTGTTCTTCCTTCGCTCAGCCATTCTAGCGAGACTGTCTGCTACAGATTCGGTTTTTCGTTCGACTATACGATAGAGGATTCGCCCAATATCATAAATTAGGACGAGAATTATTCCAAGAGCAACATATATGGTAATGTTTGACAACAAGCCTTTGACACTCGGCTCCAAAGTATCCAGTAGAGGCTGAAGAGCTGTTGTCACCAGAATAATTGCTATGATGTATATGGCCTCTCTCGCAGCTCTCTTCGGAGACCTTTCTTCCTTAATCCCTAGTCGCCTAACGAAGACATCTGTCAAAATGTCGCTCAGCACCAGAGCATCTGCCAATGCCCGTATCATAAAGATAGCTGTGAAAATCAGCGCAATAGTTCCTATTAGCGTGCCAGCGTTTACATTAATACCTGGAAGGGTTATTTCATCTATCGTGCCCGGAACAAAGGTATTGATTAAAAAGAAGATAGCTGCCATGAACAGACTCATCGTTAATCGAGGAAATCTGTGCCGAACCTCCTCACCAATAGGCTTCCTTACCATTCGTCTATTCTCCAATAACTTCGCCGTATGTTTTAACGCTCCATGAATATTAACGCTACGATATCATCCAAACGTATTATCCAAAAACCCTCAGCAAAAATCTTAAAAATTGAATGTTAATTTTATGTGCCTCTTTGTCAACACGAAAATTTCAAGAATTTTGGACCAAAAAAGAGAGCTCTTAATAGAGATGAATTACAAAAATGGCGGCGGATAATCCCCAGCTTTTCTTGATAAGAGTATGCTTGTTTAACATCGCCTAAATAGCCTATCAGGTGTTCTTGCCAACCCAACTTTAGGTTTACCACACTATCGCATAGTAGACTATTAGTTTACCTAGATAATAATCGCCAACAGATATGGAGACGATTTGGTCATTTTGAGGTTCTATGAACATTATACCGGTTTCTATAACATCGAAACAAATAATCGCATGTGCAGTATCATCAGCAAACGCCATGTAAACAAAACCAACTCTATAGCCTTGGTAAAAGGCATTTGCTTCGAAGTCTGCAGCAAAATTGAAACATGTATAATCTTGGGTGTATGTATTCTGATCAGTTGTGTCTGACGCGATAAACTCAATTGCTTCTGCGTAAGTTGGATCCCTTATGGTATAGCCTACTCCCGCACTATCGTCTAATCCTTGAGTGTACCCTTCATCATACCCGAGCAGGTAGCCTACAGCTTCACCCGCGGCATAACCTGTGTCATAACTCAGAAGTACTTCAGCTTCCAGTGTTGCAATTTCTGCTTCTAAGGTTGAAACTTGAGACTCTAGGGCGGTTTTGTCATTTTCTAGGGTAGTTACTTCGGATTGGAGACTGGAAACCTGAGATTCCAGAGCGGTTTTTTCGTTTTCTAGAGTAGTTTTGTCGTTTTCTAGTGTCGTTACTTCGGATTGGAGACTGGAAACCTGAGACTCTAGCGAAGATTTTTCATTGCTTAGTGTCGTTACCTCGGATTGCAAATCGGAAACCTGAAACTCTAGGTTAGTCTTATCATCTTCCAATGAGGCTTTCTCAGATTGCAGATTTACAACCTGAGATTCCAGAGTGGTCTTTTCATTGGTTAGTGATGTTTTTTCGGATTGGAGACTGGAAACCTGAGACTCCAGAGCGGTTTTATCGTTTTCTAGGGTAGTTACTTCGGATTGTAAACCTGAAACCTGTGATTCCAGCGCAATCTTGGAGTTATTTATTGAAGTAACTTCGGATTGAAGGCTCAACACTTGGGTCTCAAGGGAAAGGTTCTCGTTTTCTAACGAAGTTACTTCTGATTGGAGACCTGAAATGGTTGTTTGCAAGTCATTGATCTGTAGGTTCAAAAAAACAGTTGCAGAAATCGCTATAGCTGATACAACTACAACTGCAAGAATTAAAACCCTGTTTGTATTAGACAAAATTCACCACTCCCTCGGATTGTTTTCGTGTAATCACAATTTAAATTATGTTGTTTTTCACTCTATATTTCACAGTGAAGTGTTCTATACTGTAGAATAAACCTTGAAGAAAGCACTATTAACGCGCAATCAAATGAGCAACTCGACAACTAGTATTCTCTAAGGCTTTTTATCTGGAACCAATTCTTTCAACTTTTCCTCTGGCGCGCCCAGACAATAGAGGATTCCAGCAAGGTTCTCCTTAGTTATGACACCAGCAGCCACTTTCTGAAGAACTTCCTTAGGATAAAGGGCAATTCCTAATCCTGAGTTCTGGAGCATAAACCTGTCATTCGCCCCATCACCCACCGCAACTACCTGCTCCATCAAGAGATTTTCCTTCCCAGCTATCTCCCGCATCAACTCAGCCTTTCGCTCCGCATCAATTATAGGTTCCACCAGTTCGCCAGTCAGTTTCCCATCTTCGATTACAAGTTTGTTGGCATAAACGTAGTCAATACCTAGTTTTTCCTTGATCTTTCCAACAAATTGAGTGAAGCCTCCCGAAATCAGAGCAATTTTATAGCCTAGGGCTTTCAGGGCAGTTATCAGTTCCTCCGCTCCTGGGGTTATATCTAAGTTTTCAACTATAGATTCGAGGACGCTGGCATCTAAGCCCTTGAGAAGTCGTACTCTTTCCTTGAGGGCTTGTTTAAATTCGATCTCTCCATTCATGGCTCTTGAGGTGATTTCGCTGACTTTTCCGCCGACTCCAGCAGCCTTTGCCAGCTCGTCGATCATCTCAGCGTCAATTAATGTGCCGTCTACGTCAAAGACTATCAACCGTTTAGGTCTTCGGAAAACTGTGTCCTTCTGAAATACGACGTCCTGTCCAACCTCTTTGCATGCTCTGTTCAAGGCTTCTTTGAAGTCTTCGAGGGGAATTATTATGTCGTTGATATCTATGAGTATCTCCATGGCGTTCAATTCTCCATAGGCGATCATCCGTATCCGTTCTATGTTTGCGTTGTTTTGAGAAAGAAAACTTGAAACTTTTGCCACTATGCCTGGCCTGTCCTTTCCAAGGGTTGTTAAGAGCACGAGTTTCTTGCCGCTCTTTCGTCGTCCGGCTTCAATTGAGTCTATGCTGACTTCGAGGCCAATCTTCTTTCCGAGGTCTAGAAGCTGATTTTTGAGGGCTACAAGGGGTATTGAGATGGAGCAGCAATCCAATATTATAAAGATGGCGAAGAGCCCTCTCATACTGAATGCCTCGATGTCGACGATGTTACCGTTTACTTTGGCTATCATTTCGGTTATCTCAGCTGTCAAACCGGGCTTGTCCTTTCCAGTAGCGGTAATTACAACGAAGGGCATAGACATGTCAACATTTCTCCTCGGAATAACATCGTTTCAAACAGCATTCTTCATTTCAAACTAGCGAATAGGTTCGCTCGTGCGTTGGTATATATAACTTTTGGCGATAGGATCAGGTCTTTGTAGTCCGTAAATTAGCAATAGTTGGTTTCAAAGTGGTTGGATTAGTGCTTGAAATAGAATGTATGTTATTATCAAGATTATGCCGCCGACCTTTGAGATGCCGCCTCTTGTGAGAAAACGCCAGAAAATGACTGTAGTTATCAGCAAAAATGGGAGAATTTCTGTGAAGATCATTATGTTAACTGCGAAGGGGGAAGTGAGAAGGACCAGTCCTAAGACGAGAGTTAGATTCGTTAGGTTAGAGCCAATGATGTCCCCGATTGCTAGATGAACATGTCCTCGTCGAACAGCTGTAAGATCCAGAGTTAGTTCTGGAAGAGACGTACCTATAGCAACAACTTTTGCTCCAATCAGGATCGGTGGAGCACCGAAAATAAGTGCAATTTCGATTCCGGATGAAACAACGAGACGAGCAGATATAATAACAGCCACTAAGCCGAGAATTAACAAAACTATAACCTTTATTTTGTTTGCTTTTTCAGGAGTCACGGAACCGTTGGCGGCAACTGCGGGTGTCCTCTTTTTTGCCATCAAATAGATATTCACCACAAAAGTTCCCAGAAGAAGAATGCCGACTAGGGGGCTTGCTACATTGAAAATTACGAGAAGAAGGGGGATAAGAGATGTGATGAAGAGGATGTCGGTGAGGTCTAAAAGAAGGTCTGTGCAGCATGTTTTGAGGTAACCTAACACTCCAAGTATGCCCAGAACTGCTCCTATGTTAAAGACGTTTGAACCAAGAATATCTCCTATGCCTATTCCGGGTTCCCCTTGAAGAATAGAGAAGAGGGCTACAATTATTTCCGGTGTCGAGGTTAAAACTGCGAGAATTATAAATCCTGCAGACATCTCGCTTAAGCCCGTGAGCTCGATCAGCTTTTCTACAGCCCGTATAGTGTAATGGCTAGCCCCAGCCAAAACAACTAAAGAGACAGCGAGAATCAAGATTTGAACTACGAGGCCCTCAATCACTTAGACAAACCCGACGTATTCTGTTAATTAGGGTTAGATATGCTTTGCTAAAACTGCTGAATTGGAACAAACGTTCCCAAAAAAGGTGGGAGATTAGGTTCTGGCGGCTGCCTTCTCCAGAGCAACAACTCCGGGCAGCTGCTTCCCCATAAGAAACTCTATCAAGGCGCCTCCTGCCGTGCTAACATAGGACATTTTGTCAGCCAGACCTAATTTTTCTACGGCAGCAACTGTGTGTCCTCCGCCAACCAGAGAGAACCCTTCAGAAGCCGCTACCGCCTCAAGAACCATCTGAGATCCCGCCTTGAACTCCGGATTTTCGAAAACACCCACAGGACCACTGACCACAATGGTTTTGGCATTTCGAATTATCTCACCGAATTTCTTACCGGTCTCAGTTCCGATGTCAAAGATGGGATTGTTGGTAGGAAGCTCCTCAACAGTAATCTCCTTTCTCTTCTGATCAACTTGCATGGCTAGGTCCACTGGAACTATAACAGCCCCAGGATATTCATTCATTAGCTCCTTTATGCCGGGAACTAAACCCATCAGGTCCTTCATTTCCAAGAACCGCATGTTCGGTTCTCCCAAGTCCACATTCTTGGCTACGAGAAAAATATGACCTATCACCCCGCCAGTTAAAACGTAGTCAGCTATGTCGTTCTTCAGCACATAACGCGATATATCCAACGAGTCGTCGCCCTTCGCCCCCCCAATAACGAAGACAGAGGGCTTCTCAGGAGCCTCCAGAACCTTCCCAAGAGCTTTGAGTTCTCTCTCCATTATCCTTCCAGCAGCACTAGGCAAAACAGCTGTGAAACCAACCATTGAAATATGAGCTCTGTGAGCCGCAGCAAAGGCGTCATTAATGAAAACGTCTGCTAATGGAGCTAAGTTCTTTACGAACTCGGTTTTAGAATGTTCTTCAGGTGTTCCTTTCTTTCGTTCGTTTGAGACGCTCCGAACGTTTCCTAAGACTAGAACTTCTCCGCTCTTCAATTCTCTGACTGCCTTCTGAGCCTTCTCTCCCAGAACATCCTCTACATGTTTCACTGGCATGCTTAGCGCCTTGCCGAGAAGCTCAGCGTGCTGATCAAGGGGAATGAAGTCTGCTTCTCCAGGTCTTCCCTGATGAGCTAAGATAACGGTTTTTGCGCCTTTTTGAACAAGCTCTTTAATGGTTGCTTCTGCGTGGGCACGAATTCTCTTATCATTAATAATCTGCTTGGTTTTCGGGTCAAGCGGCGAGTTAAAGTCGACTCTAACAAGAACCGTCTTGCCTTTCAAGTCGAAATCGTCTATTGTCAAAAATTTTGACATGCTGTCACCTCTTTAAAAAAGGAAAAGGGTTGGATTTGAGATTTGTGTGGTTTACCAGTTTAGGCTGCCATCTTGCAGATTTTTTCGATCATCCGCGACATCTTAACTGAGTAGCCCCACTCGTTGTCATACCATGCAAGGACTTTAACCAAGTTTCCAATGACCATGGTTAAGCTTCCGTCTATGATGGCTGAGTTAGGATTGTGCACCAAATCCGATGAAACAAGAGGCTCCTCACTGTATTCTAGCACGCCTTTCAGATATCCGTTGGCTGCCTTCTTGAAAGCTTCGTTAACTTCGTCTTTGCTCGCCTCTTTCTTGAGCGTTACCACCAAATCAACTATGGAAACGTCGGGTATTGGGACACGTATTGCCATACCGTTCAATTTTCCATCAAGCATAGGAAGGGCTAAACCAACTGCTTTGGCTGCGCCGGTCGTTGTCGGGATCATGTTAAAGGCGGCTGATCTGGCTCGTCTCATGTCCTTGTGCTGCATGTCAAGAAGTCTCTGGTCATTGGTTACAGCGTGAACTGTAGTCATGATACCTTGTTCGATGCCAAATGTGTCATTGAGAACTTTTGCCGTTGGCGCCAAACAGTTAGTAGTGCATGATGCCAAGGAGATTATGTTATGTTCATTCGGATTGTAGAGGTCATCATTTACGCCATAAACCACTGTCAAGTCAGCGCTTTTTGCGGGACTCATCGGCGCGGAAACGAGAACCTTTTCAGCTCCGGCTGTTAAGTGTTTTGCGGCTGCGTCCCTAGCTCTGAATCTTCCTGTTGATTCTACTGCTACGTAGACGCCCATTTCTTTCCAAGGTAGTTTTGTGGGGTCTGGTTGTGCCAGAACCTTAAGCTCTTTTCGGTCTACAATAAGAGCTCCTTCTTTCACTTCTACATCGAAGGGAAATTTGCCGTGGACAGTGTCGTTTTTCAATAGGTGCGCTAGAGTTTTTGCGTCGGTCAGGTCATTGATTGCTACAAAGTTTATGTCTGCGTTTGTTTCAAGGGCTGCCCTATACAAGAGCCTGCCTATTCTTCCGAACCCATTTATAGCTGCATTCACTTCCATTCATTATCACCTTTATCTAGAGTTGCAACTGTAATGAGTTTCAGAATATTAACTTTATTGCATGTTTTACAACCAAGAAATTCAGAGCCTAATTTAACAGTGTAATGAATTGGTTTCCGCAGTTAGACAGGAGAACTCCACTTTTGATCTATTATCTGACCTATCTTCTTATAGTCTTCAAAAGTTGTTTCTCGCTGTCGTAAATCTTGACTTCTAATGGCATCTCGCCTATTGCAAAGTGGGTAGCGCAGGCCCAGCATGGGTCGTAAGCTCTGAAAGCCATCTCCACCATATTTAATATACCATCGCTGACTTCACCGTTGTGTATTAGGCCTTGTGCAGCGTTCTTTATTGACATGCAGATGCCGGGAGCGTTATGGGTTGTAGCCACTATGAGGTTGACTTTCTTCGCCAAAGCATTCTCATCCAACTGGTAATGGTGAATAAGAGTGCCTCTGGCAGCTTCAACTATCCCAACTCCTTCGTCAGGCTTTCCAGGTTTGTTTCTAATGTCCTTGCCAGTAATGTCCTTGTCCGTGACCAGTTCTAATCCTCTTTCGGTTGCATACATGAGTTCAATCAGCCTAGCCCAGTGGAAGGCTAAGGTAGCATGAACTGGTTTTCCGCCAAGAGTTTTGTACATCCGCTCATATTCTGCTTGGGCGACTGGTGTTGCCATTCCATCAGCAGCATTAAGTCTTCCTAATGGACCAACTCGGTATACTCCGGTTTCTGGTCCGGTAATGAGACCTTTCCAACCAATTTTCTTCAGGTAAGGAAGTTTAACGTAAGTCCATGGTTCAACATGTTCTTCGATAACATCCAAATATTCGGTAGGACCGAATTTGACGAATTCTTTTCCCTGTGTATCGACCACTCGGACTTTGCCGTCATAGAAGTTAACTTTGTTGTTCTTGTCAACGGTTCCCATGTAGTATGTTTCCAGATTGTAGGGGTCGCTTGTGATCAGGTTCACGTAATCAGCGTTTTTCAGAACAACGTCGTCGAAGAGTTTCAGGGAGAACTTGGCGAACTCGTGACAGCTCTTAAGCATATTTTCGATGTCTTGCCGTTCTTCCTCATTTATTGTCTTTGCCATACCGCCCGGAAGAGCACTTACCGGATGAGTTGGTCTTCCACCAAGAATTCCAGTGATCCTTTGTCCAAAAGCACGGTGCTTTATTACTTCACCAGCAATATCCAACCCGACTTTCTCTATTACTCCAAGAATGTTACGTTTAGCGGCGGGAGCATCAGGTCCTACAACAAAGTCTGGGCCTCCCAAGAAGTAGAAGTGAAGTATGTGGTCATAAATGTAATAGCCACAATACTCAAGTTCTCTCAGCTTCTTCGCTGTCTCTGTCGGTTCAGCATTCATTGCCATATCTGCAGCTTTTGCACCTGCCATGTGATGGGCAACTGGGCAGACCCCACAGATTCTGGTTGTGATTATAGGTAGGTCTTCAACCCTTCTTCCTTCGCAGAACCGTTCAAAGCCCCGCAGTTCAGGAACTTGGAAGTAGGCGTTCTCCACGTTTCCATCATCATTCAGGAATATGGTTATTTTTCCGTGGCCTTCCAGCCTTGTGATGGGATCTATCACTATCTCTTTCATTTCTTCACCTTCCTTCGGAGGATAGAGTGAGCTAATGAATACTTGTAGAAGGTTCCTACCGGATCCACAATCTCCTTAACAACATCCGGATTTGTAGCGATGGAAGCAAGGGCACCTATAGCTGCAGCACCTTGATCGATCACCCGAGGACCTGGACCACCACAACCAGTGCAAGGCACGTTAACCTTTGGACACTGAGCATCACAGCCTGCTCGGGTGGCTGGACCCATACAAATCACGCATTGATCCAAAAAGCATGATTCAAGGTCATCTTCGAGTTCGTAGATTCTTTTTATCTCTGAGAGTTGTTTGTCCTTTTTCTCTCTTGGGCATTCGTCACAGACCGACTTGTTTGGCAAGAAACTTGAACCCTTTGGAGGCAGATTGCCGCTTATTATTGCCATAAACATGTTGAGGATCTCCGGAATAGGCGGTGGACAACCAGAAATGGTGTAATCGACATCCACGGTTTGAGGTAATGTTTTCACTGTGTCATAGAATTCAGGAAGTTCCAGCTCTCCTTCTTTGACTTTGAGACGTGTTTTCGGGGTCACATATTCTGGGTTTTGGGTTGATGGAGTTTCAGAATATGCTCTCTCAAAGATTGTTTCCTTGTCCCAGAGATTTGCGAGGCCTTTTACGCATCCGTCGCAGGCACATGAGCCGAAGGCCACGAGTATCTTTGATTTCTGTCTCAGAAGATTAGCCATCTTCTCATTTTCTTCAGTTCTTATTGCGCCGTTGAAGAAGCAGGCGTCTATACTTTTGTCGGGCATTGCTTCGACATCTTTGTATTTTATGTCTATGGCCACTGGCCAGAAGACGATGTCAGCCGCTGCAACGACATCCAAGATTTTCTCGTTGACATCCAGAACAGCTACTTCGCAGCCTCCACAACTAGCCGCCCAATAAAAAGCGATCTTTAGTTTCTCCTTTTCCACAGGAATCACCGTTTACAAGAGACTCGATTAAGATGAAGCGAGCAAATAAAGTTTTCTTATCATCAGAAAAAATTTGATGCCTTCTCATAAAAAATTGGCAGAAAGTTGCCTAGCCTTTTGGGCTAGGCTAGGATATTACTGGGTTATTTTTCAAAGAGTTTATCGAAGTCTTCTTATCACCATTTCTGCAGCTAAGACCATTGGCTCCCAAGTTTCGCAAACTGGAGGCGCATAGCAGGTCTCAGCTTTCGCCAGTTCTCTCACAGTCATTTCTTTTTGTATGGCAAAGGATAAGGCGTTTATGCGTTGAGGTACCTCTTCTCCTCCTATGATTTGAGCACCGATTAGCTTTTCGGACTCTTTTTCTACTATGAGCTTTATTCGGATGGGTAAGGCTCCTGGGAAGTAGTCAGCCCTTGTTTTTGATGTTATGGTTCCTGTCACGGTTTCGATTCCAGCTCGACCAGCCATGAACTCGGTTAGTCCCGTGCCGCCAATTTCGGTGTCAAACAATCTTGTAATCCAAGAACCTAAGGCTCCTGTAAAGGTGGCGTATCCTCCGGCAGCGTTGATTCCTGCTACTTTTGCTTGTTTCACAGCAGTAGTTCCAAGCTGGCTCATCGTGGGTCTGCGAGTAACTAGGTTTATGGTTTCGACGCAATCTCCAGCTGCATAAATGCCTTTGATGTTAGTTTCCATTCTCAGGTTAGTTTTTATAGCTCTCTTTTCTCCCAGCTCTACGCCAGCGTTCTTGGCCAGTTCAACGTTTGCCCTTACACCAGTGGCTACTACAACCACATCTGCCGGAATTTCTTCTCCTCCAACTAGAACTCCAGTGACCTTGTCAGTTCCAAGGATTTCCTCTGCTCCCTTTCCTACAATGATTCTCATGCCTTTCTCCTCTAGCTCCTTTTGAACGCGGTCAGCCATACCTTTGTCCAGCAAGACAGGGAGAACATACGGAAGGAATTCAACAACCGTGGTTTTCAGTCCTCGTTCAAGGCAGGCTACGGCAACTTCAAGACCAATAAGGCCGGCGCCTACAATGACGGCTGACTTTGCGGTTTGAAGAGCTTGGTTGATCTTTTCTCCGTCTTCAATGGTTCGGACGACATATACTCCCTTCTTTTCCCGTCCCTTTATTGGGGGCACAAAAGGTATAGCCCCTGTCGTTATGACTAAATTATCATATTGAAGAGTCTCTTCGTTTCCACTCTTGTCCTGTATTGCGACAGTTTTTGCTTTCGGATCGATATTTGTTACTGTGGTTTCCGTTTTCAGGTTTAGCTTCATCATTTTGTAGAATCTTTCTGGAAAGACCACTAAATCATCAAAGGTGGGTATGTGTCCTCCCAAAACGAAGGGGAGACCGCATCTGGAGTACGCTGTTTTTTTCTCTTTTGTTATTAGGGTGATTTCGGCGGTTCTATCGGTTTTACGGGCAGCTGAAGCCGCGTCGAGTCCTGCCGCGTGGGCTCCAATAACTATAATTTTTCGGGTCATCTAAATCACTCATTTTTTGGCTGTCAAGTTATCAACTGGTTTTTTCCATATTAATCTTATTCACAGATTGATAGTTCTCCTGTTAGAGGCTGGATGAAGGCACTTTAGCTTTCTTTTCTTACAAGGAAATATAGGCGATTCTTGTTATCGCAGTCGATTGTGCCTTCACTGAAGAGCTTTCGTAAAGCTTTGAAAACTGTTTTCTCTGGTTTTCCGATTTGTTCTGCGATCTCAACGAGACCTAGAGGTTTTCCAGAGGTTTCTAGCAATGAAATTATTTGTTTATGAATCTTACCCATTATTAATTCCCAGCCGATTTTTCTTCCTTCTCTATTGTTCATTCCTAGATAAATTATCTTTTGTTAAAAAATAGGAGTGTGTAGAGTAATTCCTCCTAAGAGTCTCACTTGTATCCTTAGGAAAACCTTTAGGGACAGGTCTATAGCTCTTTTAGCCTTCTTTTGCGAGTTCTTTATGCCACTCGACTGCTGCTTCGAAGTTCATGAGTGCTTGCAAATCTGCGTCTAGATTTGTTGGGGATACGATTATGAGCCATCCCTCGCTATAGGGATCTTCGTTTAGCAGTTCGGGTTTGGATTCCAGTTCTTCGTTTGCAGCTTCAATTGTGCCGCTTATAGGGGCAATGAGGTCTGAGACTGCTTTCACGGATTCTAGGGTTCCGAAGGGTTCATTTTGGGTTATGGTGTCACCGACGCCGGGGAGTTCGACGAATACGATGTCGTGGAGTTGTTTTTGGGCGAAGTCAGAGACTCCGATTTTCACTTTTCCGTTTTCTACCTTTGCCCACATGTATTCTTTGTGGTAATACAGGTTTTCAGGCACTTCATAGTCATTTACTTTGACCAAATTTTACACCTCTATCAGTTACCGTATTGTGATAGCTGTTTATCTTAAAAGTGTAACTCTCTCGTTACTTATTTTGCTCTCCTGAATCCAAACCATGCGTGCGCAGGTCGAAAATGACGACAGGGTCAAGGCAAAATCAATTATATAGTCTTCCAAACGTTTCAAAATGAAATCTTCTATGAGTGCATGCTCCTTGTGATTATACTTAATAAGGAGTTTTTGGCTACCGAGGTTTAGCTTTCAATTACCCCGTCTTCTATTCTAATCTGCTTTTGGGCATAACCAGCGATATCTTGTTCGTGGGTAATAATTATTATCGTGGTTTTAGTTTCTTCATGAAATTTTTTAATTAATTCCATCACTTGCTTTCCAGTTTTCGAATCCAAGTCGCCAGTGGGTTCATCCGCAAATAAGACTTTAGGTCGGTTCGTTAATGCCCGAGCTATAGCTACACGTTGCAATTGTCCTCCGCTCAGTTGGGCCGGGTACTGTTTAGCTTGTTTGCTAATTCCAACGCCGTCAAGGAGTTCTTCTATTCTGTTTTTCAAATCTTTACTAAACCCTGCGAGATCAGCAGGTAGAGCTACGTTCTCACGAGTGTCGAAGTGTGGTATTAACGCATAACTTTGGAAGATGAAACCCATCTCTAACAACCTAGCCCTCGATTTTTCTGAATCGCCTGAATGATGGAGATCTTTTCCTTTGAAAAAGACAACCCCATAATCAGGTTCATCTAGTCCAGCCATGCAATTTAGAAGAGTAGTTTTTCCAGCTCCAGAATTGCCAACTATTGCCACAAATTCGCCATCTTTAATATCAAGGTC
>CP070820.1:702698-748796 GCA_020344315.1 Candidatus Bathyarchaeum sp.
GGATTTAACATCTAGTCTAAGCATTCGCCGTTTGTAGTAGACGTCTTTCCATCTGAAATGTTTCCTCTTTGCAAGGAGTTTTCTTGCGGCGAGTTCGCCTTTCGGTGCCTTTGAACCCATGCTTTTCTGTCCTCTTATCATTCTATTTTGGAGTTCTGATATTTAAACAGTCCAGAATATTGAACTCCCATAAATATGATTCGCGAAAGAGCTTGTTTAGCTGTTGTTTTTCTTTGCAGATAAGGATGTATTCATGCCTTTTCCATTCGTCTGCGATTTATCTGGCTCTTTTTTTCAGTATGAAGTAGACTGCGATTATTGAGGCTGCTGCGGCTATCAAAGCTAAAACGATGGCTATGTTTACCAGCATTCTCAGGCTCTCGATGTCTTCAGATAGGTCGCTTGTTGCGGCGTCCAAGTCGGACGGAGTTACAGCCGCATTGCTGAGGGAAGACAGGCTAGCTCTAACTTCTTCGAGGGCTGTTCTCAGTTCATCCACAGTTGCACTTGAAGCGGCTACATCTGATTTGGTTGCAGCGGTAGCGTTGAGAGAAGCCAAGTCAGACTTTAAATTATCAACCGCATCGCTTAGTTCGTCCAAAGCTGAATCCAAAATTGCCAATTCCGTTGTAGTTGGGGTGCTGGCGCTGATAGAATCCAACTGAGACTGGACGTCATCCAGTCTGTCGTTAAGAGCGTCTATTTCTTCAATGACGTCCTCAAGAGTAGCTGGTTGCGCGAATACAGCGAAAGGATTTAATGATATAATAGCTGCTGAAACGATCAAGGTCATAACGAGCGCTACTAAAATCTTAGATTTTGTTCGGTCATGCATTTACATTTCCTCTATTTAACGCATCTTTATTCTTTCATTACCGAATATACATAATTTATGTCCAACCCTAAAATAGATTGTTCAGGAAGACAAATCTCTCAGAACAGGTTTTAGAGTATATCATACCGGACAGAATCAGAATTTAAGCGACAGCCTTTCTAATATAAGCATATGGCATGCAGTTACAATTCTAGCTGTAGGTTTTAACTCCACGTGATTTCAACGCAGTGGTAATGCTAGAGTTGCTTAATGCTTTGAGCAGAACATAGCCTATTCCTGCCATTGCAATCAGGCTGCTGATTGTGATGCTTATGATCATTGCGCTCCACATTGGCAACTGTAATCCAAAGATGTCTGGTGGTGGAAAGAATATCCAAAGGTAGCCTCCTACGATTATTCCGATGGGAAAAGAACCTAAGACGCAAGCTAAGAATTGCCGCTTTCTAAGCGCGAAGATGATGGTAGCCGCAATAAGGTTAGCAATTGTTCCAAAGACAACATCCTGAGGACCCAACCAGACGTATGCATTGCCTAAAAAGCATCCAATCGTCACCCCAGTGATTACATGCCAACCAAACAAAGCTGCCAATGGAATCAAGCAATCAGCAACACGCAGTTGAATAGGACCATAAGATATGGGAGCTAAAGCAACGAGAAGAACTGTGTACAAACTGGAAAAGACTACTGTTAAACTCAGTTCACTAGTTTTCACTCTTTGTCACCTCCCTACTCCGGGATTTGTATGGCGGAACGGGTGGGAGGCTCCACCTACCCGCTTCTGGAAGAGAAAAGGATGATTGCTTAAAAACATTTAGATAAAAAAAGACAGGGGGATAGAGTAGCTTAGCAGACTCGTCTACTATTGCTACTTCGGTGATATTTTGGATGACTTAGTAGATTTTAGGGTGTCGTTGGAGGTGGTTGAGTGGGTTCTGTCCTAATTTGGAAGAATGCTATTGTCACGAGTAATAAAGCAACCCAGATAAGCAGGAAACCGATGAGGATTATGGTCAAGACAGCGCCGATCAGCATTAACAATCCTGCGGTGCCGAAAAGGCCAATTCCTGTCTTTTCAGCGAGGGTTGTTAATGATTTTCTGTAGAAGATGGCTGCGACAACGACGAATATGAAGAGTATAACAACGCTTCCTACTAGTGCTGCCAAATGAGCCAGCACGGTGTCAATGAGATATGCTTCTGTCCAATTAATGCTTGAGAAAACCGCCGGGTCGCTCCAATCTGCATAGATGTCGATCCCTATGTCTGAGAAGAAACTTAGGGCTGTCATAATAAGTGCTGCCGCAAAGACTACTCCGCCAACTATCGACAAGATAACCCCGTAAAGCGAGTTGTTGAATATACTTCCTTCATTGTAATGGTCAGACATTCCTTTCATTGCTATAAGCACAAGTATTAGACCCACAAGCCCCAACACAGAAAGAAAGCCTGTGAAGAAGCCTAAGAATGGGCTAATCACCATCAATAATGCACCTACAGCACCCAAAGTCTTGTTTGTCTCAAGGGCCATTATATAACACCATGCAACCCTGTTTCTACCGTTTGAAATAAAAGCTTTTCTCAGCGGAAGCCTTTTTTGCAAGAAATATTCATATGAAACCAATTATTTTTAAGAATCCACTAACTCAGTGGATTACAGTTCCTTTGGGCTCACGGAAACTTGAACAGAATTAAATCAAAAGAAGATTTTGCTCACCAAAAGAATGAGACACATGAAGACGATTGTTTGCGTGATTATTGTGATCCATTGCGGATTCTGTGCCGACAAGTTCTCAATTTCTTGAGCACCAGAACTAGGATTCCCTGCAGTCAACGGTTTCTTGGAAAGAGAATAGAGCCTCTTGTATTTTCTCAGAACAAAACCGTAAACAATAGCCATCACAAAAAAGGAAACAATCAGTAGCGGCTGAGACCCATAAACCAATTTGAGAAATAGACCTGTTCCAGCAAGGATGCCTCCTGCACTCAGCAGCATGATACTGAAGAGGGAAGACTTGACAAGACCCAGCTGCACGGTCATAGTTTGAACGCCCATTGCCTTGTCACGGAAGTAATCTCTAATCTCAGCGGGTACGATTACCCCATATACCGTCAGGGCTTGTCCAGAGAGGAAAAGAAGAAACAGTGGGTCCAGTTCAGAAGCAAAAGTATGATACACGAAGGATACGGGTAAGATGCTGAGGACGATAAGTAGCGTGAGCACTGCAAGCCATGATCTAGACTTTAGCCTAAGGGGAGGGGAAGAATAAGCGTATGCAAAGAAAATCGCGGCTGCCCACATGAACAGCAGAGCGGGTTTCCCCTGAATTTGCGACAACAAAATAATGAATGTTAAGCTTAGCAAAAGCTCGATAATAATAAGCGGTTTTACTTTGCTTCGTCCCACACTCTTCATGGCTTTGACAAGCTCTCTTTTGCGGCTGTCTGTTAGGTCCAATTCATAATCAGCCATAGTGTTCACTTGGGCTGCCACAGCCCCAACAAGACTGATTATGGCAAAGACCAGAGCCACCGGAATCAGCAGCCCCCAAATTACATCTACTGGAAGTTTGATTCCCCAAGACAATCCAATGATCAAAGAGGCTGAATTCGCTGGAACAAACTCTGGTCTTGAAACAGTAAGTAACAACCTTGAACTCCTAGACATGGCTGAACCTCCTCCAAAGAAGAGACCCCGTTCTCACTCCACAATATAACAATTACTTACACGGGAGAAGAAATCATCAATTTCGCGAAGGAATAATGTTCATAGAATAACTCATCGCTAAGGTCCAGTGAATCCGCATTTTGGACAGCGGTAGTTTCTTCCGAACTGCCGGCATTTGGCGCAACGCCAGATAAGTATCTCTCCGCAGTTGGGGCAATTAGATTTTGTTGCCTCTTCTCCCGGAGGAATAGTCCGGTTGCATGACATGCACTTGGGCATAACGATGTTTACTCTCTCGCTCACAGCAACACCTCAAGGAAAACTGGATATAACCATGCCCTCTTATATATGCTATCTTTTAATGCTTCACGAACGCTATAGTAAAATCCACGGATTGAAGAGGAAGAGACGTGAAGAAAAAACCTGACATAGTTGCAGTCGGAGGAGGTCCCTGCGGCTCATTCTCAGCCATGACAGCCGCTAAGCTAGGTGCCGAGGTTGTAGTTTGCGAAGAGCATGAAGAGATAGGTGCTCCTAACCACTGCTCCGGTCATCTAAACATCGCCAGTTTACAACGCTTAGGACTGCACATACCGCGGGGCGCAATTGAGAACGAGATCAGGGGAGCCGTCTTCCACTCTCCTTCAGGCAAAGAGTTCGTTCTGAGGTGCCGTGCTCCTGTAACCTACGTTGTTGACAGGGAACTCTTCGATAAACACCTCGCTGACCTCGCCATCAAATCCGGAGTCCATTATCTCTTGAAGTCGAGGGTAAAATCACTCCTCTTAGATTCAGGTTCTGTCAAGGGAGTAGCACTTGAAGGGAGTGGAGAGAGGTTAGAGACGAATGTTGTCATAGATGCCCAAGGATGCTCATCAACTCTTCTGAAAAAGACCGGCCTCAAGGGACTGAAGAGTTCCATGATAGTGAGAGGAATCCAAGCTGAAGTTGACGGAGTAGAGGGGATAGATGAAGAGATGGTTGAGATGTATCTCGGAAGAAAAGTTGCACCCGGCTTTTTCGCTTGGATAATTCCCACAAAAAATGCCCAAGCAAAAGTGGGTTTAGCCACAATGACTGGCGACCCCCGAAAATATCTGCAGAAGTTCATGGAGAAACATCCTGTGGCTTCTGAGAAACTTAAGAAAAGCCGAGTCACCAGCCTTTCTCTCCATCCTATACCGTTGAGAGGTCCACTTCCCAAAACGTACTCCAACGGGTTTCTGGTGGTGGGAGACGCTGCTTCTCAGGTGAAGCCTACGACTGGGGGAGGCGTCATTTTTGGGCTGACGTGTTCCAGAGTGGCGGGGGAGGTTGCGTATGAGGCTGTGAAGAATAGGGATTTCTCGGAGACTTTTCTGTCCCGCTATCAGTCTCGCTGGAAGAGGCTGGTGGGCTTTGACTTGTCTGCTATGCTCAGATTAAGGAGAATGCTCAACAGTCTATCCGATGCTAGAACAGATGGACTGTTAGATTTAGCGGGAAGATTGGGGATCGATAGGGTGCTTGAAAAGGTTGGAGACCTCGATTTTCAGGGGAGATCACTTATTCCCATTATCAGGTATCCGGGTACGCTGGTTGTGCTACTTTACTTCATGTTTTCATGGTTGACCTCATCCGGAAAGAATTAATCCACGCTTGTATGAAAGCGTTTTAGAGGGAAAGATACACAATGATACTGCTGAGGCTAATGGGATGACTGGAAAAATATCTGTTGGTTCATCGGATTTTGCGTATAAGCAGGTTATCGTTTTGAGAACTGACCTTAAGATGAGCAAAGGAAAGATGGCTGCCCAGGCTGGACATGCGGCTGTCTCCGCAGCTGAGTACGCACGAAAGAACCGTCCTGAATGGTGGAATCCATGGATGAGGGAAGGACAGTGCAAGATTGCAGTGAAAGTGACAGCTGAGGAGGAGCTTCTGCAACTGGAGAGAAAGGCGAGGAATGCAGGGTTGCCTGTAGCCCTGATTGTTGACAGGGGATTAACTGAGCTCCCGCCAGAGACCACAACGTGCCTAGGCATAGGACCAGCGCCCTCCGATAAGATGGATGTTATAACGGGAAACCTACCTCTCCTCTGAGGCTGATTTTGTGCAGGTTCCATCCCTCGAAAAAGAAATGGGAATCGAAACTTACATCACTCAATCTCATGGAATCGGGGGGAGAATACGTCAGCTATTAGATGACTTTGTAGTTGAGGAGCTTTTGGTGGATGGGTCATTGGCTGAAGTTTCACCGCCAGTCACGACTTGGGAACCTTTTGGAGAGGGACGCTATCTCATCTGTGTCTTGGTTAAGCGAAGATGGGACACTCTTTTGGCGGTGAGGGAGGTTGCTCAGAGGCTGGGCGTAAGTCAGAAGCGCATCAGAATAGCTGGCATGAAGGACACAAAAGCCCTCACTGCCCAGCATATAAGCCTTCAAGGCGTCTCACCAAACAGGGTTTCACAGTTAAAAATCAAGGACATAACACTGTATCCCCAGCGTTTTTCTAAGGCTAGAATCTATTCTCAGCTCATTCAAGGAAACAGATTCCACATCACAATCAGAGGAATACCCCATCCCCCTTCGGTTATTGAAGAGCGGACTAAAAACGTTCAAGATGAGATAATGAGCATGGGAGGGGTTCCTAACTTTTTTGGGCACCAGCGCTTTGGCACCATCAGACCCAACACCCACCGAATAGGCAGATATTTAGTGAAGGGGAGTGTTGAGAAGGCGGCATTCGCCTTTCTTGCAGAACCCAGCAGGCATGAACATCCCGAGGCTAGGGAGGCGCGTGGACGGCTTCAAGATACTGGAGACTTTGAGGAGGCTCTCACTCTTTTCCCAGGATTCCTCAGGTATGAACGTTTCATGCTTAACCGCCTGACAAAATTTCCGAGAGATTTTGTTGGTGCGTTCCGCGAGTTGCCTCGGAGGCTCCGTAAGCTCTTCGTTCAAGGCTACCAGTCCTATCTCTTCAACAGGTTTCTAAGTGAAAGAATTCGAAGAGGCATCCCCCTTAACGAACCGCAGGTCGGCGACTATTTGATAAGGCTTGATGAACATGGGCTTCCCACAGATGACTCTAATCAAGTGACAGCACAAAATCTTCAGATGATGGAAGAGGCGTTAAAGGAAGGAAAGATTTGTGTAGCTGCTCCCCTCGTGGGCACAAGGCAGCCTCCATCAGAGGGGCTTCAGGGAGAGATAGAAAACGAGATTCTTGAAACCGAAAACTTGGCTCCAGAAAACTTCAAACTTTCGTTCATGCCTGAAGCAACTGCAGAAGGTAGAGTGCGAGCGATCCTGAATCCTGTCTGGAATCTTCTTCTGGAAGAGATATCCGCAGACTCAGAGACTGCAGGCAATCAGATGATGAAACTTGGTTTCACTTTGAATCGTGGGTCCTATGCAACTGTTCTTTTGCGGGAATTCATGAAGCCCCAAGACCTGATAGAAGCTGGATATTAGCATAGGTTAGGGTGTGAGTCTGAAGCGGTCTCTTGGAAAGAGGACGACATCTCTTATGTTTCGTATACCAGTGAGTGCCATAACCAGTCTCGCCAAACCTAGGCCCCATCCTGCGTGGGGAGGCATGCCATAATCGAAGGCCTGCAGATGATGCTTAAACGATTCGGGACTGAGCCCCTGTTCACTCAACCTCTTGACTAGAAGGTCTTTGGAGTGGATACGGGTTCCTCCAGAAGAAAGCTCCACCCAACGCCACATCAAATCAAAGCCCTCACTTATTTCCGGGTTGTCGTCCCGCGGTTTAATGTAAAAAGCCTTAGCCTTAGTCGGCCAGTCCGTCAGGAAGTAGTAGTAGGGATGAAGCTTGCCAAGAAGTCTGAAGGCTGGAGTGGGAATATCCTCTCCCCACGGAATGTGAATTTTTTCCTCCTCCAACTCCTCCAGAACCTCATCGTAAGTGAAACGTTTGAAGGGTGTCTTCGGCACCTCAATTTTATGCTTAAGAAGCTTAAGTTCCCTTCCGCAGTTTCCCGTTACATCCTTGCATACATTGTGGATGAGTTCTTCAAGAACTTTCATGACATCTTCGGCAGTTGCAAAAGCCTCTTCGATGTCTAGAGAGATGAATTCGCTTAGGTGACGGCGAGTGTGAGATTCTTCAGCTCTAAAAAAGGGACCGATCTCAAAGACCTTCTCGAAATCCAAAATCAACTGCTCTTTATACAACTGAGGACTCTGAGCTAGAAAAGCCTCCCGTTTAAAGTATGCCACCGGGAACAGAGCAGACCCCCCTTCAGTGGCGGACACAATGATTCTCGGCGTAAAGACTTCCATGAAGCCCTGCTTTGACAAGAAACTTCTGGCGGCTTCTAGAGCGGCGTGTTGGACCCTGAAGATAGCTTGATTCTCCTCCCGCCGTAAGTCCAATACTCGGGCGTCAAGTCGCACATCAATATCTGCCCGAGTTCTCCCCGTTATATCAAGAGGCAGAGGCTGCTTCGCCACTCCAAATATCCGCATCTCATTGGGAATGATTTCAGCTCCTCCGGGCGCTTTTCCCATCTTCCGAACAACCCCTTTGATCCCTATGCTGTATTGCCTCTGCAGGGATTCAGCCTTCTTCAGCACCTTACTATCAGCCTTGTCTCGGTGAATGGTGATCTGCACTTTTCCATTCTTGTCTTGCAGTATCAGAAAGCGTATGCCGCCTAAGTCCCGAATCTCCTGAACCCATCCGAAAACAGTAACTTCCTTTCCGTCCAGTTCCGGTCCTACATCACTTGAATAATGGGTTCTGCGCCACTCCCCCATCTTATCAGTTTTCATTGAAGACCCAACTATAATTAAGCGAATTCTACTCTGAGGGTCATTCCCCGAACTTTTTGGGCGATGTCCCTCCAGGATTTGACGTTTACAGGAAGTCTTTTTCGTCCTCCCCGTTTCAGGATAACTCTCGTTTCAGTAGTGCCGTCAGGCAACCATATCGTGTTAATCGTGAGAATGCTCAGGGGCACAAAGAGGTCTTCCAAAAACTTTCTCTCAGTCACTCCATATTCCAGAATCCGGATGGTTTTTCCCGTCTTTTCACTCAGAGCTCTAACAATTTTTCCGCCGTGACTTAAAAGACGGGGCACGTCGCCTTTATCAACTAGGATGGCGAGAACCCTGTCTGATTCTACAGCATTGTGAAAACGTACTTCTTGAAGAGAAGGATATTTTTCTTCCAGAGATAAGAGTAAGCGGGCGATCTTGAAGTCTACCTCACTGACCTTTCCCGACTTGAGTTTCCCTTGACATTTTGAGCATAATATTCCGCTTTTCAAGCAGAAATTGCATAGTTCCGTTTTCACCCCGGTTTGTGTCCTCCCTGAAATAAAGGAGGGGGCGGCGGAGCCTTTTAAAGTTGTATGTTTTGGTTTACTTTGCTAAGGTTATTTCGATGGTGCTGACGTTCGATGGTGTGTCATGGCCTTCGGTTGGAGCCAGCTGATCTGTGCCTATTCCGATTTCCTTGACTTTCACGTCTGGCATGAATCGACGTCTGGTTACTTCCGCAACGTCGACTGCCCTGCTGATTGCTCTACCTCTAGCCTTCACCAATACTTCGCTTGCTCCGCCGTGGAAGAGAGATATGCAGGCCAGCACATAGTTCATTACTGGCTTTCTCCCGATCAACACAGAATTGTTATCTGCCATTTTTCACCGCCTCACTCCTCGTTTTTTTCTTCCGTAAACTTTCTAAGCTTTTTGGTAGTCTAATAAATACATTACGGTAAATCTTTGCACTGCTATTAAATCAGATAAGTGAGGAATTGTACTCCCACAAAAAAGATGACCCAAGAGATAATTTCGTTCAAAAACTGACGAGTTACTTACGGCAAGCTTGAAAGTTTTTGAAGATAAGGGAGTCCGAAAGACTGGAGACGTGGTAGGACAAGCAGTTAAAGCCTAAAGAGAAAGGAAAACATATTTAGGTCAGGGGTCATTTGCGTAACTAAGCTCAGCTAATGGAGAACATCTACGTTGCCAATAATGGATCCCTTCAAGAAGACCCTTGCCCAGAAGCACAGGCTCTACATGAAAATCTGTCGAGAATGCGGAGCACGAAACGCTTCAAGCGCCGTCAAATGTAGAAAATGCAGAAGCAAGAATCTACGATGGAAGAAACGGGAAGTCGTCCGCTAAAACATAGCGAGACTAATTTACATCCAGAACGAGCCAAATCACATTCATATTTGTAATCTAATAATACTTCATGTTGAAAAACAGCTTTTTTCAGCAAAACAAGATTCTTTAATTGAAAAAGAACACGGTTACAAAAAATATAAAGGAATCCTGCAACCGTTTAGGTTTGGAGAAGGGCCCGTGGTCCAGCTGGTTAACTCACATAGTTGAGGCCAAAAGACGCTTCCCTCACGCGGAAGAGATCGCCGGTTCAAATCCGGCCGGGCCCACCATCAGAAATCATTTACCACGAAGATTAACTTTTTGAGGTAACACACCTTCATAGGTTCTCTCGTATTTTCTGTGCGATCTCATCCAAGTCTCTTCTTTCTGGTTTTTTGAAGCCGTGATGTCCCCCCACCATGGCTTCTATGGCTTTTGATATGGGGTCTCCTCTGAATCTTGGGATGACGTGAACGTGGAAGTGCATCACCGACTGGCCAGCAGCCCTGCCATTGAGCTGAAGGATGCTGATTCCGCCGGCGCCAACGGTCTTCTTCACAGCACCACTGATTCTCTTAACTACTGCAGCCACTTCAGCCAGAACCTTCTCAGGAACCTCATAGATGTTTTCCCAATGTTCTTTGGGAATGACCAGAGTGTGGCCAACATTGGCGGGGTTCAAATCCATGAAAGCTATGATGGCGGCGTCTTCGTAGACGATGCTCGCTGTGGCCTTGCCGGAGGCTATGCTGCAGAAGGGGCAATCCGCACTCATTTTCTTTTTCACTTCCGGTGATTCAGCCTTGTTCTTGCAGGGGTTAATATTTTATGGTTTCTCTTCAAAAGGTTTAAAAAACAATTTGTGGTTCATGTTTGTTTGGCGCCGAGGTAGCTCAGATTGGGAGAGCACCCGACTCAATAATGGTATTGTTGAGGGTGAAGCTGAAGACCGGGTTGTCGCCAGTTCAAGTCCGGCCCTCGGCACCAATAGGCTTTCTTTCAGAAAAGAACGTTCATTAAGAAATTTTGAGGTTGGTTTAGTGTTTTCTGGTTCTAGATAGTCTAAAACGCTGAAGAATCATGCGATGAATTACAAAGGAACTGGAAAATGCATAAAGACGATTGCGTGGATGTTACCAATACCAGTTCCAAGTAGAGAATAGAATTGTACCTATGCTAAGAAGAATCGCCATAAAAACTAGCGATAAGACGCCCAGTTTAGGTCTTTTATCCCAGATTTTAGCGAATACCCAGTAAAGGGGTAAAATGGGAATGGCATATCTGTGAACATTAGCAACTATGCTTGAAAAAAGCAATAATATTAACTGAACAAATCCAAAACCGAAGTATTTAGCGTCTTTCCTTTCTCTCTTTACTCCTAAAGAGAAGACGCTAACAAGTAATTCCGTGGATAAAAACATGTAAACGAAAGGAACTAGAACTAAGCAAAGTTCATTATAAAATAGAATCGCGTAAGTTGAGTCAATCTCAAATAGCTGAAATAAGAAGAAAGACGGACTTCCCCAATTTTGACGAAAAACAATATCGCGAACTGGAAAAACACCAGTATAGATGATGCCAAAAAGATTGAAGAGAAGATAGGGTAAAGAAACAAAAACAATTGGATAAAAGGAGCGACGAGTACGTTTCTTAATAAAGTTATACAGAAAAGGTACGAGAATAAGTAAACCGCTACTTTTAGTTAAACCTGCAAAGAAACCAAGTAATGCGGATTTTACTTCTTTTCCTTTTTCAAGAAAAATAAACGCTCCTAACATTAATGTCATAAACAAGCTTTCAGAATATACACAAGAATAGAATAGGGAACCAGACCAAAAACTGAAAAACACAGAAGATAGCAGAGCCAATTTCTTATTTCCTAAGATCATTTCACTAAGTTTGTAAAAAAGAATCAAGCAAATGAAAAATAGAATGTTATTTAACAGAAAACCTGCAAGGCAAACGGCTTCAATTTGGGGTAATATTCCAAAAAATAGTCTCCCAATGGCACCTATTATTATTGGGAAAAGTGGAAACCAAGCCCATTGTACCGCCAAAGGATTGCTTCCTGGAGCATACCCCCAAATGGCGATATGTGCATAATGTCCTGTATCCCACCTGCTGAAAAGATTCACAAGTGGCAGTTCTAGATCCCATAAAATTTCTTTGGGGTAAGCTTCAGTTATTCCGAAAACTGATATTCCAACAATAGCAGCGATGAAAACCAAGACTCTTGAAGCTAAACCTATTAGGAAAACCTTTCCAAACTCGGAAAAAAACCATTGACGAACCATTTTGTTAATGAAATTCATCAATACAAAATCTTCCCATTTTCTCTCATTCATTGTTGATTATTCAATTTAAAATCTGTGTTCATTAAAGAAAAGTTTTGTTGCTAAATTAACACTTTCAAGTTAGCCTTTTCAAATTTGCTACAATCTCGGCACCACAAGATAATACTCAATTAGACTCTTCGTTTTTCGGATATGTCGGTTTTTGATACCTGTTGTTTACCGAAATAAGCTGTATATTTACTCTTAAGACTTAAGCACATGTGGGAACGAGAACGAAAAACAAAAAACTGGAAGAATGAGACTTCAAAAGCTTAATGCAAGCCTTGTTGGACAATGGTGGTACAACAGTAAAATATCAAAATCCTGACGCTTGGAGAGGATACCATCTACTAAGAAGATGAATCTAAGCTAAACACGTTCAAATTAACTTCATCGCAGAATTCCTTTTGTTTCAGTCTCGACTACGTGCTTTTATTTTTTGTCTCCTAAAAATTACATAATCCAGAATAATACCAAAATAACGGCATTCACCTCAGAATGTAATATATATAAAGACAGATGGTTGTTACAACCATGAAAATTGCCCTGATTCAACCTCCATCTGGAACCCCAGCCTTGAAAGTTCCCCCACTCGGTTTAGGCTACATAACCGCTGTACTGAAAAGAAGCCACATTGAAGCAAAAGTAATTGATTTGAACGTAGAAAACATCTCCCTCAGCACATACCTATCCCGTGAGAAGCCAGAAGTCGTCGGAGTCTCATCCATCGTTACAAATGCTCGTCAAGCTCTCGAAATTGCCAGGAAGACAAAAAACATTCTTCCCAAAAGTTTTGTAGTTTTGGGGGGCCCTTACCTCAGCATGATGGGAGACCGCCTAGTAACTAGACACAAAGAAGTTGATGCGACTCTCAGGGGAGAGGCAGAATTCACCTTTCCTGAGCTCATCAAGCGGTTACGTAATGGAGAAAGTCTAGATGATGTTGAGGGTTTAATTTTTCGGGAAGACGATGAAATCAAAAGTAATTCACCGTCAAATCCCATCGACCCTCTGGATCAGATTCCATATCCTGCAAGAGAAGAGCTGAAAATGGAATTGTACGGAGAGAACGCCGGCTCTATATTCACATCCAGAGGATGCCCATACCAATGTATTTTTTGTAGCCGCCCAGTTTTTGGAAGAAAATGGCGCGGTCACAGTCCAGACTACGTTCTAGGAGAGATTCAGCACTTGAGAGAATATTATGGGATATCTAATCTGAGTGTTCTTGACGACAACTTCACCGTTGACTCGGATAGAGCAGAAAGAATTCTTGACGGGATAATAGCAAAAAAATGGAAGCTTAACCTCTATTTTTGGAATGGCATACGAGTCGACCACATGACAAGAAATCTATTATTGAAGATGAGGAAGACTGGATGCACAGCAATCAACTATGGGGTCGAATCGGTTGACCCCGAAGTAATATCCTTCATAAGAAAAGGCGTAAGCTTGGATCAGGTAGAGAAGACAATAAGGCTGACACGCGAGATAGGAATCAGAGCCAACATTTTTCTGATGCTTGGAAACCCGGGAGACACCGCCAAAGTTGCTGACAAGATTATGGCATTTGTCGGAAAAGTGCAGGTTGACGGCGTGCATTTGAGCATGGCAACCCCACTTTTAGGAACGAAGTTTTGGGATTGGGTTGAGAAGAATGGTTGTTGGCTAGATTACGATCGGGAAGAGCTCTTGGATTGGCCAATAGACGATGTTGACGAGTCATATCCTGTGTTTGAAACCCCGGACTTCACTACCTACGAGAGAATCAAAGCCTATCGAAAGACCAGAAATCTTCTCAAAGAGAAGGGGCTTCTCATTTAACAGAGCAGGTCGTCTCCATAGACTATATAGGGCTATAGGAAATATTTGCAAAACGAATATGACCTATAGTGCTACTTCTCACAATTAATAATAGATAATGGAGTATTAAGAAAACATGGGAAAACTCGTGAAGATAGTCGTGTGCCCCAATTGCGAAAGTGAACTGAAGATTTTTGAAGCTACAAGATTTGGTAACTTCTTTGAATGTTGCAACTGTGAAAACAGAGTCTTCGTTCCAGCGGATAGAACAGGTACACGCCCCTTACTATATGTAAAATAATTAATACCCTTTCACGACTTATAGTTAGGATTCACCTTAGTTAGTGATTGCTACCCACTTTGCAGTTTTAAGCTAGGACTCGAGCCTTTTTACCCAACATATTTTCAAGCGGTGTGAATCGATTAATAAGTGCTTCAACCTAGTAAATTTGAGGGGCTTTTATGAGTGAGCGCATCGGAGATGAGTTTCAAAAAGCAACAAAATATACTCGAGGAAAAATGAGAGGCGGATATTTAGATTTGTCGAAAAAACCAAGAACCTACAAGAATTACCCTAACAGCACAAAAATCAAGCTTCCCCCTCCAAAACATGCAGAAGCAATGTCTGTTGATGATGCTATAAGAAAGCGCAGGAGCATCCGCGCATTTTCGCAGAAGCCCCTGACTATGAAGCAATTGTCATATCTTTTATGGGCTTCAACAGGTGTTCAAAGGAAAGAGAATGGATATGAATTTCGCACCGCCCCCTCCGCAGGAGCATTGTATCCCATCGAAACATACGTTATTGTAAATAGGGTAAGCGGTTTAGAGAAAGCCCTATACCACTACTCCATTAAATCGCATCTGTTAGAGGAACTTGAAAGAGGCGACTTCTCCACGCGAATAGCTCGTGCAGCTTTGGGACAAGAAATGTTTCAGGGTGCAGCCGCAATTTTTGTATGGACTGCCATCTTCGATAGGTCAAAATGGAAATACCGGCAAAGAGCGTATCGATACGTTTACTTGGATGCTGGTCACATCGCACAAAACCTAGCATTATCAGCAACGAGCCTTGGACTGGGGTCTTGTCAAGTAGGCGCCTTTTATGATGATGAAGTTAACAATATTGTTGGCGTAGACGGCGCAGAAGAAAGCGTAATATATCTTAGTGCAGTCGGCTATCCTGAAGTTGCATGAAGGCTAGGATTATAAGTTTTCATTTTTTGCAGGTGTAGCATTTGCCATAATGAACCGAAACAACATCGCCACATTCAGGACATGCATACTTCTCTTCTTGGTTCTTGAGGAATTCTTTCATACCCTTTTCCTTTATTTCTCTAAGATTTTCGACCATACTCATGTCATAATGGCTTCTGTAACGTCTATCCAGATGATCCAAGTTTTCACAGGGAATGTCGTCGCATTCATAACAGGATTTGATTTCGTTCCTCCGAAGCTTTTTGCATCCCCTCTTAACATAGCAGTTCCTATTTCGAGGAAGACAACCTGGACAAAGCGATAATTTGCCTTTCTTCTCTGGGACTCCCCGTGAATAAGCTAAATAATTTTTGCAGATTCCACAGTTCATTCCACATGGCGCAATAAGTTCAGGCGAGAATTTTCCTTTCTGCATAGATAACCAATAACAAATAGCATCTTAACTATTTTATGTGCATATTGAGAATTCGTTAGAAAGCAAGAACGGGGGAATGAATGATGGTGCAAGATGAGAATCTAATTGCGTATTGTGGACTCTACTGCGGAGATTGTCATGGCTTTTCAGGGAAAATCCCAGATCTCGCAAGAGATTTAAGAAAAGAACTTAGGCAGTCCAGATACGAAAAATTCGCTGAATTCATTTCCACATATTCGTTTGGCAAAGATTTCAAGAACTATGAAGAATGTTACAGGGTCCTTGGGACAATGGTGAAATTTCGCTGCAGAAAAGGTTGCAGAAATGGTGGAGGGTCTCCTTTCTGCAAGATCAGAAAATGCTCCCAAAAGAAAGGTATTGAAGGCTGCTGGTTGTGTGAAGAGTTTGAAAGCTGCGAAAAATTACAATTCTTGATTCCAGTTCATGGAGATGCTCACATGAAGAATCTTAGAGCAATCAAACGAAAAGGTAAAGATGGCTTTGTTGACGGTAAGCGATTATGGTATAGTAGGATCAAATAGTGAGAGTAAGGAGAAGTCGTGGAACGGTTTTATTCGCGACTCTGGAGAATAGTTTACCTCTTTATAGCTGACATGTTGGGCATAAGTAGACGTGACCGCCTCCATGACTCAACTTTTCTATAGGAGTTCCACATTCTGGGCAAGCCTGTTGTTTCATGTTTGGACCCATGGCTGGCGTGTAGCCACCTTGGTTTCCGTAAAGGTCAAAGAACTGGTCTTTTCCGTTGAGTCGGAGTCTCTCGTTTACCATAAACTTGATGGCATCATAGAGTCCCCGCTTTTCTTCTGCGTTCAGTTCTGAGGCTTTTCTTTTTGGGTGAAGCTTAGCCTGATATATGATGTCTTGGAAAGCACTATTACTCAATCCCACAATAATAGCGGCTTTTCCAACGAGCACTGCCTTTAACATTTTGTTATTTTCTGCCAGATGCTTTGAGAACCGTTCAAAGGTGAATTCTTCATCTATTGGTGAAAGTTTTTCGGCATCGAAGTCTCGCTTGAAAACATAGGAGGAAGCTAATTCATTATCTTTCAATGCTTCGATGACGCCCATGCTAGTGAGCCTTACCGTTAACACGGTGCCATCACTGAAATCAACTTTCAAGTGAAACTTGTTCGGAACAGTTTTCTCATCCTTGTGAAAGAAAATCTCGCCACCGTATTCGGGACCAATAATCAGGTTCATTCCATTATCAAGCTTTACATGAATTACGTTGCCCCTAGACCTAATGAACTCGATTTTTCCATCAACAAGCTGATTAAAGATAGACAAATCCTTGTTCATCATGCCTATTCTTTGTAGTCTCTCACAGTCTTTCGAACACCAAGATTTAAAGCGTTTGCCCCGAAGCTCTTTATTCATTTGTTCAGCGAGAATCTTGGCTTCTGGAAGCTCAATGCTCATCAAACGGCCTCAAATACCTGATTTACCCAACTAGCAACTCTTCAAAAAGGTTCTTCCGCTTAATAACAATTAGTGCCATCAGAATAATCCCCATAATACCCTGCATCCACAAATACCCAAGGGATTCTCCAAAAGCGAAAAAGAATGGACTAGGTGTGGCGTTGGCTGAGAGGAAAGGCCAGAAAATTGGGTTATACGGGTGGTTGGTTACATCTAGTAGAACATGGGAGATGCTTCCGACAAAGACTGAGAATGCTAGAGTGAAAGAGAGCTTGCATTTAAGTTCAACTCGTTTCTTTTCAACCCGAAAGAAGTAGCTTACCAGAGGTGGGTAAACTCGAATTGTGACTATTATCGCTAGAAATGTTCCGATTGTGGCTGAACCCAATAGACTGTGTAAGACCAATCGATTAGGTCCCTGAGACCCAAACAGCAGTGTTATGATGGGTATCTCTAGGTCGGGAAGCATGCAGCCTACAGCAAGCCCGGGCAGACTGAGTCTTTTGTCAAGCTTGTAGAGAAAATAGGCGACGGGATAATGAAACAGAGTTAAAGGCAAAGATCGTCACTTCCCGCTTTCTGTAAGCATTCGCTCTTGAAACATATAACGTCTTCATTGATTGATTACTCCTTCAAATCCAGACTTGAACAGGAGTATCCGCCATAAACAGCAAGACACAGCCAGAAAACAGCGGGAATTCGAAAGAAGACTTTTTTAAAAAAAAAGAGGGGGGTGGTGGTGTATCCAGTTTAGGAACTTTTGCACTTGTTTAAGGTACTATCGAGGGTGATGGAAACAGTATGTATTTGCCGTATGAATAGTTCAAGCCAAAGAGACCTACAGCTTTCCAGTGACCACTCCGATATCTGCCCCAGAAGAAATCTCCGTCGTAGAATCCAGCAAAAACGCCGTTACCGTAAATTCCCCAGCAACGCTTTCCCAAGTTATCTTGGCCCACGAAAAAGCCATTTCCAACGTAGCCCCACATGATATGTTTGCCATCATGAGTATACAACAGGAACCTAGTTCGTCTAGAAATTAGTTTGGCATCAGTCTCTTCGTATGTTTTAGGCACGATCTCTTCTAGTTTTGCAACATCAATTTCTGGAGGTTCGCCAACTTGGTTAGTTACAGAGTTTTGAGATTGCTCCTGTAATTGTTCCCTTACAGGATCGTTACTCTCAGGCGTCACTGGGACTGCATTTGCCTGCAATTGGTTTGAAACATTTGCTTTATTTGCCAAAGCCGCGTTCTTTGCTAAGGTTGCATTTGATGCGAACACTGAAGTTGCCATTATTCCTATGAGCAACATCGACACCACAGCTATTGAAATTGCGATTCTCTTTCTCATTTTTCTCAACCGCCTCAGAAATATTGGCAGGATTTGACTTTAGGCAACCGATGGAAAGGCATGAAAAGGCAATTTCAATCCGAGAAGGAGCTTTTCCAAGAGGAAATTATTCTTTGATGTCGTATTTGTTCTTCACGCGTATTAGATTCTGTCTTCTGAACTTGGAGGTTCTTATGATGCTCATTCCTTCCAGCCGTTTAACCAATCTCCAAGTGGTTGTTCTCGGAAGCTTAACATAGTCATAGAGTTCCGCTTCAAAAGCCTCACCATTGTTATCAACCAAGAATTGGATGGCTTGCTTTTCTTCCGGCATCAAATCCTTATGTTCCCTAAATATTCGCTCAATGTCTATTCGCCTTTTTTTCTTCCTAATCTCATGGTCTTTAGGTTTCCGTCTTGATCGGTAAACAAAGAAGCAGATGGCAATGATGGCTGGGGCGAGGATGGCTGCAAGAATTCCGTAAAGAAGGAGCGGTTCGGTTTCTTCTGGTTGAGAAGTCACATCTTCATCGGATAAGGGAGTTTCGGCTCCTTCAGCCTTGGTTTTTGCTTGAATTGCCAAGTTTGATGCTTGGGTATAATCTCCGTTGTCATATGCGCTGTTGGCTTGGTTGAGCAGGTCTTGGGCTTCAGTTAGCCCTAGGGTTCTTACTTCATTCTGGGCGTTAGTTATTGCATCTTCAGCTTCATCTATTTGAAGCTGGGCTTGGGTTGCTGTTTGGTTGATTTGGATTGCCAAGTTTTTGGCTTCGTTTCCTAAAGTTTCAGCTTCTACATAATTTCCGAGGTTGAAAGCGTCCAGCGCCTCTGTGAGCTTTGTTTCAGCTTCTGTGATGTTGATGCCAAGGCTTGTGATCCCGTTGATGGTTGTTTCAGCTTCATCCAGCACTATTTGTGCGTGCTCTTTTGTTCCAACGACGCCTATAACATAGGTTACTTCGATTAAGCTGGCATTCATCTGAAGTTCTACTTTGTTGTCGCTGGTCATTATCGTTTCTGGGACTTGATTCAGGCTTATGATCGTGGTTTCTTCCGGTAAAATTATCATTGTGGTTATTGGGGCAGTTATATTCAGAGTCCAGAATCTTCCCTCTTTTGAGGTTAAGTCCTGCGTGAGATACGTAATCTCGACTTCGTCTGTCCCAAGGCTGTAAACGCTGATTGTAGAGTCTGTCAAGGAGTAGTCTAGAGGCAAACCGTCCTTATTGACGACCAAGAGGTCCTCCAAAACCTGACCAAACACGGTGATGTTCTGGGTGGGAAATGTTGGGTCCACCAGAAGCTTATAGTCGATGAAAACGAAACCGTCTGGATAAACTGTTAAGAACAGGGCTTCGGGTGTTATCTCTTCTGATATGGCTGGGTGAGAAGTTAGTGCCAGAAGAAAAAGTAAAGTGAATAGCAGATAGGCTGTTGCCCGTTTTTCCCTCAAGAGGCTTCACTTCTCTTGCAAAAAGGTGTAGAGTATATACGTAAAACTTTTGTGTACTATAGATTCAGGCTGGAGCAGCCTATTTGCATGTCGTGGGTCCTGTATTTGAGAGGGCGTTGTTTGCCGCTTGAACACCAGTTGGAGTCGCGGTTACTGAGGGGGAGAGATATTTACGAGACTCGTCTTCCCACTTTTTTGCTTCTTTAAGTTCCTCAATTGCTTCGTCAACTTTATCTTCTTCTATGAGGTCTCCGGCGTTTTCTAATCTATTCTCAGAGTTGTCTAGGGCAGTGATGGCGTTTGTTTTGTTTTGTGCTGACAATGATGTTGATTGTGTTATGTTTTCTTTGCTCTCGGATACTCTTTCTTGAGCTGCTTCCAGATACTTCTCGGTGCTCGATGCCTTCACAAGATTGACCAGTCTATTCAATAATTCTTTTGATTCGACAAGTAACCTTCTGACTGCGCGTAGTTCTTCGATAACACCATCAAGGTTCAATCTGTTCAGTTCTCTTGTGGCAGTTTCCAAACGGTTTCTTGCTGTTGCAAGTTTATTGTCGATGGCTGTTGTGTTGTATTTTGGTGGTGCTTTTGCTGTTAGGTTTTCTAATCTTTCTATATGTTCGTAGGCTCGAGTTATGTTAGCTTTTAAATTGATTGTCTTTTGAGCGGTTGCCTCTGTTTCTGTCGGTTCCACTGGCGACGCTTCTTGGAGTAAGATCAGGGTCTCTTTGAGGTTTTGCATTGCCTCAACTGCTTCGGAGCTTGCTTCATCATAGTTTTCTGCGTTCATTAGTCTAGCAGCTTCTTCGGCATGGGTGATGCCTTCATTGTATTTTGTTTCAGCGTTTGGTGGCACCGGAATGCTCTGGGCATTAAGTCTGCTGAAAGCCTCGTCTGTGCTTGTTTTGACTGTGTCAAGGATGTTGAGAAGTGTTTCAGCTTTCACCCTCTGCTCCTCACTGCTTAGAACTAGAGTTGGGTTCAGAATCGTAAAGGTCATTGAGAGAACAAGGGTTAGAATTATTATTATCACTATTTTTTTGGGGTTCAATACCTGATTTTGCCCTCCTTAGGAGATATACATTAGATAAGGTAATTGTTAGATTTTAGGAAACCCGTGAAAAAATGTGGAAAAGACGTTTCGAGTTGGGAATCTGACATCAAGTTAGTAGGAAAGGGGTAGGTCATTGTAGTTATTTCTGATTTTGGAAAATATGGAAAACTTCATCTTCAAGAAAAGAAATAAATGCCCTAAGCTACCTTGAAACACTCCATTGCGGTCGTAGTCTAGTTTGGAAGGACATCAGCCTGCCAACATAAAAGGCGGAACGCTGACGACCCGGGTTCAAATCCCGGCGACCGCACCAACATCTGTCTAAGGACACAAGTTTTGAACGTTTCCTTTACTGAGAAAAAAATTCTTAATAGAGGCATGCTGCTATTAGATGCGGTTAGTTGAATGTGCGGTCGTAGTCTAGCCTGGTTAGGACACAGACATCAGGTGTAAGCCTTCCAAGCCTGCTACCCGGGTTCAATTCCCGGCGACCGCACCACTTTAATCAAATTATTGTTCTCGAATTTTTTTGCTGTTCGCTGGATTTTTTGGAAAAATGCTGTTTTCAACAATACGCTGTTATTTGGAGCCTAATAGCAGTGCTATGTTGAAATCAGCTTTTTTCTGAAAATTCTGGAAGCATAAGCTTGACACGAAAAAGTTGTAACATTCATATTAGGAGACTAACCTTAAGTGATTACTTATCTTTTTGTAATTATTTCTTAGTCTACAGCGTCAGCTTAGCATTGGTTGGTTGGGTTTAATTTTAACCCCCAAACCCAAACATATGCATGTTCGTGCGCGTGTGTATGGTGTTTGCGTGTGAGGGTAGTTAGGAGAGAGGACAAGAATGAAGACAGGTAGGAAACAGAGAGAAAATGCGTAGACAAGTAAACAGGAACATGTTTTGGGATGGGTTTTGGGTTAAAATTTAATCCTAAAAAGATTTAAACATCACCTACAAATGAATGTGATATTAATGCTTAATCGAATCTGGCTGTTGCTTGTAAGCACCATATTAATCATAATTCTTGTTGTTTCAATAGTTTATGTTTTTGAAAAGGAAAAAGAAATTCCAGAGGGATTCTTTTTTGGTATTTCGTATGGCTTAAGTACAGTTAGTGAAGCGAAACTTCTGATAGATAAAGTGAAAGATTATACTAATTTTTTCCTAATCAACAATTGGGACATAAGTACAAACGAAAGTGCACTCACCGAAATTTGTGACTATGCATCAGATGCTGGATTAAAGTTCATAGTGTTCTTTGACTTCATTGATATTTCTTCACATGGATACCCTTGGCATCATCAATGGGTGTTGTCCGCAAAAGATAGATGGGGCGATAAGTTTGCTGGAATATACATTTACGAAGAACCTGGAGGAAAGCAGATTGACACGGGGCTGTATGATGAATTTCATAATGCACGAGCAAGAATGTTCGAAAATGTTTCCACATACAACGATGCTGCTGAAGTGTTTATTACCGAATTGCCAAAAGGTCCCAGTTTTCAGTTTCTACAAAATCTTAGCATAACAAAATTTGTTTCCGATTATGCCCTTTATTGGTTTGATTATTTAGCGGGATATGACGTACTTTTTGCAGAATTAGGCTGGAATCATAGTACACCCATCCAAATTGGCCTTTGCCGAGGTGCTGCAAAAGCACAAGGTAAAGACTGGGGCACGATTATAACTTGGAAAAGCACACGAGAAAGCCCTGCATCAATTAAAACTGGTTCAGAGATGCTGGTGGATATGCGAATATCTTTTGAAGCCGGTGCACAATATGTTGTTGTCTTTAATTTTCCCCGTTTTCCAGAGAATAACCCTTTTGGGGTGTTAACTGAGGAACATTTTGTAGCAATGAAACAGTTCTGGCGATATGCCTTAAATCATCCAGATGATTTTGGAAAACGAAATGGAAATGTGGCCTTTGTTCTTCCTAAAGATTATGGGTGGGGATTGAGGTCTCAGAATGATTTGATATGGGGACTTTGGCCAACCGATGAGCGTTCGCCAGTAATCTGGGAGAATATGATTAGGCTGAGGGAAAAGTATGACCTGCAATTAGACATAGTTTATGATGATTCAAGATTTAGTTATGAGCTGTATAATGAAGTTTTTCTTTGGAATTCCTCCATTAACTAAGATTTATAATATAATGCGCGCCCACTGAGTCTAACAATGTAATTAGTGTTCTCCCTTGTTTTCATGTTCTATAACTTTCTTGATGTCCCAATCGTTGAAGCCACAGTTCCAGCTGCAAATCCCCCTTTTTTTAAGGGTTAAATTTTAACCCCAAACCCAACAAAAATTTTTTCAAGTTTTTTTGAAAATGATATCATTTTTCATTATCAAAACTGCCGGAATTTGGGAGACTGCTCTAGAAATTTCAAATGCGCTGGATAATGGATGACCTTTAGAAAGTAGTTCGTAAAACTGCTTTTCCCAAGATAGAAACTGCGAATCATAGATTTTGCCTACAATTGAAATCATATTAATCTTGCCCGCTAGCATAGGTGCTATGTGAATTGAGTCACACCAAGCCATAATCAACAGGTCTGGTCTAGAAACCGCTAGTAGCTTCTCAAACCCTTCTGAAGTTAGTGGAACATGAGGGGATAGAATAATTTCGCCTTTTGTTCTTACGCAGACAACCAAATGTAAAATATTAAAATTGTTGTTTGCCAGAAGACTATGAAGTTTGTCTGTGGTCAATTCTTCCTCTGTGGTTACATCCTTAAAAAATTGTGAAATAATCTTAACATCAGACTTGAACATCTCCAAATTCTTGAGTTCCCTTCCATAGAGTGGCACCGCGCAGAGCACCTTTGGTTTTGAAACCATTTTTACCTTCGAAATCGATTTGTTTGAACTTTCAATTTCTTTTATGTCAGAAACACTTTTCCCATAGAGAGACATGGGTCTATAAATTGCCATACCTGTGACTACAGCAACCAGCAGAAAAATAAGACCTATCATTCCAACAATCAGAATCGTTCTATCAAGTCCACTACTAAAGCTAACAGTAATTCCCATAATTGCTTCAACAATAAGTACTACCAAAACAAAAAACCCGAGCGGAGTCTTCACTGATTTGATTAAACTTTCTCTTGAGCCTCCGGAAAAGCCAGGTTTACTCTTTTTAGATTTTATTTCTTCGTCATTGGCTTCTGTCATCAACGACGCCATTACCTTCTACATATATATTAAACGCATTTAACGATTTTCGTTCACAAAATACCTTATCTTAGAATTTACCAATATACTAGCATTAACACCATAGCAGGCAGATTTGTAAATTACTATCACGTGAAGTGCTGACAGTAAGGCGCGTGTTATGTATTAGGATTTGGGATGCGCGCGCAAACTAGAGACGCCTGTTCAAGTTATTGCAGAGATTTGCCTTCAAACCGCTTTTCGGACTATGTGTCGGCTTTCCTAAAACAAGTTATCTTGTTCTATCGATAGCTAGTTTTTTTCCACAAACGGAGCATTTCCCTTCACCCGTTATCTTCGGCTGTTCTTTTACTTCAGCACCACAAAGACCACAGTTCATTCCATCTCACCTCCCCCTCTAAAAAGTCAACTTAACTCAACTATACAATGATTTATCGAATATAAATGCAGTAGGTTCAGCAATAATCCCTTCAAACACTACAAAATTATGCGCGCGTAGTCGTTTGGCGTAATCATTGTTGTTTATTGTTACAATTAACTCTGCGCGCGCCTTTGCGAGCCTATCTTGTATTGAAGTTTTAAGCAGCAATTTTATTTAACCAAAGTAGTGTAATTACATAACTAATTCTGTCTAGAAGTTGAAAATTAATTATGAAGAAGGTAAACAGGAGTAAAGGATTATCTCCAATTTTTGTAATTGTATTAACTGTTTTCATAGATATAACAGGTTATGGAATAATTATTCCACTTATCCCATTCTATGTAAATGAATTTCAAGCCGGTCCTACAGCACTTGGGATTTTGATAGCCTCTTTTGCTATTATGCAATTCTTCTTTTCACCGCTATTAGGAAAAGCATCAGATAAAAAGGGAAGAAAGCCGATATTACTTATTTCGCTTCTAATCTCCTTTATAGGCTTCACAATATTTTCTTTTGCCAACTCATATTTTATGCTACTTTCCTCTCGAATAATAGCTGGAATAGCTACAGAAAGAGCGGTTGCACAAGCTTATATTGCAGATGTAACCGATCACAAAACAAGGACAAAAGAGATGGGGAAAATTGGTGCAGCTTTAGGTGCTGGTTTTATCATAGGTCCAGCCATAGGCGGAATCCTCAGTACCTATGGGTTTTCTATTCCTGGATTTGCAGCCATGATTCTAACTTTAATAAACATTCTATTTGTAATTTCTTTCCTTCCAGAACCTCAAAGAGACAAAGAAAAAATAGAAATTACAAGTGGAATTTCAGGATATTTGCGGGAGTTACGTGATTCCTTAAGAAAACCTCTCCTGGGTCCCACGCTTCTAATTCTTTTCATTGTTACTTTAGCTTTCAGTACAATACCCTTAATTGTCCCATTATTGAGCATAGAATTCTTCAACTTCAAGTCCCTTGAATTATCTTATGTTTTCATTTATATTGGATTGATTCAAATCATGATGCAAGGTTTCTTGATAAACCCACTTTCCAAAAGATTGGGTGAAGAAAAACTAATTGCACTAGGTCCAATATTGATGTCTACAGGAATTCTTCTAATGCCCATTTTCCAGAATGTAGCAATTTTCTTTTTGGCAAATGCTATATTAGCTGCAGGTTTTGGAATAATTAACACATCTATTCCAGCTTTTTTGTCAAAAAGAACTTCTCTTGATGAACAAGGAAGCATATTAGGAATAGCGGGGTCTGTTGCAAGTATAGCAAATATTCCGGGACCATTAATTATTGGCTTAATATACGACGTTTCTGGTTCATTTGTTCCTTTTTTCATTAGTGCAGTTATGTTAGCCGCAGCTTTTCTAATCGGTTGTAGAGTTTACAGTGCATGTAAGTTCCTAAAGTAGACTTTATTTTCGATTTAAAAGACTTGGGTAGTTCCTTTGAGAGTTTTTGGTAACCAAAATATAGTTATAGCATCGGCACCATACATTACTTTATGGTTAAAGAAGCAAAATATCGCCTTATCAAAAAATTGGCTTTGGGTTAAATTTTAACCTTTTTTGCTAGCTAGGAAGGTTTTAACTTCTTCGGGTTTGTTGAGGTTACAAAATTTGGCTATATGCCTAAGTCTTCTTAAGGTCGGTTTAATTGTGGATTCAGCTAAGTGGTCTTTCTTCATTTCCCATAAAGTCTTAAAGATTTCCTCTCTAAATGGGGCAGGCATACTTGGTGGTGGGCCGGGCAGGACTTGAACCTGCGACCTCAGCCTCGTAAAGGCTGCGTCCTAACCAGACTAGACTACCGGCCCTCTCGTTCAAGATATTGAATACAGATGCTTTATTAAAAAGTTGGTTATGCTGGGACAGATACTTTTTTTAGGTTACTCTCTGCACAAAATATCCGAAGCGGGGTTGTCCTAGCCTGGTAGGGAGCAGGCCTGCTAAGTCTGTGGTCCATGTGGCCGCGCGGGTTCAAATCCCGCACCCCGCGCCACTTTCCAACCAAAATTTAACCTCAAACGGCACTTGTTAGGGGCGTAGCCAAGCTCTGATTACTGAAATTACAATTACGATAATCATGAATACTCCAAATGCAGCAAAGAACCATGGGGCACCCATGTTTTGGACCTGAATTATTGTGGATATGACAATTGCTATAGCGACTACCGCAAACAATGTGGCTTTTATCCGTCTCATCCTCTAAACCCCCTAATGTGTTAAACACCATCAACTACATATGCTTTGGGAAAGTTATGGGAATTTGGGTTTTATGGCTTTTGTTGTGCAGGACTCGACGCATTTTAGGCAGTAAATGCATTCTGGGTGGGTGAACTTTTCCCACGGCAAATCCAGTATAGGAACCTTCATGGGGCAGACTTGGACGCAATCGTTGCATCCTGCTTTTGTGCATTTCAGAGGATCCCTCTTCAAACCCAGAAAACTGAACCTATTCAGAAAAGCTAAAAGCGCCCCGTGGGGACACAGATACCTGCACCAGCTTCTAGGAACATAAACTGCCAAAACCAAAACTATCCCCAATACTGCGAAGCGTGCCCACAAGAGGGGACGAACAGCCAAAACCCCAGCAGCAAAAGAGTCAACACCACTAATAAGATTGAAAATCCCTGTTGGAATAACCCCAAAAAGCGTATCAGCAGGACTCAAAGCATTAAAGGGCGCTGTGGCAAAAACTCCTAAAGCCGACCTGAAACCCTCACCTGATCCCGTGGCCAGCATCGCCGCAAAGGACCCACTAACAAGGAGTATGACTGCCAAAATCGGATACTTAATTCTGATCATCCACTCATGGGTTCTTTCAGAGACCTCTAGATGTTTTCTCCGGACATACCCCATCAGGTCCTGAACCAAACCGAAGGGACACACCCAACCGCAGAGAGACCTGCCCAGAAAAGCAGCAACCAGAAAAAATGAGGCTAATGGAATCCAAGGGAAAACGAGGTCACCGAGCATCACCTGCAGCATCGCCAACGCATCACCTATAGCCTGCTGCTGAAGTCCCAACGTGAAGACAACTGGGAGAACGATGGAAAAAGGTCCTAAACCGAAGAGAACAGCAACAAACAACACGAAAGAGAGAATTTGAACGATTTTTCTGGCAGTCTCTATTCTCCAAATCAAGTTTCTGAATGTAGATGCTGTCTCTTCTGAATTAGTCAATCCTTTGCTCTTACTCCTGCTCGATTTATGTGATTTCAATCTTTATGTAATAGTAAAGACGTGAGTCCCACTTGCCATAAAAATGTTTCATCTCCTTCCAACAGCTCTAACGTCTTCCACCCTAATCCAAGGCGCAACCAATTGACCAATCTTCCTCATGTTATTACCAAGAGCCGACACATTCTTCAGAACATCAAAGATAACACCAGTAAGCATAACCCCTCTCAACGCATAAACCACACTTCCCCCCTCAATCTTCCACACTGGAGTAGCTACAACAGAAAATTCCCCACTCTCAGGATTGCTGCTGTGAGCACCCTGCACACCATACACTATAAGACCCTCTTCAACCTCGCCTACGAGTTCATCAGGGGCAGTGTTTCCGCTAGTGAACACAAAGTTGCTAGCCTCCAGAACCGGCGTAGAAGCATAAGGAGCAAGTCCTGTTCTAGAAGCGTTGCCAGTGCTCTCAGCTCCACTCTTATTCGCCGAGTAATTATCATACAAAAAGTGCTTCAAGATGCCCTTCTCTATAACTAAGGTTTTTTGGCATGGAACTCCTTCCCCATCAAATTTTCGTGTCAGGAGACCTCCTTCAAGAAGTCCATTGTCATATACAGTAACAAGGTCTGAGGCAACTTTTTCTCCGATTTTTCCCTTTAAGGCAGACCGTTCTCTCTGAACGTAATCCGCCTTTACAGCATTTATCAGCGTGAAATAGAGGAGGCAACGAAACGCAGCCTGAGTGAATATCACTGGAAGACTTCTAGACTCGATCTTCTTGGCTTTAAGGGAGGAGACAGCCTGCCTTGCAGCCTCCTTTCCAACGCCTTCAGGGTCAATTCTGTAGATTCTCTCTGCGTTCACTTCGAAACAAGCGGGAGTCACATCATTTCCATCCCTCGCTATCGTCTCCATGGAACATCCAACCGCAGTGCCTCTGTCGTAGGCTTCCACGCCGTGAGAGTTGACAATAACCGTGTGAATGAGAGACGTGCCAACTCCTCCGGCTACGGATAAAACTCGCTTGTCATAGGCTTCAACTGCATCCAACATTACTGCTGCCATTTTCACTAATTCGTCAGAAGAGATTGACTCCAGTCTTTTATCATAGGTGTCTTTTGTTTCGTTGAGTCTTCTGGGATTGGGAAGATTCTGCCACTTCGTGTCTGGTCTGCTGGCTCGAGCAAATTTGAAAGCCTTCGTTGCGGCATCTTCTATATTCTTAATTGACAAAGTGTTTGTGTAGGAGAAGCCGACGGACTTCCTGTAGATTGCTCTCACTCCTAGACCCTGATCGATTCTCTTGGTGCTTCTGACAATCTGCCCTCTCTCAATATTTATAGAGGTGCTGGAGAGCATGCTCAGGAAGGCCTCAGCCTCTTCGGCGCCTCTTCTAATGGCAAAGTTAACGGCTCTCTTCCCGAAGTCAACCAATTCTGTGGAGCTAGGCTCCGCCACCGATAATCACCTCTCTTACCCGAATATCTGGCCCCCCGTCACAGATGAAGGCTGTCTGACCTTTTCCGCATCTTCCTGGCCACAACTCGAAGTCTCTGCCAACTGCATCCACCTTATGCAGCGTTTCGAGGGTGTTTCCGCTTATGGAAGCATTTCTAACCGGAGCTCCTAGCTGACCCTTAACGATTTCGTAGGCTTCCTGTATGCCTACCTGAAAGGTTCCATCCAAGTTTGCCTGTCCGCCTCGAAAACTTTTTAAATAATACCCAAAATCGATGCCTTCAATCAGCTCCTCGAAGGTTCTGTCGCCGGGAGCAAGGTAGGTGTTACGCATTCTGATGATAGGTTCGAACCGGAAATTTTCGGCTCGGGCGTTTCCGGTAGGTTCCGCGTTAAGCATGTATGCTGTTTCCCGGTTGTGCATGAGCCCAGTTAATTCTCCCTTCTCGATCAGAGGAGTCTTTTGCGTTAGAACTCCTTCGTCGTCGTACTTGAAGGACCCGAAGGCGCCTGCGACTGTGCCGTCGTCATAGACTGTGACAGCGTCTGATGCGATCTGTTTTCCCAGCTTGTCGTAGAGTATGGAGCCGGATAGGGTGAGGTCTGCTTCTGCTAGGTGTCCCATGGCCTCGTGGATGAAGACGCCTACGACGTTGGGTCCTATGACGGCTGGGAAGGTTCCGCCTTTTGGTGTTTTAGCTTTCAGCTGGTTGATGATTCGTTTGGCGATCATGGTTCCTACTTTTTCCGGGATTTCTGTATTGAAGATTTCGAAGCCTGATGTGGAGCCTATCTCTTCTCTTCCAGAAGCGAAGATATTGGCTTCTCGTGCTGAGGCTTGGATTCGGGACCAGACGTAGAGTTTGTCTTGTTCTATGTATGTTCCGTCGCTGTTGACGAAGTGATTCGTTCCTGTTACGTCTAAGTAATCTATGGTGCAGCTCTTCATTCGATTGTCATAGCCGAAGATTGTTTTGTCCATTGTCAAAGCTACGTCTATCTTTTCTTCTACAGTGACATCCCGTGGATTCTTCTTCGGATATGCCACTATCCTATCTTCCATTGCCCTTGTTTCGACAAGCTTTACGGGTTTCTTCACCCGGAGACTAGCTGCCTTCGCTAGCCTAACTGCCCCATCAACAGCTTCTGCTAGCAGTTTAGACTCAAGTTTTCCGAGAGAAACAAAGCCCCAAGCCCCATTCAACAAGACTCTGACGCCCGCCCCGCTCTCGATTCCTTCTTTAGCTACCTCAACTTTGCCGTCCTTGGTTGTCAGGAGGGTTTTGAAAAGTTGTTGAGCCCGAGCTTCGACATATTCTGCGCCGAGATTCCGTCCGTGATCAACAGTCTTCACCAGTTCGTCCTTCAAAATTGCTTCCATCCCATTTTTAGTTGTGAGTTAAGATTCTATATGTATCTTAAAACTGTTGGTAATCTGGAGAAGCAGAAAATAGATTCTAACGGCGATCTATCTACCTTGGCTGGGCAGAAAAAGGGGCAAAAATGTTATAGCAGGATACTAATGACGTTGAAAAACCGTGAAAAATATGAAAGCTGAAAAGGGTTGGAGAGTATTTCTCGGGCCTTTCATTGTTCTAATCGTTAGCTTCTTAATTTTCTCCTCTTACGGGGAAAAGAACCCTTAGTCAGGTTTACTGGGTTTCCCTGAACTGGATAAACTACAATCTTATATCCATTAAATAATACGATAGAGGGGGAAAATGATTGGTCCATGAAAAGTTGAGACTGAGCTTGGATAATTTTTCCTTTGAAGGCTTAAAAGCTCAGTTGAGACGGGTAGAACGCTTCATTATACCCGTTGTTATTGTTGCAATTCTGAAGATTCTTGTGTTTTCATGGGTTCAGTTGGCAATCAACTGGCATCCTGACAATTTTTCCTTCAAGTTTTGGTGGGAGACGTTCACCATTTGGGATGGAGGTTGGTATAACCTTATTGCTCAGTATGGGTACGAGACAATTCCACTAGCTACTCCACTTCCTATGGAACAGACATTTGCCTTTCAACCCCTATTTCCGGCTACTATTAGGGGGCTGGGGCTTCTAATTGGGAATTTTACGGCATCCCAAGTGATACTGAATTCTATCTTCGGCATTACTTGGATTCCGCTGTTTCAACTTGTCGCAGAACAATATTTAGATTCTGACCAAGCTTTCTCGGTTACCATTGTTGCATCCTTGTTTCCTACGATTTTTCTTTTTACGTCCGTTGGATATAATGAAGGCTTGTTTCTTACCTTAGTGTTAGCTTCGTATTATCTCCATTTGAAAAGAAGGCACTTATATGCATCATTGCTGGTAGCGGCAGCCTCTCTGACAAGGCTGCTTGGCATCCTCTTAATGGTACCAATGATCCTAGACAGTGCTCGCAATAGGCGCTTTCGTGAAGCTTTGTTGTATACCTTACCTGTTTTAGCGGTTGCTGCTTGGTTTTGTTATGGGTATTTGAAAACTGGGAATTTCTTTGTCGTCCTTGAGGCTCAGAAATACTGGGGGTATCGAAGATTTCCTACGCAGTATGTCTTACCTACTTTTTTCCAAACAAATCCTCCGTTTCCCTTTAATCTACCTTTTACCGAGGCATTTGTTGGTTTGGCAATATGTTTTGTCGCTATCTTTTTTTTGTTAATCCTAAAAATTCGAGAGTTGGACTGGAAACTGGCAATTTACTCCATTCTCACATTTGTATTTGTTGTATGTATTGGAAACATTCTTAGTTATCCACGGTACTTCAGTTTCATATTTCCAGTGTGGTTTCTGTTTCGAACCAAGAAAAACTATTGGTTAATTCCAATTATTCTAGTACTCGCATTTACCGACTTGATTTCAATGTACCTCTTTGCCAGATGGGTTTTTTTGGGTTGATAAAAAAGGAAGATTACACGAAGTCGGATATGCTCTTCTGTGACGGCTTCCTCTGTCTCATATCTTTTTCCTGTTTTTCTTCGAAGATTGCGAGTTGCCCGTAGACGCCATCATATCCCGGTATTACCTTCACTTTTTCTTCTCTGACCCGAACAATTGCTTCTGCAATCCTCGGATCAACAACCTGAGCCATTTCTTCCATGCGAGCATCCATGAGCACAGTATATTCGTCACCAAACTTCGCAACCAACGAGTTATAAACGCTCCAAACTTTTTGGGCGCCTTGATAGCTGACTCCCAATAGCGCCGTGATGATTTCAGAGAGAGGCAGCAAACGCTTATAGCCAATTGCATTTTCGGGTTTGAAGTCGACGGGACGGTCAGCCAGTTCTTCAACTCGTTGTTCAACCCCTTTCGTGAGTCTTCTGCCGCAGGTTGGACAATGATTCCCATATTTTGTCGCTTCCTGAGGTGAGAGGGAGATGTTGCAGTTTCTGTGGCCTGTCCAGTGATATTTGCCGTAGGCGGGGTTGGTTTCTATGGTGAATTTGAAGCGCTTCGGATCTTTTTTGCGAAGAGTATCAATTACTTCAATGTATGTTAGATGGTCCATCTCAAAGACGTTGGCTTCTCTTCCGATTCTCCAAGGCCAGTGGCTATGGCAGTCGCTATTGGAGACCAAGGTGTACTTGTCGAGGGCGCTTAATCTCCAGTTCATGGGTGGGTCCGAGGAGAGACCTGTTTCGAGAGCATGGATGTGCCGTGTCATATCTTGATAGCACTCTTCTACACTGTCAAAGCCGCTGAAGGCGCCGAAGATGCTGAACCAAGGAGTCCAAACATGCGCAGGAATAACCATGTTCTCATCTGAAACCTGCATAACCTCTTCCACAAGCTGCGGGGCAGTCATGTCCAAGAATGGTCTGCCGTCCACGCTAAGATTGCCGTAACGTTTCAGTCTATCATTGACTTGGAGGGCTGTCTCAAGGTTAGGAGTGAAGATTACATGATGGATTTTCTTGGATTTTCCATCAACATTGAATATGGTGCTGACTTCACCAGTTATCATATAACGAACCGGAGATTCCGGATGCTTCGCGGACCTGTAGAGACTAGTGTCCGAAACTCCAACTAGTTCTTCAGTTAATTCGCTGTGCCATTTTGGGTGGGTAAAGTCTCCTGTGCCCACAAGCTTCAAGCCCTTAACTCGAGCAAAACGGCTTATTTCCGTTATATTCATCTTCTGGCTTGTGGCGCGACTGAATCTGCTGTGAATATGAAGGTCGGCGATTACTCTAATCTGGCTCACGTCCTAATTAACACTCAATATTTTGCTGGGTCCCACGGTAACTTTGACTCTACGGTATGTCACGAGAGATTTTAAAATGTTTTTAACGGAATCTTCGCAGAATTTTGGCTTCTACAGATTAAATCCTTTATGAGCTGTACTCGACTACGAAGATTTCGTTTGCAATTTCCTCATCCACTGCAATTTGGGTCCGTCCTATCTGGAAAACGTGTGATGGGAATCGTTGAATTACGCGAATTGGCATTCCGGGTGTAACGCCCATTGCCATAAGTTTTTGCAGCCTTCCTCTTCCCTTTGTTTGGATATAGGCAATTTTTCCTTCCCTGTTAGGTTCTATCTGAGATAGAGGAACCACGATTTTATCTGCTTTTGTTGATCCTCTGCGGCAGCATCTTCCCTTGGGGATCTGCTTTCCATGGGGACAAACTCTCGGATGCCCCAGTAGAATGCAGACGTTTTCGTCTATGCCTCTTCGAATGGCATGTTCAAGCTTGCATGCGGCTTCTTCAACTAAGCCGATTTCAGTATCCAGAAGGTCCACCAGTAAACGTTCCGCAAGCCTGTGCCTTCGAACCACATTCTCTGCTTCAGCTTTTCCCTTCTCAGTTAACGAAATCTGGTTTTTTGAAACGGAGATAAAGTTAAACTTTGACAACTCTTTGAGCGCTCTGTTCTTTGTTTCTGCTTCCATGCTGGTGAAGTTGTATGTGGGGTCTCCTTTCTCCTCGTCGCGAATCCACAGGTTTTCCAAAATCTCCTCCGCATCTTCACTTAGATCCATTCCTACTCCTCCTTTTCTGAAAGATTTTAATCAATTTTGACTGTAACGGCATCTCATATCCGCAATTGGGGCAGCAAACCATGTTGCAGCCTCTGGAAAACGGGCATACGCTGCAAGTCGCGGAACTCTCGTCCTCTTCAAATTCGTATCCGCATAGTGAGCACTTCACAGTTGAACCCCCAGAGAAGTTAATGTTAGGTTTAAGAGAAAACCGACAACAAAGGCGAAGAAGAAGACAAACAATCCTATAGCTAAGGCTATCTTTAGTCCCCTCTCCTTTATCATCACAGAGAATTGAGCAATACACGGAACAAAGAGAGTCAGCGTTACTGCCGCCACCACTAAAGGTATACCCGAGAGCACACCAGCTTGTTGCAGGTCATAAAGACCCGCGGCTCCATAATCCCTTCTAAAGAAGCCGAAGAGCACTGCTGTAGCAGCTCCCGAAGGAAGTCCAATCCACTGAACAGGATACGCTAAAACGTTTATGAGAATATCAAAGAGTCCAGTTATTTGTCCTATCCATATGGCAATACTTGCAAGAATAAACATTGGGAAAACTTCTTTGAAATACCATTCTACCCGCGTGAAAGTCTTCATCAGCACATTACTTATCTTCGGCATCCTAAGCGGCGGAATCTCCATGTAGAAACCCGGTTTCTCTCCAGGCATAAGACGGGCAGCAAGGGAGCCTACCAACAAAAAGACCAGAACTACAACAAGTGCCCAGAGCAAAAGTGGCAGGGGATTACCCGCCATAATGGCAAAGAGAACGCCTAACTGTGCTGAGCAGGGAATTGTAAGAGCCAACAGAATAGTCGCTATTACTCTCTCCCTTTTCGTCTCTAAAGTTCTGGTGACTATCGTAGCCATGGTGCCGCATCCCAAACCCAAAGTCATAGGGATTACGGCTCGCCCATTCAATCCAATTTTCTTGAAAACCCTATCGATAAGGAGGGCCATTCGAGGAAGGTATCCTGTGTCTTCGATTATTGAGAAAGCAATAAAAAAAGTGCCAACAATGGGCAGGATAAGCGCTATGGCATAACGGATCCCCAGAGTGATGATTCCGTATTCTCCAACAAATAATTCCTGAAGAGGAACGTATTCAATGTATGTTTCAAACAGTTGAGTTATGAAGGGATTGAAGTATCCTTCAAAAATTTGACCTTCTAGGAAATCTACCAAAGTTTGGGCTCCAAAGACTCCCACGAACTGGTAGAGACCAAAATACAAGACGAGCGCTAGAATGGGGATTCCTGTTATGGGATTCATCATGAGCCTACTAAGTCTTTCTTTGGCTGTGGTCTTGAATTCGGGAGGGGTAGTTACAGCCTCTGCAGCTATCTGCTTTGCTTCCCATACTCTCTTTCTGTTGACTATATAGTTAATGGGCTGACTATACTTCTGCCGAGTTTCCTCTACCACCTTTTCGATTTGGGTGAAGTTCTTATCTTCCCTTGCCTTAATGCGTTCCCAGATTTCATGATCATCTTGCAAAAGCAATAGACCAATGGCTCGTCTAGAAAGGCCATAATCTTCTTTTAGGAGCCTAGAAATCTTTTCCAAAGCAGACTCTATATGTAGATTATATTGAGGCTTTCTTGCTGGTTCAGTTCTGCAGTAGTTGAGGATTTTTTCTCTCAGGTTCTCCATTCCTCTTCGAGAGGTAGCGGCAGTGGTTGCAACTGGAATGCCGAGCTCCTCCTCCAAGCGCTTCACATCGATTTTTATTCCCAATTTCTCGGCTTCATCAATCATATTCAAGTCCAGAATCACTTGAAGCCCTGCCTCAATTAGCTGGAGAGTTAGAGGAAGCATCCTTTCTAGGTTCTTGGCATCGACGAGCTGGAGGACAACCCCTGGCTTCTCTTCAAGAAGTATGGATCTAGCAACTCTTTCGTCCTCTGTGATGGGCAGCAGAGCATATGTTCCCGGAGTGTCCACGACTTCAACTTCATTATTTCCTAACTTTCCTTTGCCTCGAGAAACCTCAACGGTAGTTCCTGGATAATTAGACACGGTAGCGTAGGAACCAGTCAGGTTATGGAACATCACGCTTTTTCCAGTGTTGGGACTCCCAACTAGGGCAATTTTCTTTAGACCACTAGGCGCTCCTGAGGGAGAGTGGCGACCACCACGAAAGCGCCGTCTTTTCCGAACGCGGAATCTAGTCACGTTTTGTTCCTCCGCTGTTTGTGTTGGATGGTTTAACGTGAACATATCTAGCTAGCTCTCGCTCCACTGTGTGAGGCTGCCCATTTACGTGGATGTTAAGAGGTCCATTAAAGGACCCTTTTTCCTCAATCTTGACGTAGGATCCAGGGATGAGACCAAGGCTATCCAAAACCTTCAGAGTTGTAGGTTTCTCGTCGGCAATTTTTACTATAACGCCATTTTCCCCGGAGTTAAGGTCTGCTAGGGGCTTTGACTTTTCTTCAAGAAGTCTTCCGTTCTTTGTGGGAATGGGATTTCCGTGGGGACATGTTTTCGGATGTCCCAAAGCGTTTTCTAGTGGATCGAGGATTTCGGGTGATAGGGCGTGTTCTAGCTTGCAGGCTGCGTCATGGACCTCGCTCCAATCTAGATGTAGAATGTCCGTCAGAAGGCGTTCTGCGAGGCGATGTTTCCTCAAAACGTTTGAGGCTAACTTTCGTCCCTTCTCTGTTAGCTTTACTCCCTTGTAGGGTTCGTGTATTACTAAGCCTCGCCTTTCTAGGCTTTCAATGGTGTTTGTAACTGAACCTGGAACCACTTCTAATTTTCTAGCAAGCTCCATTGTCTTGGCAGAGCCTCTTTTCTTCTCTAGACGGTAGATTGCCTCTAAGTATTCCTCGGCTTGGTACGAGATGGAGGCTTCTTCGGTGGGCATTAGGTTTCACCTGAAATTACGAGCTCTCGTAATTGTGAATAACACCGTTATACTTAAGCTTTACTTAACATTACAGAATTTTCTGAACTGACCAAAAGCCCAAAACAACAACTGGCTTTATCTGATGCAGCGCGTTCCTCTGCCGCGCGCGCATAGAATGCTGTAAGGAGCCGCTTTAGGAAGTATAGAACAGTTTTTGTTCTCTAGTTTTGGTCGAGATGGCTTCGAACCATTCGAACTCCTCTTTTTCTCTTTGGAATCTCTTTGAATCCTCTTAAACCATTCTTTGGACTCATAGTCTCTGTCTCTTAACCTCTTTAGATTCTGCTAAAGTCCTCTTTGCCATGCTCTTTAAACCTCTTTGAATCCTCTGTTTTTCTCAAAGCCTGTTCCCAAATATCGGCTTCGACCTGCTCGAATCTGCTCCATTTCTCTTTAAAATCTCTTTGCGCTCTTTGGATCCGCCTCTTTAGCTCTTTAAAATCTCTTTAGTAACCGGGGACCCACCTCTTTGAGTTCTCTTTGGAAACCAAGATTTAGGGGCTTCGACCACTTCGAACCCTCTTTGAATCTCTTTAATCTCTTTGGCAAAGAACCAATTTTACCCTAGACCATCTGTTTACTTTGGAAACAACATCAAATCCTTGTAGGAGTCCTTTTAGATCGTAGAGGGAGAAAACCTGTGGTTCTTTGCAAAGAGCTCTTAAGAACGTTAGATAGGTGGTTTGATGTGGTCTTGTTCTTGCAACAATATTTAGGAGAACATGCTGGAGTCCCCGCTAAGGCTAAAGATGTGGTGATATAGATTTTACAAATGCGCGTGCATAATTTTTGAGATATTTTACAGTTTGTAGCCAATCTTTCTGAGAAATTCTCTTCTGGCTTCAACGTCTTTTTCGGTTTCGATTCCCTTAGTCTTAAAGCCATCGATGACGCCAAGGATTCCTCTGCCTTGCTCTGTCTCAGCAACTATGACCTCTAGGGGATTAGCTGTTGCAGCGTGGATGGTACAGACTTCAGGCACCTGCTTGATCTTGTCCAAGACGTTAATGGGATATGCGTTTTTGAGGAAAATTATGAAACAGTGACCGCATCCTAGCTTCAAAGCCTGATTTTTAGCTAGTTTCTTCAGTTCTTCATCGTTGCCCTCAGACCTAACTAGGCATGGTCCAGAGCTTTCGCAGAAACCTATACCAAATTTTATGGCTGGAACAGCGTTGACTAAAGCTTCGTAAATGTCTTCAACGGTCTTTATGAAATGAGCTATGCCCAAGATAACGTTACAATCCTCGGGCGTTTCTATCTCCACTTTTTTAAGTTCCATTCGAATCCGCCCCCATTTACACCTTTGGCATTTTTCCCTAATAAATTTCGCAACAACTACCATAGGTTTCCTTGAAAGCTTCGTCCGAATGAGCTATCTTCCTAGAAGGATTGCAGTCAATTGCCCGTTCTCTTATTCCCATTCTATGGTTGCGGGCGGCTTATGGGTTATGTCATACACAACCCGGGTTACCTGAGGCAGTTCATTGGTTATCCTCGTGGAGATTCTCTCAAGCACCTCGTAGGGAATCTTTGCGAAGCCAGCAGTCATAGCTTCCTTGCTCTCAACAATCCTGACGGCAACAGTGTAACCGTAGGCTCTGGAATCCCCTTTAACTCCGGTGCTCTTCGTCTCTGTTAACACCGCAAAATACTGCCACAAGCGGTCTCCGAAACCGCTTTTTTCAATCTCATCTGTAACAATTTTGTCGGCTTTCCTCACTAGCATAGTCTTTTCCTGTGTCACTTCCCCGATGATTCTCACTGCCAAACCTGGACCCGGGAAAGGTTGCCTCCGAACCAATTCGCTGGGCAAGCCCATGATCTTTGCGACCTCTCTAACTTCGTCTTTGTAGAGGTCTCGCAGGGGTTCGATGATTGCTTTAAATTCCATCTTTGCGGGCAAGCCTCCAACGTTATGGTGGGTTTTTATTGTGTCTGAGTGTTTCCTGAAGCCAGATTCGATTCTGTCCGGATATATAGTTCCTTGTATGAGATATTCTGCTCCTATCTTCTTCGCTGCTTCCTCAAAGACCCTGATGAATTCACTTCCAATGATTTTTCTCTTCTCTTCAGGATCAATGACACCATTCAGTCTCTTCAGAAAACGTTCTTGGGCGCGAATTATGACAACGTTAACACCATGCTTCTGGAATGTACGTTCAACAAATTCTGCCTCGCCAAAACGCATGAAGCCGTGGTCAACATAAATCGCCAAAAGCCTCTCCCCAAGAGCTTTTGCAGCCAAGAAGGTGGCTACGCTAGAGTCTATGCCTCCGCTTAAGCCGATTATAGATTTTCCGTCACCAACGATCTCTCTTGTCTCATGAATTGCCTTATCGATTAATGATTCGGGTTTCCAGTTTGCTTGACACCTGCAAACCTCAAAGATGAAGTTGCTAAGCATTTTCATGCCGTTTTCTGTGTGAACCACCTCAGGATGCCATTGAAGACCGTATATGGGATTTTCTTTATGTCGAAAAGCAGCAATTGGACAGGTCTCTGTGAAGGCTAACACCTCATAATCTCCAGGGAGCTCATAGACTGTGTCCCCGTGGCTCATCCAAACCTTCTCCCTTCGGCTCAGTCCCTTTAGAACACCAACTGGCTTATCGACAACGATGTTTGCTATCCCATACTCCCTCTTTGTCCCTGGCTCCACCTTTCCGTCCGCGAAATGGGCTATCAGTTGATGCCCATAGCACAACCCAAGAACAGGAATGTTCATCTTCAAGATTCTGGAATCAAATTTTGGAGCATCTTTTTCGTAAACGCTCCAGGGGCCTCCCGACAGGATTAAGCCCTTAACGTTCATCCTCTTGTTTAGTTCCCCGATCTCTTCGGGAGTTATGTCGCATGGCACTATCTCGGAGTATACCTTGTGTTCTCTGATTCTTCTGGCTATGAGATTGCAGTATTGTCCTCCGAAGTCCAGCACCAGAATCGCGTCGAGTTTCATGGATTACCCTTCGTCATGCACCTTAAGCAGGAATCCGTCATTTAAAGGCTTCTTTGGCAACATTTGACATGAAAAATTTGCGTGAGAATCCAAAAAAGGTGTGAAGATCCTGAATGTGTGCTAAATTTTGTGAGTTTTACATGTAAGAAAATGAATAAGTTCGTGTTATCACCATCCTTTTTTTGAAAAACTTTATAAGAGGGGTTCTCTAATTAAGGCAAAAGGTTGCCGTATACCGTGATTGAAGAATTTGGAGATATAATGAAATGAATTTAAGAAGACCAAACGCTGATGAGTCAACTGGTACATTCAATCGATCCAAGAACGTTGCACCCATGTCTGGGATATGTTCAAGATGCATTGATGGATGTAAAGGTGGTTGCGAAATTTGGTTATCATCATTCAGAGGCCGCGAGGTACTCTACCCAGGACCCTTCGGAGAAATAACTGCAGGTGCAGACAAAAACTACCCTGTGGATTATTCCCATCTGAACATTCAAGGATATGCACGGGGATCAAAAGGCCTTCCTGAAGGAGTCCAAGGAGATCCAGATACAGCTCTTTTCCCCAATGTGGACACCGAAACAGAGTACGGCTGGGATAAGAAGGTCAAGTTGAAAATACCGCTATTCACGGGTGCACTAGGATCCACTGAAATCGCACGAAAGAACTGGGAGCACTTTGCCATAGGAGCCGCAATTTCCGGTATCACACTTGTGTGCGGTGAAAATGTTTGCGGAATTGACCCAGGCCTGATGCTGGATAATAATGGGAAAATTACGAAGTCTCCTGAGATGGATCGGAGAATAGAAGTTTATAAGAAGTTCTATGAGGGCGATGGGGAGCTTCTTGTCCAAATGAATGTGGAAGACACAAGATTTGGAGTAGCAGAATACGTGTCATCGAAACATGATCTGGATACAATTGAACTGAAGTGGGGACAGGGCGCCAAATGTATTGGTGGAGAAATCAAAGTTAAAACCCTAGAGAGAGCTGCTGAGCTTAAACGGCGAGGGTATATTGTTTCGCCCGATCCTACTCTTCATGAAAATCAGATGGCGTACAAAGAAGGAGCCTTGAAGGATTTTGAGAGGCATTCACGGTTAGGTTTTGTGACTAAGGAGGCGTTCTTGGAGGAAGTTGATCGTCTCCGAGGCTTAGGATTTAAGCGGATTACCCTGAAGACTGGAGCTTACTCTGCTCTAGAATTGGCTATGGCGTTACGTTATGGTGCTGAAGCCAAGTTAGACCTCCTCACAATTGATGGTGCTCCTGGCGGTACAGGGATGAGCCCATGGCCAATGATGAACGAATGGGGTATACCCACGTTCTATCTTCAGGCTCTTACGTACAATTATTGTGAAAAACTCTCACGGAAAGGAGTGAAGGTTCCTGACATTGCTATTGCTGGTGGTTTCTCGACAGAGGATGGCGTGTTTAAGGCACTTGCCATGGGCTCTCCTTACGTTAAGGCAGTTTGTATGGGAAGAGGCTTGATGATTCCTGGCATGGTTGGAAAGAATATAGGAGTGTGGCTGAAAGAGGGCAAGTTACCGAGATCTGTTTCAAAATATGGGAGTGAAGCTAAGGAAATCTTCGTTGCCTATGCGGAACTTGAGGAGAAGTTTGGTTCCGAGATGAAGAATATACCTTTGGGTGCTGTTGGTATCTACACTTACTGTCAGAGGTTCAAGGTTGGTCTTCAGCAGTTGATGGCTGGAAGCAGAAACTTCAGACTCTCAACAATATCGCGTAAGGACCTTATGGCATTAACCGAAGAAGCCTCAAAAATTTCAGGCATACCCTACGTGATGGACGCCTATGGCGAAGAAGCCAACAGAATCCTAGAAGAATAGAGTCCCTATATTCGACCGTGGGCTACTCCCACCCCACTTTTTTTAACTCCTTACACTCACACATACTTCACGGCTTAAATTATGAAGTATTTTGGATAGAGTTCTGCTTTTTCAACCCAAAAGGATACATGCAAATCTTTAACTCCAGGTATTTTTGCTATTTCGTTACCTGCCGCAATTAGATGTTCAATATCTTTGATCACACCAATAGCTAATAGATCATGGGCTCCAACAGTCTTTGTTGCTAAGATTATATCTGGCATTTTAATCACCCTTTCCAGAATCGGTGATGTTTCAGGGGGAGTAGCTTCGGTTGCTCCGAGGTGTGTTGGCGAGGATTTTATCATGAATGCAGCCATGCCCTTGTATCCGATCTTTTTCGGATCAAGTATAACAGTTGATCCACGGATTACTCCGTTTTCTTGTAGCGCTTTGTATCTGCTTATTACGGTATCCGGCGAAACTCCAAGTTCCTTCGCAATTTTTCTAAAAGACACACGAGCATCCTCCGTCATTCGATTAATTATGAACAAGTCAGTTTCATCCATCTTCTTCACCGCCTTTCCAGATGTTTAAATTCGAAGTTCTCTGGGCATAATAATATTTCATCAACCCAAATGTTTGTTGTTACTTCTCTGACTGCAGGATGCCCCTTTATCACGTCCTTTACTTTACTGAGAAGTCCAACATTATTAAGGACTACAATACAAAATATGTCGTGTTTGCCCATAGCCGTAGTGCAAAAAATTATTTCAGGGATCTTTCGCAAAGATTCAACAACCTCCCTCAAGTGCGGATAACTAATGTCAACGCCCAAGCTACCAACACATTCATAGCCGAAACTTTTAGGGTTTAACAGAATTGTTGTCCCTCTTACAACACCAGCTTTTTTCATTTTTCTGAATCGCTTACTTATTGTATCTGTTGATACACCACAATCTCTCGCAATACTCGAAAAATTGACGCGTGCATCTTTTTGTAAAGCCCTGATAATTGTAATGTCAACATCATCAATTCTCAGGTTAGAACTCATGGGTCCACCTTCTCTATCGAAAACAATGCGATTAGAATTTTTAAATTATACTGCTTTCGAAGTAAAATCTTATGATGGCAAGTGTACACAGGCATTTCCATTCCGATTCCACAACATAAGTTTTTTATAAGATTTTATCTTATTATGTCGATAATAAATATTATTGAACGAACAAAATACATAAATATTTACTTGCCACACTTACAATGTGGGGTGAATCTCTTGGAGATTACTGAAGTAATCAAGGAGATCGAGAACAGAAGTAAAACAGGAGAGTTGAGCAAGAAGAGGGTTACTTGTATTCATTGTGGAAGAACTTGGATTGAATTCTCTGGCCTGATTGTCGGACACAAAGAGGGGTTTGAAGATCTGTGCCTTCGCATTGGAACTGAGTCAGAAAATTGTTTTGCATGTAGTTGGAGAGCCTTGAAATGTGAAAAATGCAACTCAAAGGACGTATATGAAATAATGTTTCCTAATGAGATTTCTGGAGAAGTATCATTGAGTTTTAAGAGCATAAAAAAGGTCACCAACCGTTCGAATGCAGAGACCTCATGAAATCTTCACATCCAACAACACAAAGAACGGATGATTGACTCTGGGGCGCTATGAATTTGTCGGAAAACATTACTGAACACGGTAAAATCGACAAAATCATGAAAAATCATTCTTGGGAAGAGTCAGAGTTAATTTCTATATTGCATGAAATTGAGAATTTATACGATTATCTTCCAGCTTGGGCTTTGAGGCACATATCTGAAAAGCTTAACATTCCCCTGATTCAGGTCTACGGCGTAGCTTCTTTCTATAATGCATTTCACCTGACACAACATGGTAAGTATATTATTCGTGTATGTGAAGGAACTGCCTGCCATGTCAAAGGGGGTCATAGAGTAATGGAAGAATTTGAAAGAAAATTGAATATAGAAGCAGGAGAGACCACAAAAGACCTCGATTTTACGTTGGAAAGGGTCAACTGTTTGGGTTGCTGCGCCTTAGGACCTATGGTGATGGTTGACGACAAATATTATGGACAAATGTCTCCGGCAAAACTCGGATCCCTCATAAAGCAATTAAAGAAAACTCGGATCGATCATAAATGAAAAAAATAAGAAATCGAGATCATCTGGAGGAAATTGGAAGAAAACTATTGGAAAAGAGAGAGTCTGGAAAACGTTGTATAACAGTTTCTTCAGGAACCTGCGGTCGAGTAAGTAATAGTCAAAAGGTTGTAGAAGCTGTTCATGAAGCGATAAAAAAACATGGCGCTGAAGACAAAGTTTACGTTAGAGTTACAGGGTGCCATGGTTTTTGCCAAGTTGCGCCAATACTGGTCATATATCCTGACGGAATTTTCTATCAGCAAGTGAAGGCTAAAGATGCTGAAGACATTATCACAGAAACTATCCTAGCGAATCGAGTGGTTGATCGACTCCTTTATGTTGACCCAACTACCGGAGAAAAAATCGTATATGAAAAAGATGTACCGTTCTTCGTGAAGCAAAAGCGTCTCCTCCTAGGAAACAACCGTTTTGTCGATCCTACTAAAATAGAAGATTATATTGCCATCGGAGGTTACAAGGCTTTAGGTAAAGTACTTTTTGATATGAAACCAGAAGAGGTTATTGAAGAGATAAAGAGGTCTGGTCTTCGGGGGAGGGGAGGTGCTGGCTTCCCAACAGGTGCCAAATGGGAAAGTTGCCGTAGTGCTAAGGGATCCATGAAAAACGTGATTTGTAATGCTGACGAAGGAGATCCTGGCGCCTATATGGATAGAAGCCTACTGGAAGGTAACCCCCATGGCATTATTGAAGGCATGATAATCGGAGCTTACGCGATCGGAGCGCATCAGGGTTATGTTTACGTTCGCTACGAATATCCATTGGCGATTGAGAATACGCAGCTGGCCTTAAATCAGGCAAGAGAATATGGTTTGCTTGGTAAGAATATTATAGGCTCCGGCTTTGATTTTGACATTAAAGTAGCTATAGGTGCTGGAGCGTTTGTTTGTGGAGAATCTACAGCACTAATAGCATCGATTGAAGGCAAAATGGGTGAGCCCAGAGCAAAATATATTCACACAGTCGAGCGGGGTTTAGGAAACAACCCAACCAATCTGAATAACGTCAAGACTTGGGCCAACATCCCATTAATCATCAATAATGGCGCAGGTTGGTATTCAAAAATTGGAACCGAGAAGAGTAAAGGAACAGGAATCTTCTCACTTGTCGGAAAGATTAGCAACACTGGTCTAGTCGAAGTTCCAATGGGAACTCCGCTCAGACAAATCGTTTACGACATAGGTGGAGGAATACCAGAAAGAAAGAAGTTTAAGGCGGTTCAGACTGGTGGACCTTCAGGCGGTTGCATCCCTGCCAAGTTACTTGACGTTCCCGTGGATTTTGAAAGATTAACCGAAGTGGGCTCAATGATGGGTTCGGGCGGAATGATAGTAATGGATGAAAACACATGCATGATTGATGTTGCCCGATATTTCCTCAACTTCCTAGCTGATGAGTCGTGCGGCAAGTGTGTTCCATGTCGTGAAGGAATTAAAAGGATGCTTGAGATAGTAGTCAGTATAACCAAGGGTCTAGGGACGGAGGAGGACTTGAAGCTTCTTGAAGAGTTGGCGAAGATGGTTAAGGATTTTTCTCTTTGTGGTCTCGGTACAACAGCTCCAAACCCCGTCTTGTCAACTCTAAGATATTTTAGAGACGAATATGAAGCTCACGTGAGAGACAAAAAGTGTCCCGCTGGCATTTGCAAAGATCTGATTGAATATTACATTCTTGACGATAAATGCACGGGATGTGCTGCCTGTTTGAAACTCTGTCCCCAAAAAGCAATCCAAGGTGAACTAAAGAAACCTCACATAATTTCCTCTGAAAATTGTATTAGATGCGGCATCTGTAAAGATGCTTGCCCAGTTGAAGCGATAATAGTGAGATAGGAAGTGATTATGATGCTAACCCTCATTATTGATGGAGTGAAAGTTCAAGCGGAAGAAGGCTCCACGATACTTGAAGTTGCCAAGTTCTACGGGATTGATATACCAACTCTGTGCTACCATGACGAGTTAACCCCCTATGGTTCTTGCCGGTTGTGCACGGTTGAGGTTGACGACGGAAGAAAGACCAGACTGGTAGCTTCTTGCCTTTACCCTGTTAAAGAAGGGATAAGGGTGAAAACACATACAGAGAGGCTGATAAAAGGGCGAAAAATGATGCTCGAGTTACTAATTGCAAGATGCCCAAACTCTAAGACCCTGCAGGACCTAGCCGCAGAGATTGGATTGGAGCAAGTTAGATTCAAGATGGAAAATGAAGACTGCATCTTATGTGGATTGTGTGTAAGGATGTGTGCTGAACAGATGGGAAGCGGAGCAATAGGTTTCGTGGGTAGAGGCCAAAAAAGGGAAGTA
>CP070820.1:748896-793224 GCA_020344315.1 Candidatus Bathyarchaeum sp.
TTAGTGAAAACAAAAGTTGAACATTCAATTCTTTTCAAAAAAGGGATAAAAAATGATCGGAACTAATCTTGTAATTGAGAATATAAAAAAGAGACAGTCGGTCAGGCTCTTTGAGCAAAAACCAATTCCGAAAAACATCATCAATACGATTATCGAGGCTGGCAATCTGGCACCCTCAACAGGAGATATGAAGGAAGTAGAAGAAGGAGGGAAGAAGAAAATTATTAATTATCAACCTTGGCGATTTGTTGTTGTAGAGGACCCAGAGTTCAAGCAAAAACTCTTTCAGACAATAGAGCCATTACGGTCAAATTTCTACCAAGGCTTGAAGAAAACTGTTCCTGAAATGTACGAGCAAGCAATGAAGCTCTCCGAGATGAGTGAGGAACCAAAAGACTTGGTTTTCTATTCTGCACCTGTCATCATCTATGTCATAGGTCCAGCTAGTAACTCTATAGGTTGCGCGATGGTGTGTGAGAACATCATGCTTGCAGCAGTTTCTTTTGGTCTAGGAAGCTGTTATGTTGGATTCGGTGCACTGATTAAGAGCAATACTGACATTGTACAAGCCCTTGAGCTAACAGATAAAGAACGAATATACGGCCCTATCGTACTTGGCTATCCAAAGGTCAACCCGAATAAGAAACAAGTTAGAATTCTAGAGGAATTACGGTCGAAGAAAAAAGAACCCACAATAAAATGGATCTAGAACAATAGATTGTTTGGGTTTTGGGGGTAAATTTTAACCCCAAACACAAAAGAACCTTGTTGCCAATCTTCATGCAAAGAGCAGCCTGTTACAATATAAATGTATATAGCTAAATCCAATCGGGGAGTTCTATGGACTGAGGCTCTTCTTCTCCTTGCACCGATGAAATCTCAAAAGCCATCGTTGATCGCGTATCTGTAAATCGTGGTCGAATATAGATTTTAGTCCAATCATACGGTGGTATCATTACATGCCATGTTACATACAGCTCCCAACTCTCCGAATAGAACATGTAGTGCATGACGACTAGAATTCTCGGATTTACAATAGTTCCAATCCACTCTGTTTCACTATAAATTCCCAACTCGGGATAATTTGTAGCTAGCCATGGAACAAAATTGTCTCGCATATCTGCAGCTAATTCACCCAAATTATCCTCCCAGTCTATTACCTCAATATCAACAGTTTCAATTTGCCTGAAACCATTTCTATCCCCGTTAATGTTAATTGTTAATATCTTATTTGTACTCCTCTGATCAGGGATCACATTTACTTCAGCAACTTCTCCGGGCTTTATTGCTGGATTATTAACAGATACTGAAGCGCCAGAAGTAGTCGCTGAAATTTCTGCAGCATCACCATATCCAGTTCCATCTCCGTTATCCTCGATGACCACTAGAAAAACAACTCTCTATCCAGCCATAGCCATAGAGATTTCTTCTTCTTCTTCTCCTTTCATTGGAGTAAATGGTCTCGTAATCACTTTCATAGAAAAGGTAGCTGGATTGGTTTCAGGAACTGATTGTGTGTAATACCATATTCCGGCAACAGTTGCCATAACCACAATCATGATAAAATAGATGGATTGTACACGCGTAATAGCTTGCTTGGAAGCCATCCTATCTAACCTCAAAGCGTTCTATGCAGCATATTCATTGAATTTTATTACGCCCGCCCAAGAACAGAAAATCCAGTAAGTAAAATTTTACTTGAGCAATTATTACACCTTATTAACAGATTTTCTAACACATCATCTCTAACCTTTGCTTCCAGAACTGAATAGACCCGCTCTGTTTCATCATCAGGTGAAATAATTGCTCCACAGCAAGGACACAAAAAATCACCGGTCCCTTCAAGTTTTACCAAATCAATATTATAAACTAAATGTTGCTTCATTTTTTTACTCTCCAATAAATATTAACCAATTGTTAACTACTCTAAAATTGAGTTAAATACTTAATTCCACGCATTAGAACATGATGTACTAATTTCCGTACATTACAAATGCATTGTGTGTGTGGACTAACATTTAACCCCACAACCCAAACCCAAATTTCATATGCGCGTTCGCACGCCCATACGCCCGCACGTGTACGTACATGTACTTGTATGCTTTACCGCCCGCTCGCCCGCCTGCTCTCTCCTCCACACCAAAAACACAAAAAAGGGAGAGAAACTGTTTAGCTGATCACTGTTTAGTTGTTTTTCGGCAATAGAGGTCTATAGTAACTGTGATTGCAATAAATACAAGCAGCATAACTGTCCCTATAGGATACTCAGGTATTACCAACGCATTTATGCTTGAATCTACTAGCTGGAACTTCGCAATGTAGGTGTAATCGCCTCCACTCACAAAATCAGTTGCGCTTGATTCGACTTGGTAGTAAGCTTGAATTCCATATTCTTTGTCCCAGTGGTATATCTGACGAGTATAAGCGAATGTCCCCGGATGGACCCAGTCCAATACATTCATTTCTCTTGTTCCAGATTCATATTCAACCATTGTTGTCTCATTTAGTGACCTTGGTGGCCATATCATAGGAAAATCAATAATTGGTTCCCAATCAAATTCTTCTCGTAATTGAGTACCGGGTTCAAGATTAGATCCAATAACCATCATGGTAAAACTGCTCATCATGTCATCTACCAAAGTAGATGCAGTCTCAGTTCCATTTGACCAATGTGTTAAAACATCAAAGGTTACATTTGACCCAACAATATCCATAACGGTATAAGTGAACCAATCGCTTTGATTATATTCTTCCAGAATGAGCGCATATTCATTAGGAGGGAATGGTACGCCCTCATCAGCTTGCCACAAAACAAGAGTACCTTCATATGTAAACCAGTCACCTACAGTAACACCAACTGTCCACTCTTGAGATAGCGATGGAACTACTATTGCAGACAACATGAAAATTGCAAACAATATTGTTAATATTATTTTCTTCATTTTAAATTCCCCCAAATTCTTAGTGTCACTATTCTGATCAGCTATATTTTCTATTTATAATTTTTTATGAAATTAGGGATATTATCTGGAGAATAATTTTTCATTAAACAACCAGTTAAAATTTAACCCCAAACCCAAACGCTACATTGACTATCTACCATACAAGAACCAACCAACAATAACTCCTATCATTGTTAAAGTACCTATCAGATTGGTTACCCAAATAGGATAGGTCTGTATATTTAGACCATATAGAACCCAGATTACACCTGCTACAAGCATATACAGATAGGTCCAGATAGAAATGTCCTTAGCACTTTTTCTTTTGAAAATCCTGTATATTTGAGGAAGCATTGCGAAAGAACTAACAACTCCGGTGATTGTTGCTAATGATTCCAAAACAACATCTAAGACCATGTGTAGATTCCCCAACTCACCTTCACAGGTTTCTATACTTAAATGAGTTACCCATCAACTCAGAAGAGTATATCCCGATCATTTTTTCCCCTGATAAGACCCATCGTTCCCAGAATAAACGGCAACTTCAACGCCCGTGGGATAAAATCTGCATCTCGGGTTTGAACAAAATCCACTTTGCTTATCCCCCAACCCTTAATGGTCTCAATTAAGTCATCAATGTCAACATAAAACTGCTTAAGTAAGAACTCATCTTGAAAAGAAAATTCGCCTCCCTTCTTGACAACCCGCAATGCTTCACGAACAACCCCTCGCTTATCTTTGGATTTGCCGGCCATGTGAAACACGAAATTGCTCACAACCGCATCGAAATAGCCATCATCAAAAGGCAAAGACAAAGCATTGGCTTTCTGGAACGCCACCTGCTCACCAACCCCCTCAATCATTGCATTCCTTTCACAAATTTTCTTTGAGTATTCCCACGTTTTCCCCCAACAATCGATTCCGATAATCTGTGCCTTTGGGTACTTCTGAGCGAGCTTAATCGTGAGAGCCCCGTTTCCGCATACGATATCAAGTGCTCTTCCCTCTCCATTCCAATCCAAATTTGCTAACACCGACTTCCAGATGTGGTCTTGCAGATTTCTGCCTTGAGGAGAGAATTGGTACCGAACATACAGAAAATACACGGAGACTAGAAGGAACAGCGCAGAAGGAATTATCAAGACCCAGAATATAAGACCTAAACCTAAAAATATGAAACCAAAAAACCAGACACTAGGATAATTTTCTTTGAAACCCAATTACCGTATTCTGCTTTTACCCCCATTCGACTGCTCCCTCTTCTGTATGCGCAATTTTCTTTACTCCGTTTGGGTAAGAATCCGCTAGTTCTTAATGTTTGTTATTTGGCGATAATTATGGGCTTTTGGGGGTTAAAATTTAATCCTGTAGGCAAGGATGCGGATAAGATAGTTTATCTAAATGGTGAATTTCTCTGAAATTTTAACAACAAATTGGGTCTGGAAGAGTATTTTAGAGGGAAAGTAAGGTGGTCAGGGATGGAATGGAGACATATAACCAGACATAAACAGCAATGATTAGCATCAGAACAGAAACTAGGACGAGGAGGTAGTCTGTCCGTTTAAGTTTGAGCACGTAGAGATTTGTGCGTTTTTCGCTAGCCCCCCAAGCTCGCGACTCCATAGCCTCCGCCAACTCTAAACTTCTTCGGATTGCACTGATAATCAGCGGAATGAGAATGGGAATGTAGTTTCTCACTCGTTTAAGGAAGTTACCACGCTCCAACTCCAAACCTCTGGCCTTCTGGGCATCCATGATCGTCTGCGCCTCGTCAGCTAGAACAGGAACAAAACGAACTGCAGTGGTGAAGGCGAAACAAAACTCGTAGGGGATGTGACTCTGCTGTAGAGCCAAGCCTAGATGGTCAGGTGAAGTTGTTAAAAAGAATACGGAGAAGGACGCAATCAGAACGACGAAACGTAAAGTCATGGCTGAGGCCCGCTCTAAAAGAACCAAGTATTCCCCAAGAGAGTCAACAGCGCCAGTTATTTCCGTGTATGACGAGGGATAAAAATACCCGAAGATAAAGTTTGTCGCGAAGATGATGATAGCAAAGAAAACGGCTCCTCTCAGGGAACGCAACCATTGCCGATTAACTCTTGCAATGAAAACAAAAGGCAAGGGTATGAAGAAAAGGACAATCAGTGCCAATAGTTTGGTGAATAGAATCGCCATCACAAACAAGATGATAACGTAGAAAAACTTGATTCTTGGATCAAGCCTGTGGACAGCAGAAGAGACTTTCCTGAACTTGAAGCCTTCAAAGACGCTCATGACTTCTCCCTCATGCGACCTAACAGAATCTTCGAAGCCTCATGAACATCAATAATATCCGTTGGCAAGCCCAGATCAGCCAGTTCCAGAAAAATCTGGGTTATCTGAGGAGGAACTATCGAAGCCTGCGCCACCACCTTCGGGTCTGTCAAAATTTCCTCCGCTATGCCTCCAGCCACAATTTTTCCTTGGCTCATCAATATGACGCGAGGATTGCACTCAGCCACAAACTCTACATCGTGAGTGACCACAACCACAGTCTTCTTCTGGGCATTAAGCTGAAGAATGAACTGCATCAGTTTCTCCTTCTGCTGGTAATCCTGACCTATGGTTGGCTCGTCCATAATGATCACCTGAGGGTCCCAAGCGAGAATCGAAGCCAAAGCAACCCGTTTTCTTTCTCCGCCGCTGAGCATGAAAGGGGACGTCTTCCGATACTGAGTTATATCCAAAAGGTTGAGAGCCCATTCAACCTGCTTTTTTATGACCGTTTCTTCGAAACCAAAGTTTCGAAGGGCGAAGGCAATCTCCTCCTCTACGGTCTCGCTGAATAGTTGGTGATCTGGATTCTGAAACACGAAACCAACATTTCTAGCTAGCTGAGCTACGCTCACATCTTGGGTGCTCACGCCGTCAACCAGAATTTCGCCCTTCGTTGGCTTCAAAAGCCCATTAAAGTGTTTCACCAAGGTAGTTTTTCCCGCTCCGTTCTGCCCCATGACAGCCAAGAATTCTCCATCATCGATGGTGAGGTTAATTCCTCTCAGTGCTTCGACGCCGGTAGGATAGGTGAAATACAGGTCCTTAACCTCAATCATGCTTCAAAACCTCCCGTAGGATATTCGCAGTCTCTTGTGGGGTCACTGGAACTCTTTTCAAGTTTATTCCATGGATTTTTAGATGTTGATATAGTTGTGTTACCTTTGGGATTCCGACACCGATCAGACGAGCTTTTTCGGAGTTGAAGATTTTTCGAGGTTCACCATTCAAGACAATCTTGCCTTCATCCATGACAATGACGCGATTGGCGTACATTGAGGCTAGGTCCAGCCGATGTTCAACCAGAATAATTGTGATACCCAATTTCTTGTTCAATTCGCTGATTACTTCAAAGATTTTTTGGGCTCCTACAGGATCAAGGAAGGAAGTGGGCTCATCTAATATCATGATTTCCGGTTGCATGGCTAACACAGAGGCTATGGCGACCCGCTGTTGCTGTCCACCTGAAAGCTCATGGGGAGGCCTTTCACTAAGTTCACTTATGCCTGCCATCTGGAGGGCCCAATCGACCCGCTTTCTCATCTCATCCCTAACCATGGCGAAGTTTTCTAGACCGAAGGCCACATCCTTCTCAACCGACAAAGCGAAAAGCTGATTCTCTGGATTCTGGAAAACAAGGCCAACGTGACGGGCGATTTGATGGATTTTGTGATCATTCACTTTGAGACCGGCGACGACGATTTCTCCTTCGAGATTTCCATTGTAAAAATGAGGGATTAGACCATTGAAGCATCGGCAAAGAGTTGTTTTTCCGCAGCCGCTGGGACCTGTTAAGATGACGAAATCCCCTTTTTCTATGGTTACAGATACCTCTGTGATGGCTGGATTTGTCGCACCCGGATAGGTATATGTTAGGTCTCTTGTCTCGATGATAGCCAAGGTTTTGTCCGCCAAGTTATTGCAAAAGTTCACTTCATTTAAGAGTAGCTACTTAAAAAAGGGTTACCTCAATTTCTTTTTTAGCAATTTTGCACAAAACGCGAGACAAGCCTCCAAATCCCCGGCACCATTCGCCCCAGCTGAAACTGAGTGCCCCCCACCCATACCTCCCAAGAATTCCCCCAACGGTTTTGCCAAATCGCGACCCAGATGGATACCAGTCTCTGTGTAGAACTCGCGAGAAGCTCTCAAACTGACTTGAATTCTGCCCGCTTTTTGCCCAGCGACAACTGCCATGTGGGCTCCCAATGCGATAAGACCTCTAGAAGCTGAGGCTTGATAGGCGCTAACATGAGAAAGAGCGATCAACCAATCCTTTATTCTTAAGATTTTTACTCGATTACCAGCTTTCAGTCGTGCTACGCGCTCTGAATGTTCCATGGGTAGCGAGAGAATGGGAAGGGTTTCTTGGGCGTTTACTCCTGCTTCGGTAAGTTCCGCTACAACTTTGAGGGTGTCGGAAGTAGCTATTATGAAATGCCTTGTATCAAAGGCTATTCCAAGAAAGAGGGCTTTCGCCTCTTCCTGAGTTGGTTCGACTTCTGCCTCCTTGAAGAGACGATAGACAACCTCGCAGGTGGATGAGGCTTCCTCGTCTGCTACAAAAAATGTTGCTAGGCGCTCGGTTTCAGGATGACTCGCATGATGATCGATGACAACGAGGGGGTGATCAGGGTTGATTCTCGTGCCCAATTCATTCAACTGTTGGATAGTGTTTGTGTCCAATAAAACAATTAGATCAGCCTCTTCTATGCGAGGCTGCGCTGTAAGTTCTAGAGGCAGAGACTTCAGCATGGACTTGGCAAGCCTGCTGGGTCCCGAAGCCGCTGCAATCTCGGTTTCCAAGCTGGGTCTCAGACGCTTTAGCAATCCGGAAAAGGCGAAGGCGGCACCTATGGCATCTGGGTCAGCGTTGTGGTGACATAAGAGAACGACTAGCTTGGCGTCTAACTTGTCTATTAGGGCTAATATTTCGTGGATTTGCACGAGAGTTCCCTCAGGTATTCTTCAATGTGAGCGAAGGCTCGCTTTGTTGCTTCTTTTGTCAGCGCTTCAACATCGAAGTCTTTCATGAGGGGCGATAGAACAACCGATACATCAACGTTTACAGTTATGGGTTTTGTCACTTCAGCGTCCACTGTGACGTTGAGGGTGGATATTCTGTTGTTAGGAATCTTGAATAGGACGTATTTTCTGGCTGCCTGTTCCGCCCTTTCACAGAGTTCCTCAACTTGTTCAATAGTGAGTTCAGGGATTCCTGTCTCTTCCAAGCGAGTTTCACCCTAAGAAGGAGCTGATACTGGGCGCAAGTCCCGCTGCAGCTTCTCTTGTAGGTCCTTCACTTGGGTTCGTAGACGCTCTTCCTGTTTGCCCAGAACGTCAACTCTCATCTTCAGGAGCTCTTTTCTTTCTGTCAATTCTTTTGTAACCTTGGTTTTCTTTGCTTTGACAAGAAGTGCGCCTATGGATTTGTAGATCACCGCGGTTTCAGTCATCTTCTTTAACTCGCTTGTTGCCTGTTCAACCTCGGTGAGTTGCAGTTCAAGCTGCTGTTTTTGAGCCATTACTCCCTGTAATGTCTGCTGTAATTGTTGAAGCCTGAGTAATCGTTGCTGAATTTGGGGTGGAAGTCTCGAAATATCTTCGCTCATCTTAACTCCTCAATCTTTGTCTCTCAATTCTTCAGCTTAAATAACTTGGCGTTAATTAAGCGTTTTCACCAAAAAGCATAAAGGGGGTTGGAATCAAGGCGCAATTATGATTCTTCGGTTAGTTTTTGGAGGTTCATTGCCACGCCGATTAACCGTAAATAGGAATTTAGTGCAGCTCTTAATGCGGATGTGTCACTCGCCTTGAACTCTAGAATCAAACCGTGCCCTTCAGCCTTCATCTGAACTTTTGAACGGGGAGTCGCTGAAGTCTCGGTTTCTGGTCTCAATGCCTCCAAAACTACCTTCAACTGTTTCTCCGATGAAAAATTTAGACGAATAACAGCCTGAGCCTTCATGTAGAGCCTTCCCAAACCAGCTTTGAAAAGATGATTCTAGGTCCTATTTCAACCATTCGACTAAGGAGCACGAACGTGATTCGAGGGCGCCGTGAAGAGTCAAACGAAAGGTGCATTGAGGCACCATGTTTCCCAGCAGCTTCATCCACAGACAGGACGGGCAAACAGAAGAACTGCGACAGATGCCCAGCGATTCTCCCTAGTTCAGGAGAATCTTCGGGCTCCATGGTAATTGCTGATGCTCTAATTCGTCTCGTCCCTTCCTTGAATTCTCTTCGAAGACGAATCCCAGATATTAACATAAGTGGAGAAAACGGTTTTAGCCCAGATGATCCTATCGTAAAGAGATTAATTTTTCCGGGTCCCCCACGCCACCGGTCAACTATGACGACTTGATCTGCCTCCAGTTCGATTGCCCTTTCAGCGACTCCATCCAGACTCATCTTCCCGCGGTTAACTCGCAAAACATCAGGAATGGAATTAGCTAAATCACGACATAGAGTTCTTATCGCTCCCGTTGGTCTCCGGGAAGTAGTTAACAATATCAACTCTACCCCGCCCTCACCGAAGAATACGGTGGCTCAGAAAGCATTCGCCTTACTGTTCCACTCAGGATTCTGAAGAGGACAAACTCTTCACTTGACGCTTCGCCACAACACCGAGTTTCGTGACTGGAGAGTAGGCGCCGCCAGCGAAGGTGAGACCGCACTTTCTGCAGTTCCAGACGCCAACACTCTCTCTTTTAACTGCCGCAGAACCGCATTGGGGACACTTGTGAGTCTTCCTAGTTTCTGAGACTACTTTGACGTAACGTTTTCTCAACGTTGCGCCGTAACGAACGCCAAGCCCTCGTGCCATACCAACTTTCTTTGTTTTTCTTCCCATCAGCCTTTAACCACGAGTTTTCTCAGTTCCTCAGTCTTTTTCAGGGCAATCTTCGCGGCTTCTGATATCTCTTCCTGTGTGAAGTAGCCTGAACCGCCGCCCTTTTGTATGGCACAGATGTTTCCGTCTTTGTTCAATGCCATCGTTAATCTGGCGTCCATAACCTGTTCCTCATCAAGCCCGGTATCCATTACAAGTTTGTCACCTATCTTAGCAAAGGTAACAGATATCGGATAGTTAATCACCGGAAGAGGAGTATAACCCGGCTTTTTCACGATCTCTCCATCCTCGATCGTATACTTGAACATCTTCGTGTTAAGTAGAGCTGCTAAAGCTGCCAGAGCCGAGGCATCTATGAGATTCCCGTCATGGTTAAGAATATAAACATCAATGAAAACGATGAAGACATTTTTACCAGGCTCAACACAAAGCTTCTCCAGATCAATAGCCTTGGACTCCCTTATGCCTCTATCAACGACCCGAGCCAGTTCCACCGCGTTCTCGCCAGGAGGCCCGGGTTCAAAATCTGGAGATGCAAGGGGCACAAGTTCGGCGTTAACTGTTAGAACACCTTTGTTGGGAACATCTGCAAAGGGAGCTCCGGTTCCGATTTTCACGCCCACCATGACTTCGGTTTTTCCTAGGCGCACTCGGGCAGAACCTTCTGCGCGTTCAATCACTCCTGATTCTAATTGGATTTTTCGATATTCAGTTGGTTCTCGTCCGTCCAGTCTTTTTCCGTTTGAAAGGAGCTCGGTGATTCGTTTTTTCTTGATGCGCACAATAATAGGTGAGGATGTCATTCTTCTTCAGCCTCCTCAGCAACAACATACTTGGATTTTAACGCTTCCTTTTGAAGAGCATACAGTTGTTTGCAGCCGTCGAGAGCCATACCAATGGCACTCTCAAACTCTTCAACTGATAGACTACCATCCATCTGAAGTAAGGTTATAGCGTTTAAGTTTGGCATAAAAGCCACGGGCACATCAGCATCACCAACCTTGTCTTCCGTATCATCGAGATCAACTATCAGTTTCCCGTCAGCTTTCCCAGCCGCGCAAGCCACAACTAAGTCCCGCATCGGAATTCCAGCGTCGGCCAACGCAAGAGCAGCCGTAGTGATTCCCGCGCATCTCGTTCCCCCGTCCGCTTGTAAAACCTCAATATACACTTGAATGGATGTTTTGGGGTAGTATTCTAGGAAAACCGCGGGTTCTAACGATTCCCGAATCACTTTGGAGAGTTCAACATCCCTTCTTGAAGGGGCCGGGGACTTCCTTTCTTGCACTGAAAAGGGTGCCATGTGGTAGCGGCACTGGATGACGGCGCGGTCCTGTTTTGCTATGTGTCTCGGATGTGCCTCTTTAGGGCCGTAGACTCCTGCGAGAATCTTGTTCTTTCCTTGTTCCAGATATGCTGAACCGTCTGCGTTTGGGAGGATTCCAACCTCCATTTTCACGGGTCTTAACGCGTCCAATTTTCTTCCATCTAATCTTAATCCTTTTTTATCAATTAGTTTTTCAGTTTTTTTCTTTGTCATATTTAATCTCTCTTTTTTAGTTTTCTTTTTAGTTGCTTTCAACAGCTTTTCTCTCCTTTTTAATCATCTCAGTCACGCGATCAGTCAACCCACTCGTATGAGATTCTTCCTCAATTTTATGAAGAGCCATGACAGCGAGCCGTTCGTTCTCAGGAGACTTGCCACTAACAAGAACCAAACCGTTCTGACCAAGGGTCAACTGACACCCTGTCTCCCTCTTTATCATACTTACCATAGATCCCTTTCGTCCTATAACTCTTGGAATCTTCGTGGGAGTGACCTCAATGAGCCGCCCTCGCGTAATCTTCCCGAGACCTGGCTCACGAACAGTCAACAGGGGATCGCGGGTTCGGTCATAAGCAACCACCCTCGCGATTATTAAATCTCCTACATCAAAGATGGACGGCAGATCTGTTGTTTCGGGTTTGAAGGAACGTTCAACGACGTCGGATGCTCGAAGCCTAGCAAGATGCGGAGCTTTGATGTCTATAACCCAACCGCCTGGCGTGGTTTCGACCACTTTTCCGATAATTGTATCTCCGGGTGCGGGAATGTAAAATGCTTTGAGGGCAACGACTTGAACTCTTCTACCATCGTAGTCAACAAGCCCAAGGCGGCTAGCATAGATTTTTCCATTCTCTTTGTAGGTACTGTCTCCCGGTACGTAATCACCTTCGGCGAGAAGGTCGCCAGGAGCAACAAGCTGTTTTTTCTCATAAAAAACGGGCATATTCAACACCTCAAGAAAATTTTAATTACTTTACCATTTTAGTTTCAAGATTTCCTCGGGTCATTTTCCCCAACTTATCCAATAAGGGTCCATAAAGTCCAGCTGAAATCTCAACGATGGCAGACCATGACCCGTCAGCCTGCCACTGGTCCCTCTTTATAGTGCCGAAGCTTTTAACGGTTCCGTAAACTTTGCTCGCGTGCTCTGGAGGTATGCGGATTGCCACTGAGATTTTTTCCATTTTTAGGGGGATTATCGGAAGTAGGAGCTTTAGTATCTCTTTCGCTTGCTCTTCTACGCCTCTGGAAGCGTCTATGGAGTAATGAATCTGTTTCATTGCTTGTTCAATCCGTAAGGGAGGATGGGGAAGATTTGTTTTTGGATCAACGCATTCACGGGATATGAAGGAAACGATTTGTCTCCGTTTTTCTTCAACTAGCTGTTTCCTTTGTTCCGTTGTTAACTGCAAAGTGCCCTTCTTAAGGATTACTGCAGCGATTTTAAGAGGGTCCGTGGTTCCGAAGATGTCCTGCAGATTTTCTTCTGACGCCTTTAAGCCTTTTCCGGCGTCAGTGAAGATTGTGTCGGTGGCTAGAACTTCGGAAACAGAGGTGGTTTTTCCGAGCCTGTAGGAGAGGGCGTGCTGAGGCTTGGTTAGGATTTCGAAGTGTTCTCCATTATGGGTCATGCGCGCGACAGTATAGCGTTCGCTCATTAAGTTCCACTGCCTTCAAGCCCTCTTTGGATATTCTCAATTTCCTCGTCGCTTAGTGCTCGGAGCTTTTTTGTCTCTAATGGAATAACACTTATTTTGATTCTTTTAGGCTCTCCTCTGGCTTCGAGGGCGCGGGTTAAACATTTCACAGCGAGTTTGACGCCTTCATCTAGGCTGAGGCCCTCGCGATACTCTTCCTTCAGGATACCCTCAACGGTCTCACGACCAATCCCTACAGCCACTGCCTTGTAGCCCCGGTAAGAGCCACTTGGATCGGTTGAGAATACTCTGCTTCCAGTTTTGTCGACCCCACCAAAAATTATTGAGACTCCGAAGGGTCTTACTCCTGCGTGTTGAGTGTAAAGTTGTTTTATGTCTCCGACGCGTTTTGTCATGATTTCAACATCGATGGGTTCGTCATACATTAGTCGGTTGCTTTGGGCGTAGATTCTGGCTTGGTCGATGAGTATGCGCGCATCAGATCCCAAGCCAACAACAGCTGCTCCAAGATGGTCGTCTACGGCGTAGAGTTTCCAAGTGAAATTTGTATCTTGAAGTTTGGTTTCAATTTTTTCTTCTGCTCCTAAGACAACTCCCTCTGAGCAGGCAATTCCCACTATTGTTGCCCCACGGTTTACTGTTTCAAGGGCATATTCAACCTGAAAGAGGCGCCCATCTGGAGAGAAGACTGTAATGGCTCGATCGTAAGCGCCTGGTGCGGCAAATACAGACAAATCATTCACCTCATATATGAACTACGTTTTGTCTCTGTTGTAAGAGGACGGAACTAAAAACCTTTTCGTATTTATAACGGATTTTTGTCAATATTTCACGTTTGCTTCCAGTTATTATCGTTGCAAGAGTTCCAGTAAACAAAAAGACACGAATCATATTTGAAGACTAATAACAGAAGTATGTTGAAAATAGCTTTTTCCAAAAAAAAGAAGCCAAAGGAGAGAATAATCATATATGGAGACTAATAATACTTCATTGTTGAAAACAGTACTTTTTCTGGAAATGCAAAGGCAATAATGTTTAGTGTTCCGGTCATGCTCAGAAGGGCGATAGAGTACTGAGGCTTAGTTTTTCTGTTTGCTTACGCATTTAAATACGAATTTCGTGGAATAATTGAAGATAGAGGCAATAAAATGAATGGTGAAAAGCCTTCCCGGGAATTGTCTATTGGTGAAATCCTTTCGTTAACGTTTAACCTTTACTTTAACAAGTTTTTGCAGTTTTTCATGCCCTTTCTGATCTCAGGAATAATAACAGGCATATTCACCTACGCGATAACTTCGACATTTCCTATGCCGGAAACTCCAGTTATACCAGAAACTCCGAGCACAACATTTGTTTATGAAGAACTGATGCCATGGTTTTTTGCACTAATGTCAACAATGGTTGCGATAGTGTCTTTGATGGGTCTCCTATCTTGGTTTGTAGGCACCACGGTTAGTGGTATTGTCATAAAGAATGCTTCTGACCAAATAGAGAAGGGCACTTCAAACCTCGGTGGCAGCTTTAGCTTTGCGATGTCTAAGCTTCCATCATTGCTCATAGCTCAATTTGTTGTCAGTATTTTGACGGTAATCGGATTGCTTCTTTTAATCGTGCCTGGCATAATCGTCGCCATAATGTTTTCGCTAGTGATTCCCACAATAATTGTTGAGCAAAAAGGCAGCCTTGAAAGTTTGGGAAGAAGCAAAGATCTGGTACACAATCGTTGGGGGAAAACCTTCTTTCTGATACTGGTTTTGATGATAATTGTTGGCATACCCATGGTTGCTGTAAATCTGCTAACAGTGCCTCTCAGCGATATTCATCCAATCCTGAATCCACTCACCACAAACGTAATTTCTGCCTTTCTAAGCCCAATATTTTCGATTGGCATAATCTACTTCTATTATGCAATGGTTGCCCGAGAAAACCCACCACCAACCACGCCCTAATCCAATGTCACTCAAAGAAAACGAAGAAAAAATGACGAAATGGTGCTCCGGCCGGGATTCGAACCCGGGTCTTCGGCTCGAAAGGCCGAAATACTTAACCGGACTATACTACCGGAGCATACCCGGAAGCAACATGCAAAATAACCGTTCCTACGTTTTAACTTTTCTCCGCCTAAAAAGATATCTTCGCCGAAGAAGGAGTTCCACCAATTATCTTCTCCGCAGCAACACTCACCTTATCAAGATGCCTCTCCTCTGTGTAGACCCGGAGGATGTTGATGAATCCCTTAAGAACGTCAAACACCGAGGATATGTCACTTAGCCGCAAGGGAATCTTTTCTCCCTTTCGAGTCTTCTGGAAAACCGGAATCTCCATCGGCTCAAGCAAATCAGAATGGTGATAGGGCACCGAAGGCACAGTTGGCACATCAATCACAACAGCCTGAGGTTCAACTCCTGCCTCTGAGGCAATCTTGTTTCTCATCTGATTTCGAATCTCATCTACACTGAAGATGCTGGGAACCATCTTCTCTTTCACGTGGAAGGTTCTGTCGTAGGCACATTTGAGGAGCCTGCGTCTCTCCAAAGCCTCCATAATTCCTCTCGACTTCTTGCATTCTTTTAGAATGGTCCAAACGGTGTAGTCATTAAAAGCTAGGTAATCCTCGGGAGAATCAAACTCTACCAGACCCAATTCATCATTTGCTTCTTCCATGGCAGTAGCAAGCATTATCTGAGCGGCTCTTCCAACTCTGTGAAAATAGATGCTTCTAAAAGACTCCAACCTAGCCAACACAAAAGACTCAAGGGCTGAGAGCGCTCCCACATCAACAGCAAGATTTTCACCAAGAACATCCAGCATATGAATAAGACGGAAGATATCGACATAACCGTATTCTGCGCCAGTGTGAAAGGTATCCCGTACTACAAAATCAAGCTTGTCAACATCCACGGCGCTCTGGATTATCTGATCCATGAAAGCCTTCCCTCGCCTCCGCAGTTCTCCAACCGCAAGTTTCTCTACCACAGCTGGCTCATATCCTAGTCCGCTGATGATGTCACGCAACTCAGATTCTCGGATGATCCAAGCAGTCATATCCTCATGAGTTTTATTCAAAAACTTCACGAGAAGGTGCTCAAAGACATGGGAGAAAGGACCGTGACCCACATCATGAAGAAGAGCAGCCATTCTGACGATTTGAACCTCCTCCTCAGAAAGAAACTGGGAAAGATTCGGATTTTCCGTCAACTTACCGGCTAGGTGCATGACGCCGATGGAGTGTTCGAAGCGGGTGTGGTTTGCTCCTGAATATACAAACTCTGATCCAGCCAACTGCCTTAGTCGGCGTAGTCGCTGAACCGGATAAGAGTCGATTAGCTGCTTCTCCGCTTCTGTAATGTAAACATAACCGTGAACCGGATCCTTAATTTCCCCCCAGTATTTCCGCATGAAAACGTTTCTCCTTAGCTTTGTCAATCTTGAGCATCATTATTTAAGGTAATCGATTATTTAATTGATAGAGGCTGAACCTACCAGTGAAAAAGAAAGGAGTCTTCATCTGCATCGAAGGTCTTGATGGAAGCGGAAAAACCACTCATGCCCATCGTCTAGTGCGAAACCTGCAAACGATAGGATTTGACGCAGTGTACACTACTGAACCGAGCCGAGGAGAATTTGGCAGATTCATACGGGCATCAGTTCTGCAAGGGAAGAAACGGTTGCCAAGGGTTGTGGAGGCTTTCCTCTTTGCGCTTGACCGCGTTGACCACCTAGAGAAGATGGTGGAACCGGCGTTGGAGGCGGGGAAGATTGTGGTTTCTGACAGATACGTCTACTCGTCCCTTGCCTATCAGGGAGCGGCGGGATTAGACCTCAAATGGATTGAAGAGATTAACAGGATGGCTCGTCAGCCGGATTTGGCGATATACATTGATGTTCCGCCGGAGGTTGTGGTGAAGAGAATAAGGCGGAAAAAGTCGGTTATGGAGAGGCTGGAGACTCAGCGGAGAGTCAGAGAGGTTTACATGAAGTTTGTTGAAAACAGACAACTTGTACCCCTTGACGGAGACAAAAGAAAAGGTGAAGTAGAACAAGATATTTTGAAGATGGTTCTGGATTTTCTGCAGAACCACAATTCCTTTTGACTGATTGGTTAATTGTTGGAGTCTGTATGTGTTCTCTTAAACTATGTATCTTTGGTTCGGTTTCTCGAAGTCCTTAACGATTTCCATGGCTTGTTTAGGTGTTGCCATTCTGCTTAATGGAATTCCTTTGATTAGCATCCAGGGACTCTTTTCAGCCAAAGTAGTGACTATATGATTGTCCCCAAAACAGGCTCTGGATACATCGTAGACTAGGGAACGAACCTCAGCCTCCGAGATGTGCCCCAACGCATGTAGGTACTCGTGGGTTAGCAAGCTGTAGACGAAGGCGTTCACTAGTTTCCTTGATTTGGTTACGGCTTCAACAATGTTGACCAGACTTCGGTTCAGCACTATGTTGTTAGTGCCTAGAGGATGGTATGCGCCTAAATGAAGAGGCAGATCGTCCAAGAAGAGAAGCATGCCCAGTCTGTGTTCTCCTAAAGAAGCTTTAACGGTGTCTTTTACTATCTCCCAGACCCCGCTGAACCCCTCAGCCTCATCAATCCTTGACCGATAGTTCTCAACATTGAAGAATCCTTTTCCTACCCTAGGCTCTCCGTCCCTCACAAGCCGGTCTCTTCGAAACTCTGCTGAAAAAACCCATCTATCTTCATTCTTCTTCTCTTTCCAGTTTCTGGGCTATCTCCTCAATCTTTCTGGCGGCGTCATCCAATATCGCTGTGGCTTGGGCAACCGCCTCCTCTGAATACTCCTGCCGTAGATTATCCAGGAGTACCCAGCTGGATTTCACGAGTTTCTTTCCTGCCTCGATGACGCCTTTGGCTTCTTTGGGATGGTGATTGAACCATCTGGGTCCAACGAATGGGGGTGCGAAGAAACCGATCCTTTTTCGAAGTTCTTTCTTCCTCTTGACATGTTCTTCGAGAAAATTTTTGCCCTCTTCTGTGAGGGTGTAGCGTTTCACTCCCGGTTCCTGTTGCGGCACCTCTATAGAGTATCCCTTTTCATGCAGCCACGCCAAGAGAGGGTAGATGGAGCCGGGGCTGGGTCTCCAGTGCCTGTCAGTTCGTTCCTCGATTTCGCGCATAATCTCTGAGCCTGACATAGATTTTTCATTTAGCAGCCTCAGCACATAGTATCTCAGGAAGCCTTTTGGCACCGCAGCCATATGCCTCATCCAGTGACCGAAATGTCTGTGGGGTCCAAACATTTTGTTAATTCACCTACTAGTAATCATTATCGATATCGAAATAGATATCAACATCGATATTAATAAACCTTCTTGTCTCGCATGGAACAACAGCATCTGCCGGATCAACCACGAAACCGGTGCGCCTGAAACACTTTAACTCCAAGAATAAAAGCAATCATCAAAAGAGCAGCACTGATAAAGAAGGCAATATTTAATCCGGCAAACTCGGAGATAAAACCTCCAATCAGGGGACCGGGAATCCGCGCTATGCTTCCCACAGATTGGGCAACTCCTAACATGCCTCCCTGCTCATCTGCAGCTGCTCTCTTAGAAATGAAGCTGAGGAGAACCGTGCTTAATGTGCCGATGCCGGAGGATAGCATTGTAAGGGAGGAGAGAAAGACTATAATATTGGGTGTCAAGGGCATAACGAATACTCCCAACATCATCAACAGAGAACCTAAAATTATGAGATTCTCCTCGCCCCACCTTTTAGTCAACCTTCCGATCAAGATGCCCTGAAGGACAATCTGCACCACTCCAATATACATGAAGAAATAGGACATCTCAACTTCGCCAAAACCGAAAAAGGCTATACCCAGCAACGGCACTATGACCGGTATCGCTGAAAAGGCCAAAGTAATGATGAAGAGAATTATGAAAACGGCGCCTATCAGCGGTTTTTTTAGGACCGTTGCTAGTTTGCGCCAATAGCCATCAGAGTTCGCCGACATTTGAATCTTGGAGGTAGGATGATTTGACTCGGGCAAGAAAAGAAACGCGAAAAGAAGGTTTATCCCGTTCAGAGCAGCAGCCGCGAAGCCGGACACTGAAAATCCATAGATGCTCAGGAAACCTCCAATAGCAGGTCCTATAATGAAACCTGCCCCATGAGCTGCAGCCACTTTGCCCATTCCGGCCGCCCTATCCTTTTCGGCGGTTATGTCGGCTATGTAGGCTTGAGCTACAGCGGCTTCTGTAGCCATTCCTGCAGTGATTCGTGAGAGAAGAAGCGCGGGGAAGGAGTTTGCTAGGGCGAAGAGAATGAAGCTTAGGATGGAGGAAAATACGGACAAAAGGAGAATGGGTTTTCTTCCCACCTTGTCTGACAATCGCCCTAAGAGAGGAGAGAAGATGAATTGCATTAATGAAAAGGAGCCTATCAACATTCCTAGAGCAAAGGCTCCCGCCTCAACAGTTGCTGGGTGAAAGGGCAGGAGGGGAATGACCATGCCAAACCCAATCATATCTATGAATGTCGTCATCACGATCACAAAAATCGGAGAAACTCCTAGCTTACTCGGTTTGCTCTCTTTCAAGTCAACATTCTCGTCCATAAAGATACTTTACGTAAAGCGGAAATGCTTTACTCACCTTTTAACATAGCTAAAGAACTGCCTAGCATAACCTCAGTCTACTGTAATCTAACTTTCTTGAAATACCCCAAGACTAAAGGATTTAGCGTTCTTCGGGAGAGTTCAGCGTTTATCCGTTTAGCTATGAAATCGGTAAGGTCATCTAGAGGAATCCTCTGGGTTCCCCTTTCGTGACGGATTCGCATCTCCAAGCAACCTTCTTGGAATATGTATCGGAGCACATGATAATCAAACCTTAATGGAACCCGTTTACCACCCTTGCTAGTGGCATGATAGCGAACAACAAAGAAAAAATCAAATGTTTGCAACTCTTTTTCGGCAACACGTCTCAGACACTGATCAAGTTCCTTATCATCTAAAAAATTGAAAACAGAACCTTCTGCCACACCGAACTCGAAGCTAACCTTACACTTTTGTTTGAGATATGGGGTTACGGCACCCAAATCATGGATTTCATGATTCAAGTGATGAAGCGCACATAGAATCGCCTGCTGAATGCTCTTCGCTGAGCCTTGATAGTTAAAAAGGGCTATACCGTGAACAGTCTCCGGAAAATTTTTGTAAAGTCCCAACAATCCAAACGCCTTTCGTTTTAGACTAGGATGACTTTTTCATTTTTCTTATCTTTTCAAGATTTTTGAGGAGTGTAGACAGAGTTGTTCCAAGGTTCTGCAATTTTTCCGCGTCTTTTTCTTCTCTGAGTTCTTTCTCGACCTCTTGAATCTTAACCAGAATCGTTGACTCTAGGCTGGAGAAAAACATGGGGTCAGTAGCCTCTGGTTCGGGCTCTCCCTCCCTCACAATTATCACACGCTTTTGGCAACTGGCACACCAGAGGTCTCCGCTTCTCAGTTTGAAGAGCGGTGAAGAACAGGCTGGGCAGGAATGTTCCGTGAGGGTGGCACCCTGCCTAAGCAAATCTGCCATCATCTTGATGTTTTTGGACTCTTTTGACACGTCAAACCCTTCTAAACAAACTTTGTACTTGGGGAATATATTTTCGTTGCCGGTTAATTAATTATCCATATCCTATCTCCCGTTGAAGCTGAATCACTGAATGATCTGTGCTCCCCAAACGGTATAAATCGCTGCCTAAGTATAGGATAAGAATAAATAGGTTCCATCTCGATTAAGCAATGTTATAGGAGGCTTCTACATGGTGCGGAAAAAGAAATTACAGGAATATGAGGGAAGAATAGAAGAAGCCATGAATATTCTTGGTCTGGTTTCAGAAGACACTACAACTCCACGAAACATAAGAAGAGCAGCAAAACAATCTATCGGAGCTCTCCAGCCATCGGAAAACACACCCGCAGTCAGAGCCGCCAATGCCATATCCATCCTCGACGAGATTCTACAAGACCCCAACATGCCCCCTTACACCAGAGTGAAACTCTGGAACGTAATGAGCCTACTTGAAGCCATAAAAGACTGAAACCTCACAGGACCATCAACGCATGTTTCATCTCATCCCCAACGCGTTATCAACACAATAACAGCGGAAGCCCCCCCCGCGTTTTTTGTCTCAGTGCAATAAAGCCAAGTTTTCATCTGAAGGTATGTTTAATGAATAAGGCTTGATTTTTTAGGTGTATGTGTGCATAAAAGTTTTTGACAGATGAGACTATCAATTATTCTCAGAAAAGCAAACATTGCAGAATACTTGAAAGGATGCCACCATGAACAAGTTCGACAGAGACCTAGGAATTCTTTTGACACGGTTAAACAGCGATGTTGATAAAGAGACCGAGAAACAGCTGAATATTCTGAGGGATAGGCTGATTCGCCTAAACGAAGAAAACGTAGTTAAAATCAACCATTCAGTTATGGAACTCGTATGCGCCAAACACCTGATTCTCAAGGATTACGAAGTGGATATCGAGCGACCTATAGACGGATTAATCTGTGACCTATACGGTGTGAAGGGGCTAGGCTCCCATATTGTCGAGGTGGAGACAGGTTTTATTCCCCCAAGTCACGCCCTCGACCCCGCCAACTACCGTAAATCGAGGATAGCCAGCAAAATAATCCGGTATGGCAACCACTCAGACAAGTTTGCCTTAGGCGTACCTCCATACTATCTGCTCCAGATTCCCACTATCCTAGTCAAACCTCCTCGGGACAGAACTATGGAAGATCTGAAGTATCTCAAAACTCTCTGTGACCTCTACTACAGGAATCCCCCCGTTACTTTTGACGAAATCAGGAACGCTCGCATCCACACGATCTACATGATAGACGTGGATGGGGTAGCTGTTAGGGAGGTTGACCCTGCAACCTACTTGGAGAAAAAGTCTCTCTTTGCCTCGGCTTGAGGGCTTGTGCCGTTAAGCTTCTTATGTGCTACGTCTATAGTGTAAGATGGTGAATGGCGAATGGTGACAGTCTCCTCAAATCTAATACAATCTCATCTGAACGAACCAAAGGTTGAGCAGATGTTTCGATTGCTGGAGAGCGACTTGGAGGTCCAGAGCACTCTCCGCATGTCCAACGTGATGGCTGTGGAACGGCTAAAATATAATGACCATGGTCCGGTTCACTCTAAGATAGCTTCAGGAAGCGCCCTAGAACTTTTCAACCTCTTAACACAGGAAGTCACACCTACAACTGTCAGGAGCAATATATGCTCCCTCCAAGATGCCAAGCTTATTGTCCTTTGTGGTTCGTATCTCCACGACTTGGGAAACAGCATTCACCGGGTTGACCATCATATTCATGGTTGTATAATAGCCAATCCTATCTTGGACAGGCTTCTCAAGAAGGTTTATCCAGAAGATGCGGCTCTGGCGGTGAGATTGAAATCGGAGATACTGCATACCATTTTTTCCCATGAAGAAGAAGTTGAATGCTTAAGTATAGAGGCTGGAGCGGCAAAGATAGCTGATGGAACTGATATGGCTCGGGGAAGGGCTAGAATTCCTTACAGAATCGGAAAGGTGGATATTCACTCCCTCTCTGCCCTCTCCATCACCAAGGTGGAGATTGAGAAAGGAAGACGGAAACCTGTTCAAATCTTGGTGAGCATGGATAACCCTGCGGGTGTCTTTCAGATAGAAAAGGTGATGGAGAGAAAGCTGAAGACCTCAGGCATACAAGACTTGGTTGACGTCATAGCCGTAGAGAAAGGGATACAGATAAGAAGAACCGATAGTTACTAAAAATAAAATTTTACTGCAACACCAAGTTTTTATTGACACAACTATCTCCTTATCCTTAATGTCTAGCAAAGAATTCTTTGTTAATCGCTACAAGGAACTAGGGTGGACCTACAAGGAACTCCAGCCCAAGCCATCAATCAGAATAAACACCATGAACTCAGACAGAGATGATGTTGTAAATAGACTGGAATCCCTGGGAGTGACGCTGGAAAAGATTCCATTTCTTGAAGACGGTTACTGGATCAGCAAATCAGAATTTTCAGTTGGTGCAACAGCCGAATACCTTTTGGGCTTGTACTCGATTCAGGAGGCAGCTGCTCAAATTCCTGCCACACTCTTCACTGAACTACAAGATAAGACGGTTCTTGATGCTTGTGCATCTCCAGGCGGAAAAACTGTTCAGCTAGCTAACCTACTGAATAACAGCGGGGTAATAGTAGCTCTCGACATTAAAAGACGAAGGTTATTTCCACTATCAAACCAGCTGGAACGAAGCCGCGTAAGAAACACGATAGTTTACCAGATGGATGCAAGAGAGGCGTCAAGGCTAAACATGAAATTCGATCGGGTTCTTTTGGACGTTCCATGTTCAGGCAATTATGTGACCGATAAGGATTGGTTCAGCAGAAGGTCACTTAAAGATGTGGAGAGGAACGCTCGGCGTCAGAGGCAGATACTAACTGAAGCAGTCAACGTTACAAAAGATAACGGAGAGATAGTTTATGCCACATGTTCGCTAGAGCCAGAAGAGAACGAGCTGAACATTGACTGGGCAATAGGAACATTAAATCTCCAAGTTGAGGAGATTAAATGCCACGGAGAAAAAGGATTAACAAATGTTTTTGGCAGAGAACTTGATAGTTCCATAGAAAAGTGCAAGAGAATCTGGCCTGGACAAACTCAAGGTTTCTTCCTCTGTAAACTCAGGAAGCAAGCGTGTGGATGATGAAAGCGATTAAAGATTTCGTGGGGCAATTTAGGGCAAGTATCGCCTTGGACAAGAGGCTTATTGTTAAGAAGAAAAACAGGTATTATCTTCTGAGTGAGAAGCTGAAAAAGCAAATACAACAAGATTTCTTCTATGCTGGAGTCTATCTGGGCAAACTAAAAGGTTCAATCTTCTTTCCAAGTTTTCTTTTGTTAACAATGATGGCAGAGGGTAAAGCAAACAAGATAGTGGTTGACAGGAAGACTGCATGGCTCTTCATCTGTGGAAGAGACATATTCAAACAGGGGATACTGGAGGCAGATGGCTCAAGAAAAGGTGACTATACATTGATTCTGAACGAGCATAATGAATGCCTAGGATTCGGCAAAATATTACGCAACATCCGCAAAGAACAGGATCCAAATAAAGTTGTTGTGAAGAATATCCTTGACATCGGCGACTTCCTGAGAAGAGAAAAGCAGCAGTCCCGCCAACGGTAGCAGCTCCAACAAGCACGGCCCGCTTTTTTACTTTCGCGATTTCTTTTCTAAACTCGCCACTCTCTTTCTCAAGCTTTCAATCTCTTCTTCTAGAGCGTTCATTCTCGCTGCACTCATCTTGCCGAGCATCCTAGGCATAATTCGAACATCCATCTTAGATTGAAATTCGGATTCTGAGATTTTTCCCTGCGAGAAGTCCAGCCATAGATTGAAAGCTCTTCTTTCCTCTTCGTTTAGCATTTTGGCGAAATCTTTTGTCCACCTTTCCCTAAAGCTCACGTTATCATTCCTCCGAAACATATGAGAGAAGTCTTTTCAGTTCTGGCCATATAGTAGCCTCTTCAGCGGATTTAATGAATCGTTCCAAACTTTTGCTTGCTGATCCAGCTTTTTCATATTCCTTAGCTTGCAGAGCCATCTCAATCTTCTCAAGTTGACGCACAGCCTGCGCCTCCCTCGTCTTTCCTTCTTGGTATTCGTTCCAAACTGCTATGTATTTTTCCCTCTGCCTCGTTGGTAAGAGATTTAATATCTGGTTTATTGTTGTGTATTCCTTCTCTTTTGTTTCTGCGGTCTTTTCTGATGGTGTTAAGTCCCCTATTACAGCTTCGGGGAGATCGTGAATCAGCGCCATTCGCAATAATTTTAGGGGGTTTAAGCCTTCCATGTCAGCGTATAGCATACAGAGGATGGCTGTTCTGAAGGTGTGGTCTGCAACAGATTCGGGTTGATATATTCCAACTTCGACCCATCCTGCTCTTGGTGTTCGTTTTAACATGCCAGTTATCTCCAAGAATTTGATGATGTTCGGGAGGCTTGAATCGGTCATCTCCAAACTAGAATCACCTTCTTTGCTCAACTAGAGTAGATAACGAAATTTAAGTCTAGTATACTGAACTCTTGCAAATTGAGAAGCTTGGTTCAAGCTGTCTTATAGACAACATCCCTCTCTCTTACGCGGGCATCAACTTTCATTCCGATGCTTTGACCCGCTTCTGCATGCTGAACCTTCGCGTGTTCTATCTCCATAGAATCCACATTCTGCTCAAGGTCTGTGGTAGGCCCCTTGATGAAAATTCGATCCCCTACTGAAATGGTATCTGTTACCTCTATAATCGCCACATTTATCCTTGTGAAAAAATGTGACACCCTTCCAACTTCTCGAAGCTCCTCCATCAAAATCTTACCCCCAACACCAGATATCTAATACTAAATCGCGTTGCACCTAGATATAATTTGTCACACACCCACAGGTTTAAGGCCTCTGCTCAGCAAATTTTTTATTCGAGACCTAACCCTGTAGGTTTGGGGGCATTTTAATGAAATTGAAGAGTAAAGACTTTGAAGATAACAGCAGCATCCCCTCGGAATTTACCTGTGACGGAAGAAACGTTTCTCCACAGCTTTCATGGGAAGACGTTCCTGATGGAACAAAAAGCTTTGCATTAAGCGTCACGGATCCGGATGCTCCGGGGGGAACGTGGATTCACTGGCTGGTCTATAACATCTCTAGGGAGTTGAGTAAAATTGAGCGGGCAAGTTTACCTGATGGAGCCATAGAGGTTGTGAATGACTTCGGCAAAAGGAGTTATGGGGGGCCTTGTCCTCCTTTTGGAACTCACAGGTACTTCTTCACTATCTATGCACTAGACAGGGAACACTTGGATGATCTCAGTAAGCGTAACTTCTTTGAGATAGTTGAACAGCACACAATCGAAAAAGCTGAAATCATGGGATTATACAAAAGACGATAACGCACAAAGGTTGTTGCGCTATTCATCCCTTCTTCTTTATTAGTTGTTGTTTTTTGTTGTGGCTGAGCGTTTTAATCTGTCGTTCTCTTCTCATGGCTTCGCCACGACTCTCAAACTTCTCAACGTACACCAGTTCTTCGGGTTCGTGTATTCTGGTGTATCTAGCCCCTCGCCCCTTCCTATGCATTTTAACTCGCCTTTCCACGTTTTTGGCGTGTCCAGTGTAGTAGCTTCCATCCTTACAGCGAAGAATGTAAACATAGTAAGGCAATCGTCATTCCTCGGGGGCTAACAAACAACCTCTATTTTCTCTCTTAAAAAAATTACATATGAAAGAGCCTTCTCCACTTTTGGAAAACTTGAAATATCTAGGAAGTTTTGGGGATTGTAGGGATCTTGATGGAAGGCGTCAGGGGCAATGATTTGAATGAACTCGTTTTGAGAGCTATAGAAGTTTATAACAGGTATCGGAGTCCTGAAGCGACGGCAAAGCTGGTTGAAATGGAGAAAGACGGTTTTGTCATTGTGTTTGAGGGAGCTTTCTGCCGGAGTTGCGGTGTAAGAGACTATTTTGAGGACTTCATCTATGAGCTAGAAGACCTGAACGGAAACTTCAGAGTGGAAATAAAAGAAACTGAACAGGCTGGTCCACAGAGTTTCAGGGTGAAATACGTTGTCAACTCTGATTATTCCGATGAAGAGGCTCTTTTCCGAGAATTTCTTCAAGAGAGATGCTTATTCCTCAAAGAATATTTGGAATCTAACGCCTGCACAAAAGACGTGATCAAGTTCCACTTTCGAACATGGCTCTTTGAAAGAAACCCCAAACCAGAAAAATAGCCTCAATCGTTGGATTACCCGAAAAAGTTCGTTAATTGTTTTTGTTTCTCCTCTTCTTTGGCGAGGTTCGAGACTTTGACGCCTACCCTTCTAGCCTCAACATCGGACTCGCTTAGGAATTTAGCGAAGAGTTCCCTCACGGTCTTCTTGAAGACTTCCAACTCTTTTGTTGGGTTTTCAATTGTTTTGGATCTGCTGTAAACGCTCAGGTCCGTCGCAACCACAAGTATGCTCACTGACCTGAAACTGAGTCCCCGCCGCAATAGCCTAGCGTATACTTCATCGCATAGCTTTTCAGCCTCTTCTAGGATAACGGCTAACTCTCTTGTGTTCTCCTTGAGCGTGCTGATTCTGCTCAGAGATTCGGCTTCTCCCCTCTCTTGAACTGGCTCATCATCTATTCCCAAAGATGCATTATGGAAGTAGGTTCCCAACTTTCTCCCAAAAACTTCGACCAGCCTCTGAACGTCAAACCTCGCTAGGTCACCTACTGTTCTGATTCCCAGAGTCTCCATCTTCTTCTCGGTCTTTCTCCCCACGCCGACGAGACGGCTGACCGGTAAGGGCGACAAAAAGCGTCCAACTTCCCCTGCTTCAATCAATGTCAAACCGTCAGGCTTTTGAATATCCGCTGCTATCTTGGCGACAAGTTTGTTTGGTCCGACACCTATAGAGCAGGTGAGTTTCTGTTGGGTCCAAACATCCTTTTTTATTCTTGCTGCCAGCTCCTTTGCTTCTTCATAGCTTCCTCGGGTTCCCTGAGTTACGTCCATGTAGGCTTCGTCTATCCCAACCTGCTCGAACTCGTCGGCATGGCTCCTCAGTATCTCCATTACCTTCTCCGAAACCTCTCTGTAAAACTCATGATCCACAGGCAGAAAGACCGAATCTATGTCCTTGAGCTTCTTTTTGGCTAGGGATATTGGGATTCCGGATTTCACGCCGTATCTTCTGGCGATGTAGTTTGCAGTGCTTACGGCTCCGCTGTCTTCGGTGCGTCCAGAATACACGCAGACAACCACGGGTTTGCCTTGGAGGGAAGGATTTCTCTTCTCCTCGCATTGGGCGTAGAAGTAGTCTAAATCAACCAGCATTATAATTCTGGCTTGCAAGAGGGAGCATCCTCACATGCCTAAGTGTCGATTGTTACGACACTAAAATGGTTTAACGTTGCTTAATAAAAATATCCAAGTCGCATCTGCTGATGAAGGCTACTTGTCTTTTCGGAAGATAAGAGTGTTGTCCATCTGCATAACATTGTAGAGACCATAAATGATCTTGTTAATGTTCTTCACAAGGGTGAAACCAAGCTTTTCGCACGTTTCTATAGTGAATTCGATGGTCTTAATTTTTCGCTGCTGGTAGGTAGCGTTCCCGATGACTATGGCGCAGTATCGCCCCTCCTCTAAAACTCTATGCATCTCTTGAAAACTTCTCCGCATATCATTGTTGTAAAGTTCTATGCGAGCCTCTCCTTTCCCTCTAACCCCCACAAACTCGTTCCTTATCTCGTCGAGGTCGTAACCCATGGCTTCGAGGGCATGGGCATCATTTGCAACGTAATCTAAGGCTATTGAATAGGGAGGAGAAGTCACTATGCCCTGTACGCTACTGTCTTTTAATCGAAGTTGTCGGGCGTCCCCTTGACTTATATTCACACTTCCAAGCTGAAGACCCAATTCATCTCTTGCCATTCTGTAGTCTTCGACCGAAGCGATCATTAATGCCAAGTTTTTGTCAAAAGACCGGACTATGTCGCGCCTTCTCCTTGCGCTGTCACTGACTGCCACTAGCCGTGCCATTAAATAGAAGTTTCTGACATGTTCGTCATTGATGGAGTCTAAAAATTCTTTGTAACTCTTTTCGTTGGATTTTTCAATTGCTGAACTGTTAGCGCTATTTGACCGTTTAAAAGATGTTTTCGCCTCCTCTCTATACTCTTTGATTTTGTCGATGGCTTGGATTGACTCGGTTTTGACTTTGGACTGGAGAACACAGAGGGGGGAGATGTCTCTTCCGATACAGTTTATGCCCAGCAGTTGAGCCTCAACCGCGGTTGTTCCGCTCCCTATGAAAGGGTCTAGAACCGTTTCCTTTTCCTTCAGTTTCAGAATATTGAGGAGAGCTCTGATCATCTGGGGATGAAACTTTCCTTTATACGGATATATCCAATGAGTTAGATACTGATTCACCGACCTCCTTTGTGTATATCTTGTCAATCTGTAATAGTTAGTTATCTTATCCCCCACGGTTCTGAAGTACGCCAATCTTCTGACTAGAAGGTCTATGTTAGACGGATTTTTTAACACAAATTCCCGCAAGCTATTTCTAACCGTGAAATCAACACCAAAGGCTTCTAACTCAAGTTCAGCAAGAGCTAACTCGTAAATGAACTGGACGTTTTCTATGAGTTCAGCACTCCACTCCGACACAGGTCCCTTTCTCCACTTCTATTATTTGATTAGCCTTTTCCTCATCAGGTTTATGGACAGAATAAAGAAGAAAGGCGTCACTATAAGCAGCCAAGCTAGGTTCAGAAGAGGGGCGAATTCAAGTCTGCCAAGGGCTAAGGCTCTCGTTAATTTTACGGCGTTAGTCAGAGGCAGAAAGAGTTGAGCAGCCACCTGCAATAACTCTGGAATGGCGGCTAAGGGAAAGAATGTTCCGCTAAGAAGAAACATAGGTGTTATAAAAAGAAAGTTTGGGTAGCTGAAAGAGTCAATGTTTGGGACAATAGCGGTAAAGCACATGGCTATAGACGAGAACAGTAGCCCCACAAGAAAGGAGAGGGGCGGAATCAGCAATAAAAAGGGACTGGGAGCGAGACCAAAGGCAAATATGACGCCTAACACTATCGAAGAGTTGATGAGGCTCTTCGTTGCGCCCCACAGGAGTTCTCCTGTTATGACCTCCTCTATATTCACTGGCGTAGCTATTATAGCATCAAAGGTCTTCTGAAAGTACATGCGCACGAAAGAGGCGAAGGTACACTCATAAAATGAGGAGAACATCATCGAGACAGCCACCAGAGCGGGAGCAATAAACTGGATATATGGTTCACCGTTGATAAGTTGTACAAAGCCTCCGAGTCCTAAGCCTAAGGCGAGTAGATAAAGGACGGGTTCTAGAAGAGGGGGAAGAAAACCTGTTTTGTATGTTTTCATGAAGACGTCTCTGTTCCGCATCCAAACCCTCCAAACTCGGTAGCTGAGTTTAGGTAATCGAAAGAGCGAAGCTATGTTAGCCAATTTTATTCCCTCAATCTTCTCCCGGTCAATTTCAAGAAGACATCTTCTAGATTGGCGTCTCTGATTACAGCCCCTCTGAAAGAAGCCGCCTTTAACATTTTGGAGAAGGCGCCTCTAGGGTGAGAAGTGAAAACATGAATCTTGTCACCTACAACCTCCATTCTGGCGTTACGAAAGGTCTGTTTAAGGAGCTTCATCACTTCTTCGCTGTAGACAAGTTCCAGAACCTCTTCTCCCGCATGCTTCCTAACTAGGTCCATGGGCTTACCTTCCTCGATGATTTTGCCGTGATCCATGATGATTATTCTATCGCAGAGTTGAGCTGCCTCATCCATGTAATGTGTAGTCAGTATTACGGTGACTCCCTCTTTTTGCAGGCTTCGAATTTTATTCCATATTAGATGGCGAGCTTGGGGGTCCAAGCCTGTTGTGGGTTCATCTAGAATCAGTATCTGGGGCTCGTTCAGCAGGGCTCTGGCTATGATTAATCTGCGTTTCATGCCGGCAGAAAGATAGGTGATTATGACGTCTCTCTTCTCCTCCAACTGCACAAACCTTAGCAGTTGTTCTGCTCGTTTTTTTGCCGCCTCCTTTGGAATGTTAAAGTAGCGGGCGTAGACTGTGAGATTCTGGAAAACCGTGAAGTCTGGGTCAAGATTGTCCTCTTGGGGAGCCACACCGATCATGCTTTTTATTTCTCTCCCGTTTCCGCAAACGTCCATGCCTGCTATTGTTAGGTTGCCTGCTGTTGGGGGTGAGACGCCGTTAATCATCTTCATTGTTGTAGTTTTTCCGGCGCCATTGGGTCCAAGAAAACCGAAACTTTCGCCTTTGAAGATCTTGAAGTTGATGCCGTCAACTGCTAGGAGACCATCAAACGTTTTTTTTAGACCTTCTGCTTCGACAAGGATTTCACGATTCATGAAGCGGTCTCCAATGCTGGTCTCCTTTCACTTCTTTAGTGTTACTGAGTTTTATAAAATGTAGTAAAAAATTTTTCGATGTAATTTGGATGGTATTCTCTGGTTTTCTGTGAAAAAGCTGATTTTCAACATACTTCTGTTATTAGTCTTCAAATATGATTTGTGCCCTTGCTCAGTCATTTGTGCGGGGGGTGGGATTCCCAATCAAACTATTATCGCATCTTTGGCACAGGAAGTGAGTTTAATACTCGGTTTAAATTCTCGATTTTTGGGAACAGGCGGCTTGGTCGTTTCTAATTTTGGTTTTAGATATTTTCGTTTTCGTTCAATTTACTTTTTAGGGGTGATTAGACTTTGCTCTTCACCCTTTCTAGGAAATAGCGTAACGTATGTGTTGTTCTCTCTACTAACCTAAACTTTTGGATGCAGGTGATTAATAGAATGTAGAGAAAAATCCATAGGACAGAATATAGCTCTCCATAGATATCGTGGAAAGTCTGTGCAGCACTTTTTCCTTCATTAACTAGAACAATGAAGTAGGAAACTATCCTTAATACATTAACAGAGTATGTTCCAATTGCTCCAATAATAAAGTACATCAATTTACGAAAACTTGACATGCTAGACTTTCTGAATAGCAACAAAATAATTAACGTATAAAGGAATAAGCTGTGAACACCCGCACAGGGCCAAGCAATACTTACAGAACTTAACGAACCATTGGCGTTTATTCTAATAATGGGCGTAGATTCTAGTCCCGTCGAAAAAGCTAGAATGAAGTTGTAACCCATAATTTCAAGCAAAGCAGCTGCACACGCGGCCGTGGGAAGCGCCAACATTTGAAGAGGCTTAAACACTCCGTAGGGGTAGAGGGTGTCTATCAGGTATATGGTGCCCATCCCCGCGATAAGAGCTAATGTGATGGAAAAAGCTTTCAACCCGGCTTTTCCATAGGCTAATAGTATAGTAGCTAGGAAAGAAATTGTGAACACAAGGTATTCAAGTACGAGGGGCCAGTCTCCTTCAAGAATCAGCTCCCAATAAGGAGAATGTGCTCTCCAGTAGTCACCGCGAAGCACTTCACCAATGTTTATAACAGTTTGATCTAAACCCAGAAAGTTAACACTGAAGATGTAAATTATTGGAATAATTGCGCATAAGAAAATAGCTAGAACCTTGAAGTGGCTTCTAGACCTAGTTTTCTGGTCTTTTTCTAACAATTTCAAGTTTACTAAAGATTCTAAAACAAAAAGCCAGACGAAGAAGAGGAGGAACAATCTTCCTTTCCAAGTGTAGTCAAAGTAGAACCCTCTTTCATTAAACAAGGTGATGCTTTCGATGTTGAAGTAATCCAAAAATACCAGCAAAGCTACTGCCGCGATGAAACAGACTAGCAAAGAAACATGGAGCCACGATTTCTTTAGGCGTTCATAGTTCAGCTGTATTAAGACCACCTTCTTGATTTTGCCTGTTATTATAGCGCGCAAGCATAGCAAGTTTTGAATTATGTTGATAGAATTGCCCAATTATAGTTTGCTGTCAAACGTTAAGGCTAGACGAATTAAGCCTCAATAAACCACCCGGTGTCTCGTTCATGGAGTCTAGGCGTAAGGCAGAAGACGATGAGCCAAGTGTCTTTTGGGGATGAAACCATGGAGAGAACCAAAAATATTATTGACTAGAAAGGCGAATTAGGCTTTCAACTACGTGTGTTTATCAACAATCAGCATGAAGAGGAAAGGATGGTTGAAAGTTAGATGAATACATTAACACCGCGAAGAATGGTGTTTCTTGGTTGCATAAACGTTAAAAAATCTGCGGACTCAAAGGTGAAAATGTGCTAATAAATATATCCATTCTAACAATTGCGCTAACGATATTCACTACAATTTACTATTTCATGTGGCTGTTTCTCTCCCTCGTTCATGTTGTTAAAAAAGATGAAATTATAATAGAGACGAAATTTAATCCACATCCTCCGCTGGTTAGCATACTCCTCCCGTGTAGGGATGAAGAGTCTGTGATTTCTACGGTAATTGAACAGACCTTAAACCAAACTCATAAGAACCTAGAGATAATCGTGATTGCACACAACTGCACGGATAAGACAGCCCAGATCGCAAGACAATATCAAGACCCAAGAGTTAAACTCTACGAGTTGACAACTCAAGAGGTTGGTAAAGGCTTAGGTTTAAACTACGGATACAAAAATGCAACTGGAGATATTATCATTTACTTCGATGCTGATAGCATTATACCTGAGGACTATGTCGAGAATATTGTAAAGATAATGGATTCGAAAGATTACGATCTCGTCCAAGGAAAAATTATCGGAGCAAATCCAGACTATAATAGACTATGTTTTCTACAACATATGGAGAACCAAATATTTCTGAGTATGTTTTGGGCTGGAAAACAAAAACTTGGATTGCCTGGTGGTCTCGGCGGAACTGGCGTTGCGATAAGGAAACAGGCTTTGGAAGATATTGGTGGATTTAGAAATATTTTGATAGAAGACTTTGATTTATGCGTACGCGCCCAAATGGCTGGACATAAAATAGGATATTGCAAAGAAGCAGTAATCTATGATGAAAAAGTGCCTCATTATGACATGCTGATTAGACAGAGGAGTCGTTGGATTGCAGGGCATTTCCAAATAATTTCTGACCTTGTAAAAAAGAGAACCCTCCCAAAATTATTTCTAAAGAACCCAGTAGATTTTTTCCAGCTATTGTCTCCTTTCTATACGCTTTGTTTGTGGCTTGGAGTATTTATCGGCATCATAAGCATATCTGCAAATACTCTCAGCCAGTTAGGATACCTTGATTTCTGGATAAGTTCTTGGTACATACCCTTAGAGATTTACGTTTTCCAAACAATACTCTTGCAGGTGTTCTTCGTATTAATCTTAAGAAAGGAATGTAAGACAAAAAAAGAGCTCCTAAAGTCTGTTCTAAATTTACCATTGTTTTATATATATTCAGTGCATTGGTTCTGGGTGCTTGTCAGAACTGTGTTATTCAGACGGAAAGTAACATGGGCTTTTACCAAAACTGAACATGGATTTGGGCGATGAGGCTATGGGGAAGTACTTTGAGAAGAAACGCGGTTATATATGGGCCATATTGACAATCCTATTGTTTCTGTTTATATTTGGAGGATTGGAGCCATTTATAAATAACAATTTATCTAGTTGGAACTTCACAATAGTGAGACTCAGCTTGGCATTCATATTAGTGATAGTTATAGGCATTATCATTTGGAGTATAGAAATTCTTAGAAAACGGGTATCCAGCAAATAAACAGTTCCTTCTTAATATCAATTGCAAACCTCTTATTATACAAACTTTTTGAAGCCCAACGTTATGATCGAGTTGGTTTATCTTCCGGTTTTGGTTCTTCACTAATTTGTGCACGCATGAATATGTTGCCCATTTATTGCATGGAAATTCTTTTAAGGCGACCTAAACAAGTATTTAATTAGTAATAAAATGGGGAGTTATTAAGAATGAAGAGAGCTATATTGATAACTTTGTGTTTAATCGCATTATGCAGTATTGGCTTGCTGGCAACGGGAGGAACCATCATGGCGGGCAACCCAGACTACGCAATCATAGAGTATACAGGAGGTATAACACTCGCCACTGTTGATGGAGTGTGGACCACGCCAGATGAATGGAACGACGGGCTACCGGTCCCAATATCTGACACCGTTACTTTTTGGTATTATGCAGAAATTACTGTATATTCCTGTGAGTTTTGTGTTGAAATTTACGATGATGACACTAATGACACTGGCGACTACTGGCAATTTTGCTTTGATGACACCGAGAGTGGGGGCACTGCTCCTCAGGTTGGCGATTACAGGGTAGACATTGTAGGTCACACGACCGCAGTAATTTATACGGGGGATGGATCAGCCTGGGTTGAGACTCAGCAAACACCTGCCGACGTCGGAATGACATGGGCTAACTCGATAAGTGCTTCTCCGACCAACAGCACACCACACTGGATTCTAGAATTCACTTTCATAAAGACGGTCGCAATGATACCTAGCGCGCCACCAACTGGATTAAGAGTTGCAGTGTACGACGAAAGCAATAGCGCAGCGGGAGTTCAAGACTGGGCACCAGACAGTGACGTAAACGTTCCAGATGAGTGGGGAAGAATCAGTGGATTTTCACAGGACCCAGTACCAGAGGGCTTAACCTTCGCAGTCATGGTGTTACTATCGTCTGTCTCGGTGCTAGTTGGTTCACACTATCTCTGGAAACGCTCAAAGAAACGAGAGAAATAATAGGTTCGACGGTGCATAGAAGCATCTCGGTTTAAATTCCCACCTTTTTTAGTGGTTTCTCTTTTATCAGCATTCGATTCTTAATTGTTGTTAAAAAGAAAATAAACAGAAATGGTTTTTCCTATCAAAGAAGCGCTTAGAGCCACCATAGCCCAGATAGATTGAAGAGAATGTATAACAAGGCTAAACTAAAGACACACTCCTTATTCCCCTCTTTTTAATGATGTATGGAAAAATTCTTAAGGTGAATTGGATGAATATACAAATGTTAGAACAGACGGGGGACTTATTTGCAATGAAAAGAGGCTTGTTTGTTGCTTTCTCAATACTCATGCTTTGTAGTCTACTCTTGCTTATAACCGTTGGAACCACCATGGCAGCTGAACCAGGCTACGAAAGAACATCTTGGTATACTCAAGTAATGCCTACTATTGATGGAGTGTGGACCTCTGAAGATGAATGGACTGACGGTGAGATTACTGTGATAGGCGAAGACGTTGCTTTCCGAAGTACATGGGACATGGGTGGTCCTGATGTTACCACACACTGGATTATCGAGTTTTTCAGTGACACAACTAATGACACTGGCGACTACTGGCAAGTTTGCTTTGACGGTGACCAGAGCGGGGGCACTGCTCCTCAGGTTGGCGATTACATGTGCAACATTACAGGACACACTGATCTAGTATGGTACGCAGGAGACGGAACAGGCTGGACTGAAGTAGCATTGGACGCAAGCGAAATAGAATGGGCTAACTCGCTAAGCGATTCACCGACTAATAGCACGTCACACTGGATCTTGGAATTCCAGATTCTGAAGAACACAGGGTCCGTCCAACTAAGCATTTACTGGAACTTCAGATTAGCAGTCTACGACGCAAGCAATCCTGGAGCGGGAGTTCTAGCTTGGCCGCCCACCCACCCAGACGTCCCATATGGCTGGGGAATCGAAAATTACTCATCAGATCCAATCCCAGAAGGCTTAACCTTCGCAGTCATGGTGTTACTATCGTCTGTCTCGGTGCTAGTTGGTTCCCACTATCTCTGGAAACGCTCAAAGAAACGAGAGAAATAAATTAAAGCCAACAATGCTTACGGATTCCGGGTAAAAAAGGTAGTTTTTTCCATCGACACAATAATCCCGATTAGAGACCCCTTTGAAGTACCGGAGGGGAATCCACTCGGGAAACAGGCAACCGGAAGAGACTGTTTATTTTAGTTACTTGGATTTTCAGAAAAAGGCCTATTTTCAACAATGAAGTATTATTAGTCTCCAAATATGAACGATGGTGCGGGGGGTGGGATTCGAACCCACGAACGCCTACGCGACAGGGTCCTAAGCCCTGCTCCTTTGACCTGACTTGGAGACCCCCGCCTTACACCCATCTAGAACCCAAACCCAAATTAAACATTTCTAGAAAAAACCAACAAAAACAATTTTTTCATTTTCCGCGAACGAGCCTCACGGGTCATTTTAGGTTTACCTTGAAGCAGAAAGCATAAAAACAGGAAGAAACATGTCGAATTGCGGAAGCAATTCTCAACTGCAACGTAAGCCTCGGTGGCCTAGCTGGTTGGGCATTGCCTTGGTAAGGCAGAGGTCGCGGGTTCAAACCCCGCCCGAGGCTCCATTATTTGACCAATAGAGATGTTGACAGACTGTTTGCATCTGGCTTCCTTGGGTCATATTTCATTCCAAACAATTTTATATTCACTGAAAGCTGATTCGTAAACTAAAGTGAAGGAAGAAGCGGATTCAGGAATCTGAAACATTAAAATGCCCTGAAAAGTCTCGCCATCAAGAACATCAACGGTCATCCAGTCTTCCAAAAGAACCGAATGGTAATCAAAATCATACTCGATGTCTTCTACAATCACATGGAACCAGTATTGATTAGTGCTAAAGCTCTCATAACCATTGTTATCTATTGTCATATCCAGTATTAGAAAATCTTTGCCAGAATCTGACTGTATATTATCCCCATATATGGTTGTGACAACATCCGCGGTCTGGGAACTATAAGAAATTGTTATGTTCTTGCTCTCTGCAGGTGAGGCTAAATAATTACCAACTAAAAATACTAAACCAAACAGAAGTATAGGCACAAAAACCACAATGAAGGCTGTTCGCTTTGTGGAATATCGACCCATTTCACAATCCCTCTGTCTCACTGGAAGTGACATCTACCAAGTATATTCCCATAAATCTTTCCTCAACGTAAAAGGCTACAGAACTTTCTAATCCTGTTTTTAACAGTGTAGTCAGATTGCTCACTCTATCTCTACCTCGCTTTCTCATTCATTAGCTTACCATTAACGGTTTGAAATGCTTTTTAAGTGTAGGGTGAAATGTTAGTCTTCAATAACGTTGACCTTGAGTAATCTGGGAGGGAATAAAATTTCCGGTGACGCTGATTGAAATCTTGATTCTCGCCGTTATTCAAGGTTTAACCGAGTGGTTGCCCATATCTAGTTCAGGCCATCTGGTAATCACCCAGAAATATCTCGGATTGGACCTACCCCTGATCTTCAGCGTAATTCTTCATGTAGGAACTATTGTCGTCGTTCTAGTGGCCTTCAGGAAAGACATAGCAGACATAGTTAAAGCCTTGGTCAAGCGCGATTTCGGAACTGACGAGGGAAAACTTGCATTATTCGTAGCCGTTGGCAGCGTGCCTATAGCCCTTATCGGCTTCGTATTCCGCGACTTCTTCGAATCTCTCTTCAATAACCTCCTTGTCGTAGGCTCAGCCTTATTGATCACAGGTTTTGTACTCTTCTTTTCCGAAAAGAGAATTAGCAATCGAAAAATGGGCATTCTGGATTCACTGTTAATAGGATTGGCACAGGCAGTTGCCATAATCCCAGGGGTTTCCAGAAGCGGCGTAACAGTTGCCACAGGATTGTTGAGAAAAATTGACAAAGCAACAGCCTTCAAGTATTCATTCCTGTTATCCGTACCTGCTGTATTAGGGGCAACTATTATGGAGTCGAGAGAACTAGTTGTTGGTAATGTTGACATGGTTCCGCTGTTTCTGGGAGCAATCATTTCCATGATAGTGGGTTTCGTATCTTTGAAACTTCTTCAAAAGATAGTTATGCGAGAGAAATTCCACCTCTTTGCCTATTACTGCTGGACAGTCGGGCTAGCAATAATTCTCTTAACAATTTATCTGTGAGAAGAAAGACCAATGTATTTAAGTTATGTAGACATTTAGGAGAAGGTAATGTAGAGGTGGTTTCGTGGGTAAGAGGAAGGTCAAGAGCGAAAACTATGATGCTGTTAAGCTGCCGGCTGGTAACGATGTAATGGGTATAGCCAAGAAAATGCTTGGTAACGATCGGGTTTTGGTGAGTTGTCAAGACGGTCATGAACGCCTCTGCAGGATACGTGGGAAGATGAAGCGGAGGATGTGGATAAGGGTGGGCGACATCGTTTTGGTCTCTCCTTGGGATTTTCAATCCGACAAGCGGGGCGACATTATCTGGCGATACAAGAGAAATCAAGCAGACTGGCTGAGAAGAAAGGGTTACCTGAAGACTTAAGAGAAGAATCCACAATCACTACAACTTTTTCTCCTAATAGGAGGATTTAAAAGCTAGTCCATCCATCTGTAACAGCACAAACAATGGAGAATCGAGAAAATGAGCAAAAAATCTAGCGACTCAAACATAATATACGTAGGAAGAAAACCTCCCATGAATTATGTGTTAGGCATCGTAACCGCTTTCAGCGGAGCCGAAGTTAAAGAGGTTACCGTGAAAGCGAGGGGACAAGCCATAACAACAGCTGTCGATGCAGTCGAAATAGCTAGACGCAGATTCGTGAAAGAGATGAAAGTAAGCAAAATCGCAATCGGAACCGAAGAGATGCCGCCAAGGGAAGGAGAAAGCAACTCGAGGATGATTTCAACCATCGAAATCACCCTGAAACGAAGCTAGCCACAACCGTTAGTCCATATCTCTACGTATTTCGTGTAACTGACAGCGTCTTCAGTAAAGGTCACAAGTGTCTTCAGGTAAGTGCTGTTCACCGCTGAAACTTTGATGGTCGCTGCTAGTCTGTAATCTAGTATCGAAAATTTTTTTTCTTTTTTTGTTTTTTTATTTTTGACTTGTGGTTTGTTGTAACGTATTATGATACCGTAATACTTAAGAAATAATACATCTTAATAGAGTAACAGGGAAAAACTTGGGAAAAGCCGCCATACTAACACCTCTATACATCTCCGTAGCCTGGATCCTGATAACCAGCTACCAGTTTTTCACCCAAACAACAGTTACAACTGTCACAACGTACCTCTCAACATACTCCCCTACAATCGGCACTTATTTGGCTTCCAAGGTAGACATAATCACATTCATTCATTCTTTCGCATGGATCTTCCTTTTGTCATCAGTCATTCCTTCGTTGCTTCTGGGAAAGGAGAGAGGCGTCCTCGTTCAATTCGGCGTATGTCTAACATTATCTTTTTTGGCATTCGTAATTCAAGATGCCCTTATAGGACTCGGCGGAGCCCTAGACCAGATCCTCGGCTTAGAACCATTGTTCCAAAATCCAGCAATAGCCGCGGCTTACTTGTCAATACCATATCTCCTGATGACGGGATTCGACATCCGAGGAAGGCGAAAAAGGAAGAAAGAGATAATTGAAACGGAACCGGATGATTCTCCAGAAGACGCTTTCATTACAGAAGACGACTTCGAAGAAGAGGAAAAAGCACAAGAAGAAGAATGGATATATGCAAACTAAATGCACATCCGCAAGAGAAATCCAAGTGTCGTCTACTGGCTTGGCAACAGCTTATACCTGAACATAACCAACAGATGCTCCAACCGCTGCTATTTCTGTTTCCGAAAATTCAAGAACGGTGTTCAAGAATTTAATCTAAAACTGGAAAAGGAACCAACTTCAGAAGAGGTAATCAAAGAACTGCGAAAGGTCATAAATAGAAAGAATTGGGAAGTGGTTGTCTTCTGCGGCTTCGGAGAACCCTTAGAAAGGCTGAATCTTGTTTTAGAAGTAACACGATGGGTGAAGAAGAATTATTGGAAGTCCATTAGGGTTGACACCAATGGTCAAGGGTACTTGCTGAACAAAGGAAGAGACGTGGTGCGGGAGTTGAAGGAGGCAGGTGTAAACAAGGTGAGCATAAGCTTGAATGCACACGACAAGGCAACATACAACGAAATCTGTAAGCCTGTGTTCGATGATGCTTATGAAAACGTCTTGGAGTTCATCAAAAAGGCTAAAGAAGAAGGCTTAGAAACAGAAGCAACAGCCGTAACTATTCCTGAGGTGGACCTCGCAAAAGTCAAGGAGCTTGCAGAAAGAATGGGCGTCAAATTTTCTGTAAGAAAATATATCCCGTGCTTCTGGTAGAACACCCCGCATCTCTCGATTTCCCAACTGTTCTAAAACATAGTATTATTTATAACCTCAATTATTGCTTCACGGGGAGTTACCTAAGTGAGACTTGGTCTCAAATTAGGCGTTATCGGGATTCTAACTGTTATCAGTGTTCTAGCTGGATGGTATTTTTATCCTAAACAGGTCACATATGATGAAGGATTTGAAGAGGGTTTCAGCGGATGGGAAGGAGACGCTGATGTTCCTCAAGACCCAAACAATCCGGGTTCCCTTGTTGACTGGAACGTTTCCCGAGTAACTTCTCCTGTTAAATCTGGACAATATTCTTTGAAATTATACATCGATGGGAGGCAAGACGACGGTACAGTCTGGATTGAAAGGAGATTATCGGTGAAAAAAAACTCGCAGATTCAAGTTAAGGTTTCTTTTGAATTTTACAGTGAAACCGAAAGCTTCAATGTGATAGCGGGCGTTGTCGGGTTTGCCGGAACCTCCAATCCCGAAGTTGAAGCAGACTTTACTGTTCTTGGGCAAGCTAACGAAGTTGTTGGATGGAAACGTTATAGCCATACAGAAACTCTGAAGACAGGTTCGAGCGAAGAAGTTTGGGTTGCCTTTGGAATCACTGTACTTTGGGAGACCGAGATGACCTACAACTTAGATGATGCAAAAATCACGATAAGTTAGAGCTTAAAAACCAATCTTTGCGAGGCCGTAGACGCTTCCCCTAAAGATTGCCCATTTCAGGACCGTTGAACCCGACCAGGCGGATTTTGCTTTTGCATTTGTTGCACTGAATGACCAATTCTTCTAGGTCTTGGTCATTAACCTTAGTATTGACTATTCTGTAAACGTCTTCGGTTTCGTCTTCAGGAGATATTACGACTCCGCAACCGGGGCATGGAAAGTCCCCTTCTCCTTGAATTTCGGTCAGGTTCACTTGGTACACAAGAGGTGAGTTCATCCTTTTCATTTTCCTTTTCAGTGTTAATTTGTTCTGTAGTTTCATTTAGTAAATAACATTTATGAACTCTTTATCTATCTCCGTTTTATATATCCAACTTAACGTTGTTTCATCTGTATTAGGATTTCAAAATCTGAATTCAATCTGAAACTCCAGTATCCGAAAAGCGAAACATATAAAATATGCCTAAGAACATAATAGCTATAGCAGGGAGGACAAATTTTGTCTCCAAAAGAGCGTTCGGTTAAGAGAACCACCATCATTTTGAACGAAGAAGAACGAGAATACATTGATTCTCTCATAAAGAAAGGAAGAGAGCCGGGAATAAAACCTCTCATATCAAAGATGCTTGACGTTTACCGAAGCATGCGAATCTACGACTGGAAATACCCCGGAGGGGAATATTATATCGGAATCAGCCGCGTCGCCTTCTTGAACGTTGAATTCATCGACATTCTCCTCCAATTCATCCCTGAAGAGAAGTGGAAAGAAGTTGGACGAAAAGTTGGGGACGCTGCTAAAGTTTCTATGGAAACAAGCATCGATATCGAAACCACCAACAGGGAAAAATGGCCTGACGTGTTTAAGAGACTGCGCGTTCAAGGTTTCGGTGACTTTTACTTGAAAGACAAATTCATAATAATCAGGACGCCTTTCATCAACCATTCGGAATTTTGGGGCGGATTCCTAGAAAGCTTGCTTGGAGTTAGTTTGGAAGCGAGAACAGTGACGCCGCCCCTTCTTTTCGAGGTCATAATCTGAACACATCATGAAACGAGGCATGTATTCTCTGATTCTCGTTTTTGAAGCAGTGAGAGTGTGAGAAAGCAGTCGCGGTTGATTGGTGTTGTATATGCTTTTTGCGCTTGAATTTTTTGAAATAGATTCGCTTTTCTTATATTCTTTAAACTCTTTTATTGTGGTTGCATTCTGAATTGAATAGTTACGTGTGATATATATTGTGGGTTCATATGTGTTAAATATTGTAACTTCAGAGTTTCTGGGCATAGGAGAAGTCGAATGATGAAAAGTATATTAAAATTGAAAAGGGGAATTTCACCAATCCTCGCCACGCTCCTCTTGATAGTCATCGCAGTCGCAGCCGTCATAGTCACCTACGCTTGGGTTATGACCTTCACAGGATCTACAACAAGCCAAGCAGGAGCCGTGTTAACCGTTGACAACGTAAGATTCTATACCTCAGGTTCAGACTTTGTTGAAGTTACTCTAAGAAACTCCGGAACGGGTGATGCAAAGGTTGAAGCGGTATATGTTGGTACCTCAGACTCAAACCTCGCCCTCCAGAGCAGTGTAAGCTATGATCCAAATTCGCAAATTGTCGTCGCAGGTTCGTCACTCAACGTCACCATCACATACGATTGGACCGATGGAACAACATACTACTTTAAAATGGCCACTGAAGAAGGACTCACCGTTCCCTTCCAAAGAGAGGCATAACTTCACCTCTCTCTGTCCCATCTTTCCGAAGAAAACATAACCCCCAGAGTTTTTATACTCTCTCATTTTACAGGATACACGGGTAGATGATCTAGCGTGAACCAGATATTTGACGGCGCTCGAACCATTATATGTCTAAGTTTCCTGATTTATGCATCCTGGAGCGACTATAAAACTAGAGAAGTGAGCAACAAAGTTTGGGTCATCTTAGGACCTTTAGCTCTTGCCCTAACAGCCTTCCAGTTTTTCGTGTTTGCGCCTGAACTGCTACTAACTTATGTTCTTTCCTTTGCAGTAACCTCAGCCTTAGCCCTAGTCATCTTCTATGCAGGTGGTTTTGGTGGAGCAGATGCCAAAGCCCTAATGTGCATTGCCCTCGCCCTACCAGTCTACCCCACACATCTCCTTCTACAGCCTCCAGGATTATTTTCTCCCCTCTTCCCCCTAACTATCTTCACCAACAGCGTTCTCTTAGGTGCACTCAGCGTTTTCTATGCACTCTTACGTAATCTCCTTTGGAAAGCTAAAAACCGTAGGAGTCTCTTTGAGGGGTTGGAAACGGAGTCTTTTGGTCGCAAAATTCTGGCACTTCTCAGCGGCTACAAGATCAAAGTTACTAAGCTGGAAGAAGGACACACGTATCCTCTTGAAGATGTGTATGAGAATGAAGAGGGAGAAAAAAAGAGAAAGTTGCTGGTTTTTCCGAAGGATGAGGAGCGAGAAGAGATTGTTGCAAGAATTCTGGAAAACGTAAAGGAAGAAAAAGTTGATGGTGGAGTGTGGGCTACCCCTGGTTTACCCCTCCTCATCTTTGTCACAGCAGGCTTAATTATTGCATTAGCCTACGGAGACATCGTATGGATTCTACTTGGTTCCTTCCTACGGTAAATTTTGAATTTGCAGACGGAAAAATTCACAAGAAACCAGATTTGCTCTCCAATCGGACAAACGAAGAATTCGCACTCCATCTACAACTGCATAATAATTGGAAAGAACTTAGACTAACTTTAACTCCATATGTGCAGTAGTGTTGCATCTATTGCCCAGAAGTCTTGGGTCAAATCGCCGGTTTTATCCGCATCCGTGAACCGGATCGTGAATATTGGAGAGGTAAGATATGATGAAACCGTTACGTTGTTCCATCCACTATTAAGGTCTGTAAAGACATTTATCCATGATGAACCATTCCAAACATCTACCATGATGTCTTCTGCACCCATTACTCCTCCGAATATACAGAGTTCTTCATTATTCTCATCAAAGTCTGCATCTGTCCATTGAACCTCAAGGTCAAGCTCGTATGCTTCTCCTTGTACGTTCCAAACATGAAGTAGGGCAATGTCTATTTGCCAAGTGTCTTGACTTGCATCCCCCACTTCAGTTCCACCCCTAAATCTGATTGTGAACGTAGAGGATGTTAGCCAAGCGGTTATCGACACATTGTTCCATCC
>CP070820.1:793324-834348 GCA_020344315.1 Candidatus Bathyarchaeum sp.
AAGATTTCTCGATCAAAACACGCAAACCTTTGTTTGGTTATGTCCTGAAAGACCTGAAAATTTCCTCAAGAAATCCTGCAACCGCTTTCTTTTTTGCCCTTCCTGTCCTAGAAACTGTTATTGTATCATTTACGATAGCAAACTTTGAGGTTCTGCGGGCTTCCACGTTACTTGTCTCGACGTTCATGGGCGGAATCTTTGTTTTGCTTATGCCTCTTGCCTTGTTGAGTGCAGAGGGAACAGGGCTGGAGTATACCAAAACTTTACCCTTGAATGTTAATAGCATCATAACCTCCAAGGCGCTGATATCCACGTTAACCTATATTCCAGTGCCCCTCGTATTGTTCGTCATGGCATTCCTGAAGTCCCTCTCCTCGCCCCTAACAATTTTCATTCCATTTTTTGTCATATTGGCAATAGCTTCGGCAAGCATCTTTGAGATTCAGCTATTCCTAAGTTCTGTAACCAAAGGAAAAATAGCTGCGCTAATCCATGATCTAAAAAAGCTGATCGTCGGCGTCACAACCCTTCTTATTCCATTAGCTGCCTATGCTGTAGTTTTCCTCATTTCTTTCAGTCACGTTTTTGCAGTTTTGGCTATGGGCGGAGCAGCAACTTCAGAAATGGCTCTGGCTGTTTACCTGCTTAGGCGCAATAAAAATTGGGTTTAAGCTGTTGTTTCGACTCTACGAATTTAAGTGCTATTTCACCTATTAGTTTTTGAGAAACAGTGCCAGATGCAGCATGCTTAAAGGTTCCAAAAAAGTTGGGAGAACAAGCCATTCGCCTAGTTACAAATCTTGAACTTTTTAACCGCGAACTGAAGATTCAGCAAGTAGACAACCACCTCTGCATACCTTTAACCGCTGAACCCTTGGCGGCTGTTCTCAAAAAATTCGAGATTAATCTGCAAGATTTCGAGATTTCAGTTCATAACTTTCCTGAACGGGAGAAGCGCCATTTCACTCACTTTGATTTGCTCTCGGACAAACTGCCGCCCAACATCTTAACTAGAATCCCTAGAGCCATCGATTTTGTAGGCGACATCGCCATAGTCGAGATTCCCCCAGAGCTTGCAGACCACAAAAAGCCAATTGGAGAAGCACTGCTGAAGGCACACAAGCAGACTAGCACAGTCTTAGCCAAGTCCGGTGCTGTTGAAGGAGTTTACCGTCTAAGAGACTTTGAAGTCATAGCTGGAGTCCACAAAACTGTCACTGTCTACAGGGAGTATGGTTGCGTGTATCATGTTGACGTTGCCAAAGCCTACTTTTCACCCAGGCTCTCAAGTGAACACAATCGCGTTGCTTCGCAGGTGAAAGAGGGAGAAACAGTGGTTGACCTCTTTGCCGGAGTCGGTCCCTTCTCCATTCTGATCGCTAAAAAGTATCCAGCAGTAAAGGTCTACGCCGTTGACGTGAACCCAGACGCCATAGCCTTCCTAAAAAGAAACGTCTATTTGAACCGTGTTGAAAAGCAGGTTGTTCCGATTCTTGGCGACGCTAGGAAAGTGGTCAGAGAAGAGTTAACGGAGGTTGCAGATCGCGTAATCATGAACCTGCCGGAAACGGCTATAGAGTACGTGGATGTAGCATGTGATGCCATCAGATCGGACGGTGGTATTATGCATTATTATGGGTTCACAAAAGATTCAGAGCCGTTGGAGAAAGCACGTGTTCGGTTGACCGAAGCCGTGAGACGTAGCAACCGGCAATTAAAGAAAATCCTCTTGGCGAAGACCGTTCGAGAGGTTGCTCCTTACACTTGGCAAGTGGTTGTGGATGCTGAAATTCAATAATCTTCTGCGACTAGTGTGACTGTTATTTCTTGATCCCGGTCTTTCATCTTTTCCACAAGCTTTCTTGAAAAGTCGCTGGCAGCATTGTCCGCCTCTATCGCTAGCGTTCGATTGCATACGTAACTGCTCTTTCTGATCACTAAATCCGTGGGGTGAGTTAATGTTAACTGAGGGCTTCCTTTAGCCTTCACTACCTCTCTCAGTTCGTTTGCCTCAATCGTTATTGTTATTTGTGTCCCCTCTCTTCTTGCAGCTTGTTTGAATTCGAGTGGCAAATCGGCTGCAGCTCTGGTTGCTTCTACAGCTATTATGCAGTCGCCATGCTTCGTAAGGGCTGCATCCTTCGTGATTTCGAAGGTTTTTCTGTGAGTTGCAACTATGTTCTCGTGTCCATGTGCAGAAAAGACAACAGTTACAGGGTTCATGCTATGACAAAATGGTGTACCTTTCAGATATTCTTTTAGCCTTCACACTAGAAAACGAAATTTGCGCCTTCAGCTGGCTTGAATCTGATCAGATTTTCTCTACTGGTTGGCGGATGATGGTTTTCCAACGTTCAGGCGGAACCCTTCTTGGGTCCGACATGTAGACTTCATGGTGAAGACCTCTCATCCTGTAACCGTTCTCCTCGATAAAATCATGCAGCCGCTTGATAGTAGGGCCCTCCTCGGAGTAGGGACCGATGTGCATTATCTGGGTTGATAGGCCCTCATAGACGGTTTCTAGCTTGATTTTGTCAGCCTCTTTGATGCCCTTCTTTTCTCTGACTATTTTCTTGATGTCCTCAATCACCTCCTCTGTTATGAAGTTGGGAATTCTGATCATGGATTTCCAGTTCCATTCCTCCCTTGGAGGAGCATCAGAAAAGTCAGTTATGGAGGGGTCGTCCCACCACCAGAGACCTTCTAGAGTCATGACTGTGAAGTCCTTTCCCTCGGCTTTGCACTTGAACTTGAGCGTATAGGCAACAGAGTACAGAGCATTCAATGCCGCTTGGTAAGCCGGTCCGCCAGGTGCACCGCGCCCTATTATGGTAACAAACTTGCCCTCTGGAACGTCTATTATGTTGGGTTTCTTGGCGCTGGCTCTGTAAAATTCCTTCAATTCTTTCTTAAGGTCCAGTTTACTCATGGATAATGTTGGAGTAGGGTAAACTAAAATAATTTTTGCGTGCTCAGGAAAAGAAGGTTATTCAAGAACTTCTATGGAGTCAACTTTTCCGTCGCCGTCGAGGTCGAATCCCTGAATCACAACAGCGAAATTTTCCTCACCAGCAAAGCTCTTTAAAGTCTTCTTCCAGAATTTCGTGAGAGCCAACACACACGCCTTTGTTCCAACCGCCTTGTTGCCGGCGAGAACAATCACAATCTTTTCACTGTTCCAAGGGTTAGGTATTCTCGCTATTAACCCTATGTTGTCAGCAGTGTAGACCTTTTTGGTTTTTTCTGAAACCAACCCTCCCAAAAGGAACCCATGTTCAGAGGGCATCATGTTAAAGCGTATTGGCAAAAATCCGTTTAACTCTTGGGTAATCAGGTTGGTTCCGGGTCCACCCACCAAGATTAGACTGTTGCTTTCCTCCTTCTCAGCCTTCACATCAACATCCAGCTTTATCAGAAAGTCCTCTGGCAAATCCACAAACTGGCCCAGAAAGAGGGTTAGATATGCGACATAGTGGCCGTCTCTGGCTTTAGCCTTGAAGGGACCGTGAGGGTCAGGGCTTCCTACCACGATTTTTCCGTCAAAAGCGCTGTCTTTGATGAGGGGATTTAGGAATTGTCTCATTTTTTCATCTATGTTAATGGTTAGGAAACTGTTGATTTTTTGGTAACCAAAGGGGAGTTCTACTGCTATAGCTGGAAAAGAGGCTTTGTAGTACTTTGCTACGGCACCCTTCCTTTCCTCCTCTCTAACGACCTTTACCACGCCAGCTTTCGTCAGCTTTCTGATGTGATAGTAGACCTTCTGTTCGTGCACACCCAGTTCCTTAGCGACTTCCATTGGATACATCTCTTTTTTGCTTAGGAGCTGGAGAATCTTCCAGCTGAGTTTGTGCAACACAGATTTGAGTCTCTCTGGGTCTTCGAAGACTGCTATGTCCTTAGCCATTAATTGTCTTCTTTCATCGCTGAGCAAACGCTTCTTCTTCATGCGTGGAACTATGACGGGTTCTCTTATAAATATTATTTTAATGGTTGGCGACTGCAACGCCTCACGATGTGCTTTGAGTTTCTGCGACAAAAGCCCTCCCAAACTAGCTTTCAACCATATTTATTTTTTGAAATAATAATCCACAAAATGGTATATTATTTTTTACTTTCAAATTAGAACGGAATTAATTACATTCTCAATTCGTGAACGCGCAGTTCAAACAACTTGACATGATTTGATGAAAGGTTAATTTTATTAGATACGTAGATTGTAGAGAAAAATGGAAGGATAAATCTGGCACTCAGTGAGTCATTTACCCCTATTCTTTTTCAGCTGGTCATAGGTGGAATCGGCGGATTTTTTATAGGTTACGCCATAAGAAAATTCCTCAAAATTGCTTTGATTCTCGGAGTAGTTATCTTTTCTCTGATATTTTTGGCTTACACAAACGTGATCAACGTAAATTATGGAGGACTATCCGAAATGACATCAGGATTTGTTAACGCTGTTAATCCGGCGCTAGGTGTGTTTACTCCCCTCTTGGCTCACATTCCCTTCATAGTCAGTCTTATCCTTGGCTTGATTATTGGATTCAAAAGGGAATAATATCTAATCGCTATTTGATGCGCTAGCCTAGTATCCATGCCCGCTCAGTTGTTGCTAAGTTGGTGGTTCTTTTCTGATGTATTTCTGCATCTCTTGCCATATAGCTTTTATATCTGCCACTTTGCCAACTATGGGATCCATCTTCTTGCTCAAGGTTTCAATGCGCAAGACTCCCTTCTTTTTCAAAACTCCTTTTTCGCTATATTGCATTGTTCGGATATCCTCTATTCTTTCTGCGATGACTCTGTCCTTTTTGAATAGAACCCCCCGTCGTCTATGAAGAAGTATCCTCTGATCGGTTATGTAAAGGAAGAATTGATCGTTGAGAGTTCTAATCTTGCCACTCTGAAACACCACTGCTTCTCCGGGGTAAAGGAAGTCTGTGAGAACCAAAGTGCTCTCCATTTTCCTTTTGAGTTTCTAGATTCATATTTTTTGCGGTAAAAAAATGTGAAAACTTAAGTCTTGTGATATAATATGAACCTCTATAACAAAAACTTTAACGGTCCATCTTCAATACAACCAACATTTCTCAAAAACCATTCCGATTTCTCTTTTAATTCTAAAACAAGTTTCCTAAAAATGCTTATACATGCCTTTCCAGTTTACATAAACTCTCCAAGACCGGCTTACGGTCTGCCCTGTCAACTTAGAACCTAAGAAATATGAGGAATAAATGATGTGTGGCATATTCGGATGCATCCTACGAACAGGTGAGGCTGCATCGACAATTCATGAAGGCTTAAAGAAACTTGAGTATCGAGGCTACGATTCCGTCGGAATCGCAACCATCCAAGGACGCCAACTGTTTTTAAAAAAGGATAGAGGAAAAATTGACGAGGTTCACGAAATACACAACCTTGATGCTCTTCCCGGTCAACTGGGGATAGGTCATACGCGATGGGCGACCCACGGCGCAGCCTATCAAGAGAATGCTCATCCGCATACAGATTGTAAAAATCAGGTTGCTGTGGTTCACAATGGAATTATCGAAAATTTTGTAGAGCTCAAGGCTGAACTTGAAGAGCTTGGGCATACTTTTAGGTCAAAAACTGACACTGAAGTAATTCCACACCTCATCGAAGAAAAGTTGAAGGAAGGCTTGTCTCTCGTCGAGGCGGTTCGCGAGACCGTGAAGCGATTAGACGGTTCTTACGCCATCGCTGTAATCTCTGTTAAAGAACCTGACAAGCTTGTTTGTGCCCGAAAAGAGAGCCCCCTGGTTCTTGGAGTAGCGGAAGACAGCCTGTACATTGCGTCCGACATTCCCGCTTTTCTACCGAAAACAAACAAATCTGCTATCATTCAGGACGGCGAGATTGCTGTTCTAAGTGATGAGGGATACGAAATCCGGAAGACCCTTGATTGGAAACTTGTCACTAGAGAACCTGAGGTTATAGATTGGGCTCCAGAGATGGCTGAGAAACAGGGTTATCCACACTTCATGTTGAAGGAAATCCACGAACAACCTCTACGCCTAAGAAACACCCTCAGATTACAGGACCAATACTTGGAGTTGATGACCACCTTCTTAGATCGGGCAGGAGAAGTTTTCTTGGTGGCCTGCGGAACCTCCTACCACGCCTGTCTGGCAGCATCCTACATGTTCTCTAAAGTGGCTCTTCTAGCAACTCATCCTGTCGTAGCCTCAGAGTTCGTTGAGCAACATGGGAAATCAGTGAATATCGACAGCACCCTTCTGGTTGTGAGCCAGTCTGGAGAGACCGCTGACACCTTAGCAGCTGTTGAAAGCGCTAGGCTACGCGCCGCTACTGTTCTGGGGCTCACAAACATTGTCGGTTCCACTCTGACTCGAGTTGCCCGGGTCTATATATCTCAGCAGTCGGGTCCAGAGATAGGTGTCGCAGCCACGAAAACCTTCACCTCTCAGCTCTCTGTGCTCTCTCAGCTCGCCTTAAGGCTTGCTAAGAAGAGGGGAAAGATTTCTCATGTAGAGATTGAGAATCTTGAGGAGAAGCTTGAGCAGATACCAGAGATCGTAGAGAGCGTTATCTTAAGTCAAGAGGAAAAGGTAAAACGGTTAGCTAAAAAATATCGAGGTAAACCGTGCTTCTTCTTTCTGGGAAGGGGAATAAGTTCAGCTGTCGCCTTGGAGGGTAGACTAAAACTCATGGAGATCGCCTATCTTCCTTCCCTAGCTTATCCTGCGGGAGAAAGCAAGCACGGTCCAATCAGTCTGGTTGAGTCTGGGTTTCCTGTGGTTTTCGTATGTCCAAAGGACGGCACGCATAAAACGGTAATCGGCAACATTATGGAGATGAAGGCTCGCGGCGCTTCCATAATTGTCGTAGTTGAGAAGGGGGATGAGGAGATAAAATCGTTGGCTGATGATTACTTGGAGGTAGAGACCGGTTTGCCTGAAGTTCTGTCTCCAATACCGTTTGTTGTTCCATTGCAACTCTTCGCTTATTACATGGCAATCGAGCGAGAATGCGACCCAGACAAGCCCCGAAACTTGGCCAAATCCGTTACTGTGAAATAGACAAACACTCCTAGATTGATTGGAATTCAATGAGTTTGTGGAGGTCGTTTGATAAATTGAAGGCTGCGGGTCTCTTTTCTGGTGGCAAAGATTCCCTCTATGCCGTATATCTCGCTGAAAGACAAGGTGTCACTGTTGAGCATCTGATAAGTCTGGTTCCGAGTCTTCCATGGCCATCTCCTCATGGGGAGAATATGGAAGCTTTAAAGATTTTAGCGAGGTCCATGGGGAGAAATCATATAATCGTAGATTATCAAGGAATGGAAAATTTCGTTGAGGCGCTCAAGGGCTTAGAGGTCGATGCTTTGGTGGCGGGTGACATCCTTGTTGAGGCGCATCTGACATTCCTTCAGGATGTCTGTAATAAAGTTGGTTTGAAGTTGCTTGAGCCCATATATGGCAGAGACACATCAGAGCTTTTCCATGAAATATTCGGTTTAGAATTCAAGGCTTTGATAACGGGTGTAGACCTGAAATTTTTGGGAGTAGAGTGGCTGGGATTCACCATTAGTAAAGAGACTGCCGCCACCTTTCTCTCGAAGATAGGAAGTGTCGACCCTTTGGGTGAGAACGGGGAGTTTCATACGCTTGTCCTTGAATGCCCACTATACGCCAAATCCTTCAAGGTAAAGTCTGCAGAGAGGAAGGTTGCGAAGGGCATGGCTTATCTTAATGTGTCAATTGTGTAGACTTCTGTCTGGCTATGTTAGACACGTGTAAATTCTTTCTGGTGGAGTGGTTGTGTGCGTTTTTTCGGAACTTTTATATAGGTGTTTGGATGGATTATCCATCCTGAAGAAGGTGCAGAACCAGTGAAAAAAACCACTACTTACATCCTAGCAATAATCGTCATTGTCGCATTAGTTGTTACAGTTTACGCTTATACCACATATCTTGGAGAACCTGAAGAATTCAAGGGAGGAGACCTCATCGATGATTACGGTTACTCGCTGAATTTAACTTCACCTCCAGAACGAATAGTGTCGTTAGCGCCTAGCAACACTGAGATCTTGTTTTCTATAGGAGCTGGCGACAAAGTTGTTGGAGTGACAGATTTCTGTGACTATCCCTACAATTTTACGGCATGGATCGAAGCTGGCAACATGAGTACCATCGGAAGTTTTAGAAGTCCAGGCGTAGAACCAATCGTTGCACTTGAACCTGACCTCGTTCTTGCCAGCAAACAAAGTTTAGAAGCCGCCGAAAATCTGAGAAACCTCGGAATAAATGTCTTGGTGTTAGATGCAAAGAACATGAGTGGTGTTTTTCGGGACATACTCTTAGTGGGTAGAGCCGCTGATCGATACAGCGAAGCTGTTGCAGTCGAGAGTGAATTCAGGCAGGCAATAGACGCCATATCCAACCAAGCAATGGATGCAGATTCCACACCGAAAGTATACAACGAAGTTTATCCCCAAATGAGCGCGGGTCCAGATACATTCATTGATGAACTAATAACATTGGCAGGTGGAACAAACATTTTCCATGATGCCGCTACACGTTATCCAACTGTAAGCTCCGAGGCAGTTATAGAGAAGAATCCTGACGTAATGGTGTTTCCTGACAAGTATATGGGTAGAGAACACTTCTCTGAAACCATGGAAGATGTGACTAACAGACCTGGATGGGACTTAATAACCGCAGTTCAGAACGGTGCAATCTACGAGATCGATTCAGACATAATCTCTAGGGCCGGTCCCAGACTTGCCGACGCACTAGGCATCCTGGCAAAGATGATTCATCCAGAAATCTTTGGACAACCCTAAAATAACCCCTCTCTTTTTTTATAAACCTAAAAACGATTTGTGAAACATCAAATGAAGACCGACAGTGAAAAGGCGCACTTAAAACGTGTTTCTCACTGGAAGTTATATATATTAATACTAATAATTGCATTCGGTCTCGTTCTTGTTTTATCGCTCAACTTGGGCTATGCCCATATACCCTTCGATGACATTCTGAAGATACTCGCAAAGCAAGTTCCTGGCATAAACTATCTGGTAGATTCCTCAGATATCACTCAAACAGCTGAGGTAATAATAATGCAAATAAGGCTTCCCAGAGTAATATGTGGAGCTTTGGTTGGCGCGGCATTGGCAACAGCGGGTGTCATCTATCAGGGAATATTCAGAAACCCAATGGCCGACCCTTATACCATAGGGGCTTTAACAGGCGCCTCATTAGGCGCAGCACTCGTCATAGTTCTCGGAGTAGGAGTCTCACTTTTTGGTGTAAACACGCTTCAAATTTTAGCTTTTTTCGGCTCCATAACAACCGTCCTCATCGTCTATAACATATCAAGAGTTGGCTCTAGGGTTCCAGTCACAACTTTGCTCCTTACTGGGATAGCAATAAGCCTCTTCCAAAATGCCATAGTCACCTTTCTGAAAGTAATCGCCGAGGAAAAACTTCTTCACGGCCTAACTTTCTGGATCATCGGAAGCCTTGCACCGACAGAAAATTGGAACAATGTATGGTCCATCCTTCCCTTCATAGTGGTTGGGGCCACCATTTCTTACTTCTTCGCGCGCGACTTGAACATCCTTGCTCTAGGAGAAGATCAAGCCCAGCACTTAGGCGTTGAAATAGAAAAGGTGAAACGAATATTACTGATTTGCGGAGCTCTCATAACCGCAGCCGCGGTCTCCATCAGCGGTATAATCGGTTTCGTTGGTTTAATAATTCCCCACTTGACAAGAGTCATAATAGGTCCTGACCACCGGGTTCTCCTACCAACCTCCGCCATCGTAGGCGCTTCTTTCCTAATGATCTGCGACGCCGTAGCAAGGGTGATAATGGGTTCCGGTGAGGCACCTGTCGGTATAATCACAGCGCTCTCCGGAGCTCCGTTTTTCATATATCTTCTGCGCCGGAAGAGGAAAGGATACATGGCATGAGGTGATGAGCTGTGGTGGTTTTAACAATTGACGGCATTGACTGTTCCTATGGTTCCGTTAAGGTTCTAGAGGATGTCCAGTTTGGAGTTGAGAGCGGTGAATTCTTGGGTATTCTTGGTCCCAACGGCTCAGGAAAGACTACGTTACTCAGAAGCATCAGTAGGGTCCTCAAGCCGCAGAAAGGAACGATCTTCATTGGCGACGCGGACATATACAAACTGAAAACGTTGGAAGTTGCCAAACAGTTGGCGGTAGTGCCGCAGGATACACCAGTAACCTTTGACTTCACTTCTCTGGAAGTAGTTCTTATGGGTCGCAATCCCCATATGCCCCGCTTCAGGATGGAGAGCAAAGAAGATCTTGCTATAGCAAAAAAATCCATGGAGCTCACTGGTACTTGGCAGTTTGCCGACAGACCAGTAACCGAACTTAGCGGTGGAGAAAAGCAACGCGTAATAATTGCACGTGCCCTAACTCAGGAACCCAAAATTCTTTTGCTAGACGAACCAACAACCCACTTGGACATCTGCAACCAACTTGAAATAATGGACCTCATCAAACAGCTATGCAAAACCAAGAAGATGCTAATAATTGCAGTTTTTCACGACTTCAACCTCGCCGCCCGCTACTGTGACTCCCTCATCCTCTTGAAGGAAGGAAAAATCGTCGCTGTTGGAGAATCAAACAAGACTCTCACAAGCGAAAACGTCAAAAAAGTTTTTGCCGTTGACACCATCGTGAAGAAACATCCTGTCACAGGCCAACTCCATGTCATCCCCATCTCAAGGCCTCAAAATCAGCTGCAAAAGAGCCTAATTATTCATCTGATATGTGGAGGCGGCACAGGCAGTCCCTTGATGAAGATTCTGACTGATGAGGGCTACACATTAACCGCTGGGGTCCTTAACCTGTTAGATACGGATCATGAGACGGCCCAGTTGCTAAAGATTCCAACAGCCAATGAGGCTCCATTCTCCCCAATAACTGACGAGGCTCACAAAGCTAACCTACAGATGATAAGCAAAACCAATGTCCTCGTAATAGCGCCGACTCAGTTTGGTGGTGGAAACTTACGAAACCTTGAGGCAGCAGAGAAGGCATTGGAAAAGGGAATACCCACCATAATTATAGAAGATGGAACTCTGGAAGAGAGAGACTTCACCAAAGGCAAAGCCACCAACTACCTGACGAAACTCAAAAACAACGGCGCCATAACCGTGAAGAGCACCAGCGAACTCCTGCATTTTCTCGACACCCTAGAAAACAAGAACAACAAAGGAACCCATCAAAAAAAGAAACCTTAAATACATTTTATTCACTGGTTAACTTCTTGGATTACTTATTACGGTGATATTTTGAGTCGCAAGGGACCATTATTCATTCTGCCTTGGAGATGCACACAAGCGTGCACCAGCAATTGCCTACACTGCGGCTTCGCATCAAACCCTCCAGCCGCCGACGCCCTTGGAACCAAAAAGACCATGCATATTATTGATGAAATATATGATTTTGGCGCAAGTTATCTCGGGCTAGGTGGTGGGGAACCCCTTCTACGAGAAGACCTGCCCGAAATACTAGGTTACGCAAAAAAGACTGGTTTGAATGTGAGCCTACTGACCAGCGGCTATTTTGTTGAGGGTAAAGTCTTCGATAATCTGGTTAGACATGGGGTTCGCATCTCATTAAGTGTTGATGGACCCGAAGAGATTAACGATGCTATTAGGGGAAAGGGTGCGTATGCAAAAGCCGTTTCAGCCATGGAGAAGACTTCAAAAGTGGGACTGCTGGACTGTCTTGTGGCAACCCTTGCTAATGTTGACGCAACCCGCAATAATGTCACCTCCGAAGATATGGAGCACATCATAAAACTGGCTCAAGAGTATGGTGCTAGGTGGGTGGTGATTCACGGGTTAATCCCCTTCAACCGAACAAAAGAACACCTCGCTAGGGCTCTCTCCCCACAACAGTACGAAAAGATTTGGAACGAAGTCTATGATCTGAGCCTGAAATATAAAGTAAAACCTGAAGTCAACGTTTATTGTCCCTTCTACGCACGAGTTGCCAAACAGCGGGGAATGCCGAACTTTGACGACTGGTTCAAGAATTTCTTCCTTGGCAAGTGCGCCATCGCCGGCAAATACATGAGCGTAATCGAAAACGGAGACGTCATCCCCTGCAGCTTCAATGACCGTATCCGACTAGGAAATGTTCAGGATAAGCCGCTGAAGCAAATCTGGGATGAACTACAAACATCCGAATTCACCCTCAAGCTCAGAGACCGCAACAACCTGAAGGGCAAATGTGGTGTCTGCGAATACCGTGAAATTTGTGGTGGATGCCGAACCAGAGCAGAAATGTACACCGGAGACCTCTTTGCTTCTGATCCTGCATGCGGATACATCCCTAAAAGTTTGCGTGACAAATAGCGCATGCGACATCAATGCTAAGCTCTATCTTTTTGTTGAATACACGATAGTTCTGCCATTATCATAGACTCTATCTAGGTCAGGAGAAACATCGTTTTCTGAGAGGACCTTTTGCGAGTCAACGACTACAAATTTAATGTTATATTCTTCAATGTAAGTTCGGAAATCCCTTTCTTGAATTTCCATATTGGTTTCGTGATCTAATAGCTGCTTCAAATCTGATACTGCCCATTGTTCAATATCTTGGATCTCAGAATCGTAAAGAAGTGCTGAAGAAGAGATTTCTCGAGTCTCGCCCTCAGCCAAATTGCCGAATTCATATCGGAGTCTCAAGGCATCTATTTTGCGATCATCTAAAGCACCGAGGTTAAGCCAATCTGGAAGGTCATGAAATTCAAAAACCGCGAATACTCCGTATTGAGAATCGTGAATTGCTAAAATGTTTTCGGCTAGCGTATGTGAATAGGCTTCTATTAAGGCCCATTTAGCCTCCGGATTTATTGATGAGGCGTTATCCCATGGGTTCTGCCATTCAAGAATTCCGGGAACAAGTGCTTTCCTGAAGTGGAACGCAGGGTTCAGATCATTGGTAACTGTCAGTTTGGCACTTGCCAAGTTTTGATGAGCCTTAACTTTCCACTTGATGTTGATTACAGAGCTGTTACTTGAGAATGTAACAACCTTTTCGACAGTAAAGAGTTCGTGAGTATATTCAGAAATCAGTTGAGCAGTATCATTAGTTTGCTGCGTCCAGTAAATATATTCATCAGTTTCGGAGAGGGGAGTCGGAACCCATTCGCCAAAAGGATCAACGTAAATTACGTTCGCCTTTTTGTTTGGAATGCTGATGCCTTTCCTCCAAATGTTATAAACTGAGGCCAAAATTTCCTGTCCCGCGCTTGAGCTTGCTCGCGTATACTCGCGGTTGAGAGTGAGAGTGTTATCCATCTCATAAAAGCTATACAATACTGCTTCGGCAGTTGCGTTTCTTGAATATTGAGGATCCGTCTCTTCTATGACGTGATGATCGGAAAATGCGTTAAACCACGTTCCCGGGCTTCTTGAGGTAATGATTGTTCCCTCTGGAACTGAATGCTGGCTTATCCAGAGTCCAGAGTTGTAACTTGTGATTGATGCTCTTTCATAAAATTGTGGATAGGTTTCAATTCTTTGAAGAAAGAAGAAGCTCTGAAGAAGGAACAATGTGACGATTATCGCCAGAGAAAGAATCTTGGTAGCCTTCATGATCTTGCGTTTCATTTCGATATTTGAAGTAATTTTTGACTCGATGAAGGCGGGAAACTTTGTGAGGCTGTATGTGAATATTCTATATGTGAATATACCGGCAAGTATTGTCATTGGTGTGGCAAAGAAGTATACGAAACGGATGTAGGGTAGGTAAATTCCGAAGAGGTATGACTGAGACAAAATGAAGGGAATGGCGATCCACAAAATAACTAATGCTAATGGTTTCAAGGATTTTTTCTTCAGTAAAATGTAAGTCATGGGTATGCCCGCTAATGCTAAGAATAAGGATGCCCCAAAGTTGTTCCTGATTAGAGCATCAAGGCCTACTTCTGGGATGCTGTAGATATTTTCTTTCATCGTGAAAAGGAGGTGTTGGATAACAGTGCTTGAGTACTGAAGTATGATTCCTGCATACCATGCCAGCAATGCTAAACCACCCCCCACAATTATCCCAAGAAGAGCTAGGAGTTTTTTCTTTGAACGGCCAGTGCTGACTAGAAAGGCGGGAACAAACATGAAAAAGAAAACGAAGGTGGTGAGTTGATGGGCCATTACGATGGTGAAGGCTCCAACAAATAAGAGGAACGTTTTAACCGAGACTCGTAAGTCCTTGTTCATTATGTAAAAGATAAAGGCGATGTAAGCTAAACCCAGAAAGTTTGCGTAGCCTCCCCAAAAAACAATCTCCAAAAGCGGAACTGACAGAATCGTGAAGAGGGCTGAAGCGACGGCAGCACCTGTCCCAAAGAGTTTTCGGCTTAGCAAGTATGTTGACAGCAGCATCAGCACGTTGAGGGTTGCAATCAACATTTTTAGGATGAAAGCTGCGGCCATGACGTCAAGTGTTCCTGCAAATATTTGGAGGATTGCTAGGATGGTGTGAAATAGGGGTGGATACCATGGGAAAGTGCTATAGGTGACTCTCTCGTCTACTATGATTTTTTCTGATTTTCCTAGGTGTACCGCCGGGTCGTTTCCTGGAAGAATCCCGTCTGTGGACATCTGGTGAACTGTAACGATGAAGATGGTGAATACGGCAGTTAGGACGAAAACCAGTTCAATAGTGGATAGTTTTGCTTTTTGCACCAATTGTCCTCCAACGTTGCTGGGAGTCAAGAGTACATGATTTATGAGATTTCCCTAATTAACATATCAGTTTATGTGGGTAAAAGTTCTCTTCAGAAGCCGTGTTGTTATTTATGTTTTCTTAGTGAGTGATTCCTTTTAGGAAGAGGAGACTAAGAAGATTGAAGGCTCCACGGTTACTTTGGGATATGAGACTGTAAATCAAGAATCCCTTGGGAAACAGATTAGAAACGTGGGATTTTGCCAAGGAGACTCCTGCTAAATATTAACTAACCTAACGCTCTAAACTTCACTTTACTTATGCCACAATATATCCATATTCGCAAATACATCGGTTTTCCCAGCATTTCTGCGCAAGAAACTTTCCTTTTAAGATTTGTCATCTCTTGCTTCTTAAGGTTGAAGTCATGAAGCATCTGTTTTGTGATTGTTGCGGCGATGCAGTTACTGCAGTTTATCCATGCAAATTTGTTTTTCATGATAATTTAACCTGCGATTTTAATATTTGCTTAGATTGCATGAAAACTGGAACCCTTAAAATAAACCTCAAACGAAAGAGGCTGGTTTCTCAAATTCTTCTCAGGTTATCAAAGAAACGGTAACCTTTCATGAAGAATGGCACCTGTGCAGGGAATGTTCAGGAATTAGAACAGTATGTTCTAATCCATGGAACTAAATTGCGCTCCGCGATAAAGGTATATTCTAGCAGGGTGTATGAGGTTGTTATCTTCGATAAAGCATGTGACTGTTAATGAGTTAAATGAGCTAGTGGAAATTATTGCCCGTGTGAATTCGAAAACCTGTGGTTAATAGAATCGGTCTCTGGTTTTTGTTTCATCTTACTGCCTGAAAAATTGTGACGTTTCCATTGTTGAAGAGTCGCCGAAGGTTGGGGTCTTTCGAGAATTTCGCTTGGGCCTTCTTATCTCTGTTCACCACATATGAAACATCATATTCTTCTATCATTTCAACGTAGTTCCATGTAAAAAGCGGATCGAGGGTTACGGTTTCTAGGGGAGAAGCTGCGAGTTCGTGGTACATTTCCTCAACTTCGTTGGGGTAGCTCAGGTCTTTAGCGTCAAAAACGCCGATTAGCATCCTCATGTTTATGTTTCGTTTCCATGAGTATCTATACTTCAAATCGACCCGGAGTGGTTCCAATTTTATCTGATCGATCTCTGCGGGTAAATCTCCTTTAAAGACAACTAGTCCACACACTTTCTGATCTGTGTCGTAAAATCCAAACATCTTCGGATACAAGTTTTCTTCCTTTATCACGTAGCCTTCTTTGGTGTAAATGTGGAGATAATTGAGGTATAGGTTGGTTCTAGGATCTTTGACCTCTATGTCATATGATAATTCAGCAAATCTTACTCCCCGCTGAACTGTCAATGTTTTATTAACGATGAATAATTCGTCTTCAAATGTCGTTGTCAATGATGCTGAATTTTCGTCTTTCATTAGTATAGGCATCTGAACTATTCGCATGTCTGCCAATGTCGGGATTGGGTAGTCATCAGTTTCGTCCCCTTCAATCTCGTACCAAAATTCTAACCCACTGTCTTGGAAATTTAACACAGAAAAAGATTCTCCAACCCGTGCCTCGATGCTGAACTCAGGGTTGTGACGCGAAAGATGGACACCATCCTCTCTCACTTGGATCAAGCAGTTGTCAATGTAATAATTAGTGTCAAGGAGAAGCTGCGCTGATTTTGCAACCTCAATCTCATGCAAATATAAGAGGAACTCCAAACCAGCTGCGCTAAGGGTGGTTCTCTCGCCAACTCCAGAAAGCCACCACCCATAAAGGTGATCGGCGACGAGAACAGAAGATTCTGGGATTCTGTTCTGAATCCACTCCATAGCCGTTGCTTCAGGTCCATGTATTGTCGTGTAAAAGTCCACTCGTTCCATGGCCTCGTTTGGAAAAATAGACCAAGGCGAAAGAACAATGAAGACAAAGAGACTTGCAATAAAAACTGCGGGAACTAATTTCTTAACTCTACTCCATTTGGTTCTTTGGGTTTTCCTGAGGGCAATTGAGATGAGGCGAAAAAGATAGAGTAAGCTTGCTGATATTATCAGTATTCCAGGAAAGTCTATGAAATACATGAACCTTGAGTAATCAACGAATACACCAAAAATGTGGGACTGAGTCATAATTAGTGGCACAAGAAACCATGCTATCAGCAGCAAGCTCCAATTATCGAAATATCTTTTTCTGGATGCTTTGAGCATAAGAAATGTTGGGATTAGAACGATGACTAGGCTCAGAATTATGCCTATGATGGTACGGTTTGCAAGGATCAGATTTTTGTTCTCTTCCAGCCCTCCCAAGAGGACTCCTTCCGATGAAACACCCATGTAAAAGTTGAGGACCCTCAGTAGCCACGGTGATACAACTATAATTCCTAATGCTACTGAAATAGTGAAGAAACGTAGCGGTTTTAGGAGTTTTATCTCCTTGAGTTTTCGAGCCTTCCCTATGAACAGGGATGCGAAGTAGAATATTATGATTGGAAAAAAGACAAATAGACTGAATGTGTGCGTGAGGATGATACTGCCGAAAAGCATGGTTCCCATCAGTAGGTTGATGTAGCTTGGCTGATCTAGGTCTTTGAGAAACAGATAGAAGAGTGTTACAATTAGGGCGAGAGAGATCACGTTGGTGTAGCCTCCCCAACTTATCATCTCAAGGCTTAAGGCTGAAACCGCTGCAAAAAACGCTGCCAGAGTTCCCGCGCTGTGGCTCCTCCATATCTTTTTTGATATAAGATAAGCGGGAAAAACTATGAATGCACTGAAAAAGGCGGCTGTGACGAGTTGTGCAATTAGTAATGGCATTCCTGTGAGGAGAATCAGTGTTGATACAAAGAAGTGGAATCCTGGGGGAGTTGCAAGAGGTTCTCCTCCCATGTGATATGGGTTCCAGAGGGGCAGTTTTCCCTCATCGAGAATCAAGTTTAGGATGCTGCCGTGTAGTCCAATGTCTGAACTTGGGGGGTGCTCATTGTGGAAGAGAATGGCTACTCGAAAGAGGAATGCGAGGATGAATATGGTGAAGAGTAGCAGAGTTCTCTTATGTCTCGTTGTAGACCACCGCTGAAACGAACATGACTACCCTTTCAATTGAAGCAAATTTATTGCTTTCTCAAAAAGAACCATCAAGTAGGTTTTCTTTGACTGGAAACTCTGCATCATCATAGACTATGTCCAAGTTTAATCCGTATTCTTGGATGAGATCACATCGTAAATTATAAATTTGCTCTGATTTTTCATCAGCATTCCACAATCCCCAGATTGTATCATCAAGGTTCCTCATGCCCCATCCGTAATTCTTGAGTAAAACACCAAACCAACGATAGGACTCATTCATATTTGGAGCCTAATAATACTTCATTGTTGAAAACAGTACTTTTCTGCAAAAACCAAGCACAATAAAGAATAACCATCCAAAACGAAAAAATCATATTAGGAGACTAATAACAGAAGCATGTTGAAAACTAGCTTTTTTCTGAAAACAGCAACCGCAGTGAAGAGCCTGCACCAGACTTCTGTTTCTAACTTACAGTTGCAAGAACGACGAGGAGGGCGAGCATCCTGTTAATTTCGTTTGTTGCTCCCATAACGTCGCCAGTTATGCATCCCAAGGTTTTGTCAGCATAAAAACTGACGGCAACTACAGCGATTTCCATTGCAACAAAAACAAAAACAAAATTGATGCCAACCAACAAGAAAACTATAACCGCAGACAAGATTACAGAAAAGAGAGCCTTCAAGTGTCTATTCTTCATAGATTCAACCACATAATATCCCATGCCCTTATACATCGGCGTCCTCCCCATGTAGGCAGTCAAAACCATGCTCTCCTTAGCCACTATCTCAGCGACTACTGCCGCCTTCACGATGTCCAAACCAGAAAAATATCCAAAAGCTAAACCCGTTACAACAAGAACAATAACCCCAGCTGCTACCGCCGCCGCACCCGTGAACATATCATGCATAACCTCCAACCTTCTTTTAGAGTCACCCCTAGCCATCGCAGCATCACCAAAATCCAAGAGACCGTCTAAATGATGAAAACCAGTTAGAAGCTGTATGCTAACTAAGACAAAAAAACCAGAAATCAAGTCTGGCAGAAAAATGTTTGACACAAAACCTACTGCCCCAGCAATAAAACCTATTACTAATCCCACTAGGGGACAGAGAAAAAAATATTTGGATACCTCCTCAATCGATTCCATTCCAACGGGCACAATCGTTAAGAAACTGAACAAAGCCTTCAAACCTTTGATTACCAACCAAACACCTTCAACGGATACGTCTGCCCTGAAGAAATATGTTCTATATATGGTCTTTTAAGCTTGTTCAAGGTTTCCCGCCTAAAGGACATCCTTTGTTACTGCTTTGACACAAAGCTTATACGCGGGTGCACGCATAAAACCCCAATTACCCTATGTAAAAAGAAGGTATCTATAATGTCTTGGTTAAAATCCATGATGGAAAAGGAACCGCCTGAACCTGAAAACCCCATAGGAACCGTTGTAATAGGCACCCTTGAACCCGACATGCACCTGACCCCCAAAGAAATGGTACGAAAGTCTCTCAAAAAAGCCCTCTTCAAATGCGTTGATGTCGGAAAAAAGGCACCAGCCGCCTCTTTCGCTTCAAAAGCCAAAGAAGTAAACGCCGACATCATAGCCGTTTCAATAAACACAGCCCCGGCTAAAAATAACATACCAAAGTTGATGGAAGCCATCGAGGCTGAAGGTCTGAAGGGCAAAGTCACTATTATGATTGGTGGCGCTGCCGTGGACAAAGAGGACGCAGACAAGATAGGCGCTATGTACGGGGAGACTAGAGAAGAGGCCGTAGCCCTCGCAAAGAAGGCTATGCAAGCAAAATAAGCTCAAGGCGACAAATTCTTCGAATAAAAAATGAAGTGAGCTAGAATGTTTAGGTTTGAAAAGGAACAGAAAATTGTTGATGCCGGTGGAATAAAGCTTGGAGGCCAGCCTGGAGAGCTTCCCACTGCTCTCACTGCCACAATCTTTTACATTGGTCACAAGATCGTTTCAGATAAGAAACAGGGAATTTTCGATAAGGAAAAAGCTGAACATCTAATCAACAGGATGGACGAGCTTTCCGATATGACAACAAACCCGTTCATCTTGGATGTTGTAGGCACTTCCGTACAGGCTTTCGAAAGTTACATCGATTTCATCGCCAAAGTAACCAATGCTCCCATACAGATAGACGCCATAAGTCCCAGACTAAGAAGGGAAGCCATCAAGTGGGCGAGTGAAGCTGGCTTGTCAAAGAGACTCGTCAATAACTCCATCTACAGAGGAGTCAAAGAGAAAGAGTTAGAAAATCTGAAGGCCTGTGGAGTCAAAGCATCAATTGTCTTATGTGACAATCCTGCTGATGAGAGTACCCAAGGTAAATTGGATGTTTTACCCGGGATACTAGAAATGGCTGATCAAGCAGGAATCGAAGGCGCTCTTATTGATACAGCTATGCCCTCTTGGGGAATAGGAATAGGAGCAGGTCTTAGGTCTATCTACCTGATTAAAGAAATGTATGGTGACCGCGGAGCCGTTGGAACAGGAATCGGAAACGTATCTGACACCCTCGGATGGGTCAAAGGCAACTTCCCGAAAGACATCAAAAAAGCCGTCGACGCCTCACAGAACGCTATACTACCAATGATCGGAGCCGACTGGATTATGTTTGGACCCATCGAATTTGCAGAATTTGTCTTCCCAGCTGTTGCGGTAGTAGACACCTACATATTGACTGCGACCGCAGAACTTGGCACCAGACCTGCAATCGAAGGAATGCATCCTCTCTTCAAGCTCGTAGGCTAAACTAAACAACCTGAAATTTTTCCACGGGCTTCACGCCCATTTTTTTTGTTTTTCAGAATTCCAGCCTTAACACTCTGACGAGTTCGCAAAAGTTTCTCCTACAACAATCGGTTTACCCGTAGCCCTTAATTAGTTGACTTGGAGAACTACGCTTTTATGTAAACTTGCTCATAAGAAGGTTGGTGCACAATGAAATCCCTAGAAAAAGCCATCTTAGAAGTCTTGGAGACGAAGCAACCGAAGAATGTGAAAGAACTAGTTCAGTTAGTTCAAGAACAAGTTGACGCCACACTAGAAGATATAGAGAAAGAAGTAAAGAGTCTTCACCAAAAGGGTCTAGTGTTACTTGAGGAACTAAAGCAAAAAGAAAATTTCATCAGCTTCCTGTCTCCAAGAAAAGGTCTCTGGTTCTGGATTGTCATAGGCTTATCCCTTCTCTCATTCGTTTCGATCCTGTTGATTCCTGCGACCGGAACATCATTGTCCTATTTACGTTACATATTCGGTTTTCTTCTAGTAGCCTTTCTACCTGGCTACTGTCTGAACGAAACACTCTTTCCCAGAGAGGATACTATGGACATAATCGAACGATTCACTTTTTCCATCGGATTAAGCTTCGCCGTCACAGCCTTAGTAGCGCTCTTCCTGAGCTTCACTCCCTTCGGCTTGACCCTTACAACAGCGCTTTCCGCTTTAGGTTCTCTAGTGATTGTTTTGGCTATAATGGCTCTGATTCGAAAATACATAGCGCAATAATCACTTTCTAGACTCACAATCACAGTAAAATTTGCTCTTTGACTTCTTTTAGGAAGAAGAAATTGCCGCAATCAAAAGTTATTTAACTATAATGAAATGAATAGGCAAGAGAGAGGGGTAATATTGTGACTTCTGAATCGACTGAAGCTTTGTCGAAGGGTATTGATACTTCAATAAAGAATCCAATATTGTTTATTCCAGCGCTTGTTCCGATTATTATTCACGTGTTATTTCTAATTTTAGCCTATGCAGTTTCAAATACATGGCTAGTTTGGGGCGGGCAATTCATAGCATCCATTCTTGGATTCTTTGCATATTGCATGATCGTTGACATGGCAAATGACGGAATTAATGGTCAGCCAATAGACCTAAACAAAAGTATGAATGTTGTAACTGGCAGATTAGGAACTTTGATTCTTGCCGCGATTATATTTGCCGTTTTCGCCATCACATTTATCCTAATTCCTGTTGCACTATTCATCATCACAATTGCAATAGTAGAGAAGACAGACGCTATCAAAAGTACAACAAAATCATTTGACTTTGTAATCAAGAATTTGGGGGAAGTCATTGTTTTCCTTATCATCGTGATAGTTGTCTGGATTGTTCTGGGCATCGGTTTCGCATTAATTCCAGTCGTCGGTGCGTATCTTGGTTCTGTGTTCAGTTGGCTTCTAAACGTCGTTTTAATCATTGCAGCTGTGCACTTTTATCTTTCTCTGAGACCGCAACCGCCTCCACCCCCAACCCAAGACTAGTGATCCATTGCAAGAATTGGGTTTTAGATTCTGGGCTGCCAGAGATTAAAAGCTTCTAGCATCTCGGTTGGCACGCGAATTTAGATGTAACAATAATTTGTGAAAAAACATCTAAAACTCCAATGCTCGGGTGGAATTACGCCGTCGACCAAGTTTACCAACAATCTCCCCTTATGGCTAGGCGGAATCGAGCATCGGCGGATAGGAGTCGGCTGGATATTCCACGTGTAACAAGAGCAAGAGCCCCAAGATTGTGGTGTGCCAGGCGGAGTCGCCCTGCCCATCGCTGGAAAAATCCCAGGACCCGTCATCATTTTGGCTCGATATGACGCTCTCGATAAAAGAATCGTCAACTAGCGCGCCCTGTCCTGCCAGGTAGAGAAATGCCGCGGCTTCTAGCTTGAGGTCATTTACAATCATGGGTTCGTTGTTGATTATCGCAGCGTTCGCCTGGTACACCTCGTCAATAAATCCATCGGGCAGTGCCAGTTCACAGCCGTTTTCCTGAATCCAGACCAAGGACAGTAACACATGTGTCAGATAATAATCCCCCCTACTCGCCTCTTTCTCAAGCAACTCAGGGTAATCAATTGGTAATCCCAGACGATCGCAATAGAGGGCATAGACAAAGTAATACTCGAACGTCTTTAGAATCGCCGACAAGTCCTCAGCCCTTACCAGATTGTTATAATCGGCGATTCGACGAAACACACGCATCCTCGAAGCCTGTTCCGACCCGCGTGTGGCCAGCACTTCGTCGTAGCGCTGCAAGGAATCGGCGAACTCCGTGATTCCGAAACGCCGGTGCATCACATCGAGCCACAATAGGGCGTCCGGCTCTAGCGACCCCTCAAAAAAGTCGATCGCGTTCCCGATTGCGGAAGACAGGTCCAGCTCGGCCGGCAAGTCCGGCTCATGATACGTCAGTAGCGGTACTACAAACAAAAGACTGCAAACCACAGTTATACAAAAAGCCGCCAAGAGAGCTCCAAGTTTCCAGTGTTTCATAAACACTTTCCTCGCTTCGTTTTTATAAACATGCAATTGGAGTTTATTTCACCGATCTATTAAATATAGTTGCGCGTGCATCGATCCCAAGTTCCAATTAAATTTAACCCTCACTCCAAGAATTCAGGGATTAAATGCTTTCTCTGATTGCTATTTCTTTAGATTCTCTTATTCATAATCTCTCTTCTGCTTAGATTACTCACTTTCATAACCGAAGCAGTTCTTATAGGAGTTATTGGTGTAAATGCAGAGAAGATAATTCGCTTTTCACCTGGATTTCAGTGTGGAAATCAGGTAATAACCCTTAAATTTGCACAATCACCCTGTAACCTAACCCTAGAGGAACTGAAAATGAATTCACTTGATCATATCTGTTCAGAAATTCGCCGCCTCATCGACAAGGTTGTCAAAAGAAATCTAACGGAGGGAATCCTCTTTTCCGGAGGATTAGACACAAGCGTCGTTGCATTTGTAGCATCCAAATACACTAAACTTGAGGCATTCACCGTTGCCTTCGAAAACTCTCCGGCACTAGACCTCAAGTACGCAAAGTTGATGGCAGATTTGCTGAAGATGAACCACACGATTCATTATTTTGGAGAAGAGGAGATGCACTCAGCAATCCAAGATGTCATAAAGATTCTGAAGGTTTTTGATCCCATGGACATTAGAAACAGCGTAGCAGCCTATGTTGGTCTAAAAGTCGCGAAAGAAAACGGAATCAAAAGCGTCATGACAGGCGACGGCTTAGACGAACTCCTAGCCGGTTACAGCTGGCTCTTCAATCTCAACGAAAAAGCGCTAAAGGAATACCTGTCCAACATGTGGCAAGTTATGCAGTTCACCTCAATTCCCATGGCAAAATCTCTAGGAATGGTATCCAAGCCCCCATTTCTTGATCCAGAATTCAAATCCTTCGCTTTCGGCGCCGACCCAAAGCTGATGATCAGAAGCGAACGGGGTAAAACTTGGGGAAAATGGATAATTCGCAAAGCCTACGAGGGTCTCTTGCCTGACGAGATAGTGTGGAGAATAAAGACTCCCATAGAATTTGGCTCTGGAACCACCATTTTCCCAAAGGTTTTCGCCAGAAAAATCTCTGACAAATATATCCAAAATAAAGCCAAGAAGTACCTGGAGTCTGATCAGGTTACTATAAGAGACAAGGAGCACCTGTTCTACTACGAAATTTTCAGGTCCCATTTTGGAGTACCTGCTGAATTCTTCAAGGATGCGGAAGGCAAGCGTTGTCCTTACTGCAATTCTAAAGGCGGTAACGAGAGAAGCAAATTCTGCAAAGTATGCGGAGCCTATCCTATCTAGTTCATTTTTTATACTGCATTGCCAAAGAATGGCTAGGGAAACCGCTCTAGAACTAGAGGCAAATATCAATGAAAAGGAAGCTGAAGGTAGCGGTCTTTAACACGCAGCCACCTCACCTTTACTTTGGAGGCGTTGAACGCCGAATAGTTGAGATTGCTAAACGATTGGTAAATGAAGTTGACACGACGGTTTATAGCGGAACCAAAAAAGGATTCAACAAATCTACTGTGATCAGCGGAACAGCCATCGTTCCCTGCTTCTCCACAGATGTGCTTTATCCGCTAGACAACTGGGTTTTCAACCGGTCCCTCTCTGCAATGTCTGTAGATATTGGAGCCGACATCTACGAGGCGCATACTGTTAGTGGTTACGGATTCCTTAAGGTTCTCAAGAAGCAGAAAAACAGCAAGCCGTTCATACAGACTATTCACGGTGTTCTGGCGGACGAATATGCTCAATCGGTCAAAAGCAGGTCTCCGTCCCTCAGAATGAAACTCTCTAATGTTTTCATGTGGCACCTTGCAAGAATCGAAAAGGAAGCAACCAAAGAGGCAACTCTGATAGTTACTGTCAGCAGATACTCTGCCAAAAATCTAGTTCAATTATATGATGTTGATGAGACGAAAATAAGAATAGTACCAAACGGTGTAGACCATCAAAGGTTTAAACCTGCTGAATATTGTGAAAAAGTCAAGGATAGAATCGGTGAAAACAACAAACATGTCATACTCTTCGTTGGCAGCCTAATACCCAGAAAAGGGTTACATTTCTTAATCGAAGCAGCCAAACATATTATCAAAGAAAATAAAGACACCAAGTTTGTAGTAGTTGGAGACGGCCCACTCAAAAACCATCTAATCTCATATTCAAAAGAGCAGGGTGTTTCGGACAAATTTGCCTTCTTAGGAAATGTTCCCGAAGCCATGCTTCACCGATTATACAATTGTGCTGATGTTTTTGCTTCTCCATCAATTCAGGAAGGGCAAGGCATCACACTGCTGGAGGCTCAAGCCACAGCTAAGCCAGTGGTTGCCTTCAACGTTAGCGCAATCAATGAAGTCGTAAAAAATAACGAAACTGGACTATTAGTTAAACCGGATAGTTACGAACTAGCCAACGCTATTTCACGTCTCCTTTCGGACACGTCCTTACGGGAAAAGATGGGGCGTTCTGGGCGCGATTTCGTTAGTAAACATTTTTCTTGGGATATTTGTGCTCAGAATATGTTCCAAGTGTATTCTGAAGCGGCGGAATGGATTTGAAGGAAAAGCAACAACTTAAAATAATTATATCAAATTGTGAAATGATAAACGTATATCTTCAGGGACAGCGCATCCAAAGGTGCAAACGATGAAAATACTTCTCCTCAATCCACCACAGACATTTTTCCCCGGTTCTGACCCGCCAGCAGCTAATCTTCCTTTAGGTCTACTGTATGTAGCTGCGGTTTTAGATAAAGCAGGATATAAAACGGAAATTTTGGATGCGTTCATTGCTGATGTTCCTTTCAGGAAAATTGGAGACGTTACAGAAGTTGGCATGCCTTATGGAAGAATAAAAGAAGAAATTCAGAGAAGAAAGCCAGACATTGTAGGTATAGCGAATCCCTTCACATGCCAAGTGGAGCACGCAATTAGAGTTGCTGATATTATTAAAGAAATAGATCCTAGCATTTTAACCGTTGTTGGAGGTCCTCATGTAACCGTAGTGCCAGTAGAATTTCTGGAAGCGGCAAGGAATGTTGACATTGCAGTTATTGGCGAAGGCGAATATGCAATGTTAGACATTGTCAGGTTCTTTGAGGGAAAAAAGAAGATAGATGATGTGCAGGGAATTGCCCATCGTAGGGATAAAATGGTAATTCTGAATTCGCCACGACCATTCAACGAGAATTTGGATGAGCTTCCATTTCCAGCTTATCATTTAGTGGACATGGAACAATACCTTGATCCAAAAAGAATAGAGTATCGTAGCTTCCAGAAACGGGCATTATCAATGATAACCAGCAGGGGCTGTCCCTTCAATTGTAACTTCTGTTCAGTTCATCTACATATGGGAAAGACGTTCAGAGCACACTCAGTAGATTATGTAGTAGCCCATATAGAACATGTAGTAAACAAATATCACGTAAAAACGATATACTTCGAGGATGACAATCTCACATTTGACATAAAAAGATTCGAAGCCATTTGCGACAAAATAATTGAAAAAGACATCAAATTCCAGTGGGAAACCCCGAATGGAGTAAGGGCAGACTACTTGACTTTGGATCTTCTGAAGAAAATGAAAAAGACAGGATGCCAAAGCGTCTTCGTCGGCATCGAATCTGGTGACCAATATGTCCTAGATAACATAATCGGCAAGAGCCTCAAATTAAAGAACGTAATTAAATTTGCTGAGATGTGCAAGAAAATAGGGCTAAAAACAGGTGCCTTTTACATTATTGGTTTCCCTGGTGAAACGAAAGAAAGCATGATGAATACTGTTGAATTCGCCCTTATGTTAAAGAGAAAATATGATGTTGGCATGCACCTGCTTTTTGCAACACCATCATACGGCACCAGACTCTATGAAGAATGCAAGACAAAAGGGTATATCCGGGGACATTTGACGCCGAGGGCTTTCGCTGAGGTAAGACAGAATTGGGGATTGCCGTTGATAGAGACTGAAGAGTTTACGGCGATGGAAGTAAAAGAAATAGCTTCAAGGGCAATGAAGGCCTACAGGAAATTATCCATAATCAACTATATCAAGCACCCTAGGAAAACATTAAAGACAGCACTGAGTCAGCCAAGCCTCGTTGGGAAATTCATCAAGAATCTACAATCTGCGTAAGTGCGGTATTCTGAAAATACTGAATAGTGAAAAATGGAAAACTGGGTAAAATATGACTTTCAAAGTGCACTTTATCCTCATCAATAAGCTTATTGGCTTTTGGAGCGGTATCCGCACTAACCTTATTAATAGCGCTTTTTGTTGTATTAATCGAAGATATCCTAGGAAAGTGTAAGGATGCAGGTAACTTTTGTGAATCCACCATACCCACCAGGCGCTCACCAGCACCCCCCATTCCTTCCTCTGGGCATCGGATACCTTGCTGCCGTCCTAGAGAAAAACGGATACGATGTCAACGTCATCGACTGCCAAGCTCTACACCTCACATTAAGCGAGGTGGAAAACGAACTTCGCAAACGTCAACCCGACATAGTTGGATTAACCTCCACCACCCTTACCTACAAATCCGCCCTTAACATAATCAAAGCGGCTAAGGACGCTTTGCCAAACTGTTTAACCATTCTTGGAGGCTCACACGCCACCTTCTGGGATGAGGAGGCTCTAAAGGAATGCCCACAACTGGACGTAATAGTGAGAGGTGAAGGTGAAAATACAATTCTTGAACTCGTTAAAAAGGTGGAAATGGGCGAGAGCTTTCATAATGTTATGGGCACAACCTGCCGAAAAGACAACAAGACAATAAAAAATCCAACCCGGCCTTTCATCGAAGACCTTGACAATCTACCTTTTCCTGCCTTTCATCTTTGGCCTATCGGTCACTTCAAAAAATACGGAAAAATCATCTTTCCAGTTATGACGAGTAGAGGCTGTACATTCTGGTGCGACTTCTGCTCTGCAGTTAGGATGTTTGGCAGAAGGTATCGGATGAGAAGCCCACAAAAGGTCGTGGACGAACTCGAATTCCTCTATAGGAAATATGGCGAAGACCAATACACTTTCTATGATGACGCATTCACTGTTAGCCAAGCCAGAACTGAGGAAATATGTAACGAAATCCTGAAGCGAGGCTTAAAGATAAAGTGGGATTGCGAAACTCGTGTGGACATGGTCACGAAGGATTTGCTTCAGAAAATGAAGGATGCAGGTTGCATTGCCGTATGGTTCGGTGTTGAGGCGGGCTCGGAGCAGGTTATAGAAGCGATGGGCAAAGGAATCTCTATCCAGCAGACTCTTAATGCTTTCAAGTGGGCAAACGAAGTTGGTCTGATGACCGTCGCAAGCATGATCCTTGGCTTTCCTGGCGAAACCCGCGAAACCGCAATGGAAAGCATAAACCTATTGAAGCGAATAAAATCTGACGAGATAGGCGTTTACATTGCCACGCCCTATCCTGGGACACCTATGTACGATTATGTGAAAAAGATGGGCTGGATAAAGATAACGGACTTCAACAGGTATGATACAGCTACACCCATTTTCGAGACTCCAACCATGAGCATGAAGGAACTGAGAGAACTACATGATGAGGTGCATCGAAGATTTTATCTTCGCCCAACTTATATCATCCGCGCGTTCAGCAAGGGAGGAGTATACGGCTACTCAACGACCAAAACTGCCTTGGCGTGGCTTAAGCGAACCGTAGCCGACAAACTAAGCTTTAGATGAGCTTCCTGGTCATCCGCAGTTTCCTCAACTTTATGCTGCTGGAGGAGTAATTTGGTGCAGAAACGAACTCTTGGCAGAACCGGTCTTCAGGTGTCCGTTGTTGGCTTTGGTGGCACATGGATTTCACAGCTAAGCATGGATAAAGCAGTGCAGGTTGTCCGAAGGGCCTTTGAATTGGGCATCAACTACTTTGACACTGCAAAATTGGATGGAGACAGTGAAGAAAAGATTGGAGTAGCATTGAAGGATGTACGAGAGGAGTACATTTTAGCTACAAAAACTGCCTCAAGAACGAAAAGGGAATCATTAGCAGACTTCAAAAGTAGTCTACGTCGGCTGAAGACGGACCGACTGGATTTGATTCAACTTCATGGAATAGATGACGAAAAAACGCTTGAGAAGGCAATGGGTCCAAATGGTTCACTGGAGATGTGTAAAAAGGCGCGGTCTGAAGGCTTAGTGGATTACATTGGCATAACAAGCCACAAGCCTCATGTATTGATTAAAGCAATTGAAACAAACGAGTTTGACACGGTACTTGTGCCCCTTAACGTGGTAACGAGGCAAGCTTTAGAGGAATTGATACCGCTCGCAAAAGATTTGGACATCGGCGTTGCCATAATGAAGCCCTTGTCAGCTAAGACCTCTAAGCTCATAACCTGCTTGTATGAGCCTTCATTGTCTCTGCTTTCTAACGAGCCCGAACTGAAAACTTTGTTAGGGCAAGATAATAGTTCAATGGTCCAAAATGCAATTCGATTCGTTCTGGCACAGGATGTCTCCGTGGTTGTCACAGGGATGAAGTCGATCGAAGAAGTTGAGACCGCTGCTAAAGTAGGAGAGGCTTACAGAGGGTTAACAGAAGATGAGGAAAAACGTTTTAGAGCCCAATTTGAAGGTAAATACTGCCGAGACTGTGGGCTCTGCTTACCTTGCCCTCAAAATCTGGACACAGCAGCTATACTCAGGTTTCATACGCTCTCCGTCACCTATGGATTCAAAAATTGGGCTAAAAGACTGTATGACGGGCTCGAAGTTGACGTCGACAAATGTACCGAGTGCGGTGAATGCGAACCAAAATGTCCATACAAGTTACCGATTATATCTATGCTGAAAGAAGCTCAGGTATGTCTGCAGCGCTAGTTTCATATGTTGTGAAGGCATTGAATCTTGTGTATCTCTTAAGCTAGAAGAATAATGATGGAGACGCGCATGTTAAAGCTGATTAAACGTCAAGTTCACGGGTTTGCCTACTTACTGTTAAATCCTTCCCAGTTGAAGCACCTTATCCTAAGAGAGACACGGTATAGGTTTAGGAATAAGAGCAAACGAATGTGGGTGAAGTGGCAGAAATATGATTCAGAGCGCGCATATGAAGCTCTAGTGGAGGCTCTTCACAATACGCGGACACGCCCATTTAATCTGGAGCGAATAGAAATTATTTCTGACCTGATTGGTCGTCTGGGAAATGGTTTGAACATTCTAGATGTTGGTTCTGGAGATGGAATCATTGGTGAGCACGTATGGAAAATAGGAAACCACGTAATAGCCATTGACTTGCCAACAGTTGCTATTCAAGCTCACAGATGCCAAGGTCTATTAGCTTTGGCAGGCGACGCAGAGCAATTATCCTTTGCCTCGAACATTTTTGATGTTGTTTTAGCTTCTGAAATATTAGAGCATTTATGGAATCCGCACAGTTTCGTGGATGAAGCTTACAGAGTTCTCAAAGCTGATGGACATTTGATCATATCCACGCCTGAAGGGATAGATAGTTTACGTTATGACGCGCACAAATACTATTTCACATTAGAAAGTTTAAAGCAGATGCTCGGTGCAAGATTCGATTTATGTGAAGTTAAACGTTTAAAGCCTGCAGGCACTGCAACACCCACAATTATCTCGCTATTCCGTAAATCGGCGATGCCAAAAAATTAGAACATCGGCAGCTTAGGGCAAATTTTTCTCAAGTTTAGAATATGTTCTTGATTCGCCAGAGGAGATGGTTCAAAGCTGTTCGAGCCATCACTCGACTGTAAAAGTTTGTTTTAAACAGGTGACGGAGCACATATTTTGGGGAATAAAAACGGTTATAGAACGATGTTCTTAATTTTTTGACTTCTTCTGCTGACAGATTGGGATTCGCAAAAACAGGCGTTGTTGTATCATAGAGTCCCCAATCATTGGACATCTCCCACCCCATCTCCTCCACGAGGCTGCGAAGCTCAGTGCCGGGATATGGCGTTGCCACACATATGTATACATCGTCGGGTTCCGCTTTTCTGATTAGATCGATAGTCTCCTGTAGCATATCTTTTGTTTCTCCAGGATATCCAATGATCACGGAAACGGCGACGAACAAGCCAACATCTTTTGCTAATCTAATCGCTTTTTCGTTTTGTTGAACCGTAGTTCCTTTTTTCACGGCATCCAGAATTTTTTGGCATCCTGACTCAACACCGAAAAAAACTTGTTGGCAGTTTGCCTCCCGCATTTTGAGCAGAATTTCTTTAGAAACCGTGGTAACTCTGGTTTGGCAATCCCATGGAAGACCAATCTCTCTATTCCTGATCTCTTCGCAAATCTTGAGCGCCCTTTTTCTGTCAAGTGTAAATGTGTCGTCGTAAAAGGTGAAGGCGTCAGCTCCATGCACATCTCTTAACCACTCAAGCTCATCCACGACGTTTTTTGGGCTCCGCGCCCTGAAACCTTTCCCAAACATTCGAGCTGTTGTGCAAAAGGAACATTGAGAGGGGCACCCTCTGCTTGTTATTATTGGAAGCATTCTTCTCCCAAAAAGCCGATATTTTTCTAGCGAGAAATATTTGTATGCTGGATAGGGCAGTTCGTCGAGGTTTTGAATGAATGGTCTGTTAGGCGTGCGAACGGTCTGTCCATTATTCCTAAACGTTATTCCTTCAATCCTGCCGAGATCTTTCGGGTTGGACACGTTTTGTGCCAGCTCTAGCAAGGTTTCTTCGCCCTCGCTCCTCACAACTATATCCACTGCCAGCTCTTCGATGAGAACTTGTTCGTCCATAAACGTGGCATGTGGACCTCCCAGAACAACCATTGCATCGGGAAATGCTTCTTTTGCAACATGCGCCGATAGGAGAGCCGACTGTATCGTTGGTGTCATGGAAGTGATGCCAACCAAATCTGGTTCGATAGAGGCTAACCTTGCTTTCAATCCCTCATGATCTATCTCGAGTGCTGGACAATCTATAACAGTTACTTCATGTCCGTTTTCTTCAAGGACAGCCGCCAGATAGGCTAAGCCTATTGGCAGGTAAGGCTGATGCCGATAGACTCCTTTTAGAGGTGGTGGGTTGACTAGCGATGTCTTAACTCTCTTATGCATCTTCGTCACTTTTGCGGCAACCGCCAGAATAGTCAAACAGTTAGAAACTTCCTCAGCTATATCTTTATTGTTTTGTGTCTTTTTATACGCTAAGGAGGACAGAATTCCAACCACACGATACCTAGCATATTGTTGCTGAGTTCCTTTCAGGAAATATGAGGTTCACAAAGGTTACGTGAATGTTCTGGCATCCTTCCAAACATTATTGCTAAACACTTTAAACCCAATAGTCGCGTTTGGAAAAGAAATGGAGCGAAGGAACGTAAGAGAAGTAACTTTTTATTTATTGTTGACTGATAAATATAGTAAAGTGGTTATAATCTGTCTCAGGTTCAACTTTGTGGCAGTCATACTTTAGAATAACTGTTTCAGAGGAGAGTAGAAAATGAACAAGAAAAGATTTGTCTGTCTCGCCCTCTTTGTGTTGTTCTTGCTCTCGGTTTTTACAATGACCCCCTTCGTTGGAGGAGCTAGCTCTAGTGGTGGCTCTGCAGACAGATGGCCTATGTTCCACAATGACCTGATGCACACAGGTAATACAAAATCAAAAGCACCAGACACAAATCAACTACTATGGAAATTCAACACAGGAGGTCAAGTGGGATCTCCTGTTGTAGTTGACGGTGTAGTTTACGTGGGTGCTTATGACCGCAAAATCTACGCTTTGAATGCATATAATGGCTCTCAAATATGGAACTACGTAAGCGGCGGGGTGGTGGTTTCTCGTCCTGCTGTGGTTGGCGATTTGGTTTACATAGGCTCAGAAGACTATAGTATCTACGCTTTGGATGTGTCTAACGGCGCTCAAGTATGGAATTTCACAACAGACTACTTTGTAGATTCAGACCCCGCTTATTCTAATGGCCTAATCTATATTGGCTCAGTGGACAACAAGGTTTACGCCTTGAACGCTACAACGGGCGCCCGTGTGTGGAGCTACGAAACAGGCAGTCAGATAATGTTATCTTCTCCTACTGTTGCAAACGATATAGTTTACATAGGCTCAATAGACAACAACGTTTACGCTTTGGATGCGTCTAACGGCAACTTGGTATGGAACTACACAACAGACGATAACATAGTTTCCACTCCTGCCGTTGCAAACGGCATAGTTTACGTAGCGTCATTAGACAGCAAGGTCTACGCTTTGGATGCCCTAAATGGAAACCTCGTATGGAACTACACGACAGGCGGTCCAATTTTTTCTTCTCCTGCAGTCGCTGATGGTGCAATTTTCGTAGGTTCAGAAGACAGTAAGGTTTACGCCTTGAATGCCTCAACAGGTGCCCATCTTTGGAGTTACCAAACAGGCGGTGGTGTGTCTTCTTCTCCTGCCGTGGCTGGCGGTTTAGTTTACGTGGGTTCACAGGACAACAAGGTCTACGCTTTGGATGCATATGACGGCAACTTGGTATGGAACTACACAACAAGAGATCTTGTGATTTCACGTCCTGATGTAGCCAACGGAATAGTTTATGTGGGTGGCTGGGATGGCCAGCTTTACGCTCTGGATGCTTTGAATGGTAACCTCGTGTGGAACTACCGAACTGGCGGCAAAGTAGACTCTTCTCCTGCTGTTGCTGATGGCATAGTTTATGTGGGCTCACATGATCACAAGGTTTACGCCTTGAATGCTTCAACAGGCATGGTCGGTTATGATGTTGAGCTGCACAATACTCCTATTTGGAGTTTCACTGCTGGCGATTTGATATTGCTGTCTTCTCCTGCAGTAGCTGATGGTGTAGTTTATGTGGGTTCGTATGATCACAATGTCTACGCTTTAGACGCTATAACCGGTGCCAATATTTGGAGCTACACGACAGGTCTTTTTGTTGTTTCTTCTCCTGCTGTTGCTGATGGTGTAGTTTATGTGGGTTCGCAGGACAAGAAGGTTTACGCTTTGGATGCGTCTAACGGCGACTTGGTGTGGAACTACACAACAGGCGGCAAGATAGTGATGTCTTCTCCTGCTGTTGCCAACGGCATAGTTTACATAGGGTCATTAGACAACAAGACTTACGCTTTAGATGCTAAAACGGGCGCCTATATTTGGAGCTACGGAACAGGTGATATGGTTTTGTCTTCTCCCCTTGTGGCTGGTGGTTTGGTTTATTTTGGCTCCCAAGACAACAAGGTTTACGCTTTGGATGCGTCTAACGGGAACTTGGTGTGGGATTACACAACTGGTGGTCCAGTCTATTCTTCAGCTGCAATTGCTGACGGCATAGTTTACATAGGCTCACGGGACAACAAGGTTTACGCTTTGGATGCGTCTAACGGGAACTTGGTGTGGGATTACACAACCGGCGGTGACGTGGATTCTTCTCCTGCAGTTGCTGACGGCAAGATTTACGTAGGCTCAGAAGACAAAAAATTTTACACCTTGAATGCTTCAACAGGCGCCCACATATGGAGCTTCAAAACAGACGATATGATAGTTTCTTCTCCGGCCATTGCCAATGGCATAGTTTATGTAGGCTCATACGACCACCTAATCTACGCCTTTGGCACTTCACCGAGCCCCCAAACTGATTCTGCACCAGAGCCAACATTAACCATTCCTTTACTCATAACAACAATCATATTGGTAGTCGGTATCTTGGCAATCGTAGTCTACCGAAAAAAACGTTAGTTATGCAACAACCGTTTTCTACATTTCTCACATTAAATAAACAGCCTAGCTTGCGTGTGTATTGTAAATATTAATGTGTGCGTTCATGCTTTGAGAAACTGCTTTGACCTCTGATTCACCTTACTTTCTTCCCAATAAGGTTTTAATTGCTTTCTTTGGGTCTCGAAGGGCTCTTAACAGCTTATCGCGAGTAACAGTTTGATTTACCAAATTAGCTCGCAAACATAATTCACGCAACTCATCTGCCGTGAACTCCGAAGTTGTAATGAGAGGTTCAGCCGCAGCTAGAGCTTCGTCACTGAAATCCTCTGTTAAGAATCCGCCGTGCTTAGCCTGTTCATAGAGTTCAGTTCCATATAGAGGCATAGCTATGCTGAAGTGGAAACTATCAGCCCCTAGTTTCCTTAGCTTGTAGGCATAACTTATGGTCTCTTTCATATCCTCTTTTGTTTCACCTATAAGCCCAAGTATAAAGAAGACTCCTACCTTAATTCCCACTTTTTTGGCTAATACTACCGCTTTTTCCACCTTTTTCAAGTCTAGGTTCTTTTTAATAATCTCATTTACCACACGTTGAACTCCAGACTCAGGAGCAATCCGTAATCCCTTGCAACCGGACGCCCTCATTTTTGTTAAAAGGTTTTCATCAAGAGTATCCGCTCTAACACCGGTTGGAACATACCACTCGATATCTAGCCCCCTTTCTATCATCAAATCACAAATGGTATGCACCCTTTTCTTGTTTAGCGTCATATTGTTGTCATAGAAGTCAATCTGTTTAATGGAGTAGGTATTAACAAGTTGTTCTATTTCATCAACAACTTTTTCAGGGCTTCTTTTTCGCCACTTCTTTCCCATAACAATATGATCAGAGCAAAAAATGCAATTGTGTGGGCAGCCTCTACTTGTAATCATTATCGCCCACGGTTTGCGTATTACTCCTCTTATGGGGTTTTCCTTTACAGCTGCAAAATATGCTTCCATTGGAAGTAGGTGTCTTGCCGGAAAGGGCAGAGAATCTAAATCTTGAATCTCTGGTCTTGGAGGGGTAATGACTTTCTTTCCCTCTTTGGTAAATCCGATTCCTCTTATTTTCTTAAGGTCCTCAGTGTTGCCTTTTTCCAGTGTGCCGACCAACTCAAACATCGTGTGTTCTGGTTCGCCTCTTACAACAAAATCGGCATTCGGATCTGAAAGACAATCCATCGGTCTTGCAGAGGGATGTAGTCCGTCCAAAATGGTGATGATGTCTTTGTCAACGCTTTTTACTACCGATGCAACCTCAAATGCAGTTTTTGACCATCCCGAAAATGGAATGTTGATTCCAACGATGTCTGGTGACCACCGTCTTATCCTATTGGCTATCTCCTCGTTTTTTAAACCCTGTCGATATTTCGTTTCGTCTATCTGTTCAAGATTTCTCCAGCCTTCTGTAGGAGAATCTATAATGCTTACCTTATGTTGCCTTTCTAGAACTGCTGCTACATACGCTATTCCTAAAGGCTGATATACTGTTGGTTTTCCCCAGGATCTTGGGTGGATTCGCGGTGGATTAATCAAACAAACACGCATTCTGCCGTTCACTACCCATAGAACACTTTTTTTGGTCCCTGTCCCAATCCTCATTCAAGCTGATCTAGGCAATATCGGTTATGCTTTTGGAAACCTAAAAACGTTTGGAAAAATCATAGTCCAACGTTTTATTCTAAAAATGAAGTTTCTTTTTTGTTTGTGCTACCTCAGATTTTTTTCATTACAAAGATGTTTCCTTGTCCATCTCGTGCTCCAATACCTACTGTATTAAGACCGGGAACAATTTTCTTTGAGGGAAAGAGTGTTTGGTAAGTGTAAACGCCCGAAGTACATCCTAAAATCACTAGTACGTCTCCTTCATATTCAGGTTTTTTCGCTAGGTCAATGTTACAAGCCATTGGAACTAAATGCGTATCTACTACATCGAATCCGTCATTCTTTAACCTCTCTGCCAGTTCTTCCATTTTTTTCCTACCTCCTGTTTCGCAAGCTCTAGCGCAAGAGTTACATGACACGATTCCGGTTTTTTTCCACTTTTTAAGCATACCCCTAATAACGCCGTACGGTTTGCTGCTCGTAACGATCATCTTCCATCCCTTCTGTATGTTGTACTCCATTCCTTTAATATGTTTTTAAATTCATTTTATAGCGAAATCATTCAATTCTCTCGTTTGATGTATTTTGTCACGTTCTGTCTTCATCTAAGAAGGAGCCTATTTTTTTCGATTTAACTTCTACCAAATAGTGGTACATCAGGAAAGATTTGGATGCCATTTTTATCTATCGTGTAGGGTACACAGTTTGGATTGATCTTGGTTCCTCTCATCTTTTCTACCTGCAATGCTCTTGAAATGACTCCCTCTGAAAATAGAGTCTGCATCACAATAACTCCATGCGCCATATATTCTTCAATTGACACATCTCGATCAAGACCTAGGCGACTCAGCTCTGTGGTTATTAAGGTAGTGATCCCCAATTCGGACAATGATTCAACTAAATCTACAGCAATCATTCTTCGTTCCACAGGATCTGGAAATCGATGGAAAAGTGTAGCTAGTGTATCCAATGCAACCCTTTTCGCATCAATTTGACGAGCCTTTTCCTCCAAATCCTCAATTAACCTATCAATTGGCAATTGCTTAGCCCGTAAACTGCTGGGTTCTCCAAATATTTTCTCTTTTTGTAATTCTGATCTCGGCATTCTGGTTGCATCTAGAAATACAAACTTCTTTTCTTCTTCTGCTTTCTTAAAATCCCATCCAAAAGTCTGCATTTCAGAAAAATAATGGTTCTTACTTTCGTCCAAACTAACGTAGATACCACTTTCGTTGTAATCGGTGATTCCCTTGTATAGAAATTGAGCTGCAAGAACGGTCTTTCCGGTTCCGGGTCCTCCAACAACGAGGATTACTCTTCCTTCAGGGAAACCACCGTTTATTAACTCATCTAATCCTTGGATCCCCGTTTTGACTCTTCTTGACAAAGTAATTTCACCTTTTACGTTTAACCTATCTCCAATGTGTCATTCAAAGTTACTACCATATATGCTTTTGAATTTCTTATATGTATTCAAGCATTCTACGGTGTCAAAGGGGTACTTCTTTCCATCAATTACCTGAGTAATTGGTTCCCAATCAATAAGTTTTGAACATAATACACATCTGAGTTCTGTTTCTCTCTTCACGATGATTCCTTTGTCAGTTATCTCAAAAGGCGTCCAAGTTGTCCTATGTTTTACCCCCTTAAGTGAAAAGATTCTAAGAAGTCTTTTGATTTCTTTTCCTGAATCGTCTATCTTCATCTCCAAAATTCCATCAAATATTAAACGCAACAAGTTCATGAAATGTTCATCATGAGCTCCAGAAGCGACAGTACAAATGGCTTTGCCTCCTTCCAATCGTATTCTAGCTGTAAGGATCTGTAAGAAATTTAAAACGGATTCTGGATTACTCAGTGCAGTAAGTTCGGAAATAGAGTCTAATATTAGACGGATGTTCTTCAAGTTTTGTCTGGCTTGTTTTATTTTTATTGAAATTGCTGTTAAGTAATTCTGTTGACTCTCAATAGAATATTCACTTGAAGATCCTCTGCCTAATTTCCAAGAACACCCATCAACTACACGTAACAATTTTTTGTTTTTATAGGGTTCAACGTCAAAACCAAAAGTTTTCATGGATTTCTGTATTTCCTCGGGCGATTCATTTGTGGTTACGTAGATGCAGGGTTCGCCCGTGATGAGACCATTGTAAAGGAACTGTTTGCAGAATATGGTTTTCCCAACACCTGAAGGTCCGATTAAAAGCAAGGACGAAGAAGGAATCACCCCTTTTACTAACCTTCTGGAACCGGGAAAAACATCAACGACTTTCATTCTTCATCAACTTGGAATCTTTGGTTCATTCCATTAATTTTGTTTGCTATGTCACGCAAATTTTTAGAGAATCTGTGTTTTGGTTGATTGATGGCTGAGAGGAATTCATGTTTGTTAAACTGAACGTCACAAAAGCAGGGGATAGACCCTGTCACTTTTATGCCGATGCTTTTTTCAATATCTTTCTCCAAGAGCACCCTTTCATTTGCCTTTTCTTGGAATTTTTTGATCGGAGAGGCTCCGGGGACTTTGTTTAGAATAACGAAGCATTTCGAACCGAATTTAGTTAATGATTCGTAAACTTCTTTGATCATTTTTTTTGTGCCTTCAATGTCCATGTCACTGGCCCTCATCGTGAGAAAAAGAAAATCAGCTGCTGCTATGCAGTTTACAGACCAGTATCTGATGCCAGGGCTAGTATCAAAAAAAACATAATCTAATTTGTATTCAGAGAACAACTCTTTCTTTGCTGCCAAAAATCTTCTCAAGGCCGCAAGTTGCCATTTCATGTCATGTCTAATCTCAATTTCGTGAATATCGACTTTTCTTGGACTAGAGAAACCTAACAAAAGTTTTCCATTCAGTCCTAGCTCGGAGCTTACATCAACTAGGATGTCAGATATCTCTGCTTCACCAGCGAGAAGGTTGTTTATATACGACTCTGGTGTCTTTCGAAAGTATGTGGTTAGACTTGGAGCGTATAAGTCACAGTCTAACAGGCAAACTCTCATTCCTATTTTCGCATAAAAGGCGGCAAGATTTGTCGCAATAGTTGTTTTACCTGTTCCGCCTTTGTATGAATGAAAGGCTAAGGCTTTTCCTGCACTCAATTTTTTCCCCGCATTACATATAACTAGCTCTCATGAAAACATGGTAGACAATAGTTAAATGACTTTTGCTTTCATTTTTTACTCGTGGTTTTGAGTCTCTTCCTTCTCAATGACTTTTTTGACTTTTTTGAGGTATTTCTTAAATTTTCTGGCCCGTATTTTCTCCCTTGGGAGGGTTTCAGGTGCGTACAAAAGTGGAATAACAGCTCATTTTTCTTCTTCTGTTTCCTGAATGACTTTTCCAACTCTCTCTACGTATTCTTTCATTTTTCTTTCTTGTATTTTGCTCTCAGTCAAAGTTTCCTTAGCACGTAGCACTGGATAAATGGCGAGGAAGAGAAAAACGCCAAGGATTTGGGAAATTACCTCTGGGTGTAAAATTCTTAGTAGTGCGTCCACTGGAATGATAGATATGAGGAATTGCCCAAATAGGGGAAAAATGTATATAAATGCGTAGAATTTTTCTCTTGAACTCGGAAATGATAGATCACCCGGAACAGCTAGGAAGACAACAAAGAATGAGCCCCAGGTTATACCCGAGAGGGTCAAATAAAGAATCACGCTTTCTCCGCTCAAGTTGAAGCCAAGTCCTAGGAGAAAACCGATTCCCAAAGCTGCTAGCCCTATTATGATTGGCTGTTTACGCCCAAATCTGTCAGCCATAACACCTGCTACCGCACCAAATACCGCCATCAAAACGAAACGCAACGTATTTCCAAAGGCCACTTGAGGCTCGTAATTGTCTGGGATTAGACTCCAAGCGAGACCTGAGGCAATGCTGAATAATAAAAATGTGCAAAGATAGACAAAGAAATCTTTGTAATCATATAGGTGTAACCGGATCTTCTTTCCTATTGATGGAGGTCTATCAAACTTTTCCATAACTAACGCAAATATGCTAATTGATCTTAAAACAGACAATAACAGGATAAGACCTAATATATCAAGTTCCAAAATTCCACAGATCCCCATGGAGACAGACGCTACGATGAAGGTGCCTAGCAGTATTATTCCTGAGATGCGTCCTCTATTTTCAACAATGGTATAATCGGCTACTAGCGCCATGCTACTTGGTAATCCTAATCCCAGAGAAGTACCCATTAGGACACTTATGATTGTAATAAAAAAGGTTCCTTCCAATAAGCCCAGAAGAATTGTTGTAAGTATTCCTAAAATTATTGATGTAAACAGTAACTTTCTGCGGTTAATTCTCTCTCCGATGAAACTTATTGCGATTGACCAGAAAATAATAGAGCCATAGAATAGACTATTTCCAATATGACTCCCCCAATCCGTGGCATTCGGAGTCAAGGCAGTAAATGTTTCTTCCATGTAATTGTTGAAAACGAAGAACCATGAGAGAGCTCCTAAATTGAGGAGCATGACCGCCACAAATTTACGTCTATTGATGTTGCTTTCACTAAAAAATCCCAGGTTCGAGCAGTCACCGCAAATCTAATATATAA
>CP070820.1:834448-874459 GCA_020344315.1 Candidatus Bathyarchaeum sp.
CCGCCCGTCGCTCCATCCGAGTGGGGTTTGGGTGAGGCGTGGTCTTCTTGGCTGCGTCGAATCTGAGTTCCGCAAGGAGGGAGAAGTCGTAACAAGGTGGCCGTAGGGGAACCTGCGGCCGGATCACCTCCTATGTCAGCCAAAACCGGCTGGAACGGGAAAAAAAGCGCCAAACCCATTAAATCATCTGCTTTTCTAACCTTTATGAGCGTGTATTGGGAACACATTAATACTAGGTTTAGTGAGCTAATCAAACACTGACGAACAAAATGTAGGATTTGAGGACTATGTCCAAGGAAGAACTTAGATGTGTTGTATGTGGAAAGAAACTCCGAGGAAAACACTTCAAGACTTACCAAAGTCCAACCCAGAAAGAAATCAAACTTTACGTCTGCTCTGAACACAAAGATTACATAAAAGCCCTAGATTCTCTAAAGCTCCCTTCAACAGAAAAAAATCCTTAATTTTCAAGCCCAAAATTTGGGCAACAAACCATCCGTCTTCAGAAGTCAAATCATATTTGAAGCCTATTAACAGAAGATTGTTGAAAACTAGCTTTTTCCTAGTTTTCCTAGAGACATAATGATGATTTAGTTTGTGCTTTTTAGTAGTCTGATGGCTGCCATTTTTGCTCCGATTTCTGCAAGTTCTCTGTTTTCTCCGCTTCCCACTATGATAACATCGTTCTCTTTTGGTTTTAATTTGGTCACTAATTGGTTGTACAGAGAAGGTATGCTTACGGAAATGTCATCCGCACGAGCAGGCATAGATAACCTGTTACCTGTAAAGACTAGGGTGGTTGCTCCTGACGCTCCGCTCTTAATCGCTGCGTCTCTCTGTTCCATACCGCTCTTCACTGCTTGAGCTGAGTCCCTGACAAGAATCGCAATATTAAAGGATCCAACTGTCAGGCGACTGCTGGGAACCTCCACTCCCTCACTGAGTTTATCCCGCAGATTAGAGAACAATCTCTCTCCCTCCTCAGAAAGAGAGATTCCGCTTCTTGAACTTCGAGTTATTCCCTCATTTTTCAGGTGCTTCAGAAGGGTTCTCGTTGTGCCCTCTCCCAATCCAACTTCTTTAGACAGCCTTATTCTGCCCACAACTCTGTAATTACCAATTATTTCCAACGCCTTAACTACGTGAGCCTCATTAAATGCTGGAGCAGGCCCAGGCGCAATCTTTCGCGTAACTCTCTCAATAACCTCTAATGATTTCAATGACGGAATCCCACTGCACACTAACTTATTACAAGAATCTGTTTATAATAATAACTTTAAACGCTTTAGATCAAGATGAGGGAGAGTGAAGAAAATTAGGAAAGTTATTTTGGTTACAGGCACTCCTGGCGTTGGAAAAACCACTCTCTCCCAAATTTTAGCATCTAAGCTGGATGCCCTTTACATCGGCATAACTGAACTTGTTAAGAAAGAGAAGTTAATCACCAGCATAGATGATGACAGAAAAACGTTGATTGCAGACACAGAAAAAGTATCAAAACGGCTACAAGAAATACTGAAGACTTCAGAAGGCAACATCATAATTGAGGGCCATTACGCTGTTGATGTCGTGCCAGAGAAAGATGTGAATACAGTTTTTGTCCTCAGACGTGATCCCGCCGAGCTCATGGATGTACTAGAGAAACGTGGATTTGAGGGAAAGAAACTCTGGGAGAATCTAGCCGCTGAAATATTGGATGTTTGCCTATTGGACGTCCTATCAGCTTGTGGTACAGAAAAAGTCTGCGAGATAGACGTTAGCGGTAAAACAATAGAAGAGGCGGTGGAAGAGATGATTTTGGTGCTGGAGAAGAGAAAAGCTTGTCGATCCGGAATAGTTGATTGGTTAGGAAAACTGGAGAATGAAGGACAACTTGGAGAGTTTTTAAGAGATTTCTAGAGGTTACCCCAGCATCCTTAGAATCTGCTGTTTTGAGAGTAAAGTGATGCCGCGGCGGTTGGCGTATGCCTTGGCATGACCGCTAAATTTTCCGGAGATAATTATGGGTTTGGGAAATCCTACATCATCTGCAGCTTTGTCAATGTTTATGACCATGTTGACTCCAACTGTTCTCCTCCAATCTTTAATCCAAACTGAACGTTTTTCTCTGCCCTTCCGAAGGACCAAATCAAACTTGCGAGAAAGCCCAGATACGCCTTCTAGAATAGCGTCTTTCTCTATTTTGTACCCGTTTTGCCGAAAATATTTAACAGCAAGATTTGCTAGGGAAAGCCGACTCATTTATGTGCATCCTCTTACAGCACTTTAAGTCGTTCTAAGAAAAAGCTTTTCGGCTCTAAAAGGTTGTACCTCAATGTATATAGTGGTTGTCTGTTACGGTTGCGGGCGATTTCTGCTGGCTAAGAGCAACCAGAAAACTAAAGGATGCCCATACTGTGAAACTCGGCTAAAATTAATTAAAACAAAAAAGGTGGCACAAGTTAAAACTGCTCAAGAAGCATCAAACTATCTGCGTGCTCTAAAAGAGAGAACAGGCAAAAACACTTGAAAAACTGATTATATCTATGAGACATCCTATTTTTTGAGTGTCCGCAGATAATGTTTTCTTCTGTAGACTATAACCATTAGCGTTATTATCACTAATAGTACTAAAAGAATGTGACCTGATTGAAACTCAGGTATCACTTGATAGGTACAATAAGGCTCTGACTCTTTTGTTGAGCAGTTTTCAGCGTTATTGTAGGCAACTATTTTGAATTCCACCCATGTATCAGCCGGCTGACCCGATATCGTAGCCTCATAGAGACTTGTTGAAGGATTGTAATTCATGGTTTGGTTTTCCCAGGCAGTTCCGTTGTTTAATGCGTAAGATAATGTGACGTTCTTGACGCCGCTTCCAGCATCAGTTACATTCACTGAAACTTTCACTTCTTCACCAGCCATTACATTGTACCTCGGAGGATCCTGAGAAGGTGTACCAATTTCTGGAAAGGTTTCCTCGCCTGGAGGGCTTCCCTCGCTCGTAACGTACACATTCATGCGATTTTCATCGGTGGTGACGCTGTAACCTCCTGCGACAATTTCGGTTTTCGCGAGTTCTAACCAGACGCCAAACGCCTCTCCCCAGAGACCTGATTTGTCGGTGCTGTCAGGATTTATGGTGTGCGTATCAGTGTGTCCAATTAAGTTCGCAGCTTGCATGAGGACATTTTTGCTTCCCCAATACGCAAGTGCCACAGGGTCAGTGCTTGCCATTACCGTGTTAACCCTCGTTGCTGACCAGTATGAAGTTGGAGGACCATAGTGATCTGCAGGAGCGGGGTTGGCGTTCACATAGATCGCATCGAGTATATTTAACGTCGGAAACCTAGTCTCAACCATCACGGTTCCCATCCCTCCAGTACCTACCTTGTTATGAGCGTTCGTCTGCTTAGCTGAAACTACTCCCATGTAATGCTTTATGGATGCCGTCACTCCGTAAGTGCCGTGGGACTTCAGGATAGGGAAGTTGATTACCTTGAGTTTCTCGCTGTCGTAGCTTTCTGTGACGGGATTCCAGATTCCCTCTTTGAAGCTGATATATGTGCCAAAATCTGTTCTGAACTTTGGATATGAGACTTGTATTCCGGTCACCGGATAGGGGGTTTGATCGACTATGTAACCGTCGTTCATGTCGTCCTCAGAATATTCACCTACACTAGGGAGTTCGGTGATTGTATCCCAAAGGTAAGTTGATACATCATAAGAAGCGGAGAACATGTCAACCACATCTTGAGCCGATTGTGATTGGTCCTCAGCATTGTTGCTTGCCCAGTTGAGGCTCCCGCCGGTTCCAAAAGATCCATGTTGAGCTTGTCCATTGTCTGCAACCACGATTTCGCCAACAAAACCATCCGGATGATCTACGATCATCTGTATGAGCTCTTTCAGGAGATCTGTGTTGGTTCCTCCCCTTTGGTTCCACTGGCAGTTTATCTTTATCAGAACCAAGTCTTCATGTGCAATTAGACCGTCAGGTCCCTGATTCACTCCGGTTGTCTCGGACTTGTAGAAGAGCAAATCATGTGAACCCATAAGATTCACTAGGTCACTAATATGGGCGTATTCACGTCCTTCTGCAACATAAATATTTGACGCTGGAGAGGCTATTGCATCTCTTGGCTCAAGTGAAAGATCAATTTCTTGGTTAGGATCAGCTGCTCCAGCAAGTTGTATGCTTCCTAAAAATTGTTCACTGCTTAATATCACGCTTGCCAAAATGATGAGCAAAGCAATAGTTGTCCTTTTTTTGGAAAAGACCTTTTTTGTTTTCATCATGACCGAGGTTAACGTGAGCGGGATAGAAATGCTCAGTAAAATTGAACTGTTAGCCAAAGCTGCTCGCTGACAAGGATACATTATTCTAGATGGCTTTGTGCCTGTCCGGAATATGAACCAAAAGAGACTCGCAACCCCAAAAAGAAGCAAGTTCTTGTTCGTGAATTTGCTCTTATGGAGTGCATGCATCTTATGTTTATGATGGCTTTTCATCGGTTCTTAGCCTTCATATTATAGGTATAAAAGCGGTATTTCTGGTTGATAAACATTGTTAGTTTGGCAGTGTACATAGAATAAACCGTGACAATAGCTGGTCATCTGCCTGATAAGGTCACAGCTGAATGATTCTAAAGATCGTTATTTCATCGCGGAATGTTGATAATTAAATGTAATGTGGTTTAGTGAGGCACAAGATTTAATATTGTATGTAAGCATCTGTTTCTGTAATGTGGAGGTTCAAATTGTGAAAGATAATGCACTAACCATCGCATATGTTACCCTCTTAACAGGCATCGGCTTACTAGCCTTCACCTTCATAAGCGCCTACATATCCCTCATCAGCAACCAACCCATCACTGGATCATCAGACCTAATAGACACTTTCGGCGATTCCTTGGCTCCTCTGATTGAAGCGTCCATTCGAATAATGTTTCTCGGAGTCATGGGATGGATAGGCTCGATACTAACAGCACGAGGAGTACAGCTTCTTACACAACTCAGACGCATAGCCAAACTCGAAGTTCAATCATCGATTCCCACAGTTGAGAAACCTATGAAACCTAGAAAAACTGGCAAATCTTAGTCCGTTAAACTAGGCCACAGTGAAGGAAAGCAGGATAGATGAAAATCGCTATAAGGATGCTTGGTATAGCCACAATAATCCTTTGGATAATAACTATCTTCTTCATTGTCACATCTGTCTACTCAGTCTTACAACTAGGTATAACCATTGGGGGAGTTCAAATGTTTCCCTCCAGCGAGGGCATCAATTTTTCCTTACCCTTTTCTATAAGCAACAACGGCTACTACGAAATAGCTGATTTAAACTTGACAACCCGCGTCACAGACCCCGATGGAACAATATTGGATCGATCCGAAACCATTATCCCATCAATACCGCAGGCTACCACTATTAATTCAACACACACAGTTCCTATAGACCTAGATACCATCCTGTCAATGGATCATGTACCTCTCCTGTTGAACGACAGCTCCTTTGATATCGAAATCTTTGCGGCTCTCAATTTTGCCCGAGCCATTCCTATTCAGGTCTATACGAACGCAACAATACCGTGGGGAGCCCCCTTATCGCATTTCTCTGTTGGAAGGCCCTCCGTTTCCCCCTTCAACAGCACCCATAGCGAAGCAACAACACCTGTAAGTTTCCAAAATAATGCAGTTCTTGACCTCGTAGGAACCTTGAAAATGGAATTCTACAGCGATTCACAAGGACTGATAGCTTCTGGAGAGACCCCTATCAATGTTCCATCCGGGAAGAGCTATAATGGCGAAGTTAACGCATACCCGAGGCAGCAGGACGTCTCAAAACTACGGGACAGGGAAAACGTTCACGTGATTTTCGAGACTCCAATGTTTGTGGTGGAATGGGAGGAATCTTATGGTTGAACCAAACACGAAATTGATCGTGAAAAAAGCAATCCCGCGAATTCTCAAGGCTGCGGTGTGGGGTTCGTTAACCTATATAATCATCTATTTCCTGCCGTTAATGCTATATCCTTCAGAGATTCTTCCCATTGATTTCACAACCGAGCTGCTTCAGTTTGCGGTCATAGCTGTTTTCTTTGCTGTGGTAGGGGTGCTGTTCTCAGGAACCATTCTAGGATACGGCTTTGGCATAGCAAAGGCTATTGTGATAATTGCCTATTTTTTCATTGTCTCAGGCTACGGTGTTTTCAGCGTATCGTTACCCATTATGGAAGTTCCGATAAACTTGACAGTTGATATCACTATAATTCTCTTAATGATCATCTCGGTGAATCTGCTAGATATTGTGAAAAATCTTCTTCAAGCAATAACTCTCCTTGACAGAAAGTCAACTGCAATCGAATTCACATAGTTAGAAGAGAAACACTGGGCATGACCTCGGGGGGTAGGATATGAGGAAACTAAAAAGATCGTTAACCTTCTCTTCGTTAATCCTCCTTATGTCATTAGAAGTTCTCACATATCCTGTTTTTTCCCTTACCTTTAACCGGAGATTTAATGGAGTTGCCGAATCCTCTGTCTTTCCAGAAGCTGAGATGCCTGATGGAAACCCCGTTTACCAGAAAGGGATGTCGTACTCGGCTTGGTCCGGCGATGCCTTCAGCAGTTCTGAATCTGATGAGTCTCTGAGGCTCTTGGCTGAAACGAATACGGAATGGGTAGCAATTTGTTTCAATTGGGCTCAATCAAACACCACATCACATGACATCCGCGTTGACCCTATCCGCACGGCAACCACTGATTCAGTTAGACATGCCATAACAACAGCTCACAGTTTAGGGTTTAAGGTCATGTTGAAGCCCATGGTTGATACATTGGAGGAGGAAGAAACTCAGGGATATCCGACCGTGTGGAGAGGAGAGATTCAACCGTCTGATGAGTGGTTTGAGAGTTACTCTAACTTCATTAATTCTTTCGCCGAGTTTGCTGAACAAAATGATGTTGAACTCTTTTCTGTTGGATGCGAATTTAAAGGGACAACTGGGGAGAAAGAGCGGTGGGAAAGGGTTATTGCGGGGGTGCGGGAACGCTACTCCGGACCCATAGTATACGCTGCTGACTGGACCAATTATAAAAATATTGAATGGTGGGATTCTTTGGACTACGTGGGAATAGATGCCTACTTTCCGTTAACCTTCAAGTATGATCCCACCTTTGAGGAGCTGAAGACCGCTTGGATCAACCATGCAGACGGGATTGAAGCATGGCTCTCAACAGTAAACAAGCCGGTGATCTTCACGGAGATTGGCTACCGAAGCAGCGACGGAACAAATCTTGCTCCATCCAACTGGTGGTCTAAAATGCCCATTGATCTTCAAGAACAGAGAGAATGTTACGAAGCGGCCTTCCAGACGCTATGGAACCGAAGTTGGTTCTACGGCTTTTATTGGTGGACTTGGATACACATTCCCGAAAGAGGAGGACTTGACGATTACTCTCATACTCCACAAAATAAGCCCGCTCAAGATGTTGTTACCCACTGGTATTCTCTTAGTAGACAAGTTGCTGTCATAGATCAAACTTACATGAGTGCTGATAAGGGCAGTGTCAATGAAGTTCAGTCAGTTGGTTTTCACGTCAGCTGGGAACATGACGGCACAGACGCGGTTGATGCTAGCGTCTACGTGAATGGAACGGAGCATGCAACGAATGGAACTGGATGGGCAAGCTTCAATGTTGCATATGATTCTGTGGGCAAACGCTCATGGATCATCACAGGCTTTGAGCACCCAGAAGCGACTGGCTACAGAGTAAGCGTTGAAAGTCCCTATATTGTCTGGGATAAAGTTGTCGTTGATGTGGAAGTTGACTCATCCTCGTTTGGGGTGTCAAAGGTTAGGGTTAAGGTCGCCTACGCTTACGATGAAGTTTCAGTTACTGGCGCAAATACCTTTGTGAATGGAAAATTATGTGAGGAGATCGAGCCGGGCGTCTACGAGGTTGAAATTGATTCTTGGAGCCCCTACCAGCAGGTGACAGTAGAGACTGACCTTCCAGACCTTGCCGGGGAAACCTGGACAACCTCAACATTTCACATCATGAACATCATCTTGTACATTGCCCTAGTCGTAGCAGTGATCGTGATAGTACTGTTGCTCTTAAAACTCTGACGTCGCGGTTCCAGTCAGCCTATTGAAGAGATGAAATAGGCACTCGTTTCCGTTTCTTTCGTGTTTATGTTTGAGGTAGGTCGCTGTAGGAGAGGGTTTCAAAATTGTTTGGGTCTATCTTCAGCTTAGCCATAATTTTTTCTAGAATCTGCCGATCTTTTTCTGCCACCTTTGAATCATCGGAGGTTCGTCTTTCGAATTCAATGAATTTGCCGAGTTTCTTTACAGTGTCCATGTGAATCTGGGTTCCTTGATACTTGTAGATTTCTCTGACTTTTTCTATGACGGTTAGTGGAGTTAGAATCTTCTTAAGTATCTTTTTCAGGTCTTCTGGTTCTTTGATTTCGAGAATGAAGGCATTGTCTCTTTTCGGTCCCGGGATGTTCTCTCTCTCATAATAGATCAACTCCGCTGTGTGGTTACCCTCAACTTCTCTCAGCTTCAATCTTCCCTCCGGGACCTTGAAATAGAGGTCCGTTTGCTGAAAGGTTTCTACATATTGGGCTCCTAGAGCAGACAATTTCTTTCTCAAAAATTCGTGGTCCCTGACTCTTGCCTTCAACTCTATCATCTTGTACTTAAAGCTGTGATGCGCCTCTATCTTCAATATGCAATCAACTCTCACAAAAAGAATCGTGGCAATGACTATTTTGATTTTCTATCAGCCAAAACAGAGAGGAAGGTTACTGTTCTTACGAACTTGGACGAGATAGTTTCTTTTTTATGGCTACAGCGAATAACGTGGCAATCAATATCAGTGGAAAAATGGTCCATGATGGAAACTCCGGGATTATAGCAGTATCAACTAGAGTAGTGTCAATGGTGAAGTAAACAGTAGCAGAGCTGACTACCTTTATTGGGTTTTCAGAGTACCTTTTAACCGTTAATTCGTATGTACTATCTGCCAAGTTCGAAAAAAGAGAATTGTAGTGCGCAACAAAGGTCTCTGATCTATTCTGGGAAGTACCTACAATCCAATCCGAATCAGTGTTAATTATCTTAGAAAAAACAGTAGCCCATTCATCAACCTCTCTTTTGCTCAGAGTGTAGCGAGTTGGAGGCTGATTTTCGTCAAGGCATTCAACGGTGAAATTAATGGGAAGCGTTTCTACATTGTAGGTTTTGTTTTGGGGTGATTGCACGACAATAATGTCCTTCCAAAAAAGCCGAGCCATTCCGTAGGGATTAGCCTTAACCACCTCAACAACCAGCACTCCCACAAATAATAAAGAAATAAGCGCGTAGATCATTATCGCTGCTGAAGTTTTTTTCATTAATCACACACAATTACAATAGAAAATGATTCTCTTAGGGCTTTTTATCAAGAAACCTTGACTAACATTTAAAATTGTAGGTCAAGAAACTTTGACCTAAACTAATCTACTCACCAATATCGTTGGGAATGCAGACAGTTACAATAGAGCTTTCTTTTGTTCGAATAATGGAAGTTTTTGGTTTTGTTTGTGAGAGCTTGTTTTGACTTTAGGGTAAGGTTAATAGGTTAGCGTTTCATCTAGCATGCTGTCCATTACAAATAGGAGAATAATCAAGTGCCCAAATTCAGGCAAACGAGCGACATCGTAAAGCTCATGACCAACAAAGAGGACATCAGAGACATAGGAATAATCGCCCACATAGACCACGGAAAAACAACCATGTCAGACTCCCTGCTAGCCGAAGCAGGCCTCCTCTCACCTAAAATCGCAGGAGCAGCAAGAGCCCTCGACTACCTAGAGGAGGAACAGAAACGGGGAATCACCATCAAAACAGCCAACATCTCCCTCCTCCACGAAATCGAAGGCACATCACACGTAGTCAACCTCATAGACACCCCCGGGCACGTAGACTTCACAGGCAAAGTAACCCGCGCCCTAAGAGCCATCGACGGAGCAGTCGTAGTTGTAGACGCAGTCGAAGAAGTGATGGTTCAAACAGAAACCGTCACCCGCCAAGCCCTCAACGAACGAGTCAAACCTGTTCTTTTCATCAACAAAGTCGACCGCCTAATCAAAGAACTCAAACTCACTGCAGACCAAATGCAAACCAAACTTCTCCGAATAATCCAAGACTTCAACAACCTCATCTCCCTATACGGAGAGAAAGAACACAAAAAACAATGGAGAGTCGACCCAACTAATGGAACTGTAGCCTTCGGCTCCGCCCTGCACAAATGGGGCTTCACCCTCGACATAGCCCAGCAAAAGGGAATAAAATTCAGTGACGTCGTGGACTCTTATCAAAACGGACGTTATGAAGAACTTGCAACAACCGTTCCTCTTCATGATGCAATACTTAACATGGCAGTTAAGAATCTTCCAAACCCTGTAGTCGCTCAGAAATATCGAGTTCCAAAAATTTGGAAGGGCGAGTTGGACTCCGAGATTGGAAAGGCTATGATCAACTGTGACGAGAATGGTCCAACCGTTATATGTTTGACATCAGCACAGATGGACCCCCATGCGGGCTTAGTCGCTACAGGCCGCACTTTTTCAGGGGTCATTCAGGAGGGTGATCGAGTTTATTTGGTGGGCGCCAAGAAGGATTATCGTGTTCAGCAGGTCTCTATGTATATGGGCGCCTTCAGAGAGGTTGTTGGTCGCATAGTCGCCGGAAACATCGCTGCAGTGCTGGGATTAGATCTTGCTAGGGCAGGAGAAACCCTTGTAGATGTTGACCACAAAGGCGCTATGATGCCCTTTGAAAGCATAAAATATGTCTCTGAGCCCGTTATCACCATTGCCGTAGAACCCAAGCATCCTAGGGAGCTGCCGCGCCTCGTAGATTTAATGGGTCGATTAGCTATTGACGATCCAAACTTGGTAACTAAAATTAACAAAGAGACGGGCGAGTATCTTCTCAGCGGAATGGGTGAACTCCATCTTGAGATAGCTGTCAAGTTCCTCAAAGAATATGGTGGTGGACTAGAGCTTATAACATCCCGTCCAATAGTCGTCTACCGGGAAAGTATAGCTGGCCAAGGAGTAGTAGCGATGGCAAAGAGCCCCAACAAACACAGCAGATTCTGGGTCCAAGTTGAACCTCTTGAACAGAATGTTATTGAACTGATGGAAAAAGGCGATCTTTTTGAAGCGATGGGACGAAAGCGGATTGACGGCGTTCTACGCGAGGCAGCAGGATGGTCTGCCAAAGAAGCGAAAAACGTATGGGCCTTAGAAGAACATAAAAACATCCTATTGGACATGACGAAAGGTATTCAATACCTTCGAGAAGTGAAGGAGACAGTCAATTCAGGTTTCAGATGGGCAACCAAAAATGGGCCCCTCTCCGATGAACCAATACGCGGAGTCAAGGTGAAGCTTTTGGACGCAAAGCTGCACGAAGACCCTGTACACCGTGGACCAGCACAGATCATGCCGGCAATGAAAAGAGCTGTTTGGGGGTCTTTCCTGACAGCCCAACCGGTCCTCTCTGAACCAATATACAAAATTGGTGTTTCAGTTCCTCACCAATTTGTTGGCGAAGTAACTGGATTAATAACCCGTAAGAGAGGAAGAGTAACTGCTTCAGAACAGAAGGGGCCAGTTACAATGATTACCGGATTCATTCCTGTTGCCGAGACCTTTGGTCTCTCAGCTGACATGAGATCAGCGACTTCTGGGCATGCTTTCTGGCAGACGCAGTTTGATCATTGGGAAAAGGTTCCTGAAAGCCTTGCCATGGATGTCATTGCGGAGATTCGGAAGAGAAGGGGACTGCCTGAGGAGATACCTAAAGCAAACAAATTCATTGACGAAGCTTAAACTGGACAGCTAAGCTGCCAAACTAATCAAAGATATTAAGGTGTGACATTCTTTATTTTTTAGTTGGCAATATGGTTATGTTGATTACTCCTTTTGATCCTTGGAGTTCCGAGTTGTGCACGTGCCCGGATAAGTTGACTTTTAATCCTTATACTGGGTGTGATCATGGGTGTCTCTACTGTTACGCTTCCTCGTACATCCCTCGTTTCTATGATTGTAGACCCAAGAAAGACCTGATTTCTAGGCTGAAGAGGGAGGCTGCCAGATTGAATGGTGAGCTGGTTTCCATATCTAACTCTTCGGATCCTTATCCGCGGCTGGAACAGAAGACTGGTTTGACGAGAAGATGTTTAGAGATATTAGCAGACAGCAGTTGCAGGCTTCAGATAGTTACGAAATCTGACTTGGTTGTAAGAGACATCGACATCCTAAGAGAAATTCCTTGTGTGGTTTCAGTTACTATCCTCACTGACGATGATGGGCTCTCTAGGAAGCTTGAGCCAGGCGCTCCTGTCTCTTCGAGACGGCTTAGAGCAATTGAATTGCTGGTTAGGGAAGAGGTTCCTACTACTGTGAGAATTGACCCTGTTATTCCATTTCTTAATGAAGATTTGGCCGGGCTTGTGGAAGCTGTTGCCTGTTTAGGGGTGCTGCATATTACCTCTTCATCGTATAAGGTGAAACCTGATAATTGGAGGAGATTCAGCCAGAGATTTTCAGAGGTGGCGGAGAAATTGCGACCATTTTATTTCGGGAAGGGAGAGAGAATTGGTCGTTCCATGTATTTGCCGAGGGATTTGAGATTTAGCTTGATGAAAAAGGTGAAAGAGTTGGCTGAAGAAAACAACATGAAATTTGGATGCTGCAGAGAAGGATTCAGCTTGAATTCCACCGTTTGCGATGGCTCTTGGGCAATTAGGAAGCATAAATAGCGGATTACTTTGATGGAGCAAGATTTTCAGGAAAAGGCTGTTTTCAACATACTGCTGTTATTAGGCTTCAAATATGATTGTGCCTTTTAGGCTTCAGTAGAATAGTGCGGTGTGTGGGATTCGAACCCACGAACCCCTACGGGACATATAATTGGCAGTAGAATCTTTCTTAGCGGTCTTTGACGTCTTTCTTCTCTTCTATTTGGGTACTATTATGTTACCTGATTCTGTTTATAGGATATTTGAACTTGGTAGGATTCAAAAAAGCATTGAAAAATAGCACGGTTTGGTTTTCTGTGGGATGAGCACACATAAAGATGAAATCCTTGTAGGCAAACCTAAGGGATTTATCTTAACATTCTAACGGTGAATGAATGAGTTGTGTACCCATCCCAATTAGTTTCCTCATGACATACTCAGTTATAACTTTTGAGAATACCTAATCTAGAGTCCAAGACAACTTTAATTCTACAAGAGATAATCTAATTTTGCTGTTTTCTGGTTAGAAAAGGAAAGAAGAAAAAAAGAAGGGGGAGACTATTGCTCGCATTAGTATGATGCTATTTCGTTTCCGCATTTGGCACATACAAATGTTGAGAACCACACTTGCTACATTTCAAGGAAAAATCGTTTAGTTTTTCCAACAGTTCTATTGCTTCAAACTCGTCTAACCCTAGTTTGACGAGGTGCCCCACAGTTTCTTTTTTGATTTTCTTTGAAAAATGAGTTCTAGCGCGCATAGCTGCATCGATTAGCTGTTGCATTCTTTCTTTATAATCGTTGACAATTTCTTTTTGCTTGCGCATAACCCATCGCCCCCAGTTATAATCATAGGTGTACAAAAATATAAGCTTTCAAAAAAGAGTGTGGTGTGGTTTTGTATGGGATGAGCACACAACGGAAAACAATAGAATCCATTCAGGCAAACCTGAAGGACCTATCAGCGATGATTTCCGATGGCAAGTGCGCTCATACCAATTAAAAAGTTCAAAAACTAAGCCCGATAAAACATTTCAGAAACCACAATCTAGATTCTAAATGTAACCCTGAACAAATAACCAAGTAATTCTCTCTCAATATCGGAATCGCCTAGTAAACGTAGTATTCTCCTAATCCCCTCTTTTATTTTAGTCTACAATGCATTAACTGATTCCAATGACTGTTTGTTAGATGATGATCTATCGTTACTGTTTTCTGGTAAGAAAAGACAAAGAGGAGATTATTGGGTTACCATCAAAGATGTTAAATCATGACACATTACAATATCTTCTTTCATTAGGGGAATAATATGTCTCTTCCAGAAAAAAGAAGGATTAGTCGTTCATTCAGATTAGATGAAGAATGGTTCAAGGTCTTGAAAGAGGAGGCTGAAAGAGAGGGAATAAGTGCTAATGCTCTTGTTAATAAGATTCTGAAGGATTACGCCCAAGTCTATAGATTTTCTAAGCGTTTCGGAATTGTATATCTATCATACCCCACATTATCTGCCTTTGTGAATTGTTGTCCCAAGGACAGGGTAATCGAAATAGCAGAATTTTCAGCTTCAACACTTGTTAAGGATGGTATGCGAACAATGGGATTGTCTATGAATTACGACTCGGTGGCATATTTTATCAAGAATATTTTTGGCGGATTGGCAGGTTGGTTCAGCTGTGATCATCACATTATGGGTAATAAAGAAGTGTTTCATTTACGTCATGGTCTTGGAAATAAGTGGAGTATCTTCATTGCTGAAGTAACATCTACAATGTTCAAGTATCTTTTGAACAAAAAGGTAGAAACTGAGATTTTAGAAAGTTCTGTAACCATAACAATTGAGCGGAAGAGAAGACCCTTTCAGCCTTCCCCAATATTGATAAAGAGAATGTACGACAAGGTTAAGCTAAAGACACTCTCCTAATTCCCATCTTTTTAGTCCACTCAACAGTTAAGAAGACTGGTTCCATTGACTGTTATTCAGACGATAATCTAATTTACAGTTTTCTGGTGAGAAAGAAAAGGAGAAGAAAAGAGGAGATTATGGAGGAGGTGGAAAAGGAAACGGTGGGAACTCTACTACTGGATTAGGGATTCCTTCTTCCCAGAGTATTACCCAACGGATGTTTTCCATCTGACCCATTCTGACTGCAGCGATCACACGACCAACCACCAACACACCAGTATGGAGAATGTCACGCTCCTCTATCCAATTAAGACCTAAGGAGGGTTCTTCTACAGTAGTTCCTACATAATGGAAGTTGGTTTTTATAATTCCAAGAAAGTCTCCACATTCTTCATCTTCATCTATATACACACGCATTCTCTGCAGAATATCTATTTCAACCCAAAATAGACCAGCTGATATCAATTCTTTAAAAAACTAAGGTTCCATGAGCCAACGATTTAATGTACATGCCCTCTACAGGTCCCTCAGAGACTTCATGAAGGAACATTTTTTCGGGTTTTGTTGCGTACGCTGCAGACATTGGCAAAGCTAAAATAGCAACAACCAACAAACTACCGAAAACACCTAAAATTTTCTTATTCATTGTTTATCACCTCCTTCCCAGTCTTTTCACCTAGGAAAGAGTACTCTAGAAACAGAGTGTTGACGCGCTCCCCCTCTCTCTTAGTGCAATCTCAGGTGTTTATGGCATGTTACATTAAAGGTTTGCTGAAGGAGATTCCTCAATTTTCTAGAGGAATCTTCTATATACGTAGATTATGATTAAGGTGTATAAGTAATTATATTTATTTAATTTCTCTAAGTTTAATGCTCAAAGGGCTTATAGATAGCTGTTTTTCACAAACTGGACATCTGCCATTACATTTTGCTCTAAGGCGGTAAAGGGAAATCATATCTTTGCCTTCATAGAGGATTTCTCCACATCTATGACAGACTACTGTAAAAGCCATTTCAATCAACCCAAACATAATTATTTTCTTGAAGTCGTTTGATTTCATCATATCTTCTTTGATGTGATAAAGCTTGAATCCGTGTTAATCGTCTAATTATCATTCTCTTGTATCCATTCTGGTTCAAAGTTTCTTCCTCCTACGGATTCAGTCATTTAGTTTATTGAAGAAATAAGGCTGAGGTTTAATCGACTCTTAGGGTAGGAGAGAGAGAAGTGAAACTGTAGGGAACCAATAATCTCTAGTATTTCTATGCTAAAGATACTATAAGGGTTGTTACTTGACTAGATTTCTCATTGGAACAGGAGGATGGGCTTACTTTCAGGTTCCAAACGTTCACCCTTTAGTTGCTTACTCAAAGGCTTTCAAATTTGTAGAAGTAAATTCAACATTTTATGAAATTCCAGACTTAAAGATGGTAAAGTCTTGGCGTAAAATGGTTCCTTCAGCCTTTGAGTTTTCTGTTAGATGTAACCAAGAAATAACTCATAACCTAAGATTTCAATTAGTTCCTCAAGCTTACGAAATTCTAGAAAAAATGATTGCTATTTGTAAAGTTTTAAATGCTGAGTTTCTTCACTTTCAAACTCCCCCATCATTTCAACCTAACAAAACGTATAATGAGAGAATCAAGGATTTTTTTTCCACAGCAAAATTGGGTGAAATTAGACCAGTCTTGGAAGTGAGAAGTAAAAGCTCTCTAGGTTCTAATTTTATTGAAACCTTACGAGATATGAATATCATCCATTCGGTTGATTTGCTGAAAGGTGACCAACTAGCTTACAGATCTGACATTCTATATACTAGACTCTTCGGAAAAGGCTATCACAACATCTACCAACCTTTAGATAATGAGTTGAAAGAAGTTGCGAGAGTAGCATCTCAGGGGAACTTTAAGAAAGCAGCTATTACTATGCATTCAAACCGCATGTTCAAAGATGCTGCCCGTCTATTATTATATGAAGAGACTGGGAGTTTTCCGATGGTTACAAAGTCTACAGGGATAGACTCACTTGCTGAAGTTCTCAAAGAGGATGCTAAGTTTCCAAGTACTAGAAGGGAGTTGGTTCGAGATCAAGGATGGAAGGTTATTGACTTAAGCAAGGAAGAGAGAGTTAGAGCTTCATTTTTGTTAAACAAGCTTCCTGATAAGACATATTATGACACAAATGAAATAGTAAAAGTTCTGGAGGATCAGTAGTGTGAATCCCATAGAGAATGTTTTGCTGGGAACCTCAGGTTGGAGTTATAGAGAGTGGATTGGGCCCTTCTATGCTAAGGGAGAAAAAAGTATGTTAAGGGCTCACTCTAGGATTTTTAGGACAGCTGAGATTAACTCCACATTTTATGCTTATCCTTCTAAGGGAACAGTTATGGGATGGGCGAGATATTCTCCACCTGACCATGTTTTTTGTGCTAAGTTGCCAAAGAAGATAACTCATGATAAGAAGTTGGAATTGGATGCAGGGGTTGAAGAAGACCTTTACAATTATTGTAACCTGATGCGACAACTTCTTCTTGATGGAAAACTTGGGGCTCTCTTAATACAGCTTCCTCCGAAATATTCATTTGACATAGAGCATCTTGAGAGTTTCTTTGAGATTCTTCCTAAGGAGTTTAGGTTTGCTGTTGAGTTTCGTAATCTTTCTTGGATGAGAAATGAAACTTGGGATTTGTTGGAGAAATATGATGTTGCATATACTATTGTTGATGAACCATTATTGCCTCCAGAAGTTCATGTGACTACTGATTTTGCCTATTTCAGGTGGCATGGTTATGGAGATAGACCTTGGTTCAATTATCGTTACAAGAAGGAAGAACTTGAACCTTGGGTACCTAAAGTAAAGGAAACTGCCTCAAAAGTAACTAGAGTCTATGGTTATTTTAACAATCACTTTCATGGATATGCAGTAGAGAATTGTCTTCAAGTTCTTGAAATGCTTGGAATTCTTACTGCAGAACAGAATGAAGCAAGAAGAAAGGTTGACGAACATTTCAATCCTAAGGTTAAAAAATCATCTCTGGAAGAATTCTTTTAGAGTGCAAAGAAAACCAAGTCCCTAGGGTGTATGAGTGATTATCTTTCCACATCTAGGACAATGAATATGTCTTAGACTAGACTAAAAATTATACCCATAAACAAGAGCATCTTTCTCAGGTAGAACATATCCGCAATGGCGATAGAAATGGAATCTTTTAGAATGGTGCAGGAAGTGGGAACCCCACCCAAATTTACCAGTAAAATATTCTTGATATGGTTTTTTGTTTGTATTTGGTGTATTTGTTGTGATGAAGTCCAGCGCACCTGAAGGTTATAGGCTCTTCGTGGAATTGTTAGGTTTTTAATTGCATTATACTTAAAGAGGGACTTGGTTTTTTTAAGACTAAAATACTTAATATTACTTGCCCAATATATTTGCTTGATGATAAATTGGTAAGGCTAAATAGACTTACGATCATTCTGTTTTTTCTGTCCTTTTCTTTTTTTATTTTCCAAGTGTGGGCTCATACTCCTCTAAGTCCAATTGATGAAATTCACACTTTGGATACAGCATTAGAAGTTCCCAATCCAACCAAGTCTTGGACTCTATATAGAGAATTACATCACGAAGGTGAGGCTGAATATTATCAACTTAATCTTAATGCTGGAGAAAGACTTAGAATAAGTCTTTACACAAAGGAACTTGAAGGAGACTTTTTTCCCCAATTAATCGTAATGGGCGAAGACTTGGCAATACCAGCTGATTTTCCTAGTTCTATAGAAAAACCCGAAGGATATGGGGCAATCTTATTCGACTCTACAATACCTGAAAATCGTGAATACGAACCCTTTACGCCGACAAGCTATTATTATCTTATCGATGTTGACATCGCCATTGCAGAAAGTGGGGAATATTATGTGGCTGTTTTTGAACCCAACTTAGAAGAAGGAAAATATGGACTTGCAATTGGATACAAAGAAGAGTACACATTATCTGAATGGGTAACGATTCCCTTTGATGTCATTAGCATCCATGAATGGGAAGGTCAATCTTTGATAGGAATTTTAGCGCCTCTATTCCTCTCTTTGGTTGTGGGCTTGTTTGTGTTGGTTTGGAAAGGGTTCATCAAGCTAAATCTTTTCAGTATTGTTGGATCTACTGCTGGGCTTCTTTATGTTGGGAGCGGTTTTATGATCTTCACACAAATGATTATAGCATTTACTGGAGCACCCTTGAGTTCCACATTGGTTCTGACTGCTATCTTTATGGCCCTGCCTTTGATACTGGGATATCTTCTACTGAGAAAAGTAGTTCGCCTCAAAGGAAAGTTATCGATCAAAGATAGGGTGATTTTTATTGTATTAGGAGTGGGAGGAGTGTTCATATGGTCTGGGCTTATTATAGGTCCAGTCCTTGCAATATTGTGTGGACTTTTTCCAACAGGACTTTTCAAAAGTGACTGAAAAATAATGTTTCCTTTTTCCGTAAAACAATCTCCAAAAGTGGGGAGGATTTACCTAATGGTGCGGGGGGTGGGATTCGAACCCACGAACCCCTACGGGACAGCCGCCTCAGGGCTGCGCCTTTGACCTGGCTTGGCAACCCCCGCATACCCAAGCAGCAAGAGATAACATACCCATAAGCCACAAATTAAATCTTATCTACTCCTGCCAAGGAACTGTAGCCAAAATCTTTCATAAGATTTTTACTTACGTAACCCTCATCTACTTCTTCAGGACTGAACCAGATTGAAGGCGTTAATTTTAGCTGGAGGCAAAGGCACCAGACTACGACCTCTAAGCTGCACCCGACCAAAGCTTCTCTTCCCAATCTTAAACAAGCCTCTACTAGACTGGACACTGGAAAGCTTAGCTGAAATCGGAATTAGCGAAGTTACCCTAGCAGTAAAACACATGGCTGAAGCCTTCATGCAGCGCTACGGCAAATCGAAATATGGAATGAAAATCTCCTATTCCAGAGAAAAAAAGCCCATGCGCACAGGCGGAGCTATCAAATATGCTGAAGAACTCATTGGCCACAAAGAGCCATTCCTAGTGCTAAACGGAGACATATTCACCAAAATCGATTACACAAAGCTTCTAAAAAAACACAAAGAAACGAACGCGGTTGCAATAATAGCTCTCTACAGAGTTGAAGACCCCAGCAGATACGGAACAGTAAAACTAACCGAAGAAAGCCGAGTGACGCAATTCGCAGAGAAGGCTCCTCCGGGACAAGCCCCCAGTAACCTCATCAACGCCGGCATCTACGTGTTAGACCCCAAAATCTTTGATCATATTCCAGGGGGACGACCAGTCTCAATCGAACACGAGATATTCCCAAAATTGGCAAAAGAGGGAAAATTTTTCGGTCATGAATTCAAAGAGATTTGGATGGACATAGGAAAATCGAGGGATTACCTGAAAGCAAATAGGATCTTGCTTGACACGGAAGAAAAAAAGAGACACCTCGGAAAGGATGCCAACATAGACGAGAAAGTGAAATTCAACGACCCAGTTATGGTTGATGCAGAAGTTAAAATCGGGCAGAAATCAAGAGTAGGTCCACATGCAATTATCGGAAGAGACGTGGTTTTGGGTAGGGAGGTTCTCTTGGAGAATTCTGTGGTCTTCCCCGGTGCCATACTTTCAGATTTCGCCTCAGTAACGGGTGCTGTCATCGGAGAAGGCGCCACCATAGGCAAAGGCGCGAAAATCAGCGAAGGATGCATAATTGGTGATTACGTAACAATCCGAGACAACATCACGCTCTCCAGAGACGTTACCGTTTGCCCATCCAAAGAGGTTACTGAGAGTGTTCCAGAATCCACGCGCATAATATGAACGGGGCAGCTTAATTAACCATTTTTTTTACATTTTCTTGTCAATTTCAGCCGATGGATTTTCTCGCGTATTTAATCTGCTTGCAACAAAAATGTTCGCCACGTATTAATAACACGATCAAGCAATGGGGTGGAGGAGAAAAAATGTCCAGAATCATGAAGCTTGCTAGCAAAGACGTGGAATCACCGGAAAAGCGGCGAGAATACACTGTTTGCATTGTGGGCTGCGGAAGAAAAGGTTTGATTACCGCTTGTCTCTTTACCGAAGCAGGCTTCAATGTTATCGCAGTTGACTCTAATCGCCACACCATTCACCAATTAAAGAGAGGCAAGTCTCCTTTCACCGAATCTGATCTCCGCAAGTTCATAGAGAAACATACAAAGAATAGCCAATTTAGATCAACAACCAATCTCAGAAAGGCTGTCTCAGAAAGCAACATCATAATATTCTGCGTCACACCATCCCTTGAAAAAGGGAAGAAACCTGATTATTCACGGCTCGAAAAGGCATGCAGAGACGTCGGCATGAGCCTAACTTCAGGTTCCTTAATTGTTTTTCAGAACACCATGGGACCTGGTATGACCGAGAGCTTGGCGAAGGAGACTCTTGAAAACGCCTCCGGATTAGAGGCTGGAACAGACTTCGGGCTTGCATACTCTTCAATATTGAGTGCTTCAAGGCAACTCTCAAAGGATGTGGCTAAATGCACAAGGGTTGTTGGCGGTATCACTAAACGAAGCTTGAAAGTTACATGCCTTATTCTGGATACAATCACTAAGGGAGAAATTGTTCGAGTAAAAAACATCAAGACGGCGGAAGCTGTGAAGTTGCTGGAAGGAGCCTATAAAGATGTTAACATCGCTTTCGCAAATGAGTTTGCCCAGTTTTGTGAGAAGGCGGGAATAGACTTTGTGAAAGTGCAGAACACTATTAATCCGCTGAAGTTTTCAAGGATAGCTGGGCTTCACAGATCAAGAGATTCCTATTTTCTTGTTGACGAAGCAGAGGCAGAAGATGTGAGGCTCCGTATGCTGTCGCTGGCTACAAGAATAAACGATGAGACACTGGATCACGCACTACGCCTTGTTAGAGATGCTCTGCGGTCGTGTCAAAAGGGTTTAAGGAGAGCCAAGATTGCGGTTTTCGGCATCTCTTCTCTCCCGAACAGGAAGAGAGTGGTTAATTCTGCTGCAAAGAAGCTTGTGAACCTTTTGAAAAAGAGGGGCGCATCAGTTAAGGTTTATGACCCCTTCTTTTCCCTCAAGGAACTGTTGAGTATGGGTTACACTGCTGAATCATCACTCTCAAAGACTGTTGAGGGCGCAGACTGTTTGGTTGTGGCAGTGGCGCATGATCGTTTCGCACGATTGAATCTGAGGAGAATCCAGATTTTGATGAGAAAACCTGCAGCCATAGTGGATATGGGACAAGTTGTTGATCCCTTCAAGGCAGAGCGGATGGGCTTTGTGTACCGCGGATTTGGAAGAGGCGTCTGGACAAGATAGAGGTAGTGATAGCAGACTGCTTTTGAATTGAGCTGAATTCGGGGCAACGCTTAAGTCTTTTAGATTACAGATGCTGTTTAAAATAGGTTAAAAAGAATAAGACAATGCAGGTACTGAGGCATAACAAATGGTTGCCTTAACATTCTTCCCATGGACAACTCTTCTCTCCAACAGTCTTGTATCTAGTTTCTTTGATTCTTTATTCGTTGATCTCGATGATCTGATTCTTGCCGGATTAATCTTGCTTCTGAGTTTCTTTTTAACTCTGTTTATGATAAAGAGATGGATTAGATCGGCTAATGAAGCGAAGCTCCTAGGAAAGGACATGAACAAATATGAAAATCCCCTCATTCCTCGGTCCGGAGGATTAGTTGTTGCTCTTGTCATCTGTTTCTCGTTGCTGATCTACATTTTCTTTAAGACTTTCGAGATCCTCGGAAGCCCATCAGCGCACGTTGTTGAGGCCTTCGCCATTTCAGCCACTATCCTGCTGGCTGCCTTCATTGGATTCATAGACGATGTCTTAGGCTGGAAAGAGGGGTTGACTCAGCTTCAGAAGGTCTTACTCACTGTTCCAATAGCTGTTCCATTAGTCGTTATGAATGCAGGTATCACGGTTATACAACTTCCATTTGTAGGTTATGTGGACTTGGGCAATTTCTATCCTCTATTGATTGTTCCATTGGGTATAATCGGCTCCACAAACGGATTCAACCTACTGGCTGGCTATAACGGACTAGAGGCAAGCATGAGTCTAGTAATTTTCGCATTCTTCGGTTTCACAGGTCTCTTTGTTGGGAGACTATGGATTGCATTAATATCCTTCGTCGTCTGCGCAAGTCTACTAGCGTTTCTGTACTTTAATTGGTATCCTGCAAAGGTTTTTCCAGGAAACTCCTTCACCTATTCTATCGGAGCCCTGATCGCTACCTTAGCCATTCTGGGAAGTATGGAGAGAATCGCTGTCTGGCTCTTCATTCCCTACTTCATAGAAATCTTGTTGTATCTCAGAGCCAGAGTCATAGATAGGATGGGAGATGTTCAGGCCTTCGCAAAACCTAACAAGGACAACTCCTTGGAAATGCCTTACGAAAAAATCTATGATACAACACATTTCGCCATCTGGTTCCTGAAAAAGGTGAAAGGAAAAGTCTACGAAAGAGATGTTGCGCTCTTCCTCTTTTTCGTTCAAATTCTATTTGCAGTCTCCGGACTAGTATTGCTGATCTAAACTAGCGAAAGAGAAACAGCGATTAGGCACTTTGCGGCATCTTGAAAATCTGAATGATTATAGCCAGTTTCGCGACTTGAAAACCGTTTTTCCATCCGCGTTTAATTTTAAGCATCCTTCGTAGGGGCACATCTCAACACATCTGAGGCACAGCATACACATCGAAGTTGTTATGTTTCCGCCCTTCTTTTCATACACATCAGTGACCTGCACTGGGCAAACCCGTTTGCAGATTCCACACTTGGTACATTTTTCTTCGTCTTTGTTCAGATGCAGTAGAGGCGCCCACCGGAAACCCTTGATCTTGTTCACGATGGCGATTGATGCTCCTGTGGGACAGAATCGGCACCAGAAACGTCTAAAAAAGAATGAAGTCACCAAGGTTAATGCAACGAAAATGGAGACGGTGATTAAGAAAGGGAAGTCTCCGCTATAGAATATTATGTCTGTAGCATAGGGGTAACTTATATCTAATTCGAAAAATTTCAGTCCTGTCTCCCATGGTATAATCAGCGGTTCTAAAGGACCTAATAAAACGTTGTAGGTTCTGAAAGGACCCCCGAGATATGGAGCCACAGACCAGTGCCAACTTTGTATGGGACCCAATAGGAAGGGTAGGATCAAGAAGAAGACCAATAATACATACCTAAGATAGTGCAGAATCCTGTTGAGTCTTTCAGGAAGGAGCCGGTAGCGTATCTTTAAGGACTTTCGAAGTATAGTGACCACGTCTGAATATAACCCAAACGGGCAGAGCCAGCCGCAGAAGGCTCTGCCGAAGACAATAGGAATAATGAGAATTATGGCTATCATAAGAAGCAGCCATAGCTGGTATGTGTATAAGTAGTAGATGGATATCAGGGCTACGAGTTGAACAAACAGTCTTAGGTAGGTTACTTTCATTTTCAAGTCTTTTTTCCATATAACAATAACAAGCATTCCTGCTAGCGCCAGTCCTCCAAAAACCGTTAATTTCAGTAGTTCTGCTATGATTTCCATCATCATTTTTCTTCACCTTTGCGAATGTAATGCATGGTATTCGGAACCTCAGGCAACAGTGTCATGTTTGATGGCTCATTGATTTTTTGGATAACAAACATAGGGAATATAGAATTTAAAGTTTACATAAACAACGGTTAGACCTAAGCATATCACAAGCTAAGTATTCAATCATTTCTTTGTGAACGGTCTTCGGTTTTTGTTATATTCTGTGTCGTTGTCGGTTACGTTTCCTGAAGTAGACTACAACGCCTATGTCAGCAATAGCCATTATCAGTATGACCCCGCTCACCCATGTTGACAGAGAAGCCATTTGGAGTTCGACTGGAGGCTTCATTACTCTGGTATTATATTCTTGGAGATAATTCGTGTGTTCGTCGTCGTATGGGTAACTCTCTGCATCTGTGTATGGGAAACCACTCATATCCCAGAAAGGTAAGGGATCCACTTTAAACTCAAATCCGTACCCCCAATTGTCAGGCGTATCTTTGAACCAGCAAGCTACAAAGAAGAAGTAGTCTCTTACTGTACCTTCCTTAGGCGGCGCCAGATTGTCGATGGGGAAGTGAAGAGAGACTTCATCACCTTGCATTCCAATCACGAATATGTCATCACAGTCGGCAAGCAAGTCAGATACGTCACCATACCTTGTGAACTTCCCTTCAACATTCGAAGGACTAGTAAATACCTGATAAAGATCAGCGACTGGATCAATTCTCTGTGTGGTAATTTCTGCCTGTTGGCTTATGTCTACTCCAATATAATCGAAGGTTACCTTCCAGAAGTTGTTTATTCTAATTGAGTAATTGTTTGTGAGGAAGATATCTGTCAAGTCAACAACAAAGGGTCTGGCAACATAATCGGCTGGTATCGGCATCTGCCTGTCTTCTGGGACACGCACCCAATTTCCGTTCTCATCTAATACCTCAATGTAGGGTGGCGGAGTAACTTGTGTACCATTTGGTACCAATCCTTCGGCAAATGCCGCGTCAAATCTGTCTATCCACTCGTAATAGTCATCAGCTGGACCCCAATCCACCATTCCATTGATTATAAGCTTAATTTGTTCTGCACCAGACAGATCACCCAAATTTATCGTTAATCGATTCCATAAAGGATTAAGCAATGATGGACTTGTTACCCCGTTAGTTCCAGGTGTGAAAATTCCATCAACTTCGGATATGTGAGATAGGACGTCTTCCCCGTTTTCGTTGATAGCGGAAATTGGCGTCAACTGATTTTTGCTTACAGTGTAAATCTGATCCGTGAAAGCTGGATTAATGTAGTGTACCATGGTTGAATAGGCATCTACATCCGCTGGGTGATCGGCAACCACCAAATAAGCCGCATCTAGGTAAAAGATTTCGTCCCATCTTTGAGTTAGAATAATGTCATAATAGCTGTCATCTCCCTCAGTCCTTGGGTTAAATTGATCTGGGTTTATTTTGATGCTGTCCCATGGATTACCCCCAATAAATATCATATTCCCATTTTCATCCATGTAACCAATGTATCCTAGCCAGCCAGCGTTTGATATCTCTGCATTATACTGGTAATCGGTTCCGTTCCAAGTATACATCGAAGGACAAGATATGCCTCCACTGAAATCCGGAGTTACTGATGTTCGTTCTGTTAAGGTTACTGTCCTTGTAAGACTTGTAGACCCATCATCCCATCCTACGAATAAGTATCGACCAGTTTTGTATGATGGTTCCACCTCAAGAGTATATGTTACTCCCGTAGGCAGGAGTTCTGAATACGGTGTTGTGTATTCGACACCGTCTAGGACGAACGGAATACCTAAAACTGGATATGATCCAACAATGAGGCTATGCACACCTGTGGGGACGACTTTGAAATATCCAGACAAAGTGTTTTCCTCATTGCCGAGGTTTACTAACTGAACACGGTAACCGCTTGGCGGTCCAGCTTCAACTGTGATTTGAATCGTAACATTACCTGCACCTGCAGCTAACTCGAATCCTTGTGTTGCTATAACTTCGCCACCAACCAAAAACCTTGCCTGAAGGGTACCCGGTTCATTTACCAGATTATCCGCTTTGGCTGAGATAGTTACAGTGTCCCCCTCCCAAACTTCGTATGGTCTTACAGTCATATGGTGTACTTCTATGTCTTCAGATGCTGGAGCCAACGCTTCAACAGTGAATGACCCGGATTGGGTGCCTATAACAACGGTGTGTGCACCCGAACCTGTTTCAGTGACTGCGAATTCTGCAATCTCGGATGCTCCGCCAACCAATGTAACCTCTCTAGTTTCGCGTATGACACCATCAATTTGGAGGTTCACCGCATAAGTGCCGCTTTCCTCTCCAACATTAGTTACCGTAACCGAGATTTCCACATTTTCACCTCCCTGAACTAAAGGAGGATTAATCATTAAATTGCTCACTTGAAATTCTGCAGGTCTAATCGGTTGAGCTTCAGAAGTAATTCTGAATGATGTAGACAAATTCTCTAACTTTACCGCGTAGTTTCCTTCAGCATTTTCAATAACCATAAACTGCACAGTTTTTGTTTCTCCGCTCTCAAGGTGGAGGTCTTTGGTTTCTCTTTTTTTGTTATTTACAAAAAGTTCCAGCGTGAAATCGCCAGCTTCGTCTCCAATGTTGGTTGCGGTTGCTGAAACTGTTGTGGGTTCTCCGACTCCAGCTTCGACTCGACTGACCCCCAGATTTGATAGTCTAAGTTGAGCCGGTATTGTCGGTTCTTCTGACGAGACCTGAATTGATCCTGTCAAATCTTCTATCGCGACTGTGTGGTTGCCTTCAATTAGTTCTGTCGCAGTGAAAACTAATATTACAGTTTCTTTCCCTGAAAGCAGAACTGTTTCTGTTGCTATTGGCTCTTCATCAATGTTCAGGGTTACTAAATGCTCGCCACTTTTTTCTCCAACATTAGTTACGTTAACCGATATCTGCACAGGCTCCCCAACCTGTACCCAAGGTTGATCAATAATCAAATCTGTCACTTCAAAAATAGCTGATTTTGGAACCAGCGAATCAACATAGAAGTAACTTGGAGCCGCAATAGCGACAATAATCAAGTCAATGGCGAGAACCACTTTCAATGTAGTGAGAGCTGATTTGGAGAGCATTTTGACTTTCCCTTTTTTTATTTGGTTATTACCCAACTATATAATTGTTTTCAATTTGGTGTTAACTTGTATCCTAAGCAATAAAAAGGATGGAATCATTCATTGGATTATGGTGAAAGAAATGACTCCACCATCTCAGCCAAAAGCAAGATTCCACACACGCATAAATGAACAAGATTATCTGAATATAGCCGTCTGGCCTGGAAAAGCCGACCCGACAGCGGAAGTTATAACTGTTCAGCTTAGAAGAAATGAAGGAGAAAACTGGGAGACCGTTGGACGGCTAGCAGTTTACAGGTCGCCAGACGGAACTTACTCAAAACTTCCAGAACGTCAAGGCTGATAGCAGAGATAACACTGCTTATCTTTTTGTAACCAGAATTTGTGCTGAAGCAAATTGGGTTGCGTTAAGTCTCCTTTCCAAGATTGAAAGGTTTGCCCTCAAGCAGCATTTCTTTAGGGAATTCTTTCTTCCATTTTCGCAGAAAAGGCAGCTCGTCTTTTTCTTCTCTCAGTTCGTCCGGTAACATTTCCGGAATTTCGTCTCGGATGGGATACCAACGGGAGCATTTGGGACAGATTATTACGCCTTCTACAATCTCTTCCTTTTCCTCAAAAACATGGAGCTCCAAGGGATAATGTTTGTCGATTGGACAGGCAAGGATGTCCATTAACTTCTTTTTAATAGCTAACCCCTCCCAATTGTTACTATTGTTTAATATATGAGGCTATAAAAGATTCGCCTTAGCTGGCTTTTGTCATTTGTTTTGCTTCGGAGAGTATCGTTTATGGGCTTACAGATGTAATGGTTAAAAAAATATATGCGTTCAACCTTCAGTATCAGGGGATTACTAATGAAGTTGCATCATGTGGGAATCGTCACAGATGATATCGAATCGGCGATTCGCCGTCATAAAGAGCTGTTTGGTTTTGTCCCCATCACCGAGGTTGTGGATGATCCCGTTCAGAAGGTTTCTGTGGTTATGATCGCGGGTCCAGAAGCAGACAGCGTTCCTATTGAGTTAATTGCTCCTTTATCCGATGATTCGCCTGTATCTCAGATTTTGAAGGGGAGAGCGCGGCTCTATCATCTATGCTTTTTGGTGGAAGATATCGAAGAATCGCTTAGAAATTTCAGAAGTCATGGCGCAATTATTATTTCTGCTCCAGTTACTGCAGAGCTTTACGAAGGCAAAAGAATTGCTTTCGTTTACACCCCTGACAAATACGTAGTTGAACTACTGGAAAAGTAGGAGCGCCTGAGCAAGGGATATCAGAGGGAGATTATGAACTGGAGGCGTTCAACGAGTTCTTTGTAGCGGTTCCTTATTGTTACTTCTGTCACCTGCGCAATCTCCGCAATCTCTCTCTGGGTTTTTCTTTCTCCGGTCAGAACCGACGCGATGTAGCTGGCTGCCGCGGCTATGCCTGTCGGTCCCCTTCCCGACGTAAGCTTCAGCTCTTTGGCTGTAGCAAGAATCTTGTGGGCAATCTCCTCAACCTTTCCCTGCATAGTTAGCTGGTTAGAAAACTTGGTTATATACTGGCTAGGCTTTAGGGGTGGAATGAAATAATTAAGTTCCTTTATTAGAAAACGGTAGCTTCGTCCAATCTCTTTTTTATTTACAGTAGAAGATTGAGCAATCTCATCCAAAGTTCTAGCCACACCACACTGCCGACAAGCAACATAAATAGCAGCAGCAGTTACACCCTGGATCGACCTTCCCCTGATGAGACGCTCCTTAACCGCTTTACGATAAATAACCGAAGCCGTTTCAAGAATATTCTTTGGCAAATTAAGGTTGTTCGCTATCTTAGATATCTCAGAGAGGGCAAAAGCAAGGTTCCTCTCCGTGGCGTCAGAGACTCGAATGCGCCGTTGCCACTTCCGCAACCGGTAAATCTGAGCCTTCTGACCAGGAGCAAGCCTTTTGCCGTAAACGTCCCGATCATGCCAGTCAATCATAGTTGAGAGACCCTTATCATGAATTGTAAAGGTAAGGGGAGCACCGGCTCTGGCGCGTTTAGCACGCTGCTCATCGTCAAAGGCCCGCCACTCTGGTCCTTGATCTGCAAGTTTGGCTGCGACGACAAAACCACAGCCCATGCAGACTATCTCAGCGCACTCGTAGTCTCGCATGAGGCGGTTGCTTCCACATTCGGGGCATTTTCTAATCACTCGAGGTTGTGGAGGATTTTCTTTTTTCATCTTTTCTTCCTCTTTCTTCTACCAGCTTTAGAGGGGACTACATAAAGAACGTGGTTAATAAGTTGCTCTGGGCTCTGGACATGGGGTTTCACAGCCACATAGGGGGAGGATGTGGGACCGAAGACGTCAAAAACCGTTCCCACTGGTTTGAGATTTTCATTTGCCACCTTGTCTCCGATGCGGGGAATGTTTTCCGCTTTAATAATCATGTTTCTGGTGTTGCTTACGTGAAGGACGTGACCTATTCTATGCAATACCCCATTTCCCCTCACAAAACCTATGGTTCATCCGAGCCGCTTTATTTAAACGTTTCTGAGGACATTTACCACTTTGCGCCACCGTTTCCCATTTTTGAAATTTTCAAGCTAAATAAGAGAATTGTAAATCAAATTTACTGTGAAAAATGTAGAGTTATTTTCATCATTGATAAGAAAGCCCTCTCCCTTCTAGGAAAGTGCTTAATCGCAACTAACCCCAAAATCTCAGTGAACCGAAAGTGACCACCACAACTAATAAAACGCTCTAAATCGATAGCAGATCAGATCGAAATGCGGAAACAAAACAAGATTTTTCTCTGGTCCATCTACTTCGACGCAAACAAGACTAGAAGAGAAGGACGGAGGGTTCCTAAAAAGCTCGCCGTAGCCTCACCTAAAGTTGAGGAGCTTCAAAGAGCAGCAAAAAAGCTGGGTCTGCAACCTGAGACAGTGTCTGATGCTGCGCATCCAAGTTCTCCATGGCAAAGAACTGGGCTACTTATTATTCCCAAAAAAGAATCTAAAGGTAAAACTTTGAACAAGATTGCGAAAGAACTTTTGAATCTACGCAGATAACAAGGGATTATTCTTTTTCTTCTTTGGGGACAAGAATCGCGTTTACGATACCATCTTGCCCAGGGCGGGATGTTACACGAGCGTTTCCTAAGGATGTTGCAATCATTGTTCCTTTTGTGATTACGCCCCGTCTGTCATAGTCCACATTAGCTGGGTTCTTTATCACACGAAGAATCTCTACCTTCGCGGTTTTCCCAGAAGGGTCAGAGATATTTGCTTGATTAACTGCTAATAATGAAATCTTCTTATTACCGCCATGTTTCCTAACTGTTCTGCTCTTAGGTTTGCCCAGCGTCGTTTCCGCTGGAAAGAAGCCCTTTTCAAACCTTCTTTTCTTTCGATTGGCTCTTTTCCTTCCACCCGTATCTTTTCGTTTATGTTGATCTCCATGCCACACGGACAAGCTTACATCATCTCATAGGTCTCGATGAGACTAACAAAACTCGACATATAAGCTTATCTTTGCAATCTATTTCTCAGGTTCTATCTTAGCTTCTGCTTCGGGTTTGGCGAAATCCTCGAATACGCTTTTAAGCTGACGTTTCATGGCGCGTAAGTCATGGCTTAAACCGAAGAAGTCAGCGAAAAACTCTGTTGTTCTTATCATCTTTTTTCTTCCAATTCCTTCGCGAACAATCAGCTCCATGTCTTCCAGCTGTCTAAGGTGACCGTAGGCGTGGTGGCCTCTGACCTCGATGACTTGGGGCTGAGGAACTGGCTGCCTGAAAGCAATATACGATAAGGTCTTCAGCGGACCCGAGGAAAGAAGTGGTTTTGTTGCTAACTTTCTAACTTTAACCGTGTACTCAGCTTTTAGTTGCATAACGAATCGGTCACCCTCAAGTTCAAGGACCTCAAGGGCTGTGTCACGATTCTTATAATTCTCCACAAGAGCCTTAGCTAGCGTTCTCACCTTTCTTTTAGAACGGGTTCCAGTTACGCTTCCCAAGGTCTTTAGATCAAGGGGGCGTCCTGCCACATAGAGCCCTGCCTCTAGTAAAGCTAATTTCCGAGTGAACCTCTCTCTTTCGGGTTCGTTAGACGATTCCTGTTCCTCTTCCTTCAAGGGTAGGGTCTCCTGTGACTGTTATGTACAGCTCGCTGATGTCGTCCTCCTGCCACAACCCTATCTTTCCTCTTTGGGCGAGGAAGAGAAGGATTATAAAGGTTTTAACTGCTTCAAGCTTTTCTAATCCAGCCACGAGCTTGGAGAATCCCACAAGCTCTGCTTTGCCTGCAAGTCGACAGAGCTGACTGTAAAGGGACTTCATACGTTCCTCGATTTCTATCAAATAGAGGTCGACTGAGGGAATAATTTCGGGGGTGGGTAAGACTGGTGGTAGAGGCGATAGTGGAGAAGGACCTATACGCTCGCCCCTCAACACCTCATCCAATACATTCAACAGGTTTTCCAGAGTGGTTGAAGATAACTCGTAACGTAGGGGAAGGAACATGGGAGGAGGAAGAAAATCAGGTGGGCTTTTGGGTGGTGGAGGAGGCTCCTCAAGTTTCAGCAAGAGCTTGGATTTCATCAGGTAGATGATGCTGGATGACTCTAAAGCCACGCCTGAGGCTCTGAAGTCTATTTCTCCTCTATGCTCCATCTCCTCCAAGAAAGTGGTTAAGAGAAAGGAGATGTTGACGTCCCAAGGCATTATCTTCTCTAATCTGTGAATCTCAAAGAGTATACTCAAGGGAGGCTGAAAATAGAAAGGCTTCTCCATGGACTGGGACATCATACAGTCTCCTGAATGTTGGTTGAGACCACACGAGAGAAGCCGCCGCGTTCGTAGATTCCCCAAACTTTCCTAGCTTTGCTGACCATCTCTGGCTTCAACGTGACAACCACGAACTGGGACTTCATAGACTCCTCAGCGAGTAGGTCTCCCAGTCTGGATACGTGGAAGGGGTCAAGGTGAGCGTCAATTTCGTCGAAGAGGTAGAAAGCGGCGGGCATGAAGTCCTGCAGAGCAAAAATGAAGGCAACCGCGGACACGGACCTCTCTCCGCTACTGGCTCCGCTTACAAGGATAGAGGCTTTCCCTCGAAATTGAACATTCATATCCATTCCTCCAGCGAAGGGGTCTTCAGGATTCTCAAGTATCAGAGCAGCTTCTCCACCGCCTGTCAGCTTCGAGAAATATCTTCTGAAGCTCCCATGGATTTTGTCGAAGGCCTCCATGAAGACTGCCCGTTTTTTCCTTTCGATTTCGTCCATGAACGCGAGGATGGATTGTTTTTCTTTCTCCAGTTCGTTCATGCGTATGGACAGTTCCTTGTATCGGGAAGCCTGCTCAATATAATGGTCCATAGACAGCTGATTTACGGCGCCGAGCCGATTTAGTTCAAAACGTAACAGTTTAAGGGATGATTCAGCTGTCTCCAACTGTTCCGGAGGAATCTGCATAGGCTCTTCGTAGCCTATTTCCTGCAGTCGTTGAGAGTGCTGTTCCAGTTTCATTTTGCATGTTTGGAGGCTAATTTGCAGCTCATTATATAACCTGTCTGAGCGTTCGTGCACGGAATCCAATCGCTGCAACTTTTTGTCGATGTCATCAATTTCGGACGTGAATTTTTGGGATTCTTCTTTGGCGTTTAGGACAGTTCGAGATAACTCTTCCTTGGAATTCTCCAGTTCCAGAAGCTCCTTTTCAAGAACTTCCTTTTCGTTACTGGCTGTTTCAACCTCCTCTTCCACTGTCATGATCTGCCCTTTCAGCTTTCGTAGCTGAATTCTAATGTTTTCCGCACCTATTTGGAGAACGTTTCCAAAAGTGGAATTAAGAGTAGCAAGATTTGTCTCTGTGCTACCATTTCTCTGACGAGCCTCGATAATCTCGTCTCCTAACCTTTCTCGTTGAATCTCCATCTCTTGAATCCTAGCTGGATCCGTTTTCAGGCGTAATTCTGCTAATTCTTCGCGGAGATTTCCCATCTCTTTTTTAAGAGCGTTACGTTGTACTCTTAGAACACCCAATTGGGTCTTCTCTTCTTCTCTTTTTTCGTTGATTCTCGATACGTGATTCTCGATGCGCTTGATATTGTGTCTTGTATGCTTAACGTTTCGCCGTAATCTTCCAATTTCACCCTCAAGAGTTGCGATAGCCTCAGCCAATCTGACGAGTTCAACCCTAGTATTGTCAATTTCTTCTCTGAAGACGCCTATGTCGCTCTCCCTTTTTGTCAAATGACGCTGAAGAGCTCCCACAGCTTCATCAAGACTCTTCACAGCTGTCTCGCTAGGAATTATGGAAGAATAGTCGACCGGCGAACGATAATACCCACTTTCGAAGCCCCCATGAGCCTCATAAAGGTCACCATTAACGGTAACCGTTCGGTGACCGCTTCGCGAAGCGGAAAAGGCAGTTTTATCATCTTTTGTAACAAGGGTGTCTCCGAAGACAAAGTTTATAGCAGGAGCAAATTTTTTGGTGTGCCGGACAAAATGGGAAGCAGGACCGCGCACTCCTCTAACAGAAGGAGGGCGTATGGATTTGATTGCGGACATCTCTTCGAGGGGGATTATCTTGATTCTACCTAATTTCATACGTTTTAGAGTCTCAGCACATGTGAATGCCGTGTCATAGTTCTGAACAACCATAGCGTCAAGCCAGCCAGCTGCCGTTGCCTCGATGGCTTGCCTATATCCTTTCTCAATTTTGATCAGATCTCTGAGGCGGCCGTGAACACCTGTAATCACGCCCAAATCCGCCAGCTCCTCAATGTTTCGCAGAGCGTTTTCTTCAATGGCAACTTTTTCAGCGAGCTCCCTCTGAGTGGCAAACTCCACAACTGCCTCTCGTGCGGATGAGGCGATCTTCTCTGCTTGGGCTATCTCTATCTTCACGGATTCTTTCTGCGCAAGTCTCCTCTCTAATGTTTTTTCAAGATTTTTGGAGCGGCTTATCTGCTCTCTCTGTACCGTCTTGAGGTCTGCGTAGGATTTTTTGAGGGCTCTGAGGTTGGATTCGAAGTTCTGCTTTCGAGTTTCAAGGTCGCTTAGTCGTCGCGTAAGAACTTTTAAGGATGTTCGGCTCCGGATAAAATCGGTGCGAAGCTCAACGAGTTCTTGGGTATGCTTGTCTAACTTTTCCTCAACTTTTCTGATTTTTTTGCTGTTTTCTCCCAAGTTGGATCGCAGTTGGGATGCCTCATTTGCCACTGTATCATATTGGGATTGTTTCTGGGCGATTTCTGTTTGCAGTCGCTCTCGCTCTCGTTTTAATTTTCGGATTTCCTTTCGGTTCTCCTTAATCTCATTCTTAATAGCCGCTAGTTTTTGTAGGTCGTTCTCCCTCACTTTTCTGAGACCGCCAAGGCTTGCTGTTCCGGCTCCAATCTTAGTTGACAGTTCGGTTATCTTCGACCTAACTTCCCCTATATTGTATTGAACCTCAAGAAGACGCGTTCCCCGCTCTTCAATCATTTCTGAACCGAGTTTTCTCCACTCTGTCTCGACCTCATGCCTCTGAGACCTAAGCTGTTCCCTTAGCTGTCTAGATTTCTCAACCTTGCTCCGAACCGACTCGATTTTTGAAGTCACATCCGCTGTCTTCTTTTGGACTTCCAAGATTTCTCTAAAAATTTTCATAGCTTCGAATCGGTTAATCTCTTTTTTAAGAAACATGTAACGAAGCAGTTCGTTACGTTCTCTCTCCAGATCATCAACCCGTTTCTGAACCTCATCTATTCGACCCATGGCCGTGCGGATAGAAATCTCTGCTGCCCGAAGTTTATCTTCTGCTTCAGCCTTCTCGGTGTCGTACTGGGCTATGCCAACTAGGTTAGATATCATTTTTCTGCGTTCGTGAGAAGAGACCTCGGCCAGCCGCGTGATGGCTCCTTGCAAAACAACGTTGTGTCCAGTTGGGCTGATTCCCGCCATGGAAAGGATGTTAAGAATGTGGGATCTTGAAATTCTTCTTCCATTGAGACGATAGACGCTTTGGCCTGCCCTGTTGATTTCACGGGAAATAGTTACTGTGTTTGTGTCAACGGGTAGGCGGTTGTCTGAGTTGTCAAACTGGATAACGACCTTAGCGGCCTTCGCTTTTTTAATCTGCAATTCAGGGTAACCGTGATACACCAGTTTGGAGAGGCTTCCAGCGCGCATTCTCCTCGCGCTGAGTTCCCCTAAGCCAAAGAGCACGGCGTCTGCAATGTTGGTTTTTCCGCTTCCGTTCGGTCCAGTTATGGCAGTGAAGCCCCTATCTAGCTTAACGGTGGCGGTTTTCGGACCGAAGGACTTGAAGCCTTTGAGTTCGATTTTTTTAATGTAAGGCATCTTTTTCTGATCTGCCCTCGGTTTTTGCTTAGGTGGGAATTAACTCGTGCTTTTCACACTTTTTCTGTAATACCTTCTATAAATAAGCTGTGCTTAGAAAAGAAGTTTAAACTAAATAGTCCAAAAGTTTGGAGGCTGTTTTCAGCCATTTCTGGCGCCGCGGAACTTCTCAGCCATCCCTTTAACAAAAGATTTTATGTTTTCTCTGCTACCGTAAACAAGAATGTACCCATTTTTCTGCGTTTTACATGAAAGATTACTTGCTTCAACGAGTTTCTTTATGTCTTCAGGGGGTATATCCTCCGAAACTTGGATTCGCACCCAATTCTTGTCTCGGGGAACGCCGGGGATAAATCTGGAAGCTGCCTCCTTTTTTTCTTTCTTTTCCCCTCTTTTTTCCATTTTGAGTTTTTTCAGCCACTCTTCCACGATTTCTGTTCCATGCTTTTCCGCGGTGAAGATGGCATATGATTCGACACGCCTCAGGTACGTGTCGATTCTAGAGATGCTTTCTATGTGGGTTGGGTCGGCTTTCAGAACTTGGATCATGGTCTTGGCGGAACGTAGGTCATGCATCACGTCTGCCGGAATTTTTTCGGCCCTTTCTTGAAGTTCTATCAGGAGGTCAGCCAAAACTTTCCATTTTTCCTCGTAACTCATCTTATGTTTCTCTCCATTTTAGGGGCTTCCAAGATTTAGCTCCTGACTGAAGAACCGTAAGCATCGTGTAGCGTAAAAGATTATCCCCCTTTCAACGGTTCTTAACTGAGAAATTCTTGATTGTGAAAAAATACGGTTGCTTTCTATTTGTCAGATGCGAGTTGGCGTGCTCTTGTTTTTATCCAGTCTGTGACTTTGTCTTCCGTCATCTTCTCTGCTTACTGTTGTTCTTCCAGTTTCTCTCTTATCAGGGCTAAAAGTTTCGCTGGTTCAACGGGTTTTGTCATGAAAGCGTCTGCTCCTTGGTTCAGGGCTTCCATGGCGTTCTCTAGGCTAGGGTAGCCTGTGACCATGATCTTCACCATCTTTGGCGTGTTCTCATGCAATTTCGCTAGTAGCTTTGTGCCTTCAATGTCTGGCAACTTAATGTCTAACAAAGCCAAGTTGTAGAACCTAGCCTTCACTTTCTGTTCAGCTTCTCGCCCGGTCTTTGCAGTATCTGTTTCGTATCCACTCTGCTGAAGTATGTTCTTCAGGGTTTCTCGAATGTTCGCGTCGTCCTCCACTATGAGGATTCTAATTTTGTTTTCAGTCAAGGATTTCCACCTCCATTCTTGTGTATAGGTAAATTGACAGTGAATGTTGAGCCTTCACTATGTTCACTTTCTACCTTGATGCTACCGTTATGAAGCTCTGCAAACCTCTTTGAGATTGTCAAGCCTACACCCATGCCCTGAGCCTTGGTTGTAAAGAACGGGGTAAAAATCTAAGTCTTCCTTTTTTATGCCAATACCTGTGTCTTTGAAGCTTATTTCAATGGAACCGTTTGTTCTTTTGGTTGCGATTTTCAGTGTGCATCTATACGTGGAACCTAAGGTGTATGCTAAAATATCGCTCTAAACCAACCTTAACACTTGCCACCTATACCCAAAAAAAAACAATAAAAAGTAAATACCCCATCATCTTCGTATTCACCAATAGAGGAAAATAATTTGCATATTGCCCAAATAGGAACCGGAAGGGTCGGACGACCCACTGCTTACACAATAATGTCCTCCAAACTGGCAGACACAATAACCGTATGTGACACAAAACCTGGTCTAGCAAAAGCCTTCGCCGAAGAACTAAGACACGTAACTGCAAGCCTAAACCTAGATATTGAAATTATTGCTTGCGAAAGGGATGAAGATGTTGCTGGTGCCGACATAATCTTAATTTCAGCTGGAAAACCAAGAACCCCGGGAGTAAGAATGAGCAGACGAGACCTAGCTGTCCAAAACGGACAAATAGTAAAACATATTACGGAATCAACTGCACCAAACAACCCAGACACAAAATATGTTGTGATCACTAATCCAGTTGAGGCTATGGCAATGGTCTGCAAGAGATATTCTGAAGCAGAATTCGTGATCAGCACAGGAACCAACCTTGAATCGTTACGATTCCGGTCAAGATTAGCCCAATCTCTCGAAGTCCCGGTGTCTGCCGTGAAAGGCTGGGTTGGAGGAGAACATGGAAAAGATGCAATGATCCTATGGTCTACCGTCAAGGTAAACGACATTCCTCTTAAAGATTATTTGAAAGAAAATGAAAAGACATTAAAAAAAGCCGAAATCAGCTCCTATATGAAGGAAGTGTCAAAAACGATTGTAGACGACATTGGAGGAACCGAGTATGGACCAGCAGCATCCTTCAGGGATATCACCAGAGCCATAATCAAAAATACAAATGAAATCATACCCATCGCTGCACCCCAAGAATTTGAAGGTATACCTGAACCCGTATTCGTTAGCATCCCTCGCAAACTCGGAGAAACAATTGGAGAAACCATATACGATGCTCTCCCAGCAGCAGAAAAGACTGGAATAAGAGAAGCAGCTGAAGCAATATATCAAAACTTCAGAACAACTATTCAGAAATAATTTTTATTAGAGCACACACCATCTTTACCTTCTATCACCTGTTAATGAGCGAGAGATAACTCACTATGAGAGGCAAAAGTGAAGTATTGGTAATAGGGGCTGGTGTGGTTGGCTGTGCTATCGCAAGAGAACTGGCAAAGTTCAAAATTGAAACAGTGCTGTTGGAGAAAGAGAACGACGTAGGTTCTGGTGTTAGTAAAGGTAACAGCGGAGTCCTTCATACTGGTCTCTACTACCCGAAGGGGAGTTTAAAGGCCAAGTTATGTGTTGAAGGAAGGCTGATGTTTCCAAAGCTGGCGAAGCAACTTGATGTACCCTACAAACTCTGTGGAAAACATGTAATTGCTAGAACAGACGAGGAACTCGAAGACTTAAAGGGCTTAAAAGCTGTGGGTGAAGACAATGGAGTCCAGGGATTAACCATAATCTCTGGGAAAGAACTGAAAAAGCGAGAGCCCAACGTAGACGCTCTCTCAGCTTTACATTCCCCTGTGGCTGGAATCTTTCCCCCTTATCTTTTCACCATTGCCTTGGCTGAGAATGCCTTAAACAACGGTGTGAAAATTTACGCCAACACCAAAGTATTAACAATAAAAGAAGTAAACAGCGGTTATAAAGTAGCAACAACTCAAGGGGTCTTCTACACTGAGGTTATTGTGAACAGTGCAGGTCTCTATGCAGATAGAGTCTCTGCGATGATAGGCTTAGATAAGTACAAGCTCTATCCATGCCGGGGTGAATATCTCATCCTCGACAAGAAGTGCCATGAACTAATCAACAGCATGATCTACCCAGTACCGCCTAAAGTTGCAGGGGTTCTGGGCGTTCATCTCACGCCTACATTAGATGGAAACATATTGATTGGACCTAGCGCTGAATTCATCAACGAGCGAGTAGACTCACGAACAACTAAAGAAAAGATTCAACAACTGATTGAGGGGGCGAAGAGTTTGCTCCCATCCATCCCCCTAAACGAGGTTATATACGCCTTTTCTGCAGTGAGATCTAAGATCACTCCACCAGAAGAGAAGGAGTCTCGCGACTTCATCATCCGAGAAGACCTTGATAACTTCATCAACCTGATCGGAATCGAATCGCCTGGTCTCACGTCCTCACCAGCCATCGCAAAAATGGTCTTTCAAATGATTAGGAGAAAAATGGATGTAAAAGAAAAAATAGACTTCAATCCGATAAGAAGAAGAACAACTCCATTTAGCGAATCATCAAGAATAAAACAAGCCTCCTTAATCAAAGGAGACCCAGCATACGGCGAAATGGTATGTAGGTGTGAACATGTATCCAAACGAGAAGTCCTAGACGCATTAAACAACCCCTTTTTAGCAAGGACAATATCCGCCGTAAAATACCGCACTAGAGCCGGTATGGGTCGATGTCACGGAGGTTTCTGCCTACCCAAAATTGTAGAAATCCTGAAAGAGGAATATGGAATGCTCTCTGAAGAAATTCATTTGAAGAACCTAGACTCGCCTCTATTTATCGGAACAACCAAAGGTCTGAGGGAGAAAGGAAAAAGTGAGTGACTTCGCATATCGAGATGTGGATCTGGTTGTAATCGGTGGAGGTCCGGCAGGACTCGCCGCAGCCATCAGCGCAAAGAAAAACGGCGTTCAAGATCTGATTATTATAGAAAGGAACAATTGGCTCGGCGGCATCCTCCCACAATGTATACACGACGGCTTCGGTCTTGAACTCTTCCAAGAACCAT
>CP070820.1:874559-914221 GCA_020344315.1 Candidatus Bathyarchaeum sp.
TAGGGCGTCAAGCAAGCCTCCACCCATAATTGCGTACATTACTGCAATCATGGGTAATGCAAGGACAAGTGATAGGGCTCTTCCAATATCTCTTCCACGGGCGGATTTTGCAAACCGTGTACGTACCAAGGCGGCAATTACTGTGCCAATCCAGAGGGCTAAAAGAAAAGTGACTACGAAAATAATGACAATTATCGATATCTGAAGCATGTCCAGCCCCAATGGAGTTAGAGCAGCCGTGAAAAAGCCTGCGATCACAGTTATGGCGATGGCGTAGAATGGCATTACACCCAGAAACTCTCCTAGCAGAACTTCGCTTGGCTTTATGGGGGCGGCTAAAAAGATTTCTACCTGCTCTGCTTGCATTCCCTGCAATGTATAGGTGATCGGCAGTATTATGAGGTAGAAGAAAATTATGAACATTAGGATCGGCACCATTGCTAAAGCAAGTTGGGAGAGGAAGAAAGCGACTAGGTCGTCTACGAACAAATTAACGATTGCCGGCGCAATGAACGCCAAATAAACAGCCAGCAAACCAATCACTAGATAGGGAAAGACTGGTTTTATCATTCGTATCCTGTTTATCCGAATGCGGTACTCGTTCCGCGCAACAACCAGCCACTTAGGGGTTGGCACTCTTCTGCTTCCTCCACGCCAAGAGCTCTTTCTCTTCAACCCCGCCAGTTATTGCAATGAAGGCGTCTTCCAAGGTCTTCGTTCCTGCTTCAGCAATGATTTCGTCTATTGTGCCGAAAGCAACGAGCCTGCCTTGGTTGATGATGCCTATGCGGTCGCACAGTTCCTCCACAACAGGAAGAATGTGACTGCAAATGAAGATGGTCTTCCCTGCACTATCCGCTAACGATTTAATCAAATCCTTAACCATTAAGGCAGCGCGGGGATCCAGCATGGAGGTTGGCTCGTCGAGGAAAAGAATAGGCGGATCATGGATAATAGCCGCAGCAATCAAAATTTTCTGTTTCATACCGCGACTATAGCCCTCAAGAAGAAAATCACGCCGATCATGAAGATTAAACAACTTAAGCAAATCCTCAATTCTTCTCGGCAATATATCATTGGAGACATCGTAGAGGGCGCCCATGAACTCCAGAAACTCGTTGGCACTTAGCTTCTCATACAACCCTGGGGACTCAGCGAGCAGCCCCGTGACCCGTTTTACCTCCCTTTCATCTTTGAGGATGTCATAGCCGTTCACGGTAGCTGTTCCACTAGTCGGTTTTATTATGCAATTTAACAGTCGAACAGTTGTGGTTTTACCTGCCCCGTTTGGACCGAGCAAACCAAAGGTTTCTCCCTCGTAAACTTCTAGGTCGAGCTCGTCAACAGCCCTCACCTCGTTGCCATAATGCTTGGACAACTTGTCCGTACGAATTATAGTCTTCATCAGTCTTCCCTTCATTTCATCTAAACATTGCTTCTTTAAATTATTTTACAAATCACTGAATACTTGCCTCAGATTATGTTGATATTCCTTGAAAGCACCGCGTCCTTTTTTTGTGAGTTTAAGTGCTGTATGTGGTTTTCGTTCAATAAATTCCTTCACTACTTGAACGTATCCTGCTTCTTCGAGTTTGCTCAAATGGGATGATAGATTACCAGGAGTCATCTGAAGTTGATGTTGGAGGAAGAGGAAGTCTGCACTTTCGACGACGTAGAGTTGGGTCATGATCATCAACCTCGTAGGTTCGTGGATCAACCGATCAATGTTCTTCAGGTTAGAGGGATTTTTCGGCACTTGTTTTATCACCCTGAGTTAGTGGATATTTACGTATGAATCGTATCAAAAGAACAAAGCCATAGATAATGATAGCAAGTCCCATTGTTAAGAGTAAGTATTCGAATGGAATAGTTATGAAATGACCTGTTAAAAACAGCACTAGCGATAATAGTCCATATGCGTAAAGTCGCTTTAGACCCATAGTGTATGCGAATAGGCTTGATATGATTGCGGCTCCAATCCCTATGATGATCATGCTATATGAAACCATTAGATCCCTCAACACAGATGCCCAAGCTTGGGTTGTTGATACAAAAGCAAAAGCCATGAATGCTCCTAAACCGGCCACCATTAGTCCAATGAAGACTGCCGTTAACCTGTTTGCTCCTCCGCTTCTGAATTTTACATAACCGATCCTTGGCATTGTTATTTGCTTCTTGACTGAAATCCAAATTGGAACCATAATTGCTGGAAAAATTGCTGGAATTACAAACCATGTGCTAAAGTCTCCCACAGATCTAAGTAAGATGCCCGATCCAAACAACAGAACATAAACGCCGACAAAAACGTCAATCAAACCATCTTGATGATAGGACATGTAGGTCTTTTTCTCGATTTCCCTCAAACTTGGTTCTTTCATCACCGATCACTATTAGTCTACAAACTACTTGCTAATATAAAAAGCTTTGCATCACAAAGTAGTTTATAGTTATGATAGGCACACTGATTTCCGTGCAAACACTTGGAAACTACGTTCCTAGGTGAATTCCTCTTTTTCCCTCAATCTCACATATGCATTTGATATGTCCTTCGTAGGATGTTATCTTAAAGGAACTTGCCAAACAGTAATCTGTATAACCTGTGTTCTAGGATTGTCAGGGTTTTGGCTCTTCCGAAGACGCGGAAATAATTTTTTCCCATGGCCTCAATCATGTCTCCTATATCATATCGGGGGAATAGACAAGAGGAGATTATGAGTCTCCCCCACTCGCCTCTCTTGAGTTCATGAAGCATCTTCACACCTTTGCCTGTTTCAACCTCGAAATAGTACGTGTCATAATTTGGAGAAATGTAAGGCAGATCATCGAGTTGTTGTGCAAAAGCTCCCTCAGTGGCGCTGTACATCTCCACTATCGGAACCTCACCGAAATATTTCCTGAGAACAGGCCCGTATTTGAACTGAATCTTTCTGACACTGGTGCAGACAAGAACTTTGAAATTCCACAGGTCTTTAGGTTTCTTTCCATGTCTCCGCTTAACGTATCTGGCGAAGGACATGATTACTGGCGTTACACCAATGGTGGCTACTACAGGCTGATTCAGGGCTCGTTGGTAGACCAGTTCGAATCTTTTCTCCCAGTCTGATCTGGTGATGCCGGGACCCAGTGCATCTATTTCTTCCTGTCGGGGTAGAAGGCTGACCTGATTCAGCATGGGATTGAGTTTTGCGTAGGTTCCGGAACTGTACCCGTAGGTAATCTCTTGTCCACCAACTTCTTTGGTAGTTACTGCTGACGGAAAGTTAAGGTTCAATATTTTTCCTGTCAGAACCTCCAGAGATTTTTTTCTGTAGGCGTAGTTGGTAATGGCTCGTGCTCCGCAGAGGAAAATTTGTTCAATATGGGTCTTTGTAACTGGCAATACTTTTGCGGTGCCTGTGGAGCCTCGAGTCATGACCCAGCATAAAGGGGGCTCAGACAGGATGACGGAGTGGTTGCCTGCTTTAACTTGTTCAAAATATGGTTGAAGACCAGCGTAGTTTATCTTTGGAACGTTAGTTCGAAATGTAGAGGCATCTTCTACTTCGGTAACTGAGTGCTTTTTCCCGTAAAGTGTTTTTGCGTATCCTTCAAGCAGATTCTTCAGGATTCGCTGTTGTGCCTCGACGGGATTCTGTAAAGCTTCATACCAAGGATTAACGATCTGCTTTAGAATGTCCACGCCAATCATTGCTACCCCATCGACTAACACGAGATGACGGTGCAGTTTCTTTTAAGGGAAATTTTGTATGTGCTTCTAGGTTTTCGGATTCCTTCCCTTAGCCATAATTGCTCCTATTACTACTCCCACTATCACAATTATTCCAATTATGACTAAGACGTAGGGGACGATTGCTCCTAGAGTGATAACGTCAGTTGCTACGAGATAGAACATAAAGCCCACTAGTATTAGGATTAAACCGCCGATTAACGGACCTAAAATGCCGTACTCTCGCTTCTCATACTTCTCCGGCTCCCTCTTCTCCATTTTCTCTTCTTTTTCCCGTTTCTCGTGTTTTTCCTGCTTCTCAGACTTTTCACTTCTGTAATGTTCAGGCGGCATAGGTTCTTTAACCTTTAACGCGGCGCCGCACTGGGAACAAAAGGTCATTTCTTCGCTGACTTTAGCGCCACACTTCTGGCAATATGACATAAAATTCACCTTTATACAGCTTAATCTTCTATTATTTGAATGACAAGTATTTAAAATATACACACAGAATTCATGGAGAAATGTTATAAGCCCTTACCGCAAGAATGAAATAGTTGAGGTGTATTATTTGAACGAAAGCAAGAAATCTGCTCCCATATTTGGAGAGAGCATCATCACCGCCATTTCTGTCGGATTTGCCTTCCTTCTTGTGGGAATCATTTTTGTCATCACCCCAAACCTGTTTGACAAGATTCTGGATTTCTTCAAAGACTTCACGCTAGTTGATATTAAAAACTCCAACTGGGTACTTCCAGCACCAGCATCTGCAAGCAGCCATTTACTAGTCTATCAGGCTGTAGCACAATTCAGCTTCGCTTTAGGTGCATTTCAAATAGTCATCCTAGCACTGAGATTTTTTGCCACTTCAGCATGGGAAAAAAAATCAGAAACTGTAGGAAACTTGGTTTTCTGGCTTGGCGCAGGATTTCTAATTCAGGCTTTCCTTCTCGAAACCACATACTGGTTCATATTCTGCTCCACGATAATAATGCTATGTGGTGTTTCTCTGATCGCAAGAGCCATTGTTATGGCAGCTGCGCGCATCTAACTATCAGTCACAACCTGTAGTTAGTTCAGCTTCAGAAAGGGCACGCACCTATTGAGTTCCAGCACAGAGGTACTGGTTTTTCTGATTTTCTAGGGGGCAGCCTCCGCCACAGACCTGCAGTTGCGGGCACTCCTTGCATTTTGCTTCTACATATTCTCTCTTTCTCAGCTGTAATGCAAGCGGGTGGTTCCAGACTTTCTGCCACTCCTCTTTGAGGATGTTGCCAAGACTCTTAAAGTAGCTTTGGCACGGATAAACATCACCGTTTGGTCCAACACACATGTTAATCATCGCTGCTGTGCATGATTTGACGCCTAAACCTAATTGTACAGGATCAAAACGACAGTATTGGGTTGGGGTGTACCAAAGAAATTTTAGCCCTAGCTGATTCGCTTTGTCGTGGACTTTGGGCAGGAGCTCTTTCAGGGTTTCAAGGGGCAAAACGAATTCTTTGCTTATCCCGTTTGCCTTTCCCGAGTAGATTAAACTATTACATCCAAAAGCCGCTACTCCAAGCTCTTTCAAGAAGTCTATGGTTTCCAGAAAATGTTGGGCATTGTATCTACTGAGAGTGGTGTTTGTCGTCGCGTAAATCTGCGTTGGAATCACATTTTTGATTCCAGCCACAGTTTCTCTCCAGCTTCCTTCTGTCACCGTCATCCGGTCATGAATTTCTGGCTTGTGGGATTCAAGGGTCACTTGGATGAAGTCCAGTCCGGTTTTTTCAAGGGTTTTGACGTAGTTTTTGTCCTTTAGTTTTCTGCCGTTGGTGATGAGACCTGTGACTAAGCCTTTGTTTTGTCCGTAAAGCAGAAGCTCTGGTAGGTCTTCCCGCAGGGTTGGTTCGCCTCCAGTGAAGGTTAGTATAAAAACGCCAATTTGGTGAAGCCGGTCGATGATTTCTTTCCATTGTTCTGTGGTGAGTTCAGGGGTCTCATGCGGTCCGCCGGCGTAGCAGTGGTTACAATTGTTCTGGCATCTGAAGGTAAGCGCCAAGTCCACACGCAGGGGTGCCGAAAGCTCATGGGTGAATGGTTCTACTTTTTCCAAGTCCAGAAAGGATATGGGACAAATTTCTTCAGTCTGCGCCAAGGTGCTGATGGTGTAGATCAGCCGTTCATAATCGGTTCTCGCTGTATTCTTGTTCACTCGGTAAATGCTCCTGATCTTTGCAACAGCTTCGTCTGTTGTCATGCCCTGCATAAAATAGAAGGCGTAGGCAGTAGCTGTCTCGTTCAAGTAAAGAACAGTGTTTGCGTTGATCACTAAAAGTCCTTGACCGTCCGGTTCCACACGAAGCTGAAGAGCCAAACCTGCGAAATCCCCCTTCCCTCGATATGTGTAACGTCCATGAGGAATCTGGGATGAACGGAACATTTTACGAACAAAACTCATGATCACATACCGCCTCCCTTATCCTACTCCTCCTCCTGCACAGGCGCATGCACAGGAAACGCAGGCGCATACGCACGCGCAAGAAGCACAGGCGCATACGCAACTAGATTTGTGGTGAGCCGGTTTTCTAGAAGATTTTGAGGCTGACATAGGAACTATTGCGTTGGCGAACTTTTCGAGATTAGTAACAACATTGTTTGAGGTGTTCTCCACAGCCGTAGCAATGTTGTTGGCGAAGTCTGCGCCAGGAATTGTTGGAGGTTTCGCCGCTTTGCTGGGTGTTTCAATGTTTGGCTTATATGTGGGTCTAGGGTGATAGTGGCGATAGCTGAACCAGTACCAAAACCAGAAAGGACTCGGCTCAAAGGCTAAGTTGCTGAAAGCTGTTTTGGTACGCGATTTAACATTCGGGTCGAGTAAAAGCCACAGTAATTGCTCATCATAGGCTTTCGATGTTAACTCTGGCGTGCCCGCCTGTTCCACCTGTTTCCAAGCCTTTGCCACGATTTTCCGGTAGTAATCTATGGTGTCGCGTCGGCAGTAACCCCGCAACTTTTCTTCAACAGTTCGTCTGAGAAACATGATTGTTCGAGCAAGTTTCTCTTCGTCAAGGGTTCCGTCTTTTCTGATGGCGTTGAGGAAGTCGATTTCATAGTATCGAAGAGGGTTTTTTCGAGTCCCTGTCTTGTCCTGAAAAGGTTTCATGATTCTAAGTTTTAGCGAGGGGGTCGTGGACTCTGCCCAAACTGCCCTCTTCTTCAAGAGACTGTATACAATTTCCGTGACTATCTGGGTTGGCTTCAGGTCGAGAAGATACGAAGCCTCCACAGCGGTTAGACCGCGCCTTATTCCAAGGGTTTCGACGCCGATTTTAGGCTTCTTATAAGGTTTCTTGCGAATATTGATGAAGACTGCGACAATAACAACAACCGAAATTCCCAATAATAGAAGCGCAGGCCAATAATTCTGAAAGAAATCAACTATATCTGATTTTGTCTCATAAGCCTGAACATATTCCTTGGGAAAAGAGACTCCAAACTTGGGATTCTGACCCGGCGCCACATTTTTTCTCTCCCAGTAGATTGATAACCGTCCGTCTTCAGTCAACACATTGTCCCAGTCCACCGATGTTTTCACCATGTCTTCTGTGACTCCGGACGGTAAAACAATCAGCACTTGAAGGTCGAGTACGCTTGCGTCATACCATGTCGGAGTAAACTCCATACCAAAATTACCCGGGTTTTCGTTGTCTCCCTTTATCATGCCTGCAACATTTGTGGTAAGGTTAAATCTGGCAGTTTGTCCAGCCGTTAGGGGCGTACGAAATTTGACACGCACCTTATAGTCGCTTCCAGAACTCGCATCAGAGGCTACTAGAGTGTGACCTTGTTGGTCCATGGCTGTTCCTATTGTGAAGTCGCGTTTGGGTTGACCAACGTTTACGAAGTTTATGTCAGGACCAGACTTGAGAGTTATACTGATGTCATAAAGTAGGTCGATAGTGCGATCTTGATTTATCCATATTTTTGCCCACTCATGGTCCAGATAATATGTCCATTGGGCTGCCACAGTGCCCGCAAACGTCGCCAAGATTAACATGACCGATAATGTGGCGAGCAGGAAACGGGCCCTCACCATTTTGGCTCCTCAACTATCTCGAATGTCTGTTCACAGTAGGGACATGTTGCATAAGGTACACCGGACACGATTTTGATCCTGTCAGATTTTACCGAAGCTGAACAGTTGGGACACTTGAGGGCAACCGCGCTCATTTGCCCTGAAAATTCCACCTTCTGGATGATCGTCTTCGGCTTTCTAGTTATGTAGTAAGCGCTTACGAAGCCGACCCCAAAAAGCAGAGTGGCAACGATCAGTCGTGAAGGCACATAAGCCGAAGCTAGAGCAAATATGATACCGAAGAAGAAAAGAACCGCAACTAAAATTGCGCCTAGCGCCGTTTTCAGGTTCACAGATACATTTGAAATAACTTCAAGTAATTTAATCTTACCGCACCGGAGGCAGCACGACCAAGATAGTATTAAGAGAAGATAGAATTCGTATAAACATAGGTGTAGATAGCGAAGTTTTAGAATGGGCATACGCTTGCTGGGCAGCCACCTGCATATTCGGAGTCTGCACTTACATGTTTTTCAGTAGCCATCTCCTTGGTTAAAAGCGGACCCACATACAGAACCTGCTCCTTCTTGCTTCCATACCGATAAACCGTTACCCCTTTGCACTTCAACTTGTAAGCCAGCAGATACACCCTTCTAACGTCTTCCACGGTCGCATCGGGCGACAGATTCACCGTCTTCGACACAGCATTGTCAACGTATTTCTGGAAAGCCGCCTGCATTCTCACATGCCACTCCGGTTCAATATCCAAGGCTGTTACGAAAATTCTCCACACATCTTCCGGAATCTCCCCATTATTCTGTATGGAACCTGTCTTAGCGATCTCCAGCATCAAGTCTCTGCTGTAAAAGCTCCTCTCCTTTGCTAGTTTTTCGAATGTGGGCTGTATCTCCAGCAACCTTGTGCCCTCCATAACATTTCGAACAAAAGCCACAGCAAAGATCGGCTCGATTCCCCCCGAGCAACCTGCAATTATGCTTATGGTTCCCGTGGGCGCAACTGTGGTAACCGTAGAGTTGCGAATCGTCTTGTAGCCCCTCTTCTCCCAGAGACTACCCTTAAAATTGAAAAAAGCTCCTCTCTCCTCCCCTATCTCAACAGATTTCCTTGTAGCCTCTTCACTGACGAATTTCATCACTTTTTCTGCCATGGCTAAGGCTTCTTCCGAATCATAGAGTATGCCCAAGAGGATGAGCATATCTGCGAAACCCATAACTCCCAAACCGATTTTCCGGTTAGCTCGAGTGAGTTCGCCGATTTCCTGCACAGGATACTTGTTCACGTCGATCGCGTTGTCTAAGAAGTGGACAGCGGTTCTGGTGACTCTTCTCAGTTTCTCCCAGTCCAATTCTTTATCCTTAACCATCTTAGCCAAGTTGATGGAGCCCAAATTACATGATTCAAAAGGTAGCAATGGCTGTTCTCCACAGGGATTGGTGCTCCGAATCTCTCCCAACTGCGGAGTTGGATTATGCCGATTTATTTCATCAATGAACACAAGGCCAGGGTCTCCTGTTCTCCAGGCGTTGGCAACTATCAAATCAAAAATGTGGCGAGCCCGTAGCTTCGCTTCAGTCTTTCCGCTTCTCGGATTCGTCAGGGCAGCTTCCCTATCTTTTTCCACAGCCTCCATAAACTTGTCCGTAACCGCCACTGAAATGTTGAAGTTAGTCAGAATTCCCTCTCTGGACTTTGCTTCAATGAACTTTAAGATGTCGGGATGGGTCACGTCCAATATTGCCATGTTGGCTCCCCGTCTTCGTCCTCCTTGTTTAATCACGTTGGTGGCAGCGTCATAGATTGTCATGAAGGAGACTGGTCCAGAGGCTACTTCCTTGGTGGAGCCTACTATATCTCCTGCAGGCCTCAACTTCGAGAACGAGAAGCCTGTTCCCCCGCCGGACTGATGGATCAACGCCATATGCTTCAATGTGGTGAATATCCCATCTATCGAATCCTCCACTGGCAGGACGAAACAGGCGGAGAGCTGACCAAGTCTGGTGCCGGCGTTCATAAGAGTCGGAGAGTTCGGTAAAAACTCCCGGTTCGCCATAACCTGATAAAACTCTTCCCCAGTCCCTTCTACATCAGCTTTCTTGTCATAGAGAAGGTCAGCCTTAGCCACTGCTCTGGCAACTCTGCGAAACATCTCACTGGGAGTCTCGACAACTTTGCCCTCATAATCTTTCATGAGATACCTGTTTTTCAGCACTTTTATGGCGTTGACTCCTAGCTTTAAATCGTCAACAACACCGAAGAACTGTTTGAACTCTCTAATTTCTGCCCGCTTCTGACGGTACAAAATATATGCCTTAGCCACATCAGCGTAGCCATCTCTGATGAGAACCTCCTCAACGATATCCTGAACGTTCTCGACACTGGGAATTTTTTTTTCGAAGCGTTCGTTGACGAGTTTCACAACATCTTCGGAAAGCCTCTTTGCAATGATTTCATCTCCCCTCTCGACAGCCTTCAACGCCTTAAGAATGGCGTTAGTTATCTTGGTTTCATCGAATCTAACTATACGTCCATCTCTTTTTGTGATCTTAGAAACTCTAACCAAGTTTAGCCCCCCAAAGTACTAATGGTCACCATTACTTTAATCTATAACCCTCAAATTAAGGATGATCTTTGAAATGAACTAAGAAATTCTTTAATTCCTTAAGGCAAGAAAGAGGTTTCTGCTACAACCAAAAAGACCCAAATTAATTAACTGAAAAAGAAAAAAGAGACGGGGAGATTTTCGGGAGGGCTTGAGTTCTCCATCCAGCCGTGGTTAGTAAGGAAGAGTTGCCAACCAGGGATAAAGCTCCCTTATCTTACCTACAGCCTTCTGCACCTTTTCCTCTGGGTAATCGTACGGTAGTAGTTTGCCTTGGTTGTAGTCGTCGTAAGCTTGCATGTCAAAGTAGCCGTGACCGCACAGCAGGAAGAGTATAGTCTTCTCCTCACCAGTCTCCTTACATCTTAATGCTTCATCAATGACGCCTTTGATAGCATGGGTTGGCTCAGGAGCCGGTATTATGGCCTCGCTTTCTATGAAGGTTTTTGCGGCATCGAAGACCTCCACCTGATTATAGGCCGCGGTCTCTAACATGTTTGCCTCATTCAAGACGCTTAACGTGGGGGCTATACCGTGGTAGCGTAGACCTCCAGCATGGATTGGTGGGGGTATGAAATTATGGCCTAAGGTGTGCATTTTGACTAGGGGGGTAATCCTTGCTGTGTCGCCGTGATCGTACATGTATTCGCCTTTGGTGATCGAGGGACAAGCTGTCGCTTCAGTGGCTACAAACCTGATATCTTTTGGGGCTTTTCCTGTAACTTTGTCGTAGTAGAAGGGCCAGAAGAGACCTGAGAAGCTGCTGCCGCCACCTATGCATCCGTAGATTACGTCTGGGTAGTCATCTACTAATTCAAGCTGTTTCTTAGCTTCCTGACCTACCACTGTTTGATGCAAGAGAACATGATTGAAGACACTTCCTATACCGTAGTTTGTGTCTTGATTAGTCAAGGCGTCTTCTACAGCTTCGCTGATGGCAATTCCTAGGCTTCCAGAGCTGTCAGAATCTTCCGCTAAAACATCTCTGCCAGCCTTTGTTTCTTTGCTCGGACTCGCGTGAACCGTGGCGCCGTAACTTTCCATCAGAACCCTTCTGTAGGGCTTTTGGTCGTAGCTAATCCTGACCATGTATACTGTGCATCCGATGTTGAAAGTCTGGCAGCCAAAGGCGAAAGCTGAGCCCCATTGGCCGGCTCCGGTTTCGGTTGCCATGCGTTCTTTGCCTTCTTTCATGTTGTAGTAGGCTTGTGGAACGGCAGTGTTGGGTTTGTGGCTTCCTGAGGGGCTGACTCCCTCATATTTGTAATAGATTTTGGCTGGAGTCTTAAGGGCCTTTTCTAGTCGAGATGCTCTGATAAGCGGGGTGGGTCTCCACAGACGGTAGACGTCTCTCACTTCGTCAGGGATGTTTATCCATCTTTCTTGACTCATCTCTTGACCAATGATCTCTTTGGGAAATATTAGGGGAACGATTCCAGGTCCAGGTGCTTTCGTGTCTGTTTGTATAAGGGGAGGCATTGGTTTAGGCATGTCGGGCAGTATGCAGTACCATTGTTTGGGTATTTCTTCCTCATCTAGCATTATTTTTTTGGATACCATGAGTTTTTCACTCTCTTTTTCGATTTTGAAGAATTAACCTTTTTTATGCCATGAAGTGGTTATATAAGCTTTGCCGGATAACAGTTTACCTTGAGGAGAGATAGATATGTGGAGCCAAATCAAGGTCTTCTTTAAAGATTTGCCAGCCCAACAGAGGGTGGCGAGGCTCTTGTTTGAGAGGGGCTTCCAAGTCAGGGGGGACGGCAAAGTTGTGAGCGGTGGAATAGAGATACCTCACACCCAGATTGCAAAGGAAGCAGGTGTTGAACGCCGAGCCGTCGACAGTACTGTTCAAACGATACTCTCTGAGACAGAACTGAAAAGGATTTACATGAATCTTAGGCAGGTGTATTCGCTGCAGGAGGTTGCCCGCGAGTTTAACCTGAGCGTAATCGTTTTTGTGCCTAAGGACGCTAGCCAGACAGGCATCATAGCTAATGTTACGAAAAAGGTGTCAGAGAAGGGGCTCAGTATAAGGCAAGCTCTAGCAGAAGACCCCAGTATAAGTGCACACCCCACATTGACCCTAATCATCGAGGGGGATATTCCCTCAGAACTGATTGGCGAGATAAGAAGACTACCCGGAACGAGAAGCATCACAGTGTATTAGCTGATTCAGCGTCGAATCGGTCAAGTTGATTTGTTAGTGTAGATTTTGATGGCTGAGATCATGATCCATGAGACAACAATTTTTGATATGGTTTCTGGAACAGCTATACCAATATTGAATATGTTTAATCCATATAGTGTCCATGAGCCAAGAACTATTATGAAGGTGATGAGGGCTACGGCTGACCTTTTTTCGATTGTATAAACGATTGAAGTGAGGCTCAGCATTACAAAGTGGGGCACTGCCACAGCATAGTGGAGAGAACCGTATACCTCGTTGAATGCTGCCAGCAACTGGACTAGAAAAGTTGAAACCAACAGGCAAAGACTGCTATACTTGGCGTGTTTTCTGAAGACTGTTGCTGCGTAGATCATCAGAAAAAAACCTGCAAGCAATAGACCGAGGTTAAATATGGAGGCGACATTGCTGTCAGCGGCGTGTCCAAGGTCACTTAGGGCGTTGCTTTCCCAGCTGAACCGAGGATAAAGAACTAAAGACATTGCGATGGAAACGTAGAGGAGCATGGGTCCAAAAACGCCGAATAGTGCATAGACCCTTTCTTCCATAACTGAGCAGCTCCTAAAGGATGAATTTTCTTAGATGTTTATGTTAGAATTGCTTTTAGGTGTAACTTCTGAACTTCACTTCTTTTGCAGCGCCCTCCGCAACTATCTTCCTCTCAAGTTCCTCCACTTTACATTTGCATCTGGAAACATCGGCTATGACAACCCATTCAGCTGATTTTCCTCTCCGCAGAGTTCTGGATTGGCTAGAGAGCAGGTCGACTCCCTGACTTGCTAGGATGTTTGCCGCTTTTGCAAGGGCACCGGGAATATCTGAGAACGTGATGCGTAATTCAACTAGTTTTGCCTCCGGGTCAGCGAAAGGGGTGATTCTGATCTCTTTCTCGTCTAAATCAGCTATCAACATTACATACATTCCCTCCGAGAGCCTCACGGCTTCACGGATTGAGGAAGGCATAGTAACTCTTCCTCTGGAGTCTATTCTAACTATCTCTGTCATTCGCATGTTCTCTGGTCTCCACTATTCCTTTCAGAAACCTTTATATAAGGTGTGCGTAATATGGGTTCTAACCCACAAATTACCCACGGAGGACAAAAATTGACAGGGAGGAATAACGTTCACCAAGCTACACACCCCAAAAGGAACCCGGGACTATCTACCTAACGAAGTTGAACAGTACCGCTACATTGAAGACCAGCTAAAAGAAATTTTTGAACTATGGAGCTACAGAGAAGTCCGCTCCCCCACCATCGAATTCGTTGAAACCCTATCCACAGGCGTCGGACCCGAACTGGTCGACACCATGTTCAAGTTCCAAGACTTTGACGGAAAAATTTTAGCCTTAAGAGCCGAAATGACAGCGCCAGTCGCCAGAATCGTGACAACTCGCATGCCATCTGTGCCAGAGCCGATTCGCCTGTTTTACGTCACCAACGTTTTCAGGTACAGCCAATCGTACCTCAAGAGAGAAAGAGAGTTCTGTCAGGCTGGAGTTGAACTTGTCGGCTGCAACACCCCCGAGGCTGACGGAGAAATATTGGCTCTGCTCATCTCATCTCTCCAGAAAGTTGGCTTGAAAGAGGTGCGAATTGACCTAGGAAACGCCAGCCTCCTCAAAGACCTGTTGGATACAGCAGGCTTGAATGAACAACAGAAAGGCAGCCTTCAGAATCTTCTATCGTGTCGAGATTCGGTGAATCTAAAGAAGTTCATGGAACAGAACGATTTTCCTTCCAAACTAAGAGAGGCATTCCTTCAGCTTTCTTGCTGCAGAAAATTAGATGAAGTTACATCAATATCCCTTAACGCGTCAAAATATGATAAGGCGAACAAGCATCTAGGAAGCCTCTTAGAACTTCAGGAAATCCTTGTGGACTATGATATAGAAGACATGGTTTTCTTCGATTTTTCTTTGACAAAAAAGATCGGATATTACACTGGAATGGTGTTTGAGGCTTCTGTTCCAAACCTAGGTCTTCCCCTCGGCGGCGGAGGCAGATACGACAAATTCATCGAAAAATTTGGAAAACTCAAGCTTCCAGCAACAGGCTTCGCTCTGGAAATAGGAAAACTCCTCCAAGCCCTCATGGCACAAGGCTTTGAAATTCCAGAAGAGACAAAAGCCAAGGTTATTGTATCGTCGAAATTCAGGAACACTGCGGTGGAAGCAGTTAAGCTTCTTCGTGAAGCCGGAGTCATTGCCTCATTGGAAGTAACGAGGAGGAATCTTGAGAAAACAATGGAATACGGAAAGTTTGTTGGAACAGATTACGTGGTTTCTGTCGGTTCATCCCTCAAGAATCCTGTAACAGTTTACGACATAAAGTCAAACGTTTCAAGAAGCGTAATGCTCGAAACTTTCCTTCGAGAAATCGGAGGGCAATCTTAAAATGAAGAAAAAGATTCGCATCGCGATACCAAACAAGGGGCGCCTGAAGCAACCGGCGATTAAATTGCTGGAACGAGCAGGAATAGAAATTTTGGAAGAGGAAAGAACCTACGTTTCAAGAACCTCTGACCCCAGATTCGAGGCAATCTTCGCCAGAGCCTACGACATACCCGTCTACGTCCAATACGGCGCCGTAGACCTCGGCATCACAGGCCACGACCTAATTCTCGAAAGAGACGCAGATGTTCTCGAATTATTAGACCTAGAATTCGGAAAGTGCACTCTCGTCGTTGCGGTTCCAGAAACCTCAACAATCAACGCAGTCAATGAGATTCCTGCTCTAACAAGGGTAGCAACTGAATTTCCTAACCTCGCCAGAAAATATTTCGAAGAAAATGAAATGCAAGTGGAAGTTTTGGAGGTTAGCGGAACATCAGAGCTCGCCCCTAAATTGGGTTTGGCTCAGATAATCGTAGACATCTCCTCAAGCGGCGAAACGTTGCGAAAAAACAATCTCAGGGTGATCGCCTCCATTCTTGGCTCCACTACTAGACTAGCCTGCAACAAGATCGCCTACAGAACCTTTGAGAAGGAAATCACTGAGCTTCTCGCCAGACTAAGGGGAGGGTTATGAAAAAGATGAGAATTGTGACGGCTCAGGAATTCAAGGAGGAAATGATTACCCGAGTGGTGAACAGGGGGAAATCTGATCTATCCACGATCTCCTCCTCTGTTAGAACAATAATAGAGGATGTCAGAGAGAAGGGTGACACAGCCCTTTTGCAGTATACGGAGAAGTTCGACAAAGTACGGATTCCCACATCAAAGCTCAAGGTTGAAGCTAGAGAGATCAAGGAAGCGTATGAAAAGCTTGAAAAAAGCCAGATCAGCGCTTTAAGGAAGGCCGCCACCAATATTGCAAGTTTCCACAAGGAACAGGTCAGAGAAAAGTGGACCATGAAAATTGCAGAAGGAGTAACTGTTGGACAGGTTACTCGCCCTCTAGCATCTGTTGGTATCTATGTTCCTGGAGGAAAGGCAGCTTATCCGTCTTCGGTGCTGATGTGCGCCATCCCCGCTCGGGTAGCTGGAGTCGAAAGGATCATCGTGTGTTCACCACCGGGAAAGAGTGGAGACGTTAATCCGGCTCTTTTGGTGGCTGCCGATATTGCGGGATTGAGTGAAGTATACCGTGTTGGAGGAGCGCAAGCCATAGCTGCCATGGCTTACGGCACAGAGACGGTGCCAAAAGTAGACAAGATCGTGGGTCCAGGAAACGTTTTTGTGACCTCCGCAAAACTGGAGGTAAGCAAGGACGTGGCTATAGACGTTCCAGCTGGACCAAGCGAGGTTCTGATAATCGCAGATGAGACCGGCAATGCTTCCTTCATTGCTTCAGACCTTCTTGCTCAGGCAGAACACGACCCTCAAGCATGGGCGATTCTTCTAACATCATCCAAAGCTTTAGCCTCAGCTGTCAGAGATGAGATTAACAGGCAGATGAAATCCCTCTCCAGAACAGAAATCATTAGGTCCTCCATGCAAAAAGGAGGCTTAATAGTGATCGTTCGAGACATTGAAGAGGCGATAGAATACGCAAATTTGATAGCTCCCGAACACCTGCAAATCCAAACCAATGCTCCCACCGAAGTTCTCAGCAAGATTCGAAACGCCGGAGCCGTCTTCCTAGGCAACTATTCACCCGTCGCTTTGGGCGATTACTCCTCCGGGTTGAATCACGTCCTTCCCACGGCAGGCTACGCAAAAATCTACTCCAGTCTCTCAACCTTAGATTTTGTTAAGACACTGAACTTTCTCCAGTGCAGTAAGGAAGGCTACCGGAATCTGAAAGAGACAGCAGTTACCATCGCTGAAATGGAGGGTTTTGACGGGCACGCAAAATCAGTCTCGATAAGGGAGGATAAAGAAAATGAAAATTGAAGACTTGGTTCAAAAGGAAGTTAGAAATCTTTCCTGCTACGAGGTTGAGACAATCCTTGGGCGCAAACTCTGTGAAAAAATCGTGAAGATGGACTTCAACGAAAATTTCGCCATGCCACGTGATATTATAGAAAAACTGTTACTTGATGCCTGCAGAAGCATCGACGTTCGAGCATACCCTCCACCTCGCGGATGCATGGCAGTCAAAGCAATCTCAACCTTCCTCGGCTTCAACGAATCTGAAATCTCTGTGGCGAACGGTGCAGATGAGGTCATGGATTTGCTCATGAAGGTGTTTGTCCGAAGGGGTTCGAAAGTCTTGGTTGTTGAGCCCACATTTCCCATGTATACTTTCTTCGCGCAGTTGTATGGAGGCAAAACGGTCACAAGTATGCTTGGACCCAACTTCGAGTTGGATGTTGACGCTATATTGAAGAAAGCGGAGAGGGATACTTCTCTGCTTTTTGTTTGTTCCCCAAACAATCCCACAGGCAACCAATTCCGAGAAACGGACATCAAAAGACTCTTGCAGGAATTTAACGGTGTTGTTGTTGTGGACGAGGCATATGCTGACTTCGCTCGATATTCGGTCATCAACTGGGTGAGAGACTATGAGAACCTTGCCGTGTTACGAAGCTTTTCGAAGGCCTTCGGTTTGGCTGGACTCCGCCTCGGCTATCTAGTTTCAAACAGCACCCTTGTTAAGTATGTCCAGAGAGTGATGGATCCCTTCAATTTGAACGTAATAACTCAACAGCTCATAACATTTGCGCTACAGAACTGGAATTACTTCGAAGAACGAATCAACTTCGTAGTCAACGAACGAGAATGGCTAATTGACAACCTAAAACGAGTCGATGGAGTAACTCCTTATCCTTCGGACGCAAATTTCATTCTCTTCAAAGTAACTAATGGCAATCTTACCTCTGCCATCGTTAAAGAGAGACTTGAAAACAGAAATGTCTTGGTGAAGGATAGGGGGCACCTGCCTCTCCTAGAGAATTGCATACGCGTCACCGTTGGAACCCGAAACATGAACAAAACCTTCCTTTCAGCTCTGAAAGAGTCTCTGGAGGAATAGGCAGAATGGCTTACCGACTGTTGAACAAAGAAAGGCAGATATACCTGAGAGAAGGCTCCGAGGAGACTCTTCGCGGAATCGATAGGATAATCTTTGACTTCGACGGTGTGCTTGTTCAAACTTCCCAGTCATACCGCCAGACCATAAGGAAAGTTGTTGACTACTACTTCCTAGAAATTTTAGGTCTTAAAGGAGAGGAAGGGAAGCTAGCCACTTTACGGGATATTCAGAAGTTTAAGGACACAGGAATGTACAACAACGATTGGAACCTCTCCTACGCCTTCATCACCTACTACCTCAACCTCATAATCAGAGAACTCAAACAGAAAAACGCCCTCCAAGACTTCACAAAACAATTCAACAACCTCCAGTTCTCAGATCTTCAGAGCTTCATTCAAATTCTCAAAGCAGTCAGTGCCTTCCTTAGACGTTACGGAGTGAACGGAACTGACCTTGTTAATCTAAAAAACGATGATATTGTTGGCTTGGATTTATTCTTGGCACAAGCTAACCTTAAAGTTGGAGAGGACGAACGAAGGCTTGCTAGAAAGTTGGTTCCCTATGACCTTGAGAAGCCTGACCTGTTGAAGCGCTTGTTTGAGGAAACGTATCTAGGCAGAAGGCTATTCAACAAAATTTATGGTGTATCATCTATCTTCGATTTTAGTGAAAGCTTTCTGGACAAAGAGGCGTTCATTCCCACCAAAGAGACCTTTAACGTACTTCTGCAACAGTTTGGCAAATTCGGGATATACTCAGGAAGACCCAGAATGCAAGGCATGTACATCTTAGAAAATTACAACTATACGGGATACTTTGATGAGAACAGAGCTGTTTTCCTTGGAGACCTCCTCAAATCCGAACTTGAAATGGAAAAGCTCGGAAAACCAAATCCCACTCTCTTCATCGAGTTAATCGAGAAGTTCTCTGGTAAGGCAAGTGGGGTGACGTATGTGGGAGATGGAATCGCAGACGCCCTGCTTGTTGAAAACGCAAGGTCCAAAGGACTTGAGAACCTATCATTTCTGGGTGTCCTGTCCTCATCAGAGGATTCCAATAAACTTTTTACCGAATACGCCAAACATGGGGCTGACGCCGTTATAACGGATGTAAATGATATTCCATACATACTCACGAGTTTGGGAGGAAGTGTTTGAAATGAGAAAAGTGAAGGTTGAAAGAAAAACGAAAGAAGTGGACATAACCATGGAGCTAGATGTGGACGGAAAAGGAACTGTAGAGGTGGAGACAGGCGTCAAGTTTCTGAACCACCTTCTAGTCACTATAGCTAAACACGGTCTCTTCGACCTGAAAGTAAAAGCAACAGGAGACCTAACGCACCATATCAGCGAAGATGTAGCCTTGGTATTGGGCGAGGCACTGCGTAAAGTAGTGGAAAAAAGGAAGGGAATCAAACGGTTCGGGTCAGCCTATGTTCCCATGGACGACTCTCTGGCAAGAGCTACAGTAGACTTGGGCGGAAGAGCCTACATTATTAGAAACCTTGGACTCATGCAGCCTCAGATCGAAGACCTGAAAACTGAGGACATAGAACACTTCTTCGACTCTCTAGCCCAAGCTTCGAAAGCAAACCTGCACATAACGGTTCTCTACGGTAGCAACGAACACCACAAAATAGAGGCAGCTGTGAAAGCCTTAGCTCTTGCATTAAGGCAGGCTCTAGAGGTGGAGCCAAGAATCGGAGATGAGGTTCCAAGCGCAAAGGGGGTTCTGTAACGGCACCTCAAGTGGCAGTCGTAGATTATGGTGTGGGAAACCTGAGAAGCATCAGGAGAGGGCTCGAAAGATCGGGAGCTCAAGTCCACATTACTCACAACCCAAACGACTTGCGAAAATCCGATGCCATAGTTCTTCCTGGTGTTGGCGCCTTTGCCCCAGCAGTCAAAAATCTAGTTCCTGTCACTGATGTATTGAAGGAGGCGCTGGAGTATGGAAAGCCGATTCTTGGAGTATGTTTGGGTCTGCAGCTTCTCTTCACACGGAGCAACGAAGGCGGATCAATAAGGGGACTGGACTTCATCTCAGGAGAGATCATCAAATTGCCTGAGAACGTAAAGATTCCTCAAATGGGATGGAACACCATTGACATAGTGCAGTCTCATCCGTTGCTCGAGGGGGTTAAAGACAACTCTTACTTCTATTTCGTCCACTCCTACTATCCGCACCCCTCAGACCCGGAGGTAATCGTAGCAACTACAGAATATGGAGTCAATTTTCCTTCAATGGTTGCAAAACAGAATCTCTTTGCAACACAATTTCACCCTGAAAAAAGCAGTAAAACCGGATTAATTATCCTGAAGAACTTCGTGAGGATTGTGAAGAGGTAGCCAAGATGTTAGTTATTCCTGCAGTTGACGTTTTAGAAGGGAAATGCGTTAGATTGGTTCGTGGAGACCCAAAGAAAAGCAAGGTCTACTATGAGGATCCGTTAGAAGCAGCTCGGCTGCTGGAGAACCAAGGGGCAGAGCTCATCCATCTAATCGACTTGGATGCAGCACTAGGTTCCGGACAGAACATGGAAACAATCAAAAACCTAATGAAGAATATTGATGTGAAGGTACAGGTCGGCGGAGGAATCAGAACCCTAGAAAAAGCCGATGCACTGCTGAAACTAGGCGCCTATCGAATAATCTTCGGAACAGCCGCAGTTCAGAATCCCTCATTGGTCGAAGAGGCCGTAAATCAACACGGATCAAAAAGCGTTGCCGTAGCAATAGACGAAAAGAAAGGAAAAGTTACATATCACGGCTGGAAGAACAGGTCCGAGATAGATTATCTAGACCTCGCCCGCTCTTTCGAAGCCATAGGAGTTGGCGCCTTAATCTTCACCTCCGTCAGCGTGGATGGAACCTTGAAGGGACCAAGAATTGAAAAGATCACAAAGTTGGTGGAAGCGGTGAGAGTTCCTGTCATAGCATCCGGTGGCGTAGCCAGCCTCGATGACTTGGTGGAGTTAGCTGGGACAGGAGTAGAGGGTGTAGTGGTTGGCGCCGCCCTTTACGAGAAAAAGTTTACCCTTAAAGAGGCTTTGGAGGTTGTGAAAAATGTTAGCTAAAAGAATAGTGCCCTGCCTTGACGTTAAGGACGGAAAGGTTGTTAAGGGCGTCCAATTCGTGAACCTGAAAATTGAAGGAGACCCTGCGGAGCTAGCGGCAGCCTATGAAGAACAGGGCGCTGACGAGCTGGTTTTCCTAGATATTACTGCTTCTCACGAGAAAAGGGATACAATGTTGGATGTTGTGAAAAAAACATCAGATATGGTCTCTATTCCCTTCACCGTGGGCGGGGGCATCAGAAACATCACCGACATCCAGAATGCCCTATCCGCTGGGGCAGACAAGGTTTCCATAAACACTGCAGCGGTTAGAGAGCCTGAACTTGTGAGGGCATCGGCTGAGGTTTTTGGTAGTCAATGTATAATTGTTGCTATAGATGCCAAGAGAGTTTACGTGGAAGAAAGTTTGCCTGACAAGACGGTTGTGGAGACTGCGAAGGGGCTATGTTGGTGGGAAATCTACGTTGAGGGAGGAAGAGTGCCTACAGGAATAGACGCCATGGCTTGGGCTAAGACCGTGAAAGAACTGGGTGCAGGGGAACTTTTGCCAACTAGCATGGACTGCGACGGAACCCAAGACGGCTACGACATTCCCTTGACAAGAACCATGAGTAAAGCAACGAACCTGCCGATAATTGCCAGCGGAGGCGCCGGAAACCTTGATCACATCTACGAGGTTTTGACGGCTGGAGACGCTGACGCCGCCTTAGCAGCTTCTATCTTCCATCGGTCCCAGTATTCTGTGGGAGAGGTTAAGAGGTTCCTCGCTACGAAGGGAGTGCCGGTGCGTCTAGTCTAACGGAGGAAGAGAATTTTGGTCTTGCAACTTAATGAAACTAAGATTGACGAATTTGTTAAAAAGGTGAACTTTGAGAAGGGTAAGGGTCTTGTTCCCGCTGTTATTCAAGATGCGTCGAACGATAGGGTTTTAATGCAAGCCTTCATGAATGAGGAGGCTTTGCGGTTGACGCTTGCAAGTGGCAAGGCGCATTTCTGGAGCAGAACCCGTGAAAGAATATGGCTTAAAGGCGAAGAGTCTGGGCATCATTCACTAGTACAGAATGCTGTCTTAGACTGTGACAATGACGCAATTCTCTTTAAGGTTCAGCAGATTGGTCCAGTGTGTCACACAGGCGAAGAGACGTGCTTCTACAAGCCCCTGATCGCAGAAGAAGAACAGGGGGTTGATGCAAAGATAGTTGAAAGGATTTTTGAGGTTATAAAAGAACGGATTCGGAATCCCACAGAGAAGTCCTATGTCTCCCGCCTGACTGCTGAAGGAGAGGACGCTGTTCTTCAGAAGATAGGGGAAGAGAATGTGGAACTTGTCCTTGCAGTAAAAGAAGGCAATGTCAAGGAGATCACGCATGAAGCAGCTGACGTGCTGTTTCATATCTTAGTGCTCTTCGCGCAAAGAGGCTTAAAGCTTACCAGCATCTTCGAAGAACTGGAACGTCGCCACAAAAGAAAAACATAAAATCCACAAAAATGAACAGATTTTAATTTTACACAATTAATTCTTCAGAGATGCCAAGCCCATCAACAAGTGTTTCGCGGAAAATGCTGAGGGCTTCTTGCTTTTCTTTTGGGCCTTCTATGATCATGACTCCGCTTTTGAGAATGCTGGCAGAGACTTTCTGATCTTTGTCAAAGGTTAGGCCGAGGGAAGCGTTGATTTTTACCTTGAAACCCTTTTTCTTGAGATATGGTAGTAATTCATTAAGGTTAATCTGAAGAGTTTTTCTTGGGATGATGACGAATACTTTTTTTCCGCTTCTCCCACAGATTTCTTCAACCAGTTCTCGTTTAAGGGGCATAGGGGAATCTGAGGGTGTTGATCCGCAGACTGGGCATTCGTCAACTTTTGAGAGGCGAATTTCGTTGAATTCTACATGTTCTATATCAACGTGGAAGAGTTTGTTGGCTAAACGAGGTTGTTTTCCTGTAAGTATCCTGATGGCTTCACTGACTTCTAGGCTTGCTATTATACCCAATAGTGAAGGATGGACTCCCACCACTCCGCATTTTGGCAGCTTGTCATCATCAAGGTTGCCGTAGAAACATTCGAGACATGCTGTTTTCCCCGGAATTATTGTAGAGACGTTGCCTGCGGTTGTTATTGCGGCTCCAAAAATGTAGGGTATGCCAAGTTTGACGCAGGCTCTGTTTATGGCGTAACGAGCTGTCATGCTGTCTAAACAGTCAATCACAACATCCATGCCCTTTACTATTTCTTCAGCGTTATCCTCATTCATGTAGAGGGGAAGAGACTCTATTTCGATGTAAGGATTCAGTCTATGCAACTTCTTGGCAGCAACCTCAACCTTCGGATATCCTATATCATCAACTCCGTAGAGATGCTGCCTATGCAAATTAGCTAATTCCACGACGTCCCGATCAACGAGACGCAAATGTCCAACTCCAATGGCGGCTAATTGCGTCGCAGCGGGAGAGCCTAATCCACCCAAGCCCAGCAGGCAAGCTTTGGCGTTTTTAAGTTTCAACTGGGCATTGTATCCCAGTTCAGCCAGAACAATCTGCCTTGAATAATACTCCAATTCTTCGCGAGAAAGATCTAACTGGTTTTGTTTGGTGTTTTTTGCCTCACTGCGGTGAGTCATTTAGGTTTAGCCTCCCACTACTGCTGGAAGAATTAACACTTCGTCTCCATCGTTGAGCGGAGTGTCAAGCTCCTTGAGGAAGCGAATATCTTTACCGTTTATATAGATTCTGATGTGTCTTTGAGGATTTCCCTCACTATCTAGTATCTTTGTTTTGAAATCTTCCCCGTTTTTCCCACTCAAAGAATCTAGAGTCTCCTTTAACGAAGAGCCCTTTGCTTTTACTTCTTTCTTCCCTAAGGCTGTTGCTAAAGTTGCGAAGACACGTAAAGTCACTTTTGCCATTTCTTCACCTCCAAGTTAAAGGTCTTTGCGAAGGATCCTAGATTGGGTTCAATTTCAACAGGTTCCGGGATATGGTGCAGAATCGCTTCGGTTGCTTTCAATCCATTACCTGTCACGTAGCATACAACCTTTTCATCTGGTGAAATCTCTCCGCTTTCAACTAGTTTCTTCAGAACCGCTACGGTTACGCCGCCTGCTGGCTCGGTGAATATTCCTTCGGTCTTCGCTAAGAGTTTAATCGCGTCCAGTATCTCAGTGTCTGTGGCGGTTTCTGCTATTCCTCCTGATTGGCGTATGGTTTCAACCGCGTCAAGTCCGCTGCCTGGGTCCCCTACAGCCAAGCTTTTTGCGATTGTATCTGGGTATTCTATTGGGGTGACATCGTTGGATTTGTTTTTGAAGGCGTTTACTACTGGTGCGCATCCTGAAGGTTGAGCGCCAGAGACTCTGATTTTTGTGTCTTCGATTAGGTTGAGTTTTTTGAATTGGTTGAATCCTCGTTGGATGGCGCAGAGGAGTGCTCCGCTTCCTATGGGTACTACTACATGGTCTGGTGTTTTCCATCCAAGTTGTTCACATACTTCGAAGGCTAAGGTTTTTGAGCCTTCGACGTAGTAGGGACGTATGTTGATGTTGGCGAAGGCCCAGTCATAGGTTTCTGCGGCTTGGGCGGCGAGTCTGTTTGCGTCGTCGTATGTTCCCTTGATAGCAACTATTTTGGCTCCGTAGGCTGATGCTTGAACAATCTTGTTAGGTTCTATGTCAGCAGGAATGAATACGTAGCATGATAGTCCTGCTTTGGCTGCATGGGCGGCTACGGCGGCGGCTAGGTTGCCTGTTGATGCGGCTCCGAAGGCTTTGGCGTGGAATTCGAGGGCTTTGGATGCTGCTACTGTGGCTGGCCGGTCCTTGAAGGAGTAGGTTGGGTTGACGCTGTCATCTTTGGCGTATAGCTTTTTTAGTCCAAGGGCTTTGGCCAGTCGGTTACATTTGTGTAAGATTGTGTAGCCTGCGCCTAGGTCCACGATTTTTGTTTTGTCCTGTACTGGTAGTAGTTCGAAGTATCGCCAGACTGTGTTTGGTCTGTTCTGGAATGATTTTCTGTTTAGTTCTATTGAGTTGTAATTGTATGCTACTTCTAATGGTCCAAAACATTCTTCGCAAACATAGGTTTTGATGGGCAGATATTCTCTGCCGCACTTTTTGCATTTGAGGGATTTTATGTGGTTGAGTTTCGAGACCTCCTGCACCGTTTTGACGACTTGAATGTTATTCCATTATTAATACTTTCCTGATGTTATTATTCCAATTAGAATACACATGCTAAATGCCCGCTTGCGAGAGACCTCGGCTCAGTCAGCAAGTTTCCAGCAGCAAAAACACAAGGTTTATATTTCATGTTGGAAGGGGTAGGATAACTATGACAGTGTTATGAGGGATATTGATGGCTGGTGGACGTGTTTGTTCAAGCAGAAAATCGGTCCTTAACCTCAGTCGACTCCTTTTCCCCTGAATCTATCCGCAAGAAAATACATCTTCTCAAGCAGAAAATCGGAGAAACACCACTGATACATATCGACAACGTCAATGGAAGCTCAATCTACGCAAAACTAGAATACTACAATCCTTTGAGCCACTCTGTCAAGGACAGACCAGCAGTTTACATGCTGGAGGGAGCAATAAAGCAGGGTCTAGTCACATCCGAAAATGCCAAATTCGTTGAAGCTTCCTCCGGAAATCTGGGAATAGCATATGGAAGAGCCGGCAAGTTTCTGGGTCTAAAAACATTAATAGTGATACCGAGCGTCTCCGCTGGAAAAACGTATCGAAGAATCAGAGAGACCGGAGCAACGGTTGAAAAAACCCCGGACGGTTACTGCCCACTAAGAAACGAGAGAGATGGAGCCATAGCAAAAGTCAAGGACATGTACCTGGATGATCCAAACAAGATATGGCTAGACCAATACAGCAACCAAGACAACCTAAGAGCCCACATGGAAGGAACAGGACCTGAAATCTGGAACCAAATCGACGGAAAAGTAACAAACATCGTTTTAGGAGTTGGCACAGGAGGATCGTTGGTAGGCATCACAAGTTACTTGAAGGTAGAGAATCCTGATGTGGAAAGTGTAGCAGTTCAACCCCAAAGAAATCATCACATTCAAGGGTTAAGAAACTTCCAAGAATCCCTAGAACCGGCTATTCTCAGAAAAAACAGGAACTTGATTGATGACTGGATTGAAGTCAGCGATGAGGAAAGCTTTGAAGCCTTGAAGTATCTGTGGAGAGAGGGCTACCTTGTCGGCACATCATCTGGACTCAATTATGTTGCCGCAAGAAGAATAGCCAAGAAAAACAAAGGTGCAACTATAGTGACCCTCTTTCCAGACACGTGCCTCAACTCCTTCAAATTGATACAAGAACATATTCTGAACGGTAGCCTCGACAAAAAGTAGAGATAACAGTAGCGCGTATTCTGGAAAAAAATTGCTTTAGGCAAAGCTTTTAGAAAAACCTAGAAGCTTCTATACCTGTCAACATTTCGGCTGGATGAGGAATGAGTTGGGAGAAAACGCTAGATAGTTATGGTGCGGTAATCGAAGAACGTCTAAAAAAATTTCTAGCGGAAGCCGTGAAAGAAGCAGGAGATTACCACCCCTTCATTGAGAAGGTTTACTCTGATCTTGAAGAGTTTATGCTACGGAAGGGAAAGCGGTTGGCTTCATGCAGCACGCTCCTCACCTACAAAGGCTACACAGGAAAGGTTGATGACAAAATCTTAGATGTCTGCGTCGGAATCGAGCTGTACCGTCACGCAATTCTGGTTCACGACGACCTAGTTGACATGGACAATCTCAGAAGAGGAGGAAGTACACTGCACAAAAAGTTCATGGAAAGCTACGACCCCTACACGCCACGTTTTGGGGAGGGAACTGCCGTCTTCGCCGGCAACATCGCATACTCCTTGGCGCTCAAATCTATAATGAATTCTGGTTTTTCAGAAGAGAAGCTTGGCAAAGTGCTGCTTCTCCTTTCAGAGGGTTACAGGGAAGTTAATGAGAGCCAAATCCTCGACTTACTCTTCGAATTCAAGGATATAGATGTTAACGAATGGTGTGTTATGGCGGGCAAGAGAGCTGCTTCCCTCTTCAAAGTAACAATCCTTATTGGCGCTATTCTGGGTGACGCCCCGGAGAAGGATTATTCAATGTTGGGTGAAGCAGCTGAGAACATGGGCTACTCCTTCGACATTCAAGACGACATCATCGACAGCTTCGCTCCTGAGGATCAGTACGGTCGTCCTCCATGCGTAGACATCGCCACAGGCAAGAAACCCCTACACGTAATTCATGCTCTCAACTCAGTAGAGCAGGAGAAATCTGAAGCTTTAAGATGTCTTCTTGGAAAGAAAAATCTTAACCGGGGAGAGATAGAGTTGGTGAGAACTGTGCTTAGGGAGAGTGGAGGATTAGAAGCCGCAAAGAAGACATCAAAGAAACACGCTAAAAAGGCAAGAGAGCTCCTCACCAAAACAAGCCTAACTGATGACGTTAAAGAATTCTTTAACAGCTTCATTGTATACATAGAGAAAAGCTTAGACTGGTACAAATAGAAACAAGATTAAAACTTTATATTCATCCATGAGCAATCAGGGATTCATTCGGGTGTCGTGAATGAGTGGTGGCCGCGAAATTCAAGGCTAATTCTAGACCTTTGCTGACCCAAAACTATCGCCCACTCGAGCTTGAACGTGAAGTTCGTGATTTCTGGGAAAAAAACCAAACACTCCAGAAACTGGCAGAATACCGAGAAAAAAACAACAAAGGACTCCTCGGTTACGTTGAGGGTCCACCGACTCTAAACGGCATTCAGCATGTTGGTCATGCTCGAGGCCGGGTCATAAAGGATTTCCATTATCGCCTAAAAACAATGCAGAATTTTTATGTTACATTCTGGGCTGGCTGGGACAGCCAAGGATTGCCCGTTGAATTGGAAGTGGAGAAGACTCTTGGTGCAAAGAACAAGAAGGAGCTGCTAAAGCGGGTAGGTGTAGAGCGCTTTGTTGAGGAGTGCAAGAAGAGTATCCTGAAGTATCACCGCCAGTGGGTTGAGGCAGACAAGAAACTGGGCATGTTCATAGACCAGGACAAAGCCTACTATACCCACCAAGACCGCTATATCGAACGGGAGTGGCAATACCTCAAAAGAGCATGGGAACAAAACCTCCTCGGCGAAGGCTACTATGTTGTTGCCTACTGCCCCCACTGCCAAACATCACTCAGCAACGCCGAAGTAGGCCTCGGATACAAAGAAGTTGAAGACCCATCAATCCACTTCAAATTCAGACTAAGCGAAACCGAAAACGAATACTTCGTCATCTGGACCACCATGCCCTTCACCCTAATCACAGACATGATAATCGGAGTCAACCCCAAAGAAGAATACTCACGAGTCAAAGTGAAAAACGAAATATGGATTCTCGCTAGTAGCCGCGTCGAACCAATCATGGAAGAACTTGGAGTCGAAAAGTACAAAATTCTCGAAATTGTGAAAGGCAAGGACTTGGTGGGCGTAAAATATGAGTACCCCTTCAAGGACCTGATTCCCAAACAAGAAGAACTGGACAAATTACCCCTAATTCACACCGTGGTAGGAGAAAGTTTCGTGGACGTTTCCACAGCCACAGGCATAGTGCACTTGTCCCCAGCAAACGGGGAAGACGACTTTTTAGCATCCCAGAAACGCAAGTTACCCATTTACGCCCCCTTTGACGACGAAGCGACATTCACCGAGGAGGCAGGCGACTTTGCCGGCTTCTTCGTCAGAAAAACAGACAGTATGGTTGTGGAGGAACTTCGCAAGAGGGGACTACTACTTAAAATGAAAACCATAACCCACGAATATCCAACCTGCTGGAGATCCCACCACAAACTCGTGTGGTTGGCGCGGAGAGAGTACTTCCTCTGGACAGACAAAATAAACGACAAAGTTGTAAAAGCCGCACAAAAGGTAAACTACTTCTACGATAGCCCCAAGAACAGATTCTTCGCCTTCTTGAAAGAGGGAAAACCCTGGTGCATCTCCAGAGACAGAGTCTGGGGCTCACCATTACCCATCTGGGTCTGCGAAAAATGCGGCTCCAAAACTCTGGTAGCCAGCAAGGAAGAGTTGGTTGCGAAAGCCTTGGAGTTGCCCGGCAAAGATTTTGAACTCCACAAACCGTGGATAGATCGTGTGATATTGAAGTGCGAGGAGTGTGGAGGCAGGATGGTGAGGGAACATTTTGTGTTGGATGTCTGGCACAACAGCGGCGCCTCCCCCTACGCCAGATTCACAGACGAAGAATTCAGCAAGTTTGTTCCAGTGAACTTTTTAACCGAAGCTGTGGACCAAACTCGAGGATGGGCAAACTCGCTTCTCCTAGAACATGTGATATTAACGGGCAAACCCGAAGCGCCCTACGAAGAGTTCCTCTTTCAGGGCTTTGTGTTAGACGCGAAAGGAAGAAAGATGAGTAAGAGCCTCGGAAACGTGATAGAAATCAACAAACTACTTCAGGAACGCTCAGCCGATGTCTCCCGTTTCTATTTCTTATGGAAAACTTCACCCATCGATTCCATGAACTTCGACACCCAAGACCTTAGGGGACGCCCCTACCAAGTTCTCAGCACCCTCTACCACCTCCACAACTTCTTCCTGCAAAACGCCGAATACGACCGCTTCAACGCGAAAAAAAACACTCTTCAATGGGCAAAAAAGAAGGATTCTCTGAAAACTCCAGATCGATGGCTCCTATCCAAATTGCAAAATCTCGTAAAGGAATTCACAGAAAGAGCTGAGGCATGCGAATTCAATTTTGCTCTGTCCAAGCTGGAAGACTACGTTGTCAATATTCTGAGCCGTGAATATGTTCCCATGATTCGAAGAGACCTGTGGAGCGACGACCCAGAAACCCTGAACCGCAGACTAGCTGTCTATGCAACCCTATGGTATATCCTGAAAAAATTAGTTCTCCTTTTCAACCCTGCTACACCGTTTCTGAGTGAAGCGCTGTACCAGAAAGTCTACAGGGAACTGGATAACTCCCTCCCTGAAACAGTTAATCTGGAAAACTGGCCTGAACCGGATGCTAACTTGGAGGATGCTGCCTTAGAAAAGGAATTTGAGATTCTGCTACAGAGCCTTCCCCTAGTGTATTCTGCTCGGCAGGATGCGCAGTTGAAACGCCGATGGCCTCTGGCAAAGGCAGTTGTTGTTGCGCCCAAAAAGGTTCAGGGAGCCCTAAAGAAACTGGAAGCGCTGTTTCTTGAGCTGGCGAACATAAAGGAGGTCGAGTATGCAGAGGAGCTTCCGGAGGTTGATTCGAAGAGGTGGGCAATGGCTTCTGAAGCTGACCTGCATGTTCTGCTTGACACACATCGTGACAAGGCTCTTGAGGGGGAAGGTATTATGCGGGACTTAGCCCGCCGAGTTCAAGCCCTCAGGAAGGAGCTTGGATTCTCACCCACTGACATACTTGAGTCAATTCACATTGCGGAACTGGACTCGGCGAGTATACAGCTGTTGAAACCTTACGTAACTGAGATGGAGGAGCTTGTAAGAGCCAAAAAAGTTCATGTGCACGGGGAACGGGTTGAAGTCGATGCCGATTGGCACGAACGCAAGTTGGACCGAAAGAAAGTATACGTCGCCGTTCTGTAGAGCTAAACACGAATTTTGTTGCTATAACGCTTAAGTATATTAGTTTTTGACGCCAACACATTTCCTCATAGAAAGGATAGTCGACACGAAAGGAGACTTGGTAACATTGGATAAAATCAGGTTCGGCGTGTTCCTTCCCTTTCACATTTTCAGAACTGAAAAAAGAATGCAGTTGTTTAATCGCCTCCAAGAGGTAGTTCTAGAATGTGAACGGCTGGGATATTATTCAATTTGGCTGGACGATCATCTAATGCTAGAAAAAATGCCAATTCTCGAGTGCTGGACAACCCTCTCAGCCCTCTCCTCAGTTACCGAAAGGATAAGGCTAGGCACCATGGTAACCTGTAACTCCTTTAGGAACCCTTCATTGCTCGCCAAAATAAGTGCGACCTTCGACAACATATCAAAGGGGAGGCTGGAGTTCGGCATTGGAGCAGGAGTCCAGAAAAAGGAGCACATAGCCTACGGCATTCCCTTCCTCTCATCGAAGGCTCGGATAGAACGATTGGAGGAGGCTGTGGAAATCATAAAGAAGATGTGGACAGAAGAGAAAGCGAGCTACGAGGGGAAACACTACACGATACGGGATGCTGTTTGTGAACCTAAGCCAGTGCAGAAGCCTCATCCCCCAATAACCATAGGTGGAGGGGGAGAAAAACTAACGTTGAGAGTAACCGCTCAGCATGCGGACAGATACGACTGGGGCTATACGCCCTCCTTTGAGGAGTATAAGAGGAAACTGCAGACTTTAGAAAAGCACTGCATCGCTTTGGGTAGAAGTTTTCAAGAGATCGAGAAGTCACGCTGGCTTGCAGGACAGATTTTCATTGGAGAGGACAGAAAAGAACTAGATGAAAAAGTTCTGCAGTATGTACCGGTAGGTGTTTCTCTGGAGGATTTCATGCGAACAAGCCTTGTGGGTACTCCTGAAGATTGTAATAAACAAATACGGCAGTATGCAAATCTGGGTGTGACGCATTTTATGCTGTATTTCGGTGATCTTCCTGACCTGAGAGGATTGAAGCTTTTCGCCGAAAAAGTGGTTCCAAAAATGGATCAAACCAATTGATGGTGCACTCTATCTGGAAGCAATTTATTCGTGGCACGTTATAAGCTGATGTTCAAAATGATAGTCCCATCGGAACTACTGAGAGGATAAATACGACTACTAGGAGAATGGCACCCACTTTTCGAAGAGTTGTAAGCTTGGAAACATCGTCTAGGGGACCGGGATGTTTGGCAGCTGAAAAAAAGATAGCTAAGATAGCCATTGGCCACCATACAATAGCCAACAAAGCGATACCTGCGTATGAAATAATTTTGTGTGCCCTATCCCCCATTACACTTCGGGCGACGTGACCTCCATCAAACATGCCTGAGGGAACCAGATTAAGCATAGTGACAACCATGCCAACCCAACCTGCGAAGGCAACAGGATGAAGCTGTATCACATCTCCTGTGCCGCTGGGTGGAAACAGCGTTATAATGAACCGGAACAGAAGGGGCACTGGAAGTAACCCTGCGTCGGGGTCTAGGGGAACAAGTGTAGATAGCTGGATTCCTATGAAGGTCACTATTATTGCGATTATGAATCCTGTTATCGGTCCTGTGAAGCCGAGATCAAAGAGGGCATCCCTGTTTGGAGGAAGAGCTTTCTGTCGGATGAGGGCTCCGAAAGTGCCGATAGGTGGAAGACCTGGAATGAAGTATGGATAGGTGGCTTCAACATCGTGCTTGTCTGCCAGTAGCTTGTGTCCCATCTCATGAGTACCCAGTATAGCCATGATGGCTCCAGTAAACAGTAGGGCGTCTAAAATATTCAGGGAGTAAAGGTATCCGGAGAGGAAAACCGTTCCAAGCGTAGCGAAAAATAGTGCAATGTTTATTATGTTTCGGCTTGGTTCTGTGGGGGGTTTCGCTACGATCTTAAGCACAACTTTTTCTTCTCTCCGTCTAAGAATTGGAAGAAGCTCCAGTGATTCCAGATGCTTCATAAGCCTTAGGAAAGCTTCCTTAGAGTCCTCTCGGAGACTTACATGGAAGGTTGGGATGCCATGTTCAATAAATCCTTCTTCCACGTCAAATTCTGCCTCGACCATGACCTGAATTTTTTCAAAAGGAGGTACGCCGACGGGATCAGCAAAGTATTCGTCTGAAGATGCACTGCACATTATGACCGCGTATTGAAATCGCCTCGAAGTATTAGAATGTTATGTCCTGTGTCCGTGATACCACAAAAGCTTTATAACGGTGTTATAGAATCGTTATAGACAACAAATCAACCGGTGAGGCAAATGATTGTGGAAAACATCCTCGACTTTATCGGAAACACGCCTATGGTGCGAATTAATCATCTAAATCCAAACCCGAACCTTGAGATGTTCCTAAAACTTGAAAAATTCAACCCAGGCGGCTCAGTTAAAGACCGCATAACCAAATACATGATTGAACACGCAGAGAAGAACGGAAAGCTAAAGAAAGGAATGACAGTCATCGAACCCACCAGCGGAAACACAGGCATTGGACTCGCCTTGGTTTGCCGCGTGAAAGGATACGACCTATCTCTCATAATGCCCGACACCATGACACGAGAGAGACGCCAGATCCTGTTAGCCTTAGGCGCCAAGGTTATTCTCAGCGAAGGCTCAAAGGGAATGGACGGAGCTGAAGACCTTGCCCATGAGATTGCCAAACAGAACCCAGACAAATACTTTATTCCCAATCAGTTCGCAAATCCTGCCAACGTTATCGCTCACTACGAAACCACAGCCGAAGAAATCTGGAGAGACACAAAAGGCAAAATCACACATTTTGTTGCTGGTTTAGGCACAAGCGGCACCCTAATGGGCGTATCATGTAGGCTCAGAGAACTCAAACCTGACATTCAAATAATTGCTGTCCAACCCGAAGCCGGCACGGGAATTCAAGGACTGAAGAATCTGAAGACGCAGTATGTTCCAGCCATCTGGAAACGTGAACTCGTTGATGAAATCTACACGGCTTCTCCAAAGGATGCTGAGGAGTCGGCGAGAATCTTGGCTCTTCAGGAAGGTCTATTTGTTGGACCGAGTTCGGGGGCTATTTTTCACATCGCCAGAAAGAAGGCGAAGGAAATCGATGGAGGAGTGATGGTGGTGATAGCTCCTGATGGAGGAGAAAAATATCTCAGCACATCCTTATGTGATCCAGCGCTATGTGTAGAAGCCGTCAGAAAATTCGGAATCCAATGCTCCTACAAAGACGGAAAACCAGTAACAGAAGCTACGACCACTGCCACCAAAGAAATTTCTCCCTGAAAAGTATCAATTATGTTCTGAACACCAATTTTTACATTCAATGCCTGAACAGAAATACTTGCTTTCAAGCTCGATTGTTGAATGTTCAATATGATGCTTTCTGAATACTTCTTTAACTGCTTTTCTGGTCTGATCTGGAGTTCTAAGCCGCTCTTCATCTACTACGATGTGTGCTGTTAGGATATCGGTTTCTCCCTCTAAAGACCAAATATGCATATCATGCACTCCTGTTACTCCATCAATTGCTAAGAGATCTCGCTTAACTTCGTTGATGTTGATGTGCCTTGGCACACCTTGAAGCAGGATGTTTACTGCTTCCCTCAAATTCTTGGATACGTTGTAAAGGATAAAGACCGTTAAGCCCAGTGTCATTATAGGATCAAGCAGGTAAACGTCCCAAAAGTGAATGAGGATGCCACCAATCAGGATGACCGCCCATCCAAGCACATCTTCTAACAGATGCCATGACAGAACTTTCTCATTCAAGCTTTCTCCTTTTTTTAACTGAAGAAAACCCGCACCATTGAATAGGATGCCAATGATTGCTATGCCAACCATGCCAGTCGCATTCACGTTTTCTGGGTTAAGAATTCTAGGTATGGCTTGAGAGAGGATAACTATGGAGCCCCCAAATAAAATCATCCCAGAAAAGAGAGCGGAAAAGAGGGAGAGCCGTTGATACCCAAAGGTTCGACTGGAATCAGGTGATTTACGTGCCCCTCGTTCAAAGAGCCAAGATGCCAGTAAGGCAACGCTGTCGCCAAAGTCGTGTAGTGCATCTGATAGAATTGCTAAGCTGTTTGTCCAAAAGCCACCAACAATTTCCAGAATGGTGAAGCCAACGTTTAACAGTGCTGCAATTTGCACTCTTTTCTCTCGCTTAGGCATATTTCATGCTACACTCTTAGTTAAATAAAAAGCTGACCCATAACTATACTTTATTTTTTCTGCATAAATGTGCAGTAAAATATAAACTAGGTTTATAAGTAGGAGCTGAACCATAAAATCAAAAAGTTTCGATGTGGGTAAATTGAAAAAACAAATGAAGCAACTCGAAGACATTTTGGAAAACATACAGCATATAGCAGATGAAGACAAAGATGAGCGCCTTCAAATCGTAGCATCAGAGATACGAACTCTTTCTTTGGAAATAATTGATCATGTTATAAGCAGTAATTCAATAGCACCAGACAATCATCCTGAGTGTCCCAAAGAAGGATGTGTGGTAAATTACAAGGGAGGCAGGGAATACTGGTGTGAAGGAGTAGATTTCCTTCTCATGTCGAACTTGATGTTAAAACCAATATATTTCGCAATAAAAGATGGACTAAAATATTTTAATTTTTTCGCTATGGGTGACTATTCCTAAATACGAAGTTACGTTTTGTCATTTGTAAAATTTTGAAGTTAGGAGAAAATCAGAATTATAAAAATAAAAACAATTACTGCTATTATCTTATTCTTTGGCGTAATTGTTTTATTAACAAAACTAGATTTTTTTGTGAATGGACCATTATATGATTATGGTCTTGTTTTTGATTGGAAATGGTATAATGAATATTCATTCATTTACGATTTGCTTTGGCAAGTAGCAATAATTACTTTGACGCTTCTAAGCAGAAATCTTTACTTTTTCCCGATAGCAGAAGCATTTCACAAAACAGGAGCACAAGACATATTCTTCTATCTAATTTGGTGTGAAGGAAAATTTCCAGAAGGTGAATGGTTCTGGAGTGGCATTCCAGGTTATACCACAATTACTCATGTAATTAACTGCTTATGGATTAATGGTTTAGTTATTTCGATTTGTGTTGCCTGGTATTTTGTTGCTCGAAGAATCGATTTTTATAAAAGATTTTCGAAATATATTCCTTCTTCTTTATTAAAGAAAATTTAATTTTGATCTTTTGTTTATTATTTCGTGACTATGTATGTTGATCTAATATTTTCTGCATATATGTGCATGAAAACTTTTTTTATCAATACGGGTAACCCTTTTTTATTCACACAAAAATTTCAGTATTGTGGGCATATAGCTTAAATAGAACCTTGATTGATTGGACTGAAGGATTAGAGTTCGGCTAGAATACTAGTTCTATGTATTACTGGGAGGTGCAAGTCGCATGTCTGATAGAGAGCCTCGCGAGATGCATAGTGCAGTCTGCTCTGATTGTGGTAACGAATGTCAAGTTCCATTCAAACCTGATCCTAGCAGACCAGTCTATTGTCGAGATTGTTGGTCAAAAAGAAGACAAGCAAGAAGATACAGTTACTAGACGTTTACAGCGAACGTTATAGTTACAACCTTTTTTATTCCCATAATTTTTTTAAACAGCACACATCATTGTAATCAGCGTTTTTCAGTCTGATGCACCAGAATTCATAGTCGCAAATAGCCAAAGTTACCTCATGGATAAAGGTTATTAGACTATGAACAATAACTTCTCTCATGTCCCTAAAATCGGATTCGGCATGGTGACAGATATGCTCACGTATGCTACGTGGCAGGGGCGTTCTATTAATGAAGGAAGGTGGCAAAGATTAGCCGAAAAATTTCCGGAGTAGAATATGTCAAACGAATAAGTGATAACCTTCTAAATGTGAAAGAGAAGAGTCTGTTTCCTTTGTATGAAGACTTGAGGTCCGCTGATTGCATAGTTTGTGGCGGTTCGGGAAGATCCCTTCATTCGTTAAACGTCGCCATGAGTCAAATAGCAATGATGAAGGAGCCTAAGGTGGTTATCACCCGAGAAGACGTTGGTTTTCCGGGAAGAGGAATGTATGATGCTGCTTCAAAACTTGAAAAACGGTTCAAGAAGGTTGTTCTTCTTATCAATTCTGGGAGCGGCGAATCTGATGATCCGAATTATCTTGCTGAAAAATTGGAAAAATACTTGGAGGCGACTGGCAGCGAAAAGTTTTCTATGGGACTGATAACGTCTAACCTTGATTCTTCCATCGCGAAGATAGTTAGGAGGCATGGACATGTGGTTAAGGTGGAGGGTCGAGGAAAACAACAGCTGCCTTCTGATGCTTACAGCGAGAAAGGAATAATGGGAGACCTCTTTGAGCTTGGAAGCTTGTTCTTGCTTCAGATGATGACTGAAGCGATTTCTGAAGGCAGTTCTGTGGAGAGGGTTCTTGAGCTGATAGCTGAGGAAGCACCGATCTTGAGAGAGATCACTGAAAACGCTGTCAAGTCCAAAGCGACTAATGTTTCCCTTGATTTTCTGGAGAGGCGTAGTGGCGTGTTTTTGGGTGGAAGGGGAACAGCTGAGGAGGTGGCAAAGATGACTGCTGTGCGGCTGTTTCACATCAAGAGCTTTCTTGGAGATGACGTCTATATTGCCCGGGGCGTCAATACGCCTCATCCGAGGGCTGGAGACCTTGAGATTCTGATCTCTTATTCTGGTGAGACCAAGCCTGTGGTTGGTTGGGGAAGCATGTTTAGGAGTTTGGGGGGAACTGTTCTCTCCATTATTGGGCGCAGGGGAGCATCTCTTGAGACGAATTCTGATTTGCAGATTATCCTTGAGGAGAAGGTTGAACCGGGGAAGCCGAGGAGATTTTACATGAGGGCAGCCTATGTGCTGAGTTGCCTTCCCATCTTGTTGACACAAAGGCTGAGTTTGAAAGGTCTTAAGCTACCCGAATACCTCCTTAACTGGTACCACAACGTAATCGAATAATTCAGTGCTGTTCAAAGCAGAAATAGATGGAAAAATTAGGCTTTTTCTAGTACACTTCCTTTGGATGCCGGTTGAACAAGCTTGGAATAACGCACTAAGTAGCCACTTTTGACTTTCGGTTCCTTTGCAGTCCAAGACTTTGCTCGGTTATTCAGTTCTTCGTCGCTCAGTTTCACGTTCAGTTTTCTTTTCGGAACATCGATTTCTATTATGTCTCCGTTTCTCAGCATGGCTATGGGTCCGCCGATAGCAGCCTCAGGAGACACATGCCCTATACATGGTCCTCTGGTGGCTCCTGAAAACCTTCCATCAGTGATCAAGGCAACGGACTCGCTCAAACCCATCCCCGCTATAGCAGCTGTTGGGGAAAGCATCTCCCGCATACCAGGCCCCCCTACTGGTCCTTCATAACGGATAACCACCACGTCTCCTTCCTGAATTTTTTTGTCCAGTATAGCTTTCATGGCTTCCTCTTCGGTGTCGAAAATCTTAGCGGGACCTTTGTGAACCAGCATTTTAGGCGATATGGCAGTAGCTTTCACTACAGCCCCTTCAGGCGACAAGTTTCCCTTCAAGATGACTATACCGCCTTCCTGATGAACCGGATTATCCCGAGGGCGGATCACATTAGCGTCGAGAACCACAGCCCCTTCAATGTTTTCTTTGACAGTTTTTCCTGTTACAGTGACAGCGTCTAGATGAAGCGAGTCCTTAAGCTCCCTCATCAGAGCTGGGATTCCGCCCGCTTCATCCAAGTCTTCCAACGTGTAAGGTCCACTCGGAACCATGCTGCTAAGATGTGGAACTCGCCTACTCAACTCGTCAAATAGAGATAACGGCAAAGCAACTTCTGCTTCCCTAGCAATAGCCGTAAGATGCAGCACAGTGTTAGTTGAGCCGCCGAGAGCCATATCCACCATTATAGCATTCTCAAAAGAATCAGAAGACAATATCTTCCGCGGTTTCAAGTCTTCCTTTACCAAACCGACAGCTCTTTCTCCAGTGGCTTTGGCGATTCTCAGCCTCGCAGCGCTGACAGCAGAAGGAGTAGCACACCCAGTCAAGGACATGCCAAGAGCCTCAGTTACGCAGGACATGGTATTGGCTGTGAACATGCCATTGCACGATCCACAACTGGGGCACGCGACATCTTCTAGGGCCTTCAGTTCCTCCTCACTCATCTTGCCTGCTGCAACCTTTCCTACCGCCTCGAACATTGAAGCTGTCCCCACTTTCTTTCCCTTGTAGACGCCTGAAAGCATAGGACCCCCGGTTACCATTATGGCGGGGATGTTGACTCTAGCCGCTGCCATCAGCATGCCGGGAGTTATTTTGTCGCAGTTGGAGATCAGAACCATTCCGTCAAACCTGTGGGATTGTACCATAACCTCAACCGAATCGGCAATCAGCTCTCTAGATGGTAAGGAGTACCTCATTCCTTCATGACCCATAGCCAATCCGTCACAGATGCCTATGGTATTGAATTCGAAAGGAACACCACCAGCAGCCAAGATGCCGGCTTTCACAGCCTTAGCCACTTGATTAAGATGCGCGTGGCCAGGAACCACTGTCGTGAAGCTATTCACTATGGTAATAAACGGTTTATCTAAATCTCTGTCCGCGATTCCAAGGGCTTTTAACAAGGCTCTGTGGGGGGCCCTCTCAATGCCTAATTTTATCGTGTCGCTTCTCAATTTTTAACCCTCTGCAAGTCTCCAGTCAAGTGATCAGATAAATAAAGAATGTACGGGATTCTGTTAAGTCTTTTGACCCAATGAAAATTTGGAAAATGTAGAAGAACGGCACATCTTAAATTTTAATCCCAACCTATGATTAAATGATTAATTATTCATAAAAACCATCAGACTAAGAACAAAGTAGTAGAGTTGATAGGGATAGACCCCTAATCTTTCAAGTAAACCCCTGTATTTACTTTTGATGAATATCCCTGAGATAATTACAAGAATGAGTGAAACTATAGCGGAAATGAGTGAATAGG
>CP070820.1:914321-953876 GCA_020344315.1 Candidatus Bathyarchaeum sp.
TCTGAGGATTAAATTGGGGACTCGAGAAGATGTTAGATCTGAAGTTTCGCAAGCGATTAGTTCTGGAGGAGGCATCATTTTGTCTATAAATCTAAAAGGTGGCAGCCTTGAAGACATTTTTCTGAATTTACTTGCTAAAAACAAGGGAGGTGAGCAATGATGAGAATCGACCAGTCAGGCTGGATTACCAAGTTTTTGGCAGTAGTCAGGTATGAATTGTTATGGAATATTCGAAAGAAGAAATTTTATGGGATGCTTATCGTTGCATTCGCACTTACAACTCTGGCACTTGCTGGTAGCCACATCCAGAGCGCTATAACTGGCGACCCGGTGGAGCTTAGCCCTGACTTTGTAATCGATTCTAATGTAGGTCTAGGCGGATTTGGCTTCTTCCTTTTTGCAATAGTAACAGTGATGAATAGTATTTCAGGAGAATTCGAAAGTGGGACCATTGTGCCACTCTTAGCAAAACCTGTATCAAGAACAACCGTCTTCTTAGGTAAACTATTTGCTGCTTTCCTCACACTATTAGTAACCTACAGCTTCCTCATGATATATATGACGATAGGAGGCTTCTTGATACATGGTCCCCAAAACAACCTTCACCTTGTTCCGCTCTCACTCCTAGGAGCTCTATTCAGTACTTTAATCTGGATTTCCATCGTCCTATTGTTTGGCACTTTGTTTAGAAGTTCATTGATCGCTGCTCTAGGCGCTCTCGGAATATGGTTGGGAACAAACATCATTGGATCAATAATTGGAATACTTGCTGGCCAAGGATGGATCCTCACTTACATTCCTGGTACAGGAAATAGCGGATCCGTCGGCGGTAATCCCCTAGTAGGGACACCTGTTTCCACAGGCACAGATAACATAGGACCAAACCTCATAAACTACATCCTACACCCTTCTTGGAATGTCACCTACTACAAAATTGACTTGATCCAATCCAGTCAAGGCATGCCAGTTTGGGAAGCACTCAACACTGAATTTCTATCCACAATAGTTCTCACGTCGATTGCTGTGGCTTTAATTTACTTCATTGTGTTTGTAACAATCTCTTGGTTCTTCTTCAGAAGAGCACAGATAACAGAATAGGCACCAAGAAGAGGAAATGGTGTAAGTTGTCTAGGTATATAAGTTCTGTAAAGGAAGTGTTGTGACTTGAGGGGAGAACTTGACAATATTCTAGCTGAGAAAGATGTAGATGCGTTGCTTCTCTGCTCGGACAGTTACAGAGACGCCAACATGTATTACCTCACAAAGTTTCTTGCTACAGACCCCTTCATATTCCTCAAAAAAGTTGACGCAGACCCCATAATCGTAGTAAGTCAGATGGAGTATCAGCGAGCCAAAAAACAATCCATCATCAAAGCCGTAAAGTCCCACCTCGACTATTACAACTACTACCTTGAAATATTGAAGACCACGAAAGACCCGCAACTGGGCTCCTTGAAGTTCGGTGCAAAAATAGTAGAAAAAGAACTAGGCGCAGGAACAAAGGTTTGTGTGCCCCACGATTTTCCGGTAAAAACGGCTGATTTCCTGAGGGAAGAGGGCTTAACCATAAAGCCCATGTTTGGTGTCGTCGAGAAAGCCAGAGAAACCAAGGACAGCCAAGAAGTAGAGGAGATCAGAGCTGTTCAGGCGGTCACTGAAGAAGTCACTGCTGAAGCGATAGAATTGATAGCAAACGCTGATGTAGGCGCCAACGATGCCTTGATTCTCAACGGAGAGGTTCTAACGGTCGGCAGGATAAAATCGTTTTTTGGGCACAAACTTTTGGATAACGGATGCCTAATCGAAGAGGACATCATAATCGCGTGTGGTGCCAAAGGTTCGGATCCCCACTACGTTGGCGAGCCAGAAGATGAACTCAAAGCCAACCAACCTATAATCTTAGACATCTATCCCCGAAGCATCCAGAAACGATACTGGACAGACCTGACCCGAACCATAGTGAAGGGAAGAGCTTCAGACAAACTCAAGAAGATGTTCGATGCCGTCCTTGAAGCTAAAAATGCTTCTCTCGACGCCATCCAATCTGGAGCCCTGGGAAATCACATCTATAACGTATGCTGTGACGTATTGGAGAAGGCCGGCTACGAAACAATTAGAGGAGGAAAAAAGGTAACGAAGGGAATGCCCCACGGTCTCGGGCATGGGGTAGGCTTGCAGATACATGAAAGTCCCAGAATGAATGAGTTCTCCACAGTTTCTCTGAAGGAGCACAGCATTGTGACAGTTGAACCCGGCCTCTACGACCCCAAGATAGGCGGCGTAAGATTAGAGGATATAATAGAAGTTACAAAAACAGGATACATCAGCCTGACGAGAATGGAGACACAACTAGAAATCTAGAGAATTTTCAGCCTCCGCTCATGAGTGACATCAGAATAACGTTGTCGCCCTCACCCAGTTTGGTGTCAACTCCGCCAAGCTGCCCCATTAATACGCCGTTTACTGTGACAGAGAATCCGGTTTTGACATCCTTTAAGCCCGACTCATAAACCTCTTTTCTGAAGGCTTTGCCATAAACTCCAGCCAGTTTATTAAGCAGATCAGAGAGGGAAGCCTCCTCCCCCAACTCGAACTCTTCTTCTCTCTTGTTCACCATATTTTTGATGTAACCGAGGTATTGAACCCTAACCTTCAATTCTCCTCACCAACATTTATCCTCTTAAACGGTCAGGATCGTTGCCATATTAATCTAGGGAAGAATCTTATTTATCGATTATGCGTTTCCGTGTATTACCCACACTTTTGAGGGAGAAAATGTGAGTCTCGATTAGGCTGTGATATTTGTTTGGAGGACTGCCCAGAAAATAAATAGAATCACCACGAAAAATGACGAATATCTACTTGCTTTGAAGTCGAAAGATAAAGCTTAATATTTATCTATCCATATCACATATTTCTCCAAAAGTGATCAACGGAGGAGTAAGATTGAGTTTCGCCAAACGAATTCTCTACGTAGACTTAACAACAGGAAAAACCGAAACAAAACCCTTGAAGAAGGAGATGGCTAAGAAATACATAGGAGGCATAGGACTTGGAATGCGTCTATTTCTCGACAACTCCAAACCGGGCGTCGACCCATTCAGCCCCGAAAACCCCTTGGTCTTCGTCACAGGACCCCTCACTGGAACTATGGCGCCCTCAGCAGGAAACAGTTACGCTGTGGTTTCAAAGTCACCGCTAACCGAGGGAATCAATGAAGCAAAAGCCCACGGTTTCTTCGGGGCTGAACTGAAACGAGCGGGCTACGACGCCGTTATCTTCACAGGAAAATCTGAAAAGCTTGTTTATGCATGGATCGATGATGAATCCATCCAACTACTTGATGCCCAGCACCTGACGGGAAAGTCACCCCAAGAAACAGAGGAAACCATCAGAGAGGAACTGGGTGACTACTACATCCGCGTGTCAGCTATCGGTGAAGCGGGAGAAAAGCTGAATCGAATCGCTTGTATTATAAACGATGAATTCAGAGCCATCGGAAGAGGCGGCATGGGCGCCGTCATGGGATCAAAAAACCTGAAAGCAGTTGCTGTTCGCGGAACAGGCGACGTAAACGTTTCCAATCTTGAAGAGTTCACTGAATTCGTGAGAACAATCCATGAACGCATGAAAGGACCTGCAACGCGGAAATATAGAACCCTAGGCACCCCCGAGAACGTCCTCGTTTTAAATGCTTTAGCAGCTTTGCCGACACGTAACTTTTCTCAGGCTACCTTTGAAGGTGCTGAAAAAGTTAGCGGAGAATACTTGAACGAACGTTACATTAAGAAGATTATTGGATGCGCCACCTGTGGCATGCGTTGCGACCATATTGCTCTGGTTCCAGAAGGAGAATACAAGGGATCCACTTCAAGAGTGGAATTCGAGTGCCTATGGGCTGTTGGACCTCTCTGTGGCGTTGACAGGTTGGACGCAATCATCGAGGCTATCCGTTTATGCGACCATTACGGTATGGACGGCATATCCGCTGGTGTCGTAGTGGCATTTGCTATGGACCTCTACGAGAATGGGATTATAACGAAGAAGGATACTGACGGTTTAGAACTCAACTTCGGTAGCCATGAAGCCTTGGTGGAGACGATTAAAAGAATGGGTACTCGCAAGGGATGGCTGGGAGATGTGCTTGCAGAAGGCAGCATGAGAGCTGGAGAAAAGATCGGTAAAGGAGCAGAGAAATACGCTAACCACATCAAAGGAATGGAGTTGCCCGGTTACGATCTGAGGACACTGAAGACCGCTGCTTTGGGCTTTTCTGTCTCGTATCGTGGAGCTTGCCACCTCAGGTCTGGAGCTTATTCGCCTGACGTGAAGGGAAAGGTTGACCGCTTCAAGATCGAGAAGGGAAGAGGAAAGATAGTGATGGACGGTGAAGATCTCTACAATGTTGTTGACTCTCTGATATTATGCAAGTTCTCTAGAGGCGTGATGTATGAGGGTCTCAAAGACATGGCTAACTACTACACCTTAGCCACAGGATTTGAGATGACTCCAGAGGAGCTCATTAAAGCTGGCGAGAGAATAAACAACCTTGCGAGGGTCATTAACATCCGAGAGGGCAAAGGAACAAGGAAAAATGATACTCTACCGTGGAAAATAATGAATGTGCCAGTGCCTGACGAGGGAGTTGCAAAGGGAGCTGTTGTCAATCAGAAAGAGTTTGACATCGGATTAGACGATTACTACAGCGTACGCGGATGGACGAAGAATGGAATCCCTACCCCGGAGAAACTTAAAGAACTGGGGTTGAATGACCTCGTTGGGATTGTGGAGAAAAAGATCGGTGCTAAGAACTGAGGAATAATGGAGGAAGAATAAGTTGCCAACGATTCATGAAAAAAAGTTTGTTTCTGGAGACCCATCTAAGTGTGTTGGCTGCTGCGTCTGCGAATACGCCTGCTCACTGGAACATGAAAAAACATTTAACCCAACCAAATCTCGAATCCGAGCAGTCCGCCTGAACCCCTTCGTGAACTTGGCGGTTGCCTGCAGGCTCTGTGAGGACTCTCCTTGTGTGGCTGCGTGTCCCCGAGATGCGTTGTCACAGTCAGAGGAGACTGGTATCATCTTGGTTGACGAGGAGAAGTGTAATGGCTGTGGCTGGTGTATCGAAGCCTGCGACTATGGTGCTATTCAGTTGCATCCTGAAACTAAGGTAGTCTTCACCTGTGATCTTTGTGAAGGTGAACCTAAATGCGTGGAATGGTGCCCCGAAGAGGCTCTGGACTTTACAACGAAGGACATTCTCTCGCAAAAAGCTAGGATAACTGCTGTCAAGAAACTGTTCCAAGAAGCGCTGAAGGCTGAGAAATAGGGCAGAAAGTTTCGGTTACGAACATTTCCCCTCAACGGGTGTTCGTGTATAGGATAGGTTGTACCCTGCGAGAATTTGGAGTTTGGAGAGACTATGTCTCGATCTTCGTGGATGCTCACAATATCTCACCCATGAGTGAAGGGTCTTGGCAGGAGCTTGAGATGAAGAGAAATTGACGAATTGGTGATTTAGAAGAGGATAAAAATGGAATCGGACGTTCCAACGTGGACTCGACCCTTTCTTCATGAGCTACTTGAAGAGATACCTAAGAACGTAGATTCTTTGGTTGATGTGGGTTGTGGCAGAGGTATTGTTGGAGCCATGACTCGTATTTATCGCACTCCTAAAAGATTGGTGGGAATCGATGTTTTTCCAGATTACATCGATTTCTGTAAAAAATATGTCATGTATGATGAACTCTTTCTTTTGGATCTGAGGCAAACTCCGTTACCGTTCAAAGACCATGAATTTGATGTTGCTACGTGCATAGAAACGATAGAGCATATGCCTAAGATTCATGGTGAAAAGCTTCTGGAGGAGCTTCATCGGATTGCGGCTACGGTGATAGTGTCAACGCCCTCTTCCTTTTTTAAGCAGCCTAAGGGTCATGTTGAGCGTAATTCGTTTCAGGCTCATGTTAGTCATTGGACGGTTGAGGATTTTAAGAAGAGAGGTTACAAGGTGAGAGGTGTAGGAAGTCTTGCCATGCATAAAGTTGCCTTTCCAACTCGAAAATTGACTTGTAGGTTTCCGCGGTTTTATCAGTTTTTGCTGGCGAAGAGGAAACGTTAGAGGCAATTCGAAATAGACGGTTTTTATGGTAGAAGCTTCAGCAAGAGGGCTGTTAGGTTCTTTGATGTTTCCCTGAGTTTTGGTGTCAGTCCTTCCCCGAAACTGGTGTCTTTGGGCTGAATTACGAGGAGGGAGATTTTGGCGTTGGTTGTCTCTTTTAGATAGTCGCAGAAGACTCTGAGAGGTAGTAGATGGGTTGATATGGCTGTGTAGTTAGTCAGTTCACTGGGGTCCACAAGTCTTGATGAGCCAGATTTCAGGTTCAGCAAGCCAGCGTCGATGAGTAGGATATGAGTGGGGTTGAATTTAGTTATTGGGTCTATGAAACTTTCTGGAACAGTTTCGCCCTCTATCAGGTAGACAGAGCTGGAGACCCTGTTCTGCAGGTTCCTTACTATCTTTACGCCAACGAAATCGTCTTTTCGAAAGGGGTTTCCAATGCCAGCAACAACTACCCTCTCTGCTCCTGAAAACCATTCTTTTAGGGAGGATTCGATGTCATCTTTTTGTTCCTTGGAATCAGCCATGCCCACTCAACCCATCATATTACTGGAAAAGATAAGGGAAGCACTTAAAATTTGTAGTTGCTTAGGTTTTCCAGAAAAAGCTAGTTAACAAAGCTAAAAACTAACTAAACATATGATAAAACAAGCTTACCAAAGGGTTTTTTCTCCAAGAATTTCTAGGGGTGGGGGAGAGCTTTCCCTGTCCTGTTACGAATTTAGAATCTAGAAAAAAGAGAGAGACAACTATTCCTGAGTTCTGAGCTTGTTTTAGAGATTAATCCCATTCTTTGTCAATTCTTTTTCAATTTCTTTCGTTTAATCATTAATAGTGTTGCAGTAGCTACTGCAGCAATAACGGCAGAGGTCGTTACATCGTATAGGATTGTGTTATCTATAGCAGATGTGCCGTTTGGCGGTGGCTCTGACGTAGGACCAATTATGATTGGACGGCTCCATATGATTGAACCATCAGATACGTCTACCAAGTGTTGCAGACCAGATTCATAATTCAGCCACCAGAAGATATGACCATATGGAGGAGGAAGATATCCATCAAGATATTCACCAATTTTTCCTAGAACTCTCTCACTTGGATACTCCACTTGATAAATTGTTCCATTAGGGGCAAGCCAAGCCAAAAAACCAATTATTCCTCTTTCATCGACAAACGGGGCTTGTTCAAGCTCTCCAATCATGCCAAAGCCTCCCGAACAAGGATTGGATTTGCCTAAGCTAACAGCATCTATAGCCTCATCAAAACTCATCATTGTAGACTGAAACTTTGGTAATACAAAAGGTTCCATTAGTGGATAATTGTCTTGGTTGTTCTCGTTTATTATGTATGGTATGTCTCCTATTCCTGAAGTGCCAACCTCAGTAGCGTTGGGATACCTTGTCTGGTAGTCGCTCCAGTAGTTGCCTCCTGAAGGAAAACCGTTATCCCAAGTGCTGGTGTCTCCAAGATAGTTTGTTGCATGAATGCCATTATCGATGAAATTGTTATGATAAAATAGATTGTCAGAAAATTAGTCAATATTTCTTAACAAACCTTTGTTAGCTCGTAAAATAATGTATTCTGCCTATCCCCAGCTTACACCGCTAACTGATAGTCAGGATTTTTGTGGCGTCCACTCGGAGTTCTTCGAGAGCCAGTTCTTTGGGGCTGAAACCCATGGCCAGTCCAAGCAGTTGGGGATAATGCAACACTGGGATTCCGAATTTTTCGCTTAGGAGCCGTTCTATTCTTGGCTGGTTGATGTCGAACATCATGTGGCAGAAGGGACAGACAGTAATTAGGGCTTGGGCATTCACAGCTTTCAGGTTAGTAAGTTTGTCTCCAGCCAGATAGAGAGGAACCTTGTCATTCACGCCAATAATCGGTGCTCCGCAACAGTCTGTCTCATACATGTAATCCAAACACTCCGCCCCAGTTGCCTCAATCAGCTTCTTTAACAAAACAGGATTCTCTGGATCGTCAAAACCAATATACTTGGCAGGACGCAAAACGTGACACCCATTATGTTCAGCCACCTTTAAACCAGTGAGGGGCTTCACAACAGCCTCCTTGATCTTCTCCAAGCCAAGGTCTTTAACGAGGGCTTGAATAAGATGCCTGACCTTAATTTTTCCTCCCTTGAATTCCATGCCAACCTCCTTCAGGTAGTCATTGATCAACTGTTTGTGCTTCTTATCTTCTTGGAGACTCTTGTTCACCTTCCGGAGGGTCCCAGCGCATCCGGGACACAAAGTCAGTATATCCAAGTTCTGCTCTTCCGCCAAGCAGAGATTCCGCGCCGCCAAAACCAGCATCGCATCATGATTCACAGAATCTATGGGAAGCCCACAGCAATTGAACTCGGGCATCTCAACCAACTCCACACCAAGCTTCTCCATCACTTTTCGGCTGGAAATCTCGTAACTGGCGATTCTGTAAGGAATGGCGCAACCCAGAAAGAGCAGATACTTCAATTCAGCCACCCTACTTATCCTCCCTCTTCGACGCCTTAGAAACAGCCATTATGTCGAACAGTTTAGCGACATCTTCAACATTGGCTTTAGGCAAGGGCGGCAACCCCTTTTCCCCCCGCTTCTTGAGACGCAACTCAGGAATTCTATAAGCATAACCCGTCTTCATAATATTGGAGGTCAACTCCCTAAAGACAGCGGGCATGATTCCATCCTTAACAGCCATGTTTCGCAGAGCCCTCAAAACACTGGCAATCTCCACGCCCTGGGGACAATGATCAACACACGTGAAGCAGGCAGCGCAGAGCCACAATGCTTCGCTTGAAAGAACCCGGTCTTTCATTCCCAACTGAGTCATTCTCATAAGTTTTCTTGGACGATAAATATCACTGAACCTAGCTATTGGACAGTCAGCCGTGCAGGTGCCACATTGAAAACATAATTTAATGTTTTCTGCGCCCGGAACCTTGCTGATCTCATACTTAAATTTGGGATCCAAGTCCCCGGTTTTGATTGCCCTTGAAGGTTTTGCTTCGGTAACCAGTTTCTTTTCAGTCATCACGCAACCTCGTCCCTTAGACGATAGGCTTTCGTTTCTCCAGAGATTAAACCAAAGGAAATACGTCTTATAATCGTTACGAATCTAGAATATCTAGATAACCAAACAATAGAGAAAGACTGTAACTGAAGTTTACGCCGACTCGTTCTGTTAAGCACCCTTCTTGCTCATTATATACTCATGAATGCTTCTAGCGGCTCTTTTTCCAGCTCCCATGGCACTGATGACAGTGGCTGCGCCGCTGACCACATCTCCACCTGCGTAAACTCCCTTCTTTGTGGTCTGTCCAGTCTCATCTTTCGCAACTATAGTGCCCCATCTAGTGGTCTCAAGACCCTTAGTGGTACGCTGAATAATGGGATTCGGAGTCTGCCCAATAGCTATAACCACCGTATCCACATCCATAATGAACTCGGAACCCTCAATGGGAAGAGGTCTTCTCCGACCCGAATCGTCCGGTTCCCCGAGGCGCATCTTGATACACTCAATCCCTTTAACCCAGCCGCTTTCATCACCCAAAAATCTGACCGGGTTCGTGAGGAACATGAATTTTATGCCTTCTGCCTCCGCGTTTTCCACCTCTTCGTGCCTAGCAGGAAGTTCCTCCTTGGACCTGCGGTAGACTATCAACACTTCCTCTGCCCCTAATCTCAAGGCTGATCTGGCAGAATCCATAGCAACGTTGCCTCCGCCAATAACAGCCACCTTCTTTCCAAGTCTTATGGGCGTGTCATATTCTGGGAAGAGGTAAGCTTTCATCAGGTTAACTCGAATCAAGAACTCGTTGGCAGAATAGACTCCACCCAAGTTCTCTCCTGGAACCCTCATGAAACGGGGAAGCCCAGCTCCACTTCCAACGAAAACTGCATCAAACCCGCTTTCAAACAACTCGTCTATTGTGTATATTCGTCCAATCATGTAATTTGTCTTAACTTCGACTCCAAGCTTCCTGATGTAATCAACCTCAGCCTGAACAACCTTCTTTGGCATCCTGAACTCCGGAATTCCGTACATGAGGACGCCGCCGGCAGCGTGAAGCGCTTCAAACATCACAACCTCATAACCTAACTTGACCAAATCCGCTGCTGCTGTAAGACCTGCTGGTCCAGAACCCACAACAGCCACTCTTCCTGTTACAGAGGACTCTTGCTTGGGAGGAACCGTGACTCCTTTCATACGTTCGTAATCAGCAGCGAATCTCTCCAATCTACCAATTGCCACAGGATCACCCATCTTACCCAATACGCAGAGCACTTGACACTGGTTTTCTTGAGGACAAACCCGACCACAGATGGCAGGCAAGCTGTTCTTCTCCTTCAATTTCACACTGGCTGCAAGGAAGTTCCCTTCTTTGATTTCTTTGATGAAAGCTGGAATGTCAATTTCCACTGGGCATCCCTCTACACAATGGGGATTAGGACATTGTAGGCATCTTTGAGCTTCTCGCATGGCTTGTTCTTCGGTGTAGCCCAAAGCTACTTCATAGAAGTTGTGGATTCGCTCCAAAACGTCCTGCTTTGCCATAGGCGTTTCATGTTTTCTCTTTTCTCTATCCACGCTTCATCCCTCCCAGTTTTTCGTAAAGCATAGAAGCCATTCGTTCCTCGGGCAAGTAGACACGTTGCCTCCGTATCAACTCTTCAAAATCAACCTGATGCCCGTCAAATTCTGGACCGTCCATGCAAGCGAACTTTGTTTCGCCAGCCACAGTCACCCTGCAGGCACCGCACATACCCATGCCATCCACCATAATCGAAGCCAAGGTAACCATAGTCTTCAAATTGTGGGCCCGAGTGATCTCGGTCACTGTTTGCAGCAGCACAACCTGTCCCATAGCCATCGCATGATCAAACTTCTGAGTTTTAAGCAAGTCCTTCAGGAAATCTAGTCCCTTGTGGCCTTTGGAGCCGTCGTCTGTGGCTACATAGAATTCATCGCTGAGCTCTTTCAGTTCCTTCTCAAAAACTAATGTGTCTTTGGTTCTGCCGGCTGCAACTATAACGATCTCGTTACCTTTGTCGCGCAATGCTTGGACTATAAAACGGAGAGGGGCACACCAGACTCCTCCGGCGACACAGAGTATCCGTCCAAACTTGGCTATTTCAGTGGGATTTCCCAGTGGACCCACCAGATCATGAATCGAGTCGCCCTCCTTCATTTTGGCCAATTTCTTTGTGCTTCTGCCAACCGCGTGAAAAGCTACAGCCACTGTTCCATTCTCAAGGTCAAGGCCAGCTATGGTGAGAGGAACCCTTTCTCCCTTCTCATTGAGGCGCAAAATCACGAATTGACCGGGTTTAGCCTTCTTGGCAACATCTTCCGCAGCAACCTCTATCAGATATATATTGGCCGCAAGTTCTCGCTTAGTAACTATTTCATACATTTGTTATCACTTCCTACTTTGGGGCAGTTTTTACCTCTGGTTTGATTGAAGAAATTTTTTGTATAAAGGATTCGAGTTTCGCGTTGAATTCTCCGGGATATTTGGGAGTAATTCTAAAGGTGTCGAATCTGTTTTCAAGGTTAAATTGTTTAAGAACTCTTCTTAGGGCAGAGAAGTTGCGTTCAGCCAATTCTGTTCCTTCCTCCAGTTTACAATCTTCTTCGGGGCAGGTAACCGCTAAAACTCCGTCAAAGCCCGCGGATAGAGCTTGCAGAACGTGAACGGGGTCGAAGCCTTTGGAGCATGGAAGCTCTATGATCATGACGTTGTCTCCGAGGCAGCCTTTTTGGACATCGTCTAAAGCTGAGAATTCGGACCATTGGCAAACGAAGAGCAGGACAGCGGGTTTGTCACCTTTGGCTTTGATGTTTTTGGCTCTGGTGCTATAACGTTCAATCATGGCGGATACAGGCTCATACTCGTAGCCTCTAAGCTCTATGGCTTGATGCGGACAAACTAGGGCACAAGCCCCGCAGCCTACGCAATCGTCACTCTTTATCTCCGGCGTACTGAAGGGCTGCCATTCTATAGCATCATAGGGGCAGACGAAGACACATTTGCCACATCCAACACACTTTTCTGTGTCGTACACAGCCTTCATGGCGTTCTTTTTAACAATCAGATTGTTAGGCTCATAACCTAGATGCTTTATCACATCTTTCAGCAAGACTAGTCTGTTGATGCCGATCTCGCTTCCCTTCTTGAATCTGCAAAAGTCCTCTTCGCACTGTATAACCAAGACCTTTTCGACGCCTGAAACCAAGGTTCTTAGAAAGAATTCTGGGGGAACGCGTCCAACACAGGGTAAACGAAGGGAAACATGGTTTTCTACATTTTCTTCCTTCAGCATCTCTTCTATGTCGTAGTTCTCGGGGTTGCTGCCTCTACAAGTTAGAACAAGAGTCTTTGCTCCGGTCTCAGCCATCTGTTTCTGCACTTGACCAATCAGTGAGCCAACATCATAATACACCAAATCTATGGCTGCCAAGGGGCAAGCGCTTACACATAAGCCACAGACTCGGCACTTCTCAACATCTAAGATGATTTTGTCTTCTTTCTCGTCCTTTGATATGGCTTCGAAGGGGCAAACAGCAACGCATATTCCGCAGCGGCTACAATGCTCGTCTGCGATTTCTATTCCCGCGGTTCGTGGTATCTCTACAGCCATCTTCTTTTCAACTCAGAAGCTACTTTCTTTTAGTATAGAGAATACTTCACTTCTTGACACCAAACTTAAAGTTTTCTCTTAAAGCCGTCATAAATCACCGAAACTTGGGTACAGGACCGCTAGAATCCCAATAATCCAAGAAGTATCTCTTTATTAGTGGCGTCATGGAAAGGTATTTTTCTGGTTTAGAGGGAGTTCAGCTAGCCTTTGCGTGCCGAAATCAAGGTCAGCGGCATAGTTCAGGGCGTAGGTTTCCGCCCGTTCATCTATCGAGCAGCAGTGAAGAACGGGTTGGTCGGCTACGTGCGAAACAGGGGAGACGCCGTTGTCGAGATAGTTGTTGAAGGCAAGAAAGAAAACGTTGTCCAATTCCTCAGGGATTTGAAGGAGGAAAAACCTCCTTCGGCGCAAATCTTCAACCTGACAACTAACTATGAGGAAGATGAGGGCACATTCAAAGAGTTTACAATAGTCAAGAGCTCTGGGCAAGCTGAACTCTCCGGGTCTATCATTCCACCGGACGTTTCAATCTGTGACGCTTGCCTAAAGGAACTTCGGAACCCAAGAGACGAGCGCTTCAACTACTTCTTCACAACCTGCACCGACTGTGGTCCCAGATACACCATAATCAGAGAGCTTCCCTACGACAGACCAAACACTACCATGCAGGAGTTCCAGATGTGTGACTTCTGTTTGAGAGAATATGGAGACCAGTCAAACCGCAGATTTCACGCCCAGACAGTAGCATGCCCCAAGTGTGGTCCGAAAGCCTACTTTGCATCTAAGAGGGGGGAGCTTGTGGAGTGTGAAGACCCCATCAGGGAGGCAGGTAAGCTTCTAGAGGAAGGCTACATTGTTGCCATCAAGGGAAACGGAGGCTTCCACGTTGCCACAGCCACCACCAAGGCAGAACCCATTGCCAGACTGAGAAGGGTTAAGCATAGAAATCAGAAACCCTTTGCCATAATGGCTCCAGACCTAGAGACCGTGAAGTCCTTTGCTGAAGTTAATCCTTGGGAAGCTGAACTTCTAACATCCTACCGTAAACCCATTATCCTCTTACAAAAAAGAAGTGATTATTACCTTTCAGAACTCGTTTCCCCAGAGTTGCATACTGTAGGTGTGATGCTTCCCTATACTGGATTGCACGCCATGCTCTTTGACCGAGTTAAGGAGCCTGCCTTTGTCATGACAAGCGCAAATCCACCCAGTGAACCCATCGTCACAAGAAACGCTGAGGCAATGAAGAAGCTCGGCTCTGATGTAGACTATTTTCTGCTCCATAACCGAAACATAGCCCACAGGTGCGACGACTCGGTTGTCCGCTTCCACGGCGAAGACCCATGCCTGATTCGTCGTTCCCGGGGATACGCTCCCGAACCTATTCAACTGAATTTTGCTTCTGACCTTTGCGTCTTGGCGGTTGGCGGAGAACTAAACGTCACCTCTTGCTTGCTGATGCAGAATAGAGCCTTCCTTTCCCAGCACATAGGGGACGTGGAGAACTTGGAGACCCTCCGCTTCCTGAAAGATTCGATAGACCATCTGACAAAATTGACGAACAGCAAGATCGAAGTTGTAGCATGTGATCTTCATCCAAAGTTCACCACCACAAAATTGGCTCAAGACTTGGGAAACAAGCTTGATTGTCCGGTAGTTCAGGTTCAGCACCACCACGCCCACACCGCTGCTCTGTTGGCTGAGTGGAACGTTGATGAGATTGTGGGGATAGCCTGTGACGGTTTCGGCTACGGCTCGGATGGCACGGCTTGGGGTGGAGAGGTTCTTTACTGCAACCGAGAGGGCTTCAGGCGGTTAGTTCACCTTGAGAGTCAGCCCATGGTTGGGGGAGACTTTGCGACGATCTACCCGTTAAGGATGGCTGCTGGAATACTTCATGGCGAGATGGATATTACAGAATGGTTGCTGGAGAAGAGCGGTAGGTTCCCACATGGCAAAAGGGAAGCCGAAGTAGTCATTAAACAGCTGGAAAAGGGGTTGACGTCCAAGACTACGAGCTGTGGAAGAGTGTTAGATGCTGTCTCTGCTATACTGGGTATATGCTATGAGCGCACTTACGAGGGGGAACCAGCCATGAAACTGGAGTCCACCGCCCTGAAGGGCAAAGATGTGCTAAACTTGATTCCCCGCTTTGATGGAAATGTTTTGGATACAACCTTTCTTGTTCAGGAAATCTTCACTCTAAAGAACCGCTTTTCTGTAGCCGATTTAGCATTTTCAGCCCAATCCTATCTGGCTAGGGGTTTAGCTGAGCTTGCGGTGAAGGAGGCAAAACGGCTGAATGTCAAGCATGTTGGTTTCTCTGGGGGCGTCGCCTACAACAAACACATCACAGTGACCATCAAAAGAATAGTTGAGAGAGAAGGCTTCAAGTTTCTTGCTCATAAGAAAATTCCGGCTGGAGACGGAGGCACCTCCTTTGGTCAGGCCCTCGTTGCAAGCTTCCAGAGGCAGTAAAGCGTATAAAAATTTTTAGCGCAATAGACTACAGAATAAACGGGGGATGTTCGATAGATGGGATTCTTAGGGGATACTTCTAAAGGCATCATACTTTTGGCAGTTGTAATTGGGATTTTCCTTATATTTGAGTTCATAGAAATGGATCAAATCGCAATCGCTGTGCTTCTTCTAATCGGTCTCATGATCCCTATTTGAATTGTAACTTTTGGATATTGGAAGAATCGAAAGAAAAAGGGAACTTGACCACATTTTTGATAGTTCTTCCTTGAAATTTGCCATCGTGTAGAAAAAACCAATAGATTAAATAAAAACGGAGGTTAGACACAATTTAAGTAGTAAAGAACCAAATTCGGAATTTCCGAGTTTATAGGTGAAAAGAAGATGTGTCTCGCAATTCCCGCAAAGGTCCTAGAGATTCAGGGAGATGTTGCTAAGGTGGATTTTGGGCAGGGAGTTGCCCGAGAAGTTAATGTTATGCTTGTGGAAGCCCATGTGGGCGAGTATGTTCTGGTTCATGCGGGATATGCTATCCAGATTGTTGACCAAGAGGCTGCTGAAGAAAGCCTCAGGTTATGGCGAGAACTTCTGGAACAGAGTTGAGGTGTGACGCTTTTTGACGAATCTAAAGGAAGTAGTAAAGGCTGAAGAAGAGACCTTTGATATAGAGCCTGGAATGGACATCCTGAAGGTTAACAAAAAACTTGCCCTGAAGAACCGAGAGCTTCTGAGAAAACACAAGGTAAAGGCTATTGATGTTATGGGGTCTATAGGCGCCGGAAAAACCAGTTTGATCGAAAAGCTTGTTCAAGCCCTGAAGAAGAAATATAGAATCGCAGTATTCAAAGGTGACTTGACCACAACCATAGATGCCGAGCGCATAGGGTGCCACGGCGTCGAGGTTGTAGCGATCAACACTGGAAGAGAGTGTCACCTAGACGCCAATCTGGTTGCGAGGGCTGTAGAGAAAATCAGGTTGGAAGACATTGATCTCCTCTTCATTGAGAACGTTGGGAACCTCATCTGCCCTGCTGAATTCCCTCTTGGAACAGAGAAACGGGTTGTTGTTGTAAGCGTTACTGAGGGTCCCTACATGGTTGTTAAGCACCCCTTCAGCTTCATGGATGCCGATGTTGCGGTTATTAACAAGAAAGACCTGGCAAAAGTGATGAAGGTGGATACCAAGAAACTGGAGATGGAGGTTAAAGAGATAAAGCCAGACGTGAAAGTTGTGGTTACCAACGCCCTAAAGGGGGAAGGCGTGGAAGAACTGGTTGACGCGTTGGGATTATAATTCAGGCTAAACTTTAGGGGAGAATAGCTAGAAGTGCATGAGCTTTCCATGACCACACAAATCGTTGAGAGCGTTCTCGCAGAGGCAGAAAAACAGGACGCAAAGAAGGTTACGGAAGTCCACTTGACCATTGGGAAACTGACGTTTCTAGGCATTGAACAGGTTCGCTTCGCTTACCGCATACTTGTGGAGGACACCATAATGAAAGGTTCAAAGCTGATTATCAAAGAGAAATCCGGTGTCATCGAATGCCCCAGCTGCGGCTACAAAGGAACCCTAGAAACCGAAGACAATCCCATGTACCACGTTCCAACTCCAATCCTCAAGTGCCCTGAATGCGGGGAAGCAGCGAAAATCGTTGAAGGGAAAGAATGCACAATAGAGAGAATAAGAATGGTCAAGTAGGGAAGGGGCATGAAGGCATTGAATGAGGCTGGTAAGTTCAGGGACCCAGCCTTGGCAAAGAAAGTTGCGAAGCACATCAGAAAGATTGCCCCATCCTATGACACGAAGTTTTGTCACGTCTGCGGAACCCATGAGTGGACAATCACCCACTATGGACTTCGCTCCCTCCTTCCTGAATCTGTAGACGTTATTGCCGGACCAGGATGTCCAGTCTGTATTCTCCCAGCAGCTGAGATTGACGAAGCCATAGCTTTGGCTCAGAGGGGCGTAACGGTTACAACGTTTGGTGATCTCCTTCGGGTTCCCGGCTCAGAAACTTCTCTCCAAGAAGCTAAGGTTTCGGGAGGAGACGTCAGAATAGTGTATAGCCTGCGAGATGCCATACAGATGGCTGAAAAAAATCCGGATAGGGAGTATGTGTTTTTCGCCGTCGGTTTTGAGACTACAGCGCCGACTACTGCAATTGAAGTTTTGAACAAGCCTCCTGAAAACTTTAGTTTCCTTGTTTCTCACAGGCTGATTCCTCCCGCCATGGAGCTGCTGTTAGGCATAGGAGACCTGCATATTGACGGTTTTATCGCAGCTGGTCACGTTTCCACCATCATAGGAATGAAGGCGTACGAGATTTTTCCTAAGGCTTATGGGATGCCAACTGTGGCTACTGGATTTGAGCCCTTGGATGTTCTCTTCGCGATCGATATGTTGCTCCAGCAGGTAAAGGACGGAAAAGCTAGGTTGGAGAATGAGTATAAGCGTGTTGTAACATGGGAAGGCAACGTTAAGGCTCAGAAACTTATGGAGCAAGTGTTCGATGTGGTGAATGGACGATGGAGAGGGCTGGGAAAACTTCCTCATTCGTCTCTGGGGTTAAAGAAGGAATTTTTAGCTTATGATGCACGGAAAAGGTATGACCTAAAGATCAAGGGGGCAAGGGACATATTGCATGGTTGCCTCTGCCACTTAGTGATGATTGGGAAAATAAAGCCTCCTGAATGCCCCCTCTACATGAAAAAGTGTGTTCCAGAGGCTCCGAAAGGAGCATGTATGGTCTCCATTGAGGGCACATGCAGAATCTGGGCGAAACACCGAGTTACTAAGCTTAGATGAAAAATAGCCTCAAAAATCGGGTCCAATTCTGATGTAAAAATCTAGAACAGAGTTCGATGGTCGTTTATATTGAAGCGAATGAAATGGAACAAAATGTTCGAGGTAGGATGTGGATTGAAGATTAGATTGGTAGTTCTGGTAACATCAGTGGTTCTTGTATCGCTCATTCTGTCTAGCGCGGGTTATGCGCCTGCGGCGACACTCGGAACAGGTTACGCCGTTACTAGTAACTATGAGGGAGTGGATGTTCCTATCGGCGCAGAAGTCATAATTACAGCGCTGACTATTGACCCCGATGTGGATAGAGTGACTTTTCGATGGCATGAACCCCCAGAAGGAAATGGGCCTGTAGCTCGATAAGTGACAGTTTTTGTCGTGGATAGTGGTGATGATTATCAATTTAACAATGGCACTACAGTAGATATTTTTGTTGCTGAAGATAGCGATTATCCAGTCATTCCTGGTGACTGGGGAGTTCAAGCATTTTTCCAAGGTGCGGATGGAAAAACTAAGGCTGGACTTGAGGATGTTATAAGTACTAAGGCAAGGTCGTTTTTCACTATCCCAGAAATTCCTGTTGGAACCATTGGTGCAGTTGCTGCTATGGCAATCGCTTTCGGCTTATTCGCAATAAGAAAGAAAAAGACTGCCGTGGGCAACAAGTAAGCAGAACGACTTTCTAGGCAAGCAGCATTACACATGTGTAAATTTGCCTTATTGCCGTTAACTATGATGTTCGCTCGCGGACAGCACAAAAATTGAAAATTTTGGTCCCATTAATTGTGTACTTTCTGTTAGCAGATTCTTGGAACTGGATCTCCTATGGGAGGCGCCATGATTCTTTTTCCGCCGACCACCGTTTCGAGAACGACCTCGCTGAAGTTGTCGGTTGCTTCGCCTATTATTTGGGCGTCTCTGCCTTCTTTGGTTCCTCTTAGGATAGACAGTATATCTTCGGCTTTCTGGGGGACAACTCCTATGAGCACCTTTCCTTCATTCCCAATCTCCATGGGGTCTAGACCAAGCATTTCGCAGGCGGCTTTCACGTCTCCCCGAATCGGCACCTTCGCTTCCCGTATCAGGATGCCGACTTTAGACTTCTGGCTCCACTCATTCAGCGAATTAGACAAACCTCCCCGAGTCGGGTCCTTCATAGAGACGATGCCGCCGACCTTCAACAACTCCATGACAACCTTGTTCAAGGGAGCTACATCAGATTTGATCTGGCTTCCGAAGTTGTAGCCTTCCTGAGCTGACAGTATTGTTACTCCATGGTCTCCTACTGTGCCTGAAATTATGATTTTATCGCCTTTTCTGAGGTTAGAGTCTAGGATCCAACGTGAATCGAAAGCACGATGCTTCTTAACCTCAGCAATGTTATTTTCTAGCGCCTCATTTCGTTTTCCTATTCCAGAGGTGTTGATGATGCATCCTCCGAACCCGCTCTTCTCAACAACCTTTGTGTCCCCTGTAACTATATACACCTCAGCCTCTCGGCAGGTTTTCTCCATGCTCTCCAAGATTCTCTCCAAATCTTCTATGGGAAGCCCTTCCTCCAACACAAAACCCGACGTAAGAGCCACGGGCTCGGCGCCCATCATCGCTATGTCATTTACTGTGCCTGCCACAGCCAATCTCCCTATGTCCCCGCCTAGAAAGAAGAGTGGCTTTACTGCATGAGAATCCGACTTTAAAACTATGTTATCGATTACTGCAGAATCGTCTAGGGCTTCAAGCGGAACCTCTGCGCTGCTTCCCCCCAGATATTTTAGCACATGTTTCTTGATCAGGTCGTTCATGATGGTTCCACCGGCTCCATGAGCCATGGTTATGCGTTCCATACAAGATTCTCCTCAGGGAAGATTTGAGAATAGGCATTCTTAAACACTACCAAATAAAAAGCGGGTACAGAGTCTAATTTTCGAAAGATCAGGTCTTTCCCGTTAATGATTTGGTGAGCAGCAATCAATAACGTTTATAACAGGTCAGGTAGCCTAATTCACTTCTAAGCGAAAATCCCCCAAGAGCTTGACGGAAAATACTGTTTGGATGGGGTAGAAAACGCCCGTAAAACTACTTAAAAACGAAAACGGAAACGAGCTTATCATAGAGATGGTTTTGCACGCCAAACGGTACTCTCTGACATTAGACAAGAACAAGTGCACTGGCTGCGGCATCTGCATGGAAATCTGCCCCCGAGAAGCCATCGAAGTCACAAAGACGCCAAAAATAGAGGGAGAAGCAGCGAAGCCTCCCACAGTAGCCATCAGCGAAGAAAAGTGCACATACTGCGGCATGTGCGAAACCCTTTGTGCCTTCGGAGCCCTAAGCATAAAAATTAACGGAGAACATATAATTCCTGTAGTCAACAGCGAAAGCTTTCCCCAACTCATACGGGAGATCACGGTTGACGAAACCAAGTGTGGTGTAGAGTGTGCCGAAATCGAGGACGCTTGTCCCTTAGACCTCATCAAGGTAAGTGTGCACACGCCAGACGGAAAAGAAATTACAGGCGCAAATTCCAGACTAAACAAAGAGAATCTTGAAGTTACCGTGAATATAGACAAGGACTCCTGTCCATGCTGTCAGCTGTGTGAAACAAAATTTCCAGACAGTGCGATACGTGTAGAGAAAATATTCCATGGGAACCTCAGAATTAATCGGGAAAAATGCCCGGAAGACTGTCACGACTGTCTTGATGTCTGTCCAATCCCGGGCGTCTTGTATCTCTTGGATGATGGAAAAGTACATGTTAACGAATTGAATTGCATCTATTGTGGTGTTTGTAGGATCGTTTGCCCGGAGGAGGGGGCTCTGGAGCTTAACCGAACGCGCATCCGTCACACTGAGGTTCGTTCTGGGGCGTGGAATAAAGCTCTTGAAAAACTTGCTTCTACCAAGGCTATGACAAAGGAACTGAAAACCAAGAGCGGAAAGAGACTGTATGAATCCATGAAAAGTAGATTTCCCCCAGAGGTGGAGAATGATGTCTGAGGAACCACGAGTAGGCGTCTTTGTCTGTCACTGCGGTCTTAACATCGCTGGCGTAATTGACGTGAAAGAATTGATCGAGTACGCCCGGACGTTACCCAATGTGTTGGTGGCCATGGATAACCGTTATACATGTGCTGATCCGGGGCAGGAGGAGATCAGGAAAGCCATAAAGGAACACGATCTTAATCGAGTTGTTGTTGCTGCATGTTCGCCTCGAATGCATGAGCCGACCTTCCGAAGAACAGTTGCTGATGCTGGGTTGAATCCGTATCTTTTCGAGATGGCGAACATAAGGGAGTTTGCTTCGTGGTGCCATCCCAGCACGCCGAAGGAGGCGACTGATAAGGCTAAAGAGATTGTGAAGATGGCTGTTGCGAAGGCGAAGTTGCTTCAGAGGCTTGAGACGATGGAGGTTCCTGTGACGAATAAGGCACTCATAATAGGCGGGGGAATCGCTGGAATAAGCTCTGCCCTAGACCTAGCCGACATGGGCTTCAAAGTTTACCTCCTTGAGAAAAGCGAGAGCATAGGCGGTCACATGGCTGCGCTGGACAAGACTTTTCCAACATTGGACTGTTCCATATGCATCGAAGGACCAAAAATGGTGGACGTTTCCCGCCACCCTAATATCGAAATATTATCGTATGCTGACCTTGTCAGTGTCAAAGGTTTTGTGGGAAACTTCAAGGTGAAGATTCGAGGGAACCCCAGATATGTTATTGCCGCGGACTGTACAGGCTGTGGCGAATGCAGGGACGCCTGTCCCATAGAATTTCCTAACGAGTGGGACGAGAACTTGGGTGTCAGAAAGGCAATTTCGGTTCCCTTCGATCAAGCGGTCCCTCTCGTTTACACTATCAACAGGGACTACTGTATTGAATGCTTCAAGTGTGTGGACGCTTGTGGTGCGCGTCAAGCCATAAATTTTGAGCAAGAACCGGAAGATATCGAACTTGAGGTAGGAACAATTCTCGTTTCAACTGGGTTTGACATTTACAAGCCCACGGATGATAGTCGTTACGGCTACAGCAGATTCGATAACGTTATCACTGCCATGGAATTCGAACGGTTGATCTTGGCTGCGGGACCAACTGGAGGCAAGGTGGTGCGCGCCTCTGATGGAGAGAAACCTCACTCCGTGGCTTTCATTCAATGTGTTGGTTCAAGGGACGTGAACAAATACGAATATTGCTCCGGCTTCTGCTGCATGTATGCCTTGAAGAATGCTGTCCTGCTCAAGGAGAAATACCGCGATGACGTGGAGGTTTACATCTTCTACATGGACATGCGCACTCACTTCAAGGGCTACGAGGAATTCTACAGAAGAGCCCGCGAGCTGGGAGTAAACTTCATTCGGGGAAGAATCTCCCAAATCAATGAGGATCCCAAAACGAAGAATCTCCTTATCCGCGCAGAGGACATGATGCTGGGAGACCCTCTGGAACTGGAGGCAGAACTTGTGGTTTTGAGCACTGCGGCGATTCCAAGCAAAGGAGCAGACGAAGTCTCCAGAATCCTGAGTATAACAAGAGGAGCGGACGGCTTCTTCATGGAGAGTCACCCCAAACTTAAGCCCCTCGATACATCTGTTGATGGAATCTTCTTGGCTGGAGCCTGCCAAGGACCAAAGGATATTCCATATAGTGTGTCTCAGGGAAGCGGAGCCGCGGCACGAGCCGCCACCATCCTCTCTCAACCCACCTGGAAGATAGAGCCTATCATAGCTGATATTGATTCGAGTAAATGTCGAAATGTAAATGCAAAGTGTGGCATCTGTGTTAAGAAGTGTCCTTACGGCGCCATAAAGGCTCTCGAAAACAAGGCTGCCTCGGTTACTGCTGCTATGTGTCATGGATGCGGCACCTGCGTTGCCGAGTGTCCGACTGATGCGATAACTCAGATGCACTTTACGGATGCTCAGATTTTGGCTCAGGTCCGTGCTGCTTTAGAGGAGAATCCTGAGGGCAAGATACTGGGGTTCCTTTGCAATTGGTGCAGTTATGCGGGTGCTGATCTTGCTGGGACAAGCCGTTTTGAGTATCCTCCTACCATGCGGGCGATTCGTGTTATGTGTTCGGGCCGGGTGGACAGGGATTTTGTTTTGGAGGCTTTCAGGCAGGGCGCAGGAATGGTTTTGGTTGGTGCATGTCACCTGCCTTATGATTGTCATTACATTTCGGGCAACTATAAGATGAAGGATAGGATGGATGCTTTGGCAAGAATTTTTGAGAAACTTGGGCTGAGTCCAGAACGGTTCAGGGTAGAGTATGTGTCAGCGGCGGAAGGAGTCAAGTTTGCGGCTATCATGAGGGAGATGACTGAGCAGCTGGAAGCTTTGGGACCAGAGAAGATCAAAGCAGAAAACGAGAAACTGCGACCCACCCTAGACAAGATGCTTTCTAGAAAGAGGAAGAAATAGTTGCTTGGTTTTTTAGAAAAAGTACTGTTTTCAACAATGAAGTATTATTAGTATACTAATATGATTGGTGAGTTTGGGGTTAAAACTTGATCAAAATGGGGTTTGGAAGAATCAAAGATTGTTGAGGAAGTTTTAGAAGGCTTAGCCAAAAACACTCGTATGAACTACAAAACCTCTTTGAGACAATTCCTCAGTTTTGTGAACAGCAAAGAAGGGTTGAAAAAAATAAAAAAGGAGAGGGTAGTTAGTTCTTTTCTACTGTCCTACAAAGTTCCATTTCATGTATACTCCTTCAGGGTGAAATGATATAATATCTGCTGCCACTTCAGGTGGCATTCCCGAGAGAATCAAAAAATCATACTGCATGCTCTGTGAAAGATAAAGCCACTTATTTTCCATTCCAAACACCTGAACAGCCTCAGTAACTACAAAAGCATTTTTGATTTCAAAGATGCTTGCATCCAAATCTAACTCATACATTGGAAAGGGAGTTATAGTTATCCAACCATGAACCACTCCATGTGCATTTCCTCTAATGTCAAGTAGCATCTCACAGTAAGGCAAATCAGGTGTAAGATTTGGATTTTTTCCTACTGCCTTCTCAGGTCCAAAAGCTAAAACTGGAGTTGCAAACATAGCAAAGGATAGCAGGGCAACCACTAAACCTAGAATTTTCCTATTCACTCTTTCTCACCTCCGTCCAAAGTATGTACTCAAATCGTGCCTTGGTAGTTCTTTCATCACAAAAATATGAAACCATTTTTGTTGATTTTTGTTGATAATCGTCAAAAAGAGAAGTAATTAAAAATAATCCATCGTCAGACTTGGAGGATGAAATTCTTACTATCCAGAAACCCGTCTCTTTTACAAAGGAATGAAAGATGCTAAAGACAATTAACGCAATAATTTTTTACTCTATAATTAGGTACGTTGTTCAATGTAGAGTCTAACATTTTCCCTGTCGTAAGAAACCCTAAGTTTAATAATCTTGCCTCCGCGACCCCTCTCCCCATAGAAAATTCGAACATCAACCAACCCCAACTGCTCCAGTTCAGATAATGCAAGACCTCTACGACCCTTAGATCTGTACATGCTATATTGGGAAACCCCCGCTTGTTTCACAATATCCATCAACGTTCTCCACCCAGATTTCTCCCTTGGCAGCCTTCTTTGAGAATAATCTTGCACAAAAGCGTTGACTAGAAAATCAAACGCTTTCTGAGCAGCCTCAGACTTGAAAATTATCTTCGAAACGGTTACTTCAGCTTCTTCCTCTTTAGATATGGAAAGCGCTGGTTTAACCATTATATTAACCGGTTTAACCTTGCAAGTTCTCGTTTTCCCTTGATTATCAATATAGACTACCTGAGGACTCAAAATGGAAACTCCTGCCTGTAATGCTCGAAGGCTAAGCTTTATTATCTCAACTTGAAAAGCTCCTATCTCCCTCGGTTTAATCTCAATGTCCTCATCTTGCATGCAGCAATAGGAAGGTAAAGCTGAGACTTTGAAAACATCAGCAAGGATCATGTTTTTGACTGTTAGTATCGACATCGGTTTAGTTGAAGCATTGATGATATCAAGACAGACTTCAAACTCTTCGCCGACATTAACTTGTCTCCGCAGTAACAAATTCGCCTGCAATTTTACATGCGAAAATCTTTCCTGAACTCTTGCCAATATTTTCAGGTTTTCTTCACGCTGGAACCTTGCGGCCCCAGCTCTTCCCTGCATCTCAAGAGCCCAAGCATAATTATTCCTCCAACCCAACTCGTAACCTGCAAAATTAAAAAGTCTGGTCTTTAGCATTTCCCCAATTTTCTCGAAGCGCCAGTTCGCATCTCTCCATTGTTTTTTCGCGGCAAGCGAAACTGCTTCGGCTATGCTAATACTATAATGGTTCCTTGGATGCGCGAGGATTTCAGGGGGCATTTTCTTAAGCATGCCAAAATAATACTCTGATTGTTTCAGATCTTCGAGTTTGGCATGTACCGTTGTTAGTTCCGCGCAGATTCTGCTTTGGAGCCCTTTCGCGTCAGTTTTTTCAGCATAATCCAAGGCTTTCAACAAATAGTTTTTTGCTTCTTCAGGTTTATTTCTAACTTGCAAAATTGTACCTAATGAGAATGCAGCATCAGCCATATTTTCGAAGTCACCTATCTTTTTGCCCAGTTCTAGGACATAATTGTATTTGCTGACCAGATCTTCAATAAGTCCAACTAAATGAAAACCGTAGTCTCTATAGATTGTTGTGATTATTTCTCCCCTGATATCGCCTAAGTCATGGCACAACGCTACTGACCTAAGGAGTTCGCCGACTCCTTTCTCAAGGTTTGTTCCACACATGATACGGCTAATGCCAATTCCCAAGAGAACATGAGCTATATCTGGAAGAGAATATTCCTCTTCAAAAATTCGCAGCGCTTCCTCGTGATCTTTCAAAGCGGCTTTAAAGTCACCAAACCACGTTAAAGCTCTTCCTCTATTCCAGCGAACTCTTGCGCTTTCCAGACGATCTGAAGCTACATACTTTTCAGCCTTTTTCACCAGTTCCATTAACCGAACCGAATCCATTTCTTTATACCAAACGATTTCCATTGCCTTTCTATAAGCTCGCAGCCTAACAACGCCTGTCTCAGAACATGCAAGGCTCTCAAATGTCCTTATGGCTTCCTCAAACATACAATTCGCGTAATACGCGTCCCCCAATCCTTCCAAAGCAGCCTTTCTTTCAACAACCAATTCATCAAGGTTAGCAGTTGATTCCAACACATATTTGAAGTGTTTAATAGCTTCTACGTTGCTGTATCTTGCTAGGGCTTCTTGACCAGCCACTAATGCATACTTCACCGATTTTTCTATGTTTCCAGCCCGCGCATAATGATACGCCAAGCTACTGAGCGCAACTCCATTTGGGCTTGCATTTTCGATTTGTTGAGCTATTCTTGCATGATATTCCTGTTTTAAAGGCAAGGAAATTTCTTCATACAATACTTCACGAGATTTTGCATGGTCAAATCCATAGACGTTCTCTACGAAGCTTATCAGAGATGTAGACTGTAAGATTCCATTTAGAACTTCAAGAACTTCCAGACGATCCTTAGAGAGTACCAACCCAATAATATCTGAATCAAACGTTTCGCCTATGACTGAAGCCACATCCAGAATTCTCCTCTGTTCGGGTCTCAATGCGCTTATTCTGCGCAGAATTATTTCCTTAACCTTGGAGGGTACACCTAACCTATCAACTGGGAGGCGCCATTGATCCATATCTCGAACGAGGCTTCTACGTTCAGCTAGCATCCTCAACAATTCGACAACAAAGAGAGGATTACCTCGGCTTTCTTCCGATAGTCTCTCAACAAGCTTCCTCTCAACCTTGCCTCCTAACATGCTCTCAGCAATTCTTCCAACATCATCTCGAGCAAGACTCTCTAATTTGATCTCTCTAAAGAGACCTTCGCGACCCATAAGGTGGATAGTCTCAGCCAGCGGGTGAGGATTCCCATCCACATCGCAGCTAAGTTCCTCGCTTCTAAAAGTAACCAAGACAAGGACCCTTTCCGAAACTATGGCGCGTGAGATGTAGTGAAGAAGTGCGAGCGATGCTGAATCGGCCCAATGCATATCCTCAAGAACTAATATTACGGACTTTGCCGATGAGATGAAAAGGAGGTCCTTTGTAACGGCCAAAAAGGCTTGATCTTTCCAAACCTGTGGAGCTAGAATTTTGCTTTCTCCACGCTCTCCAATCGAGTGAGGCTCTGACAGCAAGGACGTCATCCATCGCTGCTGACTGGAAATGGACCTGTTTTCTTTTCTTCCTTTCGAAAAGTCAGAAGCGAAGGCCTCGATGAATGGAAAATAGGGCCATTTAGCATTACTGAGACACGATCCGAACAGTATGGCGGGGACTTTTTTCTTTGCGACTTTCAGAAATTCATTGATGAGCCTTGTTTTTCCGCTTCCCGCCTCCCCTGAAATGAAAACCGTTGTGCCTTTTCCTTTAAGAGCCAAGTCCAGAAATCGTTTCAACTCTTCAAGTTCGCTTTTTCTACCCACCAGAATTGGGTCGGGCAAAGTTGTCTTATTCAATCGTCCCGCCTATATTTGGAGGCAAGCCTCGCTTTATTCTAATCATTGAACCTTTTGGTATTTTAGATTTAATATTAATTTGAGAATATATATAAAAAGGAAATGCGGGAGATGTTGCCACTGAGCGCGTGCGTGTCGCACATCGGGAGATATATCAAGCAGGCTACCAATAAATCCAACTTATTGTTTCCCAAAGAGGCTGAATTCACACGTATTTACAAATATTGGTTTTTACCTTAGATTAGTCTCCTAATATGATTGTTAGCTGGTTGCTGGTTTCCCGATAATTTTGGTAGTCTCTTTATGATCAGCAAGGTTGCTATATTGAGTATAGCCTATTACTGACTAGAAGCAAGTTACAAAGACAAGAAACAGTTCGTTTAGCTTACGAAAATTTGTTAAGTTATGCTGACGTTCTGTATCTGGAAGTATCTTTTTGCTAGAAACCGGATTCTTTCAGCGTTTCTCCCATTCTTTCCAATGGCAACACCCTTGTCTCTAGGACTCACAGAAATCACCGCAATCGTTTTTCCGTCCATACGCTCGGTTATGCGCACCTCATCTACTTTGGCGGGTTTAAGAGCATTCTTGATAAATTGTGCAGGATTGTCCGAGTGTTCAATAACTTCATGTTTTTTGCCTGTCATCTTTTCCAAGAGATGGATGTTTTTCCCTCTCTTGCCTATAGCCATCCCGATGCTTCCTTCCTTAACAACAAAGATTATTCTGTTCAGGTCAGGGTCAACAATGCAGTCCTTCACTGTTGCGCCTGTTATGCTTTGAAACAATGCTATGTAACGCATCTCTCGACTCGTGAGTTTTATTCCGCTAGCCATGCTATGCCTCCGCAATCTTCAGGATGTCTGAATCTCCAGGCTCTTTTATAGTAAGGGCCGAAACCTCGAAGGGTTTTCCACATACTGCTCCTAAGTCTAAACTGTTTCCTTTATAAATACTCACCGGAACCTTTGAGAGCTTGCAATAATATTTGATGTCTTCTCGGATTTTCTGAGGGCAGTTTGAAGCAACTATTATGAGCTTAGCTTTTCTCGTTTTAGCACTCTTTAAGGCGCTGTTGGCTCCAAACAGTATTTTCCCGGTTTTCGCTGTTGTAGATATTGCTTTGTTGACATCTATCATTCTTTCTTCTTCTCTCTATGATGGGTTGTCATGTAAAGGTCCACTAGACCTGTTCCGATGGGTATCGATTGCCCCACTATAACATTTTCGGTTACTCCCTTCAGAGGATCACTCTCCCCTCTGATAGCCGCATCAATTATGTTTGGAACTGTTATCTCAAAGGCCGCCCTAGCTAGAACACTGGATTTCTTCCCGCTGATTCCATGCCGTCCTATCTGCCTCACATCACCTGTTGCAGTCATGATGTCCGCCATCAACATAACATGACGTATATCCACATCAAGACCTTGTTCCTCAAGAACTCCCATGGCTTCTTTAATCAGCGAGTTTCTAGCCGCCTCGATGCCAAGAGTTCTGGCGATTTCATGCACATTGTTGGTGGTTGTTCGCGTTGGGTCTATCCCGCCAATGTCAAGAACAGCAGATAGGTTGGAACCATCAGTTCTTATTACCCACTCTCCAGTCTCTTCGGTGACAAGGACCCTGCGGATGTCAGGTGCACCTTTAACATGCTCGGATTCCAGTTTTAACAAGAGTTTCTTAATGTCCACTTGCTTTTTAGGTTTGATGATCAGCTCGTTTTCTCCAACACTCAAGTCATAGTTCGACATTTTAATTAGGCTAGGTAGTTCCTCAGCATTGACGCCACGCTCCTTCATCATGTTGGAATCAAGCTTGACAACAACTACTTCGCGTTCGGGGTCCAGATAAGGCTCGGTCTCTGCTATGTCCCCTAACGTTGTGTCGATAATGTCGCGGGCGATTTCTGTTGCCTTTTCCTTGCTCTTTCTATGCTTCTTATCGAGGTAGATGGTCATAATGGGCGTTGATGGGGTTCGTCTAGCATCCACTATTTCAATGAGCCGAGGTAATCCGAGAGTAACATTCTGCTCTCTGACTCCAGCGTAGTGGAACGTTCGAAGAGTCATCTGCGTTCCCGGCTCCCCTATAGATTGGGCAGCCACGATTCCCACAGCTTCTCCGGGCTCAACAAGAGCTCTTTTATAATTCTCCAAAGTTAAATTGATTGCACGGTCTACGCCTTTACGACTCAAATTAGCCTTGAGCAATCCAGACTTCAACTCTTTGAAGATAAGAGGAGTCAACTGTTTTTCGACTTCAAGAAGGTTTTCTTGTATGTAACTTTTTGGCGCAGGTTTTGCCTCCTCCACCATGATTCTTACCTGTTCAATCAGACGGTCGACGTTAACTGCTTTCCCATGATCGCTCTTAGCCGGGTCGACACCATCTTCCCCATATTCAAGTTGGATGATGTCGCCAGTCGAAGTCCGCACAGTGCCATCATACTCGACTCGGAGCTGTTCAAGGGCGTTGATGAGGCGCCTCTGCATGTAACCGCTCTGCTGGGTTCTCACGGCTGTGTCTACTAGCCCCTCTCTTCCGCCCATGGCGTGGAAGAAATACTCGATGGGGTCTAGACCATGCTGATACGACGAATACACGAAGCCTCGAGCTTTGGGGGTTGGGTCGCCCTCTTTGAAGTGAGACAAGGCTCGGTTGACGTAACCTCGCATTATCCGTTTTCCTCTTACAGACTGCTGGCCAACAGAAGCTGCCATCTGACCTATATTGAGGTTGGATCCGCGTGCTCCGGTTCTCGTCATAATTATTCCGGCGTTCCCAAGCTCGAAGTCCTCGTCTGCAACCTTCCCAGCTTTGTCTCTGGCTTCCGCGAGTTCGTTCATTACGTAGATTTCGAAGGATTCGTTAAGGGTCTGTCCAGGCAGCCTCGGTAGCGTGCCGTTACGGTAATCCTCAATCAGTTTCTCTATTCGTTTTTCGATTTTCTCGATTGTTCTCCTGATTTTCTTTTTGGCCGAGTCGGACAGTTCAAGTTCGTCGAAAGAGAAGGTGAAACCTTTCATAGTAACAAAGACTTTCAGAAGCTGACATATGCTATTCAGGAACTCCCGTCCAACTTGGGAGCCATAATCCTTTATTATCCGATGAAGGAGGCTCTCCGATTGCTCGGCTCCGATGGAACGTCTGTCGATAAGGCCACACTTTAGAACTCCGTCTTTGATAACTACATAAGCGTCACTAAGACAATTCTCGCAGAGACATGTTGGGCAATTGCGGCAGATAGTTGATTTCAAAACGTAGTTCATACCCTTCGGAAGGAAGACACTAAATATCTGTTTTCCAGTCCAGAGAGGAATTGGCTCTTTGATGGCGGGCTCAGGCAGAGGTCCCTCGTAACCCGACGCTACAAGTAACCTACAAACCTCTTCCTTGGTAAGAACGTTGGATTTTCTGGTGAAAAGATAAGATGCTGTTATGTAATCTCGAATAGCCCCTATGATGGGACCCCCAAATCGGGGTGAAAGAATCTGATCCTGAACCTGCATCAGAAGCCGCGCCTCGGTCTGAGCCTCTTCGCTTTGTGGCACGTGAAGGTTCATTTCGTCCCCGTCGAAGTCGGCGTTGTAGGGAGGACATACACACAGGTGCAACCTAAACGTCTTATGAGGCAAAACTCGAACGTAATGGGCCATGATAGACATCCGGTGAAGGGAGGGCTGCCTGTTGAAGATAGCAATATCGCCGTCCCCAAGGTGACGCTCTACAACGAAACCAGTCTCCAAAGCTTCGGCAACTTTTTCTCTTTCAACAACAAACTCAAGTCTGACTCGTTTTCCGTCCGGTCTCACAACGTAGAGGGCGCCGGGGAATTTTTCAGGACCATTGATGATCAGTTTCCGCATCTCTTCGATGTTCCACACTGTAACCTTTTCAGGCATTGAGAGCCTCATGGCGATATCCTGTGGAACGCCGACCTCATTGATGTCAAGGTTGGGGTCTGGCGAAATTACGGTGCGCGCTGAAAAGTCTACTCGCTTTCCGGAGAGGTTGCTTCGGAATCTTCCTTCTTTTCCCTTTAGACGCTGTGATATTGTTTTGAGGGCTCTTCCCGAACGATGGCGGGCAGGTGGAATTCCTGAAGCCTCGTTGTTGAAATAGGTTGTAACGTGATACTGCAGTAGTTCAGATAGGTCTTGGATGATGAGTGTTGGAGCGCCTGCTTCCATGTTTTCCTTCAGGCGTTGGTTAATACGTATAATGTCTACGAGTTTGTGGGTTAGGTCATCTTCAGATCGGATTCCTGATTCTAAGGTTATCGAGGGTCGCACGTAAACTGGAGGAACCGGAAGAACCTGCAGGACCATCCATTCTGGTCGAGCACTTTCTGGGTTAAATCCGAACAGTTCAAGGTCGTCGTTCGGTATCCGTTCAAGTCTTTCTCGGACCATGCTCTGTGTTAATCTCTGCGCGCCTTCCTTCAGAATCTCATAAAAAGTTGTGGGCTTCGCAAATTCTATTTTCGATTGCTGAGACGTACAATAGGGGCAATCTTTTTTCTTTGCCTCTTTAACTATTTTTTTGTAAAGGTCATTTGGAACTTCCCCAATCAGCTCTCGAGTATTCCTAATGATTTCTTTGATCTTTTCAACACGAGTTTCAGGTAGCAAAATGCGACCACAGTTTCTGCACGTAGCCTGAAGAAGGTTGTGGATTATCTTGGTGAACTCGATGTGAATGATTGGAACAGCTAGTTCTATGTGCCCAAAGTGTCCTGGACACCTTATGGCGGTGTTCCCACATGTTTTGCATCTTTGTCTAGGCTCAAGGGTTCCTAATCTACCGTCCATGAGTCCAGAGGTTATCGGAGCTCCGTCCTCGTCGTAGGTGTCGGCGGTCTGTATCTCTGCAACGGAGAGCCTGCGGATGTCTTGGGGGGAGAAGACTCCGAAGTAAAGTTCGTCAATAACTTTGTGAATAGCCTCTTCCATCGACATTTTCATGCTCTCTCCTTCAGTTTTAGGCGGGGAGCTATGCATAGACTCATCATTTCTTGAAGAAGAAGTTTGAAGGCATAGGAAACTACCACTGGGGAGATCTGGGCTTTCTCTTCACAGATTCTACACGTGTACTTACGCTGTTTAATGTCATAGTAGGATATGAAGCCACAATTTTCACAAACGTATAATAGATATTTGTCAGACTCTTCCAGCAACCGGTCTCTCAGCACCATGGCAGCACCGTGACCAATCAAACAATCTCTCTCCATCTCACCAAATCGCAATCCGCCGCCCCTTGCACGCCCCTCAGTCGGTTGCCGAGTTAACATCTGAACTTGCCCTCGAGCCCTCGCGTGAATCTTGTCCGCAACCATGTGGTGAAGTTTCTGATAGTATACGACGCCCATGAAAACGTCGGCAACGAATTTCTCTCCAGAAACGCCATTGTAGAGGATTTCTCTACCTGTGTGACTGAAGCCCAGTTTGATCATCTCTTCCTTCAGTTGCTCAGGATTCTCGTTTGTGAAGGGGGTTCCGTCAACCGGTTTGCCTCTTGCCGCGGCAACCTTTCCAGCAATGGATTCAAGGAACTGACCGATGGTCATTCGTGACGGCATGGCGTGGGGGTTGATTATGATGTCTGGAACGATACCTTTTGAAGAGAAAGGCATGTCCTCCTGCGGGACAATCATCCCTATGACTCCTTTCTGTCCGTGGCGCGAAGCAAATTTGTCTCCCAGTTCTGGGATACGTTGGTCGCGGACTCTGACCTTTACAAGCTTGCTTCCTTCCCCGGTCTCTGTGATGAAAATGTCGTCTACAACACCGGTCTCGGCTGGTCGCACGTCAACGGACGTATCCCGCATAGTAGGACCTTTAACCTCAAACTCCTTGTATTCCTCAAGGAATCTTGGAGGACTCGTTCTTCCGATAAGTACATCGCCTCCAGCTACCTCGGATTCAAGGCTAATAATACCGTCAGGTTCGAGAAGGCGATAGTATTGTTCGCCTCGGTATCCTCTGATTCCGGTTTCGGGCACCAGAAATCTGTCTCTGAGACCGCCAAGATATTGACGGCACTCTGCCTCGTAGATTCGATAGAATGTGGAGCGTACCAAACCACGCTGGATGGAGGCTTTGTTGAATATTATGGCGTCTTCCATGTTGTAGCCTTCAAAGGATAGAATAGCGACAACACAGTTTTGACCTGAAGGCCTGTTGTTGTATCCTATGATTTCCATTGGTTTTGTTTTTACCAAGGGTGTTTGGGGGTAATGTAGAATGTGGGAGCGGGAGTCAACGCGGTTGGGGAAGTTTGTTAGGTTTATTCCGAGGGCTTGTTTGGACATTGCTGCCTCGTAGGAGTTGCGGGGTGACTGGTTATGTTCAGGATATGGTATTATGGAGGCGCAGATTCCAAGAATGGTGTAAGTGGCAATTTCCACATGGCTGTGTTCCGAAGTAATTTCGTCAAAATCTAGGGCGACAAATATGTTTTCTTCTTCTTCAGCGTCAATGTATTCAAGTATTCCCTGTTTGATGAGGTCTTCCCAAGTCCACTCTTCGGAACGAACCATTTCAGCATGCTCAGGCTTTAATTTAGGCACTCCGTCTTCAACTATTATAAGGGGACGACGAACACGCCCCTCATCGCAGCTAATGTAGACCTCTTCGTTTTCTCCGTGAACCTTTTTGAAGTAGGCAACATTAACTTCGGTGGAGACCTCCCCCTTTCTACGTTTTCTTCTTATTTCATCAACCAACTTCTGGGGTTCCATGGAATAACCTAGAATAGAGCCGTTCACGAAGACCTTGGCGCTTGAAGCTCTTTGCTCCACGTCTGTCTCTTCTACTGGAACTACATCCATCCGATAAAGGGTCTGCTTTATTCTATCGGGATCAACGTAGATGGACGTAGAAGCAGCTAAGGCAAGGTTCTTCACCAAGCCACAGTTTGATCCTTCAGGGGTTTCGTTTGGACATAGTCTTCCCCAGTGAGTTGGATGTAGGTCTCGTGCCTCGAAGTTGGGTTGGCTGCGGCTGAGGGGAGACTGTAATCTTCTGAGGTGGCTTAATGTAGAGACCGTGTTTGTGCGATCAAGAAGTTGGGTGATTCCGACGCGCCCTCGACCCCAGTTACCTGTTGCGAGTGCATGTCGATGACGATCAGTTATTATTCCGGGGCGGACGGCGGCTGAGATTGTGATAAGCTGCCTTTTGACGCCCATGCGTTCAAGCTGATACTTTATGTCTCGGCATAGGTTTCTGAAGGCTATTCTGAAAAGGTCAGCGAGGAGTGGACCCGCAAGTTTTAGACGTTTGTTTTTGAAGTGGTCTTTATCGTCCTGTTCTCTCATTCCAAGCTTGAGTTCGATGACTCGACTAGCCATCTCGCCGAGGAAGAGGGCCTTATCTATACGGCTTTCTTCGGTTCGACCGATGTGGGGTAGAAAGTTACGGTCAATGATGTTTCGGGCTTTTTGGTTGCGATATTCTTCCACTTGGCCATGGGCGACGCGGTTTCCAATGTACATTACGGCGTCTTCAACGGTGTCAAATCCTGCAGCTTTTTCAAAGGAGGTTTCAAGTTCGTTCTGCACCTTTTTGTTAGGTGAGACAGTTTCGGCGATTTCTTTGTCTGATTCTAGTCCGAGGGCCCGCATTAAGATCATTAAGGGGGCTTCTGAGGGTACTCCGGGTATTGAGACGAAGAGACCGCCGTCAGATTTCATTCGCAGCTGAATTCTTGCTCTGAAGCCTACGGTGGTTGAGAAGATTTTGGCTTGGTAGACGGGTTTTGTTCCTCGGGTGTCGATGTCCACGAGAACGCGGTTGGGGGCTAGGTCTTCCATGGCGACGACGACGCGTTCGGAGCCGTTGATCAGGAAGTAGCCGCCTGGGTCGTGGGGGTCCTCTCCGTATTCGATTAGTTCTTCTGGAGTTAGTTGGGAGAGGATGCAGAGTTTAGATTTCAGCATTACTGGGAGATCGCCTATGAGGACGAGTTCAGGTTCCTGTTCTCTTCCTTCTATGATTGGGGTCATCTCCAGTGCCAAGGGTGCTGCATAGGTTAGGTTTCGAAATCGGGCTTCCATGGGGAAAATTTCGTGTTTTGTTCCGTCTACTTCGGTGTTGTAGGGTCTGCTGATTTTTGATTGGGGGTCTATTACCCAGATTTGACCGAGTTTTATTTTGTAGGGCATCTCTGGGATTTCGATTTTGATTTCGCCGGTTTCGTCAATGACTTCTTGTAGTCCGCTGTCGATGAATTTGTTATAAGAGTCTAGGTGTTGTCTGACTAGACCTTTCTCCTTGAAGAATGACTTTTGGAGAGTAAGAAGGTCGTCTTGTGAAATTTCCAAATTTTCTTAATTCCTCCATAATTGGATGTAGTGATGGGGGAAGTTCGAAGGGGCTGTTTCATTTCTTTTCAAATTGGGAGTTTCCTCCGCTGGGTCGGTATCATCCAACCCTAAAAGCCGGGTCTCCTTAATAAGCTTCAAATTTTCTCTCCGAAGCTAACAACGTAAACCAGCGCACCCACTAATAAATTTTACCATTACAAACTCCTAATTTTTGATATTTTCATAGATACCGTTTCTTTTTCTGCACATTTTCAGTAAGAGCTTTAAGTGATTGGATGGATACTCCATTCATGCGAGTTGAGACAAACTAACTAGAGAATCACAGGAAACGAATAAAATGTATGACATAATTTTCGCAAACAACAAAACAAGGGGCACAACCCTAACAGACCAACTGAAAGGAAAAAAGCCACTCTTCAGCTGTGTCATAGGCGTCACTGAAACAGCAAAGATTCCAGGCATATCAGCAGCTGGAAAGAACCCGGATATAACCGATTACACACCACCTGCAGATGTTGAACTTCTACAACTTGGGCGATGCAAATGTATACCGGGTGTACCTGTGACGCCTGAAGGGATACCCACCCCCGCCCTCATAACAATGTCAGCCCTAAAGCTAGCGGACATACCAAGTCTCGTTGTGAGTGCTGGTTTACAGGTTAAACCTTACGTTCCCTTTCTAGATTTAGGCGGTAAACCCGGAAGAGACATAAGAACAGGCAGAGCCCTCGACAATGCAGAAGAAGTCATGAACCGAGCAAAAATTGCTGGAGAAAACCTATCCAAGACAGCTGACTATCTGGTAATCGGCGAAAGCATTCCCGGCGGCACCACAACCGCCCTGGGAATCCTGTTAGCAATGGGAATAGACGCAAAAGGAAAAGTCAGCAGCAGCATGCCAAACAACCCTCATGAACTCAAAATAAAAACCGTTGAAGAAGGCCTGAAGGCTTCAGGCGCCAAGGTTGGTGACTTTGCACAGGACCCAATAAAAGCGGTTTCCTCTGTTGGAGACCCCATGATTCCCGCCCATGCAGGACTGGTCCTCGGCGCCGCAGACAGAGTCCCAGTTATCATGGCTGGAGGAACCCAGATGGCCGCTGCATTAGCTGTTGTCAAAGCGTCAAACTCCACTGTGTTAGATAATGTAGCCATTGGAACTACCCGATGGGTCATAACAGACAAAACCTCTGATCTAAAAGGATTAGTTGCCGAAATCGCTGATGTTCCAATACTCGCTACTGATCTGAACTTTGGTCAATCTAGTTTTGATGGCTTAAAGGCCTATGAAGCAGGAGTAGTGAAAGAAGGCGTCGGCGCTGGAGGAGCAGCAATGGCTGCCATGCTAAAGTCGAAGGGCAAAATAACCAAAGAGGTTCTGCTTAGAGAAATCGAAAAGAACTACAGACAGATTTTAAAAGTTTAATTAAATGGCGACTACTCAGACTGAGAAGAGACATACTTTCGAGTTTCGTACCCTTTATTGGACTGGTCTTAGTTCCCTTTTCTGTACTTCTATGTGGACATCTCTGAGTATTTCCTGGAAAGATGAGTGCCTTAATAAGTGACTAAGTGTACTGCATATTTAATGGAACTCTCTTAGTGAATGTTGACAAGAAGCTCACTGCGTTTTGTCCTTTATTTTGGGTTTTCTATTAGGAAAGCTATGTGGAAAGGAGAGAAAATTAGGATTTGGCTATGTCTGGGATTCAATTCAAAATGCATCAACGAATTATTCATAAATTTAGGAAAGTAGGAGCCACTTCTAAAGAAAGGGCTGTGACATTTGCAGAGGCTGACCTTGATTTGCAGGAACAGTACTGGTTAAGCTATTTTGCTGGAATTTTTCTTGGCAGAATAAAGAAAACTGAAGACCATCGATATTACATCTAGGACAGTGAATATGCTTAGACTAGACTGAGAATCATAACCAGAAACATCAGCATCTTCACAAGATTTTACGGAAAGAAGGGGCATTTCTATTTATCTTTTTCTTATCTAGCTCATCCTAAATGCCAACAGATAAAAACATCTAAAAGAAGGAATGGACGGAGGTTAGCCATCGCCACAAGCTAAACCGTTCATCGAGTTAATGTATGTTTGTGCTTTTTCAGTTGATTCGAAAGGGCCATAAATAAAGTCATATTGGGGATGGGTCTCTTTCGTTGGTTTTGTTACAGAATCGAAAAGCTCCGGTTTCCTGTTTTCTTTAAATCCTACATATATTCCCGTTTTCTCACCTCCTTATAAAATAGCTCTGCCCAAATTTTTCATCCACCCCGTTCATTAGATAGTCCAGTAAGAGAGGATTCGCAAATCCTTTCTTTGTAGTTGTGTCTTTAGGAAATTCTTTATATCAGCATCTTCTAGGAAACGATTTCCTTTCTTGTCAGTGCGAATGGGTATTCCTGTTCTTCTTAGTTTGTCGCCTTTGGCCGTGTCCGTGAAGATGTATTGGACGCCCTCGAGGGGTAAAAGTAGCTTGAGGCTAGTTAGATTCTTAGTTGGAATGCTTTGTGCAATGATGTATACGATGCTCTTGGGTTTCTGTTTGATTGCTAATCCTTTAAATTCTTCCCACGTTTGAACACGAACGTTTTTCATTGTATGTTCAGTCTCTCTAAATTAAACGTGCGCACGTATGAATATCTTGGGTTGTAATTCGATAGCGGCCTTTATCGATTGCCAGATGAGGCTATATTTCTCGGCAAGTCTCAAAGCTTTCTGTATATCTCTCTCGCAACAATTCTTCGCTTCAATTTTCGGATGTATAACGATTTTATTGAAGAAAGAGGTTTTATCTAGAAACTCCTTGACATAGCCCACCGCTTCAGACTCGTATGAAATTAAATCAATTTTTAAGCGCTCGATAGCCCAAATGAACATGAGCATGAAGCATGAATTCAGTGCCCCGACGAAAGCATCCTCAGGAGTGAGCAGTCCCCGCTCGCCATACAAGGCTTCCGGAGACGAGAAAGGTATCGTGGCTCCGTTGCTGCAGATTAGCTCCCCTTTATGACCGCCGACCCAAACCGTTTTTGTATAATATTTTGCCATCTAATCCATCCTTTATTACATCTATATAATGCGAAATCTCTTGGGCGACCCGAGCGACAATCTCCCTATCTTTTCCAGTTAATTCTCTTCTTGAGACTGGAGGCTCCACTGCCCATTCATCCAATAATACTTTGACGTTTACTGTGACAGCCGTTTTTCCACTATACCTTTCTATGGCTTTTGTAGCACAGAGCTTGTGACAGCCATCAACTGCAACAGTCGGGAATTCTCTAGCAAAATTTCTTTCTCCAGCATCCCCGGCAAGGAATAGAGGAAGGCATATAGTCACTGTCTCTCTAGGCTTCAAGTCTTCGAGGACCTTCCTCGTGGCTGTTCGACTAACTGTACCTAAACTGCAGCATTCACCACTACAAGACACTACACCGGTTTTTGGCTTGATCTTCAAGACTGCTTGCCTCCTAGCTCGTCAACTTTCTTGGCGATTTTCTCGGCTAGAATCTCAGATAGCTTGGTCCCATGCTCATCAAGAAATGTTATTTGTCTTGGTCTAAGAGCTCTATTCTCACGAAGCAGATCCATGACTCTAAAATGGGCAGCGATTCGACCACCTGCAATCTCTATGTTTTTCCGGGCACACTCCAATGGACATCCGTC
>CP070820.1:953976-993125 GCA_020344315.1 Candidatus Bathyarchaeum sp.
CAAGCTTTTTCAATAGTCCATTCTCTTTCATTTTTATATTGCAAGTGTCTGTGCGAGTCGTAGCAAGTTTAAGTCTAATGATTTTTCTGTTTTGCACACTTGCTCGAGTTCGATGCTGGTTATTCTCCCTTTCTGTAGACCAACCATCCTCTTTCCTTGTTTGTTCAGTAACAGTTCAACAGCTCTGTTTCCAAATAGATTAGCTAGGAGTCTGCTTCTGGCTGTGGGATGGCCGCCTCTCTGGGCGTAACCTGAAATGCTTAACCTAACATCTAATCCCGTTTTTTCTTCGATTTCTCTTAAGAGTTTACGTGTGTCCCCGATTCCCTCTGCTGCTACGATTATGCCTGACTTCTTTCCTTTAGCACTGCTCTCCTCAAGAGTCCTAACGATATTCTCCAATGAATATTTGACTTCCGGAACCAAAATTATCTCAGCTCCAACCGTCAGCCCAACTGTTAAAGCCAGAAAGCCTCTTTTTCGTCCCATAACTTCAACTATGAAGACCCGCTCGTGAGAGTTGGCTGTATCCCGAATTTTATCGATCTCCGTGATAGCCGTGTTTACGGCTGTATCAAAACCTATAGTTTCCTCTGTTCCAAAGACATCATTGTCAATTGTCGCGGGAATCCCGACTATCCGGGCATCGGTCTCTCTGCTTAATTCTAAGGCTCCCCTTAAAGAGCCGTCACCACCGACGACGACGAGTCCGTCAACATTGTTCAGGGTAAGAGTTTCCGCAGCTTTCTGTACTCCCTCCCTCTTTTTGAACTCTGGACTTCTTGATGTGCGGAGAATTGTGCCACCCAAATGAAGTATTCCACCAACACTCCGAGGAGTTAACCTTCTAAATGTGTTAGTCAATAAACCTTCCCATCCCCTTTCAAAACCAAACACCTGCAGGTCCCTTGAGCAAGCAATCCTAACAACTGCCCGGATTGCAGCATTCATGCCCGGAGCATCTCCTCCACTTGTCACCAAGCCTATCTTCTTCATGATCCCTTCTCCAATGAGCAAACATCCAGAACACAATATTCTCGAAACAAAATAATAAGCTTGAGTGCAATATCTGTTCTTAAATAGCCGTTACACTGAAGTCTTGAAAGGAACTTTTTCGCCTGCGCTGGAGATTGTTTTCACAAAACTTGCTCTCTTTTCTCGCTCCGGGATCAGGAATAATGTTTAATCAAGCCGTCGCAATAGTTGGATTCCTTTTATGAAGAATGAACCCGAGACCATTGCAGTTGTAGTTAAGAATAGCAAAATTTTGTATTGGTAGTCAACGGTAAATGGAAAAGTTGGTATTATCCAGCCGCTTATTGGCAAATAGACTAGGAGTAAAGCGATAATCCAAACTACAAAAAGAGCCGAAACGATAAAGGTTTGCAGTCTCTTTCTCAACTTTAGAAACTTTCCTCTATCCTAAGAGGTGCTCTCAGCTAATACCGTAATGTTAACTGTCGTCGCTTGGTCTGAGGTGACTTGATTCGCGGTGGTGGTTATCTCGAAATCAAATGTCCAATCTCCAGCTGCATCCAAGACAACTCCAGAAGAGGTGTCTGGGTTAGCTATTTTTAAGGTTGCTGTTGTGTCACCGGTGCTATTGCTTGATGCAACTGGTACTGTGTCGCCGACTTTGACGACAATCTGGAAGGTATTGTAATTTGTGCTCTGATCATTCAAATCTGTGTCAAAATGTAGGTAAACGTTGACTTTGGATGTTGTTATGCTTATTATATCGTTCAGAGATGATGTGTTGCTTGCGGTGTAAAGTATTGTTTCTCCTTCTTCTATGTTTCCAAGAGTCCCTTGATTTAATGTAATGCTGGCGACTTCAACGATAGTTTGGGTTACGGTGTTAGATGCTTGATGGTAGACAAAGGCTGAGACAGAAGCGATTACCATGCTAGTAATTATCAACAGGGAGCCAACTATGCGTTTTCTCATAGAGTTCACTTCAGAATCGAAATCTGAATTCAACAATATTAAGAATTATGAAATCTGGATATGAATGACTAATTCATACCTTTTATATCTAGAAAAGCCAGCACAGCAAACCAAATGAGATTCAACAGGTATACACCAGCTTTACTACTGGTAATTATAATTCTGTTAATACCTATTGGACATTCTCTAACATTCAACCAAGAAACCAATTCCATAACCCAAACTATTAGGAATATTCCCTATTATTACGTTGACAACAATCTTTCCAATGTAGATTCCAGCGGAGACAAAGGCACACACTCAAACTTCACTGCTCAACAATACGGTCCAGACTCCATTGAAGACACTCTCACAGAAGAAAGCATTGGAGAAAGCAAAACCACACTCATAGATGCATGTTCCTTTGAGGGAACTTTTCCTCCTTCAGGTTGGACTGAAACACCCAGCGATTCATGCTGGGAACGAAGAAACAATCAAGCCTACGATGGAAGCTACTCAGCAAGTTTTGATGGGTTAGGCGGCGGCAGATCAGGAGATCTTGCTACTTCAAGCATGAACTGTTCTGATGCAAGTGCAATTTATGTTGATTTCTGGTATAGAGATGATGACCTTGATGCTGATGAATTTCTTCTTCAGTACTATGATGGAAGTGGTTGGATTACCGTCTCAGACTTGGGGTCCACGACTCAGGAAGATCAATGGCTACACTTTCAAGAAAAGGTTACAGATAGTCAATATTTCCATTCTAACTTCGCTGTGAGGTGGTCAGCTATCAATGTTGCCAATAAAAAGGAAGGCTGGATAGATTATGTCACAATTAAGAAAGAGGTGGGAACAAGCAATTACGAGTTAGACCTGGAAGTACAATGGACAAATGTGGACTATACTGAAGCAAACGAACAAATATGCATTTATGGAGGAACCATGAGCGCTGAAAATATTGAGGTTGAGGTTTGGAACGGTTCAGCTTGGCATAACTTGTGTACAGATCTAAGCAGTGGATGGAACAACATCACGGTTTCCTCTTATATGACTTCTTCAACATTTACTATCCGATTCAAAGGTGGCACAGAAACAACCGATGCTACACAGGACTACTGGAATATAGACGTAACACTATTACATGTTTGGACTTGACCTAATTATTTGTACAAAAAAAGAGAGATGGCTCTAAATCCTTCCAAAGGATTTCAATTAAGTTTAAAAGCTTCTTTCAGGTCATTATTGCAATGAAACTGGAGGAAAAGAATTTGAGTGATAAAGCCCAAGGTCGTTTTTACATCCCAGGAGCCACCACTATCGGTCTGGTTTTCTCTGACGGCGTGATCTTAGCCTCAGAAAAAAGAGTTTCCTACGGCACTATGATAATGAGCAGAACTGGAAAAAAGGTTTTCAGAATTGCCGAGACTGTTGGTGCAGCATGTGCAGGCTTGGTTTCCGACATGCAGGTTTTGGTGCGAGAGGTGGAAGCCTACGCGAAACTGTTTGAATTCGACGCGAAGAGACCGATTCCCGTAAAATCAGCCGCAAAAGTCATGTCAAACGTTCTCTTCGGCAGACGCCTGATTCCTTTGATTACCCAAACCATCGTAGGTGGAATGGATGATGAAGGGCCATCAATTTATGTGCTCGACGTTCTTGGGTCTGTTTTACCCGACAAATATGCTGCTGTAGGCTCAGGAGCCCAGATTGCAATGGGGGTCCTAGAGGAGGGATACAAAGAGAACATGTCCCAGAAAGACGCGGAAGCTTTGGTGCTGCGAGCAATAAAATCGGCTGTGAGCCGAGATGTCATGAGCGGCGACGGAGTAGATTTCCTCACCATAACAAAAGAAGGAATTCAGGAAGAATCCAGTAACTTCTAATTGTACAGGAAATCAGGTCAAGGCTTAGTAGAATTTCTCAGAATAGCTTAGAAACTTTAATACCGTCAGGAATGAATTGTTTCAGGAGGCAGGGGCGAAACATTGTGTCGTTTCAGTTGACTATTGAAGAAGGCAGGTTTCTCGTCAATTTAGCTAGACAAGCTGTAACTGAATACCTGAAAAACGGGAAGGTTTTGCAGGTTCCTGAGGGTGTTTCATCCAAGCTTATGGAAAAGTGTGGAGTCTTTGTCACATTAAACAGCGTCATTAGCGGAGAGAAGGCGTTGAGGGGTTGCATTGGGCTCCCCTATCCTACCACTCCCCTAATTCAGGCAGTGATAGATGCTGCCCTCAGCGCTGCAATGCGAGATCCGCGTTTCCCTCCTGTCACCCTTGAAGAACTTGATCAGATAATCTTTGAGGTGAGTGTCCTAACCCCTCCTGAGCTTGTCGAAGTAGAGAAACCTACGGAGTATCCCTCAAAAATCAAGGTTGGTAGAGACGGACTCATAGTTGAGAATGGCTACTGCAAGGGTCTTCTTCTGCCTCAAGTCCCAGTTGAGCTTAAATGGGGAGAAGAAGAGTTTCTCTGCCAATGCTCCATGAAGGCGGGCCTACCACCCGATTGTTGGCTACTGAAAGATACAAGAATTTACAGTTTTCAAGCGATAATTTTTGAAGAAGTTTCACCCAAAGGTAAAATAAAGTTGAAAGAAATTTAGGGAACCATGGTTATGCGAGTTCTATTTTGTCCTGCTGGTGTGGGTTTGGGTCATGTTGGTCGATGTATTCCCATAGCTCGGAGGCTTGAAAAGATTGGAGCCCAAGTTTTGTTCTCTACGTACAGTGAAGGCTTCAGGTATGTTGAGCATGAAGGTTTTCCAGTTGTGGAGGCTCCATCTATTGGGGTTGCGGTTAAACCCGACGGAACCATCGATTTCAGGCAGACAACAGTGAAGCCTGGGCCTTTCATGGCTGTCTTCACTTTCTGGAAACAGGTTGACGCTGAAACAAAATTTATGAAGGCTTTTGAGCCTGATGTAGTTGTTTCGGATTCGCGGGCATCTTCTCTGATGGCTGCAAAAGTGCTTGGGATTCCTAGAATCTGCATGTTGAATCAATTTCAGGTATTCATTCCTAGACGAAGAAGATTTCTGAGGCTCGCTAGAATAGCAGACGCGTTCACATTGACGATTATCGGAAAAATATGGACAAGTGCAATCCATGCCTTGGTTCCAGATTTTCCTCCACCCTACACAATTTCGACAAGAAATCTGCATATTCCGAAAGCTTACCATAAGAAGATTAAATTTATTGGTCCAATTCTTCCTGTGCACCCCGACGACTTGCCAGACCGAATGGAAATACGAAAAAGATTAGGTTTGCCTGAGGATAAGCCTGTGATCTTTTTGCCCATCAGTGGACCCGCGAAGGAGCGCGCCTACTTCACGGGAATCCTTCGGCGTATCTTCCGTGAATTTCCAGATAATTACCAGATAGTTATGTCGCTTGGCTATCCGAAGGCTCCAGTAGAACCCGTTAAGGATGGGAATCTGATTATTCACGGATGGATTCCTAACCGTTTTGAGTATTTGAAGGCTTGCGATGTTGTTGTCTCTAGGGTTGGTCACGGAACGGTTTCCCAGTCAGTTTGTTATGGCAAGCCGCTGATTCTTGTTCCTACTCCAAGTCACACCGAGCAACTCAACAACGCTAAAAAGGCTGTTGAACTTGGCGTCGCGGAGATTGTCCAGCAGGAAGAACTTAGCAAGGATGTTCTGTTGGCGGCTGTCAGAAGAATTTTGGAGAATAACCAATTTCTAGAGAGGACCAAAGAGCTCCAGAAGGAAGTCATGAAATGGGATGGACTGGAAAACGCCGCCAAAATAATTGTTGATGCAGCATAAAACAGGATGAAGCTGTGATTCGCATCATTCAGTGGGATTATCTCTAGCCTTTCGGGGTCTTTGTTTTTTGTTTGAAGTTCATTCCAAGAACGTATAGTTCCGCGCTCTTTGCTCTGCTAGCCTTTGGTTTAACCAACTTTACAAACCTGAAATACTGTTTTGCCTCGTCAATGAAGTCCTGTAGTGTGTTTCCTTGAAAGACCTTGACAAAAAAGTTTCCTCCAGACCTGAGAATTGAAGTAGCTATTCGCAGAGATTGCCTTGCTAGGTCAATTTGGCGAGCATGATCTAGCTCCCAGATTCCAGAGATGTTAGGCGAGACATCTGCGATAACAACGTCAGCTGAACGGGGCAAAAACTCTAGAATATCCTGAACTGTTTTTGGTTCAGTAACATCGCCGACAATTGTGCGAACGTTCGGGGGATCAATTGGCTCTATCTGTTTTAGGTCAACTGCCAATACGAAACCTGAAGAATCCACAATCCTTCTGGAAGCCTGTGTCCACCCCCCCGGAGCAGCCCCTAAATCCACTACCACATGACCAGCCTTGATGAACTTGTATTTCTTCACTGCTTGAAGAAGTTTATAGGCTGCTCGTGAACGAAGTTTTTCCGCTTTCGCTTTCCGATAATAATATTCTCTTTTTCGTTCTTTGACCCATGCTTTAGGCAAAACTAGATTTCACCAGAAGATTCCGTTTCCCCTTTTGCAAGATCTAAAAGCCACTGAGTCATTTTCTGGCATTCATTGGGAGAAATGGTACTCCAAGCTCCACATCTTGCATCATTCGAGCACATCAAACAGGGGGAATTAATGATGGAATTGAGAGATGCGGGTTTTCTTTTAGGAAAAAGGCGGTACGTCCATCTTCCTTCATAAAGTTCCTTCTCACGACGAATCAAATCCTTGGTCTCCAGTTTTAGCGCTATTCTACTGCCCTCCCTGCTGGTGGCGTCCAGTTTTCGCCACAGTTCGGACTGTAGTACACCATCGTTTCCATTGTTAACAATCACATGTAATGCTTTATGCTCTAGCTCGTTGCGTCTCGGCATTTACATCTGTCCTGCAAGTCTTCATAATACATAGAGCCTCCACGGCATAAAAAGATGTATGGTATTCTACCCCATTTAGACATTTGTGGAAGAGGCGTTTCTACATGGACTGCGAAACGTTTTAACACCCCGAAATCTGTTGATATACCACTATCCAAGGGTAGAGTCTACTGCGAGGAACCCCAAAAGTTGCCAGTGAATAATTCAGCCAACTCTTACTGTCTAGGCATCGAATCCACAGCAGATGATTTCGGCGCCGCAATCCTCTCTTTCGAAGGCAAGGTTCTCTCCAACGCAAACGACGCCTACATGCCAAAGAAGGGAGGAATCCATCCGCGAGAGGCAGCTAGACATCACGCTGAAGTCGCAGAAAAAGTCCTTGCAGAAGCCTTTGAGAAAGCGGAAATAAGACCCCGAGACGTTAACTTGGTTGCTTTTTCACAGGGACCCGGATTAGGACCATGTCTCCGCACAGGCGCAACGGCAGCCCGCGCCTTAGCATCTTATCTCGGCGTTCCACTAGTGGGAGTCAATCACTGTATGGCGCATATTGAAATTGGAAAGTTGGCAACCGGAGCAAGGGATCCTGTTACTCTCTACGTTTCGGGAGGAAACACTATAGTTTCAGCTTTTGAAGCTGGCAGATATCGGGTTTTCGGGGAGACCTTGGATATTGCTGTTGGGAATTGTTTAGATGTTTTTGCCCGAGAAGTGGGGTTGAAGCAGAGGCGGGGTGTGCCTTTTGGTGCTATAGTTGAGGAATTGGCGGGTAATGGTAAAACTTTCGTTTCTCTTCCTTACACTGTGAAGGGTATGGACTTGTCCTTTAGTGGGCTTCTCACGGCGGCTGTGCAGACGTTTCGTAAAAAGAAGTATTCTGTGGAGGATGTTTGTTTCAGTCTTCAGGAGGTTGCTTTTTCCATGTTGACTGAGGTGACTGAGAGGGCTTTGGCTCACACAGAGAAGCCTGAGGTTCTGTTAACTGGGGGAGTGGCGGCTAACAAGAAGTTGCAGTCGATGCTCAGGGTGATTGCTGAGGAGCATGATGCGCGTTTCTGTGTTGTTCCCCGGGGGCTTGCTGCTGACAACGGGGCTATGATTGCTTGGACCGGCATTCTTGCCTATAAAAGTGGGTTGTCTACGCCTATTGAGAAGAGTTTCGTTAATGTGAAGTGGCGGCTGGAAGAGGTTTATGCGCCTTGGGTTGAGGGATGAACCGTGCTGTTAAAGAAGGGTGCCGAAGCCAGCTTATTCTTGGAGGAGTGGCACAACCGCAAGGTCATAATGAAGCGGCGATTGCCTAAGAAGTATCGCCTCCCAGAACTGGACTTGGAGATTCGTTCTCAACGGACAGTGCATGAACCACACATCATCCACAAAGCCAAGGAGGCAGGGGTTCCTACGCCCACAATCTTCATGGTTGACGTGGCAGACGCCAACATCATTATGGAGTTTGTGGATGGAAAACAGGTTAAAGAAATATTAGACCACGTTTCCCCAGAAGAAAGGCTAAGCCTGATTGGTCGTATTGGTGGGATGATTGGACGTCTCCACAAGCATGGAATCATCCATGGCGACCTAACAACCTCAAATATGATCCTGACGCCGTACGGCAAGGTTGTCTTCGTTGACTTCGGATTAAGCGAAAGGTCCAAAGAGCTGGAATCTAAGGGTGTTGACCTTCATCTTATGAAACGGGCTCTCCAGAGCACCCACTACAAATTTGCGAAAGAATGTTTCGAAGCGGTCATGAAAGGATATGCAGAAGTAGTGGGAGAAGACGAGACGAAAAAAGTTACAGAAAAGATACGAGAGATAGAGAAGAGAGGACGCTACATCTCCGAGAGGTAAAAAAAGCCTACACTAAAAGGTTGAAAGTCTCTAAATAGGTGGGTGACCTTATGTTAGGATTCATTGAGGTGGTTTGTTGAAGCTTCTGCTTGACGAGATGTATGCTGGCTTAAAGGAGTATTTTGAGATTCTAGGATGGGATGTTATTACCGTTCAAGAGGTAGGGTTACGAGGAGCAAAAGACAGAGCCGTTGTAGAATACGCAGTAAACAACAACCTGCTGCTTGTAACTGAAGACCAAAAACCTGCAGAACTGGCGCATCTCAAGGGAGCCAAATACGTACTTATCTCTAATGCAATGATTGCCAAGATAGCAGACGAAAAAATCAGGGAAAAATACCCCAACCTCAAACAATAGTAGCATTAGCACATGAAATTTGCTCATGTAACTGAAGGGGCAGACAAACATGAACACGAAAAAAGCTTCCACAAACTATCTGAGAGGCAAAGTAGCCTACATGGTAACAAGCAACGTTCACAAGTTTCAGGAAGCCCGCCGCGTCCTCTCCAAATACAAGATTGCGACCGCCATGCTCAGAGTAGGAGCCATCGAAATTCAAGATGACAACCCCGAAAACATCGCAAAGGCAAGCGCCATAGATGCAGTGAAAAACTCTGGGCTCCCCATTTTCGTAGAGGACGCTGGTATATTCATTGAAGCTCTAAACGGTTTTCCCGGACCCTACTCCAGCTACGTTTACCAAACCGTGGGAACCGAAGGCATACTCAAATTAATGAAGAACATAAAGAACCGAGACGCCTACTTCCAAGCCGTAATCGCCTTCAGCAGCCCAGAAGAACAGCCCACCTGCTTCCACGGCAAAGTCAAGGGAAAAATCTCCTTGAAAGAGCGGGGAACTTCAGGTTTCGGCTACGACCCCATATTTGAGCCATCAAAGGGCGACGGCAGAACCTTTGCGGAGATGACTACAGAGGAAAAGAACCAGTATTCCCATCGAGCTGTGGCTCTACGAAAGTTCGCGGAATGGTATGCCTCTGGCGCCAAACGAAGATTTTAAATACCCGCGCTCCTTCCGCCTTTAAGGAGTTTCGGAGGAGAAAACATGCCTAAGAAAGAAAAGGGAATGTCCCATCAAACAAGACCGGTTACCAAGAGACCGCCAGCATGGTGCAGATACACGTCTGAGGAAGTGGAAGCCCTAGTCATGAAACTGGCTAAAGAGGGGCATCCTCCCAGCAAGATAGGAACAATTCTTCGCGACCAGTATGGTATCCCCTTGGCGAAGCCTATCACAGGAAAATCCGTTACTCAAATTCTTAAAGAGAGGAACGTGGCTTCGTCTCTTCCAGAAGATCTAGAAAATCTTTTACGAAAGGCTACGCGCCTTCATGTTCACTTCGACAAAAACAAGGCGGATTTACATAACAAAAGAGCTCTCCAGATTATAGAGGCTAAAATTTACAAGCTCTCCAGATACTACAAACGCAAAGGCGTGCTTCCTCCTGACTGGAAATACGAACCAAAAGCAATTGCTCTCTTCTAGTTTCGGGGTTCACTTTTGACTGTGACGAATAAACAGATTGCCGACCTCATGAAAGAAGCGTCTGAGGCGGCTAACCTTATTCAGGAGCATGTCAAAAAAGGTGACGTTATTCACTTATCCTCTCACATAGACGCCGACGGTTTATCCGCAGCGGGAATTATGGGAAAATCACTATTCAGGGCAGGCGGAAAGTTTCGTCTTCGCCTCGAAAGGTGGATGGACGAGAAAGTGGCTGACAGGATAGCCGCGGAGAACCCTCCTCTAACTATATTCACCGACATGGGAAGCGGCTACCTTGACCTCCTAGGAGAAAAACTCTCTAACCAAGACGTAATCATCCTCGATCACCACCAACCCGTCGCAGAAATTCCTCCCGGCTTCGCCCAAGTAAATCCTCACGTTCACGAAATAGATGGAACACGCGACATCAGCGGCGCAGGGGTAGCCTACTTCGCTGCCAAGGCACTGGACAAAGCCAACCTCGACCTAGCATGTCTCGCTGTTGTCGGAGCCTTAGGAGACCTGCAGGATAAAAATGAGGAGCGGAAGTTGGGAGGCGTCAACAAAACCATAGTGAAAGACGCGGTTAAGTCTGGTTGTCTAAAAGTAGAAACTGATCTTCTTTTTTTCGGAAGGGAGACGCGTCCCATCCATCAAGCTCTTGCTCGCACCACAAATCCCTTCATTCCAGGAATAAGCGGCGAAGAGGACAAGAGTCTTGCCTTCCTTGTAAATCTGGGGATAAAGCCTAAACGGAGAGAAAAGTGGCGGGCTTTAAGGGACCTTTCGGCGGAGGAGAAGAAAAAGCTTCTTTCAGCAATCGCGGATTATCTGGTGTCTAAGGGTTCCGCTGGAGATACTGCCTTGAATCTGGTTGGACAGGTTTACACGCTTTCTAATGAGGAGCCTTGGACTCCTCTCCGGAGCGCTCGAGAGTTCACTGTTATGCTTAATGCCACCGGACGCATGGATAAGGCTGGTCTCGGCGCAGCTATCTGTATGGGTGACCGAAAGAAATGCTTGGAGGAGGCAATGGCGATAATGCAGGAATATCGGCGTACCATCACTAAATATCTCCGCTGGGTGACCGAGGAACCGGGACGGCTAGAAGAGCTGGAAAACATCTATGTTGTTCGAGGAGACGGCTTCATAGACGAGAAGGTCATCAGTCCAGTCTCAACCATCCTCTCAACGTCTCTTTCCCAACTGGGGAAACCTATCATCGCGTACTCCACCATCTCCGGGGGAGAGATGGTTAAAGTCTCAGCCAGAGGGCTAGAGCCTTTAATAAAGAAGGGCTTGAACCTCGGGGAGATTCTGCAAGTTGCGGCTGAGAAATATTCTGGCAGAGGGGGAGGACATGACGTTGCCGCTGGAGCCCAGATACCAATAAAAGATGTGGAACCGTTCCTCAAGTTGGTGAACAAGCTGGTCAAGAAGCAATTGGAGGGAACGCAGCTTGGAGGCTGAGATTCGCCTCTCCTATGGAAACGAGAGGGAGGCAGAAGCAGTGGCAAAGGCTGTTTCTCCAGACAACGTAGAGGTTCAGCTGGGCTTAACCGTCAAAACTGTAAGAGAAAAAACTGAGGTTCTAACAAGGGTGGAGTGTCAAACAAGACTGCAGACCTTCATAGCTACTCTCGACGACCTTTTGTCCTGCGTCTCAGTGGCAGAAAAGACTTTCACTGTTGCAGAGAAATTCAAAGCGCCCAAAAACACTCTGGAGCCTTAATGTTTCGTTTTAAGCATGGGTGTGAAAGGTAAAGGTTAAAGGGTATGTTGGGTATATGCCGGATGTTAATGGGTGAAACTGTATGAGCAACGGTGAAGTCAAAAAGGAAGATCCAATAAAGATTCACAAAGAAGGAACTGCCTTGGCTGATGTCGGGAAGTTTGAGGAGGCAGCAGAGAAGTATTTTCGGGCGTCTGAGCTGTATGAGAAGGGCAAGAACTTTTTTGATTCTTCTTATGCTTTGTTTAAGGCTGCAGAATGCAATTATCAGCTGAAGGATTATGATAAAGCGAAGGAACGCTTTCTTAAGGCAGCAGATTTGGCATTTAAGATGGGTTATGACCGTTTCGGAGTCAGCGCCCTAGAGTATGCCCTTGACTGCTACAAAGCCATGGACCAAGAAGATCAAACAGAGGAACTTAAACAGAAGATAAAAGACGTGAAAACCAAGCTCCAAAATTTCTAAATTCACCATCTATTGGTAAACTATTCTGCACTTATTTTTTTGGAAAAAGCTGTTTTCAACATACTGCTGTTATTAGGAGCCAAATAGAATTCGGGTTCTTTTCAGCGGTCGATGGAGTTGAAGAATAATCTAGTTCGGATGTTTAACACTCCACATGACTAAGCAAAAAGTTCAGAAGAGTTGATAGTGCCCGCGTTAGAAATGTTTAATAAATCCAAGTCGCAAAAGGAGATAAGTGAACAGAAAATGCCCAAAAAAGAATTCACATATCGCGGCCATACAAAGGACGAACTGCAGGGTATGTCCATGGACGAGTTCATCAAGTTGCTCCCGTCACGGCAACGTCGAAGCCTACAGCGGGGACTCGCTCGTGAACAGAGGATACTCCTAGAAAACATCCGAAGCGCCAAGAAAGGTCTGAAGGAAGGAGAAAAAGCTGTCACCAAGACTCATTCTCGCGACATGATCATCCTCCCAGAGATGGTAGGTGTCACAATTCTAGTTCACAGCGGAAAGGAGTTCACGCCCGTGGAAATAACGCCAGAAATGATTGGATATTATCTAGGCGAGTTCGCCATCACCAGCAAACCAGTGAGACATGGATCTCCCGGTATCGGCGCATCAAGATCATCAATGTATGTCCCACTGAAATAGGCAATCAAACGGGCAAAAGCATCCATTCTAAATATATTCTGCTTAAAGCAAGCCCCATAATATCTGGGGTTAGCGGCAAATTGTAGGTCTGGGGGCCTAAGCTCTGTAAGTTGGTTCAGAACGTTTCTTTTTTGTAACCGGAGAAATTTTTGGAAGAGGAATGGGCGGAGGAATGTTTAGGGTCCGACATATAATCACTGATTCTAAGAAAACTACATTGGATATTGATTGGATAATAATGGGCGGAGGAGGTTTCTTTTCCTTATGCCCTTTCAGAATTTGCTCAAGCTCATCTTTTGACCCTGTTACGTGACTCTTCCCCTTCAGGCTGATTTGAGCCACTGCTGGATTGTAGTTTATGGTGAAAACAAAGGGAACCTCCAGCATGTCTTCCCCTTTCTTGTTGATTCCAACCACATTGAGATTAGTGGCTATCTGAATAGGCGGGATAGTCTTCCCGATATCCCAAAAACTCTCAGCGGAAATGTTCTTCACAAAAACTCTTACCTTTATCATTTTGGACCATTCATCCAATCTATGCATTCGAAATTTTATTGCTAAAACTGGCTATTTAGGCTTGTTTGTATCGCGTTAAACCGCAATGTCCACAAGTGTAACGATCACCGTGGTCAGCCATGAAGTAGCCGGATCCGCAACGTTCACAACTAGGAAGCAGTCTCTTGAGTCCCTTTTCATCAATTTGATAGTAAGAGGAGACTCTTCGCCTCTTCTTTTTGGTCGGTTTTTCTCCAGTTTCCTTTTCAGCCACCTAAGATTCCTCCTTTTTCTCTGTTGGTTCTTCTGGGGTTTGTGACTCCTCAGCTTTCTCCGGCTTTTCTGGGGGCGCGTTTCTGGCAATTATGTGCTGAGGTTCTATGAGTTTAGCTTGTTCGATGGATTCGTAAGCGTTAGCTTCGCCTACGGCAACCATTGTGCCCGTCTTTGTTTTCATGCGTTTAATGTAAACCAATTCGAGGTCTGTTTTCAGCATGGTTGCAAGCTGTTTTCTAACTTCGACGCGGGTTGGAGTACCCCCATTTTTTTCATGCTCGATTCTAAATGTTACTTCCTTTCTTTTCAGTAGAGGATTCTGCTCTTTCAAGACGATCTTAACTTTCATTGATACACTTCCGCAGGTTGTTGATTTGACACATCCGCCGTACTTTAGCTTTTCGAAGATTCTTCCATGGCATCTACGATACGCTGCATATTTTCTTTCGTTTCTTCTGTAACCTTAACCACAACAATTCCCACGTGAGGTTGACCATAAACCACAAGTGAATCTTCGGGTGCAGACAACACCGTTACGACGGTAAGTAAATCTTCCTCACCAGCAATCATCACCTTTGTTCGTCCCTTTTGCTCCATAGCCCTTCTTATGGCAGTCCAAGACTCATCGGTTATGGTTCCCGGAGGATTATTTGCGTATAATGTTTGGTCGGTGTCTACCTTTATTGGTTGAATAGGTTTTCTCATAACTTTGTTGTCGACTATTAAAATATCCAGAGAGATACCCTGTTCAGCCATGTTGCGGGACACTACGTCGCCCACAGAAATAATCTTTAGGGGTTTCTCCTTCTTGATTAACTCTTTCAGCCTCATCATGGTTTTTTCGAAGGGGCCCTCAATCAACAGTCCCTGAGGCTTCTTCAATTCCTTACGCAATAAAGTAGTTAGAAGACGAATTCTAGTTCTCATAACAGCACCACATTAACCAGTAAGATCTATACATCTATCTTTCTTCGACAACCTCAGCATACCACATACCGCAATAGAATATAAAAATTAACCGAAAAAAGATGGCGAAGAGAAGAGGTAATTAGAACGCGGAATAGAGTAAAAAAAATCAAAGTAATCAATATTTCTTGTTGCCAATTTACAAATGGCAAGGAGTGTATTGAGTTAATCCAAGTTGCGTAAGTGTTGGTTTGTTATGTTGGCAGGTAGACAAGCTTTTTATATATTTTATTTTTTATAGGTATTTAACTTCTGGAGTGTACTAAACTTGGCCCTTGAAACCAAGATTGTTGAATTTGCAGCTCCTCATGTTGTCACTGGAGTCAAATATCTTTTTCACGTGGTAAAGAACTGGTGGAATGGTAGAAAAGGGAATAAAAAAATTCAGAATGTTGAAACTAAAATCGAGAGCCTCAAGAAAGAATTGGAAGCTCTTGTACCTCAACTGGAGACGAAGGGTAGAGATGGAAAAATTGATGAGGAAGACGTAAAGAAAGCGAACAAGCAACTCACTGAGGTAAAGAATCTTGAAAACGTTATAAATGATGATGTTACTTCCGAGCAGGCTTTTTATGCTTGGTTGAGTGCTGGAGTGAATGATGAAACATTTAGAGCAGATATGGATGTTGTGGAAGTCGGGGAACTCTACCAAAGCAAGTTGGCGAAATTCATCGTTAAAGCTCTAACAGGAAAGCCATATAAACAAAGGATTGACAAGTATCAAGACCTTCTGAGTGATATCGTAGTGAACATTAAGAGTCTTAATGATTCTAGGGAGAGAAAAAGACGTACTCCCGGTTATACGGTGATAGCTGACGAGATTATTTCTCAAAAAGAACTATCTCTATGGTATTGCATTCACGATGCTGAAGAATTAATGAGGAAGGCTTGAAATGTCTGAGCCAATTGAAAAAGCTGCTTTGTATGAGTGGGTAATTCCTAGCTATTTCCCAACCTATCAGTTACTCTACACTGCCTTTAAGGCAAAGGTTGCCAAATACAAAGAAGCTATTGAAAAACCTGGTATAGATCAGTATGAATGTACTGTAAATTTTGGATATGGTACTTACTTGGCTTTCATAAATGCAGTCCTAAAGAATGCTGAAGAATGGGGTTTTAAAGGTCGTGCAGATTTAGAGGTTCTCCGCGGGATAAAGGCTGATCTTGTTCCTGGTCTAGAAACATTTAAGATCAAGTCAAGAGAATCGACAAGAAAACCATATTTGAAAGATTTGGCACAAACAGTAAAGGAAACGCATGGATTCATCCAAACATGCTTTCAGCAAGTTCAAGTGAGCGGTAAAGACCTAATTCCCCCCCCAGTGGAAGTGCGCAGATGGGATGTCCAACAAAGGAATAGTGGCCAAACGATTGGAGCCGCTAGAGAGCCTCAAAAAAGCTTTAGAGGCCCCTCAATTGAAGAACCAGACCAGCGCAAATTAAGAAACTTGAAAAAAGACTGGGAGAGATGCATAACAACAGCCAACATTTTCTATAAAATTGTAAACAAACTGAAGAAGACTGCTGAAGAAAATCCGGAAAATAAGAAATTTGCTGAAAAAAGTCTAAGGCAGATCCATGCCGAAATTATAAAAGAATTTTGTCTCCAACTTCGAGCCCTTTTCAAAAATATGGAGCACACTGAACACTTACTGACTACACTGACTACTTTTAAGGAACTTGAAGAATATGTAGAAAAAACAAACACTATAAGAAATAAAATTACCACATGTGAGATTACGGTTCTGTACGATTGTTTGGACAATATATACGTGTTCTTAAATGACATGGACCATCATTTTCAGAATTTATGAAAAAATCAGATTATAACATTACACTTGGTGTCGGAATAAAATGTCTGCTCCATCTCTTGAAGCAATAATTTCTATTACCAAAAACTCCGTGGAAAAGCTTGCCCCAGAAATTTCGGAGTTGATCGAGAGTTATTTAACAAAAGAGGAACGCAATTTAACATATTTCGATTACTTTAAGCTAGCTGATATATTGGAAGAAACTGCTTTACGGCTGAATGATGAACAAAAATCATCACTAGTTAGGGTTGCTGAGCTTTGGCGAGAAAAAGGTCGTAATAACGTCTCAAATGAGCTTTTTGATCTTGAAGGGGATATCGACATCCTTCTAAAGAACGGTCAAGTGGAACCTGCTATATCACTTGTTAAAAAGGTATTTGCCCTAGGAGATCAGATAAAAGATCAAACTTCAAGTCAATACATTTCGAAAAAATTTGCTCGATATTTTTTGGACAAGTCCGAATACATTAAAGCTGCCGAATGGTTCAGAAAAGCCTTAGACATCAATCCTCGTGATTATGAATCTCTTATTGGACTCTCTTTTGCTCTTTCCAGTGGAGGGAACACCGAAGAGGCTCTGCAAGTTACTGAGCAAGCAATAATCCTCTACCCAAATGGAGTTGATTTTTGGTACAATAAAGGTTATCTTCTTATGCACCTTAACAAGCAACAAGAAGCTCTCGACGCCATTGAAAAAGTAATCGAAATTGATCCAACCTATATGCCAGTTTGGCGCATTAAGGGATTTATACTAAATTTAATGGGAAAATTCAAAGAAAGCATCTCATCTTATGAAGAACATAATAAACGCACTAAACATAAGGATGCCGATGCTTTAAATGAGGAAGGAAACATTTACCATAATTCCTTAAAAGATTATGAAAATGCTGAGAAATGTTACCGAAAGGCTCTTGAAAGTAACAAAAATCACAAATTTGCTTCAATGAATCTTGGGAAAGTCTATACCAAAAAAGAAGAATGGAAAAAAGCTATAAAATATTACGATAAAGTAATCGAAATCGATTCATCATTTCCCGATGCATGGTTCGGGAAAGCTTTAGTTTACGAATTACAGGGTAATTTTGAAAAAGCCCAGGATTGCTATAAACGAGCAACTGAAATAGACTCCGAGAAAGAAGAAGCAAACTTTGTGTTAGGCTTTTCACTATATAAAATCGGTAAATATGAAGAAGCTATCAAAAAATTCCATCGTGAGATTGAATTAAGAGGTCGTGTGCGAGAAAATGCATCTATGTGGTATCATAAAGCTCTTTGCTTTGAAGGGCTCGGGAAAAACGAAGAAGCTTTGGAATGCTATGAAGAAGCTGTGGATCTAGAACCAACGGATCTCGGAACACTAAAGGGTTTGGTACGGCTTTTAGCATCTTTTGAGAGATACAGTGAAGCGGTTAAATACCTCGACCGGATTACACAAATTGATTCCAAGAATCCAGACATGTGGAATTTGAAAGGAACCATCTACCAAGATTTTCTAAAGAACTATCAAGAGGCTATAAAATGTTATAATCAGGCGATTAAAGCAGATTCCCAATACAAGTTCGCGTGGTACAAACTCGGAATAACCTATTCGATACTTGAAATGAATGAAAAGGCTATAGAAGCTTTCAATAAAGCAATAGAGTTAGATTCCCAATACCTAGACGCATGCTATGAGAAAGCAAAAGTTGAAGAGAGCCAAAAAAGATACAAAGAAGCGTTGGAATCGTACAAGAAGTGTGCCGAATTAGATCCCAAAAATACGAAAGCATTGTTTCGTATAGGATATATTCTAGGCGAGCTCAAGAATTATAGGGATGCTATAGACGCATATTCAAAAGTTTTAGAGATAGATAATCGAGACATAGCCGCATGGGGGAATAAGGGATACAACTATAGGATGTTAAAGGAGTACCAAAACTCAATAGACTGTTATGATCACGCCCTTGAAATTGATCCCAAATATATGTATGCTTTAAATGGAACGGCATTGACACTGCAATTGCAGGAAAATTGGAAAGAAGCAATGAAATATCTTGATCAAGCTCTTGAAATCGAACCTGATAATGTGCAAGCTTTACTCGAGAAGGGACTGTCACTGCAAAATTTGAAAAGTGAAAAAGAAGCCCTAGAATGCTATGATCAAGTTATTTCTCTGAAACCAGAGGATTCTGTACTCGCAATTGCTTGGGCTAACAAGTCTCTCATTCTGATGAGACAGCAAAAACACGAAGCAGCCCTTGAGGCCGTAGCAAAAGCTTTGGAACTAGACCCCAATTATGTGTTAGCATTAAATATTAAAGCCGCATTGCTTTTCGATTATTTCAACAAGGTTGAAGAAGCCTATGAATGTTTCCAGCACGCCAGTGAAATCGAACCAGAAAATAAAGATATCCTATGTAACCTGCCTGAAGTCTTGACAGTACTTGAAAAGCATAATGAGGCAATTAACAAAGTCAAAGAGATATTAGAGTTGGATCTAACTCCGTCTCGGAAAATTGTTATGCAATATCTTCTATTTGCGAATCTTCTTTTCTCAGATAAAGAAAAAGATGCAAAGGCCGAGCTAACTGAACTCCTGAAATTATACCGAACAACTCTCAGGGGGAAAAAAGTAGATTGGGATTTCCATGGCTTTCGGCGATTCCTTGAGGCTAACACATCAAGACATAAACATTTATTACTTAAACTAATAGATTTGTTTGAACAGAAAATAGGAATCAACGAATTTCAAAACTAAGAGGTATTCGTTCTGGTAGAGAATTGAAGTATGCTTTCACTCATTGGGCGGGTAGAAGATGGGTTGACAGCTACGCACAGAATTTAGCTCTTAAAATAGAGGCTGAATTTAAACACGCAAAACCGTTTTTTGTTTGTGTGTGAGTTTTTAAAGAGAGAGTTAGTAGGAGAGAGTAGGAGATAGAGAGAGTATTTGGGTTTGGGTGTTAAAATTTAACCCCCAAAAGAGCTCCTAAGCATATCAAATGGATGATATTATAGTCTCAATATCACAATGATACTAGTAGTAATATTAGTACTAATAGCATAGTATCAATGTAGTATTACTAGTATAGTATCAATGGCTTATGATATGGTCTTACTACCAATTCAATTTTTTTTCAAAACATAAACGAGTGCCTATTGCTTGGACTCGCATTTTTAGAGTAACATTTGGATTGCTTTTTCACGTTAAAATGTTACTTTTCCAATTCGCGCGCATTTTCAGTCTCAAAATACTTTCAAAGTATGGTATCAAAGTATAGTACCATATGGTAGCAATTTTGGTATCATATGGTATCATTAGTACTAACTATAATCCTAATCACATTCTGTCTATATAGACACTATCTATATAGACATTAGTCACGTGGATAATTATCGATAGTTATAGACAACAGGGATAAAGAAATAACGAGCTGCAATATTCTTGTAATTCTCCTTGCGCGCGCTAAGAAAAGCTATCGCAGAATCAATAAAAAAGTGAACGCGAGCGACTTTTTCAACTTAACGCATCCCTTTAAAAAATCTTTCAAGCCCTTTTCCTAACATACGCCCTACTGATTCCTCAATCTCTTCAAAAATTCTTTACGTAACTTTTTATACAATTGCTCTACTGTCTTATCGTTCAAAGAATCCTGTCGTTCCCTTAGTCTACTAAGCTCCTCTTTTAGCTGTCTATTCTCTTCCCTTAAATCAGAAATATCATCAGTTGTAACTATTCTTGGTTCTGTCCGCAATGCATCGTAACATCTGACATACTCATCAAAAAGCTGTAAATCTGTAGGCTTACTGTAGCTTCCTTCACTATGAGTTAAGGCATGTCCTAGAATTTGCTGTACCCAATTTGGGTGTACTCCCTGAGATTCTAAAGTTGTTTGAAGGTACTTTCTTAGGCTATGTGCCGAAAGCTCCTTACCTAATCCGATTTTAACTATGTATTTCTTAACTAAGCTACCTATGCCTTCCCTAGAAACATGCTGAAACCGTCCTATGTGTCGAATTAGTGGAGATTCTTTTGTTATTGTTTCTGGTTCTACACATCGAGTGCCTCTCCTTCTCATTACCAGATATTGCTTTAGCAATTCTACTGTTTCTTCACCTATGAAACATTTAGCAATAATTCCGCTTTTCTGTGTTCTAACCTTTAAGCTAATGAATTTCTTACCCTGTTCCAACTGTTCCGCAATATCACCATACTTTAACCGTATTAGGTCAGATACACGCAATCCTGTATCTTTTAGCATGAACACGATAACCTTAGTTCTCAAACTCATTTTTGTTTCATTAACCAACTTTCTAAGTTCTGCCTTTGTAAACGCTCTTTTCCCTAAAGACCTGCCTTTTGGATAATCTGCTTTACGAGTTTGTAAGGGCATATAGAACATTTCAAAAAAATTCTTAATACCCGCCCAAGCTATTTGACAACTGCTTACACTGTAACTTTTTTCACGTTTCAGATAATCCATGAATCCTTTTAGCTTTCTTTCGTATCGCCTTTTTTGCATAATGTCCTTAGATTTCAAATCCTCTTTTCTTTCAGCGATTATCTGGGCCGGGGTTTTGCCCAAATACTCACAAAACTGTCTCAGAATAAATTGGTACTTTTTCTTAGTTGATTCCGCTCTACCACTAAGCTCCTCCATCCAATAACCGATTTCTCCAACCAAATTTTTTCCCCCAAGGTTATGGTTGTCCCTATCCAAACAAGTAATATATAAAACCTTGTCTTACTGTTTAATAAAACAGCGTTACCCTACTCAAAAGACGAATTCTGGTTACCTACCTTACTCGAAGCGCGTAATGCCCTTTCTGCTTCACTTTCATGGCGCGAGCTATAGCCGAGCCCTCAGGGTCGATTATTATCACTACCCCTGAGAAGTCGTCGCTTAGATTAGTGGCTTTGCAGTTAGGACATATAGATCCATAGGATATGAAGTGGCACTCTCGACACGCTTTATCTGTCATTTCTTGGATTCCTCTGCTTTCTGTGTATCCTCTGAATCTTCAGCATCGGGTCCCTCTATCTTTTCCACATCTTTTCTAATCCACTCAATCTTCCCGAGGAAAGGCTGCCTAGCAGTTACCCCTATCTTCCCGGAACCTCCGCCACGACCTAAAGAGACAGCTGTTATGCGAACTCGCACGCGGTCTCCAGTCTTGAGTTTCCTCTTCGTTTCTTTGCCCATGAGAACTCCTTGTCGTTCATCATAGGAGATGTAGTCGTCCATTAGTTGAGATACGTGAAGGAGTGCATCAACGGGTCCTATACGTATGAAGGCTCCGAATTCAGCTATTTCTACAACTTCCCCCTCGATGACCTCCTGAATCTTTGGAAAGAACGTGAGCAGCGAGAACTGGACTTTATGGAAGGTAGCTCCATCTCCAGGGATGATTTTCCCGAAGGGATTAACCTTGATTTTATCAACAGCTATGACATAGCCAAGCTCTTCGTCTACCATGCCCTCATATTTTATCTTTAATTGTTCGTAACCTACGTTATCAACTTCTTCTCCAAATCTTTCCGGTGGTATCCGAATTGCATCTTCGAGAGTTACAAGTTTGAACACTCATCTCACCTGCCTTAAATTGATGACATTTATGTGAAAGTATCCCAAATCGTACTTGGGGCTTTCGCCTCCAAATAAGAGACAGACCCATTTATAAGGCTATACCGCCCCTTCCAGCATTAAACGTTGTTTCTGCCTCAAGAAAATGACTGGCAATCCCAAAGTTCGCAGTCTTCTTCTGAGTTCTCTGTCGTTTGTGGCAACCGGAGACTTCCATTCTGCTGCCACCCTAACAATTACGTCATCATAGGTCTCCTTTGAACCTTTCTCAACCGGAATTACACGACATTTTTCAGCCAATTTAAGTGCTAACAGGGCTTGTTTCCGCTTCTTTGGGGAAGTTGATTCAGCAAGTCCTTGAAGTTCCTTTTGCGTTGAGGAAAGGAGAATGGGTTCAAACCGCTGATTCAGTAAGTTTGCTAGTTCTTCGAAGATATCGAGATGGAACTGGGAGGGAATAAAAAGAAAATTTGAGTCTAAGACAACTTTAACCTTCTCTTCTTTTAAAACCGCCAAATTGCATTTCTCCCAAAAGAGAGTTTCTATCCCTCGCTTAGAGTTTGATAACCGCTAACTTTGGATTATTCCGTATCCTATGAGACGCCATCGACCCGCTATCTTTCTGCTTATCGCCGCTCTGGCACCTTCTTCTGCGCACACGGGTCTAACCAACTGAAGTGTGACAACATCTTTTTTCGCAGATGAGACATTTCCAACGGTTATAGTTGTTCCAACGTCGAGGAGGAGACGTTCCCGCTTTATTATTTTGTCCACTTGCAATAGCTCTTTGGTTCCGATAGCGCGTTTCAAGAGTTTAGTGTTTAGGACCAGTTCAGATCGGTTTGGAGGAAGCAAGTCCGGTTTTCCTACCAGATTTCCTGTCAGACCGTCCGCTTTGGTTAGCGATGGGTCCAGATAGGTTCCTATGCCAACCAAGCCTCCACTCTGGGCTTCTTTAACATTCTTTCCTCCCGCGTTTAAACTTGTAATCTCTGTGAAGAGGGATTCGTGGAATGTTCTTCCCTGTTTCTCAACCTTGATTCCAGGCCGGATTTCTATTTCGTCTCCAACTTTGAATTTTCCTTGGGAGATGCTTCCTCCGAGAACTCCTCCCGCTAGGTTCTCTATCGAAGCGCCGGGCTTGTTCACGTCAAAGGAGCGAACAACAAACATCCTAGGAGGCTTGTTTGGGTCCCGATTTGGCGTGGGTATGTTCTCCTCTAGGGATTGAAGAACCGCGTCTATGTTTACGGAGTGTTGAGCGGAGACAGGAATAATGGGTTTTCCTTCTGCCACCGTTCCCTTCACAAAAGAGACTATTTCGTTGTAGCTTTTCATTGCTCGTTTTTCATCAACAATATCGATCTTGTTCTGGATGATGATTAGATTCTTTACTCCTGCCAATTCGATGGCTGCCAGATGTTCTCGCGTTTGGGGCTGGGGACAATGTTCGTTGGCGGCAATTATCAGCATAGCCCCATCCATGACTGTTGCTCCAGAGAGCATGGTTGCCATGAGAGCTTCGTGACCAGGAGCATCAACGAAACTGACCGCTCTGACAAACTCTCCCTCGGAATCGCATTTGGGGCATGTTGGGTCTGTGGAGTAGGATTGGATATGTTCACAACCTGGACACTTGTATACGGGGGCGTCAGCGTAACCGAGCTTTATGGTTATTCCTCGTCTCAGTTCCTCGCTGTGCCTTGCTGCCCAAACTCCGGTTATGGCTTCCACTAAGGTTGTTTTCCCATGGTCCACATGGCCTATGGTCCCTATGTTGACTTCGGGTTGTTGAGGGAGGTGTGCGGGCTTCTTCCGTTTTTTTGGCATGACAATCTCCTGGAGTTAGCGTAATGCTATGCAACTAAGGTCTAAACAGTTTATATTAAGCATTCTCCTTAAAATCGGCTAGTTTCGGGAATGTGAAAAATTGCAGTTAAAATATCTGGAAGCTCCAGATGTCAAACGGTTAGTTGACGAAATTTGGTTTGGTTGCTACTCTGATCGATTGCTAGATCATCTTTTACCGGCATAATCAGGCATATATCCGGTGATTTCATCACAAGACGCCCCTACTAGAGATGTTCAAAGCGTGCTTTCATAGGTTTTCCCAATGTTCGGTGGCTTTGTTAATGTCGTCCTAAAAGGGGCAGCTTGGGTCTGTCGACAACCAGTCTCCTGTTGTTCCGAATGAGGTTAAACGACAGCCACCGCAGTAAGCCTTTGCACTACAGTGCGAACACTTGCCTTTGATCTTGTTTCTTTTTATCAGGTATCGTGTTTGCATAAATATGCTATTATCCAATCCAGCTTCCAACTATTAGGATAAGCATTGCTGAAACAGTTATGAGTATGTTGTCGTCGATTGACCCGAATTCGTAGCGTTCTATAAAAGAAGCAACTATGGCAGCCAAGATTCCCCAAAGTGGGATATGTGTAACTGATATGCTTACAAAGTAGTAACCAATCGGAATACAAACCATGAGCATAAAGATGTTGCCGATGGAACTCTTGCTTCTTTTTCTATAAAGAGTGTTCCGAACAAGTCCCGTGATTGCATCTCCGAAAGCCATAAACAATGTTGGGATAACCGCTATGAAAGGATCGTTTAGAAGAATCCATAAAATTGCGATTGACACTCCCCACATTAATGTGAATTTTGCATCATTCCAGTTTTCTTTTGTTTGCATGAAATCCATACGCTTTCCTTTAAGTCGAGGTAATGTGGTAAATAGAGTAAGAGCCAAGCCGATTCCAAGGGGATAAATCCAAGAGTCGAACAAATATGCCATGAAAATGAGTTTTCATATATAGGAGGCTTGTTTCCCTTTTATTTACTTACTACTTCCTCCACCCCATAAAAGAAAAAATCAAAAGAGGTGAATGGCTAAAAATACATGGTTATGATATTCTTTTAGTTAACTAACTCTATTAATGCATATTCCTAAAGGGTTTAAGGGAGGTTTTCGTCCACACAAAGGCTACATTAGCAGAAAACGAGTGGAGAAGATGCATAAGGAGTACATAAAGAGAAGAAGTGCCCAGTAATAATCAAACAACTCTCATTTCCAAGAAACAGCGGTTAACTTCAGGTTTTTTGGGCAGTTTCCTCAGTCAGCTCATCCTCTATTTTGGCTGCATCTTTCTTCTTTTTTCCTTTCGGCTTTCCTGCTTTTTTACTCTTTCTTGGTTTCTCAACAATCTTCATGCTTATTTGAACAATCGCTTCAGTTATGACATTGCCGCGAAGGGTTTTCCGTCTTCTCTCTCCCGGTTTTGACGGATGAAAACCAACCCCCCCACTTAAGATTGCACCCACACGAACGCCCCCATGGATGTTTGGTCTCATGGGAAATCCATCCTTGTCCGACCCCCCAGTTATCATCAACTTAGAGCCGGACAATTTAACAGCAGCTCCATCAATAACTTCTCCCAGTTTCCTACCAATCAGGGGAACAGCCTGAGTTTCCTCCACTTCCACGAACTGCGACTTCCCAGTTTCCGGGTCTGAGATTATTACCTTGAACTTTGCCATAAGCGCTTTTTACTCTCCTAACGATTTTCTCGTGACGTTAACTGAATGGGGAGCAGCTATTTATTAAGCGTTCCCCAGTAAAAAAGTCAGGAAGCTAAAATTCGAAGATTGTTGATAGTTTTTCGATGATCTTAAGGGGTATGTTAAAAACATATGAGAAGGGACCGAGACCACTCAGCATCTCCCTCAGACTTCTCACGTCGTTTTTGTCCACTGCCCTGATCAAGGGGGCGGCAACCAAATAGACAACCAAGAAGATTATGCCACCAGCAAACACCTCTATAAGCCACTCTATCCGGTTACTTGCGTTAAGCGGAGACAAAAGCAAATAGGTAACCACGGCTGCAATACCTGAAGCTAAGAAAATTTTGGCTGAAGCTTTCCAATCTACTGTGGCGCCGAAATGCTTTCTTATCCACCACAATCCCACAAATAGAGCCGGGAGTCCAGCGATCAAATTTGTAGCTATCAAACCTACAGCTCCAAACTGAGGGATGAGCAGCCATCCAAGCAACAACCCCATCCCTAGGGTGAGTGAGAAGAGCCTCATTGTAATTTCTGTCTTACCTTGACCGTTTAAAAAAGCTACAAAACTAAGCCTTCCCAATCCCGTATAAAGAAATAAAATTGAGTATAGAGTCAGAAAGAAGGGCGCCTCAGTATATTCCACGCCAAGTAAGGCGAAAACCAGAGGCTCTGACAAAACCATAATCATCAAAGTTACTGGAATGGTGAGCAATGCTCCATACTTGACAGAAGAATTGAACACAATCCTAAGGGTTTTTTCTTCCTCTTTCGGTTTAAGCTTTGAAAAAGCTGGAAGTAACACTGTAGCTATGGGTACCGTGAAAAAAGTTATTAAAACCGTGAAGTTAACGGCTGCCTGAAAGTTGCCTATAACATTGGTGTAACTAATGTTTGTGCCTGTAGGAATACTTTGGGTTAATAGAGCATTGTAAAATGGCGGCAAGAATCCGAGTACTATGACTGATACAGAGAGGGGCATGCCGTACTTGAGCAGCATCTTCAGTGTCGTCTTAATATTCAAATCGCTTACTCCCATATTCATTGGTTGCCTGAAAAATCTGACATAAAAAATTACGAGTCCGACAGTTCCGGCGACAAGTTGTGCCACAATTTGACCTTGTATAGCACCCAAGACGCTGTAACCAAGATATACAAGGAGGGGCGCGAGAAAGCATCGTATAGTAGAGTTTAAGATCATTGTCAAGCTGTGAAATTCCATTCTTTCAAAGCCAATAAAAGTGGACTGGGAAATTTTGAGAAAAGAATCGGCAAGAATTGTGAAAGACGCAAACTCTATCAGAATTTTTACCTCGGCTTTTGGAAAGGTTTCTGTTGCCAGAATGCCTGCCAGCATGTCTGCTAACAAAAATGATGCTAAAGTGAGGAGGACCCCTGTGATCAATTCGAAGAGTAGACCTGCGGTCATGACCTTTTTGGAACTATGGATTCTGTTCTCAGACTTGTATTGTGCTAAATATTTCACCATAGCTGCGTTTATGCCCCAATCTTTGAGCGAACTGATGAGGATAGGAAATATCAAGGCAGTGGCGACAATGCCATAGTTATCTGGATTGTCAAGAAAATTCATTACAAGTATAAGACTAACAGCTGTGAGTATGCTAGAGATAGCTACGCCTATGAAAAGTTTGAAACCGCCCCTAGCCGACGTTTTCCCCATGCCAGTTGCTTTACCCAAAAGCCAGCGCTCCCAGTTTGTCCCTGTTTTTTGGTTAATCCATGGGAACTGTTTATTTAAAACTGTTGGATTTGGAATAACCCCTCAAGATGCCCCTAAGTCTCATAATCTTTTCGTTTCCATTTAATACAAACAGAAACTGCAAATAACAGGGTTTAACTCTGAAAATCGCCCAAAACTCTTGCAGTAGACGTCTACATGTGTGCCTATAGACGTTTCGCTCTTTGCTGACTGAAAATCCCGAGAAAAGTCATTTTTCCCGTTTTTCCTTCTCTAACGACTTTTCAAGAATCAAAAAGCGTCACATGTTTCTCTTTTTTGCTCATGATAACGAAGAAAAATTGGAAAACCTCAAATACTTCCAAGGAAGGTTGGTACGCAGTCCTTGAAGGAGGGTAAGCAGATGTCGAGTGCCAAACTTCACTCCTCAAAATATCCTATGATCCTGTCTTGGCTGGCTGGAGAACTGAAGAGAGAAATCCCTGAAGTGGACCTTTATGGTCAAGAAAGAAGCCTTTTAGACTTCGCTTACCGCGACTTGGAAATCTTCCTGAAATTGAAATGGAGAGACCTGAACTCCGATGAGCTTGAAGAAGCCTTAAAGGCTGAAGAGTGTCAAGAGGAGATGAAGGCGTTTGTGAAAGTCTGGACCGCACAATGGCTGGAAAAATGGAGGGAACGGGTTACCCTTAGTAAAAAGATGCCCCAATTCTCCTTAGCACATCTTAAAGCTAAACGGAAAGCCAAGAGTATCTTCAAGCGCATGGAAAAAGGGCAGGAGCTGAAGAAGATGGTTGAGCAGAAGCTGATTAACCAAGGTGAGGTCTGCATGGCTGAGTTGATAGCGGAGAACCTGATAATCGAGGAGATCGCATACCGTCTGAAAATGAACCGCGGAAAGACATCAAGTGAAAAGATTGCTCTGGAGCCATGGAACATCCTCCAAAAAGTATTACCTCGGGTAAAGAGGCTGACAGAAAGAAAGATGCCGATCATACACCTGAAGCTCATGATAGATGTGTAATTGTCAAAACTACAGACCTTTATGGATGAACGAAGAACATTTTTCTATCTTTTTTCATTTGAGCGTTTACATCATTTCTTTTAGGGTGGAGGCTATGTCTATGTTTTCTGTGGGTAGTTTTGTGAGATTTACATCTTTTACGTGGGGGAGATTGTCGCGGTAGATGGGTCTCTCCTTCTTGTAGAAGATTCCGATAGGTATGCGGTCGCCCCATTCAAGGGCTTTCTCCAAAGCTTTTTGCCTGTCAGTTATATCATGCCCCTCTTCCTCGAGTTTGTATATTCTCCTGCGGAACCAGTCGTAGGTGTTTAGGTAGTTGAAGGTAACGCAGGGCTGGAAGACATCGATGAAGGCGAAGCCTCTATGCTTAATTGCCTCCACGATTAGGCTTTTTAGATGTAGCATGTCGCCGGAGAAGCCTCTGGCAACAAAGGTGCCGTTGCTGACCAATGCGTGGGCGGATGGGTTTAGCATGGGTGGTATGACGCCGAAGGGGGTTGATTTTGATTTGAATCCGGGTTGGCTGGTGGAGGTTGCTTGGCCTGTGGTTAAGCCGAGAACCATGTTGTTGTGCACGATCAGTGTCATGTTGATGTTTCTTCTTACTGCGTGGGCGAGGTGACTCCAGCCTTCGTTGTATTGGTCTGCGTCTCCGGCAAAACCCACTACTGTTAGTTTGGGGTTTGCTAGTTTGATGCCCTGTGCTATGGGTAGTACTCTACCGTGGATGCCGTGGAAGCCGTTTACGTTCACGTAGTTAATCATTTTGCCGTGGCAGCCTATGCCTGATACAATAACGGCTTCTTCTCTCTCTAGGCCCAGTTCTATGAGGGCTTTTTTGAAGGCCATCAGTATTCCGAAGTTTCCGCATCCTGGGCACCAAGTGTTCTTTTTGGGTGTCTTCAGGTCTTGGAGGGTTACCGTTTTAGAGCACCTCCTTTATCTTTTGTGAGAGAGCATCTGGGTTGAAGGGTCTCCCGTCGTACTTCAGAATTTTGTGGTCGATGGTGGTGAGGAGGTGTTCTCTTATGAGGCTGGTGAGCTGGGAGGTCTTGTTATTCTCTACCACAATGGTCTTTTTTGCAGATTTCAGTGTTTTCTGGACTTTGGCGGCTGGAAAGGGTGTTAGATACAGGATTTGTAGGTAGTTGATTTTGGTTCCTTCTTTGCTGAGAAATTTCATGGCTTCTCTTATGGCTCCTTTTGTGGAGCCCCATGCTAGAATTGTTGCTTCGGCTTCTTCTGGTCCGTATAGTTTGGTTGTTTCGAGGTTTTTGAGTTCTTTGGTGAGGGCTTCTAATTTTCTGAATCGTTTATCAGTCATTTTTGTGGCTAACGTGGGGTCTTCGGTTGTGTATCCTCTCTCGTCGTGTTCGTCTGCGTTGGTTCTCACTATGGCGCCTTTTGTTCCGGGCATGGTTCTGGGGGAGATTCCGGTGTTTGTGATTTTGTGTCTCTTGTATTCTTCTTCTCCAGTGTATTTGTCTTCAGTTGTTAGGTGTCCGCGATCGATGTTGGTTCTGGTTTGGTCGAAGGGTTCTGCGGTTCCGTGGCTTTCGGCTAGATATTTGTCTGAGATGATTATGGCTGGGATTTGGAATTTTTCTGCTAGGTTGAAGGCTTCCATGGTTTTGTAGAATGTTTCTTCCACGTCTCCGGGCGCTATTACTATTCTGGGGAATTCTCCTTGGGAGGCGTGGATGGCGAATCTGAGGTCTCCTTGGGCAGTGTAGGTGGGGAGTCCTGTGCTGGGTCCGGGTCTCTGGACTAGGAGTATGACTGGGTTGGTTTCGGTCATGCCTGTCATGCCTATTCCTTCGGTCATGAGGCAGAAGCCTCCGCCGGAGGTGGCTGTCATGGTTCTGATTCCTGTGTAGGAGGCGCCGGCGACTGTGTTGATGGCTGCTATTTCGTTTTCTACTTGGATTACGATCATGTTGTATGTTCGGTCTAGGTGTACTAGGAAGTGGAGCACTGAGGTGGCTGGTGTCATGGGGTATGCTGCGTAGAGTTTGCAGCCTGCTCTTATGGCTCCTAGTCCTACTGCTTCGTTTCCGGTGAGGAAGATTCTGTGTTTTCCAGCTGAGCTTGTTTTCTTCAGTTGGTATCCGAAGTCGTCTGGGTAGTGTGGTTGGGCGTAGTTGTATCCTTGTTTTGCGGCTTTTATGTTCAGTTCAGCGGTTTTTGGTTTGAATGTATCCCGCAAGACTTCGTTTAGGATTTCTGGGTCGTAGTTTAGGAGGGCGTTTGCGGCTCCTAGTGCGACGGTGTTTTCCATGATTTGGGGTCCTCGAAGGCTCTTGACTATCTTTCTTAGGGGGATTGGGTAGAGTTTTATGTTGTCTCTTCCGAGTTCTTCTTGGCTTATGGTGGTCTGGTCTGTGTCGTAAATTATTCCTCCAGAGGGGACGAGTTCGTCTTTGTGGAGGATGATGGTTTCTTTGTTGAGGGCTATGAGGAGGTCGATGGTGTCTGCTTGGCTGTAGATTTCTTCGGCGTCGGCTCTTACAGTGTAGAAGTTGTGTCCTCCTCTGATGAGGGACTGGTAGTCGTTGGCGCCGAAGACGTAGAGTCCGCCTCTTAGGCAGGTTTTGGCGAAAAGAAAGCCTGAACGGGTTATTCCTGCTCCTGCCTCTCCGCCAACTAGTAATGAAATCTTGTTGGTGATCAGGTTGGCTCACCGTGTGTTTAGATGAGTTTTTCGTTGGTTTCTAGGTTTGTGATGTGTATGGCGTTGAAGGGGCAGGCTTCCGCTGCTTCCTTGTGGCACTCTAGTTCGTCCAGTTCTACGGCTTCTCCGCTGGGGAGTTTTTTTGCTCCTTCTACATGAGATTTCCCGTCCTCGTCTGAGAGTTCAAACTTGGAGCATAACTCAACGCATGCCCCGAACCCCTGACAAGTATTATGATCAATTCCAACCCTAAATTTAGGCAATAACAACCACCTTTCACATCGATAATTACCCTTTCAATAACATAAGCTATAATCTTTGCTCTCAAGGCATGGAAGAAATTGATCTCTTGAAAGTTTATGTGGTGGTTGTCTCTGTTTTGTATGTGAGGGAGCTAGCTGATGAGGGAAGCTATGTTTTACGAGAAGCTAGAGGACAAAGTGGTTAAGTGTAATCTGTGTAGTCATCGGTGCCCTAGGATCGCTGATTCAAAGAGGGGGATATGTGGGGTCCGGGAGAACCGTGACGGCAAACTTTACAGCCTAGTCTACGGCAGAGCTGTAGCCCGTAACATAGACCCAATAGAGAAGAAGCCCCTATTCCATTTTCTTCCCGGCAGCCAATCCTACTCTATAGCCACGGTAGGATGCAACTTCCGATGCGATAACTGCCAAAACTATGACATATCCCAGATGCCCAGAGAGTACGGTTCAATACTCGGGCAAGAAATGACACCCAAAGAAATCGTCATGGCAGCAAAATTAAACAACTGCCAGAGCATAGCCTACACCTACAGCGAACCCACTATCTTCTTCGAATACGCCTACAACACAGCCAAACTAGCCAAAAAAGAAGGAATCAAAAACGTCTTCGTAACCAACGGCTACATCACCCCAGAAGCACTCCAAAAGATAGCACCATACCTAGACGCTGCCAACATCGACCTCAAAAGCTTCAGCGACGACTTCTACCGCAAGAACTGCGGCGCCCACCTCCAACCCGTCCTAGACTCCATCAAACTCCACAAAAAACTGGGAATCTGGACCGAAATAACAACCCTCATAATCCCCACCCTGAACGACACAGAAGAGGAAGTACAGAAAATCGCAAAATTCATCAAACAAGAAGCAGGCGAAGAAACACCATGGCACATCACCCAATTCCACCCAACCTACAAACTCATACACCTTCCCAGAACACCCATCAAGATTCTCCGGAGAGCCAGAGAAATCGGACTGGAAACCGGGTTAAGATACGTTTATGAAGGAAACGTACCTGGCGAGACTGGAGAGAACACCTACTGCCACAACTGCCAGAAACTGCTGATCCGCAGATTCGGCTACCAAATCCACGAAAACAAAACCAAAGACTCAACATGCTCCTACTGCGGAACAAAAATCGATGGCGTACACACATAACTATCCATTGTACATATTAGCACACTACACATAATAATATAAACATATTAACCAACATGACTAATTAGGGAAGAGCGCACACAACAGAAAAGGGAACCAACACAGATGCTGGAGAATCCCTGTTTCTTTTAAGTGGGTGGACGAAGTGTGCGCCCTTCATACTTCAGTTCAAAAAATTATCAATATAACTCTTCAGAATCCACAATCCATATTCTCATATAATTCTCGGAATGACCCAACATAAACACATCTCAAAAGAGTAAAGAGTCAACGAGAAAAGAGAACCCAAAATAAATTAGAACTGCCCCGAAAACCGCCATCATAACTCGGTACCACTTCAATCTCAAGATTTTAGCGCCCCTCTTTGCGAAGTTAGCAATAAGAGTGAGCCAAACATAATCCACCCAAACGTGACAGACATACATGAAGATAACACCAACCAGGCCCGCGAACTCGAGAGAAATAAGAATCAAATTCGCCCCAATAGTCAACCACCAAATAATAAAGTAAGGATTCAAACCAGTGAAAGCCAATCCAATCAACAACAGCTTCCTGTTGGTCATCTGCCCAGATTCCTCCTCATCCGCTTTGTGAGAAAAGGAACCACGAATCTGCATAGCACCAAAAACTAGGAGAACCACTCCTCCAGCAACCCCCACAGCAAGCTTAACCACAGGCTCACTCGCAACACTCACCAGCCCCAAAGCTAGAAGCATAACAAGACTGAACTCGATTAAAGAGTGAGCTACTGAGAACATCAAACCACTTTTAGTTCCCGACTTGACGCCCTGAGCAATCGTTACAAAGAACAATGGTCCAGGAGCCAAGGCACCCGAGACAGTTATAAGAACAACTGTAACAGCGAAACTCAGAGGGTCCATGAAAGTAAAAACTAGAAGGTATATAATGAATCTTATGTGTATCAGCCTAAATGAACAAGAAACCTTGATAGCACGGAGGTCCTAAATTTTTTCTCCACCTTCGCTATAGGCTCGCCCAGTACCTCAATACGCTTCAGGTCGCTTATCCCAAGCCCCCGCTCTTCCGCTAAGCGCAGGTGATCAACCTTCTCAGGAGATATTCCCATAACTGCTGCACCAACCGAATCCACTGCAACCGGGTCCGTTCCCGCGATAACTAGATTCATCTCGACCGGTTCTCCACTGTTCTCGTGGCCTTCACCGGCTATTATTCCATCGATTACAGCAACGCTCGGTTTTATGATGGATGCCAAGTCAACTATCTTCTGACTCAAAGGGTGATGAATGAAATTCTTTGGGGTAACTGCGCCCATCATGTTCTTGAGGCTCAACGTGACACGTGCCAATCTGTGAGGTTTAAGTTTGGGAACGCTTATTATGGTGCTTTCTAGCGCGGTTTTAGCTATCTTTATCCTCTTTAGAGCCATAGGGTTTACAGGTTTAACTTCCGTTAAATCGTCTCTGTTGAGGTCTATCAGAGGGACATTCCATTTCTCAGCCACAGCATCAACGCCAGCAACCTGATATGCCTTGAATGTCTCTGCAAAACCACTTCCTTCTCCGATAATAACATCTTTTACTTGGTGCTGTTTCAGGAACATAACTACGCCCTCGATGACTCTGCCGTCGGTAGTTACTCCGGTTGAAGGATGCTTCGCATTCAGATAGTTGGGCTTTATTAAAACTGGTTTTTCTTTTGGGAGAACTTTGTGGGCTGCTGTCATTTCCAAGGCTTGAATAGTCATATCCTGAGGGTTTGTTCCTCTTACAATGGCAACTTTTGGCATAGGTTCACTTCATAGACTTGGAGAGTTCAATGATTTGAATGAATCGGTAAAAACAAGGATAGGAGAGATGATGGCATCTGTTTGTGATCCGCGCATAATGTGATAAAGCTTTTGAATCAAGCCTCATCATCTAATTAGGGTCTAGCCCTCACGTTGGTGGAAGCTTTTGATTCCTATACGGGACGAGAATCGCTCCAAAACAACTCCACATATAACGCGGATTCTTTTAGTGTTGAATATTCTGGCTTTCATCCCATTACTCTTCTTCACATTTTTCCCACAAGATACCGCTCTAAATCTATTTGCAAACTGGATTTATGACAATTTCACTATGGTTCCAGCCGAAATTGTTCAAGGAAAAAATCTTCACACCCTCTTCACATCCCTCTTCCTTCACGCTGACATCTTTCATATCGGTGGAAACTTGCTCTTTCTTTACGTCTTCGGAGACAACGTGGAAGACGCTTTCGGGCATCTTCGCTATCTGCTCTTTTATTTCGTCTGCGGCCTTGTTGCGGACGCTGCCCATATCCTAAGCGCCACATCAACTGGCGGCCTTCTTATTCCCACTTTGGGCGCTTCGGGAGCGATCTCTGGAGTGATGGGCGCATACATCTTATTGTATCCTAGGGCGCGTATCGAGACCTTGATTTTAACTTTGTTTGTAACTGTCGTGAGCATACCAGCATTCTTCTTCCTCGGCTTCTGGTTTCTCCTTCAGCTGCTCTACACATGGCTAGGCATGGCCGGCAACGTAGCTTACTGGGCTCATATAGGCGGTTTTGTTGCTGGAATGATTTTGAGCTTGATTGTCAGAAGGAAACGGAAACCTAAACCTGTAATATCTTACTATACAGAATTCCAAATCTAACATTGTAGAGTGTTTTTCCTTCTTTGGAGAAGAGGGGTCTGTCAGCCTTATAGTCTTCATACCAGTTAAGGTCGGTCTGGGACGGCTACATCATCCCCCCATAATAAAACACCGTCCCCGACAAATAAGATATTCGACACCCTATGGGATCGCCAAAAAATGCTTAACATACACTCATACATACTATGAGCAAATAATTAAGCCACTTTTTACGAAGAAAAGTGTTCACCACAAAAACGATTCAAAAACCTAAATGCGTACGTGGAATCCCCCACTGGGTGCCCTCCTCGTGCTCCGAACTCCTCCCTCAGCGCATGGGTAAGTTCAGCAATTATGGAAGCTATTCATTCCACAAATTTTTTAAATGAAGTGTAATAACTGAAATGCAACAAAATTGAGTTTTTTATACTCATTTTTGATAGTGGAAGGGAGAAAGTAGGAGGTGAAAGCTTGATAAGCGATAACGGGATAAGCGGACAACAGTTTTTTCAACTTTTCAGTATCCTTGTGTTCGTGGGCTTGTTTGCTGGTGGTGTTTTGATTGCATATCTTTATAGCAAAAGGGTGGAGAAACGAAAGACGCATTTGTCGAGATACCAAGAAATTCGTAAAAGATTCTTAAAGGCCGCAGTAATTGGCGGATTCTTTTCTGCATTTTGGCTGTATTCTCTTATTACCAATAATAATCCGTTGGGACTAATTGGGATACAGGCAAACCCTACGTTTGAATTCTTCTTCTTACTTTATTTATTATTCTTCGGATGGCCTTTGTTTGCACTTAGTTTGGGAATACAGATAGGCTCGCTGATTTTCCCTGTGAAAAAGCCTCCAGACTCTCTCTCTTCATAGTGATTACACTTGGAACCCCAGATACAAAAAAACAGACAAAAAGGTGCTCCACAGACAATCACCAAAAAAATGCTTAACATACGCTCATACACACTATGAACAAATTATTAAGTCACTTTTTTTACGGAAAAGTGTTCAGCACAAAAACGATTCAAAAACCTAAATGCGTGCATTTTGGGGTTCAATTTTAACCCCCAAAACCCAAAACAGCTCTTGGGTTTTTATTAATTAAACCAATTCTGCGAGTACTTTTTCGAGGAGCATTTCATTATTTGCTTCTTTGAATAACTGACCATATCTTTCGTTCGTGAATTTGAAAGGTATATATTTGATCTTTTTCTTCCGTAGAAAACTGCCAATTTTTTTTGTCCTCACCCAATTTCTGTGAATTGACACCGCTTCAAGACGCCCTTTAAAAAACGATCCCCCCCTTTTCAGTTCCCTAGCACATGTTGAACAATAAGGGAATCTGAAGATCCACTCCCCCTGATGAATACCTAAAGGAGGCATAAAATCTGCAACTCTTACTTCTATTAACTCAGAGGGAAACAACTGACTGCATTTACAACAGGCGTTAGGTATTGTAATCGTTGGGTTATCATAAAAGACCACATTAACTATCAAATCAAAACCCCTTCTAAATAAAATTTGAGAAGTAGGTAATAAAACATTTGATCCACGCGTGTGTACGTTAAATTTTAACCCCCAAACCCAACCCAACCAACTACAAATCAACAACAAAACAAGCATAGATTAACTACTCGATTCCAAATAGACAAAATTCACAGAACACCCAAACTTCAATATTTCATCAGATCATGGTCTACGAAGAGTCTATACGCTCGTAGTCATATAATCAATATGAATATTATGAAGCTTCATATTTACCTCTTCAGGCATGGTGAAACCACTTTCAATAGAACCAAAAGATTCACTGGATTGGTGAATTCGAGATTAACCCCTGAAGGAATAGAACAAACCAATCTGATAGCAGAACAACTTAAGGAGAAAAGATTTCAAATAGCCTTTAAAACAAGCCTTTCTCGTTCGTCCAATAGTCTAAAAATAGTTCTGAAATATCATCCTGAATGTAAAAGAGTCATTGTTGATGATAGAATAATCGAGAGATCTTACGGAGATCTTGAGAGGAAATATCACAAGACTGTAATAAGGAAATATGGAAAAAGACAATTTGACCTATGGCATAGATCCTATGATGTTCCTCCTCCTGGAGGCGAATCAATCAAAATGGTTGAAAAAAGGGTTTTGTCATTCGTGAAAGCTTTACTAAGCTTACTGCAAAGGGAGAAAGTCAATGTTGTGGTTTCGGCTCATAACAATTCGATGAGGCCATTCAGAAGATATTTTGAAAACCTAACAATAAAACAGATGATGGCGCTAGAAAATCCATATGACAAATATTTTGAATATACCATAAAGTGTTAATTGATCGAAACAATAAATATAGGGGTTAAATTTTAACCCCAAACCCAAATGTTATTAACTAAAAAACTCACACATCATATCAAGTTGCGTGTGCCAGTGCACGATAATTGATGCGATTGGCAAACCTTCTGCGCGTGCATCGTAACTATAAGCTCTGTTTATGGTAAAAATAGTTTCATCATCTCTATTGGATGTCTTAGACTTGCTAGAGATTGAAATGCCCCTGCAAAAGACCCACAATTGGAACAGTCTGGATTGGTCACAAAGCATTTTCTTAGGTTCCACGAAACATCAAAATGTAATACTTCATCCCGCCAAGCACATGAGTCTCTGTGATCCGGATATTCAAACCATTCTATCATTCGTTTGTTCAAAAGAAAATCTTTCGGGTATAATTTCATCACCCGTTTCAGTTCTCGTATTATTGGTACTCTTTCTTTTCTTGTTACAACCTGGGGAGTACCAAAGTCTGTGTCACCTGCACATATATTGCACACAACACCTTGGAAACCATTCTCTTGTGAAAGTTTTACAACATACTCAAGATCTCTATAATTATACGGCGTTAATGTCATGTTGATAACAACTCGTTCATCCCCTAAATAGTTCTTCATTACTCTCGAAAAAACACTTTTTCCTCTAATTGAATCGTTTGTTTTTTGAGAACCATCTATTGAAACAAATAAAGTATGATTGAATTTTTTGGGTATCTTTATTGTTCCGTTTGTAATAACGAAAACGTAAGGAAATATCTTGTCAGCGGCCATAATAACGTCAATTCTAAGCGCAGGCTCACCACCACACAAAAGGATGTTCCTTATTCCTGACTTGTAGAGGCCATTGAACCTTTTTTTCCAAACATGCAAAGGCAGTTCTTGTGCTTTGAAATCGTTTTTGCAGTGAAAATGGTAGCAATGTTTACATCTAAGATTACAGTTATCCGTGACATCAATATCTGCATGATATTTAACTTTAAATATGGCTCTCTTTAGCTGGAGCCAAAGAGGATGAAAAAATACCTTTGAAAATTTTTTCATGATAGAAGTACTATTTTCACTCTGTTCATTAAGTGCTTTTCGGACAAAAAAACAGGGACCGGTAAACAGGAACACGTTTGGGTTTGGGGTTAAAATTTAACCTCGCTACTTGCGCTTACAGAAACCTCTTTAACACTGAAAATATGAACGAGTTAGTCAGATAAAAAGAGTTGAAGAAAGGTCGTTTGATTTTTCCTCCTGAATAGCGTTTTTCAAGCTCGTTCCATACATCAATAATTGTTGTTTTTTCATGTCCAAATTGCATTTTCTCCTCTTTGAGGAGCTTATAGTATCTACTCCAAGTATTCTCAAGTTCAGGATTTTCATCAAAATAGTTTTTAATCTCTTTAAGAAAAGGCTCAATCATATTCTCGCGATCAAAAAGAAGCTTTGCGTTTCCTAAAGGATGCAACAGGTAGGGAACTGTTTTTACACTCTGGGTCAGGATTTCATGAGTGAAAAAAATATTACCAATTTTTTTCCCATCTGTTACAGTATTTTTTATCCCTGAAGATGGTTTTTGTTTTCGAAAAACTGTAATCACATCAATATCCGATTTTTCATGATGAGTTCCTGTAGCGACAGATCCGAAAACTAGCAAGCCAACAATATTATGATCACTTTTAGCCTTTAATAGAAGTTGCTCCAATATCTGTTCATGCTTCATTAGAAAACCTTTCAGTTAATACTGAGGCTATTTTGATTTTTTAGGGTT
>CP070820.1:993225-1030274 GCA_020344315.1 Candidatus Bathyarchaeum sp.
TGAACTCTGGGTCCTCAACAACAACAAACCGCCAAGGCTGAAAACGAGGGACTCCTTTTACCATGCCCATGGTTGAAGGTGCCTGATTGCCAGCCTCGATGATCGTGTTGATTATATCCTTCGGAATTGGTTTTTGTTCATAGGCTCTGGTAGACCGTCTTTTGTTTATGGCTTCAATTACTGGGTTCATAATATATTCACTGTCAGCAGACAATGATTTGACATACATAAAAGCGTTTAGCGCGCGTATTCCAAAATTTCTGATTTGCTCTCGAGGCAAAATATTATGAACCTTAAAAGAAATTATTGTTGTATAAGAAAATGTGTTTGTATGCCCCATTTAGAGAAAATAACTAGTTAAGTTCAATCGGGTAGTGAATGAATATGGTGGAGGAACAGAAGTCCGAGCTATTTTTCTCGGGAATATTCCCAAAATGTCCCTTCTATAAATCAGTACAAGCTCTATTGATTGTTTTAGCTCTGATAGCTCTTGATACTGTAGGGATATGTTTTCTTAATTTATGGGCTGCTGTGGGGTTTTTAGTGTATTCTATTTTGTTTTATTTTTTGGCAATGCCATTAACGATGTGTAAATACTGTTATTTCAAAGTCAAGGAAACTACGATCGATGAAGATACAGGGGAGACTATTGTGAAGTTGTTGCCTTTAGATAAATGGAGAGACTCGTATTTACAGAAGAATGTAGGTCAAAAATATTGGACGGGCTTCATGTTCATAATGTGGGTTGCACCTATTGTCCTAATTGGCATTTCGTTCTTTTTGAATTTCTCAATATTTGCCTTAATATCTTTGATTGGCTTCATAGTCGTGCTTGTGGGAAATTATTTCTATATGTTAAAGAAAAAATGTCCAAAATGCGCTATCAGGGAAGAATGCCATTCATCTTTTTAAAAATAAAATGGTGAAAAAACTCTTTCAACAGGAATAAGCGGTCAAATTTTAAGCCCAAACCCAAAAAGTGAAATATTACCTAAAAACAAAGGTCGAGCCGTCAATTATTTCTAAAGGGTGTTTAAAATTTGGATTCAACCAGAAAGACCGCAATGATTGTGGGAGTATTATTTTTAATTGCGACAGTCATAATCATAATAGGTGGCATTTTTTCCCTATCAATATACGAACCAGATTATCTTACTGCTGTTTCTGCAAATGAAAACCAAGTGATACTTGGAGCGCTTCTTGAATTAATTGCTACCGCTGCAATTGTTGGCATTCCAATTGCGATGTTTCCAATCTTAAAAAAACATAATGAAGGGTTAGCTCTTGGGTACGTTGGCACCAGAATTTTTGAGGGCTTAACCATTTTTCTTAACACAATCATCCTACTAGCAATATTGTCACTAAGTCAGGAATTTGTAAACACAGTAACTCCTGATGCTTCCTATTTCCAAACTTCAGGCGCTTTATTACTAGCAGCCCGAGAAACGCTCAGTATCCTAGTGGACTTTCCTTTTCCTATAGGTGCTCTGATATTCAATTATATGTTGTACCAAACAAAACTCACTCCTCGATGGTTAGCAGTCCTCGGCCTTATTGGAGGCGCACTGTGGTTAGCGACAGCTCCTTTACGTATGTTCGGTTTTAATCCTGAACCAATGGAATTTTTGGCTCTTCCGATAGCCGCACAAGAAATGATTCTAGCAGTATGGCTTATTGTAAAAGGATTTAACTCATCTTCACTCGATTCCTAGTATGAGGAGAACAAAAATGAAAGCGATTGTATACGAAAAATATGGACCACCAGAGGTTCTTCACTTTAAAGAGGTAGAAAAACCTACTCACAAGGACAATGAAGTGCTGGTAAAAGTTTATGCGACAACAGTGCATCGGGGGGACTCTAGAATGCGAAGTTTCTCAGTCCCTCGCAGTATGTGGCTCATGGCTCGAATAGCTCTTGGCATCAGAGGACCAAGAAAAAAAATACTGGGGATGGAGCTAGCCGGGGAAATCGAAGCAGTAGGTAAAGATGTAACACGGTTTAAGAAAGGTGACCAAGTTTTTGCATCTACCGGGATGAATTTTGGTGCTTATGCCGAATACAAATGTATGCCTGAAGACGGGATTGTGGCAATAAAACCGGCCAACCTGACCTATGAGGAAGCCGCCGCTGGACTTGCTACTGGAGGCCAGGTAGCATTGCAGTTTCTTAGAAAAGCGGATATCCATAGCGGACAAAAAGTCCTGATCTATGGCGCTTCTGGAAGTGTAGGTACCTATGCGGTTCAGCTCGCCGGATACTTTGGGGCAGATGTCACAGGGGTATGCAGCACCACAAATTTGGAGTTGGTGAAGTCTCTGGGAGCCGATAATGTAATTGATTACACTAAAGAGGATTTTACAGAAAGCGGGGAGCTTTATGATATCATCTTTGATGCTGTTGGAAAAATCTCGAAATCAAATAGTAAGAAAGCACTAACTCCGAACGGGAAGTACGTGTCAGTCCATGATAAACTAGAAAAAGAAAAGGTTGAAGATTTGATTTTTCTCAAGGAACTTGCTGAGGCGGGAAAGATAAAACCGGTCATAGATAGAACCTATCCATGGGAACAAATTGTCGAAGCCCACCGCTATGTTGATAAATGGCGCAAAAAGGGACATGTAGTAATAACTATCGATCATAATAGCAAAACCTGATGTTGTGTTGCCTATGAAGTCTCTATTGGTTTTGTATTCATATCATCATAATAACCAAAAGGTTAATAGAACAGCGAATCTTCAGCGTTCCAAAGAGTGGTTCCACAATGGCAGCCAAATCAGTATTAGATTTCGTGGGAAACACACCCATTATCCAACTTAACAGCCCTAAAGGCGCATTCAGCACTTTCAAATCAAACCTCTTCGCAAAAGTCGAATATGTAAACCCAAGTGGAAGCATCAAAGACCGAATCGCCAAATACATGATTAAACAAGCAGAAAAACGTGGTGAACTAAAACCCGGATACACGATTGTCGAAGCAACAAGCGGCAACACTGGAATAGCCTTCTCCATGGCAGGAGCAGCAAAAGGATACAAAGTTGTCATCATCATGTGCAAAAGCATGACCCAAGAGAGACACCAGTTTATGCATGCCTACGGAGCAGAAGTCATATCAACACCCGCAGACCAGGGGCTAAAAGGGGCTGTCAACAAAGCAAAAGAAATCGCTAAACAACCAGGCTGGTGGATGCCAGCGCAGTTCGACAACTACGACAACGTAGAGGCTCACAGGTTAATAATGGCCAAAGAGATTCTTGAGCAGGTTCCCGGCGGCTGGGTTGACGCTTTCGTGGCTGGAGTAGGCACAGGAGGCACCCTTATGGGAGTAGCTAAAGCATTGAAGGAAGTAAATCCTGAAGTAATGATAGTGGCGGCTCAACCAGCAGGCTCCCAAGAACTTACGGGCGGAAAGGCGGGTGAACATAGAATAGATGGTATTGGTGACGGTTTCATACCGAGCATTGTGGACAGGTCTCTTATTGACGAAGTAGTAAATGTTGAGGATGATGAGGCAGTGAATTGGAGTCGAATGCTGGCAAGAGAGAAGGGACTCTTCGCAGGAATATCCTCAGGTGCTAATGTATATGCAGCTGTACAAATTGCAAAGAGGCTTAATTCGGGACAAAACATTGTCACAGTCTTACCGGATAGTGCTGATAGATATGCAAGCTTAGGGCTCTTCACAGATATGAAAGCCAAGGAAATTCATGTTCCGAAAACCTTTGCACCCTAACCTCAACCACCTTTCGACCTTTAGAAACACATGCAACCTCGTCTGTTTGCATCAATTTGTGACTAGCCTTCCAGTTAAGCGCCTATTAAGTGGGTATTGGGAGAAAAATTAGAAAAAAGGGGGGAAGAGAAGCGTTTGTTACTTCTCTTTTGCCATGGCAAGAACAGATTTGATAGAGATTATTACTGCTGCTGGAGCCGCGAAAGCCACGATGTATGATAGGATGGCGGAAGCCCAGAAGAAGAGCAGAGGATGAATATACCATACTCCTGCCCAAACGTTTGCAGCAGATGCTACCAATAAAGCAATCGTAGCTATTAGGAAAGCGCTTACTTCCTTGGCAGTAATACTTGTAATCCCAATAATGATCCCCAAAATCAACATGGCAAACAGAACATACCCATCATTTGTTGCGACATTTGCAGCCCAGTTAGCTGGAGGATCAGTCGGTAGTGTTGTGTATGAGGCATAAGCTGAATAACCGAGGACCAGCCCAGCCACTATTGCTACCACAACGAAGATAATGTAAGCCCAGCGTGCAATTTCTTGCATTTCCATTTTCTATCCCACAAAAACATAGGTATCTTCGCTAACCCATTATAAATTTTGTGTGCATTCATTGTTGAACCCAAAAAAGCATGAAATAACAGTGGAAAGGGGCGTGTCTACTTCCAAATCTTTAGTGCTCTCTGCAATTCCTTATGAGTCTCAGCGTATTCCTTCAGGGAGACGCCTTGCAGTGTTGCGTCCACTGCCTGTCTCATGGCTTTAGCCCCAGAGACCGTTCCTCCAGAGTGCCCATGGATTCCTCCTCCAGCTTGAATCACGAAATCTTTCCCGAAGAAGCTCATTAAAGAGGGGACCAGACCGGGATGTAGACCGCCAGACGCAACAGGCAACACCTCCTTTAGATTATCCAATTTGGTTCTTAGTGCCTCGCAGTTATCCGAAACCTCCTCTCTGGTCTCAGACATTTTTCCCACAACTGTGCCCACGTGAAGCTGATCCACGCCAATAATTCGGACAGTTTTTGCGATGACGCGCATTGAGATTCCATGCTTAGGATTTTTGGTGAAGGCTGCGTGTCCCGCTCGGTGGGCGTGAATCACCAGATCAAAATCTTGTTCGCGTATGGTTTGCAGCGCAGAGAAGCCGCAGGTTAGAATGTCTATCATTATGTATCTTCCGCCGTGGTCTTTGACGAAGGTTGCCCGTTCCAGCATCTCTTTTGTCTTTGAGGTGATGTTAGGCATGTAGACTTTCTTCTCCCCTGTTTCTTCTTCAGCCTGATCGCGCATTTCAAGAGTTGCTGTAATCCGGTCTTGGAAGGGATTGAAGTTTTGGCTGCTGAGGTTCTCATCGTCTTTCACGATGTCGCATCCGCCAACCCAAGCTTCGTAGCCTACTTTGGCGTGATCCTTTGTTTTTAGCCCTAATTTCGGTTTGATGATTGTTCCAACTAATGGTCTATCATTAACCTTTAGCAGCTTACGGATTTCGGTTATACCATACTTAGGACCTTTGAAGCTTCGAACAAGTTCCATGGGCAGATGAATGTTGTTTAGCCTCAGGTTCTTGAGAGCCCGTAATCCAAAGACGTTTCCAGCCACGCTACTTAGGATGTTGGGCATGTTGCCGGGTTCAAAGAGCTCAATTGGATAGGCTACGCTAATGTTATTTCCGTCAATGTTGAAGACGCGGGCGGCAAGCTCTTCCACGTAAGGTTTTGTTGTGGTGAGTTCTGTCCATGTTCCTATGGAGCTTTCGGCAGCAACTCCTCCAGCTGCTTCCTTCAAGCTAAGCTCATCCGTTTCAACGTAGAAGTCGCAGACTACATCAGTTGTTTTCGGTGTGTAGGAGAGGTCAACAAAATCGATGTATTTCAATCTTGATCAACAACCCCTTTACTACTCAGCTAATATTATACTTGGGATGAGGTTATAGATTAACGGTTGGGATGGGCTATGAAGTTCAAGGTAAAGCTCTTGGGAATAAGAGCGGGCGGAAAACAGATAGTAGTTATAGACGACGAGTACGCAAGCAGCCTAGGGATTCACTCCTCAGACAGAGTTGAGATAACATACAAGGAACAAAACATAATTGCAATCGCAAACGTAGCCACAAACTTTCCCAAAAAAACGTTGGGCATCTACGAAGAGGTTCAGGACAAACTGAAAGTCCAAGAAGGGGAAAATGTAACGGTTCGACCAGCTGAAAGACCTGGATCCCTCGGCTACATCCGGGACAAGCTTATGGGACGGAGACTTAGGACTCCAGAGATTAAGATGATAATCAGGGATGTGGTTGAAAGGCACCTAAGCGACGTTGAACTAGCCTCATTTGTAACAAGCCTTTACATACGCGGAACAAGCATGAACGAAGCTGAAGCTCTGACAAAGGCTATGGTAGAAACGGGAAAAACCCTAGATTTCGGTAAAAGCCCCATCTTGGACAAACATAGCATAGGTGGAGTGCCAGGAGACAAAACTACCCTCCTCGTGGTTCCTATAGTTTCAGCTGCCGGTTTCACGATTCCTAAAACATCTTCTCGGGCGATAACCTCTCCGGCGGGCACTGCAGACCGAGTTGAGGTTTTATGTCCTGTTGACCTGACATGTGAAGAGTTGAGGTCTGTGGTGGAGAAAACTAATGCGTGTCTAGCTTGGGGTGGAGCATTTGATCTGGCTCCGGCGGATGATCTCCTCATCCAAGTTGAATATCCCCTCTCTATAGACCCGCTTCTTCTGCCTTCAATTATGAGTAAGAAGAAGGCGATAGGTGCAGACTACGTTGTGATAGACATACCTACTGGAAGAGGCGCAAAGATTAAGACCATAGGAGAAGCCCAAGCCCTAGCACGGGACTTCATAGAGCTAGGCAAAAGATTGGATATGCACGTTCAGTGTGCAGTGACCTTTGGCGAACAACCCATCGGACATGCCATAGGACCAGCCCTTGAAGCGAGAGAAGCCCTTTTGGCGGTGATGGGAGAAGCCCCTATAGACCTGGTTAATAAAGCCGTTAGTTTAGCGGGATTACTCTTTGAGATGATGGGAGTCAACAATGGCACGCAAAAAGCAAAGGAACTCATCAAATCGGGTAAAGCTGAGAAAAAGCTCAGGGAGATAATTGGGACTCAGGGCGGTGACCCAACTGTAAAACCTGACGACATAGAGGTTGGGAACAAGACAGCGGAGATTCGTTCAGAGGAGAAAGGGAGGATCCAATGGATCAACAACAGAGCTATGGTGCAGATAGCGAGAGAGGCTGGGGCTCCCAAAACTAAGGGTGCAGGAGTTCTGCTGAGAAAGAAACTCGGAGATCAGGTAACTAAAGGAGACATTTTGTATACGGTTTATTCTGGAAGTGCGCAGAAACTTGATTCAGCGGTTCAGTTAGCCGAGGAACTTAATCCCGTGGGGATAACTGAGAAGTTTGGCGAGAAGATGCTGGTTGACCGCATCCCCACGAAGAAGATTATCCATGAGGAGAAGCCGTTCATTCTGGAAAGATAAAGCGGTGATCAATGAAATTTGGGATGTTAATGGTTAAAGCCGTTATCTTTGACTGGGACGGAACACTCGCTGATACCAGAGGAGCGGTGGTGCAATCCTTCCAAAGAGTTCTAGAGGAAGTTGGTTGCGTGGTTACTGACGAGTTTATAGAGAGACGGATGGGCATCGGAACAAAAAAGACCATAGAAGAAGCACTGAAAGAGTGTAGCATTGAATTACATGATGAGATGCTGGAGAATCTGGTTATAGAAAAAATCAGGATTCAGGCAAGCCTAACCAAGATTGTTAGCCTCTTTGAAGGAGCCATCGAACTTTTAGAAGAGCTGCAGGGAAGAACTAAGATTGCTCTGGGAACAATGAGTGGTCGAGAAGTTGTTGACAATTTACTTCCGGAGAAGAGAATTGAAGAGTGTTTTGATGTTGTGGTCACGGCAGACGAAATCTCCAAGCCAAAACCTGACCCAGAAGTTTTTCTGGTTTCTGCATCAAAGTTGGGAGTCGAACCGAAAGATTGCGTGGTCATTGAGGATTCAGTCTTTGGAGTAAGAGCCGCTAAGGCAGCAGAGATGAAGTGTATAGCTGTTCCTTCAGGAGCCTACACTAAGGAAGAACTTCAGGAAGAAAATCCGGATTTGATGATTGATGCTCTCACTGAAAAAGAGAAGATAATGTGCTTTATTTTCAGCAGTATGTAATGCTGTAATTGATTCTAGTGAATTATGAAGCTGATGGGGCATTAGAGTATTGCGTGTTATGTTGATATGACATACGTCATTCTTATATACGTTCCCCAGTAACAATATAGCTGGAGAAATAAAAGATGGTACTTCCATGCGAAGTCGCAGTCAAATCAGTAGTTCCAGCTATCCGATCAGCCATAGCAAGACAACTAACACAATCCTACGGACTAAAGCAAAGAGAGGCAGCACAACTTTTAGGCGTCACCCAAACCGCTGTGAGCAAATACACAAGTCACACCAGAGGCACGGTTCTAAAAGTCGAAAAAGTAGAAGACGCACAGTTGGTTCTCAAGGAGACTGTTGTCTCATTGGCTAATGGTCAAATGAGTAAATATGAACTCGCAGCAAAACTTTGTCGAATCTGCGATATAATCAGACAGAAAGGACTCATGTGCAAACTATGCAAACTCTCAGACCCCAACATAGACAAACAACAATGCATAATCTGCTGTCCAAACAGTCACTCAACAAAATAGACACGCAAAATACCAAAAAATCAAAACTGAATAGTCCTTATGCTTTATTTTGTGGTTAGGCTGGTTTTCTTTTTGGGTTGTGGTGTGGTTTCCCGTTTTTTGAAGGTTTCAACGAACTTGACTGTTGTTATTTCCTGCATGTACCGCTGAATATCCAAGGAAATGCCTCTTTTGGCCAGCTGTATTCCCTCCACGTAGAAGGCTTCATCAGGCATGTTCACCGTGACGTTTGCCTTTCCAACTTTGAAGTTGAATTTCTCAGCTTCGACCGCTGGTATTCGGCGATGGATGAGAGCGGAGATTTTTTCTGCATTCGTCTTAAGTTTCTTCTTAACGGTGACCTCGTAGACCAAGGTTTTGCCAGCTAGAGGCGGATTGAAGTCAAGTGTTACTCTCCCGGACCCTATGGTTCTCACCGTAGCAAGCCTCTTGTCATACTCGATTTGTGCTCCCAGTTTAGGGGTTATCCCACGGGCAGCCAGTCGCCTGAGGGGAACAAGCCTCACTTTTTCCGGATCACGGTTTCCGAAAGCCTTCTCTGACGGAATTTCAACCGAATCCTTTTTCCTAATTTTGAAAGTGAGAAGAGCCTCATCCAAGGCTTTTAGCACCCAGCCTTCTCCTACAACCACTAGTCTCGGCTCGTAGAGCTCCCCCTCTTTGTAGAGTTTTTTCTCCTTCGCGATTTCTTCAAAGGTAGTATCGAAGACCTCTCCTGTCTCCTTAACTTTACCCGTGTAATCAATAATTATGAAGTCGCTTTTCTGAATGGGCACACATATCCTTCCTTAACAGTTTCTCTGCTGTTCTGTAGCCTCCAACACCATTCATAAATGTTACGTCTCTTCTGCACTAACCACGAAAAACGTCTAATTGCGTCTTTCATCTAAAGCTTCGCCAATACTTTCTTAGGAGTCGCTTTAATTCTGAAACGGTTTTCCTCACTTTCTGACGGACCAATCCAGGTTCAACCGGCGGAGCATAAGGATCAGTTACACCGATTTTTTCTAAACCGACAACTCCTGCAGTTAGGGCGTACCAGCATGGAGGCAAAACGGTGGGATTGTATCCGCTACCGGGCAGCAAAACTAGCTTACCACCACAGACCCCCTCTGCCACATCAACTATAACCCCAGAGAGCTTAAAGAAACCCTTTACAGTCAGTCCCAAATTGCCGAGCCTGTCAGCGAAGTGAGCGTCACTTCCTCCATTAGCCAGAATGATTTCAGGCTTAAACTCCTCTGCAAGAGGAACAAAAACTTGCTTCAAAGCTTCAAGGTAAGTTTGGTCTCCGGTTCTAGGAGGTAATGGCACATTGATATTATATCCCTCTCCCGCTCCCTCTCCGATCTCATCAACGAAGCCTGTGCCAGGATAGATTGTTCTAGGGTCCTGATGCAGGGAGATAAAGAGTACTTCAGGGTCCGAGTAGTAGATGTCGCTGGTGCCATTGCCGAAATGCACATCATAATCCAAGATAAGCAAACGCTTCACCGCATACTCTTCCCGAAGAACCTCCACCAGAACAGCTACATCGTTGAAGAGACAGAATCCACCCCCATAGTCTCTGCCAGCATGATGGAAGCCACCCCCAAGAGCCACAGCCCTATCAACCCTCCCATCATAGATTGCTTTGCCAGCCTCGATAGCTCCACCGACCATCAGCCGGGCAGCCTCAAGGATTCTGGGCGAAACCGGAGTCTCCATGTCATAAGGCTTATTTTCCTCAGCCAAACGGAAAATACGGTCAAGATATTCTTTATCATGGATTCTGAGCAGATCTCTCAGAGTAACGAGTTCAGGCTTCAGCAAGCTCACGCTGGGGAGACGAAACAATCCTTGTTCCTTGAAGAGGTTCATGACGTTGTTGAAGCGGTCGCCCTTAAAGGGATGGGCAGCCCCCAAATCGTATTGGCTAAACTTTTCATGATAAGTTATCCCAACCCTCAAGCTCTTCATCTCCAGAGGCGAAGACACATCTCCCCATTTTCTGGGGAAGCATCCCAATATACAAGGAGGCTAGGAGGGAGTTAAATTCACGTAGCCTTGGAGCTCTTGACTAACATCCTCTAAGCCCAGTCTCTTCAACGTTGCTTTGGTGGGTATCCCTTGACTGTCCCAACCTCTCTTACTGTAGTATACTTGAAGCATGTTATCATATTTTTCACGGTCCAGAACAGAGCCTTTCAAAGGTCCTTCCGTGATGGGCTCTTCGAACCATCGTGCAGGAGGAACATCCATGCTTCTGTTCCATGAAGTTGCGTATTCCCTCACCCAGAAGGCTCTGATCAAGCTGAATGCCCTGTCAGCGATGATGAAGAGATCATCCATACTCATGCTTAAGCCTGTTGCAGCCTCTAAGAACTTTGGATACCAGTCCAGACCAAAACCTACCTCCACCCAAGGAAGGCGACAGGTTGTGAAGCACTCAAAGACCCCACCTCTTAACCTCTGCAACTCGATAACCTTGTCAACCTTGGCTGCACTATAGTTTTCCCGGCCCACAGAAACCTCCCATGAGATGACCCAAGCATCCTTGTGATGAGCACCAATGGAGCAGGTGCCATATGAAAGAGCCATTCCAGGGGTTGTGTGACAATCGTAACCTGAAACCTCTAAACCTTTTACCTGCATAGCCCACTTCGCAGAGTCACCGCCAATCTTTTCAGAAGCGGATCTCACTCCATCCGCAAGGAGATCTCCCAATTCCCGTTTAAACACTATATTTTCAGCCAGAATCTTGGCTTCCTCAAAGTCGCCCCACTCAATCTTGTAATCAATTAGCCCCTTCTCTGATGCTTCCATAGCGAAGCCAATGGCATTTCCGAGCGATATCGTGTCTACGCCATAATCGTCAGCGAGCCTATTCAGAGTCGCTACCTCCTTGAGGTTGCCTAGACCTATATTGGATCCCAGCATGGCAACATTTTCGTAGTCCAATTCAGAGGGCAGTTTAGCAGTGTCTTCAACAATGTTGCCGCAGGTCATGTTGCAGTTGGGGCAGCCCCTATTGTCTATCTTTATTTTTTCCATGGCAAAACCTCCAATCTGGTCTGCCTTCTCGAAGACTCCTTCCCGGAAGTTACATGTTGGCAGAACACTGTTCTCCTGACTCCACTCATGAGTAATCATGGTTCCCTGCCGTTTCCAGAAGTCATAATTTGGTTTAGCTAATACCTCCCGGTAACCTTCGATTCCCAGAGTTCTCATCGCTTCAGGGTCCTTGGCTAGAATGGTCTTTGTTCCCCTTACAGCAACCGCCTTCAGGTTTTTGGAGCCCATAACTGCACCCATACCGGGTCTCCCTCCTCCCCGACCTCCTTGAGAAATCACGTTGGCGAATTTCACCTGGTTTTCGCCAGCTTGACCTATGGAGACTACACCTGTGGTCGTGGAGTATTCCTTCTTGAGACGACCCTCAGTTTTGAAGGTGCCTTCTCCCCAGTAGTCTCTGGCGTCAACTAACTCTGTCTCGTCATCTTGAATATGCAGGATTGTGGGTTTCGAGGCTTTTCCAGAGATCATGATGCCGTCGTACCCGGCTTTCCTCATCTGAACGGTCGCTTGGGTGCCCATGTTTCCGTCTCCGTATCCTCCGGTAATGGGGCTTTTTGCTGCAACCAGAAGTTTCCCACTGCTGGGAAGTGAAAAAGCCGTTAGAGGTCCAGCTGCGAAAATCAGGAGATTTTCTGGAGAGAGAGGGTCTAGGCCCGGTTTCAGTTGATCCCAGAGGATTTTTGCGGCGAAGCCTCTGCCGCCGAGATAGGTTTTGGCAAACTCAGCATCATATTTCTGGGGAACTGCTTTTCCTTTTGTAAGGTTTACCCGGAGTAGCTTACCGTTCCATCCATACATTATAATTCACGCAACTTGTTGGAAACAATAAGAAACAGGGCGATATATATTTGGGTTTTGGAGGAGAGCGCAGCCCTAATCCGAATATTTAAAATTGTTTTCCCATTTGAAGAATTAACGGGGTATAATAGAGGAAAAGGTAAAGGATTGTTAGATTTTAGAAAAAAGGAAGGGATTATTTAGCTGTTTTCTGGCTAATAGCTTTCGCAGGTTTCTTCGTTAGTTTCTTGTTCTTCGTGTTCTGGAGTTACTTCAGCGGGCATTTGTGTCTCTTCTTCGATCGCAGCCTCTTCTTCCATTGGAGCTTCTTCAGTAAGAGTTTCTTCATTAGCTGTTTCAGCGGGAATTTCAGAAATAGTGGGCTCTTCAACGACTTCCTCCACAGGTGCCTCTTCTTCAGTTAACGTCTCTTCGATTGGCGTTTCAGTCAGAGTTTCTGCCTCAGTTACTTCTTCGGTGGAAGGAACTTCAATAATCTCTTCTGTGGACGGAATTTCAACGGTCTCTTCCGCGGTTACCTCGACTACTTCTTCACTTATTTCGTTCATCGGTGTTTCTATGGGTTCTTCAACGTTTACCTCGTTGAACATGGGTTCAACTTCAAGTGTCGCTTCAGCGGCCTCTTCAACCACAACCTCAACGGGAACTTCAGGAGCCTCAACAGGTGCTTCAATCGGCTCTTCGATAGTAGCTTCAACTGGTTCCTCAATCAGCACTTCAGCGGGCATCTCAACTGGAGCCTCTAAGGTCTCTTCTTCAAGTGGAACTTCGACAGAAGGGGCGATTGTCTCTTCAACTGGCGCCTCAACAGGAACCTCGATAGTAGCTTCAACTGCTTCTTCAACTGGCATCTCAACAGTCTCTTCAGCTACCTCTTCAACCACAGCCTCAACGGGTTCCTCAATAGGCATTTCAACTGGGGCCTCAACAGGAGCTTCAACAGGTGCTTCAATTGGAGCCTCAACGGGCAAATCAGCAGGAGCCTCTAATGTCTCTTCAACAGCAACCTCAACGGGTTCCTCAACCGGTACCTCAACAGGAGCCTCTAACGTTTCTTCAAATGGAATTTCAACTGGAGCCTCGATACCTGCTTCAACCGGCACTTCCACTGCAGCCTCAGCTAACGCCTCCACAGGTTCTTCGACAGCTGCCTCCACAGCTATTTCAGCGGTTTCCTCAAGAACCTCTTCAGTTAATTGCGTCGTCTCAGCGTCTACCACTGGGGGTGGGGGTGTTGGCTCTGCCACTTCCGGCATAAGGCTGGCTACTGCCTCCTTTATGAAGTCCAATTGCTTTTTCAAGGCGTTAAGGCCATTTGAAAAAGCGCTACTTTCGTGAGCGTGTAACTCTTCGTCAATCTCTCCTGCGACATACTGGATTTCCGAGTTTGCGAGAAGCATCTCTAAGGTACTGATCTGCTTTTCCAGGTCACCTATTTTGCTGGTCAGGTTGTCGGCTAGAGTCTTATGACGTAACTCAATATCGGAGATGATAGTAGTAAGTTCATTGTCGAGGGAGTCGTATGTAGATACCGAGATTTTGCCCGAGTTGAAAAGATCGTCAAGAGCTTGCTTTTTTTTCCTGGCTAATTCCAAATCCTTGCTTATTTTCTCGAAAGAATACTTCCATGAGATCAAATTCTAACACCCAGCCGAAAGCTACTATAAAAGAACGAAATAACTGTTGTTAACATGCAGATATATCGTTAGCTGCCAAAAACGGCTCCTTTTCGCTTTTTAGCCCCGAGACACTTTTAAACGAGCATAGATACCAACACACATACATCCTCAATCATTAACACCCTTAACTAAACATGAAACAGTGCTGAATCAGCTCTTTTTTGACCCATAAAAAGTGAAGCAGCGCTACGAGTATAGGAACAGTCCAAATTCGGAATCTTAGTCAGCTCAGGAACAGTTTACTCTCTCCTACACTCGCTAGAAAGAGACGAACTGATAAAAGGCAAGTGGGCATAAAGAAAAAGAGCTTACGAACTGACCGAAAAGGGAGAAAAAACCATTGCGGTTGTACTCAACGCCGACGACAAAATCAAAGGCTTGATAACAAGCCTCCTTTTAACCCACTGAAAACCGCGAGAACGAGAACCCAACGGATAAAATCTTAACGAACAAGATACTTCAAGCATTCCCAGCATAAACTCCACATTCAATTGCATCGCCCGCCTGAAATATAGAAGAAAACCACCTCACGATTCTGGGAGGCTGGTAGATCAGAGAGGGAAAACTTTCGGAGGATTTCATTGATCTGACCCGAGCGTTGCAGTGAATACAAGCCAGAGGAGAGACCGTTTGTGCTGCATCTAGGAGATCACGCCGGTGACTTTAGCGAGTTTCTCGGCAGAATCGTAATCCAGCCTTTTCTCCTCTAAAATTGTGTATCGTTCGGGGCGAATAGTACAGGCCTGCACCAGAGCCTTTACAATAGAGTCAGGTTCTACGCCAAGTTCTTCAGCTGTTGTGGGAGCTCCGGCGTTCTGAAGTGTTTCTCTGATGCCTTTCCAATCTATGTTATATAGATAAGCCATCATTATCGTTCCCACACCACACTGTTCTCCATGCAAGGCTCCGTTCTGTTCAATCTTATCAAGAGAGTGACTGAATAGATGTTCTGAACCGCTACAAGGTTTGCTGCTTCCCGCGATGCTCATAGCAACCCCGCAACTTATCAGAGCCTCCAAAATGAGGCGAAGACCCGCCTCTGATCCGGGTTTGATTATATCAGCGTTTTTCGTCACCAATCTCGCACTCATCAGAGCCAAACTTGCCGCGTACTCCCCATAATACTCATTCTTTACCTTGTGAGCTAATTCCCAGTCCCGAACAGAAGTAAATTTAGACACAAGGTCTCCGCATCCGCTCGCAGTGAACCGATAATCCGATTGAACAATAATAGATGTATCTGCTACTATAGCCATAGGCGACTGCGCCATCATAGAGAAAGGCTTCTTCAGCCCTTTGACAGCCGCCACAGGACTCGCAATACCATCATGGGAGGCGGTAGTCGGCACGCTTATGAAAGGGATTCCCTGACGCGTAGAACTCAGCTTCGCAACATCGATTTTGGTTCCGCCGCCCACGCCGAGAACGATCTGAGTTTTTAATTCCCGAATTTTTTCTTCAACAGCCCGGACTTCCCACATGGTCGAGGAATTCACAACAAGATGGTTAACATCCATTCCTTTGTCACTGAGCAAATCAATAACTCTATATCCTGCGATACTTTTTGTGTCTGGACCTGTAACCACAAGCGCAGATTCGCGAAAGCCTAACCTCTTGCAAATCTCGCTTAAAAGAGGAAGAGTTTCGTTTCCAACTACAACTTCGCGTGGAAGCTGCATTCGATGTAACTGCATCTTCAATGCAATCACGGATATGATGAATGGCTCCATATTAAGTTTCAGGATTCTACCATTTAAGACGTTTGATGACAGTAAAATATGATGTTGTTTCGAAATCTTTTTAAATGTGTCAGGGAAGTATATACCCTCTGACTTCTCCCGAGTCATTCTGCTCTATGTCAATTTTCGGGGGACACAAAAATGCATGAAACAATTGATAAATTAGCCCTACAAGGAACAACAACGGTAGGCGTCGTTTGCACCGACGGAGTTATCCTATCCTCAGACACCCGTGTGACAATGGGATACTTCGTAGCCCACAAAAAAGGCAAAAAAATATACCAGATAGACGACCACCTGGCCATGACCATCTCAGGCAGCGTCGCCGACGCACAACGCGTCGTTGAAATACTGAAAGTGAACGCGAAACTCTACAAACTAAACAACGGCAGACCCATCCCAGTTAAGTCTGCATCCCGCCTAGTCGCAAATCTCCTCTTTTCCGCCCGGTTAGCACCCTTAATCGCCCAAGTTCTCGTCGGTGGGGTTGACTCTACAGGACCTCACGTCTTCTCACTAGATCCCTTTGGTAGTCTCACAGAAGAAAAGTATGTTGCTACAGGTTCAGGTTCTCCTATAGCTTACGGCGTTCTGGAAGACAAATACAAGGAAGGAGCCCAAATAAAGGACCTCCTGCCTGTGGTTGTACGCGCCGTGGATTCAGCTATGAAGAGAGACATAGCAAGCGGAGACAGCTTTGACGTAGCTGTCATAACCGAAGAAGGTTATCGTTCACTTGAACCTGCGCAAAAGAAAGACCTTCTAGGAGGCTCCTGAGGAGCGATAAGAAAGCGTGAAAAAATCTGGAAAAGGCGAAGTGGAAATAAGCCAGCACATACTAGAGAACATCCCGCCACAGGCTGAAGTCACTCGCATAGAGTATGAAGGACCCGCTCTCGCTGTTTACACCAAAAAGCCGGAGGTTCTAGTTGAACAAAGTTACATAGTAGCAGACATAGTCAAACTGATCAGAAAGAGGATAGTTGTTCGTTCCGACCCTTCAATAAGAGCTAAAGAAAGGGACACGGAGAGAATAATACAAGAGATAGTCTCCCCAGAAGCTGAGATCTCAAACATAAACTTTGACCCAAGCCTCGGAGAAGTCATCATAGAAGCAAAAAAACCAGGAGTAGTTATCGGAAAAAACGGGGGAGTCCTACAGGAAATCATCAAAAAAACCCGTTGGCGACCCCGAATTCTAAGAAGCCCCCCCATACCCTCCAAAATCATCGCTCACATGCGACATTTTCTTTACTCAGAGAGCAAAGAAAGAGAGAGAATACTACGGGCCATTGGGGAACGAATTTTTAGACCAAGGGTTCATGAGGCTGGAGATGTCCGCCTCACCGCCTTGGGCGGATTCCGAGAAGTGGGAAGATCAGCGATCCTTGTTCAAACAAGGGAAAGCAACGTGCTGCTGGATTGCGGCATCAACCCAGGGTCTACAAGTTCCCTCAACGCCTTTCCACGGTTGGACATGCCTCAGTTTGATCTAGACGCCTTAGATGCCGTGGTTATAAGCCATGCCCATCTAGATCACTGTGGATTTCTCCCCTTTCTTTTCAAGTATGGGTATGACGGACCAGTCTACTGTTCGGCTCCCACGTCAAGTCTCATGACCTTGCTTCAAATGGATTACCTAGACGTTGCAAACAAGCAGGGAGTTATGCCGCCTTATAGTCAGAAGGATGTAAGAGACGCGGTGATGCATACCATACCTCTGAGGTATGGCTCTGTAACCGATATAGCTCCGGATGTTCGTTTAACTCTACACAATTCCGGACACATTCTCGGCTCATCGCTAGTTCATCTTCATATAGGCGAGGGACTCCACAACCTAGTTTATACTGGTGATTACAAGTTCGGCAAGTCGATGCTTCTTGAGCCTGCCGTAGCCATGTTTCCCAGAGTAGAGACCATAATAACGGAAAGCACGTACGGCGCTCCAGGAGATGTTATGCCCACAAGAGTAGAATCAGAGCAACTCATTACAACAATAATTAATGAGACTCTAGATCGGGAAGGAAAAGTTTTGATTCCAGTTCCGGCGGTGGGAAGAGCACAAGAAATCATGTTAATTATCGACGGGTACATGCGACGGGGACTGCTGAAGGAGGCTCCTGTCTTTGTGGAAGGCATGATCTCTGAGGCAACCGCGATCCACACGGCATACCCTGAATATCTAGCTAAAGGAGTGCGAAACAGCATCCTTTATGAGGGAATCAATCCTTTCCAGTCAGACTACTTCACCATTGTCGAGCATCCTAGCGCAAGGGAAGAGATCGTGGATGGGAGCCAGTGCATAATCTTGGCGACCTCAGGTATGCTGGAAGGAGGACCAGTAATTGACTATTTCAAACGTTTGGCAGCGGATAAGCGCAATACAATAATCTTTGTCAGCTATCAGATCGAGGGCACCATGGGATCGAGAATCCAGAAGGGCTTGTCTGACGTCCCCGTGATAAACAGCGCGGGAAAGATGCAAGTAATGAAAGTTAACATGCAAGTTGAAACCGTTAGGGGATTTTCTGGACACTCAGACAGGAGACAACTGGTTAATTATATCCATCGGGTGAAGCCGAAACCGGAAAGAATAATTGTGACTCATGGCGAAAAATCAAAGAGCCTAAGCATGGCTGGTCTGTTCAAGAGAAAGTATAATGTGGACGCACTTGTGCCAGAAGTTCTGGAAACAATCAAGCTGCGGTAGACGCCTTCTCTTCAACAACACCAGTTTCTTGGCGCCAGATTTTGATGAAATTCGGCACTATAACTACTCTTTCTTCTCCTAGGCGGGCGATGTCTCCTCCGATGGATTGAGTGAAGCCATAAAGTTCGTTCACAGCCTTCTTAACATCTTCAACGCTCTTTCTAGCAAGAGGAGTGACCTTAAGAACAAGAATGTTTCCCAAGCTGAGTTCATGTTTGATAACTTCTACGTCGTCGAGGGAACGTAGGGGTATAGCTTTCAAGTATGCTTTCTTTTGAGATTTTTTTTTCTCTTGCTCTGAGGGCGACATTAGACTTCACTTCCTTAACTAGTTAGAGACGTTTTATTTTAAATATTTCCACTTGGTGCAGTCTATGATCTTTAAAAATTGAGATTTCAAATTAGTATTTTATAATTCTTGTGAAGTAACCCTGCTGTTTTGCTATGATATCTCTTGAACCGGCAGGAATAAACGAAGGAAATTACAGTTAAGAACCTCGAAGATAGCTCCATAGTTTGTCGCCCACATAATGGAGATTTCTAACGGTTTTCCCATGATTGACAGTCTTCATAGTTTCAGAACTGAAAAGGGCAACGCCCACGGCTAAGGGCTTACCGTGGCGTTCATCAATCACGAGAAGAATGTCGTTCGCTTCGAATTCGCCTTTGATGCCAACAACCCCGGGAGCCATCACGTCCGCCCCTTTGCAGACATAAGGCACAGCACCCATATCCACTACAATTTTGGGAATAAGGGGAAAAAGCTCACTAAAAGTTAGAGTGGGAAAGAGTTTACCATTGGACCTTGCAATTAAAGGTCTTCCATTGAAAATGAAGATTTCAGTAGTTTCAATCTCGTTTGACTCGACACGAGTTTTTGATCCAATCAATCGTTCAATGTCTGTTCCTAGCTTGTTAGTAACCTCTAGGAGAAATCTCTTCGTTTCCTTCTCTTTCAGGAAATGTCTGCGACACTTCTTTGGCACATCAGCCACCACAGGTCATACAATACTGGCAAAAGAGTTGTTTATCAATACTTTTTTGCTGTTGGTGGACAAACATCGCAAGCTTCTGGAACCACTAAGGAACTCCTGTGCCAATCGCATATCATGTCTCCGGATCTGAGGACTTGGCATAACTTGCAGAAGTGTAGCATGGCATCGAATGGAGATATCTTCTCGGCTGCGATGCCTTCGGCGATCGCATCTACCATAGCCATAACAGGGGGGGAGGCCTCAAGCTGTTTCACCATTTTTTCTCCCCGTTTTGAGTATAAATAATGACTTATGGAGGCTTGGGTTGTTCCAAGTTTTTTTGCTGCAGCCACTTGAGAGAAGTGGCATTTCTCGATTAGACTCCTTGCTACCAGAGAACGAAATGCTGGCAGAACTGAGCGCACAACAATTTCACATGGCGGTCGCAACTGCGTTCACAAGATTATAACGGCGTTATTGCTTATAAATGAAACGCGAAAAAGAACAAAAGCAGAAAAATTTTGTCGTGTTGTTGCCTTGATTCTATGGTTGGAACCTGCATATTCCTAGGGAATACTTATCTTTTGTATACGTAGAGGGTGTGTGAAGGGTATCCCAGCTTGGGATTTTCGCAGAAATTGTCAATTTTTGAGGGTTTCCACCCGAGAATTTCGTAGTCATGGGAAACAACTCTAGCCCCAGATTTGAGTTCTGCCTCCAGTTTTGGCTTGATTTTTTCGTTTGCGCTGGTTGTTAGGTATAGGAAGACGACGTTAGCCGAAGACAGGTTGACATTAAATATGTCTTTCTGGATGATCTGTGTCTTCTCAGTTAAACTGAGTTCCTGTATGTTGTTTAGGGCTCTCTTCGCTAGGTCTTCCCTCAATTCAACTCCCACAGATTTTGCTCCGAAGTCTTTGGCAGCCATTATAACCGCTCGACCATCTCCGGAACCTAGATCATAGAGGACTTCTCCTGGCTTGAGGTCAGCCAAGACAAGCATCTGACGCACTACCGGCGTGGGTGTCGCAACAAAAGGCGCAAGGAACAAAGTTGAATCATCTCTTGGTTTTCTTTTTATAGGTAAACGCTCACTTTTATGGTTTTCGCGGAATTACTGGCACATAAGCTTTCCGCCTTTTTGAAACAACATGAATGATCAACAACCGACATTTTAAATTGCGTACGCGCATAATTTATTTTACATCAACATCGGGGTGCCCGGTTTGGTCAGGAAAGCAGATGAAGGATATAGTGTTGTTTTAACTGCTGACAGAACTTTGATGAGTGAGTATAGTGGGGGGGTTTTTCTTGGCTTCTCTGCTTGTGTGCCAAAAGGGCTAATTCCTGACTGGCTCTACTTCTCGATGTTTTGTCCATCTGTTCCTGTGAACGATGATGGATCGGTAAAGTATGCTCCCTGTGGATTAAGAAAAGTTGAAGCTGCCTTGCTGGATCACGGCTTCAAAGATGAGGAGGTGATTGTTGCTCATCCAGAACATCTTGATAAAGTTGTGGGTTCCAGAACTAAAGTCCTTGGAATCACAGAAACTGACCCTATGGGCAACGCGCCGGCAACGTCTACATTCACGCAGTTGTTTGATGGCGAAGCATACATGAATTTAAAATTTAGAGAATTGCTGAACCATCCTGCCATCCGAAAATACAGACCAAAGATTATTGTTGGAGGACCTGGAGCTTGGCAACTTGAAGACAGAGAGATTCGCAGAAAAATGGGAATAAATTGCGTGATTGTTGGTGAAGGAGAGAAGGCTGCGGGTCCACTCTTTGAGAGAGCAGTGGATGGAGAGATGCTTCCAGAAGTGGTGCATGGGGAGGTGGTTGAAACAGAAGAAATACCGCATATCAAGAATGCGACTGTAGATGGGATAGTTGAGATAGCTCGCGGATGTGGACGTGGCTGCGACTTCTGTGTCCCAACACTTCAGCGTTACCGTTGCATTCCCATAAAGGACATCTTGAAGGAGGTTGAAGTTAACCTTAGGGCTGGGAGACGTCCGTTACTGCATGCAGAGGATGTGCTGAGGTACAAGGCTAAAGGCTTAGAAGTGAATAAGGAGGCAGTGATAGACCTTTTCAAGACTGTGAGGAGTTACCCGGGCGTTAACGCGGTAGGTATGAGTCACTTTGCTCTCTCCTCTATTGCCAGCGCACCCGAAGTTGTTGAGGAAATCTCGAACATTCTCGACGCAGGTAAAGAGGGAGGGTGGCTTAGTGGGCAAACAGGCTTAGAAACGGGTAGTCCTAGGCTAGTCCGAGATTTTATGAAGGGAAAATGCAAGCCCTTCAATCCGGAAGATTGGCCTCAAGTAGTTATAGATGCTTTTGACATAATGGAAAGAAACTTTTGGGTTCCTTGTGCAACCCTAATTATAGGTTTTCCAGATGAAACCGAGAAGGATGTTGAGCTGACCCTTGATCTTCTTCGAGAGTTAAAGAAGTTCAAGAGTTTGATTGTTCCCCTCTTTCTTGTTTCGATGGGAGGACTGAAGGACAAAACGGAATCCTTCACCATCGGGAAGATGACTCCTAAACAAACTGAACTTTTCTTTAAGTGCTGGCAACATAACATAGACTGGGGGCAGACTCTTCTTCAGGAATATTTCCTCACGAAGAGTGGACTCAAGGGATACGGATTAAGATTCCTATTTTCCTACGCCATCAACCAAGCAAAGAAACTGATGCGACAATGTAAAGAAGATTACGATTACGACTTGGCAGCTATGATCAGGGACGAGAGAAGCGGAAAGATAAAGGTGGGTCCCGCACCCATACGCTTCATCTACAGATACCTACGCCAAAGCAGATAATGCCATAAACAATAACGATGGACACATCTTTTCTACCAGAATTTGCGTTTTAGGGATTTTCTTTCAGCTTCTGTTAGTAACTCGAAGAAGTGATCAGAAAGCACATTCTCCTTCTCCAAGATGTCTTCTGCATCAGGAATTTGTATGTTTCTTCCGGCGAGAGATACTGCAGCTGGCTTACCGTATCTGGAAACAAGCCTAGCCGTCTTCATAGCCTGACGGTTGATTTTCCTCTCGCTCTTCGTCAACTTCTCTCCTCTCTTATCCACCAAGGACTGAACTCCATCTTCATCCCGTCTAAGCACCCCCAAACTTGAGGACCCACATTTGGGGCAGATAGGCTTCTCCGGTAAATCATTCAGGCGAATCATCTCTAGATATTCCCAGCATTTGGTGCAGACAAAGGTTCGCACTTCATTAAGGAGGCGCGCCCTAGCCGATTCCACAAGAATCAGCTTCATCCGTTCAGGGGGGATAAGATCGGTCTTCATGCTGACTTTTTCCAGTCCAACCCGCGCAACCGGAGAAGCATCATCCACAGTCTCCAGCTTCCGGACTTGAATCTCCCCCCTGCGAACAGCAGCCATAACCTGAATTGCCTTCTCCAAATCCAAGTCCTTACTGAAAACCTCCTTCAGAGCTTCATCATAGATGGCTGTGCCCTCAAAACTCTCCAACAACTTACGAAGACTCACCCTGCTTAAATCAACCCACTTCTGTATGCCACCAAATCTTCGAGCCACATGAACCATCCGCCTCTTGAAAATCCCAGTCTTCACAGTAGACCGAATCAAGGTATCACGAATATCCTCATCGCCCATACGCTTCAGCCCCTCAAACAATGACATTATACGGTCGGCGTTGGCAGCACCCATAGTATTGACGAAGATGCGATAAGGATCAAACTGAACCACAACGCTGTGTCCAGTCTGATCCGACAAAATATGACCAATCAGCTGAGCCAAAGCTCTGTTCGTGAGAGACCCAAAGTTAGCATGAAGGATTACGAAGTCCTCCCAGTCCTCAACTAGAATTCGATTCTCTGTGGGTGCAGGGTAACCTTTTTTCACATGTTCAACGGTCTCACGAATCGCCCTTGCAACAGTTCCAGCATCAGCAGGGTATTTCCCAGCCAATTCTGCGGCAATCTCAGGAGGTGCTTTACCGTTTTTAACCTGTTCCTCTATGAAGCCTCTGATCTGACCAACCTCTTGAGCCACTTCAAAGGGAACAGGAATCTCCTCGCCGACCCAGCTTGGAATGGCTCCTGTCGGGTCTTCAATCTGCCGCACATAAATTTGATCGGCAGAAACGCTCAAAATCTGCCACGGTCTACCTTGAATAATAAACTTCACACTCGGTTTACCATACTCGGCAACGAAAGCTTCATCCAACACCCCAACAGCAGAATCACTCCCCTCGTCCACAACCAGAAATTTCTTCTGTGTAGGAATCATGGATAGGTTATCAAAATAGTATTCATAGAGAGGCTTTGTTCGTCGAGGCTTGATTACGAGCTTATCTTCTTCAGAAACCCATGCAAACCTAGGAAAACGACGATGCATATAATCCAAAACTTTCTCGATGCCCTCCACAGTAAGGTCAGAATAGGGAAAAGCTCTCCTGAACATATCGTGAATCTCATGGAAACTCCACCGTTTCTGCTTCATCAAGAGACCGGCAATTTGATGGGCAAGAGCATCATAAGGCTTGGGAGGAATCTCCACAGGCTCCATATCTTCATTAATCGTTCTGCGAGCGATAGCCATAGCCTCTAAGGTGTCGTCTGAATCCATGGTGATTATAACCCCCTTCGGTATACGCCCGACCCTGTGCCCACTTCTGCCCACCCGCTGAATAAGACGCGTAACCTGCCTAGGACTCATATACTGAATCACCAAGTCAATGCGCCCAACATCTATACCCAACTCCAGAGAAGAAGTTGCAACGAGACCCTTCAACTCACCCTCCTTCAATCCCCGTTCCGCGGCTAGCCTAGAAGGCTTAGCCAAAGAACCATGATGAATCGAAACGGGAAAGTCTACATCCCAAACCTTGAATCGGCTAGCCAAAACCTCCGAGATAGAGCGTGTATTCGTGAAAAGAAGAACGGATCTATGGTCTTCCATATATCGGCGAATAACGCGGAGGCGAGAAGCAACTTCAGGATGAGTAAACAAGGCAGAAGCCAACTCATAATCGTCCTGCGTAGGTTGCGGAAAAAGTATCTTCAAATTCATCTGCCTCGCTAAGGTAACCCTTACAATTTCGACTTCACGTTCAGACCCGACTAGAAACTGAGCAACCTTTCTTGGACTGCCAATCGTGGCGGACAAGCCGATGCATTGGAAGTCCCTGCCCGTTACCCAACGCAGCCGCTCAAGAGCCAGAGACAGCTGGCTTCCCCGTTTGCTGTCCGCCATCTCGTGAACCTCATCCACTATCACCCATCGGACCGCACTAAGATGCTGTCGCATCAGTCTTCCCGGCAAGATGGCCTGCAAGGTTTCGGGGGTGGTTATCAGCATGTCTGGAGGGCTTCTAGCCTGCCTAGTCCTCTCCTTGGTGTCGGTATCGCCGTGCCTAACTGCCAGTTTAATATCAAGGTTGTTGCACCACCATTCCAGACGCTCAAGCAAATCTCGGTTCAAGGCTTTGAGAGGCGTCACATACAGGATTTTGATTCCCCGCCGTCTTTCAGGCGTCCTAAGGAGCATGTCGAGAACCGGAAGAACAGCGGATTCAGTCTTTCCAGTAGCGGTAGGAGATATAAGGAGAACATTTTTTCCCTCAAGAATCTTCGGGATAACCTTTTCCTGAGGCTCAGTGGGTGTTCTGAAGCCTTTCTCCTCAACCAACCTGCGGATGGGTTTTACGAACCCTTCGAAAACGTTTGTAGGTCTCTCTGGCAAAGTACATCTGCACCAAGGCTAGAAAATAAAGCAAAGCGGTTGTAAAAAGCATTTTGGAACAGAAAAACAGCCTATTAACTTACCGTTCCAGTACTTTTCAGGTGTTTATTCTGCGTTCATTAGTGAGAATGAAACGCAAAACTTTTATTCATCATAGGTGAATCATTATTGCGACTGTTAATGGAGGAAGAAACATGGCTAAATGCACTAACTGTGGAGCCGCAGTTGCCAACCCTCGAAAAAGCTGGAAAATGGCAGGTCGCCCGGATAAGGCAGGGAAGAGAACCGAATTAACAATAGGACTCTTTGACTGCCCTAGCTGCAATAAAACTTTCAAGGTTGTCTTAAACAAGCAGAAGATTTGAGACTCCGGATCTCGCTGAGGTCTGTTTACTCTTGAGGGCAGTGAAACTTTAGGTTGATAGCTATCAGTGGTCTGAGGATAGAGAAACCCAGAACTAGGAGAACCCTGAGATCCCCCATTATCCTCCCCTTTTTTTTGTTTCATGCGTTAGGTTTTTATGTTTGGAATAGAGAAGAGACCTAAAAACTTCTAAGCGTTACCGGAGCCAAGATTTCGTATGAAGTTGCCTGAGGTATTCAAGCGAGATTACATGTATACGGTCATAATGATTCTTATTGTCTTACTTACCGTTTTCATTTTTTGGTACGGTATGAGATTCTTCTTCAGGACAGAACACCCAATCTTAGCTGTGGCTTCGGGAAGCATGGAACCAGTATTGTACAAAGGGGACCTTATACTTGTTGAGGGAATACAGAATCTAAGCGATATACATGCTGCCTCTGAAGACGCTGACCCTCCCGGCGACATACTTGTGTATCAAGGAGCAAGGGATCTAATTGTGCACAGGGCAGTTGATAAAAAGATTGTGAATGGAAGGCAGGTCTTCATAACGCATGGCGATGCTAACCAAGCTGGAGCTCTTGAGCAAGTTGATGAAGACAGTGTTGTTGGTAGATATACAGGGATTAAGGTGCCGGTGCTGGGTCACGTTGCCCTGTTTTTTAATCCCCTTGAGGTAAAAGTAGCTTTCATTGCGTTATGGATAATAGCTCTGATAATCTTGGAATTAGTTCCCTGGATAAGAAAAAGCTTCAGACGCGACGACACGGAAGAAAGCCTTTATAAATAACTCTGCCAAATTCATGGTGTTTTATTAAGGAGGGACTGGAGATACCTAAGGTTGAAGCTTCTATCCGAATAGAAAATGTTGTAGCATCTGCTACGTTAAATCAAAGGGTTGACCTAAACGCGGTTGTTAAGGGTTATCCAGGTGTTGAGTATCGTCCGGAACAGTTTCCGGGTTTGGTTTTCAGGTTAAAGAGACCTAAGACGGCTACCTTGATTTTCAATTCTGGGAAGATGGTTTGTACTGGAGCTAAGTCTGAGAAAGAGGCAAAGAGGGCAGTGATGAAGGTTATAAGGGAACTGAAGAAGAGCGGAATAATCATCATTGGAAAGCCCGAGTTGAAGATACAGAACATTGTTGCCTCAGCGAATTTGTCTGGCTTAATAGACCTCGAACGGTCCGCCTACTCTCTTGGCAGAACCATGTATGAACCCGAACAATTTCCTGGGCTCATCTACAGAATGGATGTACCAAAAGTTGTGATTCTTCTCTTCGCCAGTGGAAAACTGGTTTGCACAGGCGCCAAGAAAGAAGAAGATGTTTACGAGGCAGTCAGCAAACTTCATAAAACACTTGAAGAAGAAGACCTGATATACTACGAAGAAATCAAGTAACCCCCTTTTTTAGGTTTTTTCTTCTCACCCTTGGTTCAATTAGAAGATAGAACAGAGACCGTACATCATAAAGGCAGTTTCTCCATATGGCAGATAGCCGCTTATTTTCTTTTTGCTTGTTTCAGTATGGTATCCAACTGGTCTTCTGTTATAGCGCCTATGTCATGTAGTTTTTGGGCAGTTTCACTCGTTGTAAGAAGATAATGAAGCTTGATGCCATCTTTAGCCAAATTAGCTTTTCCATTTTCCTCTCGATCCAGCAAAACAACGGCGTCAGTTACCACGCCCCCCTCGGCTCTAACTGCTTCAGCAGCTTTCAGTATAGACCCCCCACGGGTTATGAGATCATCAATCAATAAAACGCGGTCACCGGGCAGTAGAATCCCCTCCACCCGCCTTTCCCTCCCGTGCTTTCGTTCGGTTGGGCGAACGTAAATGAAGGGTTTTTCGAGGTGGTATGCGATGATTGATGAGAAGGATATGCCTGCGGTGGGGATGCCAGCGATTCTGTCAAAGCCGTCGGCTTCTATGTCGCTTTTTATCACTGCAAGGTAGAAGTCGCAGATTCTTTTAAAGGCATCAGGAAAACTTGGAACAATTCTTAGGTCTATGTAGTAGGGGCTTACCTCGCCGCTGGTGAGCTTGAAAGTTCCAAATTTCAAAGCGCCAATCCTGTTTAGGATTCTGCCCAGCTCAGCCTTCATCTCTTCCTTCTCCAAGCCCCCGCCTCCTTGCTGTTAAGAGTTATGTATGCTGGGGTTTTAAAGAATTTTTGTGTATTTTCTCCGTTACTTTTAAATGAACCGCCAAGAAAATCTTCTAGCCAATCAGAAGTGGCTTAAATGGTTGATGTCTGGCTTCCTTATGGGAGAACCGAGGTTTGTGCAAGAATCCCTACCCGAAACTTTCTGGGTTCTATAGAACCTGAAGAAAAGTCGGGAGTGGCAGATTCTAGAGCTGAAATTGAGAGAGCTCTAAGTCAGCCCATTGGGACAAAACGATTGAGTGAAATTGCAAAGGCGAGTGACAGAGTAGCTATAGTTGTTGATGACGCAACTCGAGCAACCCCAAGTCATTTGATGATCCTCCCCTTATTAGATGAGCTTAACGAAGCTGGAGTAAAGGATGAAGACGTCACCTTGATTTTTGGTTGCGGCTCTCATCGCCCAGTCAATCCAGAAGAGACGAAAAGACTTGTGGGAGAAGAGGCACTAGCAAGAGTCAAAGCTATAAGCCATAACTGCAAGGCAGAGGATCAAGTTTTTCTAGACAAAACATCCTTCGGAACCAAAGTCTACGTTAACAAGGTCTTCGCCGAAGCCGATGTGAAAGTTTTGGCAGGAGACATAAACCTGCATTACTACGCTGGCTACGGAGGCGGAAGAAAAGGAGTCCTTCCTGCAGTTTCAAGTGCCGAGACAATTCAGAAAAATCACGCAATGCTCCTGCATCCAAAAGCAGTGACCGGAGTATTAGAGGGAAATCCTGTACATGAAGATATGATGGAAGCAGCTAGACTCGCCAAGGTCAACTTCATCCTGAACATCGTAACAAACAGCAAAAAAGAGTTGATTCAAGCCTTCGCTGGAGACGTGGAACAAGCCTTCCTCGAGGGAACAAAACTCGTAGACGAGATGTACAAAGTTCCAATCGAGCAGAGGGCAAACATTGTTGTCGTAAGTGCCGGCGGACATCCCATGGACATTAATCTCTTCCAAGCCTCCAAAGGAATCCACAATGCCCTTAAAGCTGTGAAGAGAAAAGGCGTCATCATATTGGTAGCAGAGTGCCCCGAAGGACATGGAAACGAAGTCTTCTGCGAATGGATGGAAAAATTCAACGACCTGAAACGCATAGAAAAGGAGATAAAGAAACGCTTCGTTCTAGGAGGGCACAAAGCCTACTACTTAACCAAGGCGTTACAAAAAGTTAACATAATCTTGGTCTCAGTTATGCCTGACTACTACGCAGTGAACACCTTCAAATTGAGGACAGCAAGGGCACTGAACGATGCTATGCGAGACGCCTTCGAACTAGCAGGCAAAAACGCCAAAGTATACGCTATGCCCTACGGAAGCGCTACCTTGCCTGTTTTCAAAACTGAGGAACAAATTATTTAGTGCGTCGTCTTCATAGGTCCCTGAATTTTGCAGTTACTTTCGCTATTTCCTCAAACTTGGTTAGAACCTTGTCGATTTTTTCGCCCATTCTGTATGTATCCTTGTCAAGCCTTCCTTCAGGATCAAGCTCCTTCAGTACATTAGGTTGGTTAAGATTGGGAGTTTTGTGAGCGTAAGGCCACAATCTGAAGGAGCCCCCAGTAATCTCGTCTATCAGGTAAACTTTTCCTTCGATGATACCGTACTCAAGCTTCATGTCAACTAGCTGGATGTCAAAGTGGGCGAAGACTCTTTCGAGGTGCAGAAAGATTTCGGCGTTCATCCTCCGCATCTCAGCGTATTCACTACCGCCTTTTGCCCTGACAATATAGTCGATGTAGGTGTCAGCTAGCATAGGATCATGCAAAGGATCATCTTTGTAATGAAACTGGGTGATAACAGGATCAAATCTCGTTCCCTCGACTTCATTCCCCCATTTCAATATGGAACCTGCGGCGATTCTACGACTAACAACTTCGAGGTTTATCTTTCGATCCAGTTTCTTTACAAGAACAACTTTTTCCTGAGGACTGGAAACATAATGCGTTCGAGCACCCTTACGATTAAGCAACTCAAAGATGTCCCGATTAGTTCTCCAATCCACCAAAGCCTTTCCTTTGATAATATCATGTTTAACCCCGTCTCCCGCCGTGATGTCATCCTTGAAGACCATAAAGACCGTCTTCTCATCTTCCGGGTTCTCATAAATTATCTTGGTTTTTCCTTCCGCAAGCTTTTTCAAGGAACTAAAATCGATCAACATGGATTCTACCCTCACATTTCTACAGCGAAATCAGGTATGTGAAACAGGTTATTTTAAGTTGTCTAACCTCTCCAGAGCAACCGATAAAAAGCTGCTCCTGCTGGCGAACCGATAGCAGTAGCACGCCTATGCCACTTTAGGCATAGAAGTTCTTCAACACTTTTAGTGCATTCAGAGTAATCCATTTGCTGGGTTTGCCTTTCTGTTCGATGTTTGTTTGGAAACGGCCGTTGAAAGTTCTTTCCAAGCTCCATCGCCCATGATCATCTTGCTTAGAAATCACTAAATCTACCGCTTCTTGCATTCGCTCGTCCCTGTAACCAAGCTTCGTCAATATACCCAAGATTTCCAAAGCATCTGTCTGGTACATAAGGGGAAAGCCGAATCGGAGCCAACTAGGCTTGGAAACACGATTTAGGTTGTGGCTTCTTTTGTGGATATGATGAATCAACAGGTATTCTGCTCCCGTTTCGATCTTTGCCTTAACATCTTCAGGTCTTTTGTCGGCTGGAATCGCTGCCAATGCTTTCAATGCTTTGACAACACCCATGTGACAAGAATGTTTCCCAAAGCAACCTGTAGCTTTGTCATAGGGCCAACCTTTAGGACGATGCTCTATGCCGTCATCAAATCTTTGATAAGTGGTGATCCAGTTTACTCCACGTTCAACTCGGGGGTCTGCCAAATATCCAAGTCTAATAAAGCTCCACACCATGTTGCCTGTTAAGCAGGGAATAACGCCGCTGTGCCTGCCTCCGCCAGTTCTTGCACTGGCGCAAAAGGAGAAACCGCCGCTCTCATGATCTTGAGAGTTCTCTAAAATGAATTTGCATGCCTTTTTGACTCTTTCATCCCTTCCATCTGCTCCGTGTTCCGCCAAGATTATGAGCTGCCACACCGTACCCTTGTACTTAGCAGTGTAGAATCGTTCAGGCGTTTCCCAGTAACCTTGGGCACTCTGCTTAGCCAAAATTTTGGGTACTACTCCGAAGTTCATGATTTCGTTTTTTGCTTTCACTACTTCAGGATCTTTGTCAGGTTTTTCTAAAAGCTCAGTGAGGGTGAAGAATCGTACTGAAGGATTGTTCTTTTCTAACAACCAACCTGTTGGATTCTCTTTCAACAGGGATTTCCAGTCACTCATACTTTTCCCCTTGCATTCCATGTTATTAAGAGTCTCGTAGAGGTGACATGAATCCTCCGGCGGTTCTTCGTGGTAAAGGAATCATGGAGTCGCATTCGTTGATCTGAACTTCTTTATCAGCTATGAATCTCCCAATTTTCTGTGCTTTCGAACGTATTTCAGTTAGTACACTGTCTTCAGCGTCCTCGAAGAGGAGAATTTTAACAACTGGTTTTTTTGCTTCTTTGAAGTCCCAAACTCCTGCTATTCTTCCATCTAACAAGATTGTTGAAGTAGCGTTACCTGATCGGTCAAACACTCTGTCATAGTGCTGATAGGACAGATATCTTTCGCGCTGCTTGTAACCCATTATGTAAGAATCAAGGGCTGGCAACAAATTCACTACTCGATTTTTAGGGGGAGTTATCTTTTCCAGAAAACTGTCCGATTGGAGCATAATGAAACCGTCTTCCAGGCCCTCAATCTCAACCCTAACTATCTGTTCTTTGATTTTCTTTAATGCTTCTTGAATTGCTGTTTTTTTCAAACCAGTCCACCAAATGATGTCCTTTTCGGTCACAGGACCAAAGGAACTTAAGTAGTATTGTACCAACAGGGCTACTGCCTGGGCTTCGTTTGGCTCGTTGAGGTCTATGTCTGGAAAGTAATCATGAAAAGGATAGTAAGTGTGGATGTTGCTTTTCCATCCCTTTTTCGGATTTCCGCGTATCAACAGCCCTTGGTCAGACATTAAATTCAAGATTGCAGAAATGTTTAATTCAGTCATTAATTCGTTCTTTACTTCTTTCGCTGTCATTCCCCCGCCTTTGAGCACTTCCAGAACCAGTTTGGACATCTTGACGTATTCTTTTTGACTGACTCCCAAATATCTGCTGTAACGTTCAGAGGTGAGTTTCACCATCTTTTTGGTTGCGGAATATGCTATTGGGATCATTTGCTTTGGGATGATGTACACAGTTTTTCGTACACATCGAATCTTACCGAGACTTCTTTTCGCATATAACTCTTCATCTAACTTTTTCCTTGTGAAATTCTTGGCTCTTGAGAAGATGGAGAGGTAGGGTGTTTTGGGTATGGTAGCATGGAGACCGCCTACATCATTCACAATTTTAATAACATCATCAATTTTGGAATCATCAGTTAAATGTTGTTTGCGCAAAATGAAGTTGTTAACTAGATTTAGGTTGAGATCGCTCATTAATCATTACCCACTAATCAAGCATAGGAAATTTACTTTGAAATCTCTTCCTTAGACAAGAGATTATTATGAAAAACATAAAGGTGTGGGTTCACTGAGAAGGAAAAAACCAGTAAAAAAGAACTGTACCAGAAAAAGGCAAGAATTTACCGGTCTCAGGAAATTTCAGTAATGAAGGCGCTTGGCGACGAGCCGTTGTTCACAGCCTTGGAACGTTTTTCAGATTTCTATGTGGATTCTTGAAGCGGGAATTAAAGCCGGTGTTGTCGAGTTCTGAGATTGACAATTTTGTTCAGGAGTAATAACAGAAGTTATAGTGGTTGGGGAAAATGTGGTGACTGTAGCCGAGTGGACAACTTTTCATTCGACATTTCCTTAATCATTGTTGTCTTTAGATGCATCCGCCGCAGTTGACGCAGCCGCTCATTATGCCTCTGCACCACATTGGTAGTGGTCGTTGTGGCTTCTCGGTTTCTGTTTCCGATTTTATCTTTTTTTTAGCCAGGCTTTGGCTCCTGTGGGTGTGTTCTTGTAATGCCATGCGCTTTCACCGAAATAACTAATGTGTCCGTCTGGATTATTTTTTAAGGTTAGAAAATAGGATATTTTGACATTTTAGTTACGTCAAGTGTTACTTAAGTTTATATAATAGGAAGGCGGATTATAGCATGTAGGGATTAGTTACAGCGAATGTTACTTTTATCCCTACATAATGAAACATATGTGACGAAAAGAGAAGGAGGATAATGAAAGTTTGGTTACTAAAAATGTGCGAGAAGGCATTCCGTTACCTTTGCTGACTGGAAAATGGCTCAGCCAACGTTTTCCCGAGATGGGAAGAATCCGGGTTGTTGAAGGGTTAGGTGAACAATGGAAAAGACGGAAACTCAATTCTATTGTCGTGGTTGCATTCCATGCAGACTTGGAGGTGGCGCAACTCAAACATTTTGTCCCTCTCTTTTTCCTCAAGGAACTCATAGATAGTGGCTATTCCATCAATCCAGTAGTGTACATTGGAGCGTTGAGAGATATTGGCAGAGGCTATCATCGAGGAGACATCAGAGAGCGGGTTGCAGAAGCACACAAATTCTTTCAGGGAGTCTTTTCTCCAAGTGCAAGGAGTGTAATTGTTGAAGATAGAGTAGAGATTCAGAGAGATGTCTACAGCATCTTGACGATACTTGATTTTGAAAAGAGCCTCCAGAACATACTTCCGCAAATAAACACCCGAAGGAAGCTTCTTGAAGTAAAAACAGTTAGACTCACAGAAAAGGCATATACCCTTTCAGCCTATGAAAAGGAACTTCTTGAGATTTACCTGTTTGACAGAAATAAACTTAGAACGGAGATAAAGAGATATCCGTATGTTAGCTGGGGTTTAGAGTCCCTCGGGTATTTAGGAGCAGCATATAACATTTTTGACAAATCGAATGCAGGTCTTTCTATTCTCAAAAAATTGATCTGTGCAGATCAGGGTATTGATTATCCTGCAACTATTGTTTTACCAGATCCTGTTACGATCTCAGGTAAGCCTATGAGGTATTTGGAAGCAAAAGACCTAAACCCAGATGAGGCTTTGTTTATTGTTGACTCTTATAGAGATGTTAGTCGTAAGCTTTACGAACAAGAAAACGTATCCTACAAATTCCTTGATTATATTGTAAGGAACGTCATCCGTCCATTTGCCCCAACTGCTATTCAGAAGGATGTAGAGCCGTGTTGGGAAAAACTGGTGAAAAATAGGCATATGGATGATGAGATGGCGTCTCGTGAGCAAAAACGCCTTGCTTTGAAATGTTATTGGGAGTTTATAAAAACGTATTATGATTCTATCGAAATGATTCTTGGCACTCACGAGAGCTTGTTTGTTCCAGAGGAATTGACTCAGAAAACATTGGATGCTTTAGGTTCGAAACGGAATAGGCAGATTCTTATTGAATTGGCTTCCCATTACCAAAAACATGCTTCATCGATGACAGTGGGTGAACTGTTTGAAAAGATGGGGTTGAAGAAAGGGGCAAAGAAGGGTCTTTGGAGAAATTTGGAGACCCTTGTAAGGTGTGGTTTGGTAGATAGGATTCCGGAAGGGAGGAAACTCCACAAATACAGCATATATGGAAACAAGACTACAATCAGAATCCGATGGCCTCTCGCTGAGATGCGAAGAGAACGACCCCAAAAATAAGTTTCTGCTAGTGGTGTCACGGAGATTTGAACCTCGGACAAATAGAGATGTCTCCCGCCGGTCCCCGTCTTTTTCCGAACGTATAATAGTAAAGGTTCATAATCCATAATATTGTTTCATACAACTTAAATTGGAAAATCGAACCTAATGTAACCATTGTTAACACAAGGGTAAAACGCGATGCTGGAGATGCTGACACAGTTCCTTGATACATTACTCAATTCAGGCGTACTCGTACCGGCAATCTGGTTAAGCCTAGGTTTTTGCATCGCATGGTTTCTGCTATCAGCGAAACGTTCTATTGCACTCTCCTCCAAAGAAGCCGAGATGCTATGGAAGGTCCACAAACAAAAAACCCGATGCAACGCCAAAAAATGTAAAAAGATAACACGCAGAGGAAAGATAATAGGATTCAAATGCGAATGCGGATACAAACACATCCAAAAGAAACCTATAGTTAGCGTCAGCATATAACATAAAATTCTTAAAAGTTGTTACGTGCTGAAGCCCAAAAATCACACATTAAATCTCATTTTTGATGGTGGGGTCGCGGGGATTTGCCCCGGGGGACAAATGGTGACATCACCCGATTTTATCCCGCAACTCACTTTTTAAATGAATAATCATTGTGCAAATGTTCTAATTCTCTTGGAATTTATATATCTAACAAAATCGTCATGTCTGCGTCTCGGAAGCGTTGAAATGCTCTTGAGCCATATTTCTTGTCTAATTTTTTTGCGTAAGTTTGTAGTGCTTTGAGAGCAGCAGATCCGCCAATTTTTTCCTCAAACGACATTCTCATGACCCACCATCTCTTTCGAAGATACCCTGTGGCAGTGGTTAAGTCTTCATTCTTCACTCCCTTTAACGCAACACGTTCGCAACGAACTCCAAATTCAGCTAAAACCTTGAAAACAACCTCTTCAACAAACGAGCAAATCGCCAGTGTCTTCTCCTTGCCTCGGCTAGCATGGTAAGTTTCAGCGTCCACAACAAGATGTGTACTCTTCGCTTTCTCGAATTTGCCGTAATTTCCGAGTATCCAGAGAAACCGCATGAGGTGTGCTTTTTGGTTTTCTAGTTTGTGCTGTTGAGCGAATGTGTCAGTGTCCTGTAGTCCCAATGAAGAATTCTCTATGGTTGCCAGCAGTTGGTGAACCGCTTTGAAGGACGCTATCTCTTCCTTGAAGGGCAGATTCTCTGGAAAGTCAGCGATTCTTGTCTTGGATGCTGGAGCTTTTGCAGGTTCTACAATCTCATCTGGCTTCAGCGAAGCATGAATAGCAGCTAAACGAGTGATTCCCTCGAAAGGTTCGACAAATGAATGATACTCCTCTTCAGAAATTGGCGCACCAAGCTTTGCCTCAATGCTCTCACGGTTCCAAAGACCCGCGGTTGCTTTCAAGGTGTCACATGGAAACCGAGAGCAATAAGCGCAGTTTACTATTCCAGTTTTGTCTACGCATTGGCGTATTAGGCATTTTTTGCTAGGTAACTTTGATTTTTTTGGGATTTTTTCGTCTGGAGTTTGACAGGTTGCGCATGGTGTCTTTATTGGCATGTATCCTAGAATCTTTTTGCCATGGTTCCTGTATTGTTCAAATTCTTCGGCAGTCATGTCCTTTCGCGGGTAGGGTCCCCAAGGACAAGCACCGCAATCTATTCCACATTTCGAAACAAGGTTTGTCATGTGGTAAACCTTCATAAAACAAGGCGAGAATTCGAAATAAATGATTTCCCATAGTAAGATAAATCATAAAATAACAGTAATTGTCAAACAGTGGTAATGATTAATGCTGCCTATCTGGGAGATTACTGGGTGGGTCGCGGGGATTTGCCCCCCGGACAAATGGGGATATCACCCGTCCCGCAACTCCCCTTTTTTTAAATTTTTTATGAATGTGTAGGTGTTTCATTTTTTGGAACGGATTTTCCATAACATCCCTTAAATTAAGGAATATGGTAAGATGTTGAATATCAAAACTGGAGGTAAAAAGATGAAAAAACAAATAGGTGTTGCTATACTGCTCCTAGTTTTTGCCAGCATGTTATGTGGAACTGTAGCGGCTACTAATACTGTGGGACCAGCACCCAACTCCGGCGACGGCAATCCAGACGGCAGCGGGTTTGAAGACGATCATTGGCAAAACGGAGATAGCCCTGGACCAGCACCCAACTCCGGCGACGGCATTCCAGACGGCAGCGGGTTTTGATTTATCCTAAATCAAACCTTCCTTTTTTTTATGTTTAGCCTTATTTATTAAAATAACTTCTATTCAAGACTTATTTGATAAAACAAGCGTTTTCGTGAGGTCGCGGGGTTCTGCCCGTAACCCACAATGGAGATATCACCCGTCCCGCAACTCCCCCTTGTTTCTAATTCACCTCAATCCCAAATCCAAAAAATTGATTGATCTCTCGATCTGGTTTAATCAAAAACTATTTTGCTGATTTACAGTAATAAGGTTTTGAGAGACGATGTTGGATCAGATAAAAAGAGATCTGTCGCAACTTAGCGATTCCAATAGAGCAAAAAAATTATCTGGGTTTTTTAAGACGGGAAAAGGGCAATATGGTGAAGGTGATCTTTTTCTTGGGATTCCTGTTCCAGAACAGCGCAAAGTAGCGAAGAAGTATATTGATTTATCATTAAATGATCTCCAAGAATTACTC
>CP070820.1:1030374-1061188 GCA_020344315.1 Candidatus Bathyarchaeum sp.
CGGGCACACTCCAATGGACATCCGTCAATAGCTATACACATGCTTAACTGGATTTGTTTAGTCGCTTCTTCGTCTCCCGTGACGAGGAGTGATAAGCAGGTGGTCTCAGTCTTTCCCTTCCTGAGGTCATCAACTACCCTGAAGGTGGCGTCCCTACTGATAGTTCCAAAGGGCTTACCAATTCCACTGCAGGGAATGATCAAAATCGGTTTTTCAGACATTCTCTACACATCTTTGGTAGTGACTGACAACGCTTCAAGTTCCTTAATCAATTCAAAGTAATTCTCGGACGACAACAAAGCGTCAATGCTCTCCGGGTTTACTGGTTTCACGCGAGCAATCCAACCCGTCCCATATGGGTCCTCGTTTATTAATTCTGGTTGTTCTTCCAGCATAGAATTCAACTCCACAATCTCATAATCAAACGGTGCTGTCACATTAAGAGCTGCTTTTATTGTCTCGTAAAGTGCAACTGGCTCTCCTTCTTTGATGATACCTTCTCTGTGCTCAAACTTAAGAAAGATTATATCACCGCCTTTCCTCTGTGCATAATCTGTTAAACCTAATGAGCAATGCTGATTTTCTTCTTTGACCCAGACGTGATCCTTCGAGTATCTTAGACCTCTCTTGACTATAAGGCCGAACTTGTCGATGGTTATCTCCAAGTCTGAACTCATCTCTCTCACAGATTAAATGCTGTAGAAGGCGATTTCAAGTTTATGGGTTCTTGCGGGCTTCAACTTGGATGCTGGTTATTTTTCCCCTCAGCTCCGGAGAAACGTCTATTGTGTAGGGTCTTTGAGAAATAATCTTGATGTTCGTGAATCCCGCAGTTGCTATTTTCTCTAAATAGTCACTTTTTTCCAGTGCACCTGCGATACATTCTGCCCAAGCATCAAAACTCTTCCTGACCTCTTCCGGTAAAGCGCCTTCAGTTACAAGATCAGACACCATAAGCCGACCACCCGACTTCAGAACACGGTAGGCTTCTTGGAACACCCGCAACTTGTCGGGAGCCAAGTTAATCACGCAGTTGCTGATGATAACATCAACGCTTTCATCCTCAACAGGCAGGGCTTCGATTTCTCCTAAACGAAACTCGACGTTAGTGTAGCTATGTTTAAGGGCGGTAGCTTTGGCTCTCTCCACCATCTCCTCAGTCATGTCCACGCCAATCACCCTTCCTGATGGTCCCACCTTCTTGGATGCCAAAAAGACGTCTATGCCCCCGCCTGAACCCAAATCTAGGACAGTTTCGCCCTCCTTCAAGCTTGCGAGGGCAACAGGGTTTCCGCAGCCCAAACCTAAAACCGACTCTTCTGGAACGCTCTCTATGTCACCAGGAGAATAGCCAAGTTTCCACGAAACATACTGTGGAGGAGGTCCACAACTAGATGATGAGCAGCAAGACAGTGAACAGCTGGAACAGTCTGTTTTGGCTATCTCGCCATACCGCTTTTTTACATGTTCCTTAACTTTTTTATTTTCCATCATAATCACCTCTTTTTTCTCTTAATCTGTCTTCCAGAACCCTCTTTGCCCCAGCTTCTTGCCTAGATACACTAGGCTGAGCATGACTGGAACTTCCCAGAACAGCCCCATTGTTGTTCCAAGCGCCGCTTGAGAGCCTAAACCGTAGAGGCTGATAGCTGTGGCAATCGCAATCTCGAAGTGGCTGGAAGAACCAATGATGACAGAGATAATTCCCTCCCGATATTTGAGACCCGCAAACTTAGTAACCAATAGGTTAATCCCTACAATTATTGCGAATCCTAACAGAAGCGGAATTGAGACGCGAATCATCTCTTCTGGATGCTCTATTAGCACGTTCCCGTTGAGAGAGAACAGGACAATCAAAGTTGCCAATAGAGCAAGAATCGCCACTTTACCTACTGCTGGGCGGTAGGTTTCTTGGAACCATTCTGCCCCCTTACTGCCTGTGATAAACTTCTTTGAGATATAACCCAGAGCAAGCGGGATACCGATGAAAACGAAGACAGATAATAGAAGAGACAGCCGGTCAATTTGGATATTCTGGATGCCCGTCAAGAGCGAAACGACAGGTGCATACAGAAACATTATCGTTATCGTGTTCAATGTGGTGTTGACAACATTTTGTTCTTGGTTTCCATTAGCTAATGCACCCCAAACTAGAACCATGGCAGTACAGGGGCTAGAGCCGAGCAGAATCAAAGAAACAATCAGCTGGTCATTGCCTGCTAGGAAATAGTAGGCTAGAAGAGCAGTAACTATTGGAGCCCAAATCCAATTTGATATAATGGTTAGGACGATTGGTTTTGGATTTTTTGCCAGCTTTTTTAGTTCACTAAATTGCAGGTTCAGGAGGGCTGGATACATCATCAAAAAAAGACATATACCGATTGGTATCGATATTCCAGCGAACTGCAGATTGTTGATGGTTATGCTTAGCTCAGGAATTACTTGTGAAAGAAGAAGTCCTGTTAACATGCACACAAAAACCCATAAGGCAAGATACTTTTCGAAAACGCCGAGGTGTATTTCAGGTTTTTTTACCAAGGCTATTCCCCAAAAAAGCGGGATTATTTACTGTTTTTCTGTCTAGCAATCCATGTTGGACATGTTGCTGCTAGGCAGCATTGGTTTTCGGGGATTCCGAACGGGCATTTAAGTGTTTTACTCATGTTTTTGGTCACTTTCTTTTGGGCTTTATGTTGTAAACATATAAATAATTTTAGATATATTTATACGTTTTGTTTCCATAAACATATTTAGATACGTTTACAAATAAAACAGGATGAAAACCCCATGAAAAACGTCAACCAGCGATTAAAACGACTAACCGAAACTGACCTATGCCAAGCAGAAGTTGCAGACGAATACCGCAAAGAATTACTCCAACTAGCTGATGATGTTGCAGACGCCGCAACTGCAAAGAGAAACAGCAAATTTTTCAAGGCACTATCTGACGAAAAAAGGCTCAGAATAGTAAAACTGCTGATGGTCAAAGAAATGTGCATATGCGAACTGATGATATGCCTCGACATGACGCAGCCAAACCTCTCTCATCACATCCAAATACTAGAAAACTTGGGCATCATTAACCGCACAAAGAAAGGAAAATGGGTCTACTGCTCTCTCGCAGACAGAAAACTTGTAGACAACCTGATAAAACTGAAATTGCTTTAACAAAAACGTCTTCACGTCTTTTTTCTAATGAACAGCATCATAGCTGAAATAGCTATAACTGATGTTATAATGCTGTAGGTGGTTGCTAATGATGAACCAAAGTACTCCCATAAACTTCCGACCACAGCGTTTGAGACAAAGAAGGCTGAACCAACAATGAGATAGTAAAGCCCATAGGCTGTTCCTCTCAGATTTTCATCAACACAATCTGGGATTAAAGCTCTCTGAACGGTTTCAACTATTCCGACGTAAGCACCAAAGAATACAGCAACCAAGAAAGCATTAAAGCCATTTGTAGGGAGAAGCAGAATTAGGATAGTAGTAGAGAGGAAAATGCAATAACCCAAAACCATGACTTTTTCTTTTCCCACCTTGTCAGATAAGAAACCGGATGGAATCGCTATGGCGGTATGTCCCACGTTAATAGCTGCGTAGACTAAAGGAATAAGCGATTCTGCAACCCCAGCCTCCTTTGCGTTAAGGAGAACAAACGAAAAGTTGAATGCTCCAAGAGAAAAAACACTAACAATGATAAGCAGCTGAGAAAAATTACCTTTCAAGACAGATTTGATGCCAGTAAGCAATTGAAATTCACCGACAGATTTGCTGACCCGTTCCTTAACTAAGAACAAAATGATGAATAATGCAATAACGCCAGGTATTAGTGACAGCCAGAAGACGTCTCTTATAGTGAAGCCCAGAAACACCAAGGCTATTGACGCGATAACAGGTCCCACAATAGCACCCGCTTGATCAAGAGCTCTATGTAAACCAAAAGCCGCACCTCGCCGTTTCTCAGAAACAGATTCATAAAGGAGAGCGTCACGAGGAGAAGTGCGAACAGCCTTACCAACCCGATCAGAAACCCTGATTACAAAAACATCAAAGGGTGCCCTAGCTATCGCGAAAAGAGGCTTAACAACATTTGACAGAGCATACCCACATAAGACAAACATTTTCCTTTTTCTTAACTTATCAGAGAAAAACCCTGAAACCGCCCTCAAACCATAACTCAAAGCTTCAGCACTTCCCTCAATCAATCCCAATATTGCTCTGCTAGAACCAGGCAAGCCAAGAAGAAAGGTGGGCAAGAGACTAAAAACCATTTCACTCGACATGTCAGTGAAAAAACTTACAAAACCTAAGGCGAACAAATTCCTGAGCGATGATCCTTCGACCTTTTTCCCACTCTCAGTCTTCTTCATCTAACCTTTCTCCCCAAATTCGGGTAGGAAAGATTACTCCCTATTTTTGTAACTTCCCTACTAATAACTTAGTTTGAACGCAACACACCCACACCAGTGAAAACTAGGAGATGACAAAGGGCACAGAAATTCATCGAGTCTCCCAAAAATATTCTTTCCAAGATTTTAGAAGTGAAAGTAAAAGCGCCCTGGCCGGGATTTGAACCCGGGTCGGGCGGGCGACAGCCGCCTATACTAGACCGGACTATACTACCAGGGCATCTATTTCCCTAAAGAACAGCGGCTTCTACTTAAATTTTTCATTGTTAAAAGATGTTACGAAAATTGGACGCGTTAATTATTTTGGGGTTTGTGGCCCTCGCAGCGCGATAGTTCCATAGACGAGGACAAAAAGTAGTACTAAACCTAATAGGATGAGCACTAACTCTCCAGTTGAAATTGATATTTCTTCAAACATTATGCATCCATATTGAACCGAAGGAATAGAATGGATATAAGGGAAGTTTCGGGGGCAAAAATGGTTGACAATATGAGGCATTTGGAACCCAGTAATATTCCGGTATGGATATTATGAAACACAAATTATTTGCTGATTCCCCTTCTTTTCGCTACTCTTTCCTACTAAAATTCTCCCTTGAAAACACCATTCCCCCAAGTGTATCTGAGCGATATTTTAGCGGGTGATGTGTGCTTCTGTCAGAGATAAAGTCAAAATCCGGAATAAAAATCCTCAAAAAAAAGCATTATTGATGCTACCAATTAGTTCGCAAGATTTGCGATTAGGAGCTATACCTTCGTAACGTTGATAAGTTATGCGGCGTTTAATTGTAAATGAGCCTCACGGTTAGAGCTTAAGGATAAGAGAAGACGATGAATCCGGGTCTAATCGAAGCCTTAGGTCAATTACTGACAGGACTGAAGCATATCGGAGATAGTGTAACCTATCTGGTCGGCTTTCTTTTAAACGCCCTAGGTCTATCGGTTTCCCAAGAACTCATAAAAATTGCATCGATTCTGATTCTTCTCTCCGTTGTCTGGAAACTGGGTTCCAAACTCACCAGTTCAATATTCTGGTTTTTCATCATAGCTCAGGTCATGAGCTTTGTCAGCCCCGCTTAAAGGGACTCGTTGTTGATGGAAAACCGAAAAGAGCAAGAACTTAGCTCAGTTATTATGAAAAGCCAGCTATTTTTCTATAAGGTCTAATACTTCGTTTATGTCTGGTTCAACTGTTAAAGGCGTGTTGGCGAATCTGTTTTTTGGGTTAAAATGATAATCCACTATTGCCTTGAAGTCCTTCAGCATATGACCTGTTAAAATGCCGACAACAACTTCATCGGTTCCTATTTCACCTTGCTCTACAAGTTTCTTAATTCCCGCCACAGTTGCAGCTGAAGCAGGTTCACACCCAAATCCATTACTGCTTACCATAGCCATCGCGTCCAATATGTCTTCATCAGGAACCTTCGTCACAGCACCGCCAGTATATTCTAGTGTTCGCAAAGCCTTTTTCAAATTTACAGGTTTAAGAATCTCTATGGCAGTTGCCTTTGTTGATGCTTTAACGCCTTTCCTATCGATTTCACTATAGTATTCTTCGATGATTTCGTTGTCAATATCTCCATTGTTCCATCGTAGATTTCGTTCATTATATAAATCGTATAGAGTAGGGGCACCTTCTGCGACAACTACTGCAATCCGCGGTTTCTTCTTTATCCAACCATAATCATAAAGTTCCATGAACGCTTTACCAAAAGCCGAAGTGTTTCCCAGATTTCCTCCAGGAAGCACAATCCAGTCTGGAACTTCCCAACTCAGATAATCAAGCACCCTATACATCATGCTCTTTTGTCCTTCAAGTCTAAAGGGATTCAGGGAATTAACCACGTATATCCCGCTTTTTTCAGAAAGCGCTTTAACCATAGCCATCGCCACATCGAAATCACCTTTCACCTGCAAGACTTTAGCACCATAAGCAAGTGTCTGCGCAAGCTTACCTTTGGCAATTTTCCCTGCCCCAACAAAGATCACAGCTTCCATATCCAATTCGTTTGCAGCAAATGCCGCAGCAGAACTCGAAGTATTTCCAGTGGATGCACATACAACTTTTTTGGCTCCAACCATCTTTGCATGAGTAAAGGCAGTTGCCATTCCGTTGTCTTTGAAAGAGCCTGTTGGGTTATCCCCCTCGAATTGAAGCCAAAAGTTCCCGGTTTTTATACCAACATACTCGGCAACTCTGGTTAAGTGAACTGGTTTTGTTCTTCCTTCAGCACCATCTAAAGAGACCAATTTTTTACTGTAAAAATCATAATTCTCTGTTTCCACTCCGACAAAATTAATTAATTCTCTGTATCGCCACACCCCACTTTCATCAAATATGTTCGGTCCATGATTTCTCCGCTCACTGAAAGTCTCTTGCAAACTTTTCGGATAATCTCCTCGATACTTTACATCGAGAAGTTCACCACAATCACATGCAGTTCTTCGTTCCTTGACACTGTATTTTTTTCCGCAACTGGGAATAATGCATTGCTGCCAACTCTCAGTCTTCATAAAACTCAATCTCCCGAATGTCTTTTTTATATTTTATTTTTGACTGTAACCACTCCGTCTAAGAGTATATGCAACAATTCACAGCAAAGTTCTTAAATGTTGTACGATAAAATCCCGCTATATGAGTCTACAAGACAGCGTCTCCCCACAGGCTCAAGGGGTTCCAATTGTCCTAACTGGCTCAGCTACAGACATGAGCGACTTCAAGCTCAGTCCTTTCCGAGCGTTCACGGGAGGATTTCCAACAGCGATTATTCCGAGATTCTTGCTTAGAAAATATTGGTACCCCCGAGTTCCTAAAAATGGAGATGGCACTGCCAAGTACGCACCTTACGGAATGCGAAAAATTGAAGCATCGCTGATTAGGAAGTTCGGCGCCCAAGCGGTTGCTGTGGTGCACCCATATGATTTGAAGAATTTTGTGGGACCGAAAACGAAAGTTATCGGAATATCTTCCATGGAGCCTGCGGGAACAGGTTTTGTCAGTCGAACCTACACTTCTCTTGTGGGCTTTGGCGGAGAACCTGTGGCTGCTGCAGAATTCAGAGACCTCATAAAAAAGCCGTTCCTGAGAAAGTGGGGCGCCAAGATAGTTCTCGGGGGAGCAGGTGCCTGGCAGATTCATAGGGCAAAGTTACAAAAGAAATATAGAATAGACTGCATCGTGATGGGCGAAGGCGAAAAAACTGCATTAGAGATTTTTCGCAAGGCTATCAACGGCGAAGAACTTCCACAAGTAGTTGAAACTGAGCCACCCAAACCAAACGAAATCTGCGGTATCGTAAACCCGGCAATTTTTGGCACCGTGGAGATCACCCGGGGGTGTGGTCGTGGCTGCAAGTTCTGCTCGCCCATGATGAGGAGAAGTTACTCCTTTCCTTTAGACCACATCTTGAAGGAAGTCAAATTGAATGCAAAAAAGGGAACAAGAATGATAATCTTGGCGAGCGAAGACATCTTCTTGTACCGATGTAAGGGTAAGTTTTTGCCAAATCGTGAAGCAATTGTTGATTTAATCAAATCAATTGCCGCTGTCCCTGAGGTAGAGTTCATTCAGCCTGCTCATGCGGCTTTGGCACCTGTTGTCTATGACCCAGAAATGATTGAGGAGATTGGACCGGTTCTTCGCGAAAAATCCTATTGGACCACAGATGAAACTAGGCATAGTTCAGTTGAAATCGGCATAGAGACAGGAAGCATTCGACTCATGAAAAAGTACATGAAAGGAAAAATGCTTCCGTACAAACCTGAAGAGTGGCATGATGTCGTAACAAAGGCAATTGAAATTATGAATGAGAATTACATGTGGCCCTTGGCAACATTGATCGTTGGTTTGCCGGGAGAAACTGAGAAGGATACGATTGAGACGCTTGAACTTCTAGACAAATTGAAACATAACAAAATTTTCTATGTGCCTTTATTGTTTACTTCAGAAGAAGACTGCATGCTTAAAGAAGCACGACATATGGACCTGAAACATTTAACGCCCCTCCAATGGGAACTCCTAGCCACATGCTGGCGACATAACATAGAAATTTTTGCTTCAGATCTTCCTCAATGGACAAAAAGGTTTACTTCAATGTTTGCCTACCTGCTATATTATCGATGGAAACACGGGAAAAAGGCCTTACAACCATTAATGAAGCTCTCTGGAATGAACAGAGACTATTTAATCAAGGAGCCCGGTGGTGCAGGGCGATAACTTGGTTGTCAATCAGCCTCTGCGAACAAGTCCTGTTTGAGAATTTAATCAAGAAAATCCTTTAATAAATGAGGGTGTTTTATGGTTTGTTTATGGGCTTGTGGCTCAGTTTGGCTAGAGCGTTCGGCTGATAACCGAAAGGTCGAGAGTTCAAATCTCTCCAGGCCCACTTTTGCATTCACCTGGACCACTTTGTATTATTTGACTTTCTTGAACAGTTTTACACCGTCGATTTCACATTCGTAGCTAAAGCCCTTCTCAATCAGTGCTTTTGCCTCTTTCACGGTTCTTGCCGGTTCGCAGGTGTATTCTGGTTTTTCGTTGCTGAATATTACTTCTGCAAGGTGTATGTAATTCTCGGTGTTTCTGATGTTTTTGTGGCCGAGGAACTTTTTTACATAGTAGATGTTTCCGTTGGTTTGGTGGCAGAGCATTGTGGCTTTCCAGTGGCGGAATGTGTGGAAGTGGATTTGAAGTAGTCTGGGATTTTGGAGTTTTCTTGCTAGGTTTGCTCTTTGTTTTTCCAATTTCAAGAATTCCTTTACGCCATACTCCTGAATGTATCTTAGATTCTCAACCAAACTGAAACCATACTTTTCCCTGTATCTAGTATCAAGAATCGATAGCACTTAACAAGCAAAATCACTACATTCAAAACAATATCGAAGTTTTCCTTTTGCTACCTTCTCACATTTCTTTTTGATAAAAGCACAAGGTCTAGGTCGCGACCAACAACCATCACAAGAATTCTTCCTTTCTTTCCCACTCATAGTGTAACCAAAATAGGCTATGCATCCACCACAGTTTATTCCACAAGGTGCAACAAGCTTAGCTTCAGTTGATTTACTCATTCCAATCCCTTCTACTGTTTCTTTAGAGCCATTTCAATGAATTCCATTGGCATCATAGACTTCTTTGCAACTTCTTCAAGACTCAATCCATGCATGTTCAATCTTCTCACTACACTTTCCATTGACTCTGAAAACTCAACAATATGACCGTCCGGATCACGAACTCTGAAACCTCTCTGACCCCAAGAATGCTCCATTATAGAATGAATTACCTCAACCTTTTCGTTGACTAACCGATCATACAAATCATCGAGACCCTCAATTTCGAAATAAATTTCAAAATTATTACCTCCAACAGCAATTTCTGCTGTCTTTTCTTGAAAAATCAGATTCAGTGCATAATCTCTCTGCCAAATAGATAATCCGCCTTCAAAAACAACATTTCTTCCAAAATCATTTATGATCTTTTGACCGAGAACATTTTTATAGAAATGCTTTGACTTCTCGATATCTTTAACCAATATGACACAACTATGATAAACTGGATTGATCTTCACCTTTTTTTACTCCTAGTTTAGGACATGTATTTTAATTCTAATAAAAAGGAGGTGGTTTGAAGAAAAGAATGAACCTAAAAAAGGGGAGTTTGTGGGAAGATTTTTCTTGAAAAACAGAGATTCTTATTCTTCTTCAAATGATTCTAGACCTTCCCTTACCAAAAATGGAATTAGAGCTAAAGCCATTATTGGGTCTGCCCACCACCAAGAAAATAAACTGTTTAATCCCAAACCCACCAAAACGATAAGGTCTTGTAAATCGCAAATTAAGCTTTGATAAGCTTCTGCTCTTAATGCTCTCGAACCAATTTGTTTTGAAATTCGGGTTTTGTAAAAAAATAACACTGTCATCAAAACAGCACTAGAGATAGTAATGAAGATTCCTACTATGCTTTCTCTAGGGGGTGCAAAATAACCAAGCAGTGTGGCTATCGATTGGAATATGATAAATGCTGAGAGTAAAAAAAATGTTAAACCAATCAATCTAAGAGCTGTTCTTTCTGTTTTTGCTTCTTTGTCTTTTCTTTCCTTCCAAAAACGCCATATCATTACTGCACCTGCAAATAACTCAATTATACTATCTAAACCAAAAGCAAGTAAAGCTACACTACTTGCAACCAAAGCTGCCCAGATTGCAATAGATGCTTCAAAGATGTTCCAGATTTCACCTATCCATATAAGAACCAAAGCTTTACGTCTTAGATTAGAATCTGATTGCATTACTTCTCTGCTTGAACCAATGTTTATGTAGCTTTTTTAGTTTGGGTTTGGGGGTTAAAATTTGGAAAAAAGGGGGAGTTTCCGGGAAGTGTGTCGGGAGATATCGCCAGTTGACCCGGGTTCAAGGTCTCAGAGATAGAAAATGTGACTGAGGTGTATTCCTCTCTCCAGAACCAAACATCCATAGTGCGCACAAAATATTTTAGCAAGGTTTAGTGAATCTAAGCCCTTGGGGATTAAGTCAAACTTATTGCTGTGGAATAAGGGGAATTATTAATGAAAGGGGATACTACAAGATCATATTCTGAGAAAAAAACAAATTTCGACAATTTTGTGGGTGTGCTACATCAGCAAGGCAGAGTGTTGCTTGACCGTGATTGGAATGATCAAATCTATATAGTCACCAATTGGCAAGTTCAAGCTGCGAGAGACATCATTGGTGCTGGAGTCGCTGCGATACCAGAAATAGAATTCCAGAATTTCAAAATCCAAGAAGAAACCATTAGTATTGACGAAGAGTCTGAAGGCATTAGTTTCAATATCACACCTGGTAGGCTATGGGCTGATGGTTTTCTACTCTATCTTGAGGACCAAAAAGGAGTAAAACAAAAACGGATTGCTCTAAAACATCAATTGTTTAAACATAGCGAAGATTCATCAAGATATGCTATTCTCTTAGAAGTGTGGCAAGAATCCATCAATGGTTTTCAAATGCCAAATGATCTTATCGAACCAGCCTTGGGCGGTGTAGACACAACCCAACGGCTCCAGACAGCTTTTACTTTTAGGTCACTCAAATTGCGAAGTAAAGCTAATGACACTTGTGAAGATATTCGCGATCACATAAAGAAGATTTTAGATGCTAAAAAGAGTACGTTAACTGTTACTTTTGAATCAACAGGCGGAGGCCACCATGAATCCCCTATGGAGGAATGGAGTGGATACACGGGACTGGAACATGCCCTTTATCGAATCGAGGTTGCAGATACAGACAAAGGGTCTCCTCATAATCTGTTTAAGTGGTCTAGATGCAATGGTGGGTTGGTTGGACGGGGAAAAAAAGACGGTGATACAATAAAAATAACCGCAAATCGTCAGGCAATATTGGGTTCAGGATCAACGAAATTCTACTTGGAAATTATTAAACACAACGAGAAATATGGTTTCTGGGGACCTACCTATGGAGCAACAGTTGAGTTGACTCCAGAAAACGATCTTGAGGTAAAAGGCACTCCTTATCTGACGAAGGAAGTAAGTAATGGTGACGTTTTTTTCCGGTTATGGGATGGCATATTTCCTGTCAGCGATGATCTGACTTTACTGGAAAATGGAATTTGTCTGCAATTTGATACACTCAATTGGGGAAATATGAGACCTGGAGACTATTGGACCTTTCCAGTAAGAGCAACGAGTATACCACTAGTCGAAAGTGTTGAATTACCTAAAGCTAAGGAACCAGATGGTGTTAATTATCATCTTGTACCTTTCGCGATAATCTCCAGAAATAATAACGAAACATTTGATTTTACTGATTGTCGTATACCCTTTCGTTCACTTGCGAACTCACGCAAGTCTGACGAAGAGTATGAAACCCAAAAGAAAAGAGTTACACTGTATCATAATCTTCTTGAAGTGCCGGTCCTTGTCTTACTGTTTATTGGCATCATTACCGCGGTGTTAAACGTTACAGTAACTGGATTCACGCCTATTGTGTGGTTTTTGTTATCTTTTTGGTGTGTCATGGTAATAATCTGTATGGAGATAACGATGATACGAGCCGCGTTGGAACGTAAGAAGTAGAATTATGAAGTTTATTCCGAATGGTACAGGACAATAGTTACTAAATAATCGATGTTAGAACACAAAAAAGGGGTGATACTTGGATCTCGATGTCAGTTGCATATTATTTGAAGATCTTTGCGAGGGCTTCCCCGATTATGAAAAGCCCAATAAGTATAATTATTGTTAGAAATAAATCCAGTGCATAGCCGAGAATGCCTGCTGCTCCCATGGCTAAAGCTACTAAGCCTACGAAGAGGCTGAATTTGCTAATTTTGATGTCAGTCGTTGCTCTAACCGCGTTAAGCCCTACAAGGATAAAACCTACTCCTAAAGCGATATAAGGTCCAGTGTCGATCTCGTAAACTCCACCAACATACCAACCGACTCCAATTAATATAATGAAGAGCCCCCATGCTAACCCGTCCAAAGCTTTGCTTTCAACCATCGATCTCCCTCAAAATTTTTTGTAAGCGATTAGTATTTCAAAATCGTGATTTAACGTTTTGCCATCAGACTCGGGAGGGAAGTGAGGAAAAAAATGGGAAAGGGGAATGTTTGATTTTTTTGGATAATGTATTTCACGAAAATTTTACCAACAGGATGGAAATATGCTTGATTAATCATTTCATTGGTGTGTCCAACATGACTCTTTCTAGAAAAAGCTCTTTGGGGTGCTTCGTAGAAGCATGCGCACCGTTTTGATGCCAAAATCTGATAAGGAGCATATAGCATATTTAGTGAAAATTTGGAGGTTAGAAAAAATGAGTGAGAGTGTTTATAAAAAACTGGCTAAACGGCTCGATGCTATGCCTCATGGGTTTCCAGAAACTAAAAATGGAGTGGAATTGAAGCTTCTCCAGAAAATATTTACGCCTGAGGAGGCCGCACTTTTCTCTGATATGCGACTAACTCCTGAGAGTGCTGAAGAAATTGCCCAAAGAACAAAAAGAGATCCAGCAAAAACTGCTGCTCTTTTGATGGTTATGATGCAGAAGGGACAAATTCTCCCAGTTATGGAAGGGGGTCAATTAAAATTTAGTCTCTTACCTTTTGCATATCTCGGTGTTTACGATTCCTGGGCTAAGATTGATGAAGAATTTGCTCAGCTATTTGAACAGTACTACCCAGTCTTCGGTAAGAGATTGCTAGGTTATCAGCCTTCCCAATATAAAGTTGTTCCAGTGGAGAAGACTATTCCCTTTGAAGTGCAAGTTTTTCCTTATGAACAAGCCTCCGAATTGCTCAATTATGCCAAGTCTTTTGGAGTAAGGAATTGCATTTGTAAAACCCAGAAGGCGTTATTAGGAGAACCATGCGAATATCCAAAAGAAGTTTGCTTAATTTTGCTTCCAATAGAAGGAGCTTTCAATAATGATCCAAAAACTAGGGTGGTCACAAAGGAGGAGGCTCTCAAAATCTTGCGGGAAGCTGAGGAGGCTGGTTTGATTCATTCCACAGCAAACATTCGTGAAGGTCATATGATTATCTGCAACTGTTGTACGTGTTGTTGTGGAATCATGCGAGGAATCTCACAATTGGGCTTAGAAAATTCTGTGGCAAAATCCGATTTCTTTGTTCAAGTAGATTCTGAGATCTGCACAGGTTGTGAGACGTGTGTAGAGCGTTGCCAATTTGCTGCTGTTTCAATTAAGGATAACATTTCTAGTGTGGATCAAAAACGCTGCGTTGGGTGTGGGCAATGTGTTATGACTTGTCCCTCTGGGGCAATGATCTTAGTGAGAAAACCAGAAGACCAAATAACGATAACCCCGCAGAATATGCAGGAATGGATGATTAAAAGGGCTAAGAATCGAGGGATTTCTTTAAAGGATATTCTTTGATTCTAATACCATATTCTTTTCTTTGTATTTGTAAAATAGCTAAAAAAATGCGTTCCTGCAAATAAACTCAGGAGTTTATACGCGCGGGTAGGATTAAAAAGGGGGGAGTTTGCGGGATATTTTTTGTGGGTCGGGAGATATCTCCAGTTGACCTGAGTTCAAATCTCTCCAGGCCCACTTTCAAAATCTCAAAGATAACAAATGTGACTGGGGTCTATTCCTAACCTCAGCATTCTAAATCATAGATAATCCTTGAATCTTTTCAAGAGCGTTCTGGATAGCTTCAGAGAAAGAGGGGTGAACAAAAATTAATTCGCTCATTTCTTTTGCTGACATTTCATTTTTTATGGCTAACGTAAACTCGGAAATCAGGTCACTTGCACAAGCACCAACTATCGTAGCCCCAATAATGGTTCCATCATTTAATGTTACAATTTTTATGAAACCTTCAATCTTGTTTGAAGCAACAGCACGGAAATTCTGAGCAGAGAAATTAACTTTAACTGTCTCAATTTCTAATCCTTGGTCTTTAGCTTGCTTTTCAGTTAATCCAATTGCCGCAACTTCAGGTATAGTGAAACAGCAACGAGGAATAAGTTCATAATCCATTTTCGAATCCTTACCTGCGATATTTGATGCTGCTACTTTTCCTTCCTTAATAGCCACATTTGCGATTAGGTGGGGAAATACTGCATCTCCCATTGCCCAAATATTCTCCACAGAAGTTTGCATTCTATCATCAACCAAAATTCCTCGTGAAGTTGTCTCCACTCCAATAGCCTCTAATTTTTCTCTATTAATATTCGGTTTTCTACCAATAGCCATCATAACTTTATCTGCATTCTTCGATATTTCCCCTGATGGTGTTTTTATCTTTACATTAACACCATTATCAACAAGATTAATTTCAGTTACTTTACTATTCACCAAAACCTCAATTCCATCTTTCCTAAGATTACTCAATAAAAACTTGTTTACCTCAGGTTCCTCATTAGGTAACAACGTTGGAAGCATCTCAACTAATGTGACATTAGAATTTAAATGACTGAATATCGTAGCAAACTCTAATCCAACAATTCCTCCTCCAACAATTATCAAATCTTTTGGAGGAGACTCTAATTCGAGCATTTGATCGCTATCAAGTATAGGATCTCGCAACTCAACTCCAGGAATAGTGATGGGGTGTGATCCGGTAGCGATTAAAATATTCTTAGTTTTAATAATTTCTTCTCCGTTATCGGAAGTAATTTTGACTTTTGTTGAAGACAGGATTTCTCCTTGACCAATTATTATTCTTACTCCATCTTTTTTTAAGAAAATCTCTGGAAATCTGGAGAATTGGGAGCATACATTATCTTTATTTTTTTTCATTTCAACCCAATCAAGGGATACGGATCCATTAATCCCCCGTTGGTTTGCCTTCTTTACATTCTTGAATAATTCTACAGTGGAAGTGAGGGTTTTGGTTGCAAGACCTCCCCAATTTAAACAAACTCCTCCAATTTTTCTGTTTTCAACAAGAACAACATTTAAACCCAATTTGGCACCTCGAGAAGCTGCAAATATTCCTGTTCCTCCTCCAAGAACTATAAGATCTACTCCGTCTGTCAATCTAATCACATCTGTAATGTATACGCGGTGGGAAATGGTTGGTTGATTATTATTTGGGATAAATGAATTGGACTGTTATTTTTGTGTCGGGATGAAAACTGTGTTTAATTGGACAGGCATCAGCTGCACGTTCTAACATCATACGTTCTTTATCAGAGTAGTTTTTAGCCATATAGAAAGTGAAATCTATCGATCCGATTCGATCCATCTTCTTTGTCCATGCAAGTTCTACGTCCAAGCGGGTTCCTGAGATGTCGATTTCACGTCTCATAGCTAATGTACCCATAGATATTAGACAGCAACCAGCTACTCCTGTTCCAGTCAACTCCAATGGAGAGAACTCTTCACCTTTTCCTGTATAGGGGCAGTCTGTAGCCACTGTTTTTCCACGTGCATTCTCACGTTCTTCTTGCAATGCAGTGGCATGTTGAAAACCGTCGTATGTAAGACTCACTTTAGTCATATTAACTCCTCAATAGAACATGGGCTTTTCTTCGACTAATATTTAAAGATTTATATAATGCAAAAAGAGCTAGATCATTAAGTTTGGGTTTTGGATTAAAATTCAACCATTACAAAAAAGGGGGGAGTTGCGGGATTTAATTTTGTGTCGGGTGATATCTCCAGTTGACCTGAGTTCAAATCTCTCCAGGTCCACCATTTACATTCTCCATAAGTCATAAAAATAAACGCATATACATTGAGAGTGAGGGGGAAACGGAATGTCGAGTAAGAGCCATTCTTGGATGGCTTTTGTTCCAGTGACGCTCGTGAGCATTCTCTTCATCTCACAGATTATCGTTGGTATTTGTCTACTGTCTGGCGTGTCTCAAATTGGAATTCTGGCGTATCTTGGATCGGGACTTTATGTCTTTTCGGGTCTAGTTTTTGGTTGGCTTCCAGTATTTGAGTTTCGGAAGAAAGGTGCAGTGAGAAGAGGAAAGAGCTATATTTCCACCACTCAACTTGTCGACACTGGAATATATTCTATTGTTCGCCATCCCCAATATGTGACCTTCATACTATGGACAATAGCTGGCATGTTGCTTTTCCAACATTGGATTGTTGTCTTGCTGGGGGTTCCTATTGTTCCGTTGACATTACATTGATTTGATTAGGGCTGACAAAGACGCGATTAAGAAGTTCGGAGATGACTACAAAGCCTACATGAAAAGGGTTCCTAGGGCAAACTTTTTGCTCGGAATAATACGGCGATTCAGAAAGTGACCATGTTAGATGAAGCGCCTCAAAATACGATGAGGACAATCACTTAGTTTTGTGGTATCTTTATCCTAGCAGGAATAGAACTGCGGTCATTGTGATCATTCCTAGGAAGAGGCTTGTGATTGCTAGGTGTGCTTCTCCATGGCTTAAGGAGATTGGCAGTAATTCGTCAAAACTTATGAAAACCATTATGCCTGCAACAAAGGCTAAAGCCATGTTAAGCAGAAAAGCATTGACAAAAGGAAACAGAACGAAAAAACCGATAACCGCTCCGATTGGCTCAGAGATTCCTGAGAGAAAAGACCAGAGGAATGCCTTCTTTCTATCCTTTGTAGCAAAATAGATCGGAATCGACACTGAGATTCCCTCCGGTATATTATGAAGGGCAATGGCAATTAGCAGGACAAGACCAAGATGAACGTCTTTAATGGTGCCAAATAAGGTGACGATTCCCTCTGGAAAATTATGGATGGCTATTCCTGCTGAGACAAGCAGTCCAGTCTTCATCAGCCTCTTGCTCTTCTTTTCCTTAGCAGTTAACTTTTCTTCTTCGTATTCATGAGGTATCAAAAACTCGATTGCTGCTATCGTTGCGATGCCTAAGAAAAATGCTATGTTTGCGTTTAGAAAACCAGCTTCCGTTACTGCCGAGAACAGGAGCTCCATGAATGAAATCTGTATAAGGACACCCGCAGAAAACCCCATTAGAAAGGACAGGTACCTGTGTTTGAAATCTTTTATGAAGAATGCCACCAGGCTGCCGAGACCAGTAGACATTCCCGCCAATAGAGAAAAAAGAAAGGCAATCAATATGGTGTCGTTCATCAAAACACCCAAGTAAAGAATAGTTACCTTTCTGACCATTCTCGTTTCAGTTGCTTCACGAAGTTTGCCTCATCTTCCGCTATTTTTTTCTTTACTTCTTTCCATGTTGCTGGGCAATTTTTGTAATCCACACCAACAATTTCGTGGATTATTCTGTCAACGTCCCGCTTGTTTTCCTTTGTAACGGTTATTCCTGTTTTTTCAAAGATTGATTTTAGGTGTCTGAAATAGCAGGTCATTATATCAACCTGTCTTTTTATTTGTTAAATAAAGTTTATAAGTTTCCATCATCGCTGCCGGAGGAATCAGGAGTAGCACTGACGTTCTTAAGGCTATAGCTTTGGGCGCCGACGCCGTATAAATCGCAACCGCAGCCCAAGTAGCGTTGGGATGTACTGTGTGCCAGAAGTGCTACACAGGCAAGTGTCCTTGGGGCATAGCAACAACTGACCTTTGGATCACCAAGAGAATAAATCCTGATACTGGTGTATTTTTTCACCAGAAATCTTGTCTTAAGTGCAAGTGTCAGCTTGGTAGACGTTGTGATAAAAACTGTCATCTACTATCTGCCCGAGAGATTATGGAACAGTGTAACCTTCGGCAGAGAATGCCTCCCCAATCCAATAACAACAACTCTAAAGCTACGGTTTTAACGCAGAGACGAACTAAAAGAAAGTAAAACTTGGCTATTTCAGGGTAGCCATCTTGGCTTCCCAGCAAGATATTCTGTCAAAAACTTCGCGAATTCAGGATTAGCAGAATACAGCTTCAATGCTTCATCATTCACTAAAACCTCCATAGAATCCGCCACAGCCCTAGAGACAAGTTCAGCCACGCCAACACGCCTGCCACCATCCCCCAACTTTTCGTTCAACAGACTCACCACGTCAGTGTGCCTCCTCTTTACGTCAACCACCCAGCGTCCCATCTCCACTCGTGGTCCAGAAACCGTGGAATCCGCTCCCACATGTTTTCGCAAAAAGTTCTCGCACTCCACCTTCTTCCTCAACGGTGGACCAAGATGCCTCTTAAGGTTTGGAAGAAAACGGTTTTCCACCTCAAAGATTAGCACACACAAGTTTTTTTCGTCGCTCCAGACATTATCGCGTAAAACTGTGAAGTCATGTTGTTGAATCATCTTTCGCAGGGACCTCTGAGACTTGTAAAGTTGCCCCCAAAGAACATCCGGAACTGCCGTGACCCCTCCAAAGCTAATGAACACAATTTTGGAGCCGCGCGCGTTGATCTTGTTGACCAGTTCTCCGGTGTTTAGGGTTTTAACTTCTGGTGGATAAAAGAAATTCATGTTCGGAGTTTTGAGAAATGCTTTGGAGGCGGCGATGAATTCACTTAATCTTTCTTTTCTAACTGCAGCAGCAACGTTTCTTCCCCTGTCCACCGGATCCACCATAATGAGTGGTTCTTCAAAAATCTTCTTAATCTTCCCTCTTCCATCATAATGTCCACCGTAATTGAGGATTGGTCTCTCTTTCCAGTCTCCAACCGCCCTCAAGACTTCAAGAAAGGAGCCATAGTTCAGAACGAGGAGTTCACAGAGGTATCCGCTGAAGCCCCCAACTTTTATTTCTGCTCCATAGACACCCACACCCTTCATGAACCTCTTCAGAAGCCTAACCTCTCCCGCTTTTCGTTCATCCAATAGAGGCTTGACATAATCCGTGTGAAAGGGAGTCCGATCAGTGGCGCTGATCCACTCGCCCCGCTTCACCCTGTAACAAGGAACAACATTCACCGTAACATTATCGCCTTTAGCCTCTAAATAGGGGTGCTCTGCAAACCTTTCAATCTGTTTGAAGCCTTCAGTTGCTCTTCTCGCAATGTCCAAGCAGATGGTTCCGAAAGATTCTCGGGGCATAGTTGTTGGAACACGCATGAAGATGTCGATTTCAGGTTCCTCTCTAAGCCATGTGTCTTTAGCTACGGACCCCTCTACCCGGATTTCAGCCTCCACTTCCTTTTCTTTCGCCGCTTCTCGCACCTTTCTCGTCAACATATCGGCTAAGGAAAGAACATCTTTTCTATCGCTACCGTAAGGGGTAACATTCTTCAGAACCTCGGCGATTATCTCTTCAAGGGAAGAAGCCATAGCTTACCACTCACATGTTCTCTTATTTACCGGTTTTTAGCCACCGCATACCTCTCTTAAAGTCGTGTAAATCGGACCCCTAGGAGTCAAAACGCTCTTTTTAAGTCTCAAGCACTCAGCCTTGACGGCGCCAAAATCGTAGTTTTCCAGTTCTCTTACAAGCTTTATGAGTTGAACTTTGTTTCTACCACTTCTCACGCGTGCTATTGTCAGGTGGGGACTGAAACCTTTCGTGTCAGGTTTGAAGCCTAATCCTCTAAGCCTTGGTTCCAGCTGCTCGAAAACGTTCACTAACTCGTTAGCGCCTTTCTTGATTCCTGCCCAGATAACTCGGGGGCGACTTAAGCGGGGAAAGGCGCCTAAGCCTCTGAGTTCTATCTCAAAAGGAGAGAAGGAGACCTGTTTCATCTCCTCATAGATGGTGTCGACTATGGGCGGGGATATGTTTCCCAAAAACCGAACAGTCAGGTGGATGTTCTGGGGCTTAACCCGCTTCAAGTCGGCGGCCGTGTTAGCGAGCATGCCCTGAGCCTCCGCCAGCCTTCTGATTACCCCTTCGTCTTCAATGTCGAAGGCGAAGAAACTCCGAATGGTTTCTGACATAACAGATTCTCTCATTAAATCCTTTTTAATTCGTCAACTATACTCTTTTCCCCTCACTATTTTAATAACTTTAACACACTGGCGTCCCCAGTTAACTCTCCATTGTTGTTGACTCCGACAATCGGGGGAAAAATGCAGTGACGAAACTTTGGGAAGCTTCTCGCCAAGAGGGGGAGATGCTCCTTGGAACGCCTCAGCGCCAGAACCGAGTTGACGCCCAAGCATTCAAGTTTTGCGCATCTGCGCACGGCAACTCAAGGTTCTGTGAGCCTCTTCCCCTTTTGGTGAATCAGAGAAAAACATTAGTTGTGTAAATAAATCATATTTTTTGAATAGATAAGTCTTGTTGCACATGTTTGATTTCGAATCAGATTCTGAATTAAAAAATTATTGAAAATATAGATTGAGTCTTCATATAAGTTAAATCGGGGGGTTCGAGATTTTACTACTAAAATGTTGTGGGGGCTACGTCAATAGCTTCGATAAAACGTGTGACTGTCCATGAGTTGAAGGAACTGATAGAAGAAATCGCACGTGTAAACTCCAAAAAACTAGATTGACAGTCTAAGGAACAAGCACGTGTAAATGGGAACTCCATGAATCTCTGAGTGCTTGTTCTGTCTATGGTTTCGTATGGATTATTGCCTGAATTTACGGGTTTTAACAATTATTTTATAACTTTTAACTGATTGTACTCCGATAACATATTGCGTAAGGGAGGTCGCTACGATGAGGGATAAAGTCGTTGTGGGGGTAGTTGGAATGCCCGGAGCCGGTAAGGGTGCTTTTCGAAGAGTTATTCAGAGGATGGGCTACCCTGTTGTGATAATGGGTGATGAGGTTAGAGAAGAGGTTAAACGCAGAAATCTTAAGCCGACGCCGGAAAATCTGGGCAAGGTCATGCTTCAACTTAGAGAGGCTGAGGGACCAGTTGCCGTAGCCAAGCGATGTATCCCAAAGCTGAAGAATGTGAAAGAGGGTGTGGTTGTTGTCGACGGCATCCGGAGCCTCCACGAGGTAAAGGAATTCAAAAAACACTTTCCAAACTTCGCTCTAATAGCCCTCCACACATCTCCAAAAACTAGGTATCAGCGTCTATCTCAAAGGAGACGAAGCGACGACCCCAAGGATTGGGAAACCTTTATGCAAAGAGACCTGAGAGAACTCAGCGTCGGCTTGGGAGCTGTAATCGCCACCGCCGACCACACGATAGTTAACGAGGGAACCCTAACTCAGTTGAAAAGGAAAATCCAGCAGGTCTTGAAGGAGGTGTTGGGGGATCGATAAAGTAGTGGTTCACATTGAAGTGGAGGTTAATCCCACCGAGGATTTAGAGAAGGTCAAAAGAGCTGTGGAGAACATCTTTGGAGTGATAGAGTCTAAAGTCGAGTCCAGAAAGTGGGGACGCTTACTCATAGCTGAAACCAGAGGAACCGAAGGTCTCACCAAACTGTATAATCTGCTTCGCAGAGAACGGATTCGTGACGCTGCCCGAAAAGTCCTTTTCAGTGGATTGGCGGATAAATCGTTAACCTTCTATCTGAACAAGCAAGTCGCCTACGCAGGACATATTTCCTTCTCTCAACAAACAGCGGAATCCCCTTTAGGTCCCATTAACGTTCAAATCCGCTGTGACAACCCCCGAGAAATAATTGAATGGCTCGCGCCAAAAACAACAAAAAGAAAGGTGCCTTCCCGGTCAAAATAGAACTTCCATAGTGATCCAGCATGGCAAAACCAGAAATCGGTTTATCTATGCTCTATTGCCTCAGAGAGCCTTTCACCGCTCTTCTGAAACGCCTTCGCGAAGTTGACGTGAACCACGTAGAAATACCTGACGAAGGCCTACATACCCTAAACCAGAGAAGAGTGAAAAGCCTAAAAGAGGCAGCTAAAGCCAACAATTTAGATTTGGTAGTTCACGCCCCATGGGCAGGAATAAACATAGCTGTTCCCAGCGCTGTGTTGCGCCGCACCATACTGAAGCGACTGGAAAAATCTATTGTTTATGCTGGTCAACTAGGGTGTCGGTTGTGGCTATTTCACCCAGGCTCCAAAACCGCTCTCAGCCACATTTACCCCGGAAAGGATTGGGAGCAAAATCTGGACTCTGTCCGCGCCTTATTGCGTGTCGCCAGAAGAGAAGGTGTTGAGGTCGCCATCGAGAACACTCCGGAACCTTATCCTAACCTCATGAAAACTGTAAGAGATTTTCACCGGTTCTATGAAGAACTAGACGATAACATAGGAATGGCACTGGACGTGGCCCATGCCAACCTGAACAATCAAATCCAAGATTTCATCAGGCAGTTCCATGAGAAGATTGTCCATATGCATGTGAGCGACAACGATGGAGCCAATGACCTGCATCAGGGAATAGGATATGGAACCATCAATTGGGAAAGCGTCGCCAAAACTGTGAAAGAGGCAGAGTACAGCAACCTGATAGTTCTAGAATCAACAGACCATGTGGAGGAAAGCCTTCGGTTCCTGCGTAAACTCTTCGGTTAGGCTTCTGAGAGGGGAAGGTCTATCTTCAGAAAGTCTTCCGCCAAGTCCGTGTTGGAAAAAACCTTCCTTGCCTGTTCCAGCAACAAACTTGCATCCTTGTATCGGGCACTGATATGAGTCAAGACCAGCCTCTTCGCTCCAGCTTCTTTCGCAGTTTTTGCCGCCTGACTTGGGGTAGAGTGACCATCCTCACCAGCCCTTTCCAGCAATTCATCGTCAAAGGTGGCTTCGTGAATCAACAGATCAGCGTTCTCAGCTAACCTCACAAGATTCTCTGAAGGTCTAGTATCTCCCGTATACACTATTTTCCTTCCGGGGCGAGGAGGCCCCAAAACCATCACAGACCTTACAATTCTCCCATCTGGAAGCTTAACCGGCGAACCGGCTTGAAGTTTTGACCACAAGGGTCCTTCAGGGACTCCTAAAGACTTGGCCTTTTCTAGATGAAACCTTCCCGGTCGCGGCTTCTCGGTCAATGCATAGGCTAGGGCGGGGATCATGTGGTTTGATTGTGTGGTATAAACTTCGTATTCTCTTTGCTTGCAAACCAGACCGGATTCTGTTTCAGAGACTTCGACGGGAAAGGTGAGAGTGAACTGGACAGTTTGACTTATCGTCTCTACAAAGGCTTTGATTCCCTGCGGTCCGTAAATCTCCAGTTTTTTCTCCCTATCCAAGAGGGACATTGTCTGGAGGAGCCCTGGTAAACCAAGGACGTGGTCGCCATGCATGTGAGTGATGAAGATCTTTGTTTTTCTGTGAAAGCCTACTCCAGCCCGAGTCATCTGTCTCTGGGTGCCCTCGCCGCAGTCGAAGAGAAACAATTCATCCCTTCTTCTGATTGCAATTGCAGATAATCCTCTCTGGGGAGTTGGAATGCTTCCACCAGTTCCTAGAAAGATTACTTGCAAATCTGCCAGCTCGTTGCACCCTCCCATAAAGATATGTTCTGCTCAGTTTTATTGGTTAAGCCTTCGGGTCTGATATTTTAAGGGCTCTCAAAGACGGCTATTTCTCTTGTTAGGCTTCCATGCACATAAACGAAATGGGACTCTAAGTGCTTGAAACCCGCCTCTTCGCCAGCCTCAGCTATTTCTATGGATTTGGGGGATGCCATGCAGATTCTTCTGCTTCTGGGAAGCATGTCGCCTACAGAGGCTAGAAAGTCTTCTACTATTCTTCTGGTGCTCATTCCTAATGTGCTTGCGGATCTGCCGTAGGGCGGGTCCGTGACGATGCAATCTACATTGGATACTGGAGGGTGACGAGCGTCCGCCACTACCACTCCTTCCGGCTCTATCCCATAATGGAGAAGGTTCTTTAGTCCTCCCCTCAGCATGTGCGGCTTCGCATCGAAGCCTATAACACGGCATCCCATGAGCCCAGCCTCTATGAGTATACCTGCGGTTCCACAGAACGGATCCAATATCAGATCGCCAACCTTTGGTTGAGCCAGATTCACCATCACTCTCGCTAGTTTGGCGGGCATAGCTGTAGGATGGAAAACAAGTCTTCGTCGGGGTCTCCTTTCGGAAAAGGGCTTTGTCGCAATTTCAGCTATTTGCAATCCAAACACGAATTTTTTTTCTGTCAAGACTCCGAAAAACGTCTTCTTGGGGTTCGTCAAGTCAACTTTTGTCTTCGCAATCTTTTCTAGAATCTGTTCTCCAAGTTTGCGTTCCAGCTCGACACCAGTAAGCTGAGGAGTGACACCTCTCACTCTTCTAACTCGAACAGCGAAACTTTCGCCGCCTTGAATGATTTCCTCCAGAGAAGCAGAGCACATGTTGGTTAAGATTTCGGAGAGCTGCGCATCACAGTTGAATATTTCCCTGCAGCAGATGCGGGTCATGGCAGACCTAAACCTAATTGCTCTTACGCTGTTGGGGTCAGCTTCAAGGCGCAGAACTTGAGTCAACTTCTCCAATATTCGATAATTATGACCCTTCGCTTCTAGGATAGCTTGTACTTCTGAAACGGGAAGGGTCTGGTGTTCGCCTGAAAGCAGGAAAAAAAGCCTAGCCACTGGTTAGGCTCCTATTCTGGCTAATGCCTCCGCAATCACGGGGGCAAGGGAGACTGTTCTCACGGAACTGGGAACACTGTCAGTGCCAACGATCTCTTCAGCCCCATTTTGCATAATCTTCTGTTTTGCTTCACCTATAAGTAGCGGATGAACACAGGCAGCGTAGACCCTTCGGGCACCCTGAGTCTTCAACATCTTAACTGCCTTAGCTATGGTTCCTCCCGTGCTGATTATATCATCGAAGACAATCACGTCCCTTCCCTTCACGTTAAAGCTCTTCTCTTCAACCTGAATCTCACCTGTAAAACGGTTCCTCTTCTTCCTCAGCCAACCGTAATCTCCCCCAAGAACCTGATTCGCCTCCTCAGCCAACTTGATTGCACCCTTATCAGGGGAGAGAGAAAAGGCTCCATCCAATCCTTGGGTCTTGAAATGCTCTGCCAGTAAAGTTATGGCTGAAAGATTTTCCGTCGGAATAGAGAATCGCTTCAGAGTGTCTTTGGCGTGGATGTTTACGGTTAAGAAATGGTCAGTTCCACTGGCCTCGATGAGTTTGACGAAGGTTGCCACGCTGATCGCTTCACCTGGCAAGAATCGTTTGTCTTGCCTGGCAAAAGCCAGGTAGGGCACTACAGCGGTTACTTTTTTTGCTCCTAAGTCCTTGGCTGCATCTATCATAATCAGAAGCTGCAGGATGTTCGTGTCTTGGGGTGGTCCGGTGGACTGAACTACTATTACTTTTTCATTCTTAAAGTCGTCTTCAAAGCGGAGGCAGTATTCTCCATCTGGGAAAGTCTTGAGATCAACAGGAACAATTCTGGCATTCAGAGTTTCGGCGATTTTTTTACCCAAGTTTTGAGAGGCTGGACCTGGAACAACTATCATATTCTTCCCTTCTTCTTGTATTCTTCTAACAGTTCTTTCGCTCGATCCATCCTGACTTTACGCTCTTCCACCATCTTTTCAACAATTAGTTCAATCAGGTCTCCTGATGCTCCTGCTGTGATCGCCAAGTTTCGGGCGTGGAGAGACATGTGTCCCCTCTGGATGCCTTCATGGGCTAGGGCTCTTAAGGCGCCGAGGTTCTGAGCCAAGCCTACGGCAGCCATAACTTCCCCAAGTTCGCTGGCTGTCTTCACACCCAGAATCTTCAGCACAACCTTTGCCACTGGATGAACTTTTGTTGCGCCGCCGATGATTCCCACTGCCATTGGTAGTTCAAGGGAACCCATCAAGTCTCCGTCCTCATTTTTTTCCCAATGCGATAGGGGAATGTATTTTCCTGTTCTTGCTGCGTAGGCGTGGGCTCCTGCTTCTATGGCGCGGTGATCGTTGCCTGTGGGAATGACGACTCCGATTATGCCGTTTAGGATGCCCTTGTTGTGGGTTGCTGCCCTATAGGGGTCGGCGGCTGCGAAGTTGTAGGCTTCTACTATGCCGTCGACAATCTCTTCTCCGCCCAGCGCCTCTTTTGTTATTACTGTCTTTGCTCGTGCCAGCCGTTTTGTAGCTAGGTTTGAGATTATTCTTAGGTATACTCTTCCTTTGGTTATTCTTTCTATCATGGGTGCAACTGCTTCAGCCATGGTGTTTACTGCGTTGGCGCCCATGGCGTCTCTGCAGTCTACGCGGAGTTCTGTTATGACCATGGGGCCCGTCTTAGCATCTAATATTTTTACATCGAGGTCTTTGGCGCCTCCTCCAGCAGAAACCAGCATGGGGTCCTGCTCATTGGCTTTCTTCAGAATCTCCTTCTTCGCTGCTAGGATATTCGTCTTTGCTGTGGTGGGGTCTTTGATGTCCACCGTTTGGATCTGTCCGATCATGATGGGTTCGGTGCTGCTGGTGAAGAATCCTCCTTTTTGTCTAGCCATCTTGGCGGCGTAGGTGGCTGCTGCAACTACTGAGGGTTCTTCGATTGCCATTGGTATAAGGTAGTCTTTTCCGTTGATGAGAAAATTCATGGCTACTCCAAGGGGTAATGGAAATGTTCCGATTACGTTTTCGATCATGCGGTCTGCCAGTTCAAGCTTTAAGGAACTGGGTGATTGAAGCACTTCTACTTCTTCATCGGTTAAATCTGCAAAATCTTTAACGAACTGTGTCCTCGCCTTTGGAGTTAGCTTGTAGAAACCTGAAACTTGAGAAGTTTTCTTCATTAGGTTATCCTTCTTTTGCAACTCAGTTTACTTAAAGCGGAATCGCATATGAATTTAACTGCATTCCGAAAAAGCTTGTTAACAGAGCTAAAAACTAATTGTCAGCACGTGATTAAAAGATTTTGAAAGGGCTTCTTCCGTCAAGAATTTAGAGGGGTGGGGGAGTGCTTATGTCCTGTTACGATTTTAGAATCTTAGAAGATGCTCAATGTTAATTGTTAGTTGGTTTGTGGTCTTCTTAGTCTTCGTTTGTAAATGGCTACGGCAACTGCAAGAATAACGAGTGTGAGTAGTAGTGGTGTCCATGAGGGAAACTCTGGGATCACGGGGACAGGTTCCATGAGTGGTTGTCCATCCGAGTATTTTGCGTAATCTGTATTGATGTACATGTATGGGCGGTCTCCTATGCCGTCACCATCAGCATCTGTGCCGTTGTAGTCACTCCAGTAATTCATGTATACTGAAGGTTTTGGGGATAGCCAAACTATGATGACATTATTTGTTGGGGCAACATTGTTTATCATGTTGTTGTGGGTGATAACATGGTTGCCTCCACTATAAGCTATTAATATACCATTACTGTTGTTTGCTATGGTGTTATTCTTGATGAGATTGTTTGAGCCGCCAGCTATCTCGATGCCAGCAATACAGCCTGCTATGTAGTTTCCAATTATAGTGTTGTTGTTAACAGTGCGTATTCCAGTGCCAAAATTTTTGATTTGAAGATTCTTTACAGTCACATTGAATATCCTAGGGCTTGAAGGAGAATAAATCGAAAGGTCTATTCCCTTTCCTTCTCCGCTTCCCTGAAGAGTGAAACCCGTACCATCAATAATCGTAAAATTTCTCTCAACCTTAATCCCACCAGAGATGTCACCAGTCAAAGTATAAACATCACCATCACGTTGAATCTTATCTGTTCCCTCAACGCTTCCATCAACTCTAATGTAGACGGCATATTTCGCTTTAACCGCCCTAATTCCTGATAAGGAAACAAGTGCAAGAGAAAGGATGATTACTACAAGAGTCAATGAAGTGGATTTCTTCACATCAAATCTTCCTGTTTGTGTGTGAGAATAGTTTTTGTTTGTAAGCAACTACCAAGACTGTTGCAGTAACTATCATAAACAGTACTGGTGCCCATGAGGGAAATTCTGGGATTTCAGCAGCATCAACTGAAGTAGTGTCAATGTTTAACCAAACTGAGTCTTTTGCCTTGTACGCTTGAACTGTTAAGCTGTATGTGCCATCGGCTAAATCCGTTATGTTGGAATTGAATTGCACAATATATACTGTAAGGTATTCGTAATCCGAGGTAGGATCAATTGTCTTGTTAACAACAGTGTTTGTTACATCAACCTCGATACGTGCGCCTGTGTCAAAATTGTATAGAACGTAGCTTGTTTGAGGTGGACTACTCCATGCGGTTACAACGGTGAAATTGAGGAAAACCGTTTCTGTATTGTAGATTCCTTTAGGTGAATACACCTCGACAATGTCCTTCCAGGACAGCAAAGCCATTCCTCCGGGATTTGCCTTTGCTTCCCTAATAACAGGTAATCCAGCAGCTAACGAAAAAAAGAGTGCTAAGATGATTATTATTGTCACTTCTGTTCTTTTCATACCCTTTTCTCCCACTGAGGGTATTAAACTATATTGATTAATACTAAAAAAAGCTTTTTTGTCAAGAAACTTTGACTAAAATATATTTGATGCATTTCGTTTAGTCAAGAAACCTTGACCAAAATAACTTATTCCTGCTAGCGTCTCTAAGTTTTTGGATTACTGCTTCTCTTCAGTTACATTCCGTAATTTTCTCTTATAACAAACCAATGGATTCACGGCTCCTTTGCATTCGAGGTCTGGTGAGATGCAGATGCCGTGAGTGTGTAACGTACTGCAGTTTGGAGGAGTATATTTTGTCCCTGACCCTCTGCTTCCAGCGATATGCTCTACCTGATAACGGGTCATTCGCTCGTTAAAGTCAGAGACAGACCGGAAAAACTTGAAGACATCCTCCACACTCATCCCAATACCCAACAAAAAGGAGGTCAAGGCGAAGCGTCCCATGTGAGAAGCAGGACGACCAGCCGCCACTCTATCATAAACTCCCTTTATACACGGGGGGAAAGCCTCCATCACAACACGCTTCGGCATCTCCTCAATCCGGATTTCTTCTCGTTTCTTCGCAGCCAGCTGCCTCAAATGGTTCACGCGAGCCATGATGCCTGAAGGAAGAGACTTCACCTTCGTGTCCAATTTTCCTTCAATATATTTTCGCACTTCCTCTTCTAGGAGACGACTCACCTCCCTTTCTGTGAGATAAACCTCCCCGTTAATCAGAAGATGATTAACAAGCTTCCAATTCTTGTCATGAAATCCCGTTGCATTCTTCAAGAAAACAGGAAAGCGAAGCGCAAAAACATAAGGTCGCAAGCTGACATCCTTGACTAGCCGCAAGCCCCACTCGAAGTTATTGGCAACTTCCAGTAGTTTCTCTTTTTCCTCCTCTCTCAGCAACTCAGAAGCCCGTTTTGCTTCAGCTAACGAATATCGGCTTTTTATGAGAGAATCTTCTGTGGCAGCAACCAACATAACCGCTATTGGAAAAGAGAAAATCTCAATCTCATAGTCCCTTGGGTCATCCAACGGTTTAGTATTCGCATAAACGGATAAATCACGTAAGGCTTCTCTAATTCGTTTCTCTGCTCGATCCAAGATCGGCGCAAAATCTTCACTTTCTAGCATTTTGATATCGAGGTCTATTCCTCTAACATGCTCAGCTGTCTCTTTCATGAAAGGATACTTAGCCCTATCGTAAGCAGTAAGAACCTGCTTAACCTCCCTCTTACTCTAACTACTCAACTTCTATCCGAGGAGCCAAGAAAAACTTCAACGTTCCCTCTCTTTCCTGCTGAAAATCCAATTTAATGGGCATATCAGTTGAAAACTCAATAACAACAATCTCTGAAGTCGGCACAGCTGCCTTAACGATCTCCGAAAGATAACTTAAGCTGAAAGTAGCCTTAGAAGGCTCCTTAGCCACCATCTCCAGAAGCACATCGCCCCCGGTCTTGAATTCGATCGTTGCCCCCATAATATCGCCTGTGGCGTTCATAACAATCTTTTCCTTATCCGCCTCGATTCGAACATGATCGCTTACCAGATTAGCATCCTCTATAGCCTCCCGCAATCCCTCTGTCGTAGTCTTTGACTTCACATTGAAGGTGACTTTGGGAGTGGGAACCTCTTCCTCCATAGCCTCCAAAGTAGGCATAATAAAAGTGCGAGCATACTTTCCTCTGATAGCAATCTTCAATTTCCCAGTCTTTTCATCCAAGGATAACTCAACAGACTCGTCTTTCCCGGTTCTCCTCAGCAACTTCAACATTTCACTTATGTTAATACACATCTTCATAGGTTCAC
>CP070820.1:1061288-1089736 GCA_020344315.1 Candidatus Bathyarchaeum sp.
AGTTCCATGGATAACATCTTCATCTGTAACAAAACCCAAGAGTTTCTCTCCACTGTAGACTGGAAGTTGCCTAATCTCGCTCTCAATCATCAACTTAGCGACCTTGCCGAGAGAGTCGTGCAGAGTAACAGTAGGCGCTGGTCGCATCAAAGTCTTAACTTTAGTTCCAGAAGAATCTAAACTAGACCGTATTATCCATTTTCTAGAAATTACCCCTTTGTACCTGCCTTTACTATCTAAGACCGCTAAAACAGGTGGCATCTCTTTTTTGAAAAGTGATAAACAAGAAGAAAGCGTATCATTTTCATTAACTTCCAAGAAACCTTGGGAAAAAACGTCTTCCACGATCTTAACCATAGAAACCCCTTTAGTACTATTATTCTCATGGTGTGATTTAAGCATTAGAAGAATAAAGTTGCAGTGCGGTTGCGCGTGCGCGTGTGTGTGGTGTTTGTGTGTGAGGGTAGGTAGGTAAGAGAGAATACGGGTAGGAACAAGAAAGAGGGAGAATGAGTAAACAGGCGTGGACAAGGAAGTTTGGGTTTTGGGTTTTGGGGGTTAAATTTTAACCCCTAAACCTAGAATTAATCTGGTTAATTTCCCAAATGATGCAAAGTTTTTTTATTTGTAAAACCGATAAAAAGAAATGGGGGATTTACTTGGTCAGTTGTCCAAGTTGTGGATATGATGAAGCTTCTTTAAAACCATTACTTTGTAAGGTTTGTGGAAAAGAAGGCTGTAAAGAATGTATGACTTATTTATTTAGTTTTTTTCAATATGGCATTGAGCCGCAATTCCATGAAAATTGGTACTGTCATTCAAATCAATGTTATGAAATTTTTGCTGATAAAATTGAAAACAGTATTGAAGTTGACATACTTGATAGGGACAAATTTGGAATAGGATTGCTACGTGGTGTTTTTTATAATGCCGTCAAAAATCCAGAAAACCATTTTTGGTTAAGGCAAAATGTCCCTCATTCATTGTCCCTTGATGATTTTCTATTTGTGAATGCAAACTTTGAACTTGTTAGCAGAGTTGAAGAATATGGAAAGAAACTGGTTAACAAGAAAGTTGGAAAACCCCGCCTCAATTATTAATAGAAAGGTTTGGGTTTTGGGAGTTAAAATTTAATCTTATTATGGTATACCTAACTGCTTCTGTGGTTGCAAAATCAACGGACCCTTTTTATTTCAGCCTTAGTTAATGCATTGAGTAAAAAGGGATTGTTGAATGACCATCATCATAGATGATGCAGGAAGCGGAGACCTGCTTTTCGGTGTAGTTATTAGTGCATTCCGTGATTCAATCCGCGAATTCAGATACGGAGTTATTAACGTAAAATATTTTAAAGCTAATTTTTTTTCACGAAAAATATACCTGAAGCAATGCTCAAAGATTGTGTCCAAGCTGCTTGCCGAGATGAAACCAAAGTCAAAGGAAGAAATTCACATCTGCAAGGGTTATATCTTTGATGATGCTATCGAGAAACTTAAACGCAAATATGGTGAAGACCGAATTCGTCGAATTAAAGTTACAGGAGAAGCACAAGACCTCACCGAAATTGCTTATCTTGATGAACTGAGGAATTTAGGTTACGAACCTCTTAACGAAAGAGAAAACAAAAGAGCAAAAAGCTTTTTTCACATGATGAACTGGCTGAAGAAGAACCCAGACAAGCTGAAATATGCAAAAACTGGTTGGCCACGATTACAAAGGTACAAATTATTCAGATCATAAAAAAACCACGACTATGTGGCTCTAGGAGCAGAAAACCATTATTGAGGCTATACTATAATCTTCAGAAGAAGAGTTAATGCTGGAAGGGATAACACTTGAAAATGGGAATTATGACTAGAGACGCAGACGGCTGGTGCTCCACACAACTGCGAAAGGCCATGGAGAGACAAAACGTAACACCCGTCTGTTTTAGTTATCGTCAACTTATCGCCCGGGTCAATTACACTCCTGAAGCTTCAGCAGGCAACATCGACGTTTTTCGAGACCTGAGCTCCATGATTACGCGTCCCATTGGGCGAGGATCATTAGAAGAGATCATCTTTAGAATGAACCTTCTCCAGAGATTGGAACGACTGGGAATGCTGATAATCAATCCACCCCTAGCCATCGAACGGTCTGTGGACAAATACTGCGCCTTAACCCTCTTTCAAGAAAATGGCTTACCCGTTCCCCAAACTGCGGTCACCGAGAGTCATGACGAGGCTCTGAAATGTTTCCACGAGTTGGGAGGAGACGTCGTAGTAAAGCCCCTGTTTGGGTCAAGAGGAGTAGGCGCCACCAGAATTTCTGACCCAGATGTTGCCGCAAGGGTCTTCAGAACCATATCTTTCTACCACGGCGTGCTCTACCTCCAAAAATTCATACCCCATGGAGCCTCGGACATCCGCGCCTTCGTTATAGGCGATCGAGTCGTGGCGGCTATGAGGCGAATAGCAGAAACTTGGAAGACTAATGTTAGTCTTGGAGCCAGACCTGTACCCTTAAATCTCCCCGAGGAACTGGAAAATCTTGCAGTGAAAGCAGCTCAGGTCATCGGCTGCAAGGTTACGGGTGTAGATATCATAGAGGGACCTGAAGGGCCAGTAGTTGTAGAATTGAACAGTCAACCAGGATGGAGAGGACTCCAATCGGTTACAAAAACTAATATCGCCGATGAAATTATTAGTTATATCGTCTCTGAACTTAGGGCTTAGGAGAAAAAGAGTATGCGGGAGATCAAAGTTTCCCGAATAAACGTTTCTAAACAAACCATTAAAGAGAGGAAAGACTTTGTGGCAGAAGAGACATCCATTCACATTTTTCTCAACAAAGTTCACTACGGAACAATCCTCTGCTCTCCCGAACAATTGGAAGAAATGGTGGTGGGACATCTTCTCTCTCAGGGTCTCTTGAAATCAACAGACGAAATAGATGAATTAGTTCTGAAAAATGACGGAAAATGCTTAGTGAAACTCAGATCAGGTATTGATGCTGAGAATAGAATCTCGACATCGCAACGCGTTGCGCGTCTAGTAGTTTCCTCCTGCGGCTCCCCAGACTACTGGCCCCTCTCGGAGGTCATTGACAGCCTAGAAATAACCCAAATGTACATAACACCAACTGTAGAAGCAGAAATCATTTCTCAGTCAGTGAGGAAACTTAACACTATCGCCGAACAGTTCAGGAAGACCGGTGGGGTTCATGTGGCAGCACTATACTCAATGGATGGAAAATTAGCTGCGTTAGCAGAGGATGTGGGACGCCACAATGCTGTGGATAAAGTCATCGGTGCCGGCGTAACAGGAAACGTAGAGTTCAAAAACTTTTTTCTCGCCTTGAGCGGACGCCTCACAGGTGACATAGTTTTGAAAGCAGCTCGCATGAGGATTCCCGTAATTGCCTCTCTGGCGGCGGCTATCAGTTCTGGCTTGGAAGCAGCCCAACTAACAGGAGTAACCTTGATCGGTTTCATCAGGGGTAAGCGAATGAACGTTTACACCTATCCCGAAAGAATTACGCTGAGTTCCCAAAAGCTTTGACGTCTACCACGATTGTTTTCGAAGGTTATATGCTGATGAAAAGTGGAGTTGCCGTCGCTTGGGTTTGAGGCTGAACAGCATCGATTTTGTTCCGTTTTTCAGTTCTTTTTGTTCAGGAAGCTCATTTTAAATCCCCGTAGTTCTGCATCTTCGCTATAATGCTTCCTCAAAAGCTGTATTTTCTATCTGTGGGAGATACGAAACAGGGCGAAACTCAGAGATGTTTATCTTTATGGAGCAAATCTGGGATATGAGGAAGAATCAAATTAGCATCTTCAGGTAACAATCCGTGGATTCTTCGTTATCCGACTTAACTTTAAGTAAGAAAACAGAGAAAACAAAAACGAAATCAGACGAAACACGAAACAGGAGAAGCTTATTTGAGTTATCCTAGCGTAAAATGATTCTCCAATTTAATTGTTATTGCCGAAGTGAGGAAAACAATAATAGGTTAAAATTTCACTTTTTGAGCTCGATTATCTTGCAGAGATCAGCGGTAATACTTGCGGGTGGTTTCTCCAGAAGGTTTGGCAGAGATAAGGGATCAGTTGTTCTGGCTGGTAAGCCCCTTATCTGTCATGTGATTGAAAGAGTATCCAATTTAGTAGACGAGATTGTAGTGGTTGTAAGCTCAAAGAATCAAAAAGAGAAATTGGAAATTATCCTAGACGAGAAAGCAAACCTCATTATCGACAAAACCGAGTCCCAGAGCCCTCTTATTGGAACGATGACAGGATTCGAAAGTGCAAAAGGAGAAATATCACTGCTGTTACCCTGTGATACTCCATTAGTTTCAACCCAAGTTGTCCAGTTTCTCCTAGACATGTGCAATGGTAGGAATGCCGTAATCCCTAGATGGCCGAGTGGATACATCGAGCCCCTTCAAGCGGCTTACCGCACAAAATCCGCTCTAACCGCAGCAAAGACGGCGTTAGAACAAGGAAACATGAACATGCGATCTATGATTGATAATTTAAAGGGAGTACGTTACGTCTCAACGATGCTTCTAGAGCAAATGGAACCAAAACTTCTGACTTTCTTTAATATCAACACTCCTCAGGACCTAAAGAAGGCTGAATCCCTTCTGAAATAGACACGTATTTATATTCAAAACTGTTATCGGCTTTATCCATTAACATAGAAGTATCTTTTTGTGAAAAAAGTAACTGCCAATTTTTAGCTAGACATTTACATTTGGGAAGCAAATCTCTGAAGTTAGCATTTTTATCCAAGTATTTTTAATTTCAAATGTTTAAAAATCATAAATGTAATCTTGAATTATAGACACCTTTCTGTTACAGGCAGGTGCGCTAAGAGGCGAAGCTTATTAAACAGCCCATGCAGAATCCAGTAAAGAAGCGTGTTGCCCTTGAATAAGATCGAAATATTCGGAGTAGCCAGCTTGCCCATCGTGAAAGAGGGAGACGACCTAGCTACATTGATTTGCCAAGCCGCTGAGAGGCAAGGATCCCCTGTCCAAAACGGCGACATAATCGTAATCACCCATGTTGTAGTCTCTAGATCTGAAGGAAATGTTGTGAACCTCGAATCGGTGAGCCCTTCAGAGTTTGCTGAATCCATCGCTAAGAGAGTAAACAAAGATCCAAAACTTGTTGAGGTCATCCTCAGGGAATCTAAAAGTATTGTTAGAATGCGCGGCGGGAAGCTCATCACTGAAACTAAACAGGGATTGGTCTGCGCCAACTCTGGAATTGATCGTTCCAATGTTCCTGGAAAGGATAATATGGCGCTTTTACCTGAGAACGCTGATCAATCAGCCCAAAGGATAAGGCAGAAGATAATGGAGCTATCTGGAAAGGATGTAGCTGTTATAATCTCGGACACTCACGGGCGTCCTCTACGCCATGGTGAAATCAACATAGCCTTAGGCGTCGCCGGATTCGAACCACTACGCGATCGGAGAGGCGAAAGGGACCTTTTCGGTTACCTGCTAAAAGTTAAGAGAACTGCAATCGCAGATGAGTTATCTTCAGCCGCCGAGCTGGTTATTGGGCAAGCAGATGAGGGAATTCCCGTAGCTATAATCAGAGGGTACCATTATCCAAAGTCTGAAGATGGAAAGGCAACCGAGCTGATACGTTCTCGAGAAAAGGATTTGTTTATCTGAGACCTTTTCGGAGTAAGATGAAAATGGTTGCCGAAAGAGATGTCTTGATCTCCATACTGAAATTGACAAATAATGGACCAATTGCGGAAGAAGTTGTTGCATTGGATGTTAACGTTCCTGTCCCTGTTACTAACGAAATTTTGAGAGGGCTTCGTGAATTGGGGCTTATCGAAGGTGAAGAGGGGATAATCGAAGTATCTTCGAACCAACGCGTCAAACTTGCCATTCACGCCATCAATTTGGGAACGGACATTGAAAGAGTGTGCAAGGTTCTTGAATGGATTGAATTTGAAAATTTTGCAGCTACAGCTTTTGAAGCCAACAACTTCACTGTTAAACGTCGCTTCCGCTTTAAGAAGGCAGGAAGAAGGTGGGAGATAGATGTCCTCGCATTTAGTAAACCCTATGTAGTTAGCGTAGATTGCAAACGTTGGCGGCGTGGGTGGGGGAAATCAGCCATTAAAAAGATTGTTGAAGCACAAGCTCTAAGGACCAAAGTCCTTACAGAGGCTCTCCCCTCTCTACAAAAAAGGTTAAGGTTAAACGGGTGGACGCAAGCATTTCTTTTTCCTGTGATCCTGTCACTCTTTCCAGGACCTGCAAAATTCTTCAATAACGTGCCGGTTGTTCCAATTCTTCAACTCCAGAACTACTTGGACGAGCTGCCCGGTCACATAATGGCACTGACGCATTTCCGAGCGACTTTAGGACCTAAGTTACCCGATTATTTCAGCAACAATTACTTGAAGGACAAGCGGCTTACCAGCTAGAACGATTAATCCTATGTTCCAGAAATTACGTGAACAACCGTTTTCTTCACTGCTTTCACCGCTGGATATAGGCTAGACGCGCATAGGATGCCTAAGATCAGAAGTAACCATCCTGCAATAGAGATGAGGGTAGCTTGAGAGAAAACTGGTTCAGGAATTAAGAATGAGAACGTGATGAATAATCCCACAGAAATTCCAATTGCAGCACTGACTAAGATAATCAGCAATGCCTGAGAAAAAACGATTTTCATGATGCTTTTTGGCTTGGCACCCAAGGCTCTCATGATGCCAAATTCATGCTGCTGACCTGAGATAGAGAGCATCAGATAGCTGAGGAGAGAAATTGCGGCTGTTGCAATAGAGAAGAGAGGCAAAAGCATAACCAAAGACCAGATGTTATTCAAATAATTCACATGCTTATCGAGAATTTGTTCAAGTTCCACAACCCTCAAATCTTCTCCTGATATTTCGCTTTCTATTTCGCCGAGAACTCTCGGTTTTTCTGCAGGGTCAATCTTGAGAAAGAGAAGATTGTATCCTTGGTGCCCGAGGTCATGGTATAAGCTTTCGAGGGGCATGTACACAACCTTTCCGTTGTTTAGAGGGTCCACGCAAATTCCAACTACCTCATAAAAGGGCAGTTCATTTTCCTCAAAGACCTTCATTGATTGATTAAAGGCATCATCAAACATGGCCACAGCCAACGAATCACCGATCATCGTGGATCCTTCATCATCTTTTTCAAGATTTCTTCCCACAATTAGCCAATCATTTACTACATTTTCAGGTTCTACACCCAGAATCAAGGCATCCTCCACTCGATTGCTACCTATGATTACAGCCCCTGTTTCATCAACGGGATCAAGAATAACTCCAGGGACCTCTCGGACAGAATTCTCTAATATTAAGCGAGAATCAACCTTGTTAACACCGGAAATATCATTCAATCTTGGTATCAGAGCTTCAGAAATGAAGAATTCTGAATTGAGATAATTAATTTGCTCCATTTCTTTGGCTTCAAAAAACTGGGAAAGAAGGTTAACGTAACGGTCCGTGATGGTTGGATGACCCATAAGAATTACGTCTCTACCGATGGCTCGTTCAGCATAGCTTGTGGTAGTATGTTCGGCAATCATTCCACCAGCAATCGTTACAGTTGTCAGGATCAAAACCACAGTAAGACAAAGTATCGCCTGAAGAGTCGCAGATTTCCTACGAACCAGATTTTGATACACCACTTTGAACGTAAAACCAAGTCTCGAAGGGATTTTTCTTCCTACACTAACAGATGTTCCGAGCTGGTAAATTGGGGACATGGCTTCTGTTGGCTTCGCTTTGGATGCTTTCAGAATGGGTAAGGCTCCGAAGATGTGGGAGAAGATGATGAGGATAATTGAAACGAAGAGAATTGCACCTATGTTTAGAGTTTGCGATATAGCGAATCCTGAAGCGTTCAAAAAGCTCGTAGAGATGAAATAGGCTGCAACTCCAGAGATTATTCCGGTTATTGAGCTGAGGATGACAAGTAAGGAGAGTTCTGTGACGAAATAGGCAGAAATGGAACCACTCAAACAGCCTGATGCCTTCATCACTCCAATGTCTCGCATTCGCCCAGACATCGTTATATGGATAAGTAAGGATGTTATGATAGGGCCGGTTAGAAGGTTTAGAATGCTGACAATGAGGATGAATTGAAAGAATATGTTGTAGAATCCGCTGGTTAGTCGCCCTCCTCTAATGAGATAGGTGATTTCAAAGCCTAAGCTGCTTCCGAAGATAACGAGAAAAAGTGTTGCGGCTATGGATATTGTTAAACCAAGAATTGTTAATGCTGTTTGGTTTCTTCTTCGTGTTAAATCCTTGATGGGAAAAGAAATCTCACTCATTATTCCGTGAGCCTCCCGTCCTTTAGGCATAAGGAACGGTCTGCAAGTTTCAGAAGTTTTTCGTCATGGGTCGCCACAATAACGGTCTTACCTTCTTCTTTAATCTGCTTCAGAATGTTCACAATTTCTAAGCCTGTTTCTGTGTCTAAGTTTCCAGTAGGTTCGTCTGCGAGAAGAAGAGGAGGATCGTTGGCTAAGGCACGAGCAAAAGCTACTCTCTGGCGTTCACCTCCGCTGAGTTGAGCGGGAAAGTGGTTGGCTCGATGCTCCAAACCGAACAGCTTGAGCAGGCTTTCAGAACGATTCTTTATTCGTTCTCTTTCCCAGCCAGCTAACTCTACAACAAAAGCAATGTTTTCCAAGGCGGTTAGAGTTGAAATGAGGTTGTAGGATTGAAAAACAAAACCGACGTAGGCAGAACGGAAGGTTGCCAAAAAATTTTCGCCGTATGCTCCAAGATCATGATCGAAGACAACAACTTTTCCGCTTGTAGGTTTATCCAAGGCTCCAATCAGATTCAGCAAAGTTGTCTTTCCTGCACCAGAAGGCCCGTAGATAGCAATGAACTCGCCTTCCTCAATGGTAAGATCGACGTCCTTTATTGCCTCAACAATAACCTCATCAATTTCGAAGTACTTGCACAAAGACGTAGCCAGAATGACCTTTACCACCGATTATGTCCCCGTTAGGTTTTCTAGATTTGATGGTATTTATTACTAATAATCCTTTAATCTTTGCTATTTTTTATGCATCAAAAACTTCCGAGAGATCAGCTGCCGAATAGGCAGGTATGGTCTAACATGTTATAAAATGATATTAACTTGCGCAAAACGTACCTTTTACGCAACTTACTGTGCTTACTCAAGGTGTTGATGCTGCCAAGGTATAAGTATGGAAAGGTGACGGCGCCCATAGATTATCAAAGCTTTGAGGAAGCCATGGAGAGAGCCAGTTTTCCAAAGGGCAGAATGTTGAGCCACAAATCCTTCCTTGCTTTTCTATACTGGTTTGGAGTTAGAAAGATCGAGGCTCTGGAGAGAATAGCAAAAGATTTTCTGGTCAAGGACAGTCTATTGATTGTTAATGCCACTCCAAAGAAAGGTGGCCAACGGGAACCATTGGAAATTCCCATCGATTATCCCTACGTGGATTTAATCATAAAGAAAATTGAGCAGACGAGACGCTCTTCTGAAAATGAGGAAGGCAGAATCTGGAATTTCTCGCCCCGCACAGCCATCAACATAGTTAAGCGCGTTATGGGAGACCGCTACTACCCTCATTTCTTTCGATTAAATAGGGCAACGCGTTTCTTGGAGGATCCGACGACAACGTTGCCGGAGATGAAAGCATGGTTCGGTTGGAAGGCAGCGAAGACGGTGGACCCTTACATTGGATACAGCAGAAGGCATATCCGTCGGCAGAGACAGAGGCTGAAACAAGAATTGGAATAGTTTCGCAACTCGTAAACTGGGGAAGTCCGTTGATGCTTTTGTATCCACTTATTGCGTTTACACGCCTCCTCAGAGCAGTGGTTGGCTCCAGTGAGGGTGTTTTATGTCTGTAATACCATATTCACTAATATCACCAAAGTGGCTAGACTTACCTTTGAAAGGAGGGAAAAGTGGACGGTTTTGCCTACGTTATTGGTTACACAATGCCCCACTCTCAACATCAAAGCTCAAAATGGCTTTCTTTCAAGACCATAATCTCACGACTGCAGAACCCAAACCCATGGTGAAACCCTGAAACGATCTCCTCTAACGTGGTCTAAACAGTTCTTCACACAGTTATCTCGCTGAGAGCGGATACAAAAGCATCAACCAACTCAGCCCATCTGCCACCTAACTACCTCTAACAGAGCCGCTACAGAGTTTCCAGCTTGTATATCACGTTCAACCCTTTCAGCGTCTAATGGACAGCAGTGCCGATCTGCAATATCTCTTCCAACTCGATTTCGCGCCCCCAATCATAAAGATGATCATAAGGCCCCTTAACTGGCTTGAAGCCCATAGCCCGGGGCTTCTCTGCCACAACAACTGGGTTTGCACCTTCACTGCTAAACCAGATGGTTAGATATGTCTTCATAAACTTGCACTCCACAATTCTCTAATTCACCCCACAAACCACGATGCAATAAATCTTTCGTAAAATAGCTACCAAATGCCCAAATCTTTGCCGAGAGATAGTAAATCAAACTGGGTTGCGATTCAGAAAAACTATCAGATAATGATACGTTAGTTCCTTTGATTTCAAGACTGTAAATTTATTTTTCTCGAAGAGCCGTTTTGCATGGTCTCTGGAAACTCTTATTGCTACTGGAGGTCCGAGGCTTGTGTCCTCTTTTTTGAAGTCAACTATCACTGCCTTTCCATCAGGTCTGAGTACCATTCGTGTCTCTCTAATCACCTTCTCCTTGTCACTGAATTCGTGAAGCGTGTTTGCACTTATTAGCAGGTCTACGCTTTCGTTTTCGAGGGGAATTTCTTCTTCTCCCTAGAGCAAAAGCTCAATGTTCCCGATTTTCTGGCTTTTAATCTTCTTTTCAAGAAACTCCAGCATCTCCTTTTGAACGTCGATGCCATAAACTTTCTTGACCTTGCGAGAAAGGGGAATGGTGAAGAAACCGCTTCCGCAAATTAGGTCAGCTGCAACGTAGTTATGGTTGAGCCCTACTGCCCCCAAGATTTCCTCGGGACTCTGCCATGTCTTCCTATCCTTTGCCTCCAAGATTTCCACGTTTTTCGGGTCAAAAACATGAGATTCCTTCATGCATGGCTTTCCTCCCTGGATAAATCTCAATTTCCACCCTAATCAGTTCGTCCATCAATATTGAAGCAAACGAAATTAATCATTCGCTTTTAGAAAGAATAATATCCTATGCGCTGGGAACTTACTATTTGGAAGTTTGCCCTATGCCCGCTAATCTTCCTGCAGAAGCCCGACAGAAATGGCACGAAGCTTCTTTGGCGAGGAGACCTCAGGAGAAAATCCAGAAACTCCAAGAGTTCATGAGTTTGGTCCCCAAGCACAAGGGCACAGAGAATCTTCGGGCTCAGGTTAAGAGGAAGATGGCGCTTCTTCGAAGAGAGATTGAGGAAAAGAAGCATAAGAAAGCTGGAGTTGGCGGACCAAAAATTTTTGTAGAAAAAGAGGGAGATGCTCAAATCGTTATTTTGGGGCCGACCAACGTTGGACGCAGCAGTCTCTTATCCCTTCTGACCAACTCGAAAGTGGAAATCTCCAGCTATCCATATACCACCAAGGAGCCGACGCCAGGGATGTTTAACTATGAAGACCTGCAGTTTCAGATGGTTGAGGCTCCAGCTCTGATGGAGGGTTCCGCAGAAGGAGGAGCATGGGGGCTTCAAACGTTAACTTCAGCCAGAAACTCTGACGGTCTCATTCTCATGGTGGATCTGTCCCATAACCCAGCTGAACAATTCTCTCTTATCTCCAGCGAGTTGGAGAAAGCAAGAATCCTCACTAGAAAGCCCAAAGCTCGAATCGAAATTGAAAAGAAACACATGGGTTCTAAATTGAAAATTATCGTGCTGGGACGGCTGATTGGCTGTTCGGTCAAGGACGTGAAGCAGCTTCTCAAAAGCTACGGAATACGCGATGCCACAGTTAAGATTCAGGGAGGGGCTACATTGGATGATGTTGAAGAAGCCGTCTTCGAAGGCACCACTTATCGACCAGCAATAATCATAGCCAACAAGGCAGACTACCCGAAGGCTACTGAAAGAATCGAACAATTCAAACAGCATATTGGAAAAGAAGCAAAGATTCTCGTTACGTCTTGCAAAAAGAGGAAGGGCTTAGAGAACCTAGGGTCTGAAATATTTGAGATGCTTAACATAATTCGAGTCTACACTACGGATACTGGTAAGCGAGCTGCTTCCATAAGGCCTTTCACCATCCGAAAAGGCTCCTCCGTCTTTGACTTGGCAAAGAGGATTCATAGCGACTTCTACAAACAATTTTCGTACGCAAAAGTGTGGTCAAAGCGATTGCGTTTCAGTCCACAAAAGGTTGGAGGATCCTTCACCCTTGAAGACGGCGACACGGTAGAAATCCACACAAAATAACAGTCAAGAAATCTACGATAGCTTTCGAAGCATATATACCGTAAAAAAGCGCAGTAGCTGGTGTTTGGTTTTGAGGTTGAACAAGCATCAGAAACGTTCATTTTTCGGTTCTTTTTTCGCTGAAGACTGATTTTGACGCTTTGGTGCCTTAATTGTGCTTCAATGCTTCTCCCGATATTGTTTGTTCTGCTATTAAAAAAGGCGAAACAAGACGAAATCATACGTTATTTAACTATATAGCGAAAATCTGCTAGAGGTAGATTGAGTAATTAAGCATTTTCTCTTCAATGGATGCCTTCGAAAACAGAGAAAAATATGGCGAATATGAACGTAACTCCCCTTTCAGTGTATCAGCTAGTTGATCGGTTCTACTCACCGATGACCTGCATGATAATTGTTCTTCGTCGCGGGTATACATCAGTTTCCACGAAAACTAGGGACTGCCACGTGCCCATAACCACGTCTCCATCTATCACAGGGAGGGTTTTGTCTGGACTCAAGAGCATCGATCTGAGATGGGAGTGAGCGTTTGACGGATGTCTATAGCCACCATATTTAGGAATTATTTTTTCTAGAAAATCTTTAACATCACTGTCTAGCCGGGGTTCGTGTTCTGTTAAAATAATGATTCCAGTAGCATGGGGAGCAAAAACATGGATCAACCCGTTTTTGATTTCGGACTTCTTCACAACTTCATGAACCTTTCCGGTAAGGTCCATGAAATCTATTTCGCCCTTGGTTGAAAAAACAATGCGCTCGTTAAATATCTTCACATTATAACCTCCTGACACTGAAGAGTAAGATCAGCAAGTAGTAAAAACTTTATCGCTAGAAATCCTAACAATAGAAATGTTAGTTTTTCCAGTTAGTGTAAGTAATTTTGCTGATTGCCGTAAACAAAGATGCATTCACAATCTCTTTATATGTTCTAAGGGAAAATTATATATTAAGTCCACCTCATAAACCAATTTTTGGTGAAAATAATGGATGTCCCGACTCAGATAGGGCTAAAAATGGATGAAGAAGGTGACGAAGTAGGTAGGCTACAAAATTACCTTAAAAGATTTGGTTACATACGTCCAGACGAGGAAAGACCTTACGGGCTGAAAATAGATGTTGAAAAAGCTGCAAGACAACCAGAACCAATGGTATTTGACAGTCCAACCCAGAAAGCACTCAAACGATTCCAGGAATTTAATCGATTGCGACCAACAGGAGTCCTTGACAAAGCGACTATCAATCTAATGTTGAAACCACGATGCGGTCTCCCCGATTTTGTAGTCCCTGAAGGACAGATCGTAGATTATGTCTACAGCGGGAAAAAATGGACTAAACTAGATCTTACTTACACATTCCAAAATTACACACCAGATCTAACTCAATCCGAAGTACAAAGCGCAATTGGCTCCGGATTGTTCCAATGGAGTCTAGCAGCACCTCTAAATTTTAGCGAAGCATCATCAGGAGGTGACTTAAAGTTTAGCTGGGGTTCAGGTGATCACGGTTGCGGCTATCCTTTCGATGGACCTTCAGGCGTACTGGCACATGCTTTCTATCCTGAAGATGGACGAGTGCACTTCGATGAAGATGAACTGTGGACTAACGATTCTCCTCCATCAGGAATTGACTTAGCTTCTGTTGCTATCCATGAACTCGGTCACGCTTTGGGTCTGGCGCACTCAAACGACACTAATGCTGTGATGTACGCATATTACTCAGGGATACGACGTACCTTAACCAAAGATGACATAGAGGGTATTCAATACATTTATGGAAAAAGAAAATGGAAATGTCCAATTGCTAAAATTGCCTCGACTACAACCATTCCAGTAATTCAAACAAGCACACAATTTCTCCGAGAGTTCAGAGACGAGGTCGTTCTGAAATCGATGTTTAAGACTCCATTTGAGCGAATTCTAGACCGCTACTACGAACTCACCCCGATTATTAATAAAAAAATGGACTCTTCGGCAATATTTAGACAAATTGTTAAGGGTGTAGTATATCCTTTCATCATCGGAACAAAAGGAGCAGTATCACTAACACTTGCATCAATGAGGAAATCAAATCATTCCCGTCTTCGAATGCGACCTTAGTCAGTCAACGGGTACAGTTTGGGATTATAGAGCTCTATCGTCACGTTAAGAGAAAGAATACGCTTTATAATCCATCCAATTTTTTTATCTGCATGTAACCGTATTATTGTCTATCTCATTAAAAATTTTAAAAGACTTCTATCAAAAAAACGTTTGAGACATCACCTTGTCCTTCCCAAGTCGCTTTTACATTAAGAAAATATTTTCCCTTTGGGACTTTCATTTTCATCTTCATCTTGACGGCTTCATGTAGCACTATTTTGTCTCCAGAAAATATGGTAACATGGAGTTGCTTCGGACCGACATAATCCACCACTTTAAAAGTAATTTTTGCACCCTTCGGTATAGATAGCTGCTCACGAATATCTTTGGTACGACTGGAGGGCTTTGCATAATCGACACAAATGTCACCCCAGCAATAACTACCTTGAACCCCTTGATGTTCTCCTTTTTCATCAATTAATACTATATGTGGGACGACTGATCCACTCATTATTCACGCCTTTTCCAATGTTCACATTATACTAAACGTTGACTTTTCTAATATAACACTTGCATGCGCATCTATGAAAACCTTTTGCTAGAACTGCAGCGTAATTGGCTTAAGCTGAGCCCCTCGATAAAAAGGCAGAAACATCTCTGAATTTAACGCGATGATTTAGTTATGGATGGCACCTTTTTTTAGGACTCGCTAGCTTATTGAAAACATTTGAAGCCTATAGATATAGGATGTTCCCAAGTAAAATTCATTATGTCTAGAAAGAGAGAAAATGTTGGAGTTGCTTTTAATTTAAGAACAACTGGTTGATGCTTTTGTATCCGCTCCGCTAGAAATCACGGATTACAGTAACTATCTGACTCATTTTTCTTTCGCAATCATCACTTCTGTTGCTTTGATTACGGCTTCAATGGAGTCTCCAGATTTTACTCCCAGTTCTTCAACGGCTTCTTTAGATATAATTGCGGTTACAACGGCGGGTGCTTCAATTTTTATCTTTACTTTCGCAGTTATTATGCCTTTATCGACTTTCTGAACCGTTCCCTTCAATCTGTTTCGTGCACTTATCTTCAATCCTATAGCCTCCCAATATGTTTCATCGCCCACTATTTCACCAATGTAGCTTTCAACTCGGTCATAGTCTCTCAACAACCTTTCTCCTAGCTCTGTGAGAAGGGCGCCCCCTCCTCCCCTGCTTCCACCTTTGAATGTTTTCACTACTGGCATGCCTAAAGTTCTCTCTATCCTTGCTAGATAATTCCAAACGTAGCGGTAGGACATTTCAACTTTTTTGGCTGCTTTGGAGATGGATTCTACTTCTTTTATTGCCTCTAAGATTTCTGCTCCGCCCTTTCCCAGGATAGGTTCTCCATTGTGTTCTAGCCAGAGTTTGAATAGAAGTTTATTCTTGTTATTGGTGAACATGGGCTTCACTCTCAAGTATAGTCGTTATGCATATAAAACCACGTCGGAATAGTGAGGACTTTCCGGAGATAGTTGGGATCCTATGGATGATTTACTGTTGAACGGCGTTTTTTTATGATGCGATGTTGTGTGTTATGTAAAAACTTAAATAATCGTTATGCACGTTGAAACACAACGGTGAAACATATGAAAAAATACTATGGAATCATCCTTGTCGTGATCGCAGTTCTTGCAGTAGGCATAGCTGCATGGGCACTCACAATTCAAGAAAAAGAGCTATTAGTAGTCTCCACCACAACTAGCCTCTACGAGACTGGGCTGCTAGATGTGCTCGACCACGAATTCGAGAAAATCTATTCAAACATCAATGTTACCTTCATTTCACAGGGAACCGGCTTAGCAATAAAGACTGCACAAGGAGGCGACGCAGACATGATAGTTGTTCACGACCCCGCCAGAGAAAAGGCATTTCTAGAGGGCGGTTACGGCGTCAACAGAAAGATCATAGCTTACAACTATTTCGTTGTTGTTGGTCCAGCAGAGGATCCTGCTGGCGTCAGAGGTCTTGATCCGGTAAATGCACTGCTGGCTATAAGGGATGCTGGAAGAGAAGGCAACGCCTTATGGGTCTCAAGAGGTGACGATTCGGGTACACACGCAAAAGAGAAGAGATTATGGATTGCTGGAGGAGAAGATGCATCAGAATTGAGGGATGAGTCAGACTGGTATTGGGAAAGAGGATCTGGCATGACAGCAACATTAGCTATGGTAAATGAAAAGAGAGGATACACCATATGCGATATGGGAAGCTACCTGAACAATTATGCCTCGGGAGCCATCGACCTAGAAATCGTAGTTGAAGCTGGAAAGGACACATTAAACGTCTATAGCGCAATAGCTTGTGACCCACGACATCCTGACTTGAAAAATGTGATTTTTAATAACGCTATAAAGTTCATTGAATTCCTTGTATCAGATCAAGTTCAAGACATACTTGCCGATTTCGGTATTGCTGAGTTCGGTCAACCATTATTTAATCCAGCTGTTGAACTTCTAGAGGAAAATACCGATCCTACGATAGTTAGTTGGATTAGAGATTTTGCGTTCATCGATGGAACCGAATGCCCAACTGACAAACGCTACGAAGCCGGCGACTTATCTTTCCTGAAGATTGCAGCTCTGCCAACAATGATTAGACGAGAGATATTTAATTGACAGCCGAAATAGTTGATGGAATAATCAAAGCATTCCAACTCCTTTTTTCTCTCGATCCCACAGTATACACCATAGTTTTTCGATCCTTGTACATATCTGGGTTAGCTACTGCCATGGCTACGCTATGGAGCTTACCCATCGCGGTTATTCTCGCAATGAAGAATTTTTACGCAAAGAACTTTATTCGGTCATCCTTTAACGCTTTTCTCGGAATGCCAACCGTGGTTCTTGGACTTGTACTATTTTTGCTCTTTAAACGGACTGGACCTTTCGGCATATTCGAACTTCTTTTCACTCCCCTAGCCATTTCTCTTGGACAAGCCATTCTTATCACTCCAATACTTGTCAGCTTCATAACAAGCGCTATTGAGTCCATTAACATGGAACTTAGAGATTTAGCTAAGACTCTGGGGTCCACGGAGATTCAAGCGTCAACAGCCATTCTGCGGGAGGCTGCTGGAGGGGTGACGCTTGCGGTTATAGCAGGTTTCAATAGAGCCTTTGCAGAGTTGGGTGTTGCTATGATGATTGGCGGTAACGTTCATGGCCGAACCCGGCTGTTAACTACCGCCATAGCTTTAGAGATTAATAGAGCCGATATAGAATTCAGCATTGCCTTAGGCGTTATACTTTTAGCCATAGTATACGCAATCACCATTACTATCAACTACCTGAGGAGGCGCTAAACCATTTCAGTCCTCGTAGAGCTTAGAGATGTCCGCAAAAGCTTTGGAACAATTAACGCCCTTCACGATACTAACCTTGAAATATTGCAGGGTAGGATAACAACACTGCTTGGACCAAGCGGATCAGGAAAAACAACGCTTCTGAGAATACTTGCCGGCTTGGATAGCCCAACAGAGGGAACTATCTTGTATAGCGGCAAAACGATTACTGATAGTGACCGAAGTCTGCTTCGGCAAAAAGCCACACTGGTCTTTCAAAAGTCTGTTTTCTTCGACACAACTGTCTACAATAACATCGCCTATGGCCTAAAACTTAGAGACTACTCAAAAGAGGAGATAAGCGATAAAGTTGGAGAAGTTCTTGAACTAGTGAGACTGGAAGGTTGCGAAAAGCGACGGGCAAAAAAATTATCGGGTGGAGAACAGCAGAGAGTTTCCCTTGCCAGAGCATTAGTCTTAAACAGAGAACTCTTGCTCCTAGATGAACCAACCGTTAATATTGACCCTAAAAACGTTTCAATAATCGAAGAATCAATCCTCCGCGTGAACCGAGAAAAAAACACAACCATTGTCTTGGCAACCCACAACATGTTTCAGGCGGAAGCCCTCAGCCAAAAAATAGCATTGCTTCTTGAGGGAACTGTGAGGCAGGTTGGATCAAATCAGGAGATCTTCGGGAAGTCTAACAAATATTTGGCAAGTTTTTCGCGTCTTGAGAATGTCTTTTCTGGAATTTCTAAAGTCAGCAAGGATGGCACCTCAATTATAGACGTTCATAAGAATCTGCAAATTGAGGCATCCTTTAGCATCTCGGGAGATATTTCAGTTCATGTGAAACCTGAAGACATTATCGTCTCAACTAAACCTCTGACTTCAAGTGCCAGAAACATATTCAAAGGAAGAATCACTGGAATCACAGACTTGGGGTCTATAGCGAGATTGACTGTTGATACTGGAATGCGGTTTAACGTTCAAATCACAAAAAAATCATTAAATGAAATGAAGCTAAAGGTCAACTCCAAAGTCTTTCTCACGTTTAAAGCTTCTTCGGTTCTCCTAATCTAACTTTCACATTTAGCCACAAGTAGATTAGTGATTGACGCTGAAATAGTTGCAACATCAGCATCAGAAGACCCACTATGCCAATAAAAATCCCTAAAACCAGAGGATATGTTCCTGAGATAAAGCTTTCTGGGTTCATAACATGATTGCTCATAGATATGCCATAAAAAAACAAGGCTATACCCACAAGACTCAGAACGCTGGCAAACATTATTATTTTTAGGCGCATGCCAATTACATTCACATAACTTTTCTATTGAATCCACAAAAAGCATTTGCGAATAGAGAATATGAATAGAAAACAAGTTTCGCTATCACTTAGATACCCATTGTTTTTCGTCTCCGTTGCTTAATGAAGTTCGAAGATTACCTTCCGAAACCAAAAAGCAATTTTATGATCCCAACAGAATCTTATAGAGCAATAAGAGTAGTTGGTTAGAACTAATGATTAGAGCAGTGATCTTCGACCTCGACGGAACTCTCACAGAGTTTAACCTAAACATCAGAGCTTGCAGGATCGAAGTCATAAACCTCCTTACCAAACAAGGCCTCCCCCGCTCTCTTTTCTCGCTGAAAGAAAGCGCCTTCGACATGTTAGTGAAGGTGAAAAAATACCTTAGAGCAAAAGGAGTGGGGAAACAGGAGTTTGTAAAGTTCAAGAAGATGGTGTTTTCTATCGTGGAGAGCTTTGAGTTGGAAGCTGCCCGAACGACCAAAATGTTTGCGGGCATACCGGAGACCCTCCAAAAATTGCGGACTATGAAACTGAAGCTTGCCCTGTGCACTATAAGCGGCGAAAAGGCGACAGGCTACCTTCTCAGGCGTTTCCATCTCGAACAGTTCTTTGACGCTGTGATAACTCGGGAGGCAGTTTTGGAGGTTAAGCCTCATCCTGCCCATCTGGAAGCTGTATTGAATGCTTTGAGAGTTAGGTCTCAGGAAGCTGTGGTGGTGGGAGACAGTGTCCGAGATGTGGAGTGTGCTAGCAAGCTTAGGGTCCTTGCTGTGGGGGTAGCTACAGGTATTTCGGCAATAGAAGAGTTAAGCTGCTCTGGCGCTCATTATCTAGTTTCTTCAGCTAATGATGTACCAATCCTGATACAGCAACTTAACAGGAAAAAATAGTGAGTATTTAAACTATGTAATTCTAATGGTCCGAATCTGAATCAGCAATATTACTGATCTGTAGTCCGATTTCGCAAATGATTATACAGCAATTAATTAATTTGGTAGTTGGCTTCCAAGGGTATCTAATGGGGCGTTGGGTGAATGACAGAACTACCTGCAGAATCTTCACTAAAAAATAGTGCAGCCTCAACAAAGAAGGCGTTGATAACGGTTTTACATGTGGACGATGAAGCGGGTTTCGTAAAGGCTGCGAAGCAAATTTTGGAAGCGCAAGGTTCGTTTCAAGTGGAAACTGCCTTGTCTGTCAAGGAAGCCCTGAAAAAGATTAAACATAAAGTGTATGACATAATCGTTTCTGACTATCAGATGTCTGAAAGAAATGGTTTGGATTTGCTGAAGGAATTGAGAGATGGAAGAAACAATATTCCTTTTATTCTGTTCACAGGGAAAGGCAGAGAAGTCGCGATTAAGGCGTTGAACCTTGGCGCTGACCGATATATATCATAACAAGATAGGTCAACCCCAAGTGGTTTATGGTGAACTTGGTCATGCAATAGAAAAAGCCGTGGAGAGATCAAAAGCGGAAAAAAGATTGTGGAATCTGAAGCGAAGTATAGAAACTTGATTGAAAACTCCAAAGATGCAATTGCGATAGTAGATTTTAAGGGGAATGTTTTGTTTGGCAACAACGCAGCAGAAGAATTAACGGGCTATACAGTGGAAGAGGGGATAGGTATGAACATGAGAGAAATCATTCCTAAGAGGTTATGGCCAAAGAGCCTCGCAATTCTTCTCAAAGCCAAAATGGGAAAGCCAATCCCCTATTTTGAATATGAACTAACAAGGAAAGACGGAACAACAATTCCAGTTGAGACTGGAGGTCAAGCAATCTTCAAAGATGGAAAACCTGTGGCCATTAAAATCATAACTAGGGATATTACTGAACGAAAAAAAACGGAAAAATAGCCTATCAAGTTGATAAGGAATAGTCTAGCAATAATTAAAGCGGTCTAAAGAAGTATCTGGGCCATGCAGGCCACTGAGAGGATACTGAAGTGTCAAAATCAATTTTCAAGTCCATTCCTACTCTGATTTCTTCTTGCTCCACACCACGAATCATTCCAGGTAAACGAAGACCACTCTTTAATTCCACGATGCCAACAATGTATGGCGCCAATGACTGAAACTGCACCGGTGCAACATAGATGATTGTATAACTGAGCAGCTTTCCGACACCTTCAAGTTCTATCCACTCTAGGTTCGTTGAAAGACACTTGGTGCACATTGGTTTTGGCGGTAGAAGTATCGTTCCGCATTTGTCGCACTTTGCTGCCATTAGTTTTTTTTCGCTTACAAACTTGTAGAAGCTTGATACTGTGAATGGGGGAGGTTTCTCAGACATGTCTATTCTCTCCTGTAAATGTGCACGCCAGCGGTGGCGCCGGAACCTCCAACATTGTGGCTCAAGCCTATCTCTGCCCCCTTCACCTGCCTCTCCTCAGCTTGCTCTGTCAGTTGCAAGTAAATCTCGTAGGCTTGAGCGGTTCCAGTTGCCCCAACTGGATGCCCTTTCGATTTTAATCCGCCACTTGGATTGATGGGGATATTCCCTCCGAGCTCGGTTGTTCCTTCCTCCACTAGGCTTCCGCCTTTTCCAGAACTGCAGAGACCGAGGTCTTCGTAGGCTATTATCTCAGCGATGGTGAAGCAGTCATGAATCTCTGCGACATCTAAATCTTTGGGCTCTAAGCCAGCCATCTTGTAAGCTTCTTGTCCAGCAAGCCTTGCAGCTCTGAGTGTCGTGAGTTTCTCTCTCTCGTAGAGGCCAATAGTGTCACTAGCCTGTCCAGAACCAATTATGTGAACGGGTGAATCAGTGAATTTTTTGGCAAGATCTGGATGGGTCAAGATAAGGCAGCTGGCCCCGTCTGTTATCAAGGAGCAATCGTAAAGTTTTAGGGGCCATGCGACTACTTTTGATGCCATGGCTTTTTCCACGGTTATCTCTTTCTGCATGTGAGCTTTTGGATTTAGTGTTCCGTTGTGATGGTTCTTCACTGCCACTTGAGCCATCTGTTCTTCGGTTGTACCGTATTCGTGCATGTGAGCTGTAGCCATGAGGGCATACAGTCCTGGAAAAGTTATTCCATGCCATTGTTCGAAAGGCAGGTCGGAGGCCATAGCCAGAAATTCTGTTACCTCGGCTGTTGTTCGGTGAGTCATCTTTTCTACCCCGCCAACTATGACAATCTTGTGCAGGCCAGAGAGTATGGCTAGGATTCCGGTTCTCAGGGCGATTCCGGATGAAGCGCAGGCAGATTCAATCCTTACTGCAGGTTTTGGCAGCATGCCAGCCCAGTCAGCTAAGGTAGGTCCTGTGTGTCCTTGATGCTCGTAGGCTTCACCCATGTGACCTACGAATAGAGCCTCAATGTCTTTCACCGGGTCTAGGTTAGGACATTTTTCGAAGGCTTCTTTGACTGCTTCTGCGAAAATTTCCCTGCAGTACATCCCATCCAGTCTACCAAACTTCGATAACCCTGCTGACACGATTGAAACTAGCGGTTTGCCAACCAATCTCAGACCCTCCAATAGCGAGTGTTTGCATGGAAGTTAGTTAATATGCCTGAGCAACTATTTAGCAATATTGTGCAAACATCTCTCGGCAAACTTCCTCTTTTTTAGCTGATTTCATCTTTTAAAGAAGGCCCCCGCACAGTATTACTTTCTACATGTTCGATTAATTCTCGATAGTCGAGTTCCAATAGATGATTTCAGAATATTTATCCTCTAATGGAAATCTGTTGTCATCATATACGATGTCTAAATTGGTGGAGTAACGAGATAGAAGTGTTCTGGAAATATTCCAGATCTGTGGAGACTTCGCATCTGGCCCCCATTCTGGTCTCCAAATCGAATCATTGGGATTACGCATTCCCCAACCATAATTTTTAGGCAAAACTAGCACAGAATCAGCAACTACAGGAGCATAATCTGAATCAACTTGAATCTCCTGCCAAAACCTCTCCAAAGCCAGGAAGTGCTCATTATTAAGTATTCCATAATCATTGATAGTTGGATAATTAAAAACTACAAAATACTTAGCCCCATTATTGTAAGCCATAACTAAATCTTCGTACAGCCTTTCACCATCCTCCAAATAGGGCGGATTATTAAATGTCCAGGTTACAATGATTCCCCATGTCTTATCCTGTACCTTCGCAGCGCCCCTTATCAATGCAATATCCTGTTCCCGACTATGGTTCCAGCCAAACTGGGCAAACACAATATCATAACCAGCTAAATAATCAAACCAGTAAAGAGCATAATCAGAAGTGTAAGCCACAAGAGGAACAGCCCTTTCTTTCACTGTTGTTAATCCCGGCATAGTCTCCCAGCTATGAACGAAAAAATCTGCCATCTCATCATAATTTTCGGGATCCTCAATTGGAGTATCATCACATTGGTATTTTTTCATTTGTTCCTCAAAGGAATCAAGCAGACTGCCTGCAGGCTCATCAAAGAAATAAACACCCAAGAAACTTGAACCCCACTTCTCTTTGGCACTATCAAGCCATAACGGCTGCCAATCGTGATCGAACATGCCAAAATACACAATGGTTGATAAGCTAGCGTTTACTGCATAATCGCAGATTTCATTAAGCATTGTCTCATTTTTGCTAGCCGGACCAGACTGCACCACTAAAAGATTGGTAAAATTCTTAACCCAATCGATAAGCAATTTTGCATCCGACACTGAATCACCACTAAAAGTAACTCCGACAAAAATTTCATCAACACCGCCTCTTCTGCTAGTTCTATCGGGAAGCACAAAAAAAGAGAATAGCAGAACAACAATCAGAGAAACTGAAATTAAGAAATAATATTGCTTCACCGATTATCCCTTCAAAGATGTGGGTTTGCAACTATTTAGTAATATCTTTTATCAGTTAACTGTATGTTTTGGGAGTAATTCTCAGATAGTTTAAATTAGCGAATGTCGTATTCTTTTGGTTATGAGTCCCAGTAGATCGCGTAGGCGTAGACCTCGCAAAAAGAAAAGCAACAAAAAAGTAATATTAATCGTAGGTTTTCTGGCTGTTATTGCTGTAGTGATAATTGTGGTAGCTAGTATGGGTGGCACACCTGATTCAGAACCGGTGAAGGTTCGGCTTCAGACAAGTATGGGAAACATCGTGATAGAGTTGAGAGATGACATGCCAATCACAACAAAAAATTTCAAGAATCTGGTTGAAGAAGGAGTTTATGATAGCACAATTTTTCACAGAGTAATTGACGGCTTTATGATTCAAGGAGGAGACCCTATGGGAACAGGAGAAGGGGATCCGTCGATACCCACGATACAGGATGAATTTACGGACAATAATCGGAACGATAGGGGCACCGTAGCTATGGCAAATAGAGGTCCAAATACGGGAAGCAGTCAATTCTTCATTAATCTTGTTGACAACAACTACCTTGATGGTCCAAATCCAGAAATGGGGATTTCTGGGCATCCAGTTTTTGGAAGAGTAATCGAGGGCATGGATGTTGTTGACGAAATCGGAAAAGTAGAAACAGACGGAGAACCCTCCAACAGACCACTAGAAGATGTTAGAATATATGTAGCAACAATTGAGGAATAGAACTGGCAAATTCTGTTAACTCATTTGTCCAAGCTTCTTTTTACATTAGTCAATGTTGGTTTTTTTACGCAGCGATAGTCCTTCAATCAAGAATAGTGTCATGGAGATTGCAGTTATCAGTGTTAAGTATATGAGGACCATTTCAGGAACCAGTCCATAAACGAAGTAGCGGATTGCTATACTGGCAATTTCTGCGCTTAGAATTCCAGTGAAAAAGAGGGAATAGAATATTAGCCGCGGCACTAATGTTCTGCCAATCCATAGGTAACCACTGATTTTTGCTTTCTCTTTTACTATGTATCTGCCTTCTTCGTTCTTCTCTAGCAAACCTAGATCTTCGAGTTTTTGGAGGTGCCTGTAAGCCACGCTTGGGCTGCTGAGGTTGGCGCCTCTCATGACTTCCCGTGGACCTACAGGTTTGCTCTCCTTTACAACATAGGAGTATACAGTGAATGTGGTGCCCTCTAGCTCCGCGTTGACACCGTTAAGCACAGTGTATCCCTCAGTTTAAGTCTCCCTTCAGCTCAAAGAGCTTCCCAGTTGGATTAAGTGGGTCAATTTGCGATAATTCGTCTTCAGGAATGATTGTATTATATAGGAATCCGTCTCCGAACTTCTCTAGTTGAGCTTCCGCAACAACTTTAGGTTCTCCCAGAATAACCGTATCAGTGGAATTGCCCTTCATAGCAATCCAGCCTAGTAGACTCACGCGTACAAAGATCGATTCTGGTTCTCCAAAGGTAGAACCCCAAATAGTTCCGCCGCCTCCCGAATAGCTCATCATTGATTCTCCCACATCCCATTTCGTATATGCAGACCCTCCTCCAGATGGTCGATGACCACCAAAGAATCCTTCAAGGTCAAAACGAAGTGGGTCTCCTACAAGATCCCTGTTGTAGATAATGCCTTCATATCTTCCCAGATTTCCAATGAACCCTTTGTCTGAATAAAATTTAATCAAATAAACCTCGAATTTAGCGTCACAAGGATCGGCTTCCTTAGATAAACGTGTGAAATTAAATCCAATGAGGTAATTGACAATCGGACTCCCCGGTTTGATAGTTTCATTTGCATTATGTGAATCTGGTACAGCAGCGCCATCTATTTGCTCAATATAAGCATATGTTACCTCGACACCCAACAGCGGTTGAGGACCAGCTGCAGCCGGCGCCATCACAATATTTGTATAAAGCAGAGGTGCCGCCAAGAAAACACCAAGCAACAGAGCGACAATGCTACCCGGAAACAACTTTACGCCGATTTTCATTTTTATTTATCCTCCGCTAGCATACTGGCGGTAACTCCCTAATAACTCTGCTTAGAGAACAATATGTTCCTCTCGAAGAACAGACTCAAAAACATTAAAACTATCATTTTCAAGTATTTTTACAGACAATTTAGTTGTATTCTAGAACTTTCTATTGGATACTGAAGATTTATATGCTGCAATTCTTAGTATGAAAAAAGTCTGACTAAACGAGCGAATGATAATGACTGAGAAACTGGCTAATCCAGCGCCCCTAGGACTACTGGGTTTTGGAATGACAACAGTGTTGCTGAATATACACAATGCGGGCTTCTATCCCCTGGGCAGCATGATACTGGCGATGGGACTGGTATATGGTGGATTAGCTCAGATAATCGCTGGAATCATGGAATACAAGAAAGGCAACACTTTCGGCACCCTCGCTTTCACTTCTTACGGCCTATTCTGGTGGTCCCTAGTCATCCTACTACTGCTTCCTAATGTCACAATCTTTTCTCCTGCAGTTTCAGCTGCCACAGACGCGGCTATGGCTGCATACTTCTTCATGTGGGGCATGTTCACGCTGATAATGTTCTTTGGTACATTGAAAACTAATCGTGCGCTACAGTTTGTCTTCGGCAGCTTAGCTGTGCTGTTCTTTTTGTTAACGATTGTACGAATAACTGGCAACGCAGACCTTACGATGATAACTGGATATGAAGGGATAATCTGTGGAGCAAGCGCCATCTACACCGGCTTGGCAGAAGTTTTGAATGAAGTTTATGGAAGAACGGTTCTGCCGTTATGTCCAGTGAAAAAGTGAAGACGTTCACGAGACAAGTTTTTTACATGTTTACTGCCATTTGTTAAGTAGGGAGCCGTAAGTTCAGTTAATCGTTTAGGTAGGTTGTGGATTTGGATAGGTTTCTGTACAAGAAAGAAATTTTGATTGATGACTCTGGTTGGGGCGACCTAATTTTAGGCGTAGTTATAGGTGCTCTGAAACTTCCAGACCGCAGGTATATGGAACGGAGAATTCCGGTTTCCTCCTTCCAGACGCCTAACTTCCAGAACAAAAAGTATCTGGACGATGCAGTGAAGATTGCAGAGGAGATCGTTGAGGTGATGCAACCTGACAGGGGGACCATTTTCAGGGTCTGTTCCGGCTATGTCCTCATTAGTATACGCAAATACTTGAGGACTCAGGGATTCAGAGTTGAGGAAATTGAAGTTACCGGCGAACTTCAGGAGATGGTGGAGAGAAGTTTCGCTAACTGGTGTAAAGAAGTTGGAGCACCTCTGGAAAGTATGAAGGGAAAACGAAGCTTCAACACATTTTTCGAATGGGTTGCAGAAAAGCCTCATCTCAGAGAGAAACTTGTGAAGACCGGATGGAAGAGCTGGAACCAGCGATGGCGCGAAAAGGCTTATCAGATCCATCTTGGAAAATAAACGAATGAAAACAGTATCCTATTCAATTAATGTCAAGAAATCTTCCGTGATATAGTTGATGAGTTCGTCTTTTGTGCTTTTGCTGAAGAGTGTTATCACACAGTTTCTCGTGATTCCAACCACAATTCCACGTTTCTGCGCTTCAAAAACAACATACCATATCTGTCCATGTTCAAGATAATCCTGATAAAGCTGAGTGTCAGCAAGGTCTGACCCAGCTAAACAGAGTTTCTCTACTCCAGGTATGTCAATTTGGTCAAACCATATGAGTCTGGTTGCTTGCGGGTTCGACTCGTGAAGCCCCTTAAGCGTTTCATGTAGAATCTTTGTCTCCACTATTGTTCTCGGCGTTATGAAAAGCACTCTACTTAGCTTGTTAGCCACGTGACTCGTCAACAGCTTTTTGACTCCCCGAGCTACCGAAGGCGCCACCACAATCAAGAAAGTTCTCTTCTCGAAACGGGTTATCCAGAAAAGAGCCTCTTCAGTAACAGGGTTCTCAATCAACTTTCGGCGGTAGTAGCGTCCCCGCACAAAATCCATGCTGAAAACTCCAGATAGAAGATTTTCTTTCAGGCTAAGGTCCAAAATTTCCGTTACCAGATTCACTGTTTCTTCGTTACTCTTTTCGTAGTTTTCTTCTTCACGGAAATTTTTCAGCTTCTGAATCATCAAACCAAAATTGACGTCTTCCTTGATCTCAAAGATTTTAGCGGGTAGAACCATTTTAGATTTACTTCCAACCTAGTTTTTTTATGTTAAATTTAGTTTAACATTCTTGCTTTTTAACGCTTCTAATTCTTCTTTATATGGGGTGGGGGAAGTTATAAGTATAGAAAAGGTAAACAAGCATCTGAAGGACATGATTCAGCATCTCTTGGCCAATTTCTGGTCTAGATTGCTTTTAACCCTTCTGCATCAAAAGGAAAGGGTTTGCTGAGGCTCAACACGGGGCGATTCAAGGGAGATAAAAAATGAAAATCCCAAGCTGCTGTTAATCGCTTTTGGTGATTCTCATCTTTTCCCGTATTGGAGCCTTTTCAGTCCCTTATTCCTTGGATGCTTTACTCCCCAATAAAAAAA
>CP070820.1:1089836-1118171 GCA_020344315.1 Candidatus Bathyarchaeum sp.
GTCCTACAATTGAACCTCCCCCATCGTTTATCCCCTCATGTAATCCAATGTAAAATACAAACAACAAAACACTAGAAGTAATAATGAAAGATTGCATTAGCCCTTTGTTAGGAGCGCTAACTGCAAATAGTGAACTTATATCATCTCGAATATGACTATAATCCGGTTGCAAAATGCCCCCAAGAATCCACATGACTGTATATACGATTGGACTAAGTATTCCACAAATTGCTAAAATCCGAAAAGTATTCATAATTTTCACGTTTTGTTGTTTAGATCAAGCCTTCACTTAAATGCTGCGCGCGCGTCTTATTTCCCATTCTACTATTCTTGGGTTTTGGGCTTAAATTTTAAGCCCCAAATTACAATCGACGTCATTCACATTATTCGATTTGCATGATGTAGAAAACGTAGCCGTAATATTCTGAGTACTTGCGGTACATCTCAATTTCTAACTCGTGGGAAGCCAAAACACTAATCGCTTCTTCATCATCTCTGTATTTGGGCTTCAGTGAGGCGATTTTTGTCTCCATTGGCGTGTAGTAATTGGTCCACCAACTTTTTTCTGGGAGAATAAAGTAGCTGACTATACGATACCCACATTTTCGGGCGATCTCTATGTTCTCTTTTAATGTTTCAATAGCCGGATATCCTTCCTCCATGAATCTTCTAATCTCTTCCGGCGGGTTAGGTCCTAGCCAAGGGAGTTCCGAGGCAACAATGTATCCCTTATCAGTCAACAAATTTCTCCATTCGCGTAAGCCCTTTTCAAACCTAATTATGTAGATTGCTCCTTCACACCAGATTAGGTCAAAGCTGTTATCCTAGTAATTTAGATTGAACATGTCACCATTTACAGCATTAATTTTCTCGCTCACGCCCTCTTTTTTGGCTCTCTTCTTCAAATCCTCTAAAAACGGTTGATGATTGTCCAACGCGGCAATTCGCCCATTAGCTAATTTAGCTAGCTCAATTGTCTGCATTCCTGGACCGCAACCAATGTCAAGTATATGCGGATGTTCTGGCAAATCTTTGAGCATCAGGTATGCTTTCCGCGTTGACTCGTTATCGCCCGGTCCTTCTCTCGGGAGACCGTTGTGTATTTTCCAGAAGATTTTAGGCATTTTTTCGGACATCAATGAAACACTCAGACTAATGGAGAAATGGGAAGACACAGAAAAACTTTTATATTAACGCTTAAGTTGTTGTGGTGAAACGAGGAATGGATCATGAGGGATCATTGGGTTTCCGAGGGACTTGAAATGGGGGATCGTTTTATCCACTAGTTTCCCCAAAAAGATAAGAATTTTTGACACCACCCTCAGAGACGGCGAACAGACTCCCGGAGTTTCTCTAACTCCAGAAAAAAAACTTAGAATCGCCGAAAGTTTGGACAAGATTGGTGTCGATGCTCTAGAGGCGGGTTTCGCCGCGGCTTCTGAGGGTGAAGTGAAAGCAATAAAACTCATTACCAATGCAGGGCTCAGGGCAGAGGTCTACAGCATGGCTAGGGGAGTAATCGGGGATATAGATTCTGTGCTGAAAACCGGTGCCGTGGGAGTGCACTTGGTTATTCCCTCGTCAGATTTGCACCTTGAATACAAATTAAAGAAGTCCCGTGAAGATGTTCTGAAGATCACAGCGGACACCACGCAATATGCCAAGGATCACGGGCTTGCAGTTGAGCTTTCAGCTGAAGACGCAACAAGAAGCGACCTCGAATTTCTCACCAAAATGCTCAAAGCAGGAGTCTCAGCAGGCGCAGACAGATTATGTCCCTGTGACACAGTGGGAGTTCTGATACCTGAAAGAACCCGCGAGCTCTTCTCCGAACTGAAGAAAAGGTTCAAAAAGGTGCCTCTGAGTGTCCACTGCCACGATGACTTCGGTTTAGCCGTAGCAAACTCTATAATCGCCTTAAAATCTGGAGCCGATCAAGCCCACGTAACCATGAACGGCTTGGGCGAGAGGGCTGGAAATGCCTCCCTTGAGGAGCTAGCTGTCGCCCTCAAGGCAAACTACAAGGTGAACTTGGCAATAAAAACCGAATTGCTTTACGAGACATCCAGACTTGTCTCACGGATAACAGACTTTCCTCTCCAGCCAAACAAGGCAATTGTAGGCGAAAACGCCTTTGTCCATGAGTCAGGTATGCACACTCACGGAATACTAGCTCATCCTCTAACATACGAGCCTTTTCCACCCGAGTTGATCGGACGCACAAGAAGAATAGCCTCAGGGAAGCACTCTGGTTCCCATGGAATCCGAGCATCCCTAAAGGAAATGGGACTATATCCCAACGATGAACAGCTTAACGTAATTTTTCTGCGAGTGAAAAGCCTAGGTGATAAAGGAAAACGGGTTTCTGACGCTGATCTGCAGGCAATCGCCGAAGCTGTTATGGAGTTGCCGGCTACTCGTCCCATAAAACTTGAGGAAATAACTGTTGTCACAGGCGACAGGGTTACCTCAACGGCTTCTGTGAGGCTGAACCTCAACGGTAAGATGCTCACGGAAGCGGCTACGGGAGTAGGTCCGGTGGATGCTGCTATTAATGCCATCAAAAAGGCGGTGGGGATCGTTGAACCGATGAAGTTAGAGAATTATTCTGTCAAAGCTATCACGGGAGGCACCAACGCCGTAACCGAGGTAGCTGTAAGCCTCAGCAAGGGAGATAGAAAGGCTACAGCCATCGGAGTCAACGAGGATATAGTTATAGCTAGTGTTGAAGCAATGCTTAGCGGCATGAATGTCCTGATGACTAACTACAACAAACAAAAGTTAAAGGAGAAAACTTGAAAATGGCTAAAATGTCTGGCGCCAAAGCCCTGATAGAATCTTGGAAACGAGAAAACGTGGAAGTGATCTTCGGCATTTCAGGAGGAGCACTCCTACCCATCCACGACATTCTCTACGACTCCGGCATAAGACATATCCTTGCTCGACATGAACAAGGCGCTGCCCACGCAGCAGACGGCTACGCCCGAGTAAGTGGACGGGCGGGAGTATGCATGGCTACTTCAGGCCCCGGAGCCACAAACCTTGTCACCGGCATAGCTAATGCATACCTAGATTCTTCACCGGTCATTGCATTCACCGGTCAGGTCAACACATATTCAGCGACGTCGTCTTACATGATAGGGCGGGACGCGTTCCAAGAAGCAGATATAATTGGAATAACCACACCTATCACCAAGTATAATTTTCAGGTGAAGAGTGCTTCAGAAATTCCGAAAGCAGTGCAGATGACTTTTCACATTGCCACAACTGGCAGACCCGGACCATGTTTGGTTGATATCCCGAAGAATACTCAGACGGAAATCGGCGAAATGGACTTTTCCGATAAAGTACAGATTCGAGGCTACAAGCCCAATATTGAACCGCATCCGGTTCAGGTGAAAAAGGCTGTTAAATTACTTCTTGAAGCAGAGCGTCCTATTGTCCTAGCAGGCGGAGGAACAATCTCCGCGAACGCCTCCCCCGAACTCCTACAAATTGCCGAACTTCTAATGATGCCCGTGACAACGACCTTTATGGGAAAAGGCTGTTTTCCCGAAAAGCATCCCTTATCCATCGGAAACATAGGCATGCACGGGACCCGCGTGGCCAACAAAGTGATTTTAGAAGCGGATGTCCTACTAGCGGTTGGAACAAGATTTCAAGACAGAAGCACTGGAACGCTAGATGATTTTTGCCCAGACGCCAAAATAATTCACATCGACATAGACGCGGGGGAAATAGGGAAGAATGTTGATGTTGAAGTACCGATTGTTGCTGACGCAAAAGCGACTCTGAGGCTGATTCACCAGCAGTTAGTTAGTAAATTAAGGCAGAGAGAGAACTCTCCATGGTTCAACAGGGTCAAAGAACTCAAGGACAAGTTCCTAAGCGAGATGGACTCAAGCAAAGATAACTTGAAGCCTGCAAATTTGCTGAAAACGCTCCGAAAGATACTTCCAGAGAATGCAATCATCGCCACCGAGGTTGGGCAGAACCAGATGTGGGCTGCCCTCCACTTTCAGGCACTCAAACCTAGAACTTTCATCAGCTCAGGGGGATTAGGAACCATGGGCTTCGGCTTCCCTGCATCCCTAGGAGCAAAAGTCGCCTGTCCCTCATGTCCAGTTGTGGACATAGCAGGAGATGGAAGCTTCAGAATGACCGAGCAAGAACTTGGAACTTCAGTTACCGAGGATATACCCGTAATAGTGGTTGTGCTTAACAATTCGATGCTGGGTATGGTCGCCCAGTGGCAACGTCTCTTCTATAATAGAAAATACGCTGCTGTGAAACTGGGAAGCGTCCCCGACTTTGTGAAACTGGCAGAAGCTTACGGAGCTCAAGGCTTTCGAGCAAGATCGCTAGAAGAATTCTCGAATGCAATGAAAAAAGCTTTAAAGAATGAGGTGACCACGGTCATCGATATTCCAATTTCACCTGAGGATAACGTGTTTCCGATGGTTCCACCTGGAAAGGGTCTAAAAGATACGATTGCGGGGATGTAAATAATGGCAAACGAACATAATCACATAATTTCCACAATAGTTGAACATAAACCGGGTGTCCTCTACACTGTTGCGAACCTGTTTAGGCGAAGAAATTTCAATATAGAAAATATTTCAGTTGGTCCTGCGGAAGAAGTTGGTCTAGCTAGGATGACAATAACTGTTAGGGGCGACGATAGAACCATCGAGCAGGTGGTCAAGCAACTGAACAAGTTGATAGACGTCATCAAAGTGACGCGACTGGATCCAGACCACATTGTAACAAGGGAACTGGCACTCATCAAAGTAAATGCTCCAAACCCTAAGGTTCGGTCAGACCTCATCAATTACGCTGACATATTCAGGGCCCGTGTAGTCGACGTCTCCTCCGAGTCTTTGATGGTGGAGATCACAGGAACCTCGGACAAGGTAGATGCCTTCATTGACATAATGAAACCCTTTGGAGTAAAAGAGGTAGCTAGAACCGGGATAACTGCCCTCTCCAGAGGAGCCAAATCCGCTAAAATGGAAGAATAAACGTAAGGTTAAAAAAAGAATTTGTTATTAACTCCAATCTACGTATTAGAACTGCGTGAGGAGTCATTATGGTTGAATTAGACTTTGGTGGCGTAAAAGAAACTGTAGTAACAAGAAATGAATTTCCTGTAGATAAAGCAAAAGAAATTCTAAAGAATGAAACAATTGCCACTCTAGGATATGGTATTCAAGGGTCGGCTCAATCCTTAAACATGAGAGATAATGGAATTAATGTTATCATAGGACAAAGTAAAAAATTCCCAAAGAATTACGAAATGGCACTAAATGATGGATGGATTCCTGGGGAGACATTATTTTCGCTAAAGGAAGCTGCGGAAAGAGGAACCATCAAACAATATCTACTGACTGATGCTGCGCAGAAAGCATTGTGGCCAATAATCAAAACCACTTTTAAAGAGGGTGATGCATTATATTTTTCACATGGGTTTTCAATAGTTTACAGAGAACTTACAGGGGTTATTCCTCCACAAAACATTGATGTTATTTTGGTTGCGCCAAAAGGTTCTGGAACTTCAGTGAGAAAGAATTTTCTGGCTGGTAGCGGAATAAACAGTAGTTTTGCGGTCCATCAAGATTTCACAGGTGAGGCTGAAGATAGAGTAAAAGCCATTGGAATTGCTATTGGTTCGGGTTACTTGTTTCCAACCACGTTTGAAAAGGAAGTGTATAGTGATCTAACGGGAGAAAGAGGAGTTCTGATGGGGGCAATTGCAGGAATAATGGAAGCGCAATATAATTGTTTGAGGGAAAAGGGTCACAGTCCCAGTGAAGCCTTCAATGAAACTGTTGAGGAATTGACTCAAAGTTTAATCAGGTTAGTTGATCAGAATGGGATGGATTGGATGTATAACAATTGCAGTGAGACTGCAAGAATAGGAGCGCTTAGATGGAAAGAAAGATTCAGGGACGCTGTGAAACCTCTATTTGATTCTCTTTATGAATTGGTAGCTTCGGGCGAAGAAGTGAAAATTGTTCTTGAAAAAAGTAAAGAATCCGATTATGCAAAGAAATTGTCTGAGGAATTAGAAGCCATGGGAAATTCTGAGATGTGGAGAGCTGGCAAAACAGTGAGGTCATTAAGACCTGATAGACAATCCTAAGAAAACTAAAAAAATATAGTGTGAACGATTTTAGAATTAATCAGGTTTTGCGTTAGTAAGAGTGCATTAAATATATTTTATTGAGATGAACACCAAAAATTACTTCAATTCGTTTTGATTATCTATCTCTGATGCTTCAATGCATAAAATTAAACATTTGGAACCTGAAATAGAGGAATATCTGCTTCTCAAAAAAGATGCCACAGCTAACGTATATCGTTCAGCTTTGCATCATTCGTCAAATACTATTAGAGCGTATACGGGAAAGACAAAACAATAAGCCATTTCCTAGATCGCATCTTTGATGAATTTAAGAAGGATAGACGTGAACAAAGAAAATCTAAACTATGCATGCAAAAACCAATAGCTAGAAAGAAGAAAAATACGACTTGTGAATATTGAAATAGTTGTGTCCAGAGAGTTACATTCAGGATGAAATTTGTGAGATGGGTTTTATGGAAAGGTTTGGCTATGTGAAGAAAGGTAGTTATGAGAAGGTCTTAAGGGAGAGGGATCGCCTGAAAAGGAGCATCGGTGAGCTAGAGGATAAGATAACAGTGTTAGAGGCGGACAAGAACAGATTGAAGAAGAGGGTTGAATTCCTCAAGATGGCAGTGCCAGCCATCACAAAAATCAAGAACATAGGACCAAGAACCGCTCAAAGGCTCGAAGAAGGGGGAATCAAAAACATCATAGACTTGATTGAGGCCTCTCCTGAGAAGATAACTGAAGCAACAGGTTTGCCAAAAGAAAAAGCCCTCAAACTGATTAAAAAAGCAACGAATCTTATTAAGAAACAAGCATAGTGAAAATCCAATGCGCGCGCACCCCCAAAACCCAAAACTCTCACGGCAATGTTGGTCGCACAAGCATTAAAGACTCTGGCCAACTTTGCATGCATTTAACTCGTTCTTTGATTGTTTGCTTAAGAGATAATCTCTATTTGTTCAGTGGTAAGTTTATTCCGTTTTTTTGATTCTGAAGCTGAGTTATGTAGCCAGCCACTCTGTTTCTCAGCTTTTTTGATGAAATGTTGGTAAGGGATTCTACGAGTTTTTTGTTGTTTTCAAATTCAGTTGTGAATTTGTCTGGAAACCGTTCCACCAATTCTCGAGCTAATCTCTTCTCCAACTCGATTCGCACCTTACCCCTAGCTTTCACTTGTCCTCCATGACCAAGCAGTTCTCCTTTGCATTGAACACCATTTGTCGTTTACTCGTAGGAGATAAGTTCCTTTTCCTCGAGTCTCTTATGAAGGTTGCCAACCGCTTCATAAACGTCTTCTTCCTTGGTGGCTCCTGTGCAAACCAGTTTTCCAGTGGCGAAAAGAAGAATCACAACATTGGGTTCATCCACTCTGTAGATTAGACCCGGAAACTGTTCGGGTTCATACATGGTTCTGCCAAGAGTGAAGGCGCACCCATCGAGATCTATTAGGCCAGACAAATTCGCTGAAGCGACCATGTTCACTATTTTTATTTCGGGTTTGCCAAGGATGATTATCCCACTCTTCTTCAGTTCCCTTACAACCTTCTTAATGGCTCGTTTTGCCTCCTTCTCGGACTTGGCTCCGGTGCAAACCATCTTCCCCGTACTGAAGATTAAGATTGCCGATTTAGGCCTCTTTATCCTGAAAACTAAGCCCGGAAATGTTTCCGGATGATACTCAACCAAGGGATTCCCTTTAACAACAGCGTTCAGGTCAATCCTCTGATTTAATGTAGCAGATGCCACGACATTTTCTATTCGTATGGAAGCTTCAGAATTAGGCGTTTCACGTCCTCCTTATAAACATCATGAATTTGGCGGAGTTATTTAAATGGTTCTAGGCGTGCGAAAGCAGAAAGTTGGATGATGTAGAAATCTGTTGTCTATAAACGCTTCTCTTTTATGGAACGTCTAACCATTTTGTTTTGGAGTTGGTTGTATGACGTTGGCTTTTGTGATGGTTAATACTGTGCCGGATCAGATGGAACGCGTCCTAGAGGAAATTAAAGAAATCGAAAGGGTGGAAGAGGCTTACATGCTTTATGGAGTCTACGATATTGTTGCAGTAGTTAAGGCCGAGACAACCGAGGAACTTAAAGGATTAATTCTGCGTATCCGTACGGTGAAACATGTCTTGTCCACCCTGACCCTGATGGCCATAAGCTAAGAAAACCGCGTTTAATCATCTATCACGAAATAAAAAACGTTTCATGTACGGTTTTCCTCAAAAAAAGAGAGGGTGTTGTTGGGTTTCGATTCATAGGAGTTTTATTGCTTCTTCCCGTGGAACGGCTATAATCGTTTCTGTATCAACTATGTCTTGCCAAGGAAGGAGAAGTTTCATGATATCCTTTTCGCTTGGTGTTTTCATGATTGAGGTTTCGGAGCATATCCTTGACCAGCCCGTTACTTTGAATCATATCAAAGCAAAGCATGTATTGCTACATGGAATGGAGGAGTATACACGCGCTGATCTTTAAGGTGCTTGAAACCGGCAATTCAACCAACATTCTTTTGGCCTTAAGGAGTCATGTGGGAGCGGGATACCAACCGGAACTTGCTTATTTTGAGGCATGTAACGAAGCCAAACTAGTTATGGACTTGATTTGTCAGGCTGGTGTTTCCATTATAATTTCTTTTATAATGTATCGGATATCGTAATATATCTGGAAGTAGAAGATGGCATTTATAGAAAAATGCCGGTTCTTCTCTAGTGATAAATATGCAATCCATAATGCTCCCAAATATTCCACGATTAAAGGGTGAAGAAGCCATAACGGCTCTCAACAACTTCCTCGAAGAACTTGAAAAAAGAGACAAAAAGTTAACAAAAAAACAAACCAAGACTCTGAAAAAGTTCGCTAAAGGACTAATCTCTTCTATTGAAGCAGAACAGAACATAGAATCACCAAAAGAAATGGGATTTGCCTCAAAGCTTAGAGCATCAATTTTGAGACGTTCTCAAAATTCAGATCCAAACTGAAAACGGTATTCTCGTGGAATGTGGCTAGATGAGAAGTTCCTTCGAGATAATCGCTGAAATTCTAGAGACAGCGAAGGAAGGCGCGAAAAAGACGCGCATTATGTATTCGTGTGGGCTCAGTTACAAATTTGTTCATAAATATTTGTCTCTCTTGCTGGAAGCGGGTCTTCTAAGAACTGGAAATTCCTTTCAGACAACCGATAAAGGCATGGGATTTCTTCGTAACTATCAAACCTTAGACTTACTGCTGAACACAAGATGTTGACCGCGGCAACCACTTCCTTTTTTCCGAGAAAAAGTTTTATGTTTTCCCGAGAAATTGGGCAGTATGAATAGTCATATATTTACCGATGAAGAGCGTCGCATCTTGGAAGCCTATCTCACCAAAGCAGATGTTGATAAAATCTCCCTCTCTAAGCTCCTTAATCGAATTAAAACCAAAAAAATTCTATTTGAAGACGTTTTCCTTTACCTTCAGGTCAGGAAGACGATTACTGATTAGAAAAAGCTTGATTTCAATATACTGCTGTTATTAGTCTCCAAATATGATGTCTTATGGCAATAGTATCCGTTTTTGTCACCTAGAGGAGTCCTTCTAGTTTCAGCCATCTTTTTGTAGATTCTACTAGGTTTTTGCAGTCATTGAGGGTGAAGTCGTAAGCGTCAGTTTCTGGCTCGAACCACTTGAGCTTCATAGCTTGATTTTTGAGGATTTTCATGCTTGACTCCAATACTTCCAAATCATGTTTTGCAGGAATGCTATCTTTCTCTTCTTGAATCATTGTGAGAAGCTCTGAGGCAAATGACTCCATAGTATCGGTGTCAAGTTCCTCCAATTTGGTTTTCTTCTCTAAGTAGAGGTCAGCAACTTTTCTTTTGAATTCGCTCGGAAGAGTGGACACTTAAAAACCTCCAATAATGCAAACTACCGTATCTTCAATGTTTCTTATATCCTATTGCCCTCTAAAAACTGATTTTTTAACAAGAGGAAACGCTGGAAAATTTCCAAAAGCGGAACCTTAATTTTCTGCTTCTCTTTTTATGTCGCATAATTCCTTTAATAGAGGAGAATGTCTCCTAGTTCCGGAGAAATAGAGAGGCGCCAGATAGTCAATGCTGATTCGAGAAGTTATCTTGGAAAACTTCATGTCCTACGAATATGCGAGGATACCCTTCAAAAAGGGCGTCAACGTAGTCTGCGGTCCAAACGGCGCAGGCAAATCATCCATCCTCATAGGAATCTCCGTGGCTCTAGGACAATCCTACACTGAACGCTCCAAAAAACTGAGCGACCTAATCAGATACGGAAAAGACGAAGCACGAGTCACATTAGTTCTAGACAACTCCCAAAGAGACGGGCGACGACCAGTCAAAAAAATAAAGAAGGACCAGATTTTCTTGACGAGAAGCTTGAGGCGGGATGGAAAATACTGGTTCGAACTGGAAAACAGGGCGGCAAACAAGGCAGAGATCAATCGGCTTCTCTCCAAGTTTGAAGTTGACCCCGAAAACATGCTCATAATCATGCATCAAAACATGGTTGAACAGTTCACGGTGCTCTCATCTCAAGAAAAACTGAGGATGGTCGAGGCGGCAGTGGGCTTCGAATCCTACAGAAAAAACGTCCTGAAAGCCCAAAAGAAGCTGAGCCGCATCCTAAGCCAAGAGGATTCAGTTGAGAAGCTTCTTGATTCAGCCCAGCAGACCCTCTCCTACTGGCGAGAACAGTACGATCGCTACCAACAGAAAAAACAGCTCAACATCAAAAGACGATTCCTTGAACGAGAACTAGCATGGGCTGAAGTTCTGAAAAGAGAAAGAATCGTCGCCAAACTGAAGGAACAAAACCAAGAGAAACAAAACAAAATCTCAAAAATCGAAAACGAAACTGAAACCCTCACCAACCAACTAGATGCGCTACAGAATGAACTGGGCCACTCAAAGACCGTGTGCAAGAGCCTCTTCGAAGACCGACTTGCAATTGAACGGGAAAGGGCTAAACTTGAATTAATTGTCTCAACTTCTGATCAAGCCTTAAAAGAGACAGAATCCTGGACCGAAAAACATCATGAAGAGATGGAAAAAGTCTTAGAAAAAATCATTTATCTTGAAACGGCTCTCCGCGAAAAGACAAACCCGGTAGACCTCAGGCCTCAACTTGAGGAAATTAAGGCAAGCTACACTACTCTGGAAGACGCTTGGACCCAACGTTTCAATCTACGGAGCGTAGGTCTGAAAAAGTCTGTTGAAACCTCCAGAGAACAACTCGCACAATTGGGCCTCCAGATTTCGGATATTAAAAGTAAGGCGGATTCCCTCACTCTCAAGATAGAAAGCACTACCACCAACTTTCTAGATCGCAAGATTAGCCTAGCCCTATTAAAGTATCAAAGGGAGAGCCTCACCAAAGCCATGAAGAGCTTAGATAAGGAGCTTCAAGTAGCCCTCGTCGATCTGGATGAATATGTGAAGAGGGCTGAAAAGATAGGGTCAAGAATTGTACCCATGAAAAACAACCTCGACATCCTGGATGAACTTCGGATAACAGACGGGCACCTCGCTGCGCTGGCAGACGTTTCTGAAGACATCGAACGCATGTACGAAAAATATTCGCAACTTTATCTGGAACTCAAAGAGAAAGCCCGTTTAGTTGCAGAAAACCGCGAGAAAGCCTTGGAGGAAGTGAAAGCGAGAATGGAGGCTTGGCGAGGCGTCATTCACAATCTTCTAGACCAAGTTAACATCAAATACCGAAAAATCCTTTCTGAAGCCTACGCAGTTGGAGAAGTCAAAGTGATAAATGAGCAGGACATTAAAGAGGCTGGCCTCGAAATATTTGTGGGCTTCAAGGGAGGAAAGCCAGTTCCACTCAACGCCTACACCCAAAGTGGGGGAGAAAGAAGCACCGCCACAGTAACTTTTCTCCTTGCATTACAGCAGCATGTTCATTCTCCCTTCCGAGCCGTTGACGAATATGACGTTCACATGGACCCAAAAAACAGGGAAATCATCGCAAACCTCCTTGTCTCTTCAGTTACAGGTTTGAACACACAATACTTAGCTATCACACCCAGTCAGCTTACCTTCACCGGAAAGGAGGTTCATCTAATCACTGTCCAAAACGTGGAAGGAGCCTCACTCATCAAAGAGGTAACATAATTGTCCACAAAAGAGAAGAAGCTTAACAGTGAACGCCTTCAACGCGTCATCCAATTATGCAAATCCGTTGAAGATAGAGGCATTGATCCATTTGCCTTGGACGTGGACGACATCATAGTGACGCTTCAAAAATATTTCCCTGAATGGGAATCACCGGAAGAACTGGCTCTCGATGCAGAAGCTCTGCAATGCCTCGCCTCTGTAATAAAAAATCAGGGAGACTGGGTGAAGCACAGATCAACTTCCCTCTATACTGACCCCTTCCTCCTTGAAGAGAAGATACAGAGATTGGACAAAGAGGAGCTTGCCGAGCTTTTTATGGAGGTTTGGAATCCCATCATCGAGCAGGAGCAGATTTCCATTCCCAGCTTGGCTGAAGCCCTAAAATATTGGCAAGCCCTCCTTCCCATAAGCGAGAGATGGCAAAAAAACGGTTCTCTAATGGTGGAGACTGGAGCTACTACACGGGAAGAACTTGTTAGACTGAGAATCTTAGCGGAAAAAACTTTCTTGGAAGAACTGGAAGCTTTCTGGAAAGAACTGAAGCAAAAGGTGGGTGAAGCCGAGAAAATACTCTACTGGGATTTTGTTGGCGCCGACACCTATTCTGAAACTATGGACCGAGCCTACATGACGAGTTTCCTAGTAACCTACGGTTATGCGACTTTGGAGTTGCTTCCCTTAGAAGAGGAGGTTTACATCAAACCCTTCAAGGAACCTCGGTCCAAGCTAGCTGAAAAGCAGACGGTCTCTGTTCCAATCTCCGTGAGCTCTGAAGAATGGATGAAATGGAAAGAGGGGAGACAATGATGACGAGAAAAGCTTACTATGCTCGGAAGATCAAGAGGGCAGCACAACTGCTGTTTTACAAACGTCACAGAAAACCAGGCGTGAAGGGATGGGAACTAAAGAATAAATTGGGTTCTGATTACCCTAAAATCCTCAAAGTGTTAGATGGCCATCTGGAGAAGTTGGACCTGCAAGTGAAGACTGTCTTTGAGGGAGAGAAGCCTGCTGAAAAGCCGACCCTTGAAGAGCTGAATAGGGCTAGATTTTTCATTACTCTTAGGGGTGGTTTGCCTTCGAAGGATGCGAAGATGATGGGCTGGCGCATAGATGACATTGCTGGTTTGGCGACAGCTATCTCCTATCTTATCTCTAAGAAGGGGAAGGCTCCCCGCGAAGAAGTGGAGGATCTGCTTCGCACAAAGCTTCCGGGATGGAGGGTTGACATGAACATGAGTCGTTACATTCGTGCTGGTTACTTGGCTGAGGATAAGAATAGCATGCTTTATTTGGATTGGAGAACCCGAGCAGAGGTCGACCAAAAAGCGCTTGTCGACCTAATTCTGTTAAAATAGATTTTCAGTTATTTTTAGACCTTTTTTGCCTAGCTTTTTTGTGGGCGCAGAAATTTGGTTAGTGTATGATAGATGAAACCTATATAAGCATGACATACGTCATATTTTATGGGAATCACCGATGCCTGACAAGAAATTCTTCCTCGGAATAGTGTTACTGGCAGTGGTTGTAGGATCAATGACTGTCATCGCTGTATTGCGGTATAATACTATTTACCCCGTGATTGAACTCGATGGCGTAGAAATTAGGGAATACGAGGGACAAGACCTCTCATCAGTTAATGATTTCAGAGAAAACTCGATTAAAGGACCACAATACGTTGATAGCGAAACTTACAGGCTAGCCATTACGGGTCTTGTGGATAACGAATTAGAGTACACCTATGATGACGTCATTAGCAATAATCAGCATTTCAAGGAGGTTGTTACACTGCATTGTGTAGAGGGCTGGCGTGTAACAATACTTTGGGAAGGCTTCCTAGTTGAGGATATAATCGAAGAAGCAGGAGTTAACCCAGCAGCAACCACAATGATATTCTATGCTTATGATGGATATTCCACTTCTGTACCACTAGATTACATAATCGACAACAACATACTGATTGCCTACAAAATGAATAACGCAACCCTTCCGCCTGAAAGAGGATTCCCCTTCCAGCTTGTAGCAGAGAGCAAATTTGGATACAAGTGGATAAAGTGGATAACAGAAATCGAACTATCAGACAACGAAGACTACAGAGGATACTGGGAAAGCCGAGGCTACTCCAATGACGCAGATTTACCGTGAAAACAATAAACGCTGATCACAACCCCCTTATTACCACGAAATGAGCTAATGGGATTCAGGTCTGTGCTGCTCACTTATATTTTTGTTTCACTTCTTCTTATGTTCTGAGTGACAGACGTAACCTACCCGAAAACGGTGAAATTAGCTTGAAATCAAGGGGAGTGAAAAGTCACAAGGCATTCTTCCTCTTTTTAACTGCACTTCTTTTCACTGTCTTCTTTTCCTCTGCCCCTTCTGAAGTCCTGGCTCAGGAAACATCTGAGACTGACCCAGAGTTTTTCATGGGAATTTTGATTCTTGAAAGCGAACACCAAGCAATCTTAGACAGCATAAAAACAGTGAAGGACCTTCAACTTGGCAATATGGTTATTCTCCACCCTATGGATGAGGCATGGAATCTGACATTGATCGAGGACTCCATCAGAGAGGCAAACGATCTGGGACTTTACACCATTTTTGAAACTTTCAACGCCTCAGACCATCAAATACGAATAACTCCTGAACAGTTTGCAACATGGAAATCAAAGTATCCCTTTCTCCTAGGCGTCTTGGTTCAAGAAATCACTGGAAAACAGATTGACGATAGCCTATGGGTAGAAAACTCAACTGGAACAATCAAGAATCGACTTCAAGCAGAACAAGCAGTGATTGAAAATATAACCTCGATGATGAAGCTGCCAGATTTCAAGGATAATGGCGCTAGAATATTCCTTCAGGAAAACGTGATCAGCTACGCCTCAGCGAATACCTCTTACTGCGACGTTTTCATCAGCAAAATCTTCAATGCCCCAAATCTGGAATTGATGGTAGGTCTAGCCCGAGGAATGATCAAGAGCTATAACATACCTGCATGGGGGCTGTGGGTTGACACATGGAGAGAATGGACAAAACCTCCAGCTTTCACCCCCAACGACGTCGAAAGGGCTCTCTACGAAGGATGGTTTTATGGAGCAAAATACTTCTTTTTCGAACAAGGAAACTTCTTCGGAACGCTTGATCGCGACTGGCCCAAAAAACACATCATCTTGGATCAGGATGGAAAGCTAAGTGAGTATGGAAGAGTTATTCAAAGATTCTATGCCTTCTTGCAAAACGGGAAGAGTATAGGATATGACCAGCCAAATTACAGTTCCTCCATTGCAGTCATGATTGGGCAGAGCGGTTGGGGCAGTCGGGGTCCCGATTGGGGGTTGTGGGAGCAGTCCGAGATTTATGGAGATTTCGACTATAATCTATTGAATCTCTTCTTCCCCGGAATTGGCGATAATTGGCAGATTGGGAGTGCCCTAGTTGCGAAAGAATTTGCAGGATCGCCTTTTGGAATAGTAGATGTCATCTCCATCTATGCTCCGCTATCGGTAATGAAACAATATGATGTCATTATTGCCTTGGGCTGGAGCCTGATGAGCGACGTTATTGCCAGCAATATCGAGGATTACGTTGAAAATGGTGGAAACTTCTTCTCGTTCCTCACGTTTACTCATAATAACGAAACTGTGGATGACCTCATAGACCCTTACGCGTGGACAAAAAGTTATGGCTCCCTGTTTGGCGTTCATGTCGCCACGCCGCCTGAAAGTCTTCTGGACATAAGAGCTGATACCTTTTTACACAGTATTGAATTCACGCAAGACACCTTCTGGTTTCCATGGAATGAGAAGACCTACACCTACTTTGACGCAGGTGAAACTGGTTCTTGGTTTTCGAAATTTAAATACACTCTATACCCTAGCGAAGACACCCGAGTAATAGCGTGGGTTGATGGGATTCAGAGCTATCCTAACGCTTTCATCATTGAGAACAGAAAGGGCGCAGGCTACACATACGTTATTAATACTCGCAACCCCAATTCTCTGCCGAATGGCGCTTTAACCGATGTTGTAGCCGACTTCATTTACTACCTCTGTGCGTATTATGTGAGACCTCTGTCATACGTACCATACCCCGATAATGAGTACTGGTTGAGCCATGGACAGGCTGACAGAGTCGTCTACCTTAACCATGACAACTCCACAAGCAATCAAACCGTTATATACCCAATTAGGCCGCTTGAGGCTGGCTTAACCACTGACAAAGAGTACATAGTCTTCGATTGCATCAACAACGAGTTCTTCGACCTCAAGAAAGCTCCTATGAATTCTCTCACCATAACATTGCAACCAAACGAAGCCAAACTCCTCCTATTACTTGAAAAGGAGGATAAGCCCCAAGTGATATACTCAGACACTTCATTATTGGAGATTTCATGGAACTCATCCCTTGAGGTTCTACACGTTACCGCAAACGGAACCGGTAGACCAGAAGGCTTCCTACAGACGCAGAGTAGGGAATCAAGACCTTACTACATGAAGATCAATGGAGAGGAGGTCTCAACCTGGAGTTTTAACGCCTCAACGGGCGTTATGTCTGCCGATTTTTCGTTTCTAAGCGAGATAGTTGAACTTGTCATCGGTTTCAAGCCAATCGCAATAGATCGTGTGTTTGTCAGTGATGAGCGGGCTGATGCCGGTAGCATCCAGACCATTGGCTTTCATTTGGTTTGGGCGTCCGATGGGTCTGATTTGGCGGGAGCAAGCGTTGATGTTGACGGCGTTAAATATTTTACAAACGAAACAGGGTGGATCAGCTTCGATACAAGCTATGATAATGTTGGCAGAGTTGTTTGGAACGTCACGGGGGTTGAATACAATACTTTGACCGATTACGTGAAATCCGTTAGCGCTCCTTACATCATTTGGGATCGAATCAATGTCACGGATTCCATTTTGATCGATGGAATTGTTCAGGCGGGATCGTCACAGCCTGTATGGCTAACGGCTGAATATGAATCTGATAATGTACGATTTGACGATTCAAAGGGAACCCTCTTCCTCAACGGCGAGCCGATGATATGGTCTGACCAAAACTCAAGGTGGGAAATTAATGTCACATCAACCATCCTTGGTCCACAAACATATGAAGTTACATCTGTTAACGACAGAATCTTTAGTCTCGCAACGGTTCGCAACCAAGATAGGAAAATAAGCATAACTTGGGATAAAGTTGGGATATCTAAGCTGGAATTTGAGACTCTGACGTTAGGGGTGAGGAACATAAAGGTCTATGCGAGCTATGATTACACAGAGATTCCGGTTGTCAACGCAAATGTTTCATTGAATGGAGAGACCTGTAGAGAAATCGAACCTGGAATATACACGTGTGAATTAGCTGATTGGGCTCCGCTTCAGTTTTTCTCTGTCGAGGTGGAATCTCCAAACTTTGAGAAAGCCAAAATAACGGTGCCAAACCTCCATGTTGCGAACACCCTATTGTATATAGCAATCGGATTGGCAATTGTGTTACCCATAGCATTTGTTATGCTGAGGAAAAGGCGGAACCGACAAAAACGTGAACCCTTCTCTTCAGAAATGTCTCCTTTAACGTAAGGCTTATCTATTGAACTTGAGACTTGGGGTTTAGTATTGAGGGGTCAATGATGGATTGGAAAATTCTTTTATTAACCGCATTGTCTGCTTTTATCGGAAGCATTGGGCAGCTTGAATTTAAGCGAGGGGCAGATAACCTTCAGTTCGATCTCAAGCTGTTACTAACAAATCATCATATAATCCTTGGAGTCGCAATATATGCTGTTTCCACGATACTTTATCTTTATGCGCTGAACAAGGAGCAACTGTCCATAATCTACCCCATAGCTGCTACATCCTACATCTTTACAACAATATTCGCCAAAGTACTCCTCAAAGAGACGGTAGGAATACCTAGTGTGTTAGGCATTTTATTTATTCTACTGGGAGTCACACTAATTGCCGCACAAACGGGAGGATAATCGTTGGTCCTGAAAAAATCTTTCCCTTCGTTTCTTTCTAATCCGTTTCGTTGATCCTAAAACTGGAAAAACTTTCTAGGAAAATTCTTTTCAGAATTGTAACGCCATGCCTAACCTTCAACTTCTTTTCTCCTAATCTTTGACGGTAGTGGATAGGTATTTCTTTAACTTGAAACCCTTTCTTTTCAACAAAATGGTTTAGTTCTACCTCCACATCAAAGCTCTTCGACTTCGGGTTCCAACCCTTCAAAATTTCCCATCTCACAACCCTTAATCCACTCAATGGATCTCGTAACTTCACTCCATTCAATAAATATTGCATAAAGGCAAGGAACCTATTGCCTATACTGTGGGTATTATCCATAACCTCCAAATCAAAATTTTCATTAAATCTATTCCCAGTCACCATTCCCACATCCGGATTGCCCTCTAAAACTTCAATCATTTTCGGAACATACGTTGCTGGATACGTATAATCTGCATCAGTGAATACTACGTAACGCGTACTTGTATTCACATGCCTAAGCGCTTGGGCAACCGCCTGCCCCTTTCCTTTTCCCTCCTGCACTACCGACTCAGCGCCCAACTCCTTTGCAATCTCACCCGTTCCATCATGACTGTTCCCATCAACCACAAGGCAGAAAGGTTCCTCCAAAACTTCCCTAAGCTCCCGCAAAGTAGGACCAATACCCCTCTTCTCATTGAGGGCAGCAATTATCACCGTAACATCAGAATTGCAGTCCGTCCTCATTACAGATCTCCCATGCCCCTACTTGATAAAATGTAGTCGAGTTCAACCTTTAACTTTATCGATAAAAAGGCAATTTTAAAGATGAAACTAAACAATCTAGCCTTTATTACGTCTCTTCAATAACTGCCAAAGCTTAAGGGTGCTCACAACCGTGTAATTTTGTTTGCCTATAGGTGAACATCGTTTTCACTCTGAACCACCTTCTTTTATATAGCAGATGAACTTTTAATTGTCGGAGCAGAGGATTAGCCGAAAAACTCGATATGGAAGGATTAATGCTTTGACTCTTGCTCTGTCGCGGATTGTGCAATATTTCAACAGATGGCGTTTAGCTCTTCTGATATTTCTACTAATTTATACGGCTTTTTTGTTACTGGACTTGGGTTTTGGAGCAGTTTTGTGGGATGAGCCACCGCACCTGAATGATGGATTGTTGCTAAGTCGTGGACAACTTCAAGAGTACGTACAAGAGGGTTCTCGTTATCCACCCTTATTCGATCTTATTACGGCCTTATACTTCAAGATCTTTGGTATAAGCGTGTTTTCAGCCAGACTTGTAGCCGTTACGTTTGGCGTCCTTTCGGTATGGGCTGTCTTCGAGTTTGCTCATCGACTTTATGGACCTAGAAGCGCTTTGATTTCAAGTGTTTTATTGGCGTCAATGCCGGGTTTCGTCTGGCTTTCAAGGATGGCATTACTCGAAACTATGTTAATATTCTTTTTTTCAATCTCACTGCTCTCATTTTTCTTGTGGATGCAAACAAACAATAATAAAATGTTACTTCTAAGCGGAGTAACCTTGGGCTTGGCTTTCCTTGTTAAGTATCAGGCCTTGGTCGGCGGTATAATCATGTTGGCTACTATGTTCATCTGGGGTAGAGAACGTATTAGAGCTAAAATTGGTAAATTTTTGCTTCTGCTCATAATTGCAGGAGCTGTTATTTTACCGTTGGTAGTTTTCACGATCATACAATATGCTGGGGGTGGATCGCTTGATACGTGGCTTTATGTGGCTCAGGTGGGTAGTGAAGGAACACTTACGTACAGTAGGCGATTTCCTTTTCCCGTGTTCTATCTAATAGAGATGACTCATCCCTATTCGGATATCCATCCGATTTCGCTCGTTGCATATATTCCCGCCTTGCTTGGCTTAGGGTTCTGGTTATTGAGAAGAAGGCGAGAGGACAAGTTTTCTCTAATCTGGTTTTTCGTGGTTTACGCTATCTTCGAGATAATTCCTGCTAAAAGCTGGCGTTATGTTACTTTGGTATTCCCCATCTTGGCAGTTTCCGCTTCGGGTTTTCTTTTGTTAATTTGGGATAAATTGAAGGATGACTTGCGAAAGTATCAAACGAGATTGTGCAAAGTTGACACTAACAAAGTTGCTACTGCTTTCCTCATATGCATGGTACTGTTTTTGGTCTTTTTTAGTTCGCTGAACGCCTACTCTTGGGTTAAAAAGGATCATGTGTATGTTCCTGTTGACGAGGCAGGTCGATATGTGGCTGAACGTGCAGGGATAAATGAAACAGTGGTTCTATGTTCGGGGAATTTTTTCAGCGTAGATATGGTGGAGTTTTATTTGCAGGTATATAATCCTGATCAAGATGAACCGTGGTCATATCCTGAACTGCCCATAGATGTTTACACTCCCCTCTTCAATGTGACTGAGTTAATTGAGCGCTCTGAATCTATGAATGCAAACTATCTGTTGCTATTCGAGCACGGCAATAATACCTTCTTTCAGTCAGAATTGACATCTCAGCATGTGCTAGAGATGATGCTTAATAGTAATCAGTTCATTGTAGAGAATGAATTTGGAAGTTTTCCCCGCCGAATATTTATAATTCGATTTTCGCCAAATCCATGAGAATAGATAAAGGAGCAATAAGACGATGCGAAAGCGCGATAGAAAGCTTGCTGTAGCTATACCAGCCTCTCTAGTCTCTGACATCCCCCATCTTCGAGAGAAGACCCTGAAAATCGGGTTGGTGGGTAGAGCAGCAGCCATCTTTCGCGTCATGGAAATCATCGTATTTCCCGACAATCTAGGTTCAAACCAAAAACGGGACAGGAACCTTATTGTTACAATTCTTTCCTATATGGAGACGCCTCAGTACCTGCGGAAGCGACTCTTTAAGATCAAGCCTGAACTGCGATACGCGGGCATTCTCCCACCCCTGCGCACACCCCACCATCCCCTAGCAAAGAGAGCAAAAGAGCTGAAGGTTGGAGAATATCGAGAAGGAGCCATAATAGCGATTACCGATTCTGGGTCCCTTGTAGACATAGGCATCGAATGCCCAGTCCTCCTCCTTGACAGGGAACTACCCGTGAACGCAAGAGTCACAATATGCGTAACAAAACTTGGTAAGCGTCCTAGAGTTGTTTTGGCGAACAGGGAGGAGACTAAAGCTTACTGGGGCTACAGTTTAACGGCTTCAAAAGTTCCTTTCGGAAAGCTAACTAAATCGCGGGTTTACGATTTGGTGATTGCCACATCCAAGCTCGGCACCCCTTTACTGGAGGTCGCTGATGAGTTGACGGAACGCTGGAAGAAATCTAGCAGCATTCTGGTGGCTTTTGGCGCGCCAACTCGGGGCCTTCAGGAGATTGTGGCGCAGGAAAATCTTAGGTTGGACGAGGTTGCGGATTTTACTGTTAACACCATTCCGGATCAGGGCACTGAGACCGTTAGAACCGAGGAGGCACTGTATGCTTCTCTAGCCCTCTTGAACACTGTTGTACGATGAATGAACCTTTGATTTGTTAAAAAAAGGGGATTTGTTAGCTCTGATTGACGCATGGCTTAGGTGAACTCATCCTTTGATTTATACACTAGGATTGCGCTTAGGATTGAAAATATGATTATTGAGATTTGGGAAAGCAACAGGGTGCCCGTGAAGCCCAACCCAGTCATGGGGGTTAATAGGTCATTTTGGTAAATGGTTACATAAGTGACAACCACCGAAACCAATGGTAGAATAACTCCTAACATTGAAAGTATGATGTACTTTCTTTTTAGCATGAATATTGCTCCAGCTATGGCAAACGCAGAAGCTATAATGCTAGGAATCCCGAAAATCAGAAATCCGAGAACTTCTGGAGGGATCGGGGGAGTTAGGGATGTAGACCAATAGTTGTATTGATAAATTGCACTATATCCCATGCCAGCGGTAAAGGCGGCTGCAATTATTGTCAATATGGCTGCCGCAAGCACCAAATCTGAGCTTTTTGGTTGCGTCTCAAGGGGGTTGCCACATTTGGTACAAAAGGTGGCTTCCTCATCAGTTATCTCTTCACCACAGTTTGGGCAATTCAATATGCATCCAACCTTTTCAGCATGGTATGCCTTCCTTAGTTAATAACAATTTTCGTTTTCGAGGGACTGGTCTTGGGTCATTCGCCATGTTACCCGACCTATTCACATGTCTAGCCTTGGCTGTGCTACTCTATCTGACAATGAAGTAACGTACACCCGCCATATTTGAAGCCTAATAACAGCAGATTGTTGAAAACAGCCTTTTTTCTGAAAACTACAATTGCCACAACAAATGAGAACCGATTCCCAATTCTCGCCCAATAAAAGATATTAGCAGAAATTCACATCCACACTAAATAACGAAAATTTCCTGTTGGAAGCTTGTTAAAAATGGCTAAACAATCATTTTCAAGTTACAAGAAGCTGCTGGCAAAGATGAAGAACATAGTCACTCTCCAATCAGCAGCCGCGATTCTCCACTGGGACATGGAGACAATGATGCCTCCCCGGGGAATCAAGCTACGGAGCCTACAGCTCGCTATGCTTAGTCGAATCGGTCACAAAATGAGCACGGACCCCGAGATTGGACGTTTGCTGGAAGAGACAAACAAACATCCAGAATACAGCAGACTAAACCCAGTTCAAAAAAGAAATCTCTACCTGATAAAGAAACATTATAATGAGCAGACAAAGCTTCCCGAAGAACTCGTCGCCGAAACCTCGAAACAACAAGCCATAACGATTGACACGTGGAAAAAGGCGAAAGCCGCCAAAAACTTTCCCAAATTCAAGCCTGAACTTGAGAAACTCTTTAGTTTGAAGAGGAAGGCAGCTGAAATTTTGATGGAAGTCAAGGAGAGCGCTACGCCCTACGACGCGTTGATAGATATTTTCGAACCAAAAATGACCTCTGAGAAGATAAGCAACGTTTTCAAAGAACTGAAGCAAGGTCTAGTTTCTGTATTACGGAAATGTGAAGCGTCACAGAAACATCCTGACACCTCAATCCTCAATCGTCGGGTCCCCATCGAAACGCAGCAGAAAATTGCTAAAGTAATAGCTGAATTCATCGGCTACGACACAGAATCGAAGAAGTCTGGAGGCAGAATTGACGAGACTGAGCATCCCTTCACAACAGGATACTACGACGACGTGCGAATCACAACCCACTTCTACGAGAACAAATTCGCTTCCGCCATCTTCTCCCTCCTGCATGAAGGAGGTCACGCCCTCTACGAGCAGAACCTGAAACCAGAATGGATCTTCCAGCCAGTGGGAGACGCATGCTCCATGGGTCTCCATGAGTCCCAATCCCGATTCGTAGAAAACATTGTAGGTAGGTCCCGCGAATTCTGGATCTACCTCTTGCCCAAGTTGAGAAAAATAGCAGGTAAACCCCTTTCAGACGTGCATTTGGATGATTTCATTCACGCTGTTAACCAAGTTATGCCATCGAAGATACGAGTTGAAGCAGACGAGGTCACCTATGGTCTCCACGTTATTATCCGGTTCAACCTTGAAAGAGACCTCTTCGCAGGCAAGATAACTGTAGATGAGCTTCCACAGGTCTGGAACGAAAGTTACAGGGAGTATCTGGGTGTGGATGTTGAGGATGATTCTGAAGGCGTGATGCAGGACACCCATTGGGCCAGCGGACTATATGGGTACTTCCCTAGCTATGCGCTGGGAAACATCTACAGCGGACAAATACTGGCCACTATGGAGAATGGCCTTCAGGACTGGAGAGACCCGATTTCGAAAGGTGACTTCAGAAACGTGAAACAGTGGCTGGTCAAAAACGTTCACCGCCACGGAAACCTCTACGACCCACCCGACCTAATAAAAATAATCAATGGAAAAGAACTCTCAGTTGACCCATACCTCAACTACCTGCACGAGAAATATTCGAAGCTTTACGATTTCTAGTTGAAGTCCGTTTATGCAGTGAAAACAGTAATTCGAGACAAGAATGTAAACTTCAACCCGAGCGGAGGCATCTTCTAGAACACACAAGTTTTTAAAAAGATAAATAGCTGTTAGGCCAAAAACACTTTATGATAAGTGATTTAGAGGTGAAGTCATGGATAAGTTTGAGCAGATGATGCAGATGATGTCTCAGATGACAGAAGAAGAGCGAATGAAGGCAATGGAAGCCAACAAGGCTCTTTGTACCTGTCCAGGCTGCCCTACATATAATGAATGTGCGCAAAAAAAAGGCGAATTGTTCTACTGTGCAATGGGTGCAAGTCCAACATGCATCACTGAAGAGTTAGGTTGTATATGCCCAGCATGTCCAATAACTGAAAAGATGGGTCTCACTCATGAATACTTCTGCGTAAAAGGAACAGAAAGAGAGCAAAGAGGAATGTAACAAAGACAATTATTTCTAACAACATAGGTTGCCAATTGGTAGCAACCGCAGTTTCTTCCAATCATTCTTTTACTTCATTTTTCCTCTGCCTAAAGGAATGAATCGCTGTATCTCCTCTAGGGGAATCGCAGTAATGCTTCTTTTCAAATCTTCAGGAACTTTTGTGGACAACTGATGCCTTATCTTTTTGGCAAGCTGGCTGCTCTTCTGCTCTCCCGGAACAATCTCCACGTAAACGTCTGTCTGATTGGCAATAGCATCAACAGGTCCCCCAACAACCCTAATTTCCTCCTCACCGGCTTTAACTCCGATGGCGACCTGCAAAGGAACACCGCTGACAAAATTTTTCGATCCGCGAATCATGAAGGACCCCTTCTTGAGGAATTGGCCAGAGGGAGGAGTTTTACTCACTTGATCTGGATTGACCCAATAGACATTTAATGTGCTCAGCATCTCTCTCCAAGCTCTTGAGTAGGAAGCTGCGAGCCGAGCTGCTTCTTCGATTGTTCGTTCCGGCGGGATTTTTCCCTCTGTCTTGATCAAGACGAAGGGGGCTCCCAGAATCTCCGCGTGGAAAACAAGGTCATTTGGTTCCATGTGTCTCTTGATGAGGATTTCGTTTGTCGTAGCGTCTCTGCCTCCTATCACGAGGAAACCGTCAGAGGAGTGGAACCACCTGAACTTCTCAAACCACTCCCTTTTTCTCCTTTTAGTAAGGGGTCGCTGGGTCGCTTTCACCAATACAATCTGCTTTTTCAGATCTTCAATCTTGGCTCTGGTCTCATGAAGTGTCTTCTCGGCGCCCCTAAGCTTCTTCTCAGCCTTCTTAGACCGCGAATAATACTTGTCTGCGTTTGCCTGGATGGAATGACGGAGATTAAGAGAAAAAACTTGGTTCTCCACTGAAACATGAAGAACCTGATTTGAAGCCTCCAGAGAGTGGAAATATACATCCGGAAGCTGATTGACTTTCTTTCCCCCCTCAATGAGCGCAATTATTTCCTTCCAAGATTTGCCATTACGTTTCTTTTCCCTGATCTTTTGGAGGAGAGATTGGAGGTCCCCGAAGTGCAGGTAAATCAGGTCTCCGATGCTCTTGTTTTTTATGATTGGTTCCTTCAGATTCTCCAGAGCTTTCTCTTGCCTCTGAAGAATCCGTTGGTGTCTAGCGACTTCGCGCTCAACTTCTTCGGTGGTCTCACCCGCCATCTCCTCAGAAGTCATCTTAGCGTAGTAGTCATCAAGGGCTCTATTGAAGTTCTCATAATTCCTTTGATCAAACTGATTGTATTTTTTCAGCGGCACCGGAGTTACGTCGATCCACGTCTTATCTTCATTAATTACGATACGGGGTTCCATGTTTCCTGTATCAGGGAGGGAAAGAAGCTTTTGGAGCTGGTTGAAGATGCTCTCAAGCTCCTGCTCCGTTAGAGAGCTACATTCCGTCCTTTTATCAACCTCTGCACGGAGAAGAATTTCTTCGGCATGGGTTCCGCTGATGCTCAAAAATTTAGTTAGCGCCCTCACTATTTCCGTTTGTCCAAGCTCTTTTATTTCCGTAAAGTCTTGAGGGTTCATCTTGAGAGGGTTCTTTCCTCTTGCAGGGGGGTGTTGGAAGATTTCATCACGCAGAATGTTTCTATCCCGCATTCTCTTATAGGTCATTGCTTGCAGAATCTTGCCCTCCGGATTAACCAGGATGACGTTTCCTCCACCGAAAAGCTCTGAAACCAGCTGGAAGTCGCCTTGCCGCGTGCTGATTTTCATGATTGCTATTCGTTCGAATTCATGCTGCTGAACCTCTTTGACCACCCCGTTATTGAGATATTTTCTGAGGGCCATGCAAAAAGAGGAGGGTCTTTGTGGGGTTTCATGTTTGTAGGCGGTTAGATGGAGCCGTTTTCCAGCTTCAATGAGCAGGTGGAGTCGAGGTTGGTCTGGTCTACGGAGCTTGAAGAGCAATGTGCGGGGGCCAATTTGATAAATCTTGGCGACATGGGCATCTTTGACTAGTTCGTTAAGTTCGTGAGTTATTGCTGCTATATCGAAGCTTGTCATTATTTCCTTCAACAGTTTTTCCCTCCTGAGAAGAGGAACGGGGTTTTCCAACATAAATGGAGAGAGCCTCTTCCATATTCCTTTTCTGTTTCATGTTACTGCATAAAAAGGGTGCCGTTTGGTTACATTTATGAAGGAGACGGTCAAAAACTATTTAGGAAACGAAAATAACAAAAGCAAGATCACCAATCACTAAGAACCACAACAATTGCATGGGATGAAATTGAAAACTCTAAATCTTATTTATGTAATGAGGATCGGATTAGGAATCCTTGCCGCCCTAATAACTACTCTCGTGGTAGATCTCAGAGTAGGCGACCCCCTAATAACCGGAATTTCTACAGGAATACTCTTCTACATCATCACCTATTACATTCTTAAATGGCGGTTCCTGAATAAGGTGGAAAAGCAGTCCAAGATTTTTACAATGGGAATAGGCGCCTACTTTCTCACATTCATTCTATGCTGGACCCTATTCATCACCCCTTTTCTGACGCCCCCCACTGCTGTCTTCGCTTACGCTCCAGAAAACCCAGTAGTTGGAGAAAGCATAAGCTTTGATGCAACCGCCAGCTTCGATTCGGATGGAGAAATAGTTAAGTATGTTTGGTATTTCGGAGATGATGGCACAGGAACCGGAAAAAACACCACTCACACCTATACCGAAGCTGGAGAATATACCATTATACTTAGAATCAAAGATAACCATGGAATTGGCAGTGGGACTGAAGAGACTCTAACGGTGAGCAATGCACCTTAATAGTGGCAAGTATCTCACGATCCAGGAAAAGTACAGTTTTCAACAATGAAGTATTATTAAGCTTCAAATATGCCTGTGTTGCTGCAAGTCTCCGTTTAATCACTAAATTTTGTAGCTTCAATTTCCTATTTTGAGGCTTCTGTGTTTGCCAGAGCCTTAATCGACATTCGCATGTAATCTGCCCAAGCTGAGAAGAAGCCACGGTCATAATCCGCGTGAATCTTGTTTCTGGACTCCCTCACGAACTCTTTTCTAAATTTTTTCAACTCTTTCTCATCCTCAAAGTTTAGGTTCTTGAGGAATGCATAGGAATCACCTGATTTTTGGCTAAAAAGTATGCCATCGAGAGCGTGAAGGTATCCACTGTTCCACTCGGTCTTGCTTGTTTTTAGTCTTATTCGCTCCAGTACCCGCTCCGCTTCGGCAAACCGTCTTCTGTCTACGAGCTGAAAGAATCGGGTTACAAAAATCTTTGAAATCGGCATTTATCCTCGTCTCTCCCTATCCTTTTCGTTAACATCCTCTATTCCCCTTTCAGAAACCATGAAGATTCCTTCTCCCTCAGGCAGATGAGGGCTAGAAACAAGTCGGGCGATTCTCACTGGTCCACGAGCAGATTTTCGAAGAAAAATACGAGTGTGGCTCGTGTGTGCCACTATATGACCGCCTACTGGATGTATGGCGCTGCCGAAAAAGACGTCTGGCATGGACATAACCTGATTTGTAACAACAGCTACAGAATTGAAGGCCCTCGCCAATCGAATCAATCTGTGAAGATGTTTATTGAGCTTCTGCTGCCTCTCAGCCAACATCTCCCTGCCCAGATACTCGCTTCTGAAGTGACTAGTGACACTATCTACAACTATGAGCCGGATGTTGTTCTCTTT
>CP070820.1:1118271-1143973 GCA_020344315.1 Candidatus Bathyarchaeum sp.
ATACGAAAATCATACACAAACCGTTTGGATAACCTCAGATTGGGTAATCTTAAAACATGAAATTTACGATGTTTTACCCGGAGTAGAAACAATAATTACCTTCACTTGGAACCCAGGGATGAAACTGTACGATTTTCCATTAACTGTAGGAAAAGAATGGGCTGATAGATCATATAGAACAATAGAACAAACTATTTGGGAGGCTGGGAATGAAGAAAAGGGGACGGCAACGGACTATGTAGATTGGTCTCGGAAGGTAGTTTCAACAGAGACTGTCACAGTTCCAGCTGGAACCTTTGAAACTTATGCTGTTGAGGGCTTTGGGGGTGACGCACTGGTGGGTGGTTGGCAAAGATTTTATTTTAACCCGGATGCAAAGAATTATGTTAAAATGGAGGGTACAGGCGAGGGGGGTGGAGGGCACGTTTTGACAAGTTATGAACTCGCTCCCAAAGGAAACGGTCCCGAACTTGCTCCACAAAATGATGACTCCTCAAAGCTGTACGTTCCCATTGTGTTAGGAGCATCAATCGGGGTTCTTGGTTTCACCTCTCTTATATATTATCGTAGAAATCGGTACAAATGGGATACATGACCGAAGGTATGTCTGCCCACTTGTCACAACTCGACTATGAAGAGAGAGTCTTCCCTGCAAAGATGTGAACAATTTGCATAGGAACAACTATTAGCGATTTTACAAGTTTTTTACATTGATTTTTTACAAATCAACATAGTTGAAAGCAATTTTTTTGTTGCGCGCATTTCAATTTGACGTAATCTATGTTTGTTTATTGTAGGCAATAAATTCAATTTCTGCCAAAAATAATTATTGGGTCTGAATGAACAGAAGCGCATGGGGGTAACCTAAGTCTCCTTTAAACGACGCGCGCAGCAGTTATTGATAAGTGGATAAGCCATCCATAGTGTCGACAACAGAGACTAGGTCCATTCACCCGAACAGGTCAAGAACAGATAGTTTCTTTTGCGCGGACAGAAGGGATTATGAGGCTCAGAATATATGCAAACTTGTTTAAAGAGCATCAAACTAATGTATAACGGATGGTTGAACTGACAGAAGGGGAGAAGAAAAGCAGTGGAAAGATCAAGATAGTTGATGGAAAGCTCTTGAGGAGGTGATAGCGTTATGGTATTTAGAGCACTAAAGGAGAAGATTGAGGGACATAAAATCCTTACGATATGCATCGCTACAGTTCTAGCCCTCCTCCCAATCTCCTTCATTGGTTGGCAAGTCCACTACTACTTCATCTGGGAACTCGGTCTCCCACAACTAATGTCGTGGAAGATTCCGTACTGGATCGCAGAGATGCTAACTGCAGCAACATATAGCTTGATGGCTGCCCTGGGCTTTTGGCTCGTCGCAAAATGGTCTGAAAAGAATAAATGGACAGCATTCCTCGTCGGTATCACAGCGTTCTATCAATGGGGATGTGGGCTGTTTGATTGGTTATGGTTCCTAATTCACGGACTCATGGGGCATGTAGCAGAGTTCCCAGGGTTACACGATGTATGGTGGTGGAATCCTTACAATTGGTTCCTTGGGATAGAATGGACGACGTTGCATCATATCATCTACACTATCATCTTAGAGATAGTATTCATAGGAGCATGGGTGGTCTGGAACTACAGGGTAAATGAGTAATGGGAAGGGTTAGAGCGTTCAAGGCGAAGGAGTACTACTCAGTGGGTGTTTCTAGTGATTTTATGTGACCCTCTATAGTTTGCATTAGCCAATAAACACTCGGAATCATTCCTACCACCCATCCGATACCCAAAGCAATCTGAGCTATATCATAAAACTGCTCGAATGACACAATAAAAAGAAATATGCCTTCCGCTATTCCATAAGCAAGTTGGCTGGTGGCTAATGGGAAAAGTGCAGCAGCCTGTTCTTTATCATCGAGCCAGTCAAGAAAGAACAACAGAAAAAAGAAGAATGCTACACCTATTCCGCCAGCAAAAGCCGTTATAACTGGATATGCTGGCCTCTCAGTGAAGGTCATAGCTCCGCCGAACCATGTTTTAGTTATGTATCCATCTCCACCTAATAATTGCGTTGCTGTCAAATGGAACCATTCATGCAACGCTACAGTGAACGCATAGAAAATGAGGAATGTTAAAACATACTCACCTATGCCCATCAGAATTAATTTGATAGATTCTTTTTTGCTCAAGAACATCACCTTTCCACATAAGCAAAAATTCGCAAATGGTCTCTCTGTGTAATTTGAAAAAGATGTTCAACATCAAAATCAAGAACTCTAATTATCTCTTTTATGGTCAAATTAAGCCCCCACCTCATTATTTTAATTCAAATATAACATTTGCGTAAGCATTTTAAAAATAAGAGTTAAAATTTAACTCCTAACCCACCCAACCCAAATCCAAATAATATAAAATAACACCCACACGAAGAATCATTGGCGTTTGCGTTTCTTGAAGTAACATAATAATCCCATTGTAACAGCAACTACAACTGCCACAACGATTGCAATTAGTTCAGTTGAAGAGGGCAGATTTTCACCGATGGTTAATGTCTGTGTGTTACTCCAACCGCTTATTACTCCCTCAAATCCATATACTGTTCCATTCTGCATATTGGTTGGATATTGATTTCCAACAAGTGCAATTGCTTGAATGTCTATTTGTCCACTTGGAAAATGGTGACCCTCTAGAGAAAATGATACTACAGTGAAATCAGAGTCAGATGCCGTGTAATAGCCCCCATAAGTTGAAGGAAGCACAAAATATACTGGGTCGTAATCCCAGAAGCCAATGCTTGCATTGTGGTCTTTGAATCTAAAACCATAGTAAAGACTTGGATAACCACCATTTTCATAGGGAGTCAATGGTTGATTTTTGATTGTTACCTCTATAGTATTAGCAACAGCTTTTACGGTGAAATCTGGGCTAGAGGGCTTAGATATTGATTGAGCAAATGCAGACCTAATTATCGTCAGGCTTGACAATATTAGAACGATGATGAGCAACGGACCTGCAAGTTTACTGTTTTTCATTCTTTTCTTTCCTAACATAAACCAACTTTATAGTTAAAAGAATAATTCCTAAAGACAAAAACCCGAATATTGTTAGGTTCTTCTCTGGAATATCTTGTTCTGAATTTGTGCCAATGGTGAAATAAACTGTACTTTCATCTAAAGCGATAATATTATTGATGTTGTATTTTGCGTGAACTGTTATCCTATGTTGACCTTCAGACAATTCTGGCAGAACTACCCCTCCAGTGACTATGTATGGAACGAAGGTAGCGTTAGTTGTAACTGTTGTACCGTTTTCGTAGGTTACTGTTGCCTCTATGAGGTCACGTGTGGCTGTTAATGGTATCGTGACGTTGTCTTTTCCATCTACGCTGTAGATTACATGGGCGCAACTAAGAGAAAGGAGCAGTTTGAAAGTAACATTCAGAGTTAGCAGATTGGAATTGTATGTGATATTAGATGGGGATGTGATGCTGATTGGTGAAGCAAGGACGAATGCTCGCCCATCTGAAGTGTAAGGTGCCTTAACTGTTTGAACTCCAGCCACCAGCAAGGCTAGGAGCTCTAAGATGAGCGTTATTTTAGATGCACTTCTTTTCATGCCTTCCTTCCCCCTACTATAGGCACCAGTAGTAACTTCAACAATAGAGTTGAAAAGGATTTTTGTCAAGAAACCTTGACTTACTGTGTGTGTGAGTTTTTTAGTTTTGAGTGTGGTGTGGTGCGGTGTTGTGTTGGTGGTTGTGGTAGAGAGAGAGGGTATCTGAGAAGGGATAGGGAAGGGAAGAGTTAGCTGTAAAGAAGGGGAAAAAGATTAAAATTTAACCCCCAAAACCCAAAACCCAAACGTTTGTGCAAAAAAAGCATGCATGCTCTTAGTACATTTCAAGTTCATGACAAAATAGTTCTTTCAAAAGTATTAAATTCTTAATAGATAATTACTATATGGGTTAGGGGTGACTTATTTGGCCACAAAGAAACTTTTGGATATTCTAAATAAAGGTATTGCTCGTGAATTGCAGGTTTCTATCCAGTATATGTGGCAACATGTTCAAGTTACTGGAATAATGGGTGCAGTGGTTCAAGACACTTTTAAAGAGATAGCTATTACTGAAATGAAGCATGCAGAAGCTCTTGCTGAACGATTATCGTATCTAAATGGTATACCTGAAACTAAGCCTGATCCAATTTTTGTTGGAAGCAGTCTAAGAGAAATGCTAATGCAGGATCAAATAAATGAAGAGGAAGCGATCCAACTTTACAAGAAGGGAATAAAAGTTGCTAGAGAAGAATTTGATTTTGTTACCGAACACCTTCTAGTGAAGATTTTAAGTGAAGAAGAAGAGCATGTGGATACTTTTGGAAGGTTACTTGTGGGAATGACAAGTCCATTTACACAACCAGAAGGAATTTAGATCTTAAGTGAATCTTTTTGGAGGTGGTAGCAATATCAAAAGGAAAAAAATCGATTTTGTATGTTCAGACTAGCGATGTTCCTGAGAGGCAATATTCTCCTCTTGTTTTGGCACAAACTGCAAAGTCCATGGATGTTGAAGCTAAAGTCTATTATCTTGGTCAAGCCCTGCGGGTGTTACTTCCGGGGATGGCGGAAAAGATAAAGCTTGGAAGTTTTCCGAGTGTAACGGAAATGATTGATAAGACTCTTGCGATGGGTATTACAATTTACGTTTGTGAAGCATCAAAACAAATGTTTGGTTGGGAAAAAGTAGATTTGATTCCTGGACTTAAGATCGTAGGTGCGGCAACTCTGAACGACCTAGTCTTAGAATCTGATAAAACAATGTGGTTCTAAAAAAGGATTGAAGCCCTCAAAACCAATTTCGTTTTTTCTTTTCTTACTATTATATATGTAGTAATTTTTTGGTTAAATAGTAATATCTTGCTAAAAAATATTCATGTTCAAAATCTCATAAAAAAGAGAGGGAAAGTTGGGTTTAGATTCAAAGAAGTTTTATTGCGCGCGCAATGAATCCTTATATTTTCAAAGCAATACTCTTTCTAATAAAACCTTAGGGGGTGAAAAGATGGTGAAGAAGAAAGGTGACAAATATGAATGTGAAGAATGTGGACTTGTTATAGTAGTTGAAAATCCTTGTGGATGTTCTGCTTGCGATTTGATATGTTGCACGGTCCCGATGAAAGAAGTAAAACCTAAAGCAAGATAGATTAACGATTATTAGCTCAACATGTGCATGCTCGCGCGCAAACATCCAACAACTCTGCACAAAATTCGAATTAACAGAAGCAAAATTAACAAACCAAATAGCAGTCCTCAGGCACCTACAACTGATCAAAGGTAAAAAAGAGGGGCTTTCCATCTGCTTTGTCCCATTTTGACTTAGCAACCATTTTTCCTTTTTTTATTCAAGACATTGAAAATCATAAAAACATTTTTCTTTAAAAGCTTCAGTGTTGATTTAATACCGTCATGCTTGGTATTGTTTTAGCTTTGCTTTCTGCGCTGACTTTGGGCTTTTCCCAAATTTTAGTTAGAAAAAACTTGGACAAATCAAATTTTGTCTACATATCCCTGACCGTCACAATAATGGGAAACATTATACTTTGGCCTCTAACCATATACTTTACTGACCTGAGCACGATAAAACCAGAAAGTTTACTGCTTTTCGTATTAGCAGGACTATTTGCGCCAGGAATAGCCAGACTATTTTATTTCAAAGGAATGAAAACAGCAGGTGTTTCAGCAAATTCATCAATCTTTGCAACACACCCACTATTCACTTCAATCATAGCAATTCTCTTTCTAGGTGAAATCCTATCCGATGAAAACTGGATTGGAATCATATTCATAGTAGCTGGCGCGATTTTTATTGCAAGAAACATAAACAACAGCAGTACACAAGCTAAATACACCTCAAAAACAGGTTTTATTGTCCCTGTGTTTGGTTCTTTGGCTCTAGCATCTTCACAAATTGTAAGAAAAGAAGGATTAAATATCTTCAACCAACCGCTACTAGGAGCCACAATTGGATACTCAACATCCCTGATAGTTTATCTAATTGTGATAGCATTTTCTAAAGACTCTAGAACTAGAAATTATTCACGTAAAGACATCCAAATGTTCTGGAAACCGGGTATCGGCATAGCTACAGGATGGCTTCTGTCGTTTCTTGCATTAAGTCAAGAGAAGGTTTCAATAGTTGTTCCAATTCTGCAAATCGAACTTTTATTCATCATATTATTTGCCTTTATTTTCCTGAGAAAACTCGAAAATTTCTCCGTTAAACTCATTGCAAGTGCTCTTTTAATAATCGCTGGCGTTATACTCCTCAGCATCAGCTAACCACTCAGATACCTATGGGTTTGGGTTGGGGTTAAAATTTAACCCTCTCTCTCTTTTACTTATTTTGTGTGTTTCCTCTCCCGTTGTCTTCTCTTGTCTTGTCTAAACTCTCCACTCATCTCACAAAACTAAAAAACTTCATTCTACGATTCCAAAGCGTTTAGCCAATAGATTTCAGAATCCCCGACTAACGCACATAGGCTTTCACACTTTGCGCCACTGGAAAGCCACCATGCTTTACCACCAAACCAAAGACATACTATATGTCAAACAGATTTTAGGTCACAAAAAAATCGAAACCACACTGCTTTACATCCAACTAGCAGAAACTATATTCAAAAATACAAATGAAGAGTTCACTGTCAGAGTGGCAAAGACAACTAAAGAGATAACAGAACTGCTGGAAGTTGGCTTTCAATACGTCTGCAAAAAAGATGGATTAGTATATTTTAGAAAACGTAAATAGGCTCGAACGACTTTACCAAAACGGTGAAAATCGAGTGAAGATTGCAGTTTCTGGTAAGGGTGGAGTGGGTAAAACCCTTGTCTCTGGAACCCTTGCGAGCTATTTCGCAAAAAAAGGATTTAAGGTAATGGCTATTGATGCCGATCCTTCACCTAACCTAGCTTTAACATTAGGCATACCCGTTGAAGAAGCAAACCGTATAGTTCCGATATCCGAGAATTCCGAACTGTTAGACGCGAAGACCCGCACCGACTACCCAGGAGTATACAAACTCTCCTTCACTGTCGATGATATAGTTGAAGAAAACGGAATGGAATCACCCTACGGAGTGAACCTGCTCGTCATGGGAACCGTCAAGTCTGCCGGTTCAGGATGCGCCTGCGCACCAAACGCCGTCGTCAGAGAACTACTCCGCCATCTCATGGTTGAACGAAACGAAGTTGTAGTAGTAGACATGGAAGCTGGCGTAGAACACATGGGAAGAGGAACAGCCAGCCACGTAGACACCATGATTATAGTTGCTGACTCAAGCCGAAAATCCTTAGAGATCGCCAAAAAAATTAACGGAATGGCCAACGAAGCAGGAATTAAAAACGTCTTCGTTGTTGGAAACAGAGTCAGAGATTCCGAAGAAAAAGAACTGATAACCAATTTCACCGAAAAGAATGGACTCCAGTTATTGGCTTTGATTCCATACGATGACACAGTTATAAAGGCTGACAGGGTAGGAGAGGCACCTCTCAAATATGCAGAAACTTCAGAGGGAGTAAAAGCTATTCAGGGAATAGCCGAAAGACTTCTCCAAAACAAGAACTGAAGTTCCGGATTCTGAGAAGTTTGAGCGAAGAGGAGATAAGATCAGTTCTAAAAATCTGCAGAACTGTGGCAGTTGTGGGACTGTCGAGAAACCCTGCCAAGGACAGCTATCAAGTGGCACAATACCTGCAGTCAGTGGGTTACCGGGTTATTCCCGTTAATCCTTTTGCAGACGAAATCTTAGGAGAAAGAAGTTACAAGAATCTGCTTGACGTACCCGAAGCAATAGAAGTTGTAGACATCTTCAGGCCCTCCGAGAACGTGCCACCAATCGTTGAGGAAGCCATCAAATTGAAGAATAAGCTGGGGACTCCTAAGGTGGTCTGGATGCAGCTAGGAATCGTTAATGAAGAAGCAGCTAGGCAGGCAAGGAAAGCCGGCTTCACGGTTGTGATGAACCGGTGCATGATGGTTGAGCATAGGCGCCTCAGCATGGAAGGCGTAATGGATAGCTGAACGGAAACCTCTTAAATAATAGTCATCCCGTAATACAATAGAATCAACGGAAGGAAACAGCTCATGGACCTGCCCGAACAAAGAATTCTCGGTTCTCTCCTCTTGCTCTCCGGAATCACATTCCTAGCCGTCGGAGTCGCCACAGGACAGCTAACAACTATCATAGAAATTCTCAGCAAAATCTTGAAAACAGCAATTGCAGGATGATCCTCAACAAAAACTTTCTTTCAATTAAGAGATAATACACTTTTACCTAATAATCTGCAGATGCAAGTAACACACGACAACAATGTCGCTTGTCAAAAATTCTTGACTAAAAAAACGGCTGTTTGGGCGTGTTTAGTCAAGAAACCTTCACAAAAACGCTTTAATCGTTAATTTTGGAATGTATAGCAAGGGACTGCCTGTGAAAAAGTATCAATTCCTTGTAGCAGCATGGATTATGCCACTTCTCTTCTCAGCTGTTATTTTCGCGCAGGTTGAAGTGTCAGATGCAAATCTCATAGGCTACTCTCTTCCTGTTTATTCTCTTATGATGCCTGAAGAATACCTTAATTACACAATTTCTTGCGTCAATGGAAGTTTATGGGCAAAAGTGGATGGAACATATCCATTAACTAAATTTGAGATTGAAGGTCAAGATCAAGCACCTTGGACCAACACGGAATTTACATTCACTGGCGATACTCTACCACTGTATTATCCAACTCCTCCAGGCACAACCAACATCTCTCTAGAAATGGATGAAACAGAGCTCACTTGGAGTAACTATACCCAAATCGATCCTGCTGCAACACATTACACTGCCCTTGGCTATTGGCCCATGATTTCTACTATAATCAACCCTGTTCTGGACCATTTTACTCTGAAAATTCATTATGAACACCCTATTGAGCTAGTAGATGGAAGCTACACGTTCTTGTACGACTTGAACATAAGCCCCTATCTGTGGCCTTGGAGCAATAAATCCACAGCCTACTTTAACATGAAGTTTGAAACAGACTACACTGACCTTCAGGTGAACACCATAGCAATCGACGGGACATTAAACCCGGTAGATTACACGAGTACAAGAGAGGATGAAACTGAAGCAGTAACACTTCAACTTGTTTCCGAGTACTCTAAACCGCTTCTAGGCGACCTATTAATCTCCTTCACTCAAGGCGAGTTGGAACAAACTAAATCTGATTTCTCAGGTTCAGGCTTACCGGCAGAATATGCTATTGTAGCTATGATATTGGTAGCTACAGTCATAATGGCTGGCTACTTCTCTCTGAAACATAGAAAGGTAAGAACGAAAACCGAATAAGAAACAGTTGCTGATAATTTTCAGTCTTTCCGTGATGTCCAGAGGCTGATGAGTTGGGAGGCTTCCTTGAGGGGGTTCTCTAAGACCATTGACACGCCGACAGTGCATTCAAGCCAGCATCCTCTGCAAGAAGAGACTTTACGCCATCCCTCGCTGTCCCGTTTCTCCTTCAGGACATCGCCGACAGAGCCGCTTACCGCATCCGCCAGCACTATGTCTGACCGAGCAGGACAAGCCAAGAGTTTACCGGAAGGGTCGATGGCAACGTAGAGTTCTCCAGCATGACAGATCTTCGGCGCCTCACCCCTGAAGAACGCCTCAAAACCCTTGATAAAATCTGTTGGCACCGCTAGGAAACCGGGGTTCGAGCGCTTAAGCCTCAGCAGATAGTCCAGAAGCTGGGAAACTGCTTTTTCGGAGGGTGTGTTTTCTGCTGGGGGAGGATAGGGGTGGATGGGTTGAACCTGAACGAAGTCGACTTGGCTGCGGAGTTCTTCGATGAATTGGGGCAGGATTGTGATGTTCCATGGGGTTACGACGCTGTTCACTCCCACCCTTACTCTGCGAGACTTCAACAACTTTATGGCTTCAACTGCCTTATCGTAGGTTCCTTCTACTCCTCTTATCTTGTCATGAACCCTTTTGGGGCCGTCAAGGGATACAACAACCAAGTCAAAGACGTCCGCCACCTCAGAGACTCTGCTCTCATTCAGTAGTGCTCCGTTTGTGTTCATGCTTACCAAACATCCGTGAGATGCAGCTCTCTTGGCGAGAGTAGTTAAGTCTCTGCGCAGGAGGGGTTCGCCTCCGCTGAGGTCGAAGAAGGGGACGCTTAGGTTACAAACCGCATCTATGGCTGCCATTGCCTTCTTTGTTGGCAGTTCTGGGGTGTCTGTTTTCCACCATTCGCAGAAGACGCATCTCATATTGCATCTGCCGGTCACGTTGTAGGAGGCAAAGAGGGGCGTGGGTCTTTTTGCCTTGAACTTGAGGAATCCGGTGAGTATCTTAGCTGTTAATTGCCTAGGCTTCATGGTAACCCTTTCTGGACTTTGATCAAAGATAAACAAATCTATACTGAATATATGTTTTCATTTTTAAATAGCATTGACCACAGAGAAAATCCCTTTTTGTTTGCTAGGTTTCTGAGAGACGAACAGAAATAATGGACACTGAGGATTACTTGACTTAGCTAAGTATAAGGAAAAACGCGAATAAACCTTCCTTTTTGCTAATTATAGTATAATGAAACATAAGGTATGTTTTGAGCAAATGGGGTGGAACCTATTGTTCCATGTAATAGAACAAAAGTGGCAACTGTATCCACAGCAATGGCCGTTTTTAATCGACTGAAAGCCCCCAGCCCTATATCTTTGTCGGAGGCGAAAACGAGCATTTTTTCTTCACCATAATTTATTGTTATATCTGTAAATGTTCCTACGTCCATACTCAATATTGAACCATTGGTGGCCACATTTATTATGTAAAATGAATATTCTGCACCTCCCGGTCCTATTTGAAAAAAGAGCGAGTGTGAGTCAATTGTTATTGCCCGCTCTTGTGGGTCATAGTTGGTCAGATAGCAACCAAATCCGATATATTCACCCTCGGGAACATCAAAACCACTAGTCCCGGTTGGAAAGTTTGCTAACTTATCCGTTGTCTCATAAGTGAAATGTCGGAATATGTCTAAGTCAAGTGCAAGCGCCCCTATCCCCTGTGCCACGTTAGCAACCACTATGTTTTGGATATGAGTTTCAATAGAAATGCGATTTCCACGAGAAGTAACAAACCAAGACGCAATTTTATTTGAAGAAGGAAGATCCTCTATCGATACTAAAAGAGCATTTGACCCTGTAAAGTCCAGTGTCTCTCCAACTTTCAGGTAGAGATTAATGGTGTCATTGTAGCCATATTTCTGAGCGACTATATCTACTACCCAAAGCGTAGCGATTTCAACTGAAACTGGGCCTTCATTTGTTACTTTTGTTTGAACATGAACCGTGTCTTCTTCAATTACATAATTTAAATTTGAAAATGTAAGTTTTTCCTGATCCACGTCTATGTCCAGTTGGTTCGCTTCTCTTACCCCAGCTTCAAATCTGGCATCTTCATTCTGAGTGAAAATATAAACTTGAGAATAGAGAAAAAGAACGATTATAACCATGAATATTGTCGCTAGAATGCCCGACACTCCCTTGGAATTTTTCCTGAAGGTTTTTTTATGCAACAAAAGTTGTGACAAAATTTCTCCCTCTTGCTGTTAAAATTCGGATAGAATAGCTGGCGTCTTCTTCAAGGTCGATAGAGAATTGGAAAACCCCTTCTTCAAGAACGTCCAAACTTTGAGTAATAGTACCGTTGAGAAACTTTAATTCCATATCTTCAAATGACTGGGCCCATGAACCCTTACTCAAATAGGCTCTGACTAAAACTACATCATCACTTTTTCCGCAATTTATTAAAAAAACGGTTAATTCGTTTGAACTGCTGTTATTGTGAATATACTCAAAAGCTAGTTTTTCTTGTATTGTGGCTATGTTTTCATTCGTATTATCAGCATACCGCACATTAGCCTCCACTGCCTGATGTTGTGTATAAGCAAATACTACAAACCCCATCGCTATTACAGCGCTGCACAGCATAACACTTGAAATTATTACATTCACACCGCGCTTATCAAAGATGAGTCTATGTATCTTTCTAATTAACTCGTCTTTCATGAAAGATTCCTCTTCAAAGTGACACCAACATAGGTGCTTTTTTCAAGTTTGTTCTTCCATTTTCTATTCATCGTTGGCATCGGCTATCGTATGTCTCATTATACAATATATCCGGTATTTATTTAAGGCTTACTGCGCGCACGCATCAGACATTACTTTGTAAGAGTAGAAAGCGTATACATGTGGTGGTTGCAAATTTTTCTCAACAGTTTGAGCATCAACCTAGATGAAAAACAAATTGTAGGATATCATCGGATAACCAAGCCTCTAGATTCATGTTAAGCGATATGTATAGACCAATGATCAAGGATTGAACAAATCAAGTTGTTACGGGCATATGTACTAAAGGTTCTGGGAGCCTCTCCGGACTATCCCAGCAACAATCCAAAGACCTACCAAAAATAAACCCCCGAAGAACATGGCCGTAGCGACTGTAAGAAGTGTTTTCCGGGCGGAAAGACCAATCATCTCAAGGGTCATGTAAGCCAATAATGCTGATAATACAAATAATAAAAATGCAGGAAACAATGTAAACGTTTTAACATCGAAAGGCATGGATATAAATACAATTGGGAAACCATTAAAATTTTGCCCTCAGATTAACGTTTTTCCACTTTGGCTTTGGGCGTACATTTTAACATTAGATAATAAAACTCTGGATATCACAACTGATTTTCTAGCGGTATCATAATTTTAGTTTGTTTGTTTCATTCTCTCGTACATTTTTTCCAAGGTCCAGCGGATGGATGATTTCAATTCTCGAGACCTCCCGGGCTTGATGTTTCTAATGTCTATCTCTCGGATAATGTTTCCATCGCGTTTGATGTTGTAATCTAGCATCTTTTCCGGAGCTATCTTGCCTTTGCTGGCGGCTTCCCTGTCTTTCTCTTGCATCTTCGCTAAAACTCTCTCCACGAGAAAAGATGTGAAGGGTGGAGTGTTGATGTCAAAGTTTTTGTCCTCTGCGAGTGCAACTTGCATGGAGTCTTTTTCAATGTAGATTTGGGCCAGTATGTTACCAGTTATCGTCTTTAGGGGAATACCTTTCTTTTGTTTTAAGCCTGAAGGTTTTGGGGTCGCTTCTTTCGGAGGAGGCTGAATTGGTTTGGAGATTTCGGCTCTTTTGAAGCCCTCCTTAAGCAAGGTTGAGTCTATTAAACTAAGCAACGTTTTTAGCCCATCCATTTCCTCCTCCATCGCTTCCACACGCTTTTCAAGGAGAGCCCGGAGCTTGGCAATCTTCTTAATTTTCTCCCTTTCCTCTTCTTCACCCATCTTTTCTTCCCTTCAACCAGAATATTTTACGCTTCTGAGCTTAACTGAATAGATTTTACCCATAAGAAGTATGAAAGAAGCCCTTTTAAGCTTGGTTTATCGCGAAAAAGAAATCTGTCGAATAATATTTTAAAGGTTTTTCAGAGATATGGGAAGCTGGAAAGGTTGGAGAAGGAAATGTTGCCCAAAATAATTCTGCACAATTCGATTAGTCTAGATGGTTCACTTACGAATTTTGAAGTTAACATGGGGCTACATTATCAGATTGCAGGAAAGTATAATGCGGATGCCCGCTTAATAGGTTCAAACACCATAAAAGTTGGAATCGAATTGTTTGGAGGAGACGTTCCTCCAGAGGAGAAGAAGGATTTTGAAAAACCCGAGAGATCTGGGAATCTTCCTTATTGGGTTATACCCGACACTAAAGGCATCCTGAAAGGGTTGCTTCATACCTGTAGAAGATTCGAATATTGTAAAGGCATTATCGTGTTGATATCGGAGGAGACTCCTGAAGAATATGTTAGACATCTGAAAGAAAGAGATTATGATTACCATGTAGTTGGTAAGCGGCATATTGATCTTAAAAAATCACTCGAACTTCTTTCAGAGAAATATAGTGTAAGCACAATATTAGCTGATACTGGAAGAATCTTAGGTAACCTGCTTCTTAACCATGGTTTTGTGAGTGAAATTAGTTTGTTGGTCCACCCTGTGATTGTTGGAAATAAATCATATAACATTTTCAGCAATGTCAACAAGAATATCAAACTGAAGTTACGCAAAAAAGAGACACTAGAGAAAAAATATCTCTGGTTAGTATACGCTTTTGAGAACTAGCTTCTATTACCCGTTTCTAACTAATTCTATGCTTCTAGAAGCTTAGTAATAGCCAATCTAACTGGAATACACCTTTCCCTGGGGCTTACGTCGTTAAGGTTGGCATTTCATTGACGGGCTTAAATGTCACTTTCCATTCTTCTTCCAAAAATTGTTCAAATTCCTTGAAGACACTGCTTTCCGTTTCGTTTAACTTTCGGCAAAGAGCCTCACCAGAATAGGCGCCGCTTAGGTCAAATATTGCAGTCTTTTTTGACAATTCAGGATTTTCCTTAATCCTATTTATCAGGAATTCTGGGGGTTTTTCTTGAAACAGCCATGCTATGTATGAGATCTTCACCACCTCATAGGAAATGCCGCGACGGATAGCGCACTTGTGATTTGAAGCGATTCTTTCAAAGGTGGATGGGTGGATGATTTGTGTCCAAAGAAAATTGTGATATTCTCCATCGTCTGTCTTGACCCAGTCTTCCTTTTCACAGTTTTCACAGATTTCTAGTCCTCTGCATCGGCATCGTTCCTTGAACTCATCGATGAGATTCCATATTTTAGGAAAAGGCGAATTCATGGGCATTCCTTGGGGAATATAATTATAAAAGATAGTTCTATTTTCATGGATTTAAGATTAATTAACAGGTATCTTGAAAATTTGTCGCTTGAAGTTGCGAATTTTTAAAAAAATGTAGAGTTACTCACCTTTTTGGTTACATTTTTCTATAATCTGACTCAGAATCCGTAGACTTGAAGCTTGTAAATTTTACGAAAAACCGTTCATAAATCTACATTTTTCCGACAGCAAACAATAAATCAACAAACCTGAAAGGTAGTCAGTATATATAAGGTTCAGAAGATGAAGCTGAAAAACCAAGCAATTTCTCTCGATGCCCTAGACTGGAAAATATTAAGAGCCCTCCAAAAAAATTCGAAGCAAACCTACTCGGAGATCGGACGCCAATTAGGCGTAGCTCACTCCACGATCTATGATCGAATAAGAAAGTTGGAGAAAAGCGGGGTTATAAAAAAATGGACCGTTGACATTGACCTTAAAAAGATTGGGATGAACCACATCACCGCTCGTATGAACGTATATACTGATCCGAAGGAAAGCGATAATGTGGCAAAAAAACTGTCAGATGCCAAGGAGGTTTTGGAGGTTTCAATATCGCTTTCTGAAGAATTGCTGATCATAGCGAAGGTGTTTGCCAGAGACCAAGATGAACTACACTCTTTCATAGCAAAAAAAGTAGCGCCTCTTCAGGGGGTGCTGAGGATTCGAACTTCAATTATCACGAAGAAATACAAAGAAGAAAAATTCTTGATTTAGAAAAAATGAAAACTATAAAAGCCAATTGCCAATTAGAGTTTAAATGGAATAGAGACTCTTTCGCGAATTAAAGGAGAGCTTCCCTTTGACAACATCATCCTCAGCTCGAACTCTTAGAATGCTGTCAAGGGAGAACGCTTTCTATTTTTTCACATCTGTCGGAAACTACACGGGTCATAGAGCAATGTCCTTGGAAGATTTTGCGCATAAAATCGGGGAAGTTGAAATTGCATCTTTGGAGTTTCACCTCTATCGCGGAGACTTCGAAAAATGGACGGCTGAAGTTCTTGAGGACAGTGAACTGACGAGGAGAATAAGCGATTTAAAACATTTGGAACCCGTTGGTAACGCCCTGCGGGATCAATTGCATTTCACGGTTTCAAAACGTCTTGAGGAACTGAAAAAACCTGAATAATTGTATGGCTAGCCTTCTATCTTTTTTAGTTGGTTTCTGTACATTTCAACAACTTCTTGCGTGGTTGTTGCGTCCTCTGGGGATTTGTCCACTCTGTATTTTCCTGTGAAACGTGGGAATCTTATGGCAAGTCCGCTTGCCTCTCTTATGGCGTTCATGGCGCATGTGTGGATTGGACTGAGAGTTATCTCCGCGCCTCTCGTCTCTATAACGACTGCTGGCTCAAACCAGACATCCACATCGAGGGTTGAATCGACCCTAGGGTGCCTATGAGCTATCTGATGTTTTTTCAGCATTTGGGGAAGTTTCTCAAGGTCTGCGTCGGTGAATCCGGTTCCAACTTTTGTCACCGTTTCGAAGGTGTCTTTGTCTGGGTCGTAGGCTGCAAGAAGGAAGGCGCCATATTTTCCAGCCCGTTTTCCTCTTCCATGGAACGCGCCTACTACCACCAGGTCAACGGTGTCGGTCATTTCGCTCTTGTAGTCGCGTTTATATTTTATCCAGACCCAGCCCCTTGCTCCTGCCTGATAAACAGAATCTGGAGTCACGGATTTGCAGATTATTCCCTCGCTTCCACTTTCCACGGTCTTCTCAAAGAAGAGTTCCAGTTCTTCGGGGTCTTCTGCGATTGTATATTCTGCCACCTTAACGTTGTCAGTTTGTTCAATAACATTTTCGAGGTGCCTATGACGAATAGGGTAGGTTTGCAGGGTCAGGTCTTTTCCATCAACGTAGAGAGCATCAAACATGAAAAGAGTTATTGGGTGTTGTGCCATTGCCTCTTTTATTCCGTATTTCCGTCTACGGTGCATTAGCTCTTGAAAAGGTTTCATCTCGCCTGTTTCTGGGTCAACGGCAACGGCTTCCGCTTCTACAATAGCTTCCTCAGCCTTGACGTGTTTTCGGATGTATTCAACTCCGTCTGGATACTGGTCGGTGATGTTTTCGAGGCGGCGAGAGAAGAGGATAACCTGATCTTTCTTCTTGTGGGCTTGTATTCGTTCTCCATCATACTTGTATTCGGCTATGCATTTTCCTCCAAGCTTCTCAAGAATTTCAGTAGGAGAACTTAATCGTTCAGCAAGCATTGGGCGGATAGGTTTCATAGGCGAGACCTTGAATTGTATGATGCTTTCCATTCCCTCTTCAGCGACGGTTCTGGCAACTTTGCCTAGGTCAGATGAGATGTTGTAGGCGCGCTCCAGCTGGTCGCGGGTCTCTTTTCCTCCTCCAAAAGCTATGGCTAAAGCGTCTAATACTGTCATGTCAGCGATTCCCAGTCTTAGGCTGCCCGTCACTGTTCGAACAATATATTTTGCCTCAATTGGAGAAGCATCTGACAATAGGCTTGCTAATAGTCCTATTTTGAGGTCTACTGATCCTGATCCTGTGGATTTTGCCATCTTGTCTAAGGTTTCGTAGATTCTTTCCACGGTCAACGGTTTTGGAAAGAAGGATACCTGTGTCTTCTTTTCTAGGAACCTCTGAGCCGTTTTCCCGAGGTCTCCGGTTTTTTGCAGGTCGTTTTCTATGTCTTTTTCTCTGTGGCCTGCAGACTTGGCAACTGCCCGTATAGCTAGTTTCTCTGCGATGCCTATTTCTATTCCAACAAAGTCTGGATACAATTTTCCCTGTGTCAGATACACAATCTTGTCAAGGAGGTTCGTTGGAGTCTCTGTGAGAAGCTGGACTAGATGGTCTGTCATCTCAAGCCGTTTTGTTGTTGCCTCAATCTTTTCGTAAGCGTCTGCTATACGGGAGTACCTCACGGGAAATTCCCTCACATCTAGGAAGGCTTGAGGAGATATTAAAGGTTAAATCTCCTAGGTCTTTCTGTGACCATCTGGATTATTTTTTTGACAGGAGCAAAAGTCCGCAGAGGATGTTTATGGCGCCTGCAAATCCTAGGACTCCGATGAAAAGCGGGTTCAAAAACAAGTTTATGGATGCAAGGTTGCTGTATGCTGATAGTCCAATGATGAAGATGCCAATAACTACCATAGCGAAAGCGAAACCTCTATCCACATGTTTCGCCACCTTGAAAACGCCCAGAGCTTCGGTTCCAGTGGTGTCCTTCAGAATCGGCTCTCTTTTAGGTATGTAATCTGGTGCTCGAACCGAAATCTCCCTTTTTTTCTTCTTTCTCGGCAACTTCGTCCACCCCATAAATTGTAACAGGTTAGCTAATAGTTTTTCGCGCGGACGCAAGAATATTCAAAATGCCCGCTATGATGGAGACTACACCAACCAACACCATGATAACAAAGAGAGAAGAAGATGCAATAGTGGGAGCTAGTACGATCAGAGTTACTCCTGAACCGAAACTGATTCCTCCCACGGCAACCCGCAATCTGTTAAAATCGATTTCCCGCATCACCATCCTGAGATAATAAGTAACTAGAACTATGGCTACGAGTCCAAGACTTGAAATTATTGCACTTTCAGCGTTAACGTCCCTCAAAATCAAGGGAAAAATGAGAAGAAGAACAGACATGACAATTCCAACGACGGGAGTAAGAGGATAAAGAGGAGACTTGAACGGTCTATCTAACCTTGGCATCTTTCTCCTGAGCTTAATAAGCGAAAGATTAACCAAGGCAAAGACCAAGAGAGAACCAAAGCTCGCTGCATATCCAAGAAACACAACTGCTCCGCTGGAACCAAAAAATATCACACAAAGCGAACTTGCAATAATTGCTATGTAACGCGTTCCAAATCTCTTATGAACTTTCTGTAACACTTTGGGCAGATACCCGTCTCTGCTCATCCCTCCAAGGAGGCTTGATTGAACCGTCATAGCTGTGCCCATGGATGAGACACTGGCAATTATTCCAGCGAGAGCAAAGAGGATACCTCCAATCGTACCCATGATCCTCTCTGCTGCAACATTGAGAAGGGGTCCAGCATCGACCTCCAATGGGTCCACAACTCCAACGGCCACGTAAGCAACAGCAAAATAGATAACAGTCAATAGAACCGTTGATACAAGCAAAGCTCTAGGAACATTTTTTCCCGGATTCTTAATTTGTGGAGCTCCAGCCACCAAGGCTCTCATCCCAACAAACATGGGAAAAATGTAGGCAGTGGTTGCAAAGAAACCAGCTATACTGCCAGCTGAGGCTTCGGGCACTATGTTTTGTGGTGTCAAGGTGTATGTTATGCTTACGGCGAGAAAAATGATGAATATTGCTAAGAACGCTGCCACTATAAGAGTGCTGGCTTCTTCTACTCCTCGAATGCTGAGAACCATAAGGATGACCATTATACCTACGATCAGCAGAGCGGCGTTAGCTAGAATGAGGTCTTGGATTGATGGAAGAAGAATCGAGAAAAGGGTTCCAAGCTGTTCAACAAAGACCACGGCGGCAAGAGCTCCGCCGAAGACGCTGGCGAGCCATCTGAGACTGCCAGCCATGAAGGATATGATGCCTCCGAAGGCAACTTTTGTGTAGGTGTATTCGCCTCCAACCTTGGGGATGGCTGCGCTGAGTTCGCTGTAACTCAACATGGTTGTTATATTTATTATGCCACAGAAGAAGAGGGCTGAAATCACGCTGGGTCCCGACAGATTAAAGTAGGCGTAATTTAGTAGCACGAAAATCTCGAATCCTATGGCGCCCCCTAGCCCCATGATTATCGCGCTGACAAGACCGTGTTTCTTCTCGTTACCCAACAGACATTCTCCTCCTTTAGTTATCCCTGTTCTTCACGAATTAGATATAATCCGCTTATGACTGAAAAGAGGCTGAACATGCCGAGAATCAGCAGATAGAGCGGTAGGAGTTCCAAGGGCACATTAAACACTGTTTGAACTTCAAGAATGTTAAGATAGAGCATGAGTGCCAAGACCATGGATGCCCCTCCTATGACTCCCTGGGCAATACCAGTTATTGCTGTTAGGATTCTTCTGATTTTCATCTCTAATCACCTTCGTCTAAGTATAATTCCAGCCACTAAATCAAGCAGACCGATTGTTAACAACAACAATAAGGGGAGGCTTTGGAAGTTCTGCAGGTTTTCGCTTTCAAAGATGCTTGGGTCTAGAATACCAATGATAACGAATCCCATCACTATGATTCCTACAAATATGAGGAACCCACCTAAGGCAACAGCAAATCTACTTAGCGGCTTTGTAACCCGAACCATCGTTTCGTCCCCCCATTTTTCACATATCTCCAACCCTTGAGTGCCTCGCACCCTTCCTATTTGAGACATTTCTAGTTTGTTTATCCGTTTTCACATTTAAGATTTCACAGAATTTCCTGCTAGAGTAAGCTTGTTTCCCTCTAAACTCCTGATTATCAACGATTGTTACAACAAAATTTAAGAACCACAGCCCACGTTGAAAAGGCTGGAGCGATAAAAAGTGCCCTGTACAGTATTAGTTTGCGGTTTCTTCGGAGACACCGGAAAAGGAAAGATGATCTCCTACTTGGCAATAAAGGACAAAACGGCTGTAACGGCAAGGGCTGGGGTGGGTCCCAACGCGGGTCACACCGTAGTTTTTGAAGGGAAGACCTACAAGCTTAGGATGCTGCCCAGCGCCTTTACTTCTCCCAATTGTCGCCTTCTTATAGGGCCAGGTGTTCTGGTCAATCCAGAAGTTCTGCTTCAGGAGATTCAGGTGACAGGGTCTCAAGGCAGGGTCGGCGTGGACCCGCAATGCGCCATCATAGAAGCTAAGCATATAGAGGCGGACAAAAAAGGGTATCTGGCACAGAAAATTAAGTCGACTGGTTCTGGGTCAGGTCCATGCAATGCTGACCGAGTGATGCGCGTTGCCAAGTTAGCGCGTGAGTTTCCAGATCTTCAGGATTTCTTGGTGGATGTTCCTTTGGAAGTGAACACTGCTATCAATGAAGGAAAAAATGTTCTGGTCGAGGGCACTCAAGGAACCTATCTTTCCCTTTTTCATGGGACCTATCCATACGTTACTTCTAAGGACGTGTGTGCCTCTGCAGCCTGTTCAGACGTTGGTATTGGACCAACAAGCGTTGACGAAGTTATTGTTGTTTTTAAAGCTTATAATACACGTGTTGGAGGCGGGCCTCTTCCGGGAGAGCTTTCGTGGGAGGAGGCTGAACGTAGAGGATGGGCTGAGATCGCCACTGTTACTGGAAGAAAGCGAAGAGCAGCGCCCTTCGATTTTGACTTAGCTAGGAGGGCGGTTATGTTGAATGGAGCCACCCAGACTGCCGTAACGAAGATTGATGTGTTGTTTCCTGAGTGCAAAGGCGCCCAATCTTATAGCGAGCTTTCGAGGGAAGCAAAGGCTTTCATTGAGAATATCGAAAAGGAACTCAAAATGCCGGTTACGTTGCTTGGTACTGGTCCGGGTACAATGGAAGTAGTTGATAGGAGAGAAGAACTAAAAAGTTAGTTTTGGTTTTGTTTGTGAGGGTAATTAAGAATGTCAACTGTTGTGGTGAATGTTTCTGATCTTCGTGGTTATGAAGGTGACTATGTAAAAGATTTGATGGATTTTCTGGAAGATCGATTAGATGCGACTGTCTCTTCTACAAAAAATGAGGTGACCTTGGAGTTCGAGGAAGAGAAAGAGGCTCCCTCAAGAAAAGACCTGCGGTTGCTTCTTCGAAAGTTTTTGCACAGAGAATACTTGAAGGAAGACTTGCGGGTTATCTCGGGAGGAGAAGACGCCTTCATAATAAAAGAGAGAAAAGAACAACCTGAATAGAGCCCTAATTGTGAATATTGATTTCTGCTTCACAACACTTATCACAAATTCTAGTCCATATCATCAATCCAACGAGCTACGCTGGGGTATGATAAAAAATGAGAGAATTGAGGCGAAGACCCTCATCTAAACGATGTCTGGTCTGCAAAGAAGCCATTATTTCATCAAGAATCTATTGTGAACGGCTTGGAGAATACGTGGATGACCTAGTTTACTGTCCATATTTCGATCCAAAACCCGTGGTTAAACTACAGGCAATGCAATAGCTAGCCAAAAACTTTCCTCTATTTTTTCTCAAAGAAATCGTGAATCCTTAAGAGCTGACCTCTGGCCAACCACGTTTTCTTGTAGGCTTCTTTTAGATCGCTTGCCTTGAGACTTTTCGTGGCTTCTTGTAGAAGGGTCTGCGTAGAGGTTAGGAGCGCTTCTGTTTTGTGCTGTTTGGATGGGGGGAGTTTCCATGATGTCCTTCGGGTTTCGTCATGGTGTATCAGGGTGAAGAGGAAGAGTCCGTATTCTAGGTTAGAGGCTGCGTGCCAGGTCAGCTGTATAACCTTTTTTTCATCACCTTTAGCATATACTTCTATAGAGGCTTCGAGATAAGCCAAAGCAGAAGTGACGGCCTTTGAGATTTTTTGCACCTGCATCTTTTGATCCCAGAAACCTGCGACTGCTACCAATAACTAAAGCTTGTTCTTTAATTTCTTTCTCTGCGGAGGAAGTTAAGTCTCGAAAGTTTTAAGTGGTGAAGGCGTTTAGCGTTTAGTTCGAGGCGGGAAAAACCGGTGAGAGATAGGTCTTTGGGTATTCTAATTTTTGCTATAGCAATAGTTGCAATGATTGGGTATTTTTGGTGGCTTTTTCTGTCGCCAGAAGATGTGGTGTTCTTGGGAAAGACCCTCAGCGAATGGGCGATAATCGTGCCAGTTATAATCATAGTCTACGCTGTTCTCTTTGTCGTGGCATGGATCGGCTGGGCTCTGGCTTCAACAGCGCCGCCCCTACCTATTACTCGGGAGCCTTCAGAGGATTAAGAAGGATTAGAGCGATTCTTTATGTGTGTTGGTATAGCAAGTTTTAAAGGCTGAAAATCGAATAATGTAGTTGTGAGATGGGGTTAAAGTCGCTGGATGCGACTTGATCTACAAATGGGGGATTCAGGGGCAGGGGGTAGAGATGGATACTTCAATGCTTGTTGTTTCAGAAGTAACTATGGGTCTATATTCTATACTGTTTTCTAATTTTTCAACTATAGTCAATTATTAGGTTCTATGAGCGCTGTTGCTGAGGGCGACTGAAGCCTCACCGCAAATATAAGCCTCATTAGAGGTGAAAAGTATGAAAAATCCAATAAAGAATAAGGCAAAATTGACGGCTACAATCGCGATTGTTCTTTTACTGGTTTCTGCTTTTGTGGTAATGATTAATGTGCCGGTGCAAGCTCAACTTGCTGAAGACCAACCAGTTAGCGGGTCACTGCCATCTGGAGTCACTCCTAGTGAATATATTGATGTTGTGGCTTACCTTAGTTTCAGGCCTAACCCCGTCGGAGTCAACCAATGGATTCTGATTAATATTTGGGTTACACCACCACTTAATGTGGAACGAAATCATCAAAATTACACGGTGATAATCACAGACCCCGACGGAAACGAGGATGTCATTTCCGGAATAAAATCTTATGACGCTGATGCAACGGCTTGGTTCGAGTGGCCAGTCGACCAAGTTGGCACATGGACGCTCCAATTTATATTTGAAGGAGAGTATTATCCGGCAGGAAATTACCTTAATGGATACGTAGTAACGAACGGTTCCGGCAATGCGCTTGCCTCAGCCTACTACAATCCCGCCTTAACTGAGGAACAGGAACTTATCGTGCAGGAGGAACCGGTGCTTTCTTGGCCTCCCTCCCCACTTCCAACAGATTACTGGACACGGCCAGCACATTTGGAGAACAGGGAGTGGTGGCCGATTCTAGGAAACTTCCCGCCTTGGGGCATTGTAGGAGGAGGAGCATACTGGCCAGATGAGACGAGCCGGTTCATAAGCAACTACGACTTCATTCCATATGTCGAAGCGCCAGAAACGGGGCATATCGTATGGAAACGATTGGGTGGCATAGCAGGTATAATAGGAGGTTCAGTTGGACAATATGGTAATCTTGATAATCCTGGCAGTCCAAGCGTAATCTATGCTGGAAGATGCTACCAGACAATGGATGTACCAATAGATGGGGTACCAACGAGCTGCGCAGCGTGTTACGACTTACGCACCGGCGAAATGTATTATGCAATACCTACGGCTGAAGGCGGTGTCACGCCTAACGTCATATCATATGCCAGAGGAACCGGTGAGGCCGTGCCAGGCGCTACCGAATACAACACCTACTCAGCAACTCTTATGTCAATAGGAAACAGGCTGCAAAAGATTGATGCATACACTGGAGAAGTAACTCTAGACGTTCCAGGCATGAGCCGAACCACTATAGGCGGAGGGTTCGATCAAAATATTGGTGCCTTTCATAATGACCCCTACGTCCTAAGCTCACAGAACTTGGGTAGCTTTTTCAGCCCTAATTATCGTTTGATTAACTGGACAACGGCTGGAAACACTGAAAACTTCGAGGATAGGGTAGTTAGCAACGTATCCGTGGGTTGGAGTTTACCATTTTGGCCTGGCGGTGTTTTAGGCTTTACTGGTAACGTTTATGATTTCGAAGAGAACGTGAATGTTTGGATGGTTGGTATCGCTACTGCTGCAACGGGACATTATTACGGAACATGGATGAAGGGTTTTGATCTGACTACAGGAGATATGCTTTGGAACATAACATTCCCCGAAACCAGATACAGCACAAGCTGTTTAGTCGCTGATCACGGAAAAGTCGCTCTTGTTGTGGAAAATGGATGGTTAATGTGTTTCAATTCTAGAAATGGACAATTCCTATGGAGGAGCGAGCGGATGGAATATCCATGGGCACAACCTAGCTTCGGAGCTTACGCTATACAATCAGCTTACGGCATGATCTTCTGGGAAACCTACGGTGGTGTCTACGCCTTTGACTGGGACGACGGCAGCATAGAATGGATCTACAAAGCACCCAATGAACCGTACGAAACTCCATACCAAGATTACAATTCCTTCAACTCTGGTGGCTGGGTTGCTGACGGAAAACTTTACACTGTTAATAGTGAGCACACGACCACTTGGCCCCGCACCCGAGGGTGGAAGATCCACTGCATCGATGCATTTACTGGAGAAGGCATATGGAACATAACCGGAGCTATGAGCCCAGGCGCTGTCGCTGATGGTTATCTCGTAGCTGGCAACTCGGACGACGGGTACACTTACTGCTTCGGCAAGGGCAAAAGCGCCACAACAGTCACAGCACCAAAGACTAGTATACCAAAAGGAACAGCACTGATGATTGAAGGTACAGTGCTTGATATGTCCCCCGCTCAACCAGGCACTCCATGTGTCTCCGTAGACTCAATGGCCACACAAATGGAATACTTGCACATGCAACTGCCAATCGATGGAATCCACCACAATGAAACGATAACTGGTGTTCCAGTGACCTTAACAGCTATGGCTGAAGACGGCAGTTACATCGACATCGGCACAGCAACAACAGATGGATATTATGGCACCTTCGGTCTTGAGTGGACTCCACCAGACGAGGGCACCTACAAGATCATCGCCGCTTTCGCAGGAGACGACTCCTACGGAAGCTCAGGAGCAGCAACTTACATAACAGTGGGTCCACCGACTGCACCGAGTGAGCCAATCGAAACTGAGGAGCCAACAACTGAAGAACCAACAACTGAGGAGCCAACGACTGAGGAGCCGACCACTGAAGAGCCAACAACTGAGGAGCCGACTGAACCGCCACCGACCGGAGAACCACCAATTTTCACCACTGAAGTAGCCATCATACTAGCTGTCGTCATAGCCTGCATCATAGGCGTAGGCGCCTTCTGGGCACTCAGAAGACGAAAATAAAAACCCAGAAATTTCCCTCCCTTTTTTTATTGGGGAGTAAAGCAT
>CP070820.1:1144073-1169277 GCA_020344315.1 Candidatus Bathyarchaeum sp.
TTTTCTGTAACTACTCAGTTTCATTTCTCATACATATATCTTGTTCACGGAGCAATTCTTGAACACAAGAAATTGTTTTCAAGCTATTTTTTCCCTTTTATTTTCATCTTATTATCGTTTTCAAATCTAAATCTATTATTCGGCGAAGTTGTTTTGAACAATCATGGCCCTTTTGGTATCTATTGGCCAGTTGAAACTAGTTTAACCGGATCTTTTTTTGTTCTTTTCTACATTTATTTGGGATTAATGTTGTCCCTAGCTATCGTCAATTTTTTTAAGATGTTTAAGCAACAAGAAGATGTGAAGATGAGGCGTCGATCCTCATATTTCATTCTTTCCAGTCTGGTTATTTTGGTTGGCGTAACTGTCGCCACTTACCTTTATGTGTTACAAGTTTTCCCCAATGTGGAACCAGCGTTAGCATCTCTGTCGATATCAGGATTAATTATTGCGTATGGTATTTTGAAAGACAAGCTATTCGATATTGATCGTATCGTCACGAGAAGCTTCAAGTACACGATTACAATGTTGTTTCTTGTTTGGATATTCTTGATGAGTGAAAGACTTCTGAACTATTTTATTTCAGAAACTTTAAGCGAAGTTCGCATAGCTAGTCTTGTATCAGCATCAGTTGTTGCAGTGTCTTTCAAGCCAACTCGAGACATGGTAGATAAAATTGCAGACAAACTTTTCCCACATTTTATTAACACCGAAAAGAATCGGAAGAGGGACTTAGATATATACAGGAAACAATTGGAACTTGCTTGGAAAGGAGGAGATATGACTGACGAAAAGAGAAGGATGCTCAAAGATTTACGGTCATCACTTGATTTACTGGAAAAGGATCACGAGAGGTTAGAAGCAGAGATAAACAGTCAAAATAAAACTCACTTGTAGAATGAACGTCATTGGTCTACCAAGGTTTTGCATTTACGATTTTGATTTATAGGCTTTTATTTGTTGGAGTGTGATATCAGGGTGGTGGTAGCGGGGAATACCTTGAGTATTAAAATGTTGAATTGCATTCTGAGGGCACCAATGGATACAAGCTAAACAGATTTCGCAATTATGATTCCAGGTCACCTTGTCGTTAACAATTTTGATATTATTCATCGGACATACAGATACGCAGGTCCCACACCGAATACATTTTTCATCATCAACCTTGAATCCCCGGTCACTGAAAATTCTAAATAAAAACAATATTGTAGAGTTTTTTTCATTAAGTTTTATATGGTGTTGTTCCATTTTTCATCTGCACGACGTATGATTGCTGTATAGTTTAAGTTTTTTTGGGATACCTTTCAGTGTTGATTGTGCATATCCTCTAGAATTCAAGTGAATTAATAGATTCAAGATAGTCTGGGGTTTACTCTTGGTAGCCCGGGGGAGATTCGAACTCCCGTCAGAGGCTCCAGAGGCCTCCATGATTGACCGCTACACCACCGGGCTTGATTGTTCTACTCTGTTACAGGAAAGTTTCTCTTCTACTTAATAAACCTCTCATCACACCCATTTTGGAAGAAAAAACGAAGAAAAGAAGGGGTTAATTTTTTAGAATTGTGATTGATGAACCCAAAGAAATTGGACATAAGACTCTTCGTAAAAACTCTATCCAGCGAAGAAATACATATCTGGAATCCGACGCAGACGCTACAGTTCCACAAATCGTAATGCTTATATATTAAAACATAGCCTCAGGGTTACTACGGCGGGTCCAGAAGTACGGTTTCTGACCCTCAACAGGATGACGAACCTCAATAATGACAGAATTCTCGCCACAAAAATTGTCGAGGAGAAAAGCAACGCAAAAAAAAGAAATTTCCCACAGAATCACAGAAAAGTGCCCTGAATGTGGAAGCACAAACCTCATTCACGATTATGATACTGGAGAGACTATCTGTGGAGACTGTGGTCTTGTTGTCCGGGAACAGATGATGGACAAGGGTCCGGAATGGCGAGCCTTCACTCAAGAGGAAAAGGCATCCAGAAGCCGTGTTGGAGTACCCACTTCCTATTCAGTTCACGATAAAGGATTATCCACAGCTATAGGCAGAGTGGACCGGGATGCCTTCGGACGCAAACTTCCCCTCTCAACGAGGCTTCAAATGTGGAGACTGCGAAAATGGCAGATAAGATCTCGAGTTCACTCCTCCGTGGACCGAAATCTTGCCCAAGCTATGGCAGAACTGGATCGTCTTTCTGACAAGTCATATATTCCTGGTCCGGTTAAGGAGAAGGCTGCGGTTATCTACCGTAAGGCTTTGGACAAAGGTTTGGTGCGAGGCAGGTCTATAGCTGCTATTGCCGCTGCTTCTCTCTATGCTGCTTGTCGAACTACAGGAACTCCGAGAACTCTTCGGGAGATAGCTGAATCCAGTTTTGTGGAAAAGAAGGATGTGGCTCGTTGTTATCGTCTATTGCTGCGAGAGTTGAAGGTTCAGATGCCAATTGCTGATCCTCTAACTTATGTCTCTAAGATTGCTGAGAAGACTGGTATCTCCGGTCCGACACAGGGTCATGCAATCAAGATTCTTCATGAAGCTAGGAGAAGACGTGCAGCTGCGGGTAAAGATCCTATGGGGTTGGCTGCGGCTGCCCTGTATATTGCTTGTCTTTTGAATAGTGAGAAGAAGACTCAGAAGGATATTGCTGAGGCTGCGGGTGTAACTGAGGTCACTGTCCGGAACAGGTATAAGAGTTTGAGGAGACAGTTAGGCATAGAACTGCCTGATTAGCCTGTTTCTTCTTTTGTCTGTTCCATCACTAGGGGTCCATTGTAGCCGCATTCTGGGCAGATATATTGTCTAGGAGCTATTCCGTACAGTCCGGGATACGTGCCAAGGCTGTTGGTAAGCGATATTTTTTTGCTTCCACATTTTGGGCAAAGCTTAGTTGTGGGTTCGCGTAGTTTTTTATGTTTTAGTCCTTTGACTACTTCACGAAAATCTGTAAGGATACCCATCTTAATCTCTCTCATCCATCATTGGATTTCAACGTTTTCTTCAGGATAGCCCTGTCGGATGAGGTATATTTTGACTTTGTCTCGGTGGTCGCCTTGCAAGATGATTTCTTCGTTTTTTGCGGTTCCTCCGCAGGCGCAGAAAGATTTGAGTCTCTGGGCTAGACGGCTTAGGTTGGCTTCTTTATCGCTGATGCCGTCTACGATGGTTACTGCTTTTCCCCATTTTCTTGTTTCTAAACGCACTCGTATTCGTTGTTGTTCTTTCCCGATTTCTTCACAGACACAAATATCTGAGGGTAGTCCGCAGGTAGGGCAGATTTCAGCCATGATACTCAAATACAAAGGATGTTTTAACCTATATAAAATTTTCAATCTTCCGGGTGATTAATTCCATTAGGTATTTAAGAGGAAGGGATGTTGCCACATAGAATTTCAAATTTTTAACTTGTGCTGGTGACTGCGAAATCAACTGTTAAGGGAGTTACCAAGAAAAGTATGTTGGTTACGGTGATCGCTTTGTTTCTTCGACCACTATCATGGTCAGGGTTGATCTGACTTTATCTAAACTTCGCAGATCTTCAGTTACGATTTTTTTGAGTTTATCCATCTTTTCTGTCTTAATAGTGGCTATAATGTCGTAAACGCCGTAAACCCTGTATGTCTCTTTCACAGCATCAATTTTTTTCAGGGATCTTAGAACGCTCTTTATGCCACCTGTCTCTGCGGTTATCAAAACATAAGCCATAGGCATAATACAGTCTCCCCATTCCCATTTATCTCTGATACTCCATGTGACCTAAAATAGTTTCTTGTCAAGCAGGCAAAAACAACCAAGTTGTCGACCGTGAGCCTTCATATTTGAAGACTAATAACAGTGTATTGTTGAAAACTAGCTTTTTTCTGAAAAATGGCGCAACAGCATTATTTTGTTACCTAAAAGCTAATTTAAGCTATCACATGGTGATGGTTCTAAAATCCCCCTTTTTTAATTTTTTTAAGAATTAAATTTTAACCTTTTTCCCACATTCTCACGCAGATATCTAGAAACGCGCATACACAAGCCCATACAAAGGTATTTATACAAATGGTTTTAGTTCATATTCGGGATATAGATGTCAGAGACTGAGAGAGACCTTGAAGTTTTGTGCAAGTTAGCAAAAGAACTGGGGGCGGCAAACGCTGTACCCTTTAATGCTACAGATGTCGTTGTTGATGAAAGAGTTAGATTAAAGTGTCTTGTACCTCCATGCAAGGACTATGGAACAAATTTAATGTGTCCTCCTTATGTAATGAGTGTTCAAGAGTTTAGAGAAGTATTATCTAAGTATGAGTGGGCTATACTCATCCAGGTTGAAGCTCCAATTAAAGCGGATATGAAAAATGAAGTACAGCAAACTGGTGATGTTGCAGGACTTTATGAAAGCAAAAAGTTTTTGGATGCTTTTAGAAAAAACTTTGGACATAACTTTGGTCAGTTACATCGAATAATTAACAAAGTTGAAGCCCAAGCTTCTATGCTAGGTTATCGTTTTGCTACGGGATTCAAAGCAGGCACATGTACATTATGCTCTGAATGTATAATAAAAAATTCGAAAGAAACTTGCAGACATCCTTACCGATCCCGACCATCCATGGAAGCTGTTGGAATCGATGTGTTTAAAACAGCTGAAGCCGCAGGTTTACCCATCGATTTTCCTCTAAAAGACAAAGCAGTTTGGAATGGACTTGTACTGATCAACTAGAGCTAGCAGCATTCTGGGTGGACTTGTCGGCAGTTTGATTTTCTTTGTTGGTATGTTTATCCCCAATGGTCTGATCAAGTGAGTTGCATAAAACACGTTCAAGAAAAATTAAGAGGATTAACTTTGGGGGTAATTGATGAAAAGCCTTTTATGGTTAACTATCTTCTGGGTATTAATCATTTCTTTAAAGAGGGAAATGAATGGAAGAGAAAAGAAAGAATGAAAATGATGATGATAGTGTTCCCAGAATGAAAAAAATGATGAAAGAATTTTTTACAGACAATATGAAAAAAGATTTCGAAGATATTAAAGACGATGCAACTAAGGGGCTTAAACGTAGTTTTGCAGTGTTGTTTATTGTTGCTTTTGGGTGGATAATTTTTGTTTCATTGCACTGTTTTTTGTGGTCAACCAGTTATACTTTTTATCAGAACTTAGTCATAACTTTTGATTCACTTATCGTGGCAGTTCTCATTGGAATAAGCTTAATTTACAAAGTAAGTGGACTTGGGAACATTTCAAAAAAGCTTTCTAAATTAACTAAAAGATTCACAAAAAATGATGAGGACTAGAAAGAAAAGAGTTAAAATTTAAGCCCCAAACCCAAACGTTAGAATTAATTTCTCTCTGCATTTGCAAACCTCACAGTCTTTTGCACCTAAAAATAACTGTTCCCCCATCAGTAATTGGTTTTCCTGGGTCTAAACACTGCAAATATGCAACACTTTTCTCCTTAGGTGTAGTTAGCCCCAGTTTGACTGGATCGACGCCATTATCCAAAGCCACCACATAATGTAACAATGTAGGTAATGCGTGAACACAAAGTGAATCGGTTTTTTCTAGCACAATTTTGGCGCCATCAATTGTTATTCTATCACCAACCTTATGAACTGGGCAGCTCCCTCGTACATCGAAAACTTCAATTTCCAACATGTGTAAGTCCCTCACAGATCTGCAATCTTAAATTGCCTTTTGCCACTAACAAAAATCTTTCTATGTTGGGCAATCACAATCCCTCAATAGCATTTCTAATCTGAAACATATTTCTGCGCGCTTATGAAAAAGTGTGGTTCGTTAGCTGCAGAAGAAAGGGTTTGGGATTGAAATTCAACCCCAAACCCAAAAAAACTGTATGCATGCTGGTTATGATTATTAACTGGTTCGCTGAAAAGTATGTTAAGAATATAAGTGTGGATTCAATATGGAAAAAAATTTTCTCGTCTTTACAATCCTAATGGTAATAATATTGTCTGCATTTTTAACAATCGGCTATGTGAACCAAACCGAGCAAAACCACAGAAAAGAAACAATCAAGGAACTAGTTGAAGATGCAGCCACTCTTATCGAGGATAAAGGTGAAGATGCTTTTCCCGAACTCAGGCAGGAAGGAACCAAGTGGTTCCACAATGATACATACGTATTTGTATGGATGATTAACGGCATTCGTGTTGTTTATCCTCCCGATCTAAGTGGTGAAGGAAAAAACATGAGCACATTGATGGATACAACAGGAAAAGAGATTGGAAGACTATTCATAGAAATTGCATTAAGCGAAGACGGGGAAGGATGGATAGACTACAAATGGCCAAAACCGGGAGAGACCAAACCGTCAGACAAACAAACATACATCAAAAGGGCTACCTATGGTGAACAGACTTTTATTGTTGGATCAGGATTTTACTTAGAGACAAATTAAAACGTTAAAATCTAAACAGAGTTACCCGCACTAATATGGGTAATATTTTGGTCTTTTCTGATGAACTTTGATTTAGGAGTTTTCTGGCAGCGCTAGCTCGTAATCATATGTGTAGTCTATCTCTATAATGGCGTCTCTCACAATGCAATCCAGTAAATGACCACCAGAAATTTCATCATCGGTGATGAAGTGGAAATGGTAACCTGCTACGTTGATTTCATTCATGTAGCTTGGAAAACAAAAACCAGCTATGGTCCCAGTAACATTGTTTAATGTGAAGATAACCTGGTTCTCTATAACTTCTGTTAATGTTGTGTAAGGTTCTATCTGCATAGGCACACTCCTGGTTTTTACGTAATCATAAACACCATGAATCTTTATTGCATAAATGGCATTTTCTGGGGAGATAAACTCATCTATGTAATCCTTTAGCTCTGAATAGTTCATGGAGTCAGAAACGGGAAGGGTTTGGTCTGCCTCAAAGAAAGTAACAATAGCAAAAGGTGTCTCTTCGAAAGAGTTTATTTGTCTAGGTTTTCCATCAATTGGAATCTGGTAGAATACACCATTTGACCCAACCATTTCTCCATCCAAACCGTCAAGGGTACCAATTCCAAAGTCACCATGCTTTGCCAATTTAGCATAGGTAGTTTTACCATCAAAATCTCCTTGAGCAAACGGTTTGAACGCACCAACCTGAAACACAATTTCCCTGTCCTCAGTTATATTCGAACCTAATTGAGATTGCCCTATCGTGTACACTAAAATACTAGAAACAACAGCTATTACTATTAACAACCCAATCGGAATCCACCAATTTTTTAACATATATTAACGCGACTCCACCAAAGGATAATTGCATGTTTTATCATCATAAAGTAAATTCTTTTCCTCTTTAAGTGCCTACAAAATAATTTAACATAAATTTACTATTGGCCAGATTCAAGCCTTTTTCAAGATTTAATGTTAATTTTTTTGCGCGCTTTTTATTTTCTCAAATTTGGTATCATTTCGTCGGTTCAAAAAGGTGTAAAGCGAAAATATTACCGCCAAGTATGCAACGGTTCTGACGATTATCAATACGGGTTCAAAAGAGCCTTTAAAGCCCAGAATTGTTACTAGATGGGAGATGCCGAATAATCCAAAAGCTATTCCGATGTAAAGTGGTACCTTGTTACCCGTTTTTTTGTAACCAAAAAAGCCCAAGACAAATATGATTATGCAAAGCGTCAAGTTGATGAGATATATAGGATCAAACATTAATGTCATGAAATGCACCAGTCACAAAATTCCTTTTCCATACTATTAACATTTGTTAATGCGGTTGGTTGGGTTTGGGATTAAAATTTAACCTTTTTCCCCTACCTTCCTACTCCTATCTCTTCCCCACCTCTATCTACCTCTTCTCACGAAACCAAACATGTTTGTCTGCATCTTTCACTCAGTTAATCAATTGATTAAGAAAATTAGAAAGAATGGAAGTAAATAGGTATTCAAGTTTCCCTCATAATCTCGTTAGAATTTGGAGAGCTACTGCTCCGCCCCAGATAAGGATTCCACATCCCATAAAAAATATACCTAAACCAATTGGTGAATTCCAACCCAAGTATTCTTTCAAAGCCTCTTTCAAGCTCATTTTTTCACCTCCCTCCAGTTATGTTATACAGAGTTATGCATCAAGGTCATTTAATATTTTCATCTCACAAATACCATAACGGTTAAATTTTAACCCCAAATCAAAACCCAAATGAAATTTCAACTAAACAGCCGATAATTTACCAGAAAGCTAATTTACTCTAATGTAATTCCTAACCTTAAAACAACGTTTCGCCGAGGCTAGCTGATGAAATCCTTTCCCAAAAAATTCAACTTGCTAGAAATCGAGAAGAAGTGGCAGCAGAAATGGGAAGAGATGGGTATCTACCGATTCGACAGAAAAGACAAGACCCGCCCTGTCTTCACCATAGACACTCCTCCCCCGTATCCTTCAGGCAATTTTCACATGGGAAACGTCCTCAACTGGACATACATAGACGCCCTAGCCCGCTACAAACGAATGAGCGGCCTCAATGTTCTCTTTCCCCAAGGATGGGACTGCCACGGACTCCCCACAGAAGTCCAAGCTGAAGAAGCATACAACATCAAAAAAACCGATCTGCCCCCAGCAGAATTCATCAAACTCTGCAAACAGTTCGTCAGCAAATACATCGGCGTAATGAAAGAAGCCATCATACGCCTCGGTTGCTCCATAGACTGGACTACAGAATACAGAACCATGGATCCAGACTACTGGAAACGTACCCAACTCAGCTTCATTCTCCTCCATAAGAAAGGTCTGATTTACAAGGGAACCCACCCCATCAGCTGGTGCACAAGCTGCGAAACAGCCATAGCAGACGCAGAAGTCGAACATGAAACAAAAGAAGGAATCCTCCATTACATCAAATTCAAACTGGAAGACAATAACCACCTCCTCATAGCCACCACCCGCCCCGAACTATTACCCGCCTGCGTCACTGTAGCCGTCAACCCAGACGACCAACGCTACCAAAAATACATAGGCAAAGACGTCTGGGTTCCCATAGCAAACAGGAAAGTCAAGATAATCCCGGACAGACTCGTTGACCCCGACTTTGGAACCGGAGTCGTCATGATCTGCACCTACGGCGACAGAGCAGACGTAAAAGCCGTCACCGAACACAAACTATCTCCAATAATTCTCATAAACGATAAAGGAAAAATGAACAAAAACGCCGGAAAATACGCTGGACTAACCACCCAAGAAGCCAAAAAAGCCGTAATCGCAGACCTAGAAAAAGACAGTCTACTGGAAAATACGGAAAAACTCCATCAAGAAGTCGGAACCTGCTGGAGATGCAAGAATCCAATAGAGATTTTGGAACATGAACAGTGGTTCATGAAGACCCGCATCCTAACAGAACCGGTTAAAAAGAACACGATGGAAGTCACTTGGTACCCTGACTACATGAGAAAACGTATGATAGACTGGGCAAACTCCCTAGACTGGGACTGGGTAATATCCCGCCAAAGAATCTTCGCCACCCCAATCCCCATATGGTACTGCAAAAAATGCCGAGAAATAATCTTGGCGGAACCTGAATGGGTCCCAATAGACCCAAGAACAGACAACCCCAAGATCGACAAGTGCCCAAAATGCGGCTCCACAAAATTCACTCCAGAAACAGACGTTTTAGACACTTGGTTTGACTCCTCCATAACCTGCGCTGTACACGCAGGATGGCCAGACAGCAAAGATTGGCGCAGACTGTATCCTAATGACGTGCATCCCTCCGGCTACGACATCATACGCACCTGGGCATACTACCTCATGGTCCGTCACCTCGCCCTCTTTGACGAAAAACCTTACAAGAGCGTCTTGATCAATGGCATGGTTCTTGGAAGCGACGGAAGAAAGATGAGTAAGTCCCTCGGCAATTTCGTAGCCACCCCTGATGTCTTCAGTAAATACGGGGCTGATGCTCCCAGACAGTGGGCAGCTGGTGGAGGAGCCACTGGATCAGATATACCCTTCAGATGGGCAGATGTGGAATATGCTTGGAGATTTTTGAGAAAACTCTGGAATGCCGCCCGCTTTGCCAGCATGCACCTCCAAGACTACAACCCAAAGGAAAAGGGGGAGCTGAACCTCGTGGATCGCTGGTTTCTGAGCAAGATGGAACGTGTCACCCAAAAGGTAACTGCTGCTATGGAGAATTGCCAATTTAACATAGCCACTGACGAAATCAGAAAATTCACTTGGCACAGTTTCTGCGACCAGTATATTGAGGCTGTAAAACATAGGTTGTATCAACCCGAGAAGTATGGCAGAAAAAAGAGAGCGGCTGCCCAATACACCCTCTACACTGCCATTTACCGCATACTTCAGCTTCTAGCCCCCATTTCTCCCCACATAGCAGAGGAAATATACCAAACCATGTTCGCCGACGACAAGAAACATGAGAGCATCCATATATCTCCGTGGCCTCTTCCACAGAAGGTTGATGAAGAGACAGAGAAGAAGGGCGACCTAGTCGCTGCTGTGATAGGAGAAATTCGAAGAGAGAAAGCGGAGAGCAAAAAACCTTTGAATGCTCCCATTCAGAAGTTGACGATTTGCTCAGCAGACCAGGAGAAGACACAGGTTCTGAATCAAGCAGAGGAAGACCTTGTTGGAACCCTCAAAGTGGAAAAAATAGAGATTAAAACAGCCAAGGGAGAGGGAAGAGAAGTTCAGGGATATCCTGATGTTCTTTTCAGAGCAGAATATTAATGTGAAATTTTGTAGCGGAGAATAGCTGCGATTCCGCCAAAAGAATTTTTCAGCATCTGCCCCTCTTCTGTTTCGCCCGATAATATCTCTACTTCCGCTCCTGTCTCTTCAGCTAACTCGGCTAATTCGTCGATAAGCTCTTTGACATCCGCTACAGAGAGGGATGGAACACTGCATTTTGGACATGCGTTTCCATTTGTACTCTGCTCCAACTCTGGAACCTTGTGCCTCTTCACGGTCTGCTGTTTCGAGTAGTCACAGGATGAACATTTCACAGTAACCCGAAGGAGATCAAGGTCCTCTGAGAGCAAAAGGGTCCGTACGATACCCGCCCTGAGGTTTTTTCTCACTTCATTTTCGCCGTAGGTGGCTAAGCCCGTGTTTTGTCCTATCTCCTGGAGGAAATTCTGAATAATTTTTTTCTCTTCAACATAACGGATGCGACGAAGAATTTCGTGGGAGCGTTCCACTACCTCTTTTACTCCCTGCTCACCTAGGTAAGACGTGTCAATGTTTGCCAATATCTTTTCCTTCAGCGTGTAGTTGAGGTAGTTTCCCTTTTCGAAATCGAATTTCGTGAATCCAGGTCCTCCCAAAATTAAACCTTTTAGATTCTCAATTTCGAGAAAGGCTTCGTTGGTGTGTTCTCCAACTCGGGTGAAGTACTCTTGCATCTTTGCTTCTCTCTGTCTGTCGAATCTTCTTGCGGATTGGCCTCCTGCCCGGAACTTTCCTGGAACGCCTGATGTGATTTTTTCTATTATGTCAAGGCGTTTGCCTCTGAGGGTCGCGTAGGTTGCGCCTGAGGCGTCTAACACGATGATTCCGTACGTTTCTTTTTCTTTCAGGAATTCTTGGAGGTGTTCGGTGTGGAATCTGGCGTCGCAGCGATAGAGGTAGACTTGGATTGGTTCTGGCGGAGATAATACGTAGGTTTCGATCTTTTCGCTTCCGGGACCGTTCTGGGGGATGGCTCCGCAGAAGATCACTAAGCCGTTTTCCGGCACCTTCCTGAAGAGTTTGATGCGCTGTGTGACTTTGACGATGGCGTCTTGGACGTTCTTTCGGGTGGTGGTGGATTTGATGTTTGAGGCGGTTCCGTACTCGTTGTTGAGCATGGCAACGACTTCGCTGATTTGGCGACTGGGAGGCACATAAAGGGAAACAAGCTCTGTTCCTCTGCCTTCTTTAGAGGCTAGCCTCTCTAAATCCCGTTTTAGGCGAAATCGCTGGAGAGACGTTCGTTTAGTACTCAATGTTCACTTCACTCTTTGATTGCAGAGCTAACAACGTAACATAACTGATAAAAGTTATCTTTCCTAATTTGAATTTTAGTTTTCGGGTTGAAGGGCAAAATTATTCAAATTGAAGTGTGCTATCTGTGTGAATGGAAACGAAATCTGGCGTTTAGGATGGGAAGAGTAGGCTGTTAGCGGAAAGGCTGGTGTTTGTTGGTCACATCTCCGTTGACAAAGTCGAGAATGTCAACGGCACTAGAGTTCAGCCGGGAGGAGCAGCATTATATGCAGCAATGGCAGCCAGAACCCTGTCCCCAAACGTAGCTTTAATCTCAGCCACTGGAAAAGACTATGACTTCCTCGATGTTCTGGACCTACTGCCCTACAAGGACGTGAAAATACTCGATGTCCCCTCCACAAGATTTCACATTAAGTATGACAGGGCCTGGGAAGCCCATTACCTCAAAGCCGACCACGGCGCTGGCTCCAGAATAACATCCCGCAGAATCTCAGACAAGTGGCTCAGACACAAGAGCATATTTCACATTTCACCCATGAGACCCTCAAAGGTTAGCAGAATATTGGCTAAGATAAAACAGAAGTCTCCGGAGACCAAAGTTTCAGTTAACACTTGGATCGACTATATCAAAGAGGGGCGAAGAAACAGGAGAATCCTGAAGGACATTGCCTTGAAAACCGACTTTTTTATTGTAAGCGACACTGAAGCTAAAGCGTTAGCCCAGACCGACTCCATCTCTTCTGCTGTTAGACTCCTAAAAGCTAAAAGGCTGATCGTCACCTTGGGAAACTTTGGAGCAATAATCAGCGGAGAAAACGTTGACATGCAGATGGTTCCCGCCTTAAATCTGTCACCAGACAAGGTTATTGACACCACGGGGGCTGGAGATGTATGGTGTGGAGCTTTTCTAGCCACCTACAATCTTACCGAAGATTTCGGTAAGTCCGTTAGTGCCGCATCCACCATTTCCCGCATCAAATGCTCAGATTGGGGCTTCAAGAGCCTCATAAACCTGCGATTCAAGGAACCCAACGACGTGATAGAGTTCGTTATGGGACTGAAGGATGGAGGCATCCAGAAAAGAATACTTGACTATTTCAAAGACTGAGCTCACTACGCCTTTATTTTGATTTGATGGATGTCTAGTCCAAAAAGATTATTTAGGGTAATTTAATTGCATAGGTTGTGGTGAAGATTGCATGCCTATGGCCTATGTGTTGATCAACACTGAACCGAAACATATGGAGAACGTTGTAGCGACTTTGGAAAAACTTGATGCGGTTGTGGAAATATTTCCTGTTTACGGCGTCTACGATGTAGTGGCAAAGGTTAGAGCAGAAACAATGGAGAAACTCAAAGAAATTGTTACGTGGAAGGTGCGGAGTCTAGAGAAAGTTCGATCAACCATAACCATGTTAATTATGGAAGAAAAAAAATAGCATACACCTTCCAACCCCATCTTTTCTCTACATCTAACAGAAAAAGATTTAATCTCATGACTCAGTACATGTTCACTCGCTCTTGCTTTTTCACACAATTTAAAACATGCAACAAAGGAACCCCATTCTTGTGGGTGCGACCGCGTGCAAAAAAACAGAAAGTTATGGAAAAAATCGATGTGAAGAAGCCTTAGACTTGACATTACCAGAGTTTTTTCGTGACGAAGACTGGAGCCAAATTCGGAAATGGCATCCTGAAATTGCAAGGAAATTGAAACCGCTTCGAATAGACCGTGCCTCTGCTGAGGAGCAGAATAATGTGGCACAGCAAATTTCTGAGTTAAGGAATGACGTGGCTAGCCTATGTCTCCTCTTGACAAGATTGGAACAGCAGTTTACTCGTGCTACCCAGATGAAGGGAATACACCCTTAAAGTAGTCTATCGATCAGGTTCTTGTTTCCAAGAATAATCCTCTGGATAGTGTCATGTTTTACTAGCTGTGAGAATCTACTCAACCATAACCTCTTTTTCTTTTCCTTCCCAAACGCCGTGCAGGTTACAGAACTCTTGAGCCCTCAGGGTGGCTGTTTCGTTCAGGGTTACATTCAAGGTTACAACGTATCTGTCTGAAAGCTCAGCACCGAACTCTACCCTAGTTATCAATCGTTCTCCAGCGTAGAGCGCAATCCAATTTATCCAATGACTTAAAGTATTCGGATGCTCAACTCCATCGATTCCGCCAACCTTAACTTTAACAACGAAAGGTTCATTGGCTTTAACCTTGCTAGGCGCCTCAATAATGGGCACATGCTTCTTTGCCATACCCGGAAGATTCGTCCAATCCTTAGGTTTATTCAATTCTGTCAAGGAAAATTCCTTTTCAGCACTCAAAATTCACATCTCCACAATATTCCCTTTTTTTGGGCGCTAAAAAACCTTTCTCACTCTCTTTTCAAAGGCGCCACCACCTAGTGAAACGGGCAACTAGCTAGGAGAGGATCTTTTCTAGGAACTTGTAGATTGCAAATTCGTATCTAGATGTTTCTTTGAAGGCTTCCACAGCCAAAATGCGCCTAGTTTCGGCGCTTATGCATCCGTTCTTTTGATATTCCCGGAGAATTTGCTTGTATCTGCTGGGGTTGACGATTATAACTACGTTCTCGAAATTTTTTGCTGCCGCTCGGATCATGTTAGGGCCTCCTATGTCAATGTTTTCTAGGGCGGTCTTCAGGTCAGCTCCTTGATCAGTTACTCTTTCGAAGGGGTACAGATTGCAGACAACCATGTCAATGGGTTCTATTCCGAATCTCGCAAGGTCCTTCACATGTTCTTTTTTGTCTCTTATGGCAAGTATGCCACCGATCAACTTGGGGTGTTCAGTCTTGACTCTACCTTCCAATATCTCAGGAAATTCTGTAACATCCGAAACATGTTTAACGAACCGGATTCCCCCATCTTTCAGGGTTTTCAAAGTTCCACCAGTTGCGATTATCTCGATTTCTAGTTTGCTGAGTTCTCTGGCAAAACTAAGGATGCCTATCTTGTCATAAACGGAAATCAGGACACGTTTCAAAGTCATCTCGCACCAACCAATACTAGTCTTGTTATTAAAATTTAAGGAAAAAATCTTTTATTCCCGATTTTTGCCAAAAACTAAAAAAGGAGAACATGAGAAGATAGCAAGGAGCTGGAAACAGGTTTACATCTTTGAATCTGATTTCAGAGCTGCAAAAACAAAGAAGAAACTGTTAAAGAATCGAAGAAGGAGGTGTACTGTATGTCAAAGGACCCGAACACAATCTATGTTGGAACGAAACCTGCAATGAGCTACGTCTTAGCGGTGATTACACACTTCAATTCGTCTGACGTCAAAAAAGGCACTTTGAAGGCAAGGGGACGGGCGATAACGACTGCCATAGACGTCGTCGAGATAACTCGCCGCAAGTTCTTGAAGGAACTGAAAGTTGACAAAATAACCATTGGAACCGAAGAGTTACAGCGAGAAGAGGGAACCAGAAACGTTTCAACAATAGAGATAAACCTAAAGCGCTAAAAAATCAATAGCGTCAACCAAAAACTTGGAGCTAAACCCTTAGTTTTTCATCTTTTCTTTTTTCTGACTTAAAATCCGTCTTGTTTTAGATAGTAGTCGTTTTCTTTTTTTGACCCAAAGCTTCTAACGCCTTTCTCTTTCAGCTGTTTTCTAAGTTTTGTGGCGTATTCAGAGCTTATTTCTCCCTTCTTCTCCAAGTAACAGATTATCTCTTCTGCCTGCTCCCCCTTGTCGCATCTGCGAAGGAAATCAATCACGTCGGGTGTGTATCCGGTGAATCTCTTTGAGACCGCTTTCTCGGCAGTAGTAGGGTCAGATCGAATAGAGTTTATCGTTGTTCCGCAGTCCCCACTCTCCAGTTCTTGTGCCAAGTTTGGGAACATTCTTCGAAGCTTCTTCTTTTCGAGGTCCAACTTTTTCCCGTTATTTTTCTTTGGCAGCCCACTATTTAAAGTATAATCCGCCATTCTATGTGGGCACAAACTTTTGTAGCGGGTATTCCTTGAGGACTTCTGTTAGTTCATGGAGTTTCAGACCTTTTTTGGCGTCACCGTATATTTCGCATCTCTCGGGTTGCCCCAGATGATTGAGGCTTCGGACTACAACTTCTGCTTCGTCTCCGGAAGGAAGAAGGATGTGAATGTGGAAGGAAGATTGTTTTCTGCCCTTTTTGGTCACTGAGTGCCACTCCGAATCCTTAACCTTGAAGCTTTGCTTTTGAAGCTGGTTTAGGACCTGAATTGGGTCTTGGGAAAATGTTTGTATGTCTATGTCGCTGTTTTGGCGGGCTGTTCCCCTCCAAACGCTTCCCACAAGGCGCGGACTGTAATCTTTGAGGGCATCCATTATTTCTTGGGCTTCTTTTCGCATTCGCAGAAGCAGACTCTTTCTTGATGCACCTTCCCTCTCTTCCGCGATTCTGTCAAGTTCCTCTGTGACCTCAAGGTTGCTGGGAAGAACTCTGGTCTTCAAGATTTGTGCGGCCCTCTGTTTGGCTTGTTTGTACTCCTTCTCTTGGGACGTGTAAAGTAGGAGAGCGGCTTCACGGGCAACCCGCTTTCGCAACATCTTTGAACCATTTCTTCTCAAGACTTTTCCTCAACTAAATAGTAGTGTAGAGTAACTTTTGGGTGTTGCTACGAATCCGCTTTTGTATATTTTTATGGAAGTGCACGTATTGTGATGAGGAATCAATTGTTTTTGTTTGTGAAGAAGAGTCTTGTTTGTCCCATGGTTTTGATGTCGAGGGCTCTAACCTTCACCATCACGGGAAAGTCTTTCACTGCTCTCCCGATGAGGAGGCAGTGATGGGGCGGAAGCTCCTGAGCAATAGATTTCACGGTTTCAGAATCCACACGTGCAGCCCTTGACACGGTTTCAAGGTCCCGTTCATTAGTGAAGTTGAAGAGAAAGATGCTGTCAGCTTGGCGATAGATGTTCTCTTTTATGGTGTCAGGCTGATTAGTCACAAAATTGGTGAACAAACCAAAATGCCTCATCCTCGTAACGATGTCCTCCCAGTATGTTTCCCGAAGATACAGATGAGCCTCCTCAGCAAAAAGAAAAACAGACCGTATCTTCCACTTACTCAAAAGCTTCACCAGATTCCCAAGAGTATACTCCAAAACAATCTGACGATCAACAGACGAAACATCACTCAAATTAATGACCAAAGCCCCACCTACATCGCGGGTCTCTTCAAAAATCTTCTCAAAGCTTATTGCCGAATCGTCATCTGTAAAGAATCCTGAATTCACCAGACTATAATAACGAGAAAAAAGAGCATCACGCACATGAATATTGCACTTGCAGTCCCTTATGGCATCTCCAAGGTCTTGCAGAGTGAAGCTGCCCTGCTGACGCAACGATTTCCATATGCGCTTAAACTCTCGGGTTGATGTTCCTGGAAGATTGAGGGCATGAACCAGAATGTTCAACATGACTCGTAGCTCCATTTGAGCCAAAGAAACCCTGAAGTTGGCTCCGGGAGTAAGCACATGAACCCTTTTACTATACTTGTTGCTTCCTCCACTCGAAGAAAAACCTAATCCCGTATATTCGCCATTAAGGTCAAGAACCACAACCGTAGCCTTGTATTCGACAAGACCGAGGACAAGCAGTTTTGAAAGATGAGACTTTCCAGTTCCCTTCTTCCCAGTTATTATATTCAATCTCCCATCAAGATCGTGAGCCGTGATAGTTAGTGGAGAAGCGTCCTTGGTTTCACCGATGTTAATGGGTAGGTCTTGGTTGCCTCCCAAATGTTTCAACAGAGAGTTGACGGGAATTCTTGTTATTCCAGACTTAGAGCGGGAAGGAAGCCATGAGGAATTCACATGCAGCTTTTCGTTCACTAAAGTTCCTCGAATCTTGCAGAGAAGCATCCGCGCATCTTGAATATGATTTATGTGAGACGAGACCCCTAAGGGATCAAAATTTTCGCCACAAACCCGCTCGTCAGTTGTGGAATCTCGAAGAAGTTCTTCAAGTAGACCTGGAACGCTGGCGAACTGGACATCGATCACCTGAGTAATCAACTTTCTGTTAACACCCGAATCCTCTACCAGCAGATAGTCACCCTTCTCAACATTGTCATTTGGAAAACTGAGGATCTGAATGCTGTTTCCCTCCTTCTTGTAGAGCCGCATTTCTTATCCCTCTGAACCTTTCCCAAAAGGACCAAAGAGCAGCCGCCGCACATTCGGTCTTGCAACTATCCTGAGCCCATATTGCTGGGCTATGAAACGTTGAATTCCAATAACTTCAGTGGCAGTAAAGGTTGAGAATATATGAGCCAAGCGTAGTGTTTCAGGGTAGCTTTGGATAAGAAGATCGCTTCCGAGAAGACACTGAACCGCCTCTATCCCCCGTTCTCGCGGAACCTTCTTGTCAATATCTAGCCTGAAAGAGCATACACCCGGAGTTAGTTTTGCAACATAAATATCGCCAAGAGGCATGACTGGACCTGAAGGTAAGGGAAAACCATTTATTTGAAGGAGACAAGGGGGCTCGGCTTTTTCTGCAAAATCAGTTAGCTTATGACCTGAAAACCGTAGGTTAGTGTTTTTTGAGAAAGCCAAGACAATGCTGAGACGATTTCTTGCGGTCTCTAAGAGGCGAGACATCTCATTCACGGGGCTGTCGACCATTCCAGCGGTCAGGGACCCGTCCCATAGTATGATGGTGCTGTAAGCTGAACAGGAGATTTCTAGCTGGAGCCAACGTTCAAGCAGGTTACCGATTCTGGTTTGCATGTTGATTATGCTTGGAGCTCTAGCGTCTTCAGAGATTTCAAAGTGGTGGTTTCTGAAGAGATTGTAGATTTCCTTCTTGTTCTGTTCTGTTATGTGGAAAGGGAATGGTCCTAAGCGGTGATACTTGTATCTGTTCTTCTCTTTCCAGACTATTGCTCCTCTTATTGCACAGAGTACGCCTGTTTCGGTTTCTCCTATTCTTATGCTTGAAACGTCGATAGCAGCAACCGGTCTCTCGTCTATGAGGGGCTCCAATGAAATCGTCTCTATTGTGGAGGAATCGTAAATTCCCATGATTGGTGTTGCGTCTTCAATATGTTCAATTACTGGTTGGGTGAGGGAGGTTTGGTTGGGTTGTAAGTATTTGCTTTCTATGTTTTTCATGGAGCTGAGGCTTAGTTCTATGAATGTTTGGGGGAGTTGGAGGTTCTCTATGGAGGGTGGAAAATTATATCTTGGTGATGTTGTATAGTTTAGTTGTTCAATCAACAATATTCACCAATATGAGTGTGGTTTAGGCGGAGATGTATTTAAATGTTGTGCATGTGCATTATGTGCAATTCAATAAACAATAAGGGAGAACAATGACAGAAAACACAAACCCCCCAATCCGCCTAAAAATGAAAGTGGGAAACCTAGAATTCGAGATCGAGTGTCAGGAAGACCAACTGGAAGAAGCAGTAAAAAGAATCCTTTCAACAGTAACAGCGTACTCAAAGGAGCCCATAATCATCCCAGAACGCCCCCTCCCATCACCAAGGGCAGAAACATGCAAAAGTCTCATCCAAACGCTCTGGTCAGAGGGATGGTTTGCCTCTCCACGAGGACTGGGAGAAGTCCACAGCGAAATGGCACGCAAAGGCTTCCACTACGACCGCACCGCAGTAGCCCACGCCTTAGTGGATCTAGTGAAGGACGGCTTACTGACCAGACAAGGACGACCACGACGTTACCGATATGCCCAAAAGAGACCACCTAAAGGCTAACTTTTTCACCTAATCACTTGCCATTCAGAGAAGTTCATTCAGTTCTCTCCACTTCTCCACAAACTCCTTTCCTCTCTGGGTAGTCACGTACTTGGCTGACTTGCCGTCTATTTCCAGAAGGTCCAGCAATTGCAATTGAGAGAGATAATGTTGGAGCATCTTCCATGAAAGATTTGTCCCGTACATCACCTGCGTCTTGGTCTGCGGCTTTGAACACAACCCAAGAATCTCCGCCATAATTTCCACACGATCTCTCCTCACCATCGACATCACTGTAGACAAGTTGTGCACTTGTCTAGCAAGAGACAAATATAATAAGTTTTGCGAGCAACAAAACGAAAATCTATTAGAAATTAATTCCCATTATTAGACCGTTTCTTTCAGCACAAACTTTTCATCATACTATATATATTAACATGTTGTTGGCAGAATGAAGGTGAAGGATGTGGTCATATCATTTACATCCATCCGCCGAGTCCTGAATGGCGATTTCGACGGGAAACAAGTGAATGTTAGAGGTTGGGTTTACCGGAAACGAACGGGAAAAAAAGTAGTTTTTGTTGTACTGCGCGATGCCACAGGCATCATTCAGTGCACAGTCAAGAGAGACAGTCTCTCTTGGGATGAGGCTCAAAAGGTATCCATCGAATCTTCCGTTACTGTATCTGGAACTGTTCGGAGTGATGGGCGCGCCCCAGGAGGCTTTGAAATCTCCATTAATGAGTTAAAGATAGTGGGATTGGCTGAAGCCTTTCCGATAACGAAGGACCAAAGCGAAGAGTTTCGACGGGACGTTCGGCACTTGTGGCTGCGAAGTCAAAAGATGAACGCAATAATGAAAATAAGAAGCAAAGTGTTGAAGTTAGTTCACGAATTTTTCAGGAAGAAAACCTTCATTGAAGTTTCTCCTCCCATGTTCATATCGAGTGCTGTAGAAGGCGGCGCCACCCTCTTTGGCGTTAAATACTTTGACAGGGACCTCTACCTGACTCAAAGTGCACAGCTCCACCTTGAAGTGCTGATTGCCTCACTAGAGAAGGTCTATTGTATCGCTCCCTCCTTCAGAGCTGAAAAAAGCAGGACAATAAGACACCTCGCGGAGTACTGGCATATCGAGGCGGAACAAGCCTTCGCCACCATGGAGGACCTAATGCGCCTAGAAGAAGACCTAGTGAGCCACATCTGCCAAGAAGTTGCGAAAGACTGCAAAAACGAACTTGAAACATTAAATGTAGACACCAAAAGATTAGCAGAAGTCCAGCCGCCCTTCCCCAGAATCACCTATGACCAAGCAATCGAGAAACTTAGTAAAATGGGCTATAAAGTCAAGTGGGGAATGGATTTCGGATTTGAAGATGAGAAGGCTCTAGCCAAGGAGTTCGGAAAACCCTTTTTCGTTTATGCTTATCCTAAGGAGAGCAAGGCGTTTTACTGCAAAATGTACGAGGAAAACCCGAAGCTCGTCATGTCTGTTGATATGATTGTGCCAAATATTGGAGAGCTGGCTACAGGCGGCTCAAGGATTGATGATAAAGAGAAGTTGATTGTGCGCCTTAAGGAGTTTGGTTTGAAAGAGGAAGATTACGACTGGTACATTGACCAGCGAAGATATGGAACTACTCCACACGGTGGCTTCGGAATGGGAGTTGAGCGACTGCTAGCTTGGATGCTCAATCTAGAAACCGTGATGGAAACTATCCCCTTCCCACGGACAACAAGAAGATATTATCCCTAACCTATTCTGTGGGGTTCCAGATGCAGGTTATTGCATCTTGGTTGCAGGCGGTGACGCATGGTGCCCTTCCACTTTCGGGTTTGCAGGGAGAACACGAATATTTTATTTTTTTGCGGTGTTCCTCTGTAACTGCGGCTACAAGTTTGTCTTCAAGATCAATGAACATGGGTTCCATCTTCAAGGCTTCCTGAGGACATATCTTCACGCATTCGCCGCAGCTGTTGCATTTCTCAGAGTCAATAACTATGTAATATTCGCCTGATCCGTCCCGATAACCATAATAAGTTATAACCTATATCACCCTCAACGTTTCATTGATCTTTCATGCAGGGCTTTTGCGAAAAGGGCTGCTCCCATTGCACCGGCTGCCATTGGGTCAAGTCCAGTCTCTTCCAAGCTGGGAACTGGAAGGCGTTTCATGCCCAAAATGTTCTCTACTCTGTGCACTATGCCGATGTTCTTGGATTGGCCTCCTGTGATGACAAAGTCTCTTTCGCAACCCACCTTTTCTATAAGCTCGCTCATTCTGATGGCCATTGCACGAAGGTAAGCGGCTAAAACCTTATCTTTGGACCATCCCTTACGCAGTAGTCCAACCGCCTCTGTCTTTGCGAAGACCACGCAGGTGCTGCTTACCGGTTCGGGTTCTTCGTTTACGCTCAGGGATACTTTGCCAACATCTGCGATGGGTATCTGTAACAGATCGGCTATAACTTCCATTCCTCGTCCCGTGCCTGCTGCACACTTGTCATTCATCAGGAAAGAGACTACTTTGCCTCTCTCGTCGCAGCGGATGGCTTTAACGTCTTGCCCCCCCACATCCAGCACGGTTCTCACTGTGGGTCCCCAGATGTAGTTGGCGCCTTTGGCGTGGCAGGCGATTTCTGTGATGGCTCTGTTGGCCATGGGAACGTTCACTCTCCCGTAACCGGTTCCTACAATGTAGTTGAAATTGTTTAACTTCAAGCCTGTTCCTTCCATCGCCCATCCGAGGGCTTTCTTGGCGCTGTCGGAGCTGTTGGAGCCGGTTCGCATGACACTCCATGAATATATTTCCCCATCGGCCATGATAACCGCTTTAGAACCCACTGAGCCAACGTCGACCCCAGCAGTTATTACCTCAGCGTTTCTCCAGTCTCTGCCTGGCATGATGCTGCGGTATTCGAGCCATCTCCAGTATTCCCCTTTTCCCTCTTTCTTATCCATCAATGTCATCGCCCCTTTCCAGCTCTTTTAGCGGCTATGAGAGCGGCTCCCACAGCACCAGCGAACAAGGATTCTTCAGGTATCAGTATGTCCATTCCCAAGGTTCTCTTTAGGGAAGAAACGAAACCGGCGTCTTTTGCCACGCCTCCCACTAGAATAACATCTGGTTTTACTCCTAATCGCCGAACCATTGAGGAGACTCTCTCAGCCATGGCGTCAAAAATGGCCCGCGCTATTTCAGGTTTTGGTTCTTCTCTGTGAATTAGGGAAACCACGTCAGATTCTGCGAAGATGACGCAACTGGCATTTATGGGACTTGCCCTGTCTGCCTTGAGGGACAGGGTGCCCATTTCCTCCAATTCAACCTCCAAGGCTCTCGCCATAGCCTCGATAAAAGTACCGGCTCCAGCTGCGCATCTGGCGTTCACCACGAAGTCTAACATTGTTCCATTCTCGTCGCAACTTACTGCTCGCGCGTCCTCAGCCCCAACATCTATAATCGTTCTGGCTGAAGGAAAAAAGTAGGCTCCTGCCCGGGCGTCAGCTCCCATCATGCTGATTGTGCTGTCTGAAAAGGGAGCCATATTCACACCGGCTCCAGTGGCTGTAACATGCTGGAGTTGGTCGCGGGATAATTGGACACTCTTCATTGCCTCCTCAAAAGCTTGCTCAGCGGCTTTGGTGGGTTCGAACCCGCAGAAGTTTTGGCTTCTGGATATTATTTGGTTGTCTTTTAGAATGGCTACTTTTACCCGTTGGGTTCCCATGTCTATGCCGGCGGTAAGCATTTCTTTTTCCTCATATGTCGATTCTTGCTTCGAGCATCTCTAGGAAGGCTTCGACTCTTGTCTTCATCTGCCCCACATCTTCCCTAGTGTATTCTGTGTCCAAGTAGTATACTGGCAGACCCATACGGTCTAGAACACGCTTAACTCGTGCGTATTCCATAGCGTATAGGATGCAGCCACGAACTACGTAATAGATTACTCCGTCAACTTTATTCTCTTTGATTCTATCCATGAGCCAGTTGATTCTGTCCTCGTTCCCATGTTCTGAGGTGAAACATGGGCATGTGGAGGCCATAAGGTATCTTTCGCTTACTGCATTGAACATATCACTCATGGTCCATTCATCTACTCCTACTGGGTCATAGAGAATTCGATCCCCTGAGCATAGTTCATCAGCAACCATTACTCCTTGGGGAGTAGATTCTTCGATTAGGTTGGGAACCTTCCAGCTGTCAGGCCACATCATTGGAGTGCCTGTAACCATCACCCTTGGCGTGTCAGGGGGGCAAGCCCATTTCTTTTCGTTAACCCTTCTCTCAAGTTCATCACACAGAGCCTCAGTCTTTTCGGTCCACCGTCCAATGTCGTCCCACATGCTGGTTTGATTCACAAGCATAGCATCCCTTCCCATGATCACCGGAGGGCCTTTCCTCAAGTCTTGCAGCCTGCGGAAAGCTTTCGTTGCTCTCTGCATGACCTTTATGGAGGACCTCAGTCTTTTTCTGTTGATCTTTCTCTCTGTCACTTCCTCAATTTTCTTTTTTATCACCTGCATCTCTTCGGTCCAGAGGCTCAGGGACTGGGGATCATCTTTGACGCGTGGAGGACACATGGGTAAAATGGGTTTATAATCTGACAGGATTTCGCTCAGTTTTGTTCTGCCGTCGCATGTGAGAGGGTTTATTATGGCGTCGCTGAGCTCAAGATATGGGGATAGGTTCACCATTTTTGCGCCGACTGTGGATCTTATGACTGGGCAGACCTCGACTGGCATGATTCTGTCTCCGAGTTTTGCTGCGTCATACCATCCCGAGCCTATACGAACTGGAATGGCGTCGGCGGCCAAGATTAATTCTACAGGAGCGAACATGCATGAGTAACCGATGACTTTTTTTCCTGCTTCTTTCTGTTCACGAATCTCTTTTTCGCGTTGTCCAAAAAAGTTTGAGATTTCATCGAAGTATTCCATGGTTTCCGGTCGGTTCGGCCATGTCTTTTTCATTCTCTCAGTGTTCTCTTTGATCACCTTAATGGATGCAGCTCGGATGGAGCTTCGTAGTTCTTCTATCTCTTTCTTAGACATTTCAGGAATATACTTCGATCCCGCTTCTATATCGCTTGCCATTAGCTCTCCCTCTTTCTAGCTTGTTAACCTGTTTTTGGATTTGTAGATTGGTTTGCTAACTTGGGGTGGGCATACTCTTACCCGCAGCATCTCTGTTCTGGTCTCCAATATTCCTTTCGCCTCCTATGATGTGCCTGACAAGACGCTAAATCCCAGAAATACAGGGACTGATTCCCCGATTCTTGTGATCCATCTCTTGAAAAGCGGTTCGGCTATGTATGGAGTTGAACTCTGATGTAACGTTGTCATCATGAGAGGAAACCTTGAGCCTGTTAGAGCAGATACATAGAAACCAGTGGCATTTAACTATTACCATAAAACCGTCTACCAAATTGTTTTCAGCCTTTAAGGTTAACCCGTAAATTGTTGATTCAATGACACCACAGAAGCTCCCTAAAAAATCACCTATTAGGCACCTAATAACAGCGTATTGTTGAAAACAAGCT
>CP070820.1:1169377-1194176 GCA_020344315.1 Candidatus Bathyarchaeum sp.
AATTGTCTATGGGGAGAGTGAATGGAAGAAAGTTCCAGTAACTGAAAATCACCACAGGAATGTTGATTGCCGCAGAAAAAGCTAACCTGTATTTTAATGTCCGTATGTTTCGTTCTCTTTCCTTTTTTTCTGCATCTTCTGCGCCTTCTTCAGCTTCAATGACATCATATCCAATATCTCGTATGACTTTCTTGATTCCCGCTAGACTAATTTGTGCGGTATTGTATTCCACGGTTGCCGTTTCTAGTGCAAGGTTGACATTGGCCCTGTATATGCCCTCTTTCTTGTTTAGGACTTTTTCTATGGTTTGTACGCAGGTGGCGCAATGCATTCCACCGATTTTTAGAGTAATGGTTTGATGGATTACTTTGTAGCCTATTTCATTAATGGCGTCTTCGATAGCTTTTTGATCAACGATGTCCGCGTCGTAATCTATGATCGCCTTTTCCGCTGCAAGATTGATTGTGGCGTAAATTATTCCCTTCAATTTGGGCAATCGTTTTTCTATCGTCTGGGCACAAGTAGCGCAATGCATTCCACCAATGTCAAGAACAATTCGTTTTCTCTTTTCTTTAACCATTCATGTTCCCCTCCTTTATAGGCCTTCACTTGTATGGCGTCAAGTCTTTTGTGATGCTCAGGTTAATGGTGATATCCTAGATACTTCTGTCTGCCCATTAAGGTCTAGGGTACTCCATGTTTTAAAAATATCTAAACATTTCTTTTCTGAAGGGACATCCTGAGAAGTGTTATGTCATTTTCAAGGATTTAGTTGATATCTTTCTTGGGAAGCCAGTTCTTTTAGCATATTTTCCAAAACTTCCATTGAAATCCCCAGCACTCTTTCGAACTTGTTCAATAAATCCCGCACACGTTTGATTTCTGCTTCGTTCCCTTTTGCGTCCAGCGAATTCAATTTCTGGGTTAACTCATTCACTTCGTCCCTTTGCGTTTCGTAGACTCGTATCATTTTCTCTATACTATCGGCGAATAGTTCAGAAAAATCGATGCTTGCGTGGAATACGAAATGTTTTTTCACAGGGTCCTTGTGCTTGCGCAGCATTCCGAAGCTAACCAGCTGATTCAGGGTTCTGTTCACAGAAGCCATGGAATACCCGGTTAGGCTCGAAATTTCTTTGTGGTCTAATTCCCGTCCCTCAAGAAGGAGAACGGCTAGGATTCTGCCCATGATTGTTGGCAGTCCTTTCGCGCGTACAATATCTTCGTAGATTCGGATGAATCCGGCTCTGATTTCCTGAAGTGAATTCATATATTATATTAGCGGGAGAAAGCTTTATATATCTTTCCATAATTATGATAATTATCCAAGGATTTGGAAATTATCAAAATTATGAAACTTATGGAATAGGGGGATTGCCATGGAACAAGAAAAAGCAATCATCATAGAAAATCTGACAAAATTGTATGGAAAGCATGTGGGTGTTAGGAACTTAAATCTAACTGTAAACAAAGGCGAGATAATGGGTTTTCTTGGACCTAACGGAGCAGGAAAAACCACCACCATACGCAGTAGCCTTGCACTAATCTCAAAAACAGCCGGAAAAATAACCATATTCGGAATGGATTCTCACAGAGACTCTGTTGAGATACGAAAAAAGATGGGGTATCTGCCCGGCGATTTCGGTCTCATTTCCTCAGTGAAAGTAAGGTCTTACATCAAATATCTGCTCTCGTTAAGCAATTATCCTTCAACGAAAAAAATGACATCACTGGCTGAACGGCTCGAACTTGACATTGACAGAAAAACAAACGAGCTTTCCAAAGGCAACAAACAGAAAGTGGGCATCGTTCAGGCATTGATGGCAGATCAGGACCTCATCATAATGGATGAGCCTACGGCAGGCCTTGATCCTCTCATGCAGCAGGAGTTCTATCGAATTCTAAGAGAAGAGCAGAAACAGGGTAAAACCATCTTCATGGCATCGCACAATCTGGCAGAAGTTGAGAAGGTATGTGATAGGGTAGCGATAATCAGAGAAGGGCACCTAGAAGTGGTGGAAAAAATTCAGTCACTGCAAGAAAAAACAGGAAAAGTGTTGGAAGTTGAATTCAGTGATGCCATCAGTGTTGATGAGTTCCAAATTAGGGGCGTTAGCGAGATACAGGAGGATGATGGCAAACTTACATTGACCATCCATGAAAATCTCGATGATGTTATCGAAGCGGTCTCTCGCCACCGGATACTAAACATGAATCTAAGAACATACAGTTTGGAGCAACTATTTTTGAAATATTATACAGAGGAAAACCGGAAAAGAGGTGTCGCCTGATGATTGGCAGAATAACATACATGGAACTTAGAACTGGATTGAAATGGCTCCTAATCTTCGGTTTACTCGTCACGATAGTCTCCATTAGCATGCCGATGATTTATCCCACTTTTCGAGATTCATTGACTGAGGAACTGGAAGGAGCAAACAAGGTGGATTTAGAGCTTCCCAGCGAGGATGGGGGTATGATTGTTCTGTCTTGGGAACCGCTGGAGAACGCAACAAGCTACATGGTGCTTGAGGATAACAGGTCAAGCATGGTTACGGCGAAGATCAAATACCTAGGAGTAGAGACCAGCATTAGCTTTGAAAAGGATTTTGAGGAAAAAAGGTACTATGCCGTAACGGCTGAAGTAGCTGAAACATCTGATCCGGTTTTAATTGGTATTGCATCTACAGAAGAGGGGGAAGATCCCTTCCAAGATCTGTTGAAAAATCCTGCCTATTCGGGTTTAACAGGAGGGAGAAGCATCAGCATGCTTGAAGCTAAGGGGTTTATAGCCCTTGAGTTTTTTAGTTGGTGGTGGATGCTTGCTGGCTTGTTTATTGCCTATCTTTCTGTATCGTTTATTGCTAGCGATTTCGAGAACAAGCGTATGGACGTGATGTTTTCTACTCCAATATCCCGTAGGCGCTATCTGCTAGAGAAGTTTACCGCCATGAGCATCATCGCCCTCTTCATAATCTTGGTGGCAATTGGTGGGCTTGCTGGCGGATTAGGAAACATTAATGCGCTCCATGAATTCTCTGCAGAAACGGTGTTCTTGTCATTGATAGGTTGCCTCCCCTTCCTTATGGTCATATCGGCGGTTGGCATGCTCACTGCTGTCCTCTTCCAAAAAGTACGTGTTGGTATGGGTGTAACCTTTGCTTTTGTTTTTGCAGAGTTCTTTCTGTACACTTTCGGTAACTTCTCTAAAAGTCTGGAATGGATGAAAGCAATAAGCATCTTCAATTACTGGGACTACTCTTCCGTCATCTTTGACAACATATTTAAAACAGAAAATTTCATTGCCCTGACTGTTTTGGCGATTGTATTAGTAATCATTGGCATTTGGGTCTTTGAAAAGAAGGACATACCAACGTAAGATTGGTGTGTCAAGGTAACTTGTTTCGAAGAGCGTTCATGAAACAGTTCATGCCTGTCTGAAAACCATAATATTTTAATGAAGCCTCTCAACTGAAAACTCAAAGAGTAACTATTGTTTTGGGAGGTGACCGCCACGAAGGAAGACGAAGAGCTTGAAAAGATAAAGGAGAAGAAGATGACGGAAATGATGAAGAGCCAACAGAAGCCAGGCGTAGTTAAGTTGACATCCTCAACCTTTAACGGCTTCCTGAAAACCGATTTACCCGTTGTAGTTGATTTTTGGGCTGACTGGTGCATGCCCTGCAGGATCATGGCTCCTGTGATGGAAGAATTGGCTGAGGAATTCGGTGGAAAAGCCTTGTTCGGAAAAGTCAATGTGGATGAGAATCCTGATGTTGCCAGCCGCTACGGTATCATGAGTATACCCCACTTCCTAATCTTTAAGAATGGCACTCTAGCCGAAAAAATAGTTGGTGCAGTGGGGCGCGACCCTCTGGCAAACGCCGTAAAGAAGTATCTCTGAGAAGAAAGATGATTATTACCAACGAAAAGAAAGGACTGGAAAGACAGCAATAGTTGAGGATAGAATATGAGAGGAGCCGCATTGTCATCGCAAGTCCCCAAAGAGAAAACGTTGAAAACATTAGGGTTCATCGTGAATCCCATCGCCGGCATGGGTGGAGCAGTTGGGCTAAAGGGCACCGATGGAAGAGAGATTATAGAAAAAGCGATTAAGCTTGGAGCAGAGCCAGTAGCTCCAGCAAGGGCAGAAACTTTTCTCTCCGAGTTAAAGGCTGTAAAAGAAGACTTACAGCTCATGGTCGGAGCTGGATGGATGGGGGAAGACGAAGCCCTAAACCACGGATTTTCCTGTAATGTTTTTGGAGAAGAGAGGAAAGAAACCACTGCTGAAGATACTGTGGAGATTGCGAAAAGAATCGTGGAGGAGGGGTTTGATCTTCTTGTCTTCTGTGGTGGGGATGGCACAGCTCGAGATGTGTTGAAGGCTGTTGGTTCCAAACTTCCGGTCTTGGGTGTTCCAACTGGAGTTAAGATGCATAGTGCTGTTTTTGCTGTTGGACCCAGAGCTGCGGCAAGGATTGCCTTAAGGTTTCTGTGGAAGGAGCTGTCATTGTGGGAGGCGGAGGTTATGGATGTGGATGAGGGGGCTTATAGAAAGGGCAGGGTGTCTGCAAGGCTCCACGGTTACTTGCTGTCTCCCTATGAGCCAAGTTTAATCCAAGGGTGTAAGATGGCATCTCCTATGACATCGAGTGATCTGCGTAACCAAGCTGCCTTAGCCATCTATTTCATAGAGAACATGAAATCAGATGTTGTTTACATAGTTGGTCCGGGAACAACCACTCGTACCATAGCTGACCTGTTGGATGCTAAGAAGACTCTTCTTGGAGTAGACATATTCTATAACAAGAAGCTGATTGCTAGGGACGTGAATGAGAAAGAGCTTCTGGAGATGATTGAGGGAAAAACCGCTCATATTATTGTTACTCCAATAGGTGGTCAGGGATTCATTTTCGGGAGAGGAAACCAGCAGATAAGCCCAAAGGTAATCAGAAAGGTAGGGTTGGACAACATAATTGTCATCGCAACAGAGAACAAGATGAATAATCTGAAGAGCTTGAGGGTTGACACTGGCGATCCTGAACTTGATGCTGCCTTTCGTGGCTCCATTAGGATTTTGACTGACTACAAGAAGGAGCGCGATGTGCCAATTGAATAAATATAAATTATGTGAAGAGATTCTAATTCATAAAAGGCTGATGTAGATGAAGAGACTTGTTACCATGGGCAGAGGAGGCAGCGGCAAAACAACCTTTGTCGCCCTCATGACCAAATACTTCATCGAAAAAAATGAGACTCCCTTACTTCTCATAGATTCAGACCCAGACCAGAACCTCTCAGAGATGGTTGGAATAGACCTCAAAGAAGAGGGAAGAAAGACAGTATCCGAGCTGCTTGTCGAAACCTTTCTGGAAGGCGGAGGCACCACAGTTGGAGTTCCCCCATCACAGCGGCTGGAGAGCAAAATCTGGGAAGTGGGACTCTACGAGGGAGAACACTTCGACTTCATGGCTATCGGAACAAAATTCATAGAAGGCTGTTACTGTCTACCCAACACCGCCCTGAAGAACGCCTTAGGAGGATTAACCAAATCCTACAAGTATGTGCTCATCGATTCCCCTGGAGGACTGGAACACTTGAACAGACGGATAGCTTCTCAGGTCGACGACATATTCGACATTATAGACCCTTCCCAGAAATCCTTCCATCACGTGGAAAGAGCCTACAGAGTCGCCAAGGAAGTTAAAATAGACTTCAACAACTTCTACGTGGTCGGAGGCAACAGAGTACCAGACGAATGGGAGGCAGAAGTCGAAAAAAGAACAAAACTGGAATACCTGGGAAAAATCAGCTACGACAAAGAAGTTGAAAACTACGTTCTTTACGGAAAGCCCCTTCTCGACCTGCCGGACTCATCCCTAGCCTACAACTCCGTGAAGAAAATACTGGAAAAAGCCGGTTACTAATAGGACCCTAATAACAGCAGTATGTTGAAATCAATAGTCTTTCCAAGAATTGCTTCTAGGTTCTTCTTCTCTTGCGTCTGCTACCGGCACTTCTTGCAGCGATTAAACCAACCTTTTTTCCCGGAGGAGCATTTCGCGACACAGTTGTAACCTTACGTCCCCCTTTCTTACTGCTACCATAAGGATGAGCGGCAGCTACCATCGCGATACCCCTAGTGCGAGGATACATATGACCCTTAGCCTTCATAAGATGAAACTTGTTTCCCGCCTTGAGGAAAGGCTTTTCCACACGACCCGCTCCTGCTATGACTCCAATTGTTGCTCGGCAAAGATCATTCACGTACTTAGTGCTCCCGGAGGGAAGCTTCACAATCGTTCCGTCAGGCGTATGCCCAACCACCGTTGCGTATGTCCCGGAAGAACGTACTAGTTTGCCTCCGTCGCCAAGAGAAAGCTCAATGTTGCAGACCATGGTGCCTTCGGGAATCTTGCCCAAAGGAAGAACATTTCCTATATCCACTGAAGCTTCGCCGCCGATTTGGGTGGGCTGCCCCTCATAGACACCCTCTGGAACCACTGAGTAATATGTTTCGCCGGTCTCAAGTTTTATGGCTGCCATGGGAGACCCTCTTCCAGGGTCATGAATTATTGCCTTGACTTTGCCGTTGATAACTCCCTCCTGTTGCTTGACAGACATTGGAGGATACTGAACGGGAGCCACCCTCTTGTGGGTTGATGCCGTAAAGGTTGGAGACCCTCTTCCGCGTCTTTGGACTCGAATACGTTTACCCAAGATGTTACATCTTCCTTTGGATCATTCAGGTTCTACAGATATTGACCTTTTTTAAATACTTTTAGTTTCCTTCTTTGCAGTGTACCTTCGTGTGACAAACCAGTATACTACAAAAATCGCCGCTATCAATGCAACTACTCCCAGCAGGACGTAATTGAATTGAGAAACCATGCTCTGAAGTTCGGGAGGTATCTCTCCAGTCAGTTTGTAGTGATCTATAAGCTCTTGGAACGTTACTCCAAAAAAGCCCCCCAATGAAGTGTAAAAGAGGGCTCGGGGCAGCGTGCCTATCACTGTGGGAATCAAAAAATTCTTCAATTTCATCGTAGTCAAACCCGCGCTATACGAAATTGCGTCAAAAGGTATGAAGGGTGCAAATCTTCCCAGAAGAACTGCCCAAGCTCCCCACCGATTAAACCAGTTATCCGCAAACTCGATTCCCTTCTCGCCAACGAATCGAATGGCGAGGGACCTGCCTCCCAAACGGGAAATGAAGAAGCCCACTAGAGCAGCAACTATTGATCCTAATGCTCCAACGAGCCATCCAAACGGAAATTCAAAGGCTAAACCTCCTGCAATCAGAACAAGCTCAGAGGGGATGGGGATAGCTAAGGCTTGTATAATCATCATGCCAAACAAGAGGGCGAGTCCTCCGGCTTGAAAAGATTCTATCACCCAGATTAGAATCTCATATATGAGTTCCGGAAAGAGAAGAAGAGTCAGAGAAGCTCCGATAACTAACAGAAAAACTATAGCGGGAAAAATTTTGGAGGATACTCGCATTTTGAAACCCAAAAAAAAGATTGTTTCTTGGCTATAGGATTCCTAGTTTGATGGCTACGTCCACTGCTTTGTAGTCGGGGTGAAGTTTCACAAAAGCTTTTTTCTCGCCTTCAGGAGTTATGGTGGAGTTGACCTTCTCCACAACCACGTCATAAAGCTCCTCCACCGCCATCTTAATGTCTCGTTTCGTGGCTTTTCTGCTGACTATGAAGACGAGTTTGTTTTCTGCCTCCAGTATTCGGCTTGTAACCTCGGTCATGACAGGATACTGGATGGTTTTGTAGGGGTCCAATCTATCTTCCTCCAAAGACCTTCTCCACTTTCTCAAAAGCTGAACTCGTCCAAACTGTCAATCTTCCCGGGTGGGTTCCAGGCGCCAAAAGTTCAGCGTTTAAGTTTTCCACTGAGGCGACTTCCATTCCGGGAAGGTTTCTGGCCGCCTCAGCCACGCCTTCATTTTTAGTTATGACCAGCAGAGGCCCAACAGCCTGTTTCATCTTTCGTCCTCGCATCTTTCCTTTGCCGGCTCTGACCTTACGGCTCTCTTTGACACGGAAGATGTCTGGCCAAACTCCAAGGTTGATGAGGCTCTCTTCTATGTCTTTGGTTTTTTTCAGGCTTTGAATTTCGTCTACGACAACTAGGGGAAAGTCGGGCACATCAGCCACTATATGTCCTCTGGAAGCAACGATCTCTTGGGATGCTGTGGCGGCGACTGCTGAACGTAAAGCTAATCGCATCTCCTTTCTTGGTATCTTCTTTTTGATTTTCTTTTTAGACTCTGGAGGATGCGCTGATCTGCCTCCTACGGTGCCCGGGGCGAAGGCGGCTCGTTGACCTCTTTCCTTCAATCTTGGAATACGGGCTATTCCCAAGCCGACTCCTCGGGACTCGGCAGTTGTTCGTTTCCCAGCCATTACATCTCGGCCTTGGGGTTGAAATCTGTGAGATTGGATGGCAACTACTGCCCGCTTTATCACATCTGGTCGATTGGGAGTCTTGAATATCTTAGGGAGACGAACTTTGTCTACCTCTTCACCTTTTAGGTCAAAAACTTTAGCTGAAGTCTTACCCATACCTTATCACCGTTTTATCTCTGCATGGACTCCAATGAAATGTAAGTGATGTTTGGAGGAGATTCAGGAACTTTTTTTGGAGGACGAGCTGGATATCGCAGCCGTATAAGACGTTTTACGGGTCCGGGGAGACTTCCGTCCACGATAACGTAGGTTCCTTTCACAGATCCATACTTCAAGAACCCGCCCTTTGGAGTAACTTCCTTCCCATCGATGCCGATTTTTAGGATGCGCTTATTATATTCGGTTCTTTGGTGGTAACCCATTTGACCAGCTCTGGGAACAGTGTATAGGACCCTTGCTGGTTTCCATGGTCCGATGGCTGCTACTCCCCGCCTGGTCTTTCGGGACTTGCGAGGCAAGATTTTGATTCCCCACCGTTTTACTGGACCCTGAAAGCCTTTTCCTTTGGTTATCGCCACCACATCCACGAAGCGGCCTTCTTTGAAAACGTCTGTAACTGAGACGTTTTTTCCTAGCAGGTTCTTTGCGTATTCGATTTGTTCTTTGATGGAGCCTCCGTCCACCTTGATCTCCATGATGTCTGGTTTCTTCTTTGGAACGCCAGCGAGTCTCGGCTGTGTTGCAGCTAGGAAGCGAACCTCAGCTATCTGATCTAGGCCCGCTTCTATCTTTTTTAGGCTCTCTTCAGTGTTGAATTTTTCTGGCAAAACAAGGGCTCGGTCGAAATCCTTGGGGGGTTCCTTCATCCAAGCTTCAGTGAATGTTTGTAAGCCATTCTGGTTTCTTATGTAGGTGCGAAGGGCGAAGACTATGATTGGGGGGACGTCCAGAATGGTTGCTGGATGTGATACCTCTTTGCCTAGGTTTTGGGAGCCTGGTTTGTCCTCTACCATTTGTATGTGGGTCATTCCGGCTTTGTAGCCCATGAATCCGAGCATTGTTGGTCCCTCTTCTACTTTGGGCCAGAAACGGATTCTTCCGGCTGTTCGTTTGGCGCGTCCTCTAGGCAGGTAGGCTAGTGAACCGTGTCTGGGTGCGCTTTTCTTTCTGTGACCCATCGGTGGTATCCTTCTTGTTGTTCTTCTCTGAATTCGTCTTTTTCAATAAGAGCGTTAAGTTATAAACCTTGTTGTAGGGTAAAATAAATCTTCTATGGGTAACACTAAAAATTCCATTTTTTAGAGACAGGAATCCTAACGTTTTATTTAACTTTCTTTAGAGCTTTGAAAGTTTGGTCTCCAGATTTTTTTAGCAAAAATTGAAGTTGCTATGCATGCTGCTACAATAGCAATCCACCATGCATGAGGTGACATCATATATTCGTATTCTGGCTGAGGGATTCCCCCACTAAAGGCACCAATAATACCCATAATGGTGTGACATAAAGAATTTTTGTCTAAAGAACGTTAACCAGAATAATTTGATTATTTGAATGCAGATTAGTTTGGTCAAGGTTTCTTGACTAAACGAAATGCATCAAATATAATTTTTAGTCAATGTTTCTTGACAAAAACGCTTTTCTTTTGTATTAAATAATGTATTGTTGGTGCCCATGATGGGGAATAGAGGGGCAAAGCTCATTCTTCTGCTGATTCTATTTTCTTTGTTAGTTTATTTTCCTGATTTTCACATCGTGGAAGCGAATATGTTCACACACATTCCCCGCCCTGAACCAGCTTTTGTTATCAGAAGTGACGGAAGCGTTGATCCCTCAACAGCGTCCATTCACAGGGACGGTAACCTCTATACTTTCACGGATGACATCTTCGGCTATACCATTATAGTGGAAAGAGATAACATTACACTTGATGGGGGAGGCTACAGCCTCCAAGGATATGGTAACTCCACAGGAATTTTCATCCTGAATAGACATGGGGTAACTGTTAGGAATATGAAAATCAGTGGTTTTTACTATGGTGTTAGAATCTTTGCAGCGTTTTCCGCGCCGGGGACTTCCAACAATAATACTCTTGAGGATAATTTGGTGACAGACAACCATTACGGTGTGTCCATAACCTACTCCTCTCTTACTAGGCTCAGAAATAACCGCATGAACAATAACACTCGCAACCTTTGGATTTCCGACAACGTTCAAGTGCATCCTCAACCTCCTAATTTATACATAAATGACGTTGACTCATCGAATACGGTTGATGGGAAACCTATCATCTACTGGGTTAACAAGCAAGACAAAACTGTTCCCTCTGATGCCGGGTATGTCGCCCTTATAAACTGCACAAACATAATCGTTCAAAACTTAGATCTAGCTCATAATGGACAGGGAATAGTGTTAGTTTTTGCCACTAACTCATTAATAACCAAGAACCACATAATCGACACTGATTCGGGTATCTTCGCCTATAAATCATCAAATATTGTCATTACTGAAAACAACCTAGAAAGTAATGATGCCGGTATTGATGTTCGTCGTTTTTTAAACAGTAGTATATCATTGAACACCTTGACTCAGAACGGCAACGGTGCTTGCTTGGTCGATTCACAGAACGGCGTCTTTTTTGGAAACAAGATAACTCGAAATTTGGGCTATGGCATATGGCTTCATGGGTTTAACACCAGCACGATAGAGCAGAACATCATAACAGAGAACGATGAGGATGGTGTGATCATATTTAACTCTTGTAATAACACGATTGTTTGTAACACAATAGCCAGTAACGGTTACTACGGAGTTAAACTCTGGGAAGATTCAAGTGAAAACATGGTCTCCGAAAATTTGATAGCAAACAACATTATCGGAGTCCTGATCCGAGGTTGTGTCAACAATAGCATCATCAGAAACATGATTACTGAGAACAAAGATTTGGGACTGCACCTTGCAGACGGATCAAACAATAACGTAATTTACCATAACAACTTCGTCAACAACCAAGAAGAGATCGGGATACAGGTGCTGATTACCAGTACTATAGATAGAACGGCTGTAACCGAAACAGGAGGCGCAAATGTATGGGACAACGGTACTGCAGGAAACTACTGGAGTGACTACACGACACAATACCCCACAGCCACAGAGATAGGCGATTCAGGAATAGGAGACACAGCCTTCCGCATCAACTCTATCAACATTGACCGTTACCCCCTAATGGAACCGGTAGATCTAGGCACGATTCCAGAGTTTCCCTCATGGACTATCTTGCCCTTGCTTCTCATGGCAACATTGGTTGTAATAATCTACAAAAGGAATCTACCCAAGTCACCAACCAACTAACAACAGAAGACAATCATATTTGTAACCTAATAACAGAAGATTGTTGAAAACAAGCTTTTTCCTGTTCTGTTTACTCAACTGTATTTGTAGAATCCTCTTCCCGATTCTTTGCCACTCCAGCCTTTTTCCACGTAATTCTTGAGCAGCGGGCATGGCTTGTACAATTCAATTGCATATTGGCTGTAGAGTCCCTCCAGCGTATTCAGCATCCTATCCAATCCCCTTCGGTCAGCATATTCGCAGGGACCTGGAGCCCATCCGGTTCCCAGCTTCATCCCCAAGTCTATGCTCTTTGGCTCTGCAACATCATCAAGAACCATCCACGCTGCCTCATTGACAGCAACAGCCCAAGATCGTTCTATAACGTATTTTCCAGCCAAATCAGAAGATATGCGAGGTCTGCCTTTACTCCAATCATAGAATCCGACTCCCGTCTTTCGACCCAGCTTCCTCTTTTTGACCAGAGGCTCTGTAACTTCTAGGCATGGTCTGAATCTTTCACCATGGGCTTCATGCAATATTTTGCTGACGTCGTATTCGGTGTCTATTCCAACGAAGTCAACAAGTTCGAACCAGCCCATGGGAAAGCCGCCATTAAATTTTGCGGATGCATCTATCTCCTCTTTGGTTGCTTCTCCTCGATGGTATGTCCAGAAGGCTTCGTTGAAGACTGCCACAAGGATTCTGCTAACAATGAATCCACGTGCATCCTTCTTGCATAATATCGGCGTTTTTCCAAGCCTTCTACTTACCTCCATTATGTTGTTCAGGGTCTCGCTGCTAGTGTCGTTACCCTTGATCACTTCAATAAGCTGAGTCAGCTGTGGAGGATTGAACCAGTGCATTCCAACAGTCTTCTCAGGTCTTCCTGTTGCTCGTCCCATCTCGGTTATGCTTAACGTGGAAGTGTTCGTCGCAATTATAGCATGAGACGGAGCTATCGCATCAATTCTCGAAAAGACCCTCCTCTTCAAATCCATGTTCTCCGAGACAGTCTCCACAGCCAAGTCAACATTCCCTGCCGCTTCCTCATATGAGGTGGTTCTTATGATTCTTGACAAAACCGTTTCCGCCTCGCTTCTGCTCAGAATACGTTTTTCCACAAACTTGCTTAGACTCCACTCAATCTCTTGAATAGCTTTCCTCAAACTCTCCTTACTTCTGCTCAGAAGATTCACTTCGTAACCTTTCAGGGCGAAAGCCTGAGCTATTCCATGCCCCATCAATCCAGTGCCAATAACAGCTACACGCTTTATCTCTTCACCAGTCGTCTCCTTCACCCTTCTCTAAATCGGAACAAACTCGTAGGCAACTCTCCCATCAGAAGTAACCCTCGCCACAAGCCTAACCTTCATCCCAACTTCTACATCTTCTCTCTCTACACCAATCAGCCAAGCCAACGCCTTGACTCCTTCCTTGAGCCTAGCGATGGCTACAATGTAGGAGGATTCCTTCGAGAAACTTGCAGGCTTCACAACTACCTGAGTGAAGGTCTCAATTTCGCCCTCCCCATCCAACTCAATCCACTTCATATTGGATGAGCCGCACTCTCCACAATCAGCCACAGGAGGAAAATGCAATCTTCCGCACTTCTCACATTTTGTCGCATAGATTTTTCCCTCTTTGAGACCTTCCCAGAACTTTGAGGTTCTGCTTATCGGCAGGTTATATGTTATCTGCAATGTTCTGTTGCTTTTCAGAGTCAATGGCTTATCCATCTTCTTTCATCTCCTCAGTATCGTCACGTAGCCGTAGTGACCTGTTCCTCCAGTGTTGTGAGCCAAAGCTGTGTAATTTTTCATGGGAGCCTGTCTCCTGCGTGGTTTCACCTCTTCTCTCAACTGTTTTGTTAATTCAGCGAGCATGGAGACGCCGGTGGTTCCAATAGGGTGACCCTTAGCCTTTAATCCTCCATCAATGTTAACTGGGATTCTACCGTCTACCTCTGTCTCGCCCTCTCTGATCATTCTTGCTCCTTCACCTTTTTCGCAAAACCCTAGGTCCTCATAAGCCATTATCTCTGCGATGGTGAAGCAGTCATGAACCGTTGCCACATCCACGTCTTTCGGCGATATTCCAGCTAGCTTATAAGCCATTCTTGAAGCCCTTACAGAAGCTTCTAATCCCACATAGTTTTCTCTTTTGGAAAGGTTAGCAGTGTCGGACGAATATCCTATTGCTTCTATCCACACAGGAGCCTCTACTCCCAGCTCTTTCACCTTCTCTTCAGAAGCCAGAACAAGGGCTGCGGCGCCATCTGTTATTGGACAGCAATCATAAAGCTTCAGAGGCCACGCTATTACGCTTGAACCGAGCACTTTTTCCACAGTTATTTCATGTTGAAGATGAGACAATGGATTCATTGCTCCATACCTGTGGTTTTTAACAGCGACCAAGGCGAGGTCTTCCTCTGTGGTTCCATATTTTTCCATATGCTGGACTGCGTGAACGGCGTAATAGGCTGGGAAGGTCATGCCGAAATTTTCAAACTCCCATAGGTAGTATCCGGCTCTGCCTATCATCTCCAAGACCGTTGGAGTGTCTATCTGCCTCATCTTCTCGGCTCCAACAACCAAGGCTGATTCCATTTGTCCGCTAGCAATGGCTGAATAGGCTGTGAAGGCTGCGGCGCTTCCTGAAGCACATGCTGCCTCGCATCTGACCAAGCCTGCTCCTGTTAGTCCACAGTATTCTGCTATGACAACGGCTGGTAACGGCTCCTCTGACCAGACCCCCATAGAGCCAACAGCCACGTAAGGTATCTCTTTGGCTGTTAGTCCTGATTCTTCAAGAGATGGCTGGACAGCCTCAAACGTCAACTCGGAAAGGTTGACGTCTGATCGGTCTCCGAATCTACTGTGACCCACGCCGATGATCGCTACTTTATTCGTGTTTCATCCCTGCCAAACCATTGTTTAATCAAGTTTACGGTTTCCTACTTTTCTGTTTCTCTTGGATACGAAAGAATCTATCCGTTCTCTGGTCTCTTTTGTCGAGAAGAGGAGAACAAAAAGGTCTCTTTCTTTCTTCAATCCTGCTTCAAGGGAGCGCTGTGTTACAGAGTTTATGGCGTGCTTCGCGTTTTTCAGTGCTGTTGGCAGGCTTTCAAGCAGTCTTTGAGCCAGTGCTTCTGCTTCAGCCTCCAGCGTATTTTGGGGAACAACCTTATCCACCAGCCCCATCCTTAATGCTTCATCTGCTTTCACTCTATTACCCAACATTATCAAACGCTTAGCCTCTGCTGCCCCAACAGTCCATGGGAGTCTTTGGCTTCCTCCCCATCCCGGAATTATCCCCAGTTTCATCTCGGGAAATCCCAACTCTGCATGTTCGGAGGCGAGCCTGAAGTCACAGGCTAAAGCAAGCTCCAATCCACCGCCTAGGGCGTATCCGTTGATGGCGGCTATGACAGGTTTGGAGAGTGCTTCCACTTTGTTGAAGACTTTTTGTCCCTTTCTTGAGAATTTGGAGGCGGTTTCTTGTGTGAGTTTCTGTAGTTCTGTGATGTCGGCTCCGGTGCTGAAGGCTCTTTTGCCCTCGCCGATGATTATTACGCATCTACTCTCTGAGTCTTTTTCTATGGTGTCCAGTGCTTCTGACAGTTCTTCTAGCATGGTGGCGTTTATGGCGTTCAGCTTGTTGGGTCTGTTGAGAGTTATCCATGTTGTGGTCTGTTCTTTCGTGAGTTTTATTGTTTTGTAGGATTTGGACACTGGGCTCATTACACCTCAGGGGTGAAGTGTTTTGGCGGTTATTTAAGATTTCAAAAGGTCTTGATTAGATGTTTGAGGATGGCTAGTCTCTGGATTTCGGATGTTCCCTCGTAGATTTCTGTTACTTTTGCGTCTCTGTAGATTCTTTCAGCCCTGTTTTTGCCTAGGTATCCATGTCCGCCTAAGGTTTGGATCGCTGTGTCCGCTGCTTTTACTGCGGCGCGGCTTGAGTATAGTTTTGCCATGGATGTCAACATGGGATCGGCGGAGCCTTGGTCGATGGTCCATGCTGCCTTGTATGTGAGCAGTCTTGCTGCTTCGATTTCGGATGCGGTATGGGCTAGTTTGGCGCCTATCTGCTGGAACTTGATTATGGGTTGTCTGTTTGATTCTCGTTGTTTGGCGTATTTAATTGCGATTTCTAGAGCTCCCTGTGCTGTTCCTACTGCCTGAGCTGCGATTACGGTCCTGCTTATTGAGAAGAATTCCATGGAGTGGCTGAAGCCCCTGTTCTGCTCGCCTAGGATGTTTTTGTCGCTTACTTTCGTGTCTTGGAGGGTGACTTCTCCGGTTGTTATGCAGCGGATTCCCATTTTGTCGGATATTTTCTTAACTGTTATTCCTGGTGTCTCTTTATCTATTATGAAGAGGGTTTGTCCTTTGCGTGGTTTGGCTTTGGGGTCTGTCTGGCATAACACTATGATATAGTCGGCTATGGGAACATTTGTTATGAGAGTTTTTGTTCCATTTAAGTGCCATTCGTTTCCGCGTTTAACTGCCGTAGTGTCCACCGTTGTTAAGTCTGTTCCACGCTTTGGCTCAGTAAAAGCAGCGGCAGATATCGTGTCTCCGCGACATAGGGGGGGTAGGTAATGGTTTTTCTGTTGTTCTGTTCCGTTGAGGAGGATTAGTTCGCTTCCGAAGGTTCCGATCATGGAGGCTAAGCCGAGGGACGAGTCTGCTCTGCACATCTCTTCCATGGCTAGGCAAGTTGCTAGGTAGCCTTGTCCTCCGCCTCCGTAACGTTCCGGTATAAACAGGCATGGGAATCCCTGTTTTGCAGCTTTCTTGTAGAGGTTAATGGGAAACTCTTCTTTCCTGTCTAGCTCCAATGCCATGTCTGATTTGAATTCTTTCTCGCAGAACTCTTTAACAGCATCTTTTAGGCTCAATTGCTTCTTGGTCAGCCTGAAATCCATTAGAGTTCACCAATAGAATCTGAAGTGTTTCAGAGGATAAAACTGTTCTCAAACCCACATGAGATATAAAGTAACACGAAGTCTTGTTATTATAGGCATTCATCTTAAATACAAACTCTGCAGACCTTATGTGGGGGCGACTTTAATGAAAGAAGTTTCTATTTTAGGGTTAGCGCACAGCAAGTTCAAGGTTGTGCGCTCGAAGATTTGGTTTGCAGTATGCTTGGTTTTGTTGATAGTTTCAATTGTAGTTGGGATTCCTTCTGTCTTAGCTCAAATAACCTTGGATGTTGATGCTGAATATGAACTTACTTTTGTGGTTACTAGCACAACTGCTCTGTGGGACCCTGGTACACACTCCATTGAAATGAGTGGTGTGGGTCAGCTATCTGCTCCTATCGTTGTTACATTTACTATAAATGGTACTGGAACGGCTACTTACTCTATGGTAGGTGGAGGCAATCCACCCGGAGAATTTAATCTCAACATGGAATTATCAGGTTACCTCGAGGATTCATTCTTCACCGGAGCTTATACTATGTCAGTAGTTGCTCATGGAACGACAGTGATATTGGCTACGACTCCAACCTACGTAAGAACTGAGGAAATCGTAAATCTTTCGGCTAATGGAACCTTTAACGAGTTAACATGGAATGCAACAAGCTCAAGTTCAATAATGGATTTTTCCTCTATTAATGGCGAGGGAACGGAATTCGAGTTACGGGTTACTGGTTCCAGCCATGTGATTCCAGAGTTTCCATTGTCAATTGTCTTGCTAGTGATAGTGATATTATTAACGCTAGTAGCAGTGATAATTTCAGAAGTTCATTCAAGAGAAAGGGTTTCAAGTAATCCTTAGATCGACTATTCCTTACTCCTTAAGACCCTAACAAAAGGCTGAACCGTATTTGACACTCTATCAAATTCTATTGCAAGAAGAAACTGATTTGTGTTATTGCTTGGTTTTTCAGAAAAAAGCTAGTTTTCAACAATGAAGTATTATTTGTCTCCTAATATGCCCACTCTTTTTTTGTCAGCAATTAAGATTTGTTCTTTGATTGTACAAGATATAATCTGATGTTACTGTTTTCAATTTATGATTTGGTCAAACTTTCTTGACTAAACGAATAACGCATCAATTATATTTTTGGTCAAGGTTTCTTGACAAAAATGCTTTTCTTTTATATTAACCAATGTATTAATGGCCCCCATGAGGGGGGAAAGAATCTTGAAAGGCAAAGATTATCTAGGTATTGTTATATCGATTTTGGCAGTCTTGTTGATTGCGCCCCTTATTCAAACTACAATCGTGCAGATGATGCCAATTGTTTATGCTTCACCGCCTGAAGACGCGGATAATTGGTCAATGTTTGGACATGATTTAGCACGTCAAAGTCACTCATTGTCATCTGCGCCTAGCAACGATAATGTAAGGTGGGTTTGGAACACCACTTCTGAAATAGTAACATCTCCAGCTATTGCGGATGGTTATGCAGTAGTGGCTTGCATTAACGGAGAAATAATTGGATTCAACGCAACAACTGGAACAAAAATATGGACATACCAAATTGAGGGGCAATCAAATCTGGTCTGGAGTTCTCCAGCAATCGATTCTGGAAGAGTGTTTGTCGGAGCCCGCAACAATAATCTATACTGCTTGAATCAATCTACTGGTGCTTTAATCTGGACTTTTGTGACTGGTGGTCCTGTAAATTCGTCCCCACTTGTAAAAGATGGTCGGGTCTTTTTCAGTTCAAATGATGGGAAATTTTATTGTTTGAATTCGATTGATGGTTCATTGATATGGGAGCATAATTTGAGTAATTCTACTATTGACAATATGCCATCTCCCGCAATTGATGATAAGATGATTGTAGTTGGTTCTGGTACAAACGTTCGTGCTCTTAATGCATCAACTGGAGATGAAATATGGAATTATTCCACAGGGCCTCCTGGTACATTCTTAGGACCTGTTGTCACATCTTCACCTGCAATAAGTGAAGGAAGGATCTATTTTGGTTCAAGTCAGGCGATGGTTTGTATTGATACTTCAGGTTCTTTAATTTGGACCACCACCAATGAAGGCGGTAGTCCAGCTGGGGACTATATCTATCTTTCATCGCCTGCTGTGGCAAATGGTAGGGTGTTTATAGGTTCTGATAATGGTGATGTTTACAGTTTCAATGCAACTACTGGAGTAGTGTTATGGCAATATCCGACTGGTAGGCCGATTTGGTCTTCTCCAGCAGTTGCAGATGGAAAAGTCTTTATCGGATCAGAAGATGGAAAAATCTACTGCTTAAATGAAACTACTGGAGACTTGATTTGGGATAAATTTACTCTAGGCAGGGTAGCTTCAAGTCCTGCAATCGCAGAAGGAACAGTTTTTGTAGGTTGTGGAGGCGTTTTTGAAGGAGGAAGAATCTATGCTTTCGGACCAGATGAGACCTTGCCCTCAACTATTACGTTATCTTTGGATACGACAACTACCTACCTAGGTTTCAAAGTCACTTTAAGCGGTCAACTGAAAGGCAATGGGGCAGGAATTGATGAAGCTCCAGTATTACTCTCATACAGTGTTAATGAGGGGCAAAACTGGAACGACATAACCTTAGCCTTAACCTCTAATGGTGGTTTGTTTTCGGCTGACTGGATTGCTGTGGCTACAGGGAGATTCATGGTTAGGGCTTCTTGGGAAGGTGATTATCCCTTTTTGGGACAAGAAACTATTAGGATGCTTTCTGTAACTCCTTATGAAGAGCTATACATGTTTTCAGTGTCTTCAAATTCAATATTGTCCGAACTTGCTTTCAATTCTACAAGTCGTGAGTTAAGCTTTACAGCTTCAGGTGAGGATGGAACTAAAGGCTATGTTAAGGCGTCGATAGCCAAGGAATTGGTGTCAAACATTACTGATTTGAAAGTGTATTTGGATGGGAACAATTTAGATTATACAGTGACCTCCACTGAGAGTTCATGGATACTTAATTTTGATTATTCACATAGCACACACAGCGTGGTAGTTCATCTTGGAGAATTGAATGGTGACATACCAGAGTCAGCTAGTGCAATCCCAAAAGTTATTTTGAGCGACAAAGAAATTATTCCCAATCCTGCAAACACAAGTAGTATCGCATTTACGGCTACTGTAGAATCTCCTACAACAACGAATATTTGGTTTCAAATAAAAGCAACCTTCGATGAAACAGGTATCAGACATAGTCAATGCATTGAGAATGTTATGTTGGAAAATTCGACGAGGCTCACAATCGAGTGGACTTATCCCGACGACCCCAGATTTGATAGATTGCCAACAATTGAGGGAACAAATGTATATATGGTTGACCCCTATTGGTTTAACAATTGGATTTCTAATTGGGTCTATGCAATAACCACAGTTTATGATGTATGGGAAAATGCTTCAACCGGTTATTTGATTGAATTAAAACCTAGTTCTACGGGACCGGCAATACGGATTCTTTCGCCTCAATGGGAAGAATACACAGCAACCGATGTCCCTTTAATTTTCACGGTAGATCAACCGACTGATTGGATAGGCTACAGTTTAGATGGCCAAGCAAATGTAACAATTACTGGGAACACAACCTTGACTGATTTGTCTGTTGGCTGGCACGATATAATGGTTTATGCAAACGACACTTCTGGAAATATGGGATTTTCTGATCCACGTTCTGCTGACTGGGTTCACTTCACAGTATCAGAATTGGCAATAGGTGTTGTTATAGATTCCAATGTCAATTTTACTCGAAAATATGTAACTAGAAATGCTATGAACTTCAACGTTTCCGGTCCAGCGGGACTAATTGGATACATTAATATTACCTTCCCAAAAATCAACACAACCGAAATAGTGGTGTTCATTGACGATATTGAGCTTGTTCTACCTTTCCCAATCATCAACACTAACGGAACACATTACTTCATCTACTTTGAGTTCACATTAAGCACACATACTATAAAAACCCAATTTGCACCCTTAGCACCACCACCTACAGAACAACCAACAGAACCAGAACCATCAACAGAAAACTCTTCCGGAAAAGGGGAAAACTATGATATGTTGATTATTCTACTCGTAGCCATTTCACTTCTTGTGGTTATAGTAATAGTGTCTTACCGATTAAAACTACATCACAAACTCTTCAAAATGTGATTTTGACGCTTTCTATGATAAAACCGTTGTTTAGAAAAAGTGTGTCAACAATTTGCATGTTTATTCTGAAGTGTGAACGCGAGTATACGGGAGGCGTCGGAGGCATCTATATTCCCGTAAATAAACTTGAGTTGTTAGCTCCATTGGATTGACAATACTATTAGCTGTAGCTGTTGTAACAGTTGTCTACGTTAAGAAAAGAAAGAGAGATGCAGAGGTTAAAATTTAATCCTCATGGAAAAAAGATAGGGGGTTATTTATGTTTTTTGAATAGTTTTAGTCCTTCCATTTATGTTACGTATTCGAATCCGTTTTCTATGAGTTCGGTTGCTTCGTCTATATTCTTTGCTACTTTACAGATTGTCTTAAAAGTTGGTTTTTGACGGCATTTAGTTTGTAGAGTTGGTGTGCTGGTCGTAACCCGACTTAGGGCAAAGTAATTTTCTGTGGTGCATTTTTTGTTTGGTTGTTTCATTGTTAATTTCTCCGTGGGAAGTAAAGGCGTAATATTGTTTTAACTTCTTTTGTGTTGATATTGTGGCGTTTGAGCATTGTTTTGAATTCTTCATCTGTCATTATATCACATCCATTCGTTCGATGTCATTGTTTTTTCTTTTAGTCATTGTTTGTGTTTGAGTCTCTAGTGTCTATGAACGGATCGCCGACTAATTGGACGATGTCTATGAATGCTTTGTTGTTTTCGTTTGTGATTAGTTCTTTGAGTTCTTTCATGTTTATGATTCCGTAGGTTTTGGATTCGTTTGCTGTTTTGCCATAGGTACAGACGACTAGGGACTTTTTGCTTGTTGGTATGGAGACGTATCCGATTTTTTTCCATTCTGCCACACAATCACCTCCTGTTAGGGTTGCCTCGTTTTTCTCCGTAAACTCGTCGTAGGAACTCGGATTCTAGCTCGTTCATTAAATTATATTCAACCATTTTTGATTGCACCTTTTTTTTAACACCGTTTGAGGCGGTGTTTTTTTCTCCGTAGGAAAAGAAAAAAATCGACTGACTTTCTACATTAAGGTCAAATTACCTGTTGCCTTAAAGCGCCGTCCCTGTGCATTAATTCGTTTTTACTTTTGCGTGAGCGAAGGAGTAATTTTTTCGGTGCGTATAGTTTAGCCCATTATATTTCGAAAAAATCGAAAATTTTACCCTGAGCGATTCTTTTTCTTAATCGTTTATGTTTCTTTTTTTCTGTGTTGGAGCGTGTTGCTTGGCTCTGGAAAGGAGCGCGCGCAAGCAACTGAAAGGTATAATCTCATCTGGCGAGTTTATGCTTGTCAAAACTTAAATAGAACTAGCAAAGAAAATACTTCTACGGGGGGATTGATAATAGATCCGTTGGAGCTTCTTGCTTTTCAGAGTGTTTTTACGGTTTTAGTGCTTGTGAGCATGGCGTTTAGAATGAAGCGCAATTATCTCGTGCACGGAATTATATTGATAGCATTAATCGTTATAGAGTGGGTTGCGCTGATTGCACGTTCTGCAAGTACAATTCTCTCGGGGGAGAGTATGCAGTTTCTTATGGAACCGCTTTCAACTCTGATTGTGTTTGCTTTACATGGAATTTCCGGTTTTGTCGCTTTTGTCGGTGGCACACTGATTCTGGCACTATGGTGGCGTCCTTCGTCTCTTACAAGTTTTGCAGCTAAGAGCGAGATGGCTTGGCGTGTTACCTTGATCTCGTGGATTGTATCGTTTGTAGTCGGAGTTTTTCTTTATGTAGCGGTTACGACCACTCTGTTATAGGAGACAAGCTTTCAGTCGAGTACGTCTATCCAAACCCCCTTCTTTTCTTCGGACTGACAAGTGGAGCGATAGCGTCACCGACCCGCTTGGTTGTTTTCAGTCTGTTTAATTCATTCCAGTTTCTAACTCGTTATGGAGGACAAGGCGGAGGGAGGAACGACCGAAGCCGAAGTTTTTAGTTTTTGGTTTTGTGTGAAGAGGTAGAGAGAGGTAGAGGGGTAGATAGATACAGGAAGATAGAAGGGGAAAAAGATTAAAATTTAATCCCCAAATCAAATAAGGGATGTATGTGAGGTTAAATTGGGTTGAACAAAATGGGGGTTTTTGGTGGGAGGAAACGCTTTATTGTACAATCCAAATTAGAGAACCTCAAAGATACTGGTAGCATTATGGATACTGATATGAAAATTCTTGCTTATTTTAAGCATAGGCACACTTGTAAACGCCCGCGCGCGCCGCGCATGCCCATAACTTGCTATTGGATTGAAGCTAGAACAACAGATATTCGACTTGAGGCAATTGATGGGACTTTGCTCGGAGAGATACATGAAGTCCCACCGCCGTTGATGACGATGAAGCTGAAAAGAAAATGGGAGATCTATAATTTCAAAAAAGAACTCAAGGGAATAGTGAGGGAAAAGCCAAAATTTATTGGATCCGATTGGGTGCTGGAAAATATTGAAGGCAAAGTTATTGCAACAATTAAAGGTGATCGAAAGAAAAAAGATTATGAGGTTCAAACCAAAGAAAAGCAGGTTATTGCCCGTTGCTATCGAGATGCATCAATTAGTAAAGATTCTTATCAGGTAGACATCTTGGGCTCTGAAATTGATCTCTTTTTAGTTTTAACTTATATCATAGTTCTGGATCACGTCAAGTCCGCATGGGTTGCGCGCACGGGCAGGGATATATGAGAAGAGAGAGGTTAAAATTTAACCCTGTAAAAAAAGAAGGGGTAGTTATTTGCGTTTTCTGAACAGTTTTGTGTCGTCCATTTCTGTTATGTATTCGAATCCGTTTTCTATGAGTTTTCTTGCTTGTTCTACGTTTTCCGCTATTTCACAAGAGTAGTTATCATCGCTTTCAATGTCTAAGATTTGTGCATATAATAAGGTGTGGTTAATGTTTGTGTGTCCTAGTTTTTGTTTGACTATAAGGATATTGTTGGTTCTTTTTAGTAGCATTGTAGCATAGAAGTGGCGAAAATGGTAAAGTTTTATTGTTCTAATTGAGGGGTTATGGAGTTTTTTTGCTACTTTATTTCTAAAATATCTGAAGCTTTTACTATAATTGGCTGTTTTCCAACCGAGGAATATTTTTTCGTTGGGTTTTATGTTCATTTTTTGTATCCATGCTAGAAGCATGCTAAGTGTTCGTCTTTTAATTTTTAATACTCTAGGTTGTCCATGTTTGGCGGTTTCTGGGTAGATAACTCCGTTTGTGAGGTCTATATCCTTTAGAGTTAGGTTCATTAGTTCGATAGGTCTTAAGCCTGTGTCTTTGGAGATAGCTAAAGCTGTAGATGTTTTCATGGGTGCGCTTGCTATAATACATTCTAGATGTTTTTCGATTGGAATTTTTGGGATTTTTCGGGGTTGCCAGTAATTAGGCTTTTCCCATTTTATGCCGTAGTATTGAGCGTATTTGTCATAGGCGTAAGATAGACTTCGTTTGTAGCCATTAGATTCAAAACGGGCTATAGTTGCTTTAACAACTTCAGGTTTAGATAAGTCGCATTTCTGACTAAGCGCCGATAATGCTTTGTCTACGTTTCGGATTGTGTCAAATGCCATTCCGTTTTTCTTCATGTTCCATAGGACGTTGAAGATTGGTGTGTCTTTGGGGCATGTAGTTTTAAAGGTTGATGTTGTGGTTAGAGTGGTCAAAACTTAGCACAGCTCCTTAAAATTTGACGGCATTCGTTGTAGGGGTTGGTGTGCTGGTCGTAACCCGCCTTTTGTTTTGACGGCATTCAGCTATACGGGCTACCCGCGTCTCCCGCAGAACTCACAGACGCCTATTTGCCCTTTCACCCTGCAGGTCAGCCGTTTCACCGCACCCAACCGCATCCTCAACGAGTTAGTACGCATCATAGTCACCCCACGATTGGACGTTCCGTTTCTGCTCAGGAACCAAGGCTCTCGCCCCACGCCCTTGCAGGCGCTGCAGCTCAGCGTGG
>CP070820.1:1194276-1218781 GCA_020344315.1 Candidatus Bathyarchaeum sp.
GTATGTCAAGTATTCTGTACCTTTTACAGGTAGGACTAATACCCATATACCTGTGTTAAGCAGCCAATATACAAAAACCAAAACTGTTCCCGAAATCAAGCCCCATTTTATCGAGTTATTCATAGGCTTGTTTGGGCTCAACTTGTAAGCAAAGATAATGAGGGTAATTGGAATAATTGTAGCTTCAAGAACTGCTGGCAAAACATATCCTAAAGAATAGGTCAAACTGCGTGAACTTGTAAACAATCTAAAAACGCCGGATGCGCCTGATGCTAGAAGCCCAAGCCAGTAAATTGCTTCAAAAACCAGAACAACCCTTGCGGTAAGATGGCTTTTGTTTTTAGAAAAACTCTTCTTAACAAAATAAATGACTAAAGCTACAATTGCAATTACGCTTCCTGCCATTCTGAAAGAATTTCCTATTGTTGCATTAATATCTTCAATTAGTTGTATAGTGTTAAATACTCCTGGAGTTCTCGCCCATTCACCTATCCACTCCAAAGTGAACATTGTATGTAAGTTGAAGAGGAAGTAAGCCACGGTAACAGTGAGCAACCCGATTTTTAGCGGAGTATAGAATTTCTGTTCAGCCATAACTATGCACCCAAAGCTAACAAAACAAGAAGGCAGGGATAATAAATAGCTTTTTGATTCAATCAACCGAACGCAATTTTTCTGTCAAAAGTAAGAGATAGAGTGCCTCTACTGTAGATTGGGTTCGTTCAATGTTTGAGATCATCTTAGGGTTTGTTGGAGGCTGGAGCTCATGGTACGCATGGTTCCTGAATCACAACGTGGATTTATGGCTTTTAACAGCGCCTATACTGGGTTTGGCTCTAATATTGCACAAAGAATGAAGCAGTAAACAGTGTATCTGGTTAATTACACGCACATGCAGCTTTATTATCTTGGAGAAAGCGAAGAAATGAGGAAAATCGAATGTAAGTATTAAGGAGAAAGAAGCTGTCGGGTTTTGGGATTAAATTTTAATCATGTGCACATACTTAATATAAGGTCTATATGCATTAGAGTGTCGAAGGTGATTATGTGAAGAAACTCACTTCCATGATTGTTATCTTACTGGTTCTTTCTTCTGTGCTAACCATTTCAGGGCTGAATATAGTTAGAGTAGAGGCTGCAACTATTAGTGTCCCAGATGATTATTCCACAATCCAAGCAGCTATTGATGCTGCTTCTGATGATGACACCGTGCTCGTGAAAGCGGGAGAGTATAATGAAGTATTGGAGATTGAGAAGCCTCTTTCTCTAGTAGGTGAAGATATAGACACAACAACAATCCATGGAAGTATTACCATAACCCAAGATCAAGTGAACATCTCAGGGTTAACACTAAGAAAATCAGATTCTGGAAATGTGATGACAGCTGCTGCAATATACTTGTACCACAGTGATTATTGTGACATTTCAGGAAACATCCTAGTCGGTTTTACTCAAGGCGTATCGTTCAGTGATTCTTCATATAACACTATAGAAGGAAACATAATCGAGAATTGTTACATTGGTTTCTTAATGATATACAGTAATAACAATACAATCAGGGAAAACGACATAACATATGGTTATCAAGACATCCTTCTTAGTGATTCTCACCATAACAAATTTATTGGAAACAACATTACAGACGCATACAGCGGGATAGCGCTTCGGTTTTCTAACTACAACACTTTTTACCACAACAATTTCATCAACAACACGGACCATGTTAGCGACAGTCATTATACGGAGGGGGACAGTGGGATATGGGTGTCAGTGAACTTTTGGGATAATGAAGTAGTTGGAAACTACTGGAGCAACTATACTGGAGTAGACAGTGATGCTGACGGAATAGGAGAAACACCTTATGTTATGGATGAATACAACCAAGACAATTTCCCATTGGTGCACCCTCACAACTTTGCTTCAGAACCCCCTGAGACCGATAGCCCACCACCACAAACTGACGAGCCCTTCCCAATAATCTGGATTATAGTTGCCATCATAATAATAGCCGCATTTGGAGTAACCACTCTATTATACTTCACAAAACTTAGGAAAACACCAGAACCACATGGAGAAATTACGAATCTACACTGTTAAAAATAGTTTCTATGAACAAAGTGAAAGAGCCACTGTTGTGCTTGGGGTTGAAATTTAATCCAAACAACCATTCGCTCGCAATTATCTGTCTTTTCTAAATGCGGGTATAATCCAAAAATAATTGCTTGCATGCGTTATGGTTCGTAGGTTGTTCCGTTCCAAAAAATGAGCTTGCTATATTCGGTTGAGTCAATGGACTTTAGTCCATCTTCATAAATTATGTCCAATTTGGTTTCGTAGTCTTCTAATGCCTTGCCAAGATTCACGCTTATGTCGTAACTAAGCTGGTTAGCCTCCCAAAATCCCCAAATTTTGTCATTTGGACCACGAAAGCCATACGCGAAATCTTTCGGTAGAACATATGCAACTCTTTCAGACGAAGCCTCATTCTTTCGAGGATTATTTTCTGTGTAATTCCAGAACTGTTTTAAAGCCTCTAGATGCTCTTCCTTTAAAACTCCATGAGTATAGTCTTCGTTTGTATCAAAAACAAGGATGTATTTCGCGCCATTATTGTAGGCTAGAACCAGGTCATCGTAGAGTTTAGGTCCTGATTCAAGGTATGGAGGATGATTATATGTCCATGTGATCATTACCCCCCACTCCTTATTTTGGGCTGTTGCTGCCCCTCTGCAGAGTGCTACATTTAATTGCCTGCTGTAGTTCCAACCAAACTCTGCAAAAACCACGTCATACCCTCCTTTATAATCAAACCAGTAAAAGGCATAATCTGAAGTGAACAAAGGTAAACTTCCTGCGTTAATAGGGCTCTCCCTGATATGCAAAAGAATATTGTTCAATTCGCTTACATATTTGTCCGTGGCGTCTGTATAGTTGGTAGGTGTTTCATAAAATACCTTGTATTGAGCATCATCCAGCTGTCTTCCACCAGGTTCATCGAAAGTATATAAACCAAGGAAGCGCTGCCCCCACCTTGTTCTAGCCTCTTCCACCCATTGCCGTTGCTCATCAAGCTGTTCGGGATCTGGATGCATATAAGTCATAAAGTACATGTCTCTATCGTAAACATACTTGCATATCTCATTTAGTTTGGTGAGATTATGTGTTATTCCTGTGCTGCCAACTACAAGGGTATTGGTGTAGTTGCTGATTTCGTCAACCAGCGCTTTGATTTCTTCCATGTTATCATATGCCACGTCAACCCCAACAAGAAGCTCCGACATCTCTTCTTGCAAAGGATCTAACGCAAGAAAAATATAGCCTATGAAAACCGCGGCAACTAGCACAATAATGAGCAAAGCCGTCAAGGATAGTAGTTTCATTAGAACCTAAAATGATGAAGCAAGGAAATAAGAGTTTTTCAAATTGGTTGGTTTGGCATTCAACACTAACCTTGAGCCTAACGTAACCGTTAGTTATCGAGATTCTTAATTGCAGACTAGGCAGCACACCCTTGGTTTATGTCTCAGAGACTACATAGTAAGGTTAATAGGTCAGCTCTTCATCTAGCATGCTAGTCCACATTACCGAAAAGCATATGCATTCCTTCATGATGTGGCAAGAAAGATGTTGACAGGACTTTAGGAGACAAAGAATATGGGAAAGATAGTAATTGCCTACAAGATTTTTCCGTCAGAATCAACAGTTGACCTCGGATTGTTGAAAGAGAAACTTAAGAAGCAGTTATCGGATTTGGCGTCTGTTCAGAAGTTCGCTGAAGAACCAATAGCTTTTGGTCTTTCTGCACTGATTGTTAACATGATTATCCCCGAAGATGAAGAGGGCGTTCTAGAAAAAGTAGAGAACCGTCTGAATGAACTTGAAGAAGTAGGTCAAATACAGACTTTGGGGGTCAATAGACTCTAACTCTTTAAAGTTTATATAGGAATATCATCCTCTCGAAAAGTGTAAAACTTTACAATTACCCATACAGGAAGGAAAACAAGTGAGCGAAGTCCAACTTAGAGTCGAAGACGCCAGACAACGCGACGTCTATAGAGGAATCGCCAGAATCGACCAACAGACCATGCGAAGATTAGGCATCTCAGCAGGCGACGTAATCGAGATCGCTGGAAAAAGAAACACCGCAGCCATAGCATGGCCAGCCTACTCTGAAGACCAGAATAGAGAAATCATACGTATAGACGGATTCACGCGCAAGAATGCGGGAGTAGCAATAAACGAATTCGTCGTAGTTCGCCCAGCAAAGGTAAGCAATGCCATAACCGTTGTTTTGGCCCCCATAGATATGAAATTAAATGTGGATGAAGACTTCACAAACTTCGTGAAGAACAGGCTCATGGAGAGAACCTTTGTGGAGGGAGACACCACTCTCGTCATGATGTTAGGCCATGCAATTCCCTTCAGAGTAACTAAATCCCGTCCCCACGGAATCGTGAGGATCAATCACAGCACAAGCGTTCAGATCCTAGCTGAGCCCGCTCCTGAAGCTAAAGGCGTGCCCCGCACCACCTACGAGGATATAGGTGGACTCCACGAGGAGATACAACGGATTCGAGAGATGGTTGAACTGCCACTACGACATCCAGAACTCTTCCAAAGGCTTGGGATAGAGCCCCCAAAAGGGGTCATGTTACACGGTCCGCCTGGATGTGGAAAAACCCTTCTAGCAAGAGCAGTTGCAAACGAATCTGAGGCTAACTTCTATTCGATAAACGGTCCAGAGATAATGAGCAAGTTTTACGGCGAGTCAGAGGCTAGGCTCCGGGAGATGTTTACGCAAGCTCAGAAGAACTCTCCCAGCATCATCTTCATCGATGAGCTTGACGCCATCGCGCCTAAAAGAGAAGAGGTGACGGGGGAGGTTGAGAGACGAGTTGTTGCACAGCTTCTCGCATTAATGGACGGACTTGCGGGGAGAGGAAACCTAATCGTCATAGGCGCAACAAACAGACCTGAAGCTCTCGACCCAGCTTTAAGAAGACCCGGACGTTTCGACAGGGAGATAGAGATAGGCGTACCCGACAAAAAAGGACGATTCGAAATACTGCAAATACACACAAGAGGGATGCCTCTAAGCAAAGATGTGGACTTGAAGAAACTCGCCAAAATGACCCACGGCTACACAGGAGCAGACTTAGCCGCTTTGGGCCGCGAAACCGCCATGAAAGCGTTACGCAGATACTTACCCGAAATAAACCTAGAGGATGAACGCATACCCCCTCAAGTTCTTGAGAAGATGGAGGTCAGAATGGAAGACTTCCTAAACGCCTACCGGGAGATTACACCCACAGCAATGAGGGAAGTCTATATCGAAGTGCCAACGGTTCGCTGGACACAAATAGGTGGCCTAGAAGAGGTGAAAGAGGACCTCAGAGAAGCTGTAGAGTGGCCCCTCAAAAACCCCGACGTATTTAAGCGAATGGGGATACGGGCGCCAAAGGGTATCCTGCTCTATGGGCCTCCAGGGTGTGGAAAGACCTTGCTAGCTAGGGCAGTAGCCACCGAGAGCGAGTCCAACTTCATAACAATAAAGGGGCCTGAGGTCTTTTCCAAGTGGGTTGGCGAATCAGAGAAGGCTATTCGAGAGGTCTTCAGGAAGGCAAGGATGGCTTCGCCGGCTGTTATATTCTTTGACGAGTTTGACTCTCTGGTTCCTGGAAGAGGGATGGGTTACGCTGACAGTGGAGTTACAGAGCGTGTCATCAGTCAACTTCTAACCGAGATGGATGGAATAATCTCTCTGGAGGATGTTGTTATCATCGCTGCAACAAACAGACCTGACATAGTGGACCCTGCGATTCTTCGACCGGGAAGGTTCGACCGTCTGATTTATGTTCCTGAACCCGAACAGAAGAGTAGGTTAGAAATCTTCAAAATCTACACCAAGGACATGCCGTTGGCAAAAGACGTGGATTTGTCCCAGTTAGCCATCGCGACAAAGAAGTATTCTGGAGCGGACATTGAGGCTGTTTGCAGAGAAGCTGGATTGAACGCTCTGAGGACGGACATGAAAGCCCAAGAGGTCAGTGCCAAAGACTTTAAGAAAGCTATAGAAAAGATTGGTCCGTCTATAATGCCAAACATGGAGACTTGGTACAGAGGCTTCATGAAGCAGGCTCGAAAGTTGAAGAAACCCACGACGCCTGTGGCATAGTCACATATTTCAGGAGTAGAAAGATGACTCTAAAAACATGGAAACCGCATCCCCTCTATACAGAGATAATCGAGCTTCTTGAGAGAAAGGGTCCTATGACCGACCTCGAGTTGTATGACCTGCTGAAAGGGAGTAATGAAGCTATAGGCTATAGCGACCTGAACAAGACTCTGATGAGGATGGAAATCCAAGGAAAAATCTATGTGTCAACCCTTACTAAAGGGAAAAGAAGAGTGGAATTAACCGAGAAAGAAGGGTAGAAACTCCTTCAACTCTTAGGCTGAGTCAGCCTTTAACCAATATCTAGTGGCGCGGAACTTGGGTGTAAATTTAAGAGGTTTGTTGCCTAAAACAAAGGTTGATCTCAAGAGCCTGAGTGGAAAATCTGTAGCTATCGACGCCTACAACGCCCTTTACCAGTTTCTAGCCATCATCCGCCAGCCGGACGGAACACCATTAAAAGACCGGTCTGGCAGGATAACCAGTCATCTGAGTGGGCTATTCTATCGAACTGCCAACCTACTTGAGATGGGCATCAAAGTTGCCTATGTGTTTGACGGGGTTCCTCCAGCCCTCAAAGAGGTGGAGATTAAACGCCGAGCCAAAGTCAAGGTAGAGGCTCTCGTCAAGTATGAACGAGCGTTAAAAGAAGGCAAGGTGGAGAAGGCTCGATCTTATGCACAGATGACATCGAGGCTCAAGGACTATATGGCGGAGGACTCGAAGCGGCTTCTCACCGAATTGGGTGTGCCGTGGATTCAAGCGCCGTCTGAAGGCGAGGCTCAGGCTGCCTACCTGACAATGAAGGGCGACACCAACTACTGTGCCAGTCAGGACTATGATAGTCTGCTCTTTGGTTCAACTGTTCTGGTGAGAAACGTTACCATAAGCGGTAGGCGGAAGATTCCGAGAAAACCTGTCTACGTCGAGGTTGTACCGGAAATCATGAAGTTAGATCAGGTTCTCAGAGAGTTGGAGGTCACTCGGGAGCAGCTAATAGATGTCGCCATTCTGGTGGGAACGGACTTCAATCCTGATGGTGTGAAGGGCATAGGACCGAAGACCGCTCTGAAACTGATAAAGAAACATGGAAGCATAGAGGATACCCTACCCGAGCTGAAAGACGCTGAGTTTCCTGCTGAACCCAGAAGAATCCGAGAAATCTTCCTCAACCCAAAAGTTACAGACAACTACAAGTTAGATTGGAAAGAACCTGACATCGATGGTGTGGTAAACTTTCTTTGTCATGAACGAGACTTTTCTGAGGAGCGGGTGCGTAAAGCCCTCAAGAGAATGATTGAAGGAATAAAAGAGGCAAAAAGCAAAGTAACTCTTGAAACATGGTTCGGCTAACGTTAGTTACGGTCTAAATCCGTGCTTGCCGATTAAAGGTACGAAAGCTACTCCCCCTAGGCTTTCTTCAAGGATTTTTCCGTCTTTTTTCCGTATGAGAACTAGGGTTTGGTAGAATTGGGCGCCTCCAACCGGAACAATCAAGATTCCCCCGTTTTCCAACTGTTCAATCAACGGTTTGGGGACTGCAGGAGCAGCAGCAGTAACTAGGATACGCTTGTAAGGCGCTTCCTCGGGGTACCCTAATGATCCATCTCGGTTGATAATGGTGATTCGGTCTCCATACCCGGCCTTCGCGATGTTTCCTATGGCAAATTCAGCTAACTCAGGGATTCTCTCCACTGTGTGAACGTGTCCCCACTTCTCCTTCGCTGCGTCCGAGGGAGCCACTATCTCAGCTATGGTGGAGGCATGCCAACCTGAACCGGCGCCCACCTCAAGAACCTTGTGTCCCACTTCCAACTCAAGGGCTTCATTCATTATGGCTATCATGTATCGCCCAGTTGACCGCCATGGATCAACTGAGAGGCGCGGAAGCCGTCTGCCCTGACCCTATAGGAAGCGGGCAATCCACTGCTGCACTAGATTTCACTTCCTCAGGAAGAAAGAGGCGCCGAGGGACTCGACGCAACGCTCTGGTGACACTAGGCGACCGAAGGAGGCCTCTTCGTTTCAGCCTTTGAATCAGCTCTTCCCAGTTCTGCTTCTCCATCTTTCACCATAATATAGTAAAGGAGAATGTGTGCCTTAAGACTTTACGCACTATCTAGGCTAGCGACTCTTTAGAGAAGCTTCCTGAGGCAGCTTTGGTTATAAAACTTCAATAGCTTTTATAATGTGATTCCCTTTTGAATAGGCATTGCTGTCACTTTCCCTTGAGGTATACTGATGATCATAAAATGTTTCACAGTTGGTTGGTTATCCACGAACTGCTATGTTGTAGGTTGTGAAGAAACCAAAGAGGCAGTGTTGATAGACCCGGGGCTAGAAAGCGAAAGGGAAGCTGAAGAGATTCTAGATTTCATAAAGCAAAACGGTTTCCGCATCAAATACATAATCAACACTCACGGTCACTCTGATCACATAGCTGGAAACACCGTTATGAAAAAGGCAACAGGCGCCCCCCTCCTAATACATGAGAACGATGCTTCGCGGGTCCATGCCGACAGAAAGCTTCGTGACGGAGACGTTCTTCATGTGGGATCCTTTAAACTGGTGGTTCTTCACACGCCAGGACACACAAAAGGAGGCATATCCCTCTTGGGAGACAAGGTTGTTTTCACAGGGGACACCCTCTTCCCAGACGCCATAGGTAGAACCGACTTCGCTGGCGGATCTTTCGAGGAAATAATCAAGTCAATTAAAACCAAACTTTTACCGTTGCCAGACAGTTTCAAGGTGTATCCCGGACATTACCCCCCAACTACCATAGGCGAAGAAAAGAAACACAACCCGTATTTGCAGATGTAATCATCTCAAGCCGAGGAAGAGCCATGGAGATTAAGCTGGACAGCTCGACAGTTCCTTTCAGTTTGGAGCATACCTTAAGATGTGGTCAGCTTTTTCGATGGGAAAAACTTGGAGAGTGGTGGTATGGCGTCGTCGCAGATAATGTTGTTAAGATAAGACAGATCGGCGACAGGTTGATGTTTCAAAGTTTTCCAGAAGAGGCGAATCCGGGTTTTATCGAGAATTACCTGAGATTGGACGACGACTTGCCGTCTATTCTATCCAAGATAAGTAAAGACGATCACATGAGAAGGGCGATTAAGCTTTTCTATGGACTGAGGATAAGCAGGCAAGAGCCATGGGAGTGCCTCATCTCCTACATCTGCGCAACATACAAGAGCATCCCAGCAATCAAAAAGATGATCTACACCATCTCCCAACAATTCGGAAAAAAAATAACCTTTGACGGCTATGATTTCTACACCTTTCCGAAGGCAACCGACCTAGCCCAAACCAGCCCAAAAGACCTGCGAAGCTGCGGGCTAGGATTCAGGGCTGAACGAGTTTTAGAGACCACGAAAATCTTGGACAGAGGAGATTTCTCTTTAGAAGATTTGAAGAGTTTAGATTACGGTAATGCTAAGCGAAAACTTTTGTCTTTGCCAGGGGTGGGACCAAAAGTTGCTGACTGTGTTCTTCTCTTCTCCTTAGAAAAACTTGAAGCTTTTCCCGTCGACGTCTGGATGAAACGGGCAGCCACAAACCTCTATGCAAGCCACTTCGACTCCTCGTTCGTTGATAGAGTTAGCAGTAAAGGCTCAATCACACCGAAGGAATATGAAACCATCAGCTCTTTCGGAAGAGAACGCTTTGGGAGATATGCTGGATACGCACAAGAATACATTTTTCACCTGCTAAGGGAACAACAAGAACACTCAAACTGAATTTGAGTCGAATCCTAAGAAAATGCGAGAAAAGCTAGGATGTAAGTGGCAAAAATAACGTGTGAAAAGTGCACTATTAATTTTCTATTTTGAAAAGCTGTTCCAATAAGACTTTCAGGATGTATCTGAAAAAACCGGCTATTTCTGTTAGAGTTAGCTTTGATTTTCCTTTCTTTCTGTTTTCGAAGACTATGGGGATTTCACTTATTTTTGAGTTTTGAAATTTTGCTTGTCGAAGTGTTTCGATTTGGATCTCGTATGTTTCGCTGTGAAGTTGTGGAAGTGCCTTTGTGAGGTATCCTTTGGAATAGCATCTGAAGCCGCTTGTGTAGTCGTTTAACGCAAGTTTAGTCAGCATACCTGTTAGTTTGTTGGCCACTTTACTTATCAGTAATCTGGTGAGATTCCAGCCCTTAACTTCTCCTTCTGTGCAGTACCTGCTTCCGATGACAAGGTCGCTGCCCTTTTCAGCAAGCTTCATTAATCTTGGAATATCATTAGGGCAGTGTGAAAAGTCTGCATCCATCGTGATTATGAATTCAGGCGGTTCCGGTAGAGAAAGAAGAAAACGGAAACCATCTGTAATTGCTGTTCCGAGCCCCATCTTATGGTCTCTCTTTAACAAAAGAATGTTTTTGTATTCTTCTTTTAATTCACCAACAATATTCTGGGTTTCATCAGGACTTGAATCGTCTACAACCAGCAAAGTAGAATTAAGCTTTAGACTTTCGATTGCGTGAATGATGTCTGCGATGTTTTCATCTTCACAATATGTCGGAAGGATTATCGCCACACGCGAATTAGGCTCCATTACTGCTGCTTTCACTTATTTTCATCAGCCTACGTTGATAAATGGTTACTGTGTTCTCTTTCCACATTATTAAACTTTCGACCAGTCATCTGAGAGTTTAGCTGGAAAAGTCTTCGTTTTATAGCTTTTTTTGACGTTTTACGGTGTTTTAACGGTTTATATGGTTCTCGACACGTCTCAAAAGGGTTATAAACTAACTGTTATGGTATATTGCTAAGTTGATTGGGGGGCGGAGGCTTGATTTTTCTCTGGCTCGGTTTTTGCGCGCGCGAGCTTTTAATTTTGATATTTATGCCATTTTTAACCTGTAGCGATCTGTACCACCTCGTTTGGCTGAGGTGTGCCATCAGCATTCGAGTCGACCCAGCGAAAAATGTAGTATAAATTAGTGTATGTGTGTATGTTAGAATAAATTGCTTTAATGTAAATTCCGGCGCTCCATGTTCCTTTCCAGTCGAATCCGTAGCTTATGAAAACGCGGTTGCTGTTATGGTCAACTAGACTCATGACTACGAAGTAATCCTCATGTTCAAAGTCGATGCTAGATACAAGCCTGTCAAGTTTGTCTGTGCCTGTAGAATTTTCTACGAATTTGAAGTGCGTTCCATCGGTTTGCTGCTCCTCGACAAAATAGATTGGCGTCAGCCGCTGCTCTTCCAGATAGCTGACACACCAATTTGGGCGGGGACCGCCAAACATCAGAACAGTCTGTTTCTGGAGGAGTAGGCGTCCTCGATCTGATTCGTTTTGAGAGACGTAGTTGGGGTTTGTATCGAAGCCTTGGTTTTGTATATTTTGGCACATGCCATAAACGATGCTGCCTGAAGTTGCATCGTAGGCTGCGACTGCCCTCGTCATTCGGTGAGGATCAGCATAGATGTAATACACCTGATTTTCAGCTGCCTCGATCACCACCATCAATTGTGAGACTGGATTAAAAGAATAAAAATCAGCCAAATTCCCTGTGTAATATATGGAACCCCCTTTCGGTGAATCTCGTTCAAATCCACCACCCAAATCGTCAATTTCAAATTCTAAGCTGTTGTCAATACAGTTAGTTTCATTCGCCAGTTCACCAAAATCTACATTGCAAACTTGGTTTAGCCAATATTCCTTTTGATCTTCGAAAATAACGTAACTTTTAACACGATTTTCTACACGGGCAATACGATAGTTAAGGTCTAAATACCACTCGATTTGTTCATCATTATAGGGAGAAGTAAATGCCACTTGATAGGTAGGAGTTTTGTCGTAATTTTGCTTAAACCAAGAGGTTGTTTCATTGTACAATTGGCAAATTGGGTTGTGTTGGTTGATGATTTGCTGATAGTATAATGTAGTGGTTTCAATAAGGTCTAGATCATTTTTTATCAGTTCCCATTCAAACATGGTGCATGCATAGCCAAAAGGTTCAGAACTAGAGAGGCTTTCGTTGATCAATCTGAGACAGTAGTCTACAGCTTGAGAAGAATTGTCATTGAATTGTCGGTATGCGCCTAAAATGTGAGTGTACAAATGATGACTGGATGTCAAACTGCTCACCCAGTCCCACGTTTCGTGGGGAAAAACAACCAGACCCTGATTATCTTCTGCGGGTTTTAATGCGTGTTCAGAATTGTGATAGTATGGTAGTTGCCAGCCTCCCTTCATTGTCATGTAATCTAGTACATATTGCTCGAAACAGTATCCCACATAATATTCAAAGCCATATTGAGCGTAGAGGTAATTCAACGTATATGTGTCGGGCTGAAACATGAACATACCTTTCAAAGTTATGTTTTTGGCATTGAAGTTATCGATTATAGCGTCTATGTTGCTTTCTCTCGTGTTCAACGGCTGATACTGCATATATCCCGTGGCACCAAGTAGTAAGCCTCTAGTTTTTAGGAAATTAATGAATGTTGTATCGTTTAAATTCTCGAAAGGCTCCCATAGAATGAAGTTCCATTTTGTAAAAGGGTCAAATTGACTAATCCAATTCATACACTCTTGCCTTCCAGTGTCGTTTAGATCGTGAATTATCATGCCTAGATTGAAAATTTTGGCGGGGTCGACTTGATCCGACTTTGTCGGCACGATAAAGACTGAATTAATAATTACACATGAAAGAATGTTGGCTAACAACAGTGCCAAAATCATCCCAGAAACTTTATGTACCATTTTAGAAAACCCTCTACTATAATCTGTGAATTGATTTAGGAACTCGTGTTATTTAAAACCGTTTTCGAGTTGTATTGTTTAATAGGTGCAGAAGTTCTAGACATGCCTTCATCAAAAGGGTTATAAAATAACTGTGATGGTGTATTACTAAGTTGTTAGGATGGCGGATGTTTTGGATTTTACTCTAACTCGTTATTTGCGGGCGCGCATTCACATGTGTAATATTAGATTGAGGTTAGGAAAGCTGTGGTAGATAAGATAATGCTACTTAAAGGCAGAATGGATATTCGTCGGATTAAGACAATAATACGATCCGATTATTTCATACTTTTTTTGATTGCCTTTTTCTACGTCCTTGTCGTTTCTAGTGTAGCAATATCGCGTCATCATGATTTTCGTACAAATGCTTGGGACCTCGGCATTTATTCTCAATCTTTATACACCACGCTGAACCACGGAAAAATATTATACTATACAGCTGAGTTGGCGGGTAATCCCTCTGGAAGCCTTTTCGGTATACATTTTTCTCCGTTCCTTTTTCTGTTAGTGCCAATTTATGCCATATTCCAAAATCCTGTTACCCTGCTCATACTTAGACCGATCGCAATTTCAATAGGCTTAATTCCGCTTCACTGGATTCTTCGTGAACAGCAACTAAATAGCAGGTTGGTAACCTTTTTCCTCGCAATTGTATACGTAGTTTACCCTCCGATTAATGCTCCACTTTCGAACTTTGATGTTGAAGCGTTCTTGCCTGCACTATTCCTTTTTGCCATCTATTACTTGAGGAAGGGAAAGCTTTCCTATTCTTACGTTTTTATTGTGCTTTCTTTGATGGTTAATGAGTTTGTCCCTTTTATCGTCATAGCCATGGCTGTTTACTTCTTCATTTTACATCGGAGAGAAATCATTGATGGTTTACGATCGAGAAGATTGACAAGAAATGCAACATTCGCCATCATACTTCTATTCACTGGTATTCTCTGGTTTTCGCTAGCTGGCGCAGTTATCACACGTTTTAACCCGAATGCTTTAAACACGAAATGGGAGTGGGGGGAATTCGGCACCAGCCCGGGTGAGATAGTAACCAATGTGGTGGCAAACCCTGCGAAAACGATTAATGTACTTTTTAATGATGGACAAAGTAAGTTTCTATATATAACGTCCTTGTTCGGTCCGCTTGCCTTCCTTTCCTTCTTAGACCCATTAACTCTCCTAATGACCTGCCCTTGGATAATGGCAAGCCTACTCTCCATTAACCCACTGTACTATGCTATTGGAACGCAATATCCCGCGTTTGTTTCACCATTTATCTTCGTTGCAGCGGTCAACGGAATCAAAAAGTTGGGTAATATAACCAGTAGGGATGTATTGAGAACGATTGGTTTCTTAATGGCAGTGAGTTTAGTCATCAGTATATTGTTACTTCCAACCGGCGGAGACTATTCGGTTACAAAAGCCGAACCGACTATACGATTGGCATTAAGTGAGATTCCCGCAATCGCCTCAGTCTCTGTTATGCCGGAAGTACATCCTCACCTGTGCAAAAGGCTTGAAGTTTATCCGTATTTCAAGAGCGGGGTAGATTACGTGCTGGTAAACATCTATTCTTGGTGGTATACCGTTACGCTTCCTAGGCCGGCACATGTGGCTCCAAGATGGTGTGATGCGGAAATTGGTGAAGAATACGGCATTGTTGTCAATGCGAATGGTATATTGCTCTACAAAAATGGCTACAATGGATCATTAGAACATTATGAGGGCGTAGACTTTACGTATACTTACCAAAATACGCGAATTGCTACTGGAAATCTTGTTCTGGATGACGTCGTTCTTGGGGATTCTGTTACGACGACAGACGTATTTGTTCACAGGGTCACTGACGCAACACCGTTATTCTTTGAGGTTCCAGAGAAAGTTCTTCCTCCAGGAAGATATAACGTCACGGTGTGGATGAAAGTATCATCCATCCCCGATGGTGAAGTCATCACCATAGAGGCTTTGAAGGAACCGGAGGATTCTGTAATAGTCACGAAGAAGATTATGGGTAGCGACTTCACTGAAGTCGGCAGATGGCAAAGTTTCACGTTCAATTTAGCAATTGAGCAACCGACTTTCATCGAGTTCGATGCTTATGTTACAAATTCCACGGATGTGTACTATTACGCCATGAATGTTCTGCAGGTGTCAGGCGGCGTGTAACTGTGAAGGTTTGCGCTGTTACCACTTGGCCTCCGCATAAGGATGGGGTGGCATTATACTCCGCTGAGTTGTATAAGCAGATAGCTAAGTCGGTGGATCTGACAGTTGTTGCGAACATTCCGAAGCAGCAGGGCTTTTCTAAATCTTGCGAGGGAAAAGACGGCGCTGTTTTGAGATGTTGGAAAAGAGGTCCTTGGTATTCTAAAAGTATTTTCAGTTCTGTATTGAAAACGAGAGCTCATGTTGTTCATCTGCAACATGGATGGTTATTGTATGGGGGTTTCATCTCCTCCATCCTTTTTCCATTTTTATTATCTTTTTTCCGTTCAAGTCGTAAACCTTGTGTTGTCACCATGCACACGGTGATACGAAAAGATGCCCATATTTACCCCAACTCGTTGGTTAACTTCTTTGCACGGATGGCTGTTCTATTTGTTTCAAGGTGTATCGTACAATTTTCAGATAAGGTGATTGTGCATAATCGTTTGATGAAAGAAATTCTTCAAACGGAGTACAGCGCAAATGTTGAAAAGATAGTTATAATTCCACATGGAGTGAAGAAATCCTCTCAGAAACCTGAATCTTCTCAAGGAGGTAGAGGTATCTGCATTTTGTCTCTTGGGTTCTTAAGGAAAGGTAAAGGAATAGAATGCTTAATTGAGGCATTCAAGAAATTCCTTGAAAAGTATCCCGACGCAAAACTAGTAATCGTTGGAGGGAGTCACGCACATGACAAGACCGGTTACTCTGAAGGCTTTAAGCACTTTATAACTCCGAACATTCAGAAACAGGTGTTGTTCACTGGTTTTGTCGATGAAAAAAGTTTGGAACAACTCATTTGGAACAGTGACATAATTGTGCTACAGTCTACAGAGCCATATTATGTTGAAGCAAGTGGAGCGTTGGCAGCAGTTGCCGACTACGGGAAACCAGTTGTCTGTAGCAAAGTACCGAAGTTTCAAAGTGAATTTCAAAATGGAGAACACTGCCTTGCTGTAGCCCCATCTGATTCAACGGAGCTGGCTCAAACACTTGCCTCATTAATTGAGAATAAGGAGCTCAGAAACCGCCTTGGAAAAAACCTTCGAGAAGCGTTTAAGAGCAGACACTGGAGCGCTGTGGCAGAAGAGCATATTAACCTCTATGGAGGCCTTTTATAAAACCTGAAATCGAGAGGCTGCACAGAAAAGGGGTAAGTATTACTGCTGTTCTCGAAATAGTTTAATCCACTTCTCAGCGATTTTCTTCGAGTCAAAAAGCGAGGCTCTCGTTATGCTGTTCTTCCTCATTTCCTGAGGATAACCATCCTTCCAGACCCTTGAAGCGAGGTTCACCAGCTCTTTGTCGCTATCTACAAGCCAGCCTGTGACCCCGTTTTCAACGGATTCACTGGGACCCTGCCTATTATAAGTCAGCACTGGTGTTCCACAGGCCATGCTTTCAATAGGTATGTACCCGAATGGTTCATGGGAGAACGTGAAAAGGACGTAGAGAGCGTTAGAGTAAAGGTTCACCAGCTCTTCGTTGGAAATTGCGCCTAGAAACTGGATGTTGGGGTGTCTGGAGATATAAGTTGGAATGCCAGATGCCTTGTAGCCAAAGGCTTTAACATCTACGCCAGTGTCGGCTACCTGCTTGATGACTGCAAACTTGGTTTCTTTATTGTAGGCCCCGAAGTAGGTCAGTACGTAGTCTTGCGACGGTTCAGAGGTTGTGGGTTTAAAGAGAGTACGATCTAAAGGAGGAGAAATCACGCCGTCAACTTTAACGTCTAGGTCCTCATACATAGACGCGCAAAACCTTGAGTTAGCTATCACTGAATTTGATAAATAAGCGAAGTCTCTAACGGTTTTCTTATCTAAATATCTCAATAAAGGCGCACTCAAGCTGTACATATATTTGTAACGTGCAGGCATCTCAAGAAGCATGTCATCGAGGGCTCTCGTGATGGGACCCTGACCGTAATATAAATGGGACTTGACCTTAATACAGGATGAAGCGTTAATCACTATCCCGTTATCACCCAGACCCTCTAGGTGGAACGAATTTCTCGATTTGAGTAGCGACTTCGCCCAAGCTTCAAGGATTGGAAATGAATGTATGAGGTTAAAATTCGAACCTAAGCTTTTGACCTGAATATTATTTTCCTTCGCGGCCTTCCTAACTTCTTCGCTGACGCTTAGAGAAACAAGGGTAACATCATATCCATTTTTCTGCAGTTCCGTAGCTAAAAGAAATGGTGGTCTTGTAGACCCTACGGTTGTCAGGAGGGGATCGGTGATGAAAGTTATTTTCCTATTATCAACTCCTGCAATCGCATTTAGGCTAGCATCTGGCTTTAGTGCCTCTACAATAGCTTTAGTTGACTTCTCTATAGTGAATTCTTTTAGAGCCGCCTCTCTGGCTTTTAAACCCATTTCAGCGGCAAGTTGTTCGTTCTCTATTAAGCATTGCATGTTTTTTGCGACATCGTTTGGATCATAGGGGTTAACTAGGAAGCCGTTCTCTCCATGCCTGATGAATTCTTTTGTTCCCCCTTGGTTTGAGACTATTGAGGGCTTCCCGAAAAGTGCGGCTTCTATAGGAACTAGACCGAAGGGTTCATGCAAGGCTAGATGGACTATGAACTTGCAGTTCTTATAATAACTTGTGAGTTCTTGTTCCTGAACATGAGATTGAAAAATTATATTGTTTAAACCAAGTTCATGGGCTATAGACTGAATCTCCTCCTTTAGAGGACCCTTCCCTATTATAACAAGTTTAACTGTTGACCTGTGCTCTGGTGGGAGTTGACGATAAGCCTTCAATAAGTTGATGTGGTTCTTCATTGGAATCATCGCTCCTATGGCTAGTATATAATTGTTCAAGATGTGATTCTCGTCGTTCGGGGTTTGTTGTTGAATCTCTATGCCTGGATATGCAACGGTTATCTGCTGGTTCAGGTCGTAAAGTGCTTTGATAACTTTTTTTGTATAGTTGCTGTTGGCGATTATCTTTTTGTAACCTCTTGCAGTTTTTTTGTCTATGGCGCGAAGTAAGTTAATTGAAGTGTTATACAGGTTATCAGAAAGAAATAGAGAGGTAAAGGATTTACCGTAGCATTCCACGCTGGTTGGTCTGACTGTGGACCGTAACTCCGTGGATGGTATTCCAGACAACTGAGTTTCCCACAAGGCTCGAAGGGGTTCTCCACAGTACCAAACAAGCTTGGTTTTCAGAAATATGGTTAGATAGTAGGCTAGAAAAGGGCCAATGTGATGGTGTATCAGCACTACATCGAAGGATTTAAGGCGCTGCATCAGTTTTTTTACGTCTCGAAAACCTTTGAAGGATGGGGGAAACCCAAAGGGCAAAGTGTTTAAAGCGATGTTTGACCGCGCCCGTTTTTTCCAATCAGGATGTAATGGACCATTATAGAACAGTTCAACGTAGAAGCCCAATTTTCTCAGGTATATGCTATGGAGTATAGCCATTTTTTCGGCTCCTCCGAACCTGCCTAGGGCGTGGTGAAGAATCGCTATCTTAATTATAACTGTCCTCCTTTTGTTTTGGATAAACGAGAGCTGTTTTTTCTGAATATTTTCTGTTTTATGTACTTTCCCCAATGTTTAAACTTCTTAGATGGGATAATCAGTATAATCCCCACGATGATTAGAGTGCTCATCGAGATTTTTAGTCCAATGTCAGCGTAGGTTTGGCCTGTGAAAGATATTGTTACGTTGAAATCGCCTGTCTTGTCTATGTAAAAACCGTTGACGATGGAATATACGGGAATCGGCGATATCTCCTCACCATCTATGTAAGCTTTCCACATTGGGTGATAGGACTCTGAGAATATTAGAAGAAAAGGTTCATTACTGTCTTCGACGTGGGCTTCATACTTGCCTGCGTTTATCATTTCATAGCTTATGTTTGGACCCGATTCTGCTTCGAACAAATCGTCCAAGAAACCGAAACCTCCTTTATCGTTGAGTGTCATCGACATTCCATCGATATTCACTATCCCGGTGGCGCTAACGGTCACTGTTTGTTCGCCGGATTGGAGATAAAACGGTCCAACCTCAATGTGCTTGGTTTCATTTTCGGGGCTATTACAGGAAACGGAGACTGTCTTGTCATTCATCCTCAGGTTCAAAGTCCCATATTCTGGGCCAAATTCAAGTCGAAAAGCAAGTCTATAAAATCCGTCCTGAGGAATGATCACTCTTCTGGAAAAAGATGACATTGTGTATGCTTCAATCTCCCAGATGCTTACTAAATCGTACAACTTGGTAGCGGAGGTTACTAAAATCCTTAGTTTGTCGGTTTTTACGGTTTCTTCGAAAATGTGGATGTGGTGGACCGCGGTGTTCCCTTCCACGCTAACCTGGTCTATCCAGTCTGTGCCGTTCCAGGTTTGTAGCGTGTAATTCTCCGCGTATGCTTGCTCAAATAATATGCTTGCTCCGGTGAGCTCCTGTGGGGTTTCCCATTCAATTTGCAGCCACTGCGGCATCGGTTCATGAGGTTTAGAAGCCCACCTAGAGTAGGGGTCTATGTCGTTGGCTTGATCAGCTTCTAAGGCAATAATATCCCACACTCCAACCGAGCTGGCGGAGGCCTCACCTTTGGGTGCGATGTTCCAGCCAAGCTCCGTCACGTGAATTCGAAAATCATCTGGAGAAACGCTTGCCTCCTCGTCTTCAAGCGAGTAAATGAGCATTTGATCAAAATCTATTATTCCTGAGCCTCCGACCTCTATGAGGTGGCTGCTGGGGTTAAGATAGAGTGGTCCACCCTCATACCATTGTACTCCCGGGCTGGAGCTTAGATGTCGCAAAGCAACCGTTTTGTTATCTACCTGCAGTTTGGGGATTCCTTGGTCTGGACCTTGGGCTAGGCGAATAGCGAACATGTATTGGTCTTCGCGTAAAATCGTGGTGTTAGCTGCAAGAAAAGTTGATGACGAGTTAGATCCTAACACTTCGCCTTGGTATGGTACTCGTTTTAGCCACCATCCTGAAGGAATATCCAGTGAAAAAGTGTGGAGTGCACTTAAAATGTGAACTATTCTGCCAGGATAGTTCTGAAGGTCGTTTAGTACCTGTTTAATCTGATTTTCTAATGTGGATGATTTTACTACTGCGATAGCATCAATGTCATTCCAGCCTGAGCCGTCGTTCGAGAGAAATATTTCGTGTTTTCCCTTTTCCAAATACAGGGAACCAAGATTTATCCATTTCAGCCCGGTCCAGCTATCTGCGTAAGGGTGCACTCTTTCAATGGGTGTCCCATCTACCTGTATCAATAAATTGCCTCTGTGCTGGTTGAATCCAATTTTCATCATCAGTTCATAAGTTCCGTCCTCCTCTACTGAAAAAGGGATTTTTGCTCTGTTCTCTCCAGCTGTCGTCAAGGTGGATCCACCAAGAGTAAGAACACCAAAATCTCCCCATGAAGGGAATTTCACCCAGTAAGCAGTATCATTTCGACTTGACATTGCATACTCTTCGCCACGCATCACATTCATGTCTTCCGAAGATAACATGACTAAGTCCATTAAGTCGCTGTCATCCATTAGTATTGTTCCGAAACCTTCAAGAATTGGTTCTCTCAAAAAGGTAGGATTTTCAAACTGGTTTGCAAAGATGAATACATTTCGGCTAAAATCTAAGGATCCAATCTTTGATGTGGTGAAAAAGCTCTTGGTACCACCAACAACCAACATATAAGTAGTGGCGCCGAAGACTCTTCCATTGTGAAAACCGTTTTCTAAAATCATTGACCCGGTTTGGTTGTAAACAACTTTTGCGCCTTCTTGGTTTATGAAGAAGGAGCTTATGTTTTCACCAGCATATTCGGGTAGGACAACATACTTGTAACCAAAGGTGCCTAGAAATTTCAACAGTTTGTCACTTAAATATCTTCTAGCAATTCCAAAGCGCAGGAAGTTTCCAAACTGACGGGCCATATGACCACCATCTCCGAAAACAGGCTTGTCATGAAGAAAGGAGCTGTCAAAGCCGATGTCATGCCCCCATCCGAGACTAGTTATCATCCCTGCAGACCCAAAATCCGTTTCTGCATACGGACGTAACTCCCACTCGGCGGGGCTACCAGATGCCGTAATAATTTTGAAATCCTGCGGTTGGTCTGCAACCCACTCGTAAGGTGTGAGGAAAGTTTCAGGAGGCTTGTAAACTTGGAGACCATTCTGCAAAAAGAACCAGCATGAAAAGAAACCGCTTAATAAAATGAGAATTAGCAGCAATATAGAAGAATAGTGCAGACAGGTTTTGATCCGTTTTAGCGCCTCAGTTAGAGGTTTGAATGAGATTTTTTGTTTCTTAATGACCTTTTCTGAAGTTCTAACAACTATTTCAAAATGGGTTTCTCTTGCTGGCACACTTCTTGTCTTCGAGAGGTAATTAGTGACTATGCTGACCAGTACCGAGATAAAGAATGCGTGACTGAAAGCGGCCATCATAGCAAATCTGTTTGCTGCTCTAAATACGGAAAAATGGGGGATGTTGAACCAAGTCCATACAAAGATGTTTCCATAGGGAGGATTGGGACCTTTGGCCAAAAATATTGAGATTATGCCGGCAGCAAGGAAGAAGAGTGTATACCTGTTTGTTTTGATCAGAACTGTTGAGTATGCAATTAAAAAAATGATGAGCAAAATTGCTGAGACAGGTATGATTTGTAGACTGATTTCAGAAGTAACATCAACAAAGTATGTGTATCCCCATTGCTCAACACCACGCAAAACAAATGCGTCAGACATATTTCCATAGCTATTCGTGAAAGATTCCTCTAAGTCGTAGCCGAATCCTGCTGAATAGAATGGGGCTCGTGCGTTGTATACGAATGGTATGATGTAGAAGGCAGATAAGAAAAGGAAAATCACGCCCGAGAACACCAATACCTTCAGAAGCCGTTTCATTCGATTCCAGAAATGAAAATTATTTTGTGGGGTTAAAAGGTAGAAAATTGTGAATAGCGCCAAAAAAAGCATGTAGATAACAACTGATAAAGGGTTAAAGCCGGTTAAGCAGATTGATAGTGCCACCCCGAATATTGCTAAGTCTTTTATTCGACCGTACTTCAGCGCTCGATCTAGTGATAAGAATAATAGTGGGGCAAGAGCGTAGCCAAAGAGTATCTCAACATGTGCTTCGGTGAATTGTGTGAAAAACCAATTGTTAAGAACGTATATGAGGGAGGCTGAGAGGGCTGCCAAGTTATTGCGTGTATAGTGATAGGCAAAAGCGTACATTGAAAAGCCCGCGAAAATGAATGTGAAAAACATGAAAGCCCTTATTGTTGCTGCGCCGTTTTGTGTTACGAAATTAATCAACATAAAGAAGAAGTCCGTGGAGTGTATTCCTTCAACAAAACCAAAAGAATATGGACGCCAAAGCTGTAACCAACGGAAGTCGTGTCCAAATATGTATTCTCTAGAAACCCATCCCAGAGCGTCTCCGCCTCCAGGCCAACCCCCTGATAAGATGAAATTACGGAAGATCACAAGAGACACTATTGTGATGATTGAGAAGTCTATGGCGAAGCGACAGCTTCTTGTTCGTACGAACTTGTGTATCGCGTCTGACAGTTCAATCTTTTGTAAGTTGAAATGCACTGCGAACACCCTAGTTAATAGCCTGCATGAATTGTAAGATATTAAGCCTTTCAAGAGGGCTGTTAATCAAATGGTTGATAAGATTGCCAGACTTATTTAAGCGTGTTTTTTTTTGCGACTTACCTACTGGCATGACGAGTCTTCCTTTCAAGCGGACAAATTGTATTAGTTGTTGTACCTTTTAAAAAAAGGGTTTGGGTGAACCTGTTAAAGAGATTTAGAATGGAGACTTTATGTTATTTGTTCTTCACTCTGCTGTTGACGAGGAGATTTTTCTAGTAACGCGATTTGCGAAGAGCCGTATTCTTTTGCCACTGGCAACCGATCTATTAGTTTATCAGCGAATTGGATTAGAGGAATCAGTAGAGTTGGTATTTTGTGTCTTTGTAGGAACGCTATTGGTAAATGGCAATTGACAAAGCGTTTAAGGGTTTTGAGATGCTTTTCGGGAGCCCATTTTGATGTGATGTCATTGATCTTCATTTCGTGGATATGCCCGTGTCCGGCTTCTTTGTAGGGGTCTGCTTCTGGTTTGATTAGTTTTAGTTGCTTCATTAGGTAGTAGAGGAGATTTTCACCGGCAATAGTAAGCAGTATGTATTTGTTGCTTGTTCGTGCTAACTCGGAGAATACGCTTTTGGGTTCTGGAACGTGTTCTAGAAGCTCTGTGCATAATACGAGATCGAAGCAGTTGTCTTTGAATGGTAAGTTTGATGCGTCTCCCAAAACCAGTGTGGCTTTGGGGGCGTTGATTTTTGCTTTCGCTAGGTAGCCTTTGGATATGTCTAATCCAACTCGATGTAGTTCTGTTGAAGGGTGTTTGCTTACTGTAAACTTTAGGTAGTATCCTTCGGCGCATCCTGCTTCTAGAATGTTTTTGAAGTTCAGGGTTTTCATGATTTTTAGAAGCGTTAGAAAACGGGTTCTGTGTCGGTATCTGTTCCAGGGGTCGCCGAAGTACATTTCTTTCTGGTGGTTTGGTAATAGTTTTGCCTCTTTTTCGTAATATTTTCTAAGTTCCATCTTTCGTTATCCACAGTTTTTACTCTTTTTCACTTCTGCTGGTTAATAGTTTCCCCCCTTTAAGTCATGCTGATTACTGGTAAATAACATGTTTTTTGGTGTGTGCCCCGGTCCTTTATCAATGTTTATGTTTGAAAGATTTTGTGCCTGCATTTTGATTAGGTGATGTTTGTTTGGGGGGATTGTTGATAATTTGATGGTTTATTTCTGTGATTGGGTATTTAATATGTAAAAGCGATCAAGATGTAATATGAATCTGGAATATAAATATAGAATACACCTACATGTAGCGTAAACTTTTTAAGCGTATCCCCATGAACCTTTAGAAGACGAAAAAAACTAGAAAAGAAGATGAGTAAAAAATGAATCGAAAAAAGCTAATGATGATTTTGGCGACTACAACAATTATGGTAATGCTATTAGTTCCTATGCTAGCTACTCAATTAGCAGTTGCTGCAGATTATGATTCTGATTATATGACAGTTGATGGCGTTCTAGCTACCGACGGTTATGTGCTCTGGCCATTCAATGATGCCAAGAGCTTGAAAATTGGCTTCTCCAAATATGGAGAAATGATTGACCGGAACAGTCTGATCGGGCTAGAATACGGAGGCACAATAGATCCGTTTGCCACTGACCCAGCTGTCGTTGCACAGTATGAATGGGTTGAAGGCTGGATAATGGATATCACCTACGAAGCAGGCGGAGAATACAAGAACGTGTGGGCGTTTGCCCTTCACAGCGACTACGTGGACACCACTAGTATT
>CP070820.1:1218881-1242124 GCA_020344315.1 Candidatus Bathyarchaeum sp.
GAGGTGATAGAATGTCATATTCATACAGCAACATGGAGAAACCAGTTGAAGTTGACAAGGAATACGAAGCTGAAATTGAGGACATAAGCAGAAGAGGCGATGGCATCGCAAGGATTCAGGGCTTCGTCATATTTGTGCCGAACACTAAGCAAGGAGAACACGTGAAATTCAAGGTAACTAGGGTTGGAAACAGGTTCGCGATTGGTGAGTTAGTGCAAGCCTAATCGGAATAGTGTCTTAAACCTAGATTCAATGTAGCTATTTAGAAACTCTAAACAATGGAGGTGTATTGCATGTTAAAAGACCCAAACATAGTATATATTGGAAGGAAACCGGTCATGAGCTACGTGTTAGCGGTGATCACAAGTTTCAATTCGCCTGATACCAAAGACGTGACGGTGAAGGCGAGGGGACGATCTATGACAACGGCTGTCGATGTCGCTGAAGTTGTTAAGCGCCGATTCATGAAAGACCTGAAGGCAAGTAAGATAACGATTGGAACCGAAGAACTACAGCAAGAAGAAGGCGGAACAAGAAACGTTTCAACAATGGAAATAATGCTAACACGAGACTGATAAAACGGCAGATGCAGTCTTCTTTCGACAATCTCTTATTTCTGCAACCTTTTCCCCTTTTTAAGCATAAGGTGCACATAAGTTCTAGAGTCTAAAAGCTTGTGCTAATTTTTGCACTGCATAAACTTATCTCAAAGATTGAATTATATTTAAAGAGGAGATTATCTTGTCTAGGAAGCTGACGGATTTCGAGAAGCAGGTTTACGACTTTATCAGAGAACACGATGAAATGATTGTTTCTAATGTACCGAAGCATATGAGTGGTGCAATTCCCAACCTTAAGAACGCAGGACTCCTTAAAACCTTCAAAAAACCTACGACTCAGTGGGCATCAAAGAAAAAGACGTTCGTAAAGGCCATAGAACGAAACATTACTTAACAATATCATACGCGCGAACTTGATTTTTCCAATTTTATTGTTGTTTTGTTACTTTTATGGTAACATTTAGGTAACATCTCTAAAAGCGAGTGTGGAAAGACTGTGAATTTAGCGGTAAAAAGTTTCACATATAGAAATTACGATGATTTTATTTCTAGAATCATGAATATATATCCAGTTGAGTCTCTTTCTATTGGGGATCTAAATTATGGTAGATGAAGATAAGGAACTGCCCGAATTAAAGGCGCTGTACGATGAGCTGTGGAGTGACGGAAGAACCATGATTAAAGATATGAACAGAAGCATCTATGTATATCTCTTCGCGGGCTTCATAACGTTGGTTTTCTCGGCTATAATTATTGGAACAGCAATCTCCGATTGGAACAAAATACTCTCAGGAAGCGCAACCAGTCTTACCTATTTCTACGCCATAATGGAGATACCTGGAGCAGTGTTTTATGTCGCGTTTGGTGTTTTCTTGATTTATTGGTACAGTAAGCTCAAAAATCGATATTCACGATTAATCCGATTGGAAAGAACTATCAAGGATTAGATAAGATGTGTCCAAGGATAACCCCTTCTCCCTCAAAGGCTGCGAAAAGGCTGAAAGAATACTTGGACATATTTGATGCAGGGTACGCTAAACGCGGTAAAACGCTTAGGTATGACATATACAGAAGGGCGGGGACACAGTGGCAAACAGATCGAATGATAGAATATCTCGAAAAAAATGGTTTGATTAAAGGGGACAAAACAAAAGGTTATCATAAAACAGAGAAAGGCGAGATATGGCATGATATCTTGAAAAAACACAGTGATCTTGTTGGTGTACTGACAAAGGAATTGAGTGGAGATCGCCAAAAACGCTCGTAAAAACTGTAACTAGATAGCGTGTACGTGAAAAATTGTTATATTTTTTCCAAAACAGATACGAGTATCCGTAGCTTACATTCGCAATTTTGGAGTTACTTTTTGGATTGTTTTTCACGTAATAATGTTACTTTTCTAATTCGCGCGAAGCTGTCAGCGTGGTGTTTGCAGGAAAAAGTGGGGGTAGGTTTAAACCTTTCCACAGGATTTTTAATGCAAGTTAAAATGTTAAGGGATGCTTGGACGCTCGCCATAGAAACATTGAGCTGGATCGAACTACAACGATTAGGTGAGCGTCTAGCCTTAAATAGGGCAGCAAAACAGCTGAGAATAAAAGACCCGAAGGCCATCGGATTAGCCCACAGACTAGTAACCGAGACCCTTCGGAAAAAAAACTACATCGATTTCCTAATAAATTCAGCTCTAGCACCCCGGTCCCTTAACGACTTCAAACTCGGTCCAAGGGCTTTCCTTCGCCTATATGTCCATGAAACAAATATGATGGATGAACCATTAGAGAAGGCTGCTAGGATAGCCAGAATGGGACGCTCAATTCTGGGATGGCGGGAACTTAATGATGTGGAAGAGGTTCTTGGCAAAATACTAAGCATCAACCCTGATTCTGCATTGAAAGGGTTAGATGAGGTGGAGAAGGTAGGGCTACTAACCTATCATCCCCCATGGTTCGTAAAATACTGTTTTCGGCTCCTTGGAAGACAAGAAGCCCTCAGGTTCTTGGAAAAAGCCACAGAGATTCCACCCACATATGTACGGCTAAATACCTTGAAGGCACCGGAAGAAACGTTGCACAAAAAAATTGAAGACGAGAAGGTTGTTCTGGAAAAAGTTCAGCAACTCAAGCACACGTATAGGTTGGTTCAAAGCAAGAAAACCCTCACAAGAACAGAGAGCTTTCGTCAAGGACTCTTCTACCTTCAAGACAAAGCCAGTTGCTTAGCCGCGGAAATCTCAGATCCCAAAGTGGGAACCACAGTGTTTGACGTGTGTGCAGCTCCAGGAGCCAAAACAACCTACTTGGCTCAGTTAATGGAGAACAGGGGAGAAATAATATCTGTTGATTATTCAAAGCGAAGGATAAAGGTCTGGAAGGGAGAAACAGAGCGCATGGGCACCAAAATAGCCTCTCCAATAGTTACTGACGCACGGAAACCTCTACCCCTAAACCTTCTCGCAGACTTGGTGATTTTAGACCCTCCATGCACAAGCACAGGAACCTTTGGGAAGACCCCAGACGCTAAGTGGAGGCTCACCAAGAGGTCGATTTTGGGTATGGCAAAGATTCAGGGGGAAATGATAGAACACTGCGCAGAATACACGAAGGAGGGAGGTTTTCTGGTCTATTCCACATGCAGTATAACAGTTGAGGAAAACGAGATGGTGGTTGAGAGATTTCTGAAGCTGCATCCAGAATTCCAGCTTGTGGATGCAGTGCCCAGGATCGGCTTACCGGGACTCAGAGGACTAATCAAGTGCCAAAGGCTCTATCCACACATCCATGAATGTAACGGCTTTTTCGTAGCCAAGCTAATGAAGGAAAAGGCTTGAATCCAAGAAGCGCCGGGATTTGCAGATTAGCTTTTTCGTGCTCTCTCCAGACAGCATAATGCCTCAAAAATAGTCTTTGCTGCCTGAATGGCTGTTACGCCCCTGTCATAATGAGGCGCTACCTCAACTAAATCGAAGCCAACTATCCGCTGATTACAGACCGCGTTTAGAAGGTCCAGAAGCGTTGAGGTGTCCAGTCCTTCAGGTTCAGGGTTCTGAACGGCAGGCGCAAAAGCAGGATCCAGAACATCCAAATCGATTGTAAGATAGATATTTTCGCAATCAGCAAGGATACAATCGAGGGTTTCTCCTGTTTTCGCGATGCCATCCTCTCTTATCTGATGGGCAGTTAAGAATTCGATCCCAGATTTTTTTGCATAGTCAAGTTCTTCTCGGCATACTGCGCGGGTGCCAATCTCCAAAATCTTGGAAGGATTGACCAGTTCTTTGATTCTTCGCATGAAGGTGGTGTGGGATGTGGTTAAACCTAGGTATTCGTTACGAAGGTCTAAGTGGGCATCAAAGCTTACTAGGGCGGTGTTTTTGCCGAGGCTACGCGTAACCCCTAGAGTGATTGTATGTTCTCCGCCGATAAACACTGGAACTTTCTTGGCTTCAAAGAGATCCTGTGCGACCAACGCTAACCGTCCTAGAGTCAATTCAACGTCTCCGGATATGTGTAGGTCGCCCAAGTCGTGGATATTCAGATCCTCAATGTCCACCTTAGTTCTGAAGCTGTAACCTTCAATATTAAGCGAGGCTTCTCTGATGGCGTGGGGCGCAAATCTTGCTCCAGAACGGTAAGTGCTTGTTGCGTCTAGAGGAACTCCTAAAATCACGTATTCAGCCTTTTCAAAAGTTTGTTGATTGCCCATGAAGAGGGAAGAAGGAGATGCGAAGAGTTCACGATAACTCATACTCAGTCAGTCCAAGAAATAACTATGTTACATATCAAATTAAGCATAAGGTAACACGAGGATTTAGAATTATTGGGTCTGGAGCGTTTTGGTATTGCAGTTCCAACAGAGTATTTCACATTTTTTACTGCAGGTTTTCCACCTTTTTTTGGGGCTAAATAGTTGATGGACTTCACGTACATCTTTCTGTCTTATTTACCCTATTTTCCATTCATTCAATCGTGCAATAGAAAAAGAGGGATAAAGGAGATTTTAACGTCTCATGGAGCAACTAGTGCGCGGAGAGAGCTTCGCTTGCTTTTTCTCTGATATTGGAGCTCTTCTCTTAGGCTTTCGACTTCCCGTCTTAGACTCACTAATTCTAAGAGAAGAAAGGTGTTGCCGTGCTTGAAGAATTGGTTCACTTTTTCATTAACGGTTCGTTCGCTGATGTGACCCTTGAATTTGGCAGATATCTCCTTCGAAAGCAGTTTTTTCGGGTCCATTTTGATCGGAGTCACATTAGACTGGTAGGGGATAACACTTATGAAAACAGGATTATTACAACGAATCTATCTTCCCCATCCAGAGCATTCATCCCCTCTTTGAGAGCCTTTATTCGTTGGATAGGGGCTTACTGCAACCAATTTTTGAGAAAATATTTATTATCTATTGTATTATAGCGGTAGTGCAAGGGATGCGAGATGACGTTGAAATCAAGGTTTGATACCAAAAATCCAATGGTGTTGCTATTCTCAGTTTTCTACATCATTGTTGGAATTATTGAAGTAGGCTATTGGGCAATCGAAATTTTCGCTGCTCCTCCGCACATCGGAATTCTAGGAATCTTGAGTTTAATCACCGCCTACGGTTTCTTCAGGATGAAAAAATGGTCTGTGCCCCTTGTAATCGGCCTCTTCTTTCTAGGGATAACATTTGGAGCAGTAACCCTCAACACCTCTCTTGTGTTGCAGACCTTTGGAGGCGCTCCGCTGTTCAACACAGCCCTGATAGCATACATGATTATACTATTGGTAGCTTTCATCTACACGATAACTAAAAGAGAAGACTTCAACTGAAACAGATGGATACAAAACTCATTTTGCTTCTGTTTTTCTCAACTTTCCAAACAGGTAAACGTCAACTTCTATTCCAGCATCTACGAACTGCTGTTTCTCAGATATTTCAACGAAACCGTCAGCCTTTGCCAAGGTGGTTATGGCACCTGACAGACCAGTAGGAACCGGAGTAGCAAGCAGCGTCCCAATTTTGTCAATTGTCAGGTTTACCATGACAAAGGTTCGGCGTCCCCTTGCTGGAAACATTTTGGTGGAAGATACTGCCTTGAGCTTAGGCATTGTTTCTTCGTTTCGCCCAGCAAACCCTAGAAGTATAGGGCGGACGAAAACCATGAACATGAAGAGGGATGATGTGGGGTGCCCAGGCAGAGAGAAGACGGGTTTTCCGTCAACTACCGCGATGGTTGTGGGTTTCCCAGGTTTCACAGCTATTCCAGATATGATTACACCGGGCTTTCCTAGAGTATTCACGATTTGGGGAGTGAGGTCCTTGGGACCAACTGAAACTCCGCCAGAAGTTATTACCGCATCCGCCGAATCCAACGCCTTCTCAAGAGCTCTTGTTAGTCGGTCTCTCTTGTCGGGGATGATTCCCAAGTTAATCGGCTCTCCTCCGCTTTCTAGAACCGCTGCGCTTAGGGCATGGGCGTTTATGTCATAGATTTTTCCGGGCAGAAGGGATTTTCCGGGTTCTACAACTTCCGCTCCTGTGGAGAGAATGGCTACCTTAGGACGCTTGTAAACAGTAACTTCCGTCAAGCCGATGGCAGCCAGAACCCCTATCTCACGGGAAGACAGAATCTGACTTTTTCTCAGAACCTTTTCACCTTTACGGATGTCAGAACCCGCTTCCATTATGTTCTCACCGCTTGAAACTGGACGGCGTATGAAGACATTGTCTCCCTGCCGAGTTGTGTACTCCACCATAACTACACCGTCGGCGCCCTCAGGCAGGGGTGCTCCAGTGGCTATCTCGGCAGCCAAACCCTTTTCGACAACTACGTTTGGAGATTCGCCTACTGCTACCTGTCCGCAGAATCGGATGCAGACTGGTTTTTCTTCACTCGCGCCAAAGGTGTCAGCAGCCTTCACGGCATAGCCATCCACGATTGACCGAATAAAGGGGGGAATATCTATGTGCGCCACAACATCTTGGGCTAAGACTCGATCATGGGCTTCTGAGAGGGAAACTCGTTCCACTCCAATAGGTTTAGGAGAAAGGTTCTGTCTGAGAATCTGTTTGGCTTCATCAAAAGAAAGAAGTTTTCGGAACATGCTACTCTCCCTCGATACTGTAGAAGAGATGGACCATAACAGTTTCTCCATCCTCCAGCCCCTCACGGTTTTCAGGAATGATCACGTAGCCATTTGCTTTTGTCATGGTTGTGAGCACACCAGAGCCCTTTACTCGAACGGGTTCGGCGAAGTAGCTGCCGTCTCTTTCAAAAACGCGAACCCTCAAGAAGACGCGGCGTCCTAAAGCCGCTGCAACTCTCCGAGTTAGTTTGGCTTGGATGGCGGGTCTGGGTTCCTTTTTGATTCCCTGTAGTCTCAGGAGGAGGGGTCGAACGAAGACTTCGAAGCCGATGGTGGCGGCTACTGGGTTTCCAGACAGTATGAAAATGGGTTTGCACTTTAGGATTGCCAGTGCTGTTGGCATTCCGGGTCTCATGGCTACGCCGTGGACGATGACTCCGGGTTTTCCTAGCTGGTTGATTGCCGTGGGAACCAAGTCTGGATATCCGACGCTTGTCCCCCCTGTGGTGATGATCGCATCTGCACTGTCTAGTCCTTCCTTGATTTTGGCGGTTATCTCCTTGAGGTTATCCTTGGTTATGCCCAATTCTCTGGGTTCCGCACCCAGTTCTCTGCACATGCTGGAAAAGATTAGTTGATTTGTCTCTACTATCTGGCCATGCTCAAGTTTTTGGCCTAGCTCTACGAGTTCGTTTCCGGTGGATAAGATGGCGACCTTCGGTTTCCTGACAACATCAACATGGGTTTCGCTTAACGCTGCCAGTAAGCCTAGGTGATGGGGATTCAGTCGGGTTTGAGCCTTTATTGCCACATCTCCCTTCGTCACGTCCTCTCCTCTTTTGGAGACGTTTTCGCCGGGAGTAACTGCTGTTCCCACTTCGATTTTGTCCTCTAATTTCTTGGTGTATTCGAGCATAACTATGGCGTCAGCGCCTTCAGGAACTGGGTTTCCAGTCCATATTTCTCGCGCCTCGTTTTCGCGGACTTTATTTTCGGTCAGCTTGAGGATTTTAGGGTTAAAGGCAGTAACTCCGAAGGTGTCTTTTGCTCTCAGGGCGTAGCCGTCTACGGCAGAGCGATCAAAAGGCGGCAGATGGTATTGTGCTCGGGTCTCTTCTGCTGTGACTCGTCCCTGTGCCGCATGAATTGGGATTCGTTCTGAATCCAATCTTTCTGGCTTAAGTTGTTCTAAAAAGGATGATAGGGCAGTGTCTATGTTCGTGAGTTTCTGGAATCCTTTAAGTCGCGCCAAATTTAAGCCCCTACAGAGAGCAAGAAGGTTACTGTAGAAAAACTTATCGTATAACTGCGCCAGAATAGCTGACAAATAACTGCTGAAGCTGACTGCACACGCAAATTCAAAGAGACGCATTTCAAATTTATGTGAATACAATGTCTTGCAGTGTGGACGCCCCTCTTTTATACTAAATTTAAGAACGTTTTCGTGCGCATGCCTGACATAAAGGCCAGTTCAAAACTATCCATCAAACAGAAAAGGAGGTGATTTATTTGATTTTCATAACTTTGTTTAACTTGAAGCAAGCACCCAAAAAGGAACGGGCTGACCAAGCCACCAAAAAGCTTGAAGCGTTAAACAAGCTTGGCATCAAGATGCGTGTCTACTGGACTCTGGGACGATATGACGGAGTGGCGATTATTGAAGCTCCAACCGAAAAGGAAGCCATGAAAGCAATCCTCGGTTTTCAAGACGTAGTTACTACAGAAACGTTGGTAGCTGTTCCGCGGGAAGAAGCAATAAAACTCATTTAAATCAAAACCAGCCAATTACCTCTTTGAGATACCAGCAAAAAAGTGAGTCTGGTCAGTGTTAAATAAGTGCCTCAATCTTTCTTTGAGTGTTGAACGCTGATGTGTTGTGGTAGGGCATGAGGTTGCTGAAGACTGCTGAGGGCGTCGTTTTGGAGGTGTATGTTAAGCCGAACTCGAAGATTTTCAGGGTGGAACTTGAGGATGATGAGCTTGTTGTTTCTTGTTGTGAGGCTCCGGTGAAGGGCAGGGTTAACAGGGAATTGGTTAAGGTGCTTTCGAGGCTCTTTAATAGAAGGGTGGAACTTGTCTCAGGGTTCAGTTCAAGACACAAGAGAATTTTGATCATTAACATTGAAGCAGACGAAGTTAACCGAATCTTAGCTTCCATTTCAACCCCAGATACTCCTTAGTTTTTGCGGATCCAACGAAGAAAAAAGCTTGTTTTCAACAATACGCTGTTATTAGGCTCCAAATATGACCGAGTGCTATTATCAGTTTGGTGTTTTGGCTAGTCTTCTTTTGTAGATTATTGCAGCCAATGTTGCCATAAGAAGCAAGGGCAGAATAGACAATTGGAGAAACTGAATTATTTGGGGGTCCATCTCCTATTGTTCTGCTCGCTTTTTTCGCTTGAAAACCAATACTGCTGCAACAGCTATGGCAACGATGACGACAGCGGGTATTATCGTGTATATGATTGTGTTGGTTATATCCGATGTGTCGGTTGGTCCTTTCGTAGGACCACCCAATCTTGGGACCCAGACAAATATAATTGAACCATCAATTACGTCTACCCAATACTTTTCTACTTTCTTATCATAACTCAGCCACCAGACGACATGACCATCGGGAGGAGAATTATAATCAGAAAAAATTAATTGAGCAATTTCCCCTAAAATTTTCTCACTTGGATACTCCATTTGATAGATTGTCCCATTAGGGGCAAACCAAGCCAAGAATCAGGTGTAAAAACTGAAAGAATACCATTCTCAGTTTATTTGGACAAAAGGAGGATTTTCTCAGTCTCAATAACTGCGCGCGCGTCAATTTTTCTAAACGAAAGTTTTACAAATATTAGATTATTCCCAGTGTTTGTCTCCAAATAGGGAAGGCATTTCTGGAACAGTTTATATGCGTGTCCAATCCAGTAGAAAAGATGTGGAGAATGGGTTGGCTGAGAGGCAAACGGATATCTGTGGTTGTGTTTTCGAGGTTAAAGAAGGGATAATGGTTTGCGTCAAGCGCTGTCCAAGACATAGCAGACCTAAGCAGAAACGTCCCTTCAGAGCCAAGGCTGAATGTGTCAGACCATAACAAGAAACCTGCTCACAGTCGAATCAGAGATTTTTTTAATGGGATTATAAATATAATCTAACGGATACGAACAAAGATGAGTAGACAGAACCTGCTCGACTTCTTCAACAATCCTAAACCGAAGGAAAAGAAGTCCACAGAATCTCCATCAACAGAAAAAGAGTCTACATCGGCTGAAAAAAAGTCTCCACCAAAGAGGAAAAAAGTTGTTTATCCAGTTTTTCCAAAAGACCTGCCTCCCTCATATCTCGTATCCGTTACATACGAGGGCAAAAAGGCTCTCGCCTCCCTCAAGTTGTATGAACCTACGTCCCAAAAAATCTATTTCTGGGATGACACAACTGGTCACAAGCCCTATTGTCTCACAAACCTCCCGCCTAAGGAACTCAAAAAGCTCAGTCGCCTAACGTCCCATTCTGGTTTTGACCATTTCGAAATTGTAGAGAAATATGATCCTCTTCTGGACAAGCAGGTAAAAGTAACAAAGGTCGTTGCTAAAGACCCCTTGGCTATAGGCGGTCGACAATACGGTTGTATCCGAGACATAATTCCCGAGGATTATCAAACTATAACAGGTTCGGAAGAGCCGGTTAAAGTCTGGGAATCCTACATCAGATATTATCAATCCTACATCTACGATAACAACCTAGCACCGGGCATGCTATACAAGATTCAGAAAGGAAAGCTTGTCCCTGTCAAACACGAATCCTCTGAAGAGACTGTGGGAAAAATACTTGAACTCTTCCCGGGCGAAGAAAAGGAATTCATGCATAGCATAGAAATGTGGGCACGTCTCCTAGAATATCCAGCCCCCCAATTCAGAAGGGTCGCCCTCGACATCGAAGTTAGCTCACCCATTCCAACTCGTGTTCCTGACCCTCAAGAGGCTGCTTACCCAGTTATCTGCGTAACGTTGTTTGGTTCAGACGGTAAAAAAGAGACTCTGATTTTGAAGCGGAAGGGCATCACGAAAGGCTCCAAAGAACTGCCTTCTGACGTGAAGGTTGAATATTTTGATTCGGAGAAAAAATTGCTTCAGAAACTCTTTGACGCTATTCGGGATTATCCTTTCGTTTTAACCTTTAATGGTGACGACTTCGACCTACGGTATTTATACAACAGGGCTACGAAGCATTTCAGCTTTAAGAGAAGCCAGATTCCCATAGAAGTTAGGCGAAGAGTATGTAGCCTCAAATATGGAATTCACATTGACCTCTACAAATTCTTCTTTAACCGATCAATCCAAATATACGCCTTCGGCAAAAAATACCGAGACGTAACCTTAAACGCAATCGGCACTGCACTGCTAGAGCTCTCAAAGATCGAACTCAACAAACCTTTCTCCGAACTGACCTACACCGAACTCGCCCTATACAACTTACGAGACGCCGAAATCACACTAGATCTCACAACCTTCAACGACAATCTTGTCATGAAACTGATCTTAGCCCTCTCAAGGATAGCTCGAATGCCCATGGAAGACGTAAGTCGCCAAGGAGTTTCTCGCTGGATACGTAACTTTCTGTACCATGAACATCGACAGAGAAACATGCTTATTCCAAACTCCGAGGATATACTTGCCATAAAAGGAGGAACCACTACCCAAGCTATCATAAAAGGAAAGAAATACAAGGGAGCTATAGTGGTTGAGCCCGTGCCCGGCGTACACTTCAATGTGGCAGTGATGGACTTCGCCAGCCTATATCCATCAATAATAAAAGTTTACAATCTAGGCTACCAGTCCCTCCTTTGTTCTCACGACGAATGCAAAGTAAACAAGGTTCCTGAAACTCCTCACTGGATCTGCAGAAAGAAGAAGGCTCTTGAGAGTCTTTTGATAGGCTCCCTCAGAGACCTCAGGGTCAAGTGGTACAAGCTTAAATCCAAAGACAAGACTTTGCCCAACGAACTGCAGGGCTGGTACAATGTAATCCAGAGCGCCCTCAAGGTCATTCTGAACGCAAGCTATGGAGTTTTTGGCGCCCCAACCTTCGGTCTATACTGTCCACCGGTTGCCGAGGCTACAGCCGCCATCGGGAGACACGTCATAACCCAGACGATAGAGAAAGCTAGAGCATTGAACATAGAGGTGCTATACGGCGACACGGACAGCATCTTCTTGAAGAACCCTTCCCCTGAGCAGATAAAAATTCTGGAAAAATGGTCGGAGAAGACGCTGGGAATGGAACTGGACGTAGAAAAGTTCTACCGGTATGCAGTCTTCAGCTCCCGAAAAAAGAACTACCTAGGAATCATGTCTGATGGAAGCGTTGACGTCAAGGGAATGACAGGAAAGAAGAGACACATTCCAATCTACATCAAGAAGGCTTTTGACCAGATGGAAGAGCGACTAGGAAAGGTGCAATCACCCGCAGAATTCGAGGAAGCCAAAAAGGCGATACAGAAGATAGTTCGAGACCGCTACTTACGATTGAAGCAACGACGCTGGGGAGACAATCCAAACGAACTGGCATTCCATGTTGTTCTCGGCAAACCGCTAGCCGCTTACAAAAAAACTACTCCTCAGCATGTGAAAGCCGCTCGTAAACTAAAAGAGATAGGTTACGACATGAAAACTGGAGACTTGATAAGCTTTGTCAAAGTCTTGAAGGAACCCCACGTTAAACCCGTCCAGATAGCCTCCAACCGCGAGATAGATGTGGACAAGTATGTAGGATATCTGCAATCAACTTTCGATCAGGTTCTCGATGCTTTGGGACTGGACTTCGATGAGATCATTGGATTAACGAAGCTTGGACGATTCATGTAGAATAAAGTTTTATTTTCCTAAAAATTATTGTCCAAAAAGCTGGAGAGATTTCAGCGATTCTTGTCATTGATGAACTTGGATTTGGTTCTTACGTGTTTAATTTCTATTCCTTCGTCGGTAGGTCTACATGGAACTTTATATTTTTTGAATAACCACATCAATTCCCTGAAGGCTTTGTCGTTGACTTCGATCTCCACGACCTCTGTCATCTCCTTTATTACAGCCGGATGTTTGGGATTCGCCTTATAGAGCATCATGAACTCGGCGTCCTTCTCAGAACTAGGCGGAACAGCAACTATCTCCCATAGAGACTTTGCAGGAAAGTTTCGAGGGGGGTACCTCTTTATCCGAATCTTCTTCAATCTCTCCAGTCCCTCTCCTTGGCGCACGTCATATAGTAGAAAACTATCATATAAACAGCCATGGTAATATTTTCTATACTTTCTCTCCAGCTAATCTATACCAGCTGCTTCAACTCATGGTCTTCAAGCATGCGATAGTATTGAAACCACTGACGGGAACATTTGTTTTCAATCACCACAATACTCTCCATGAAAACCTTAATCTTCCAACCATTCACAATTAACGGTCAGGGACGACGCCAACTTTGATCCTGTTTGTAGCTTCAACGAAAGATGTAGCTGGAATGAACATCGCCGAAAAACTCATAGATCACTACAGCTTCGAAAAGCAGTCAGAAAAATTCCACAAAAATCCCGTGTACTCAAAAACATTTGAGAACAAGGAAATAAACTTGCTTTTCATCAACGCAGAGATAGTGGACACCCAGTTCTTTGGTGGCCTCTTCACCCCCCAACTACTCGTCTTCCTGTCCAGGCACAGCAGCGCCATGGGCATCCCTACCCTATCTGTCCACACCCCCGGCAACCTCTCAGAGGCTAAATTCGGTGGGAAACCTAGAAAAGTTTCCATTTCTCCCGCGGGCGCCATGAAGAGCGCTCTCTTGGAGATGGCAAAATTGAGGGATGAGCGAGGACTTGACTACGAGGTTTCCTACGAATGCACCCACCACGGTCCCTCCTTGGATGTGCCAACCATGTTTGTTGAACTGGGAAGCTCGCCGAAGCAGTGGAAGGACACTGGAGCTGCTGAGGTTGTTGCTCATGCTGCTATGGCGGCTCTTTCTAAACGGTCCAGTTACTCTGTTGCGCTGGGCATCGGTGGACCCCATTATAACAAAAAGTTTACGAAAATCGCTCTAAGCACTCAGAGGGCGTTTAGTCACATAATTCCGAAGTATGTACTTCCGGAAGTTGACGCCGAAGTAATAAAGCAATGTGTTGAAAGAACCTTGGAAACCGTGGATTCTGCGGTTCTTGATTGGAAGGGAATCAAAGGCGCATACAAACCCAAGATAATTGCGGCACTGGAAGAGCTTGGCGTGCCATCGGAAAGAGTTTAGGTTAGTTGGTTAAAGGGTAAAAACTGTTTTTCAAAGATTGCTTTATGTGAATTAATTGTTGGCAGGTTATGTTTTGAGTTAATCCGAAACATTGGTAAATGTCTGACGTATTTGTTGAAAAAAGGTGGAGGTGGGGGAAGTTTATTCTATTCCCCATCGTTTGGTGACTTTCACTAGTATGAAGATAACAAAGGCTACAATGATGAATGTAATTAGAGCCACCAGAAAGTTCCCTATACCAAACACTTGTTCTCCTACAGCATATGTGAGAGTAGTTAAATCTGCAAGTCCAGGTATTGCGAGGCCTATTACTGGCATAAGCAAGTCTGCAACGAGCGATTGAATTACGGCGCCCAGATAAAGACCTATAATGAAAGCCACAGCCAAACCCATGACCTTATATTTTGATACGAAATCTTTGAATTCATTCCATAATCCCTTAGGAGGAGCTGATGGCAGAGCCGGTGCGGGAGTCAACAACTCGCGTATCTTTGTTAGTTCCTTAAGCATTTCGTCCTCTTTCGACATTTACATCACCGACTTCATATTATCTGGTTTTTGCCTTTTAAAATCTGCCAAGTGTCATGAAGATAGACTAAATCTTCATTAAACCATATGAAACCGCTCCAAAAGATGTTGGGAAGAGGTTGTTCTTGGGGATAACTTTACATATTAGAATTTGTTTTTGAAAGGTGCGAGGAACCATGGGACTAAGATCGTTCTTTACGTCAGCATCCAGATTGCTGAAACTTGCCACAAAACCTGGCAGAACCGAGCTCTGGCTCTCGATAAAAATCTGCTTTTTAGGCACAGTTGCCATCGGAGGAATCGGCTTCATAATCCAACTCATATCTAACGCGTTGCCGGGCGTAATGGGCTGATCAATTATGGGCGAGGAAGAAAGAATTTCAACAGCGGTATTCGCCGTACGAACCACTGCAGGACAAGAGAAAAACGTGGCAAACCTCATCGAAGCCAGAGTGAAAATGGATGAGCTCCAGATAAAATCCGTCCTTGTGCCCGAGATGTTAAAGGGCTACGTTTTCATCGAAGCCGACGGACCCCACTCCGTAGAAAAAGCCATAGCCGGAGTCAAACATGTAAGATCTCGAGTCCCCGGAGTTGTAACTTTTCCAGAAGTAGAACGATACATAGTTGTAAAACCAGTAATCGAAGAACTGGATGATAATGACCTCGTCGAAGTTGTTGGAGGGCCATTCAAAGGAATGAGGGCAAAAATAACGCGAGTCGATAAGACAAAGGAAGAGGTAACCCTTGAACTTTTGGAAGCCACCTTCACTTTACCAATCACAGTTCACGCAGACTACGTGAAACTTGTCGAGAAAGCCAAAAAGGAAGAATGAAGAAATGGGCGAAAAAAAGATAGTTGAAGCCTTAGTGAACGGCGGACAAGCTACCGCCGGACCTCCCCTTGGACCCGCTCTTGGACCTTTAGGAGTCAATGTTCTGTCTATCGTGAACAAAATCAACGAAATCACGAAGGATTATTCTGGAATGAAGGTTCCGGTGAAGATCACCGTTGACACAGATAATAAAGAATTTGAAGTGACCGTAGGCACACCTACAACCTCAGCTTTGCTTGTCAGTGAATTGGGAGTAACGAAGGGTTCAGGTGTTCCTAATACTGAAAAAATTGGGAACCTGTCCTTGGAGCAAATTGTACGAATTGCCAAAGTCAAAGATAACGACCTCTTGGCTAGGGACCTGAAGGCAGCTGTCAAAGAGGTTCTTGGAACTAGCGTGAGCATGGGCGTAACAGTGGAAGACAAAGATCCGAGGGACGTTCAAAAAGAGATCGATGAAGGAAAACACAACGCCTTACTAAAGGAAGAAGCGTGATAGTAACAAGATTTTTATAACTGGCTCTTGTACGTCATTGGCGCGAGGCTCTAAGGATGCCATTAAACATGAAGAACATACTTGCTGCAGTGAAAGAAGTTAAAAGCAAGTCTACCAAACGGAAGTTTTCTCAATCCATAGAACTCGCTATAAACTTACAGAATATTGACATGAAAAAACCGGAAGGCAGAATTCAGGAACGCATCGAGTTACCAAATCCGGTTGGAAAGGAAAGAAAGGTTTGTGTAATCGCCTCAGGCGAGATGGCATTGAAAGCAAAAAAGGCTGGAGCTAGCTTGGTCGTCGAAAGAGGTGACCTTGAAGCTTTAGTGGGTGATAAGAAAAAACAGAAAGGTCTAGCCAAAAACTATGATATCTTTATTGCCGAAGCCCCCCTAATGCCCCTTGTAGGGAGGAGCCTTGGCGCCTCCCTTGGACCTAGAGGAAAGATGCCTACACCAGTGCCTCCCAATGCTAACATAAAAGATCAGATTGAGAGGCATCGAAAAATTGTTTTGGTGAGGATGCGGGGGCAACCGGTTCTTCAGTGCCGTATCGGAAGCGAAGATATGGCTGATAAGGAGATAGCTGAAAACGTTCAGGCGGTTGTGAGGAGAATCGAGGGAAAACTCAAAAGAGGAATCAAAAACGTCAGGTCGGTTTACCTGAAAACCTCGATGGGTTCTCCAGTTAAAGTAGCTATGTAGGGAAAATATATGGTGGTCCGTCAATCAACTCTGTTAAAGGCTGATGAAGTCAAAGAAATAACCAGCCTCCTATCTCAATACAAGGCATTAGGAATCGCCAGCCTACAGAAGGTCAGGGCCGCCCAACTTCAGCAGCTGAGGAAAAAGCTAGAAAAAAGCGCCAATTTTCGCGTTGTCAAAAACACTCTCATAAAGAGGGCTGTTTCTGAAGCCAAAGAAAAGGTAGGCATGGAAAAACTTGAAGAATACCTGACAGGACCTAACATCTTCCTTTTCACAAATCTTAACCCCTTCAAACTTTCCCTTCTTCTCGAAAAGAGCAGGGTTAATGCAAAAGCTAGGGCTGGAGACATAGCTGCTTTTGACGTTACAGTCCATGCTGGAAACACTGGGTTGCCCCCAGGCCCGATTATTAGCCAATTTACTGCTGTGGGTTTGCGTACCCGAATAGAAGCTGGAAGCGTCTGGGTGTCTAGGGACACTTTGGTGGCTAAGAAAGGAGATGTTATATCAGCCCAGTTGGCGAGCCTGCTGGCAAAGCTTGGAATAAAGCCTGTGGAGGTTGGTCTAAGCTTGAGGGTTGTTTACGATGAGGGGTTGATCCTAACCGGAGAGGAACTGCGGCTGGACCTTGATGAGATTCGGGGAAGCTTCCAAGAAGCTCACCACTATGCCTTCAACCTGTCATTAGAGGCGGCTTATCCTCTTCCAGATAATATTATGTTCCTTCTTAGGATGGGACACCAGGAAGCCTACAGTTTAGCGTTAAACGCAGGAATAACCACCCCAGACACGGTGGACGATCTTCTCAGAAAGGCTCATACGGCAATGCTAAGTTTAAGTGCAAGATTAGCTGAGGTAGATGAAAAGAGTGCGCCCCAAAATTCGGATCAGAAAGGTTGAAAAGTAAGTATAATGGAAAAGATGGAGGGATAAATATGGAATACGTGTATGCTGCGATGCTCCTACACAAGGCTGGAAAGGAAATAAACGAAAAGAACATATCTGAAGTGCTCACGGCAGCCGGCGTTAATGCCGATTCTGTTCGTGTTAAAGCTTTAGTGGCATCTCTTGCTGAAGTTGACATTGAAGAAGCCATCAAAACTGCACCTACGATGATGGCAGCAGCACCAGCGCCTGCAGCTGCAGCGCCAGCCGAGGAAGAAAAGCCCGCAGAAAAAGAAGAAAAGGACGAAGAGGAAGAGAGCAAAAAAGAAGAAGCTGCAATGGAAGGTCTAGGCGCCCTGTTCGGATAACGGCACAAGAAGCCCCTTTTCCGAAGATAGTTGGGAACCTCCTCCACTCTCTTTGCATCTTTTTGTAAATTATGTTTTCTTAGCTTTTGCAAGTGTAGTTTAGCCAGCTTTAGAGTTAAAAAGGGGAGACATTTAGAATCGCTTCTAAGCTCTTGAACCAGTTTAGTGGATTAACTAGTTACACTAGGGATATTAAGCAGTTCTGACCAAAATCCTATCTATGGTCATAGATTCGAAAAAGCTAAAGAAAATGTTCTTGGACTTCTTTAGTGAAAACCAGCATAAGTTAATTCTAAATTATCCTCTTATTCCAGAATATGATCCAACAGTTCTTTTCACTCCGGCTGGTATGCATCCGCTTATACCGTACTTTTTGGGGCAGCCTCATCCGCTTGGAAAGAAACTTGTGAATGTCCAAAAATGTTTTAGGACTGGGGACATTGAATGTGTTGGAGATAGTTCACACTTAACTTTTTTCGAAATGTTGGGCAGTTGGTCTTTGGGCGATTACTTCAAAAGGCAAGCCATTAGATTGAGTTACGATTTTCTCACAAACAAGAGATGGCTTAACTTGGACGAAAAACGGTTGTCTGTGACTGTATTTGCAGGAGATCAAGATGCTCCAAGAGACACCGAGAGTTATGAAGCATGGAGCGTTTTAGGTGTTCCTGACGATCACATCTTCTTTTTGTCAAAGGAAGAGAATTGGTGGGGTCCAGTTGGGAACATAGGACCTTGTGGACCTTGCACTGAAATGTTCTATGATACCGGAAAACCCCCCTGCAGTCCATCCTGTAGACCTGGTTGCTTATGCGGTAAATATTTTGAACTCTGGAACGACGTTTTTATGGAGTATAACAAAACTTCTTCGGGCGGTTATGAGCTCTTAAAACAGAAGAATGTTGATACGGGAATGGGTGTAGAGCATACTGCCGCGATGCTGGAAGGGAAGGAAACCGTATTTGAGATTGCTGCGATTCGGCCAATAGCGAAGAGAGTTGAGGAAATTGCCTCAATTAGTGTGCCAACTTCTGTTCAAGAAAAATCTATTAGAATTATTATAGATCATATTCGTGCTTCAACATTTATTCTGGGTGACGAACGAGGAGTCAAGCCAAGCAATGTCGACCGAGGATATGTTTTACGTCGGCTAATCAGACGTGCAATAAGGTTTGGGCGATTAATTGGAATTGAAAGAGATTTCTTGACTGATCTTGCTGACATTGTTATAACGCTTAATGAGTCCGAGTATCCGTTGCTAAGAGAGAAAGAAGCTAACATATTTGACGAGCTGAGTAAAGAGGAGACCAAGTTTAAGAATACTTTGGAGAAAGGTTTGAGGAAATTCCAGCGAATAGCAGAAAAAAGTCCAAAGATTGATGGAAAGAATGCGTTCTTATTGTTTCAGAGCTTCGGATTTCCATTCGAGTTGACAAAAGAACTTGCTGAAGAGATTGGTGTTGAAGTTGACGAGGTGGGGTTCAGGAATCAATATGAACGGCATCGAAAAGTCTCAGCTGAGAGCGCAAAAAAACTGTTCAAAGGCGGTTTGAGTGACGCATCTAAAGAAACTATAAGACTTCATACTGCAACACACCTGCTAAATGAAGCCTTGCGAAGGATCTTAAAAAAGAAAGATATTGTTCAAAAAGGATCGAATATTACTCCAGAACGGTTGCGGTTTGACTTCAATTTCGATAGACCTCTGGAATCTAACGAAATAGTTGAAATTGAAGAGTGGGTTAACGAGAAAATTAAGCAAGAATTACCAGTTATTAGAAAAGAAATGACTGTTGAAGAGGCAAAAGCATTTGGTGCACAGGCAGTGTTTAATAATAAATACGGTGGTGATGCAATATCTGTTTATACAATAGGGGATTTCTCGAAAGAAGCTTGTGGTGGGCCTCATGTTAGTAACACAATTGAGTTAGGGACTTTCAAAATAAAAAAAGAAAAGGGCATCGCATCCGGCGTCAGAAGAATACGAGCAGTACTTCGTAAGAAGCCAGAAAAGACAAAGGACAGATAATTCCAAACACACAAAACCATACACGAAGACTCAACAATCATATTAGGGGACTAATAATACTTCATTGTTGAAAACTAGCTTTTTTCTGTTTTTTCTTCCTCTGGTTGCTTGAAGTGCATTTTTGACTGAAAAAACTTTTAACTCTCATGATACTCCATTGGCTTTAATGAAATCTCTAAGGCAGATCGAGGAAAAATGGAGAAAAGCATGGGAAATAGCCAAAATATTCGAGGCTGAACCAGACTCAACCAGAAAAAAATACCTGATAACCTTCCCCTTCCCATACATGAACGGTCCCCTCCACGTGGGACATGGCTTCACAGCCACCCGCGTTGACGCCTACGCCCGATTCAAAAGAATGCAAGGCTTCAACGTCCTGTTTCCTTGGGCTTGGCACTGGACAGGAGAAACCATAGCCGGGGCAAGCGAACGGGTGAAGACTGGAGACGAAACTCTGATCAGAGCCTTAAGAGATGTTGACGGCGTTTCAGAAGAGAACTTGAAAAAGTTCGTTGATCCAGTTTACATGGCTTCCTATTACACCGATGACAGCAGAGAATCCGTAAAACGGTTAGGTTTTTCAGTAGACTGGAGACGAGAATTCCACACAACCTCCCTGTATCCTACCTTCAGCAAGTTTGTCGAGTGGCAATGCAAAAGATTACGAGAAAAAGGATACATCATAAAGGGAACGTATCCTGTGGTTTGGTGCCCCCACGACCAGAGTCCCACAGGAGACCATGACCGACAGACCGGAGAAGGGGTCGTACCCGAAGAATATACACTCATCAAATTCAAGATGGACGATGCTTTCCTTCCCTCAGCCACCTTCAGACCAGAAACCATCTACGGCGTAACCAACCTCTGGATAAACCCCGACGCAGACTACGTCAAAGCCCTTGTAGATGGCGAGAAATGGATTATCAGCCAAATCGCCGCAAACAAACTAAAAGAACAGCAAAAAAAAGTAGAAATAATCAGCAAATTCAAGGGCAGAGAAATCATCGGACAACACTTCACTAGTCCTTTCAGCCCCAGAAAGATGTTAATCTTGCCCGGCTGGTTCGTAGACCCCAGCAACGCAACCGGAGTAGTTTACAGCGTTCCAGCCCACGCCCCATACGACTGGCTAGCCCTAAGAGATCTCCAGAAGAACCCCAAATTACTGAAAGAATTCGCCATCGATCCCGAAGAAGTCAAGAAGATAAAATCAATCTCCATGATCAAAGTGGAGGGCTACGGAGAGCATCCCGCTATTGAACTCGTAGAACAGATGGGCGTGAAAGACCAGCATGACCCCAAGGCAGAAGAAGCAACGAAAACGCTCTACAAGAAAGAGTTTCACGCCGGCGTGTTAAAGGAAATCTGCGGAGAATACGCTGGAAAACAAGTCAACGAAGTAAAGGAACTGCTGATTCAAGACTTCAAGGAGAAGGGCATCGCAGACTCCATGTATGATCTGCCTGAACCAGTCGTCTGCCGATGTCTAACCCCATGCCTAGTTAAGCTCCTTGAAGAACAGTGGTTCATAAAATACTCAGACGAGACTTGGAAAACAAAGACCAAGGAAGCATTGAATCAAGCATCTATCCTTCCTGAAACGGCTAGACAGTGGTTCCTCAACATAATCGACTGGCTCAAAGAGTGGCCATGCGCAAGAAAAACCGGTTTAGGAACACCCCTCCCATGGAGCCCAGGATGGATCGTTGAAACCCTAACCGACTCGACAGTTTACATGGCTTTCTACACAATAAACAAACATCTAAAAAAACACAAAATAAAAGCGGAACAACTAACCAATGAGATCTTCGACTATATCTTTTACGGAAAAGGAAACCAAGAAGAGCTCGCTACCAAGTCCAAAATAAGCAGCAAAATCTTGGAGGAGATGCGAAGTGAGTTTCTCTACTGGTATCCCGTCGACCTGAGGGTTTCAGCGAAAGAGCTACTTCCGAATCATCTGACTTTCTTTCTTTTTCAGCATGTAGCCCTGTTTCCCGACCATCTACCGAGAGGAGTCGGCGTAAATGGTATGTTAAGTATAGAAGGTAAGAAGATGTCTAAGTCGAAGGGCAACTTTGTGACCCTTAAAAATGCTCTAAACGAGTTTGGGGCGGATGCCAGCCGATGCGCCCTACTTTTAGGTGCAGAAGGAATGGATGACCCAGATTGGAGGAGAGAGAACGTCAGGGATGTTAGCAGAAAACTTCGTGGCTTCCTAAGCTTAGCTGAGAGCATAATTAAATCCCCAAAGGAAGAGAAGACGGGACATCTAGAAATGTGGCTGTTCAGTATGCTTCAGCACAGAATCAAAACTGTTACAGAAAGCATCGAGACTTTGAAGACTAGAACGGCCATAGAAAATGCCCTTTTCGAGGTCTGGAATGACTTCAGATGGTACATTCGGAGAAAAGAAAAGATAGACTCAAAACTTCTGAAAGAAGCTCTAGAAACTTGGATTAGCCTCCTAGCGCCCTTTGCACCCCACGTTTGCGAGGAAATCTGGAGCAAAATGAAGAAATCAGGCTTTGTTTCCTTATCTAGTTGGCCGGTTTACGAAGAAGAGAAAGTTGATGTTAGAGCCGAGGAGATGGAAAATCTAATCAAAAACGTGTTGGAGGACACTTCAAACATACTTCGGGCAACAAAGATTGTGCCCAAAGAGATTCATTATTATTCTGCTGCGCCTTGGAAGTGGAGAGTCTACTTGACAGCCCTTAAAAAGTCAACATCCACAACACTTGTTTTTGGTGACCTGATGGAAGAACTGATGCATTACCCAGAACTGAAGACGATAGCTGGAAAAGTTGCAAAATTCGCCCGCGGGATCGCAGAGGAAATCAATCACATGCCACAAGACAGAAAGGAGAGGCAAGTGGTTACCGGAGCCCTTGATGAAAAGACTTTGCTGGAGAAAGCTAAAGTTTTCTTTGGAAGAGATTTTAACGCTAAAATTCATGCTTATATGGAGGACGACAAACAACTTCATGATCCCCATAAGAAAGCTGAGTTAGCAAGACCATACCGCCCAGCAATCTACATCGAATGATTGGGGAAACCAAAAAACTGGTTGAATGAAAGATTATATTTCGGCAATTCTTAGACTATTGCGGTTCAAGGGTCCGTGGCCTAGTATGGATAAGGCGTCGGCCTTCTAATCTCGCCAGAGAAGAAGAAAGCCGGAGATCCGGGGTTCAAATCCCCGCGGACCCGCCATCAACAAAAATTTGAACCTAAAATAGAGTTTCACAATACAAAAAATGGGAAGATTAGTATGGATTTCTTCATGAGGGCTTCCACAAAGGATATATTGCCCGAGTATTTTGTGTTCGCACAACAAATAATGATGGTTGACAGTATGAAATCGGACTCGTTACCAGTTGAATTAAGATACTGGCCTATAAAACGGTATATGGATAAATACAGAAAATCCTTGGATGACATAGAGGAGTTTTGGGAGCAAGAAGCCAGAAACCTAGAGTGGTTCAGCAC
>CP070820.1:1242224-1264070 GCA_020344315.1 Candidatus Bathyarchaeum sp.
TTCATATTAGGAGACTAATAACAGAAGATTGTTGAAAACAGCTTTTTCCTAAATAACCGACGCAAAGCATATCTTCCTAGGTCTTCTTGGATAGTGCCTTAAGGGTTCCGGAGACGCCTAAAACATGAATGAATGCGGTTTTTCCGTTTATCTCAATGGTTGAGGCGATGGCGGCCCTGACCTTTTCAAGGGCTTTGTGGCTACAACGGATCACCAATTGGCGATTCGGTGGAATATACTTCATCAATCTAAGGTTGGCTTGGCTGGCTCCATATTCGCCAAAGAGCCTCTGAACCGAAGCTTCAACCGCATCCATAACTGTCCTTCCGTTGAGAGGCTGTTCGCTCTGAACCTCAAGAGCCAAGTAACGTCTTCTTTCTCTCCTAGGCACCGGCTTTCCTTCCTACAACATGTATTCCCGGAGCTACGTAATCTGGACTCAGCTTCTTCCTGTTTCGCTCAACCATAGCATAAGGATTTTCCGACAGCGCCTTCAAGGCAGCGGACAGGGGCAAGTCAAAGAGAGTTGCCAAGGCAGCGTAGTCGTGAGGTCCCCTCATGAGGTATTCGCCTGTTGCACCGCTAGAAATCGTGATTGGCACCCTAAACTTCTCTGCCGTAGCGACTTCCCTTTGTAGGCGAGAAAGAAGCCGGATTCTTGAAGCACCTGCCAGCTGCAGAAGGGGAGCCATCTCAATCTCGAGGGAAGAGAATGCCTGTGAAGCAAGCTCAGCTTCTGCCGCATCAAAGAATCTTTTTCGGAGGTTTGTGACAGAAAAACGGAGGAGGTCCACTCGCCTGTCCTTAGCTGCCTGTCTAGCGACGTCCTTTGTGGAGCATATTACGGATACTAGCTCGAATTTTCTTCTGAGACGCCGCAAATTATGGAGAAGTTCGCTGGAGGTTCTGGGAGAAAGATTCACTCTTGTGGCAAGGTCTATTTTTGCTTCACGGCAGAGGCGTTGAAGTTGGATGACCTGTTCTCTGGTAGCGTGGGGTGATAGAGGGATGGCGACTAGGCTGTAACCTAACTCGGAGGCTTTCCTAACCATTTTTTCCATCTGAAGGAGGTCGTTTAATGGCACCCGAAGATGCAGGTCAGCAAACCGTCTCATGTTAACATCCCAATCTCTCGGCAGATCTCGATTATGTCTTCAATCTTGGATTTTCCGAATCTTATACGAATGCGGATGGGGTCGGATGTAACGAGCCTTATTTTGCTGTGGAGGGCAGCTTGTTTGTCGAGCCTGAGGTAGAGACTACCCTTCTCAAAGCACCTACCTATCTCTCTGCCCAACTCCTCTTTATCTAAAGAACTGAGATTAGAGGAAAGATTCTCAACTAAGGCTCTGATTGTTTCTTTGTCTTTGATTTTGGCTTCGAAAAGGGTTATTGGGTTACCGTAGTGTCCCTGCAGGTTGCTTCTGTTGAATGTCATTTCTTCTATGTTGTCGCTTGGCAAGACATTTTGAACTGCTTCAACAACCTTTTCTAAGTCTTCGGTGGCATGGGCGAAGAATCGAATGTCAACGTAGGCTATAGGCAACTGAGGCAAAACCTATCTCACACTCTTTCCGAAACTCTATTGCACCCTCTTGATATAAATATGTCAAGTAAGGTGGCCTCGGAAAACAGGGCTGCATCAGATTTGCATTATTGTTTTCGTTTCAGGACTGCTTTGCGGCTTGGTCTCGCTTTCTCGGCTCCCAGTCCTCTGTGGTGAAGACCGCGCACCTCCTTGCCAGCGCTGGTTAAGCCACGAAAGACGCGTCTTGTCTGATTTGCTATTGGATGATCCGGCAAAAGCACTGTGTCAACCATGATAACTTCGAACCACTTGAAGCGACCATCCTCCCAGACCCAGTAGGAATTCAGAACCTCCAGATTCGGAAACCGTTTAGCCGCCCTCTCCTCAGCAACTAGCCTCATGTTCTTGGCGAGCTTGAATTTATTGACGCCCAATCGTTTCTGTCTACGACCTCCAGTGGGTCTTGTCTTTCTGAATCCTGAACGTCTAACACGAACCCGAGCCATGACAAATCCTTGTTTAGCTTTGTAGCCTAGGTTTCTTGCTCGATCTAGTCGGGTGGGTCTCTCGATTCTTACAATTGCGTGTTGTTTGCGCCACTCTATGGCTCTCTGCCACATCAGGTCTTTCACGAAGGATTCTTTCGGCTTTTTCCAAGCCTTCGCGATATATTTGTAAGCCATTTTCTATTCCTCTAATTTTTGCGGTTCAACCCTTTTATGGGTCACATCCCAACGGAACATTCCTTACGGAAAGCTTGTAGCTAAAAGCGAAAGAACAGTTAATAAACCTTTTTCAGCCCTCTCCCTTAAGGTGCCTCTCTTAGGTCGCAGGGAAGGTAAATCGTTTGTTCTGCGAGGAGGGCTCCTAGTAGCCTGCAGTAGTAGCGTCCTTCCAGTTTAGTTAGGTGCTTACAGGATTTGCACACGCTTACTGTTCTAGAGAATTTTGCTAGCACAGTTTGTTCAGTCATAACTGGCTCTCTGTCTTTCATTCACACTAAAAATCCTTTCGCATCGTGGCGGGAAAAGCCTCATTTAATTTTTCAGGTAATAGTTAAGCCAAATTTGGTGAACAGTCTGAAGTTTTTGCGACTAATTCTAGTGCGCAAGAAAAATAGGGGGAAGATGTCAGAGACATCCCCCGATATATGAAGTTTTTATTCTACTAGAGTCATGTCTTGTCCGCAGCAAACTAGGGTTCCAAAACTTGCTTCTATCACTTGCACTTTGTTTCCACAAATCTCGCAAAGGTATATTTGCCCTTTCTCGGTCAAGTTTGCACCTCCCTTATTCATGAAGCAGACAATTTCAGTAGTTTTCGCACCAAACTTCGAAGTAGCTTCTAGCATGGTCGCAGACTGGGCATTTCTCAGGGGCTTCGCTGCCCTCGTATACGTGACCGCAGTTTCTGCACTTCCATTTGATAGGCTTGTCTTTTTTGAAGACTTTTCCTTGCATAACGTTTGCCAGCAGTTTCCGGTACCTTTGTTCATGCTCCTTCTCTACTTTTGCAACCATACGAAAAGTATTAGCTATCTCATTGAACCCTTCTCCGTCTGCCACCTCAGCAGAGTCTGGATAGAGGGTTCCCCACTCCAGTTTCTCTCCTTCTGCTGCTTCCTTCAGGTTCTCCGCTGTTGTCCCAATTACTCCTGCAGGATAAGATGCTGTGATCTCCACCATTCCGCCCTTCAGTAGCTTAAAGAAGAGTTGAGCATGCTCTTTCTCGTTGCCGGCTGTTTCTGTGAAGATGGCTGAGATTTGTTCGTACCCTTCCTTCTTTGCCTTGCTCGCAAAGAAAGTATATCTGTTTCTCGCTTGAGATTCACCCGCAAATGATGCCAACAGATTCTTCTCGGTTCGACTTCCCTTAAATTCCATATTTAAAACCTCACTAAACTGAAAAATGCCCTCTCAAACACACTCTTAAACCTATCTGAAAATTAGATAATGCACTTATTAACAAAGATGCTGTATGCGGGAGATATTTAATCAGTTGATTAAATTTTAACCCCCAAATCCAAAAAGCGCGCTATTGGTGCCAGACTTCTGGTTTATTCATAACATCACAGCAAATTACTTTCCCAGATATTACACCTATTATGTCGGAACGAAGCGCCAGAACCATCCATGCATCAGCGACTTCGTGTGGAAGGGGATAAGTTGGTTGGAATCCAAGTTTTAAGGCTGGTGTAAAGCCGAATCGTGGATAATATTCTGGATGCCCAATGACGAAGATTAAATCAACGCCTATTTTTGATAGACGTTTTATGCCTTCCTTAATTAAGGCACCGCCGATTCCCCGTTTCTGAAATTTAGGAATCACAGCTAAAGGTGCAAGAAATGAAACACCAATTCGTGGGTTTCCTTCGATGTATCCACGAGTAAACAGGATAAGCCCCACTGGCTGATTTTCAACAAAGGCCAGTAACGAAACACATGGTTCTGCTGATAAATCAGATAGCATGTCTCTAGTTATGTTTGCTTCTGAGTCTCGCTGAAAGGCTTCACGTTCAACATGAAGTATATCTTTTATGTCTGCTGGAATTGTTTCTCTGATATTCAATGTCTTTCACTTCGCCAACAATGTTGCTCTGCAGAAACATATAATGTCTATCTTTTTTAGGCAACTGTACAAAACCAGTATATCAGCCCATTTTTTGGTTAAAATTTAACCCCAAACCAATGAAAAACAATGTTGATTATTTCTATAACTATAAACCATATCTCTTTTTAACATAGTTTGGCTATTCAATTATTGGAGAAAGTAGAAATCGGAAGTTAGATTTCGAATTGCGGGAGATATTACCCGCTACATATTGGACCTTCTCAGTATTTGTCAACAAGAGTAGCTTCCTTTACAACAAGAACACCACTGTGTTCTTCATAGTTCATCTCGCTCTGGAGAATTTGAATACGTTTCTTGAAAAACGGGGCGTCAAGAACTAGGCTCTCGTATTCGCCGCCCTCACCCACCAAAGAGATTCCATACTTCTCATTGAGTTCCACAAGCTTCTCCAGAGTTGCAGAGTTAATTTCTCTCCCCAACCAGCTCTCATCGAAGCCATAGGCGTACACTCCCACGATTATTACCTTGAATTTTAGGTCAATTATCTCCCTCAGAAGGTCAAGAGGCTCTTCATGCCAGAGGGGCGTAACAGATTCGAGGTTTAGTTCTTGGCATATCCTCTCGATTCGTTTCTTCTGATAGCGCGATGATACAGCACCTGACACCACCCCCTCCACATCCAAGGAGGCAAGCAACTTCTTGAGGTCCTCCAGCTCTTCCTCTTTTATTCCAGAGGTTTCAGCTTTCACCAAAGGAATATCGACCGCTCTAGAAAGATGCTCTGTCAGGTGAATGTTGGGAAAATGGAACATCCAACTGTCAGCTCGTTGGGGAATTATGGCGGCTAAAAATTTTATGTTGTGCCCCATCTTTTGTGCACGATAAAGAGCTAGGACGGAGTCCTTTCCGCCAGTAACTAGAGCAGCGACACGCATATTCTACGCACTCAATTGTTGTCTTGCAAGCTAACTGTAGGTTCTCCTCACATCTTTTTCGCTTTCTCAACTACAAGATTTACCTTCTCTTGCCACTCACCTAAACCTTCAGGGGAAGAGGGATAATTTCTATAAAGGGTCTTAATCCTCTTCATCAATTTCCTTGTAGCATTCAATTTCTTGAGAAGAGACAGACTTCCAAGCCCCTTCAAGAGCCGACTTGTCTTCTCTGTTATGTTCAGTTTCAGGTCCTTGCCCATACTCGTCTTAAGTAGATCCTCGTCCGTGATCAAATGATGGGCCATACCATAATTCATTTCCTTGTTGGTTAACCGCTGAAGAAGCATACGGAAGATGTCAAGTCCCGCCTGTTTAGCGCCATACAATTCCATGAATATACCAGTGTAAGGCCAAAGGGCTTCTCGGCTCACATCCCCCTTCTCTAGAGCTTTGATGATCACTTCGCCCGCTTTCACTCCGCCCATCATTGAAGAACCAATTCCGCCTCCATGAATCGGATTAACTTGACAAGCAGCATCGCCAATAATGATCACCCCATTTCCCACCATGGGACTTATGGGTCTCCGAGTTGGAACAAGACCTCCACCACCCGTCAAAGCCCGCGAACCCTTGAAGAAAGGCATCGACAAAATCACTTCATTATAAAGGTCTTTTGGGTTAGGAAATCCTTCTGTCATTGCTACACCCAAGCCCACGTTAACAGTGGTTGAACTTTTAGGAAAAATCCAGTAATATCCTCCTGGAACACGCTTCAGCTCCAAGTAGATTCTACAGAAACCGGGGTCAGCAATCGGCTCTTTCACCTCACGAATTTCTCGGTAACAAACCTCTACGTCTTCATTCTTAACTTCGGTTTCGATGCCGAATTCGGGAGGAAGCTTCTTTCTCAAAACCGCTGAATGCCCACTTGCATCCACTACAACTTGGGCAGAAATTTCAATTTTTTCGCCTGTTTTGAGATCTTTAGCTAAAACGCCGAAGACATACCCGTCCTTCATGATTGGTTCTGTGACAACTGTTGAGTCAGTCAGGGTTGCTCCAGCATCTTTTGCATCTTTCAGTAGTCTCTGACCAAAAAGTTGGCGATTAACCAAGTAACCGTGAACGCCTTCCCCTTTGACTGTGACGACGGTCTCCATATCTGGTGAATAGATTTTGATGCCGTCAATTTTTTGTTCAAGTTCCTCTCCTGAGGGATGCGCTAGGCCGATATTGTCAAAGTGATGTTTTCCTATGGCGTCCCCGCAGACTTTGTTGCCTATGTCCTGTTCTTTTTTTCTGTCTATCATGCAGACCTCGAATCCGGCTTCGGCAACAGTTTTGGCTGCCAAGCATCCTCCACTTCCAGCGCCAATGATAATCACGTCAAAATTCTTCAAGCGTCTCCTCTCCATCAGTCCTTATTCCATTATTTTTTGGTTAAAAAGAGCTTGATAACCTTTACTATACTTAGAGAACAGATTAGGGATTAATTTAAGCTTGTTAGTTTTTCAGCCTTTCTCAGAACCTTTGCTCCAAATGTTCTAAAGTATAACTAATCAGACTTTTCAACGGTTATATCCAATCTTGGTAGTTCTGCTTTTCCCACACTTTGGTGACTTCGATGCAAACTTCTTTTTCATAGGAGTCTGGATTGTAGAAGTTGAGGTACCAGACCATGTTCACGTTTTCCGGATCTACACTCCATTTGACGGTTCCGTTATCTGTTTCACACACCCATCTCTGAATTGTCCCGTTTACTCTCCCATCTATCTTACGTGGAAACCAGCCAAGGGTATCTTCAAACATAACTGCTGAGTGGGGAGTCCACTTGATGGTTCCTTCTGTAACACTTATCTTCACTTCAAATGATACTGCTGGTGCAGACAGATAGAATGCTCTAAACAGAACCTCTTGTCCCTCGATTTTGATGGTGTTAGTATACAAGACTTCTCTCTTCTCTGTGTATGCTAGGGCATACATTACGCTGGCATTGCTTCCAAGAACTATCATTAAACCTATTAAGCCAATCTTAAACGCCTTTATCTTCTGCATTTTTTCATCATCCGCGCAGTTATGTCCAAAAAAATATTAGTTGTTGTGAGTGTTGAATGAGACAGACAAGTTATTACTTTCACATCTGTTTCTGTAAACGCTTAAACGAGGAAAAGCTGAAAATAGAGGACGCTAGAAATCGAGAAAGACCTAACAGAGGAGAACAGTCTCCCCATTCAAGAAGCCTTTTTTGCCTTAAGGGCATCCCAGCAGGTTACAATATCCTGCAGGAGTACTGGTTGGAGATCGTAGAATTCGTTTGTTTTTCCTTCTGGAAAGAACATTCGGATTGTAATATCCCTTCCCAGTCTATCCATATTTGACATACTTGCCTCTGGCTTCTTCGGAAGTACGTCTTTATGTTTTTCATAGAACTTCTCAATTGTTGGCTTGATGCATTCCGCTATCAGTTCTTCGTTTGTTATGTTTTCTAGATGTGGGAAGCCCATTGGGAAGGAGTAATCGATTATGTCCTTTTTTCCAGAATAGTTGAGAATTATGCTGTCCAAAACTTTCCTGTTAGGTATCTCAGTGATATTGTAAGTTGGAGTGTATATTTTGGTGTAGTTGATCGTTATCTCTTTTACTTCGCCTTCAACATCTCCTATCTTCACGTAATCTCTCACCATGAAAGGCCTTGAGATCATGAGGTATAGTCCAGCCAAGAAGTTACCTACCGTCTGGGTCGAAGCAAAGCCGATAGCTGCTCCTGTCAGAGCTGAGATGCTGATGAACCATTCTGCGGGAAAATTGAAATGAATCAGGAGAGCAACAACACCAGCGGCAAAGACAACTATTCTGGCAATTAACTTGAGGATGTTTATGGCGTGAGGCTCCAGATCCAGCCTTTTTCCGTACCGCGATAATGCCCTACGAACCAACCTATCGACAACGAAAGTCACGGCGAGGATAACCAAAGCTATCGCAACTTTCGTTAGATTCGCCATCGATAGAAAGTCACCATTCAGTAGGACATCCTGAAACATGATACTCCCTGCATAGTAGACAAACTGAAACAGCATTGTGAGACAAAAACTTTTCTATTGCCTTTTAATTTAAAAAGCGAGAAAAAATAAGAGTCTGTAAGAGGCAAAATTCAAGTGAGCTGAGAGATCAGACAATGGGAAGAACTATTCGGGTGAAAAGCTGGGAAGAATTTAAGGCGTTAGTCCTAGAGAAGAAGCCTAAGAGCATCGTCTATGTTATCGCTCAGAGCATCCCCGCCAAGAATCTGACAGGACTAAAACTAATCTTACCTGTAGAAGGCGCCCAGTACATCTTCACAGACTCTGCTAAAGGCGACAAACTGCGAAGAACAGGAATCCCAATTCAAACCGACAAGAAGGGAAACCACTTCCTCACAGACGACGATGTGAAAAACTTTCTCAGAACACAGCTCCCAATAGACAATCTGAAGATTTTTTCGTACTGGACAGCCTAAAGAGAATACATGTACTTTTTTGAAAAGTGGAAATAAAAAGAGGATAATTTTGTCGGGTCTTAGCCATTTGATTAAAGACCGACCCGACGTAGCACGTATTTTATAGATTCTGTTTTACAGTTATGAAGTTAGGGTTGCGGTGTAAACATCGATAGCATGGTCTCTGTGTGAATCACATTGGGGTGTTGTTCAACCATCTCGTAGATGATCTTTGTTAGCTCTTCGGAACTTTCTGCTTCTATTATCGCTATAGCATCGAATCTCCCAAGAACCGAGCTAGCCATCTTTACGCCCTTGATTCGCCTCGAACTCACAATCTCCTCCGAAGTTCCAGGCTTCATAGTCAAGAGGACAAAAGCCCTTATCGTCTTACGGCGAAGATCCTTTTTTGTAGACAACCGAGGTCTCTCCTTCTAGAACAACGTTATCGATGTCTCAGTGTGGACGATGTTTGGGTCCTTTTCAATTACCTTGTAAACGATCTCATTGAGCGTTTCGAGGTCAGGGGCCTCGATGACAACTATGACATCATGTCTGCCGTAAACGGAGTCAGCATGTAGAACCTTTTTGACCCGTCCTTTGATGGCTTTGACGACCTTTTCAGATGTCCCGGGTTTAGTTTCAATTAGCAAATATGCCTTCATGCTTATTCACCTCTCCATATTCATTCTTTTTTAGTAGTCTAGATATTTCATTATTTCCCACGGAGTGACATAGAGGCAATACTGGTTCCAGTCATTAGTCTTGTAGTCGATGAACGCATCGAATATGTGGCTTCCAAGAGTCCTATGAACCACCTCGTCACTCTTCATCGATTCAAGAGCGTCTCTCAGCGTAGTTGGCAACTCCTTAATTCCTAGAGCCCGTCTTCTCTCAGCGGTCAGGTCATACACATCCTCGTCTACAGGGTCACCTGGATCAAGTTTCTTCTTTATTCCATCAAGCCCAGCCATGAGGATACACGAAAAGGCTAGGTAGGTGTTGCAGGACGGATCAGCGGAACGTAATTCAACGCGTTTGGCTGAAGCGAACTCGGGGCCCTTGAAGTATACGGGAACTCGTACCATGGCTGACCGGTTACGGCGGGACCACATTATGTATATGGGAGCCTCAAAACCGGGCACAAGTCGTTTGTAAGAGTTCACTGTGGGACAACTCACAGCGGTTATGGCTCTGGCGTGTTCTAGTAGACCTCCGATGAAGTATCTGCCTGTTTGACTAAGCTCAGCATACTCATCCTTCTCGTCATACATTATGTTTTTTCTGCCCTTCCATAATGAGGCGTGGACGTGCATGCCGCTGGCGTTGTCAAGGTAGACTGGTTTAGGCATGAAGGTAGCGATTAATCCATGTTTCTTTGCCACGTTTTTGGCAATGAACTTGTAGTAAAGGGTTCTGTCAGCGGTTTTCACTAATTCTCCGTATTTGAAGTCTATCTCTATTTGTCCTGCTGTAGCAACCTCGTGGTGGTGCATCTCAATCTCTGTGTCGAAGTTTTCTTCCAGTATTGAGGCGACTTCGTTGCGGTACTCGACTGTCGTGTCTTCTGGCGGTGGTCTGAAATATGCCTCTTTGGGTCTTAGAGTGTGGTTTCCTGGTGTGGTTTCCGGAGATTGAGGTACAACTCGTGGTGCGCCCCAAGAGTCTCCTGCGCCACCTTTTGGGCTAACCCACATGTCCCAAACAAGTTTTGTGGGGTCGATGGAACTGAAGACGAAGTATTCCAGTTCTGGACCGAAGAAGCCGGTATAACCCATATCTGCTGCTGCTTTGACTGCTCTCTTTGCGACGTAGCCTCTTGGATCTACGTCTGAGGGTTCCGTGCCTCCGAAGGCCTCGTAGACGTCTCCGAGGATTATGGCGCTCTTTTGTCTATAGTCAGTTGTCCAGGGGAGGATGGCTAATGTCGCAGGGTCTGGTTTGAGGATCATGTCGGATTCTTCGATGGTTTTGAAGCCTCGTACAGATGATCCGTCGAAGCCGATGCCGGCGGTTAGGGCTTGTCCCTCCGTGTAATGTTTTGCGGGTATCACGACATCCTGCATTAGACCGCGGAGGTCTACGAAGGCTGTGTGTACCCAGCGGATTTTGTTTTTCTTCAGGGATTCTACGGCTGTTTTTGTAGCCTCCATGTTGTACACCTTTTATTCAACTGAAACTCAGAATATTACATATTTGTATATAAATGTTTCGAATTAACTGAAGGAAAGCTTATATATCTGTTTGTTTAATGAACAAGTGTTCATGATGTAACAAAATCACAGCAAGCTAAATGATGCCAAACAATCAAGGAGGAAATGGAAACTGAACTCTAATTCATCTCATAAAGTGGATGAGGTCGACCGCAAGATTATCCGTTTATTACAGGAGGACTCTAGAAAAAGCTTCAACAAGATAGCTGAGAGCCTCGGGATAGCTGTTGGAACGGCTTATAATCGCGTCAAGAACTTGGAAGATAAAGGGATCCTGAAGGGCTACACGATAATCTTGGATCCCACTGAACTAGGTTATGGCTTGACGGCTCTTATACTCATTCAAGCTGACGGACGGTATCTCCCCGAAGTTGAAAAACAGCTTGCTAAGCTAGACGAGGTCATATCCATCTATGACATCACCGGAGACTACGACATAGCGGTTGTCGCGAGATTCATGAACAGGGCTATGCTAAACAACTTTATCAAATCGACGTTGAAGATGCCTCATGTAAGCAAAACAGTAACAAACGTTGTGCTCAACGTCGTCAAAGAAGACTTCAGAGTTAAAGTGTAACCCGCGAAGGCTCTGTACATATCCAAAAATTTGTCTTCTATTCTAACCTTCTGTAAATGGCTGTGAACAGGAAAAAGCCTGCTGCAGTGAAGACTATGACTCCACTCGTTGCTACATCGTAGATTGCTGAAAGCAATATACCCGTGATCATGCTGAGAACCCCGAAGCCTATGGCAACCAGCGTTGTTCCCTTAAACGAAAGATTCAGCTGAAGAGCAGCGAGTCCGGGAAGAACTAAGAGAGCGACTACAAGAATCACCCCGATCACTTTTATCGAAAGCACAATTGTGATCGCCACCAGCAAATTGAAGGCTAATGACAGCAGCCTAACAGGGATGCCCATCAACCTTGCGTCCTCTTCGTCAAAGGTTATGGAGAGAAGCTCCTTGTAGAAGACTCCCAGAATGAGAATCGTTGATACTCCAAGAATGGATACTATAATGAGGTCAGTTTGATCGATGGTGAGAATCGAGCCGAAGAGAAAACTGAAAAGTTCAACGTTGAATCCGCCAGCCAAACTGATTATAATCAGGCCAGTGGAGAACCCTATGGTCATCATCACGGCTATGGCAGAGTCAGACTGAGCTAACCCTCTTCTTCTCATGTAAGATATCCCCAAGACTGCTAGAATCGAAACAAGCAAAGCAGTCAAGATGGGGTTAATGCCCAATAACAATCCTAAGGCTATGCCTCCAAAAGCAGTGTGGGCTATTCCATCACCTATCATGGCTTCCTTCCTCAGTATCAGGAAGAGACCAACCCATGCGCAAGCCAAGGCTACTATAGTTCCGCCTAAGAGTGCGTTCTGGAAGAACTGAAATCCTAGAAGTCTGAAAATGTCATTAAATTCATTCATCTTCGAAAACCCGCTCACATTCATGTTTATGGAAGACGAAGTGGAAGTGCTCGCCGTAAGCTTTACGCAGAACCTTCTCTGGTTCCAAACCTTCAGTTATCTCAGCCAAGTTAGCCCATCGGTTAATGCACATAACCTTAGACATCCGACAGAAAACCGCTGTCAAGTCATGGGTAACTAACAGGATGGTGATGCCCTTCGCAACATTAAGGTCGCTAAGTTTCTTGTAAAATTTCTCTTGTGTCCTAGCGTCCACGCCGACCACGGGCTCGTCCAAAAAAATTATTTCAGGCTTCCTCACCAAGGCTTTAGCCACGAAGACCCTCTGTTTCTGCCCTCCAGACAGTTGCCCAATCCTTCTGTTTGCAACATCAGATAATCCCATGAAATCGAGGGATTCATCAACTGCATCCCAGTCCCCTCCCTTCAAGGCTCTTCCTATATTGCCCCGGTTCACCCTGCCAAGGGCTACCAGTTCTCTCACAGATAAAGGAAAATGAGGGTCGAAGCTGATGGCGTCTTGGGGCACGTAAGCAACTTTCTCCCAGCGGGAGAAGGATTCTATGTCCTGTCCAAAGAGACGAATGGTTCCCTTGGTCCTAGGTAGGAGATTTAGGAGAGCTAAGAGAAGAGATGTTTTGCCTCCCCCATTGGGGCCTACTAAGCCGACGTAGTCTCCTTGCTGGATAGTGAAATTGGCGTCTTCGATAACCAGAGAATTAGATCTAGCTACATGGAGGTGTGAAACCTCCAACACTGGAGACTTATCTTCTTTCATGGTGCCCGATTGAACATTATTTAACATTTCATTTCAACTTTACCTTATTCTAATTAAGCTTCAAGGCCTATCTTTAGGTTTTCCAAGTTTTTCTCCTGCTGCCCAAAGTAATCTACTCCGTCTATGGAGCCAAGCATAATGTAGAGCTTCAGAATCTGGACATTCTGGTCTGTAAGGGTCTCCAAGTCGTTCTTGAGGGTTTGGGCGGATTCCTGTGGGTACACTGGATCCACGTAAACCATGTATGTCTCATGCTTTATCATAATCTGTACGAGGTTTGCGTACACTGACGCACTTGGTTGCTCGTCTGCGGAGATGCCGATAACTCCATACTGTTTGAAGCTGTACCGGTCAGCGAGATAACCGAAGGCAGAATGGGTAACAAAAATCTTTTCTTTCTTTTTAGTTGAGAGTTCACTCAGGTAATTGTTGTCTAGTTCCTCGAACCTCTCCTGGAGGGTTTGCCAGCGCTCAGTATAGTAATCCATGTGAGTTGGGTCCTTCTGGATTAGAGCTTCGTATATCTTTTGAGCCTGCTGTTTTGCTAGGAAGGGGCTTATCCACGTGTGAGGGTCATAGAGTTCTTCATGCTCATGCTCGTCGGCGTGCTCCGTTTCGGTTTCAAGAAGCTCTAGTCCCTCTGCGGTCTCTACGATAATTTTGTCGCTTGAATCTATTATTGAGAGTATATCGTCCTCGAACCAGTGGTCAAGGGATGCGCCATTATAGACTATCACATCAGCCTCGTCTACGGCTAGGATATCAGCGAAAGCTGGTTGCCAATTGTGCACCTCTGTGTTGTCGGGTATAAGCTGCTTGACGGTTACTTCTTCTCCGCCTATTTGTTGGGCGAAGAAGGCGAGGGGATAGAATGTGGCTACGATTTTTAGCTTGTCAACTTCCATTTCCTCTTGTAGATTTGAGTAGGAAGCAGTAGCGACCACTGAGGCTAAAACAATTATAATTGCTGCGGTCACAAAGATTTTTTGTCGTTTGTTCATGTCTCTGTACCTTTTCGCAACTTAAAGTGTGCAACATGGAACTTTATTAAATTATTCGCGCTCACAAAGACGAAAATCACTGTCCAGAAGTAATTGTGGTAAAAGGGGTGGCTAGCCTTCTTGTTTCTTTATTGCCTCTGCAACTGCTATCTTCGTTGAGACACCGATTAGTTCGCCTATCTTGGTGTGTCCGCCCGTGCATAGTATCGTCTTACCGGGTCTTTTTCCAGAAACTATGATAATGTTATCGGTTCCGGTGCCTGTTGCTTGGTTTTGAGGGGAAAGTGAGCTTCTGGCATCCATGTCCTGAAGGGCAGCGGTTTTTGCTTCTGTGGCTGCAATAATAGCGCGAGCCATTGCCCCACCGCTTAGAGGGGCGTTGGTTAAGAGTATTATGTTGATTGTTCCAGGAAGATGAATATACTCTCCATCCCACTCCATCCAATCTGCCCCATCGACTCCCATTCTAAGCGCGTTGCCCACGCCTCCAGTTGCCAGACAGGAGACTGTGAGCTCCTTATAGGACTTTTCGCAGAGTGCCACGTTTTCCATGTTGGCTCCTGTGCTCAAGAAGGTGAGGTCGCTGCGAGGGATTTTTAGGCTGGTAGGAAATTTTTCTTGAAACTCGTTATAGTTGAGCATGGTGATTTCTGACAGGACAGGGGGCTGATAGGTGTTGGCGACAAAGCTTACCTCCCGGTATCCATCCCAAGTGGAGAGAACCCGGCGCTTTTCTCCAAAGGAAACAAGCAGAGTATTCGCCTCAAAACCCTCATACAAATGGTAAAGTACCTCCGCTTTCACACCCTCTAGCTTCAGCTTGATTTCCTTTCTCTTCAATTCAAAACCCCTCTACCAACTTACGTTTAATCTCTCTCCCTCAAATAACTCTTCAGTCAAGTAAAGTTTCTGTAGTTATCTTTCATTTCGCTTGTGGCTTCCAGAGCGCTAAGCAACTAACAACATAAGTCATTCATATTTGAAGCCTAATAACAGCGTATTGTTGAAAACAGGCTTTTTCAGAAAATTCACATCACTATTCTTGAGGGTTAACCTTTATTAATTCCGGAACCTCTCCAGCTTTTCCCACAACTCCCCTGTACAGAATGAAGACCCCCTTAACTCCCTCTATGCCTAAAGCTTCATCTATTCCCTCTCTAATTACGCCGCGAACATAATCCCCCTTAATCAAGTTAGCCACAGCCGTAGCTGCAGCATCAGCCACCCCAGCATCAACCCCAAAAACCGTCACCGCCTCCGCCTCCCCGAAACTCAAAGCATGACTAAACAAACCTGAACTCGTGGCTACTCCCACAGGAAACTCTTTCAACCTGAACCCCATCTCTCGTGAGAGAGGAGCATCACCCGCCGCGAGAGCAATATCAATGGGCTGATTTGAAATAGCGGAGACTTCTCCACCATTCTCTACAACAGCAACCTTACTTCCAGCATGAATCATATCTTCAACTGCCAGGTCAGCTAACACTCCCGCAACAGCAGCCATGGGTCCAACATTAGCCTTCAAGGAAGCTTCAGCCATCAATCTGGCTACCTCAGGTCCCTTATCCACGGGAACCGGCTGGAGACTATACAGAAACTCTGGATGATCCTGAACGTATTTCTCAAGCTGCTTCCTGTGGTGCTCTATCGAGGATATTGCCTTCTCGATAGTGTCTTCTTTGTCTGATATTATAGTGCAGTCTGATTCTTTGAGGCGGAAAGCCCTTCTGAAGAGGTCTTGCTTTTTCATTTTTGATTGCGACTATGCTGCTCAACAAGTCTTATGGCTCTAGCCGGACAAGCGTTGACGCATAAGCCGCAGGGACTGCCGATACAGGTCTTTTCGTCGAAAACCACAGAATAATCCTCATCAAAAGATATGGCATCCACCGGACAGAGAGCATAACATGCGCCGCAATCAAAGCACTTGTCACAGTCTACATCAATCAGCTTTGGAAAAGTGACAACCACACCCTTGTCCCTGAAGGCCTTAACGATCTCTTCAACGTGAACGGCAGGCACCTCTACCAAAATATCCCCGCCGTGAGAATCGATTGTGGCGGTCACTATTCTTATCGGTATTCCCAGCTCAAGAATCACCTGCGCCGTTATTGGCTCCTCAACATTTTCCTCAGAGAATCTTAAAAGAATCCTATCCATCTTCTTCACCTTCCCCTCAGCTTAGCTATATCCTCAGAGGTTATGAGTCCCACAACCTTCTTGTCCCTGTCCACCACAGGCAAAGCCGAAATGTGATGCTGCGCCATCTTCCTTGAAGCCGCCTCCAGCGTCTCCTCCGGTCTTGCGGTTACCACTTTCTTGGTGATTATGTCATCAAGCCTGTTTTTTCCTTCGGCAACAGCCCGAGTAACGTCCCAAGAAGTCACTATCCCCTTGATCTCTCCCTGTTTATTAATTACAACAACGTGGTTAACCGACTTGCTTATGATTCGCTGGGCAACCGCCTCAATATCCTCGTCATCCCTGCAGGTGACAGCAGCGTGGGTCACGCCATTAACGAAGGCTATCTCCTCTGTCTGTCTCATAGGATTACAAACTGAATCCGTTGGTAGGTTCTCAGCGGGGGCAGATAAGTAGAACTGGGCGTTAGCAATCCAAGTCTTGAGTGTCTCCGCGATCTTCCTTGCCTTCTTCAAACTGGATAGGGAACTGACTTTTATTCTGTTGCCGTTGACGGTTACTTTGCCTGACTTCAATTCTTTATAATTGATTTTACCTAGTTTGGGGCGTCCTCTGCGGGGGACTCCATAATCAATTATGTCCGTGAAAATCTCTTCATCCAGTAATGCTGTCTTCTTAGCTACCCCCTCGTTAAGTATAGGAATGGGTACGCCTATGCCGACGTAGAGGGTTGTGCCGTACTTGGTGAAGGCGGCTCCACGAATGAATTCTGAGCTCATCGTTTTGCAGTCTCCGCGGACCATGATTGTGCCAAATCTGCTGTTGGGGTCGTGCTGTGTACCTTCACCTATAACGTAGCCTTGCCCTCCTCCCAAGAAAATTCGGGTTCCGACCCCAATAGTTTCGTAATCTGGATCGTTCATCAAGGGATTCAAGGCTCCAGCTCCCGAATAAGTAGCATTTTTAAATCTTGGCAAGAGCTTGCCCATGTAAGTATAGATGATTTCGTCGCGACTATTTGTGGCGCAGACGTAACGTTGGTAGCAGTTGCGGAAGTTCAGCAAATAGAATTGGTTCAGGTCATCTTTTGTTATGGTTGTATTCAGCTTGGTTCTGGGGTAACAGTCTGTTCCATAGGCAGTGGCTCTTACTTCAACCTCTTTGCCAGCAATCAGGTCCTCTATCAGATGTCCGCCTCCATACTCGAAAGGTTGTGTATCCGACATCATGGTGGCGCCTATGTACAGGTCAACAGCAGCGCCTGGATGGCTGACTTCAACGTCGTTTAGCCATGCCCTCTGGATCTTTATTGGCGGATCTGCATGTCCGAGGTTTATCACGGCTCCTGAAGAGCACATGGCTCCGAAGGTTCCTGTTGTAACGACATCAACCTCCTTGTAAGCCACTTCCACGCCGCTGCTCGCCACTAACTTTTTCATCTCTTCAGCAGTCAAAACCTGAGCATCGCCAGTCTTAATTTTCTGGTTGATCTTGGCTATTGTTCGTCCGTTACCTTTTTTTGAGATTACCATTGTGTCAGCTCCAATACTTTCTTAGGATATGGAAAATAGCAAACAACATTATACCTTTAATATTTTACTGACATTTTTATTCCAAAAAGAATTTAAACCCGCCCCACAAACCATAATGACATGTTACCTTCCCTCGAAGAGATTGGCAGGAAACGAAGAATAGTGGGGCTGACACAACAAAAACTCGCAAGGTTAGCTGGGGTAAGCCAGTCTTTAATCGCCAAACTAGAATCTGGAAAAATTGATCCTTCTTATACCAAAGTCAAAGCTATTTTTGATACACTAGAACGACTGCAGACAGAAACAGAGGTTCGAGCCGAAGAGGTTCTTCATAACGAGGTTATCGGAGTTCAAAAGAGCGACTTGGTCTCCAAGGCCGTGCAGACGATGGCACATTACGGGTATTCCCAGCTTCCAGTCTTTGACGGAGAACACTCTGTTGGAAGCATTTCAGAGAAAACAATCATAGAAAAGGTCTCCGCAGGCAAAGACCTCTCCCAAATATCCAGGTTACCCGTTAGCGATGTCATGGAGGAGGCTTTTCCTCAGGTTGGAGAGGATGCTCCGTTGCCTTTGATCTCAAGTCTCTTACAGGTTTATCCGGCGGTCTTGATTTCTACTAAGGGAAAAGTTGTTGGTATCGTGACAAAAGCAGATTTATTGAAGATGCTCCTCTAGTTCCATCTAGGTAGGGTGATGTTTCTGTGAGCGTTGCGGTTGAAGCAAAAGATCTAGTGAAAGTTTTTGGGTCAGTTAGAGCCCTTGATGGCTTGAGTTTCAGTATAGAGAATGGTGAAATTTTTGGTCTCATAGGACTCAACGGTGCGGGTAAGACAACTGCCCTCAGAATCACGTCTACGTTGCTGTTGCCAACTTCAGGCACAGTAAAGGTCTTTGGTCGTGATGTAGTTGAAGAAGCTTCAGAGGTCCGCAGCCTTATCAGTTATCTTCCTGAGGAAGCTGGCGCCTACAAGAATCTTTCAGGGAATGAATACCTGAAGTTCATGGCAAGCTTCAGGGCTAAGAATAAAGATGCCGTGAGAGAGTTAGTTGATGTGGCTTCTGAGATTTCTGGGTTAGGGGAACGCCTCAGGGATAAAGTGAAGGGGTATAGCAAAGGTATGAAGAGGCGGCTTCTCGTAGCGAGGGCTCTCATGACGAAGCCTAAACTAGCAGTATTGGATGAGCCTACCAGCGGACTGGATGTCCTTCACTCCGTTCATGTAAGAGGGATCATAAAACGGTACGTGAAAAAACAAGGAGTTACCGTGCTTCTTTCGAGCCACAACATGTTGGAAGTGGAGTACCTGTGTGACCGAGTGGCTCTCATAAACAAAGGCAGAATCCTAGCCACGGGCTCTCCGGCGGAGCTCAAAACCAGATACAAAGCGGTTAACCTTGAAGATGTGTTTGGGGAGGTAGTTGGTTTTGCTTAAGGGCTTGTTTAACATTGTTGTGAAGGAGGTTAAGGAGCTGGTCAGGGACCCAAAAATTCTCCTTCCCATGATAATCATTCCCCTGATAATGTTTCCGCTCATGGGTTTTGCTATTCAAACTTCTATGGAAGCAGCAGAAGAGGGTATAGGAAAAATTTCGATAGCAGTGATGGATCTTGATGGAGGTCCAGTTGCTGAAAACCTCAGGATTAATCTAACAAATTGGAATGTAAAAATTGTTGAGATAGATGATCCTGATCTTACCGAAGCCTTCAGCTATGTTCAGGAATCAAACCTCACGGGTCTCATAGTAATCCCTTCAGGCTTTAGTCAGAACATAACTGAAGGAAAAACATCGGAACTGGAAGTTTACGCGCCATTTAGAGGAGGGGGCATAACAGAGTCCACCAGTTCCTCTGCGGTTAGCTCTCTGGTGAGTCTCTTCGAAAACAATCTTATTGACCAAAGAATCAACGAAAGATTTCCCGAATCCAACTCGACGACAGTTCTGAATCCTATAGCTTTGTCAGAGAAATCAATAATTAACGGGAAAGGCGTAGATGTCAATCCCGAGGTTCTCTTCGGCTTGGTGATATCCCAGTCCACCATCATACCTGTAGGAATAATGATGCTTCTCATCTTTGCAATGCAACTCGCAGCAACAGCAGTGGCATCAGAGAAAGAGGAAAAAACCCTCGAAACCCTGCTAACTCTGCCCATTAACCGGTTCATGATCCTAGCAGGAAAACTGACTGGATCAATTATAGTGGCTGTCGTAGGCGCCATAGCCTATCTCATAGGCTTCAGTTATTACACGAGTTCATTCACGGGCGCTATACCAACTGATGCTGGGGTAGACCTCGCAGCCATAGGGTTAGCGCCCACCTTCTTATCATACTTGCTTATGGGACTCTCCCTCTTCATGGCACTCCTCTCAGCTCTAGCGTTAGCGATTTCATTATCTGTCTTCGCCGAGGACGTTAGGGGCGCCCAAGCTCTTGTGGGTCCACTCTCTATTCTATTCGTCTTTCCTATGATCTTTACAATTTTCACTGACATCTCCGCCTTGCCCTTCCCTCTATCTGTCATCTTGCTCGCCATACCCTTCACACATCCGATGTTAGCCGCCAGAGTATCCTTCACCGGAGACTACCTAACAGCCATCGGAGGAATCCTCTACATGACAGTCTTCACTGTTATAGTTCTCTACATAGCAGCTAGACTTTTTGGTACAGAAAAAATATTGACAGCAAAACTGAAGTTCCGGCGGTTTAGCCTTAGAAGAAAGAAGTAACTCTCTTTCCCACTATTTTCTACGTGTTCTCCGCTTTGGCAATAAGAAACTAAATCATTCACCAGAACTTCCTCGGTAAACTATCCATGTACTCGTTCAGGGAACGAATGTCAAACTTGTGGCCTTCTCGCTGCTCCAGCATTTTGGTGAGGGCTGACGCCAACTCCAGATTCGTTACGACCGGGATGTTGAATTCGATGGCTAGCCTTCGGATGGTGTATTCGTCTTTCAGGACTTCAGAGAACGTTCCTGAGTGGTTCGGCATAGGAATGTTGACGACCATATCGATCTTTCCTCCCTTTAGATAATCAACAATGTTGGGTTTCTGTCCAACCTCCCTGACTTTGCGCAGAACTGAAATGTTGTTTACTCCCGCGTTTCGCAGAGCCTCGGCAGTATGTTCCGTGGCATAGATTTTGTAGCCCATCTTCCTCAGCGCCCTTCCCATAGGCACAACCTTCTCCTTCAACTCTTTTCCGCCAACAGTTATCAGCACCGAGCCATCTTCAGGTGGAATCTTGAAATCAGCCGACTGCATCGCCTTTGATAGGGCATCCGTAAAGTTTTCTCCCAGACACGCTACTTCTCCGGTGCTCAGCATCTCAACTCCAAGAACCGGATCAGCTCCACTTAAACGCATGAAACTGAACTGAGGAACCTTCACCCCAAAATGAGTGATTTCTGGCAGATCGGTGAATCCTGCATCCTTGAACTTTTTGCCCAACATCGCTAATGTAGCGAGTTCTATCATGTTGACTCCACGAGTTTTGCTGACGTAAGGCATGGACCTAGAAGCGCGGAGATTGCACTCGATAACATAGGTGAAGCCGTTTTTCACGAGATACTGAATGTTGTAGGGTCCCTTAATTTCTAGAGCTTTCACTATCTTGAAGGTGTAGTCTTGAACGGTTCGCAAGACGTCGCTATCCAAGGTCAGAGTTGGGATGCCCATGGTCGCGTCGCCACTGTGAACTCCAGCGTTCTCAACATGTTCAATGATTGCTCCTATGATGTTGTCTTCGCCGTCATAGACTCCGTCAACTTCAACCTCCTTGGCATTCTCTATAAACTTCGTTATTACTGCAGGATGTTCACGTGAAACCTTGGCCGCCAGTTTAAGGTAATTTTCCAGTTCATCTTCGGTGTAGGCGACTCTCATGGCAGAGCCTGACAAGACGTAGCTTGGACGAATGAGAACAGGATAGCCAACTTTTAGAGCGAATTTTTTGATGTCCCGCTTCGTTGATAGGTCGCTCCACTCTGGCTGAGGAATATTAAGCTGATCTAACAGCGCACTGAACTTCGTTCTGTCTTCTGCCCGGTCTATGCTCTCCCCCGACGTTCCCAGTAGATTAACTCCCGAGTTGGAAAGCTTCAGGGCTAGGTTGTTTGGAATCTGTCCGCCTACGCTCGCTATGACGCCCATTGGGTTCTCTTTGTCGTATATGTCTAGAATCCGCTCTAGAGTCAGTTCTTCAAAGTAGAGCTTGTCTGACATGTCATAGTCT
>CP070820.1:1264170-1284692 GCA_020344315.1 Candidatus Bathyarchaeum sp.
ATTGGAGGATCACATCTTTAAAGCCTTGGCTCTTGGTTCCCCTTACGTGAAAGCTATAGGTATGGCTAGAGCCCCCATTACCGCAGCAATGGTAGGTAAAAATGTAGGTCTAAGAATTACCAAAGAAAACCTTCCGATCTACTACGGAAGATATGGAAACAATGTCGAATCAGTATTTGTAGAAGCAAGCAGGTTGAAGAAAAAGTTCGGAAAAGATTTTGAAGATCTTCCTACAGGCGCAATAGGTCTTTACACCTACAATCAGCGATTGGCCCAAGGATTGAAACAATTAATGTGTGGTGCCCGAAAATTCGCGGTTCAACACATCACTCGAAATGACATCGCCGCTTTAACTACTGAGGCTGCAAGAGCATCAGGAATTAGATATGTCATGGACGTAGATAGAGAAGAAGTGGAAAGAATCTTGAGCTAAGTAAATGCGAGCCTAAACATTACAATAAAAGGTCTCAAAGAGAATTAAACTTGTCAAGAATAATTCGGTCTAAGCAGTGAGCTCCATATATTTTCGTGCCTTTCCAAAGAACTCGATGTATAGCAGTCTCAGCTATTTCAGATCCTAGTGGGCGCGCAAACACGAAAAGGAGTAGCTCTTCGTTTAGATTCGGGTCATCTCTTCGATGGGAATGAAGCAGTGTGGAGCCGCTGTGACAATCTCTGCTCCTTCCTCTGCCATGGCTGCTGCGGGGACGATGCCGCCAACCATGCAAATGCCGAATCTATCCATGCCTATCGGTACTCCAAGTATCGGCTCGTTAGGTTCTCCCAAAACCAGAATTCCTCCCCATCCCTTTTTCTTTTGATTTTCCAGAACATTAACTGTCTTCTCCCTCGCTTCGGCAGGTATCTCCCTCAGGGTCGCCAGTATCATCCCTGACCCGGTCTTCAATATCCTTGTGATAGAAGTCATCTTATTGTATACGAACACCTCTAGGGGTGGTATGGTGGTTCCTTCGTAGGAGACTATCTCCGCGAACCGGATGGGTTTACGATTTACTATTTGAACAAGGCCGCCACATTCAAAAGACAGGGGGATTCCCGAGTGGATGAGGATGCCGTCTATTGTTAAGTTGCAGACTGTGAAGAGCGCGATCTTTCCCTCAGGAACATGTATGTCACAATATTCTTCATTTTCGTCCAGCAGTTTGATGTATGGTGCTGACAATAGGTTCATCTTGTGCAACGCTTTCACGGTCTCTAAAGTTTTGTCGTGAAGACGCTTATCCAATATTGACACGTTCGCAACAACTGTTCCCGAGTCTGCGGCGGGGTCGTAGGTTGCTGAATAGGCTAGGGACATGAAGCGGGTTGTGGTGAAACCGAGCCTCTGGGAGGCTAGGGCTCTGCTCAGTTCTTCCACACCCTTCGGAGTTATTGTTCTTCCTCTTCGATTGTGCCCTAACACGAAGCCCTTCGCCTCTAACAGGAGAAGGTGATATCTTACAGTTCTTTCGCTGAGAAGAAAGCCTCTTTTTCTTAACTCCCGCTTGAGTAAGGTTGAACCTACGGGGCTATCAAATTCGCTCAAAATTCTTAGTATCTCGATCTCTTTTCTGGCGCTTTCGTTTCCCTGCGACATGAGCCTTTTCCCCAACTAAACGAATATTCAGTCAAACTACTATTTTACTTATCAGCTTTTCAATTTTCGTCTCGCCTAATGGCTTGAGTCAGAGTCTCAATTAATTGGGGAAAACCAACGAGGTTTTGCAGAACGGCAGCTATCCTGAAACTGCTCTTTGAAGTTCTCAACAATTCTGTCAGCAATTGTTTGGGATTGAGATAGAATGATCGGAAGTACTCGAATATTAGTGACCTGACTTCTTCGTAGGGAACCGGGGTTTGCACATCTCTGGGAATACAGACCTCATCCTCCCACTGCTTCTCCTCGTTCAGAAGCCCCTTCGCCACAAGCTCATTCCAGATGTCTGTTCCCACATGAGCCCCTAGAATGTTGACATCGGGTACATCAATGTCTAGCTTGTTTGCAAACTGCAACGTATTTATGATTTCCCGCTGGGTTTCGTCAGGAGCCCCCACGATGAAGGAACCCACGATTATGTCTATGCCAGCCTTTCTGGCCTTGCGAACTGCCTTTTCTGACTGTTCTGGAGTGATGCCTTTCTTGTAATAGTCTAAAATCCTTTGGTTGGCGCTCTCTATCCCAAAGAAGAGGCATCTACAGCCTGTCTTCACCATCTCTCTGAACATGTCGTAGCTGACGTGATCCACTCGTGAGTCGCAGAACCATTCGATGTCCATTCCCGCCTTCTTGATGCTTCGGCAAAGCTTTGACACTCTCTTGGCATCGAGGGTAAAGTTGTCGTCTGCAAAGAGGAATTGCTCATAGCCTTCACTCTGCAGATACTCTAATTCTGCCATAACGTTCTCAACGGATCTAGGTCTCCAAGCTCTCCGAGTGAACTTTCTGATTCCACAGAAACTGCAGTTAAAGGGGCACCCACGGGAGGAGAGGATGGTAGTGAACTTTTTAGTGTTGATTTTGGCTCCGAAGATTGTGGAAACATATTGGACCCCTGCAAGATCGCGATCAGGGAATGGAAGAGCATCCACATCTCTATTCAATGGCCTGTCAGGGTTAGAGATTATCCTGCCATTTTTCCTGAAGGTTATCCCCTCAACTTTGTCAAGTTCTCTCTGCTTTTCTAAACACCTTGCAATCTTGAGGCTTGTATGTTCGCCCTCCCCCCTAACCACAAGGTCCACAAAGGGATATTTCTGGAGAATTCTCTCGGCGTTGAAGGTTGAATGATGGCTCCCAAAGACTACTGTGACTTTAGGATTTTCCGCTTTAACTCTTTCAGCAATCTTTGGAGCCTGTTTTGCAGTGCTGAGCAAAACTGAGAAACCTATGATGTCTGGATCCTCTTTTTTCACCCAGTTTACTGTTTGGTTCAGTGAGAAACCTTTTGCAGGTTGGTCGAGTAGCGAGACCTCGATTCCCCCCTCTTTCAAGACCCCTGCGCAATATAGAATTCCTAGAGGAGGCCATGCTGTTGGAACCATGTACATTGATTCTGAAGGGGGGCTTGGATTTATGAACGAGAACTTCATCTTGATCGCATTTATTCCCTTTAGAACTCAGGTAAGATAAGTCTTGTTAAAAATCTCAGAAAAAAATTTATTCCTTCTAAAAATACAGTGCTTCCATTTTTCGTACTCCTTTGGGTCTGAATAGGAATAAATGGGTTAACCTCAGAATTGTGGTTGTCACCCTTATCATCTAGCAGACTAACTTTTTTAGGCGAAAATTTTTCGTAATATGGTTTATAATTCGTTTGTTTGGTTTCAATGATTTTCTGGTTTTTGCAGAAATTTGGTGGTTTCGTATTGTTTTGTTGGTTTGTTGTTTTGTCGTTGGTCGGAGAGATGAAATATGACATACGTCATATTTAAATATTACCTTTTCCATAATACAAGTGGTTACATGAAACGGATGTCATATCGTGTTAGAGCAAATAGTTACCTTTAAGTGCCCAGAATGCGGGAGCACAAACATAATTATCGATTCAGAGATGGGAGAATACGTCTGTGGCCGCTGCGGTCTCGTCATCCAAGATCACATCCCAAGCCAAGGAGCTGAATGGAGAGCCTTTACCGCCCAAGAAAGAGACGCCAGGGCAAGAGCAGGAACACCCACCAAATATTCCCACTACGACAAAGGTTTGTCCACGGTCATACGCATAGAAAAAGACGCCTTCGGTCGCCCCCTCTCACCAAAAGTCAAACAACAGATGTGGCGCCTCAGAAGATGGCAGACGCGCTCAAAAGTCCACGCATCCCAGAGCAGAAACCTCATGCTAGCCATGAGCGAACTCCAACGCCTCTCTGAAATACTTCACATGCCCTCCTCAGTGGTCGACATGGCATCAATAATCTACCGAAAAATTCTGAACGAAGGCTTGGTTCGGGGCCGCAGCATTGGAGGGATGGTGGCTGGAGCGCTCTACGCAGCCGTTAGATTCACAAAGGTTCCTAGAACTCTGAAGGAGATAGCGGAAGCCAGTCAAAGGACCCAAAAAGAGATAGCCCGATCTTATGGCGTGATAGTTAGGAACTTGGAGATGAAGATGCCCATAGACGACCCGTCAGACTACGTTACAAAGATAGCTGAAAAAGCCAGAGTCTCCAGCGAAGTTGAGGGATTAGCCATCAAACTAATAGGAGAAGCTAAGAGGAAGTTCGCTACTACCGGGAAAGATCCGTCGGGACTAGCGGCTGCAGCCCTATATATTGCCGCTAAAATGAGAAAAGAGAAGATGACACAGAGCCGCCTCGCCAAAGCGGCAGACGTAACCGAAGTTACGGTGAGAAACAGAAAAAGAGACCTAATGAAGAGCCTCAATATGAAAAAACTATAATCTCAAGGCTCCCAAGCACCTGGCGAACATTTTTCCAGTATAGCTAATGGCTACAGAAGACAAGGTTAGCGTAGCCCATAGAATCTTATGGGCGTAAACGCTTGAAGAAAGCATCTAAGACCCATTCTTATGTATTCTTAGCAGTTCTTCAGGTTCTGCCATAACTTTCCAGATATTCAGGAAAGGTTGGGCAAAAAGCCTTTAAGGAATGTTGTTGAGTCTTAGTTGTAGAAGGAGCGACAAAAAGCGGTGTTAGCGTTACGGAGGACTACCGATCCTGAGATGGATCAAGAACTCTACATACCCGGCCGTACGCTCCATATCCCTGCAAAGGGCATGATATCAAAAACTGGGAGGCCAAGCTGGATGGACGGAAGTGATTGCGATGACGAAGACCAACATAGCCGAAACCATGCCAGTAACAAGGCTGAAAGCCAGCCTCGGACAGTCCCTTTTATCCTTCTCATTTGATATAGGCGGCTTGCTAACTGGAGCCCTACTTGTTCTATATCTTGACGTCCTCTCCATCACCGAGGCCCCATGGGCACTATTCCTTTTCCCGGGAATTCTAAGCGTCAGAGGTGCCGTAGGCGGTCTTTTCAGCGGGCATCTAGGCACAGGCTTGCATTTGGGAACCATCAAAGCCACCTTCACCAAAAACACGAAGGACTTTCAGGTCCTTCTCCGTGTTATTGTTACTCTAGCCCTTGTAAGCGGCGTTAGCGTGGGGACAGGAACTTGGATATTCGGTGTGTTTCTCTGGAAAGCAACGGTCATGGATTTTATCCAGTTACTGCTAGTGATCAACGCAACCATGGCGCTATCAGTGGTGTTTGTCTCTCCTCTAACAATGGGGTTTTCGGTTCTTTCCTTCAGACGAGGCCTGGACCCAGACATCATTGTGTATCCCGTAACTTCAACGATGTCTGACATAATTAACACAGCATGTTACGTCTTCAGTCTAAGCCTCTTCTTTATGTTTGGACCTTTTGGACACTACCTGATTTTGATTCTGAACGTAATTTTCATTTCTTTTGTGCTCTACATTCTGCTCAAAAACCTTAATGAAACAAAGTTTGCGGCAACAATCAAAGAATTTCTTTTGACTCTAGTGTTTGTAACGTTGATTGTTAACGTTACAGGTTCTCTCCTTACAAAAATCAGCGGAGTGATAGACAATGGAAAGAAGATATACGCTGTCTATCCCGCTATAATCACGACTATTGGAGGAGTAGGCTCCATAATTGGCTCAACCGTCACAACAAAACTGGCTCTGGGCCTGGCTAAGCCCTCTTTTTCATCCATAAAGCAGCATATAAACGAGATAGGGGGAGCATGGTTAGCGTCTATAGTGATGTTCATCTTCTACTCCGCGATTTTGTCCCTTATCAGTGGTGTAAAAACTTTGGGGGACCTGATAATATTTACTGGCCAACTCTTAGCCACAAACATCTTTGCTGTCTCAATTATGGTCATTATCGCATATACTGTAGCCATTTTCACTTACAGACGAGGGTGGAACCCCGATAATTTTGTAATCCCCATCGAAAGCTCCTTAGCGGACACTGTGACAACCGCTGCTGTTCTCGTAGCACTAGCCCTTATCGCCTGAAGGTTCGTACTGCCTCTAAGAATCTTCTGTAACTGGTTCTCTAACACCAGAAGCCAAAGCCTCAAAGTCAGCTTCTCCCTCGGCATAACCTGCAGCAATCAAAATGTCGCCCACTTTAATCACTGTGTCAGGACGAGGTCGCAGCCAATATTTTCCTCTTCTTATGACCAGCACCCACATACCTGTCTCCTCTTGGATTTGGGCTTCCCGAATTTTTTTTCCCACCAAAGTAGAAGTCGCTGAAACTGTAACCCGTGTCACCGTTTCTTCAGCTTCCTCTATTACCAGTCTCAAGATTGGATGGGGTTCCAGCCCCCGCAATACAACATCAGCGATTTCCATGGCTGCATCCGCAATCTCCTCTGTAACTACTCCCAACCTTATTAGACCGAGAAAGTCCTTGGATTCTTCAGGTTTGAATCCGCTGGATAAAACCTGAAGCTCAAAGTCCGTGTGGAGGTCATCCATGTGCTTTTCTAGGGCTTCAACTTCTTCAGCTAACGCTCGACTGTTGAGAAGAAGCGAGGAGTATGCGAGGTCTATCATGAGTTCAGAAGTGTCCTTTAGAAAAACGAGTTTGTCAACGATCTTCTTGAAATGTTTCTCAGTTAGAGCCACTTTAACTCGCTCCTCATTCCATCTCCATTATCTTACCAGAGGCTAATTCCTTCAGTTCATCAACGCCATGCGGCGCTCCTCTGGCAATTAAAACGTCGCCCTCCATGATCCTCTCGTCTTCGCTAGGGTCTATTGTCCATTCTCTTTGCCGTCGAATAGCTATTACATCAACACCTATCTTGGCGGCTAATTCTAGGTCTCCAAGTTTCTTGTTTACAAGAATTGAGTTAGGCTTGACTATGGCTCGTGCTAGTCGTTCCTCAACTTTTTCGAAGGCCTTCCGAACGATGGGGTGAATCCCTATCTCTTTGAGAACGATAGTTGCTATGTCAGCGGCTGCGTCCGAGATTTTGTTGGTGGCGGCGGCTACGGTTGTCACTGCGGTGAGGTGCTGGGCGTCTTCTGCGTCTCTTGCTGCCAGCATGGTGCTCATGTCTATCATGTAGGCTAGGTAGTCCACGCGTTTTTCGAGTTCCAGAACCTCTTCAGCGAGTTCATGGCTGTTGAAAAGGGCTGCTGAATATGCTAGATCGATCATTATCTCTGAGGCGTCCTTCATTTCAGTGAGGGCTTCGCGAACAGAGATGGGTCTATACTCAATTTTACCTGATTCTGCCAAGCAGAGAAAACTTCCTTAGTTCAATTCTGTTACACGCTATCAATTTATCGTGTCGTTATTATATGATGACTTGCGATCTTTTAATTCTATCGTAACATCCCGTCTGCCTTACGAAATTAAGGTTAATACGAGTCCAGAGGCTAAGGGCATAGTTAGGTTATCGTTGACTGGAAGGGGGAGCCCTTCCACTATCATTCCAACGGCGGCGCCAATCAAAGCTCTCACCGGGTCAACAAAAATCAATGCAGCCAAGAAGGCAAAGAGGAAACCGAAGATTGTTCCTTCCAGATTCTTACCTTTGTTGAAGGGGAGACGGATGTTTCCGAATTTCATTCCAGCGATGTGAGCGAATCCGTCGCCGAGGGTGAGTATTGTGATGGCTACGTAGCGTATAGGCGCTGGGAAGATGAGGAGGGAGATTGCTATGCCGAGGGCGAAATGGATTGGGGACGTTGCGAATTCGTAGAGTTCCGGTTTGTTGGCTGCGTTCCATGTTATTGAGGAGAGGATGGGAAGATTGATTCCGCGAATTCTGGCGACCTCGGATAGGGTGTAAAACACGGTTACTAGAAGTATCACCGAGGCAAGAAGGATATTTCCTGTGAGGTATATAGAGACGAAGGACAGCAAAAAGCTGCTCATGTGCATTGTTTCTCGGAGGCCTCGGCTTCTTGACATGGCAGGATGGACAACTTTCGGGTTTTTCCCTGTTATGGATGGTAGGATTTCTGTTAGCTCGCCTCTTGTCACGTAGTCGGATTTGGCGCTCAGAATGAAATCGGGATTGTAACCTATCTTTAAGTTGCATAGGGGAAACATTGGAAGGTTGTTTCGGTCATCAGCGACCATGATGCAGTTTTGGGAGTTTAAGTCTTTTTTTTCAAGTATTTTCTTAAGAACAATGGCTTTGCCGTCTGGTTTTAGAACGTCGCCTTCTATGGCACCCGTTAAATGTTCATTAACTATCTCTAGTTCCAGACCATAGGCGTAGTCAGCTTTCAGTCTCGTGGCTAAGTCCTTTACGAAGAGGGTGGGGAGCCCTGAACTTATGAGCGCTGTCCAATATCCCTTCGCGTTTAATCTTTTGAAGACTTCTTCAGTGCCAGGCATCAGCGGCATCTTCTTGTGGAGTCCAAAGACCTCTTCTGCCGTGAATCCCTTGAGCATCGTGTAGATTCTTCGAAGGGCGGATTCTAGGGATAATAGTCCGATCTCATAGAGAAATCCTAATACTAAAATTCTTATGAAGCCCCAAAATCCTACTTTGCGTGATATCTCGAAGAGGAGATAACGATTCTTCGGTATCACGATACCTTCCACATCAAAGACAACCAAGCGATTGGTTCCCGGTTCCGTTTCCTTCCCGTCAGCCATCAGAGATCAGCTTCCGCTGATAGTTTGTCCTGTCTTGATTGAAGAGCTTTCCGGAAACAATACACAAATCGAAACACCCCAGCAAGCTAGTTGCACTTACGCCATAGAGAAAATTTTGGATCCGTTGTCTTTAAGTACACCAGCATCCTAACAAAATTAGTGTATCATAGAAATACTGGAGGTGTGTTGCGCTCGCTAAGATTTTGGTCACTTCGGCGTGGCCCTACATCAATTATGTTCCGCATCTAGGCAATATTGTAAGCTCCATTCTCTCAGCAGACGTAGTAACCCGCTATTATCGGCTAAAGGGAGATGATGTTGTCTACGTCACCGGTTCAGACGAGCATGGAACACCCATCGAGGTAGAAGCCGTCAGACTGAAAATCCCCCCAAAACAACTAACAGACCGAAATCACGCAAAAGTGGTAGACCTCTTTGAGAGGTGGGGAATAGCCTTCAGCAACTACACCCGCACAGAAAACCCCATCCACAAGAAGTTCGTACGAAACCTCTTGATGAAAATCTACGAGAACGGCTATATCTTCACCCAAGAAACAGAACAACTTTACTGTCCCCAATGCGACAGATTCCTACCCGACAGATTCGTGGAGGGAACCTGCCCCCACTGCGGCTACACCAATGCCAGAGGAGACCAATGCGACTCCTGTGGCAACCTTCTTGAACCCACAAATCTTCTAGAACCCCGCTGCGCAATATGCGACTCCACACCCACCAAAGAAAAGAGAAAACACTGGTACTTTGACCTACCAAAGTTAAACGAAAAACTCCACGAATACATCCAGAATAATGAGCAACTTCCAGACAATGCTCGAAACTTCAGTTTGAACATTCTAAAGGAAGGTTTGAAGCCTAGACCGGTCACTCGGGATAACAAGTGGGGGATTCCGTCGCCCTTTCCGGGTTCTGAGGACAAAACAATCTATGTCTGGGTCGAAGCCGTTTTGGGATACCTGTCAGCCACCCTTGAATACTTCAAAAATCAAGGAGAAGAAGAGCGGTGGAAAGAATACTGGTTTAACAAAGAAACGAAGACGCTATACTTCATAGGAAAAGACAACATCCCCTTCCACACCATCATTCTCCCAGCCTTGTTGTTGGCTACCCACGAAGACTACAACCTACCCTGGACCGTACACTCCATCGAGTTTCTAATGTTTGATGGTCAAGCCTTCTCCAAGAGCCGAAGAATAGGCATCTGGATCGACGAAGCACTAGAACTCTTTCCCGCGGACTACTGGAGATACTCCCTCATGTCCATCCGTCCAGAAACAAAAGACACAAACTTTTCATGGAAGACCTTCATCGAAAAAGTGAACTCTGACCTAAACGACACACTCGGCAACTTCATCCACAGAACATTAACTTTCATAAATCGACACTTCGACAGCACAGTGCCAAAGCCAAGCCTCGATGAAAAGGACAAAGCCATCCTCGAAGAGACCAAAGAAATTGTGAAGAAGACCACGGAGAGCCTAGAAGACTTTAAACTGCAAGAGGCTCTACGCCACGCCATAAGCCTAAGCCACCTTGGAAACCGATACTTCAACGAGAAGGAGCCTTGGAAAACCATAAAAACAGACCACCAGTCCTCAGCAAACACCCTTTATGTGGCTGTCCAGATAGTCAAACAACTAGCCATAATCTTGGAACCCTTCATTCCCTTTACAGCCGAAAAGCTCTGGCAACTCCTCAATCTACCCGGTTCTGCTCACAAACAAACATGGAACGAAACAGAAAAAGAACTATCCCAAGACCACAAGATAAACAAGGCAAAACCTCTCTTCAGCAAAATAACTGTCACTGAAGAGGAACTACAAGCTAAACTGGAAGAAGTAAGGACCGTAAATCAACTTTAAACGGGTAAGATGAAGGGAAATTTTTGGATCTAAAAATCGACTTGCACGTTCACACATGCTATTCCCGCGACTCTGTCACAACCCTCAAGGAGGTTGTCACCTACTCCAAGAGACGGGGGTTAGATGGAGTTGCCATCACAGACCACAATACCGTCAAAGGCGCCCTCAGGCTAAAAACTCCCGACATCATTGTTGTCCCCGGCATCGAAATATCCACCTTGAATGGACATCTCCTCGGCCTCAATGTAACCACGCCTATACCAGCAAAACTGGATATTAAAGAGACGATCCACAGAATCCATGAAGCTGGAGGAATAGCTGTGGCACCCCATCCATCTGTATTCTACAAGTCCCCGCCTAGCCGACAGATAAAATCCTACGATGCCATCGAGGTGATGAACGGGGCCTCCATACCCTTCCAAGTCTTCACGTATTTAGGCAAAAGATTCGCTGCTCATCTAGGTCTTCCCCAGACCGCTGGAAGCGACTCCCATTACGCTCCAGAAATTGGTGCAGCCTACACGATTGTTGAAGCGGATCCTGATGTAGATGAAATTGTTGCCGCCATCAAAAAAGGAGCCACTATTCCTATGGGAGAGGCGATACCCTGGAAAATAAGAGTTGAAAGAACGGCGCTAAAGCTTAAAAGAAAAATTTGAGAAGTAGTGGCTACTCTTCGGGGTCTTCGAGCTGGTCTAGTTCTAGGTCGATGTGTACGGTGATTCTTGGTTCTGTGTAAGGTTCTATGTTAATGAGGTCTAGTGCGAGGGTGTTGGGAACAACTTCAATTGTTTCAGTTTTCAGTTTGGGAACTCCTTTTGGGCACTCGATTTTTAGGAGTTTTTCTATGTTTCTAACCATTTCTTTTTCTTCCCCAAGCCTCTATGCTGAGGAGATCTCGAACCGCTACGCGGATAGCCTCAGCTCTATTTGGATAGTATTTTTCGTTCACTAGACTATCCAGCGCCCGAATGTAGGGCTCAGGTAGGTGTAGTGTAATTAGTTTCATTTGTCATCCCTCCGTGGGAATAATCAAGTATGCAAACATTGTTTGCTTCTTATATGTCTTAATGTTAAAATACAAATATGATTCAAATATGAACGTGTTGTAGCTTATAAGCTTTTTTCTCACCCTTTCGGGTTCCGTTGTGTTTTCATGTAGAAAAAGGGTTTTGCAGAACCTTTATGTTTCTCTCGTACGATTAAAGCCGTATAGATTAGGTCTTACCTTCTGTAACTGTGGCTATGGTAATCGGGCTGAAATTGATGGTTGAAGGGTCTAGACGGGTTTACGTTAAGAGTTTTGGTTGTTCGGCAAATCTTGCTGATGGTGAAGTCATCGCTGGTTGTCTGTCAGGGGCTGGTTTCGATATCGTTGAGGACCCTCAGGACGCGGAGATTTTGCTTTATAATACGTGTGCGGTCAAATCGCCTACAGAGAATCGGATCATTGGCATCTTGAGAAGTGCTCCCGGAGATAAGAGGCTTGTAGTAACTGGTTGTCTTCCTCTGATTAACTTTGAAAGATTGAAAAATGAGGTGGAGTTTGATGGGGTGACGGGTCCAGCGCCGGGGGCCCGAATCGTTGAGGTTATTCGTCGTGTAGATGGGGGAGAAAAGGTTGTTTATTTGGGGGGGATTTCTAGACCGAGTTTATTCCTTCCGAGGGTGCCGGTGAACCGGCTCGTAAGCGTCGTACCCATAAACTATGGCTGCTTGGGAGAGTGCTCCTATTGCTGTGTTTTCTTCGCTAGAGGTCAGCTAAAAAGTAATCTGATCCCTGAAATTGTTGAGAGGGTGAAACAGGACCTGAATTCTGGTGCTAAAGAAGTGTGGTTGACGTCTCAAGACACGGCATGTTACGGGAAGGACGTCGGAACAAGCTTAGCGGATTTGTTAAGGCGAGTCTGCGAGATTGAAGGAAACTTTTTCGTCCGGGTGGGAATGATGACTCCAAACCAAGTTATGGGGATCCTAGACGAACTTATTGAGGCCTACAAAGGCGAGAAGATTTTCAAGTTTCTTCATCTGCCCGTTCAAAGCGGAGACGATGATGTCCTAAAGCTCATGAACCGCCGTTACACGGTAAATGAATTCAAAGAGATTGCTCATGCCTTTAGAGAGGAGATTCCGCGAATAACCCTCTCAACGGATGTTATATGCGGTTTCTCTGGAGAGAGCAGGGAGGCTTTCGAGCGGACAAAGAATCTCATAAGGGAGATTCAGCCGGAAATAGTCAATGTCTCAAAGTTTTTCTCAAGACCTCGCACTGCCGCAGAGAAGCTGAATCCTCTTCCTCCAAAAGAGGTGAACCGGAGGAGTAGGGAGATGGCGGAGTTGTCCAAACAGATTTCCTTTGAGAAGAATAGGGCTTGGATAAATTGGGAGGGAACCGTTCTTTTTGATGAGAGGGGTAAGGGGGAGTCTTGGATGGGAAGAAACTTTGCTTACAAGCCTATAGTGGTTAGGGCATGCGAGTCTTTGTTGGGAAAATTTGTTCGTGTCAGGGTAGTTGATGCCTTTTCTACATATCTTGGAGCCGAGGTTGTAGATGGGTCCTAGCCTCCGCCTACCGGAGGAAGGATTGCTACTGTGTCTCCTTCTTTCAGTTCTGTGTTTAATCCTTGTAGAATGTTGACGCTCTTGCCGTTTACGAGAATCGAAAGATAACGGTGCACCTTTCCCTTCTCGTTGTAGAGGTATTCCATGAATTCCCTGCCGTATTTCTCAGAGAGTTGAGTCAGAAGTCCTTCAACTGTGATGGTGTCCTGCACCTGAACTTCGTCTACTTTCTTATCGGTTATCTCTCGCAGAGACGTGAAAAATTTGACTTCGACTTTCATCTGTGCTCCACCACTGTTACTGTAATTTTCGGGGCAGAATTTATTCTATTCTGTGCCAGCCCCTGAAAGATGGGTTAGGCTAGGCGGGTTTGGGTCGATTAAACTTAAATACCGCCGCAAATTCTCAGAATAGCGGCGCCACTCAAATTGTTGATCGAGCCGCCGTAGCTCAGTTCGGTAGAGCAACGGGCTGTTAACTCGTGGGTCGAAGGTTCGAGTCCTTCCGGCGGCGCCACCCCCATTTTCCAGTAAACCAACAGTAAGAGAAGTCTACTTGATTGCTTCCGGAGAACCAATTCTAAATTAACTCACTGAAAAATCAAGCAGTGTACGGGTGAGGTGTTGATGTTTAGTTGTTAACTAGGTATTCGTCTTGTTCAGCTGAGATTTCAGCTATTCTGCGGGGTACAGCGTCTTTGGGGTTTCTGAGCTCTAATATTGAAGGCAAGAAGAGAAGAGTTAGGAAGGCACCTAGGATTAAGATTAGAAAAATAAACAGGTGCTGCATCGGAATCAGATTCAGGAACAAGGCATCTTCACTATATCGCATTTCTGCCAATGTAACATTTTCCGATACTCCCCCATAATATGTTGGTAGCTGTCTTTTCCGAGAAAAAGACTTTTTTCAACAATCTTCTGTTATTAGGGTCCTAATATGAGCGTCTTGGATTTCTGAAAGGTTATCAGCGAGTTTATCGTTTACATTTTTTTGGTTTAGTGTAACGATGGATTGGCTTGTGTTTGCTTTGCTGTGCCCAGCGTTCTGGGGTTTGAATAATGTTTTTTACAAATTTCTTATGATCAAAAAGTTTCGGGGCTATTTTCCTATGCTGTCTTTTATAGGTTTAGCAGATGTGATTTTCATTGTTATCTTATGGTTAGTTAATCCTGTTAGTTTCATTTTTCCCTATGTTCCTTTTGCCATGGTGGTTGGTCTTATGCCGCTCTTGGCGTTTTGGTTTTACTCTAAAGCGCTTATGGTGGAGGAGATATCAAGGATAACGCCTCTGTTCCAGTTTATACCCATATTTGTTGTCTTATTATCAGTCATATTCTTGAACGAAATATTAAGTGTGCAACAATATGTTGGTGTTGCCATAATCTTAATCGCCTCAGTGCTGATTTCGTACAGAAACTCGAAAAGTGGAAAGTCCTTATCTTCTGCGCTTAAATTCATGATACCCTTCAGTGTAGTTCTGGCTGTACACGCGATTTTAGAAAAATTTCTTCTAATCCACATAGACTACTGGTCATTATTCTTCTGGAATATACTGGGTGCTTTCTGTGGCATCCTATTCTTGATGACCTTTTCTAGACGACGCAGAGAATTTGTTGAAACAGTTCATGTTATTGACAAACGAACCTTCTTTGTAGTGTTTATAGGAGAAGGAGTGTACTTTTTGGGCACAATATGCTGGCTAATCGCCGCATCCATGGGTTACGTCTCTTTAGTCTCCGCATTTGCAGGCTTACAGCACGTCTTCGTTTTCATCTATGTGCTATTGTCAAGCTTATTCGTACCAAAACTCCTCAAAGAGGAGATGACTAGAGGAGTAATTGTGTTGAAAATTTCTGCAATAGCTTTAATGTTCGCAGGAACTTGGCTAGTGACAGCATAACCTTGTAGATGTGTTGTGAAAGTGCGTGTCAGGCTTTTTTACGGTTAATTTGCTGTTGCAGGTTGAATAAATAACTCTTAAGTAGAGTGATGTAAGGAAATTAATGGAGGTACTACTTGTGGACAATCCACGTGTCGTAACTTCAACTTATGAGGGCTAGAATATGAGTAGACTCAGGGGTTTAGACTTCACAACTAAGATTATTCTGGTTATTCTGGTAGTCATCATCTCCTTTCTCCTACTGTTTTTGGTACTCTCTGAGGTTTTCGTTCAGGACTCCACTTCAGGGGGTGGAATGATGTGGCATATGATGAATCCCAGCCCCGACTATACAGTTGCAAAACTCCTTTCACTTACCTTGGCATTAGTTGCTGGAGTACTAGTTACCCTGTGGTTGAAGCCAACAAAAACAGAAACTGCAGCAGTAAGTAAGACGGACGAGCTGGAAATAATTAAACGGGCTCTATCAGATGACGAGAAGGCGGTTCTCGATGAGGTCAGAAGAGCCGGAGAGATCACGCAAGATTCTCTACGGTTCAGGTTGGAGTGGAGCAAAGCCAAGCTCTCAAGGATTCTAACAAACCTCGACAAGATGAACATCATACAGAGAGAACGAGTAGGCAAAACCTACAATGTTTTTCTAACAGGAAAAAGGCCTGAACAGTAAAAAACGGTCGGAAACGGTTGCACTGACAACCCTTAATGGTTTTCGCGCTATTGGTTTTGTTGGTGAGATGTGTGGAGGTGAAAAGTTGGGATGAAAACTAAAACATTGTCCATAGCTTTGATATTGGCGATACTTGCGATTGCTGCTCCTGTAACATATGTGCTTGCGCACCGTACTTCAACCCGCTCTTATTATGGAGTAACCGAAGACATAGAAAAGTTCCAAAACGAAGAATGGTGGAAAGAGATGAGAACTTACATGGAAGAGCATTGGAAAATCCATGAAGACGACGAGGAGTTTTGGCGCGAAATGAGGCAACATATGGAACAACATTGGGAAGACATCGAAAGCGAAGAGTGGTGGGCTGAAATGAAAGAATACATGGAACAACGCTGGGAAGACCGGGACAGTTACGGACGATACGGTAGATACGGCGGTTACGGCTACGGTAGAGGCGGAGGATGCCACTGGTAAAAACTAAAACATCAATCTCTCTTTCTTTTTATTTTGTATTTTTAATCCGCCTGTTTTTGTTTATGACAATTTTATTTGTCATGCCGTGGCTTTTTCTGACAATTAACTCTTTCAGTTCCAGATAATCCAAGATTCTGGTGATTTTTGATTTCGGAAATCCTGTCTGCATATGCAAGTCGCTTTGTAGAATCTCGCCTCCAGATTCAACTATTTCGTTGAAGACCTTCCTTTTGTCGCCGTCTAAGAGACGAAGGGCAAATTGTATGTCAAGTTCTGAAGCATCCTTTTTTTCAGCAGTTGATAAGGCATTTCGAGTTTCCATAGAATTCATGAATAATAGATAGAAACTGCTGAGTGCCATAATGACTGTGGAGACACTGATAATAGCAACATCAAACTGAGTATACCTGAAGATTTGCCCCACAATGATAGGTTCTTCACCTGGAATGACTATTTGAATCGGGGTAGGCATCAAAACCTTACCAACTAGCAAAAATGCTGATACCGCGAACAATATTGCCATTATCACGGTCTTTATGTTTGTCCTCATGTTCACCCACCATGAACTAATTGGTCAAGGAAAAAGGGGGGTGTCAAGGTTGTGTACGAGTCCACTGGCATGCCCTCCTAATTTTTCTCGATTTCCAATGCATATATTGTGTCGGGTGCGCGGAATATCCCTTTGACTTTTACACTGTCTCCGTTTTCAATGTTGGATACGTCCACGGTTGCCTCTTCGTGGTTATAAAACACTGTCACTGTTTCATCAAGCATGAACAAGGAGCCGAAGACCTCTCCCAGCAGGCTTACTTTTCCGGTTACCGTTACGATTACACCATCGTATTCTAATGGATTTTCGATAAGTTCACTTGGGAATAGGATACCTTCATGGACTTTTCGCTTACATACCTCATATTCAATTTCAATTTCCGTTACCTCTCCCCCTTCATCCATCATGAACGCAGTTGCTTTGACCACTTGGACACTAAACTCATCACCATAATCCTTGTGGATCTCTATGGTAGCTTCTGCAACTCCCTCTTTCGGAACGAGCGCTATTCCTCCTCCGCTGATTTCTTGTACATCAAAGACCTCGGAAACCTGTATTGAATACTCATCTGCGTCCTCCAGCAACTCTTGTATTTGGGGATCCATAAGCACAATATCAGTGACCTTCTCCCTATCTTGAGGAGTAAGCATGAGAGACACCGATTCGCTTTGAATGTTTAATTCAGCCTCTTCGATTTTAGTAAAACTCTGCAAAACACCTGATGCCTGAGCCACAACTGCAGACACAACTGACACTAGCAGTAGAAGACTCAATAGAGCTAATCTCTTTCTTTTCTGCATTTTTCTTCACCTCTTCTTTTTCGGTACCCCCTCAATGGATGAAACAACCCTAATGCTTTACGTGAAATGCATTTCATTCTGTCAGATTCTCTCTTCTCTTTCTTGATTATAAGAGGCAGTGTAACATTTGCAGCAAAACCGTCACCTTTCCAATCTGATAATTCCGTCTGGTTTGCCAAGGTAAACAATGTCCGCCATTTTAATGAAGAGCCCTGTCTCAACTACGCCGGGAATGAGTTTGAGCCTTCGATTCAGTTCTTCGGTGTCCTTCATGGGCCCAAAATCTATGTCAACAATGTAGTTACCATTGTCCGTCACTACCGCACCAACCTTTCTTCCACTCTCCCGCAAAAGGGGCTTCCCACCTAACTCCTTTATGCTGGCGGTTGCTGTCGCTAGGGCAAAGGGCAAAACCTCTACTGGAACCCGACAGTTTGTTCCCAGTTTGTCCACTAGTTTCGTCTCGTCCGCCACTATAATGAACTGTTTGGCTGCTGAGGCAACAATCTTCTCTCGTGTCATCGCCCCGCCCCCGCCCTTGATCATGTCGAGTTTTTTATCTATCTGGTCGGCTCCGTCTATTGCTAGGTCAAGGCTGGGATATTCATCCAGGGTCGTCAGGGGAATACCTGAACGCACAGCCAGCATCATAGCCTGACTAGAAGTCGGAACTCCCAGAACCCGTAAGCCAGCCTTCAATATCTGTCGCCCTATCTCCTGGATGACGTGAGCCGCTGTGCTTCCGCTGCCCAGCCCCACGATGAAGTCATCTTGCAGATGTTTAACAGCTTCCAAGGCTACCCTTTTCTTAGCTTCTTCTCTCCAACTCACCTTTTCAGGCCTCAGTTTCCATTTGCCCAAGCCGTTCCAAAACCTTTTCCACCTCGGCTCGAATCTGGTCAATTCTCTCTTCAGCCTCAGTCTTCTTCGGAGCCGAGGGTTTCCGTGGCTTCCTCTTTGCCTTTTCAGGTCGAGAAGACGGTAAAGCTGGTGAAGGCACAGGAATCTCGGGGGCTGGCTTCATGTCCAAGTTCACCCTTAAGCTCCCTATCTTATCGTTTATTTCGTCGAAGCGGTCATTGAATAGTTTGACAAGGTCTTCTTGCATGGATTCCAGTTCGTGGAGGGCTACGACTGACTCGTTCGTGGCCATGGCGTCCTTGATTTCAAGCATCCTGTGCTTGTATCCTTGTGCTAGACGCTCCCGCTCCTTCTCGCTTATCTTCCCTTCAGCCTGAGCTTCGTAGAGGCGTCGAATGCCGTAACTGAGAATTTCCCTCTCCACGTCTAGAAGCCTAAGTTCCTTTTTAGACTTCTGAGCGTCGAAATTCGTAATGGTTCGCTCTCCTCTCAAGGACAACATCTCGGCAGCCTTAGGAACTTCCGATGGTTCTTCCCGGGTCTTTTTTCTTCCACTCCTCATCATATAAATTGTTATCAAAGCTACTACAACTGCTCCGACTGCAACCACGTAAGCCACGACCTCAGAAATCACGAAGTTACCTTCCCCAACCAAAGTTCCTTTTTTTAATGTTCTATATAAGTTTGCGGAAGGAGTTTCTGAAGTTTTTGGTTATTTTCATATAAAAAATCCCCCTGCTCCTTCAGAAAGGCTTCTCCAATGTTAGCAGATCTAGCAAATCTGGATCAAAAGGGGGGAGAAGCTGAAGCGTGATTTATTTTTCAGGTTCTGTTTCCAATAGCTCGCGGTCTTATAGACTTCTCAGTTATGGGTCGAGTGCTTTCCATTTAGCAGGGGAGCTAGAAGCTTGAACTTCATTTCATAGAGCTCGTCGAGAACCAAAAAGTGGGCTTCCACCTCTTCATATTCTCGTTTAAGCTTGAGGCATAATCGTTTGATGCTAATGGTTTGTATAATCTGCGCTCCTTCTTTACCTAGCAGCTTCTCGAGATAAGTGATGGCAACCTCGTTCTTGTTACTGTCCTCTTTTAATTGAATCGAGGTCTGTCTTTTTGTAAGCGAGTGAATCAACTGGGAAACGGTTTCTCCAAGGACCAGCCTAAGCGTGTCACGCAGTGTCTCAAACATCAGCTCGTTAAATTTCTCCATAGAAACAGTTCACCCTCAATTTCAAGCTATATTTGTTAGTTGTTTATTTCAGAATCCGATTCTGCCCTAAATATTTTCTGTTTTAACTCGGATTCGGAATTAGAAGTGTATATAAATATTATATATTAAAAATGCTAATTACCTCTATTCCAATTTGGATTCTGATCAAATGGTATCAGAAGTTGTATAAAAGTTGCGGGTACGAGCTATAAAAACTTTCATGGATATGCTTATCTTGGCTGAGCTGCAGGAGAAATCCTTAAGCGGCTACGACATCATTGGGCTCGTTCACAGAAGATTTAATGTTTTGCTGAGTTCAGGCACAGTTTATTCCTTGCTGTATTCGCTAGAAAGGGATGGTTTAGTAAGCGCTGGCATGGATCACCGGAAAAGAGTTTACACCTTAACTGAGAAGGGAGAAGAAACGTTACAAACTGTAGAGCAGGCAAACGGGGAAATTCACGGTCTTCTACAAAATCTGATATCAAATAAAAGATAGGTCAATTTGCCATAACGACTGTTGTGACTCCAGTACTTCTTGGTGCTCTGGGTTTTGGCATAGTAGTCAGCGTAATCTTTGCCCTCTATCCTGCTTGGCGAGCTTCAAGACTAAAACCAGTAAACGCACTAAGATACGAATAGAAAACATTGGCAGCGGGAGAGTAATTCAAACACCTGTCTGATTTGAGGCTTCTCCGTAAGTCCCAATTCTTGATAGGCATTTGACTAAGCCATAAAGAACACAATATTATCTTGCTTGGTTTTCAGGAAAAAAGGCTGTTTTCAACAATGAAGTATTATTAGTCTTCAAATATGAAAGATTTGGCGCTGGGAGTGGGATTCGAACACCCGGATAATGGAGATCTCTCCCAGCACACAAAAATCCCGCAAACTCCCCCTTTTTTCACTCGTGCGCAAGATAGGTGAAGCTAAGCCTTGAGTTGATCGGCTATTTTCTTTCCGAATTCCTTGCATTTTGGAAGCTCTCCGTCTACGATGGG
>CP070820.1:1284792-1303714 GCA_020344315.1 Candidatus Bathyarchaeum sp.
GGCTCGTCGATTACAGACGTTCTTGACGAAGCGGGAACATGTGGCGAAGGAGAGGAGAAGACTGACGGTTTTCTCCAAGTATCTACCTAAGATAGCCAGGTTTTCGACTGACTTAGCTGGAAAGAAGGAAGAACCAGACATCGAATTGTTGTTGAGGAGTGTGAGGAAATTTGAAGAGAAAGGAGACTGAGAGTTCAACTAAAGAGAAGAGAAGAGAGATTCTGAAGGACCTGAAGGGGTTTGGTAGACAGCTCTATCGTCAAATGGAGGGAGGTAAGTTTCCGTCGGTAGAGATGCCGAGTCGATCCACCGAAAACATCTTCTACAGCCCTGAAGTGCGGCAGTATATCTTAGGGGAGAAGAGTGTTAAGCGAAGCTCGCGGAACATACGGCACATCAGACCCTTCACCCAGATGGTGTGGGCGGGTTTCTTCGCCAGAGAACTTGTAAAAAACAGAAAGACTTCGACTCTCCGTGATGTCTACTATTCTGCTCAAGCTTATGAAATGTCTTTTAAGGATCAGCCGGAGTCGAACAATATCATCACTGACTTAGAGACGACCACTGGTTTCGCTAGAGAAGATTTTAATGTTTTCCCTGAGGAGCGGTCAGCCATCTTCGGCGACCTCACAATCGAATACACAGTTCCTGGCTACGAGGGAAAACAACTGAACCTGATGTCTCATCCTGACGGGGTGATGATTGGACCATCTCTCGTTTCCGCAGAGTTTGCTAAAACTGGTGCTGACAAGGTTATCGCCATTGAGAAGGGCGGTTTGTTCACTAGGTTTGTAGAGGAGCGGGTTCACAAGAAATTTAATGCTCTCCTTGTTTTAACGGCTGGTCAGGCGCCTCGGGCAACTCGGCACTTCATTCACAGGTTAAATAAGGAATTGGATCTTCCTGTCTTTATCTTCACTGATGGAGACCCGTGGGGAATGCACATCGCCATGGTTATTATTTCGGGTTCGGCAAACGCGGCTCACCTTAGGGGATTAACCACGCCTGACGCCAAGTGGAGTGGTGTCTATGCTACGGATATTGTGGACTATAAATTGCCCAGCGACCCCCTGACTGATGTAGATGTTAAGCGGTTGCATGAGTTGGAGAAGGATCCTAGGTACGATGGGGAATTGTGGAAGAGGGAGATTAAGACGTTTCTTAAGATTAGGAAGAAGGCGGAGCAGGAAGCCTTCAGCAGATACGGATTAACCTATATCGTTGATGAGTATCTGCCGGCAAAACTGGAAGAAACAGCTTAATATGATCCTTTTGCTTAAAGGAGCTTGATTAGATAGTATTTCTTCCTTGAAACAGTAACATTAGATTATATCCAAAAAATCCGAAACCTAAATGTCTATTGGATAAATTACTTCAGAATTTCTTTGTTTTGTTCATGTATCCGTTTGCGCTTTCCAAGGTTATATGAAAGGAAAGCAACTGCGACGATTGCTACAACAGTTATTGCTACTAGTAATACCTCGATTGGCAATTGAGGTTCTTCTTCATCTGGGAGCCCATCAGGCTTAGGTTCTGGTGAAGAATCTTCTTGTTCGGTTTGTTGCTCAGGCTCTTGCGTTTGTTCAGGCTCTGTTGGTTCTGTTGCGGAATGAGATGTTATAACGTTAGTATCAATTAATGATAAAGAGAGAGTTTGTTCAATATTTGTTCCCCCGCTAAAACCATCAGATTTTTCTGTTGACCTTAAAAGAATTCCTGATTCCTCATCCCAATAGTATTCACATTCTGTTTCAAGATAAGAGTCTGTAAAACTTGCTCCGAAATAAAGAAAATCGGAGTAAACACAATTCCTTGTAAAACCTTTAACAGTTAGTGTTTTTTCTTCTATGATTCCAATTTTTGTATAATTAAAAATTCCGGAATAGAAAACTTTCCCAACATTCAAGTTTGATGGAATAAGAGAAAGACCTGTGCCATATTCCCAATCCGAATTAGGTTCCAAACTTACAAACGAACCATCTGCTAAATCACAGGTTCCATTAACGTATTCTCTCGAAGAAGAGTAAACGAAACTGACTCTTGTTCCGGAAATACTTCCATAGTCAAAGCGCAAAACATCATCTGATATTATTTTTTGCCTAGCCCGGTCAAATATTGTCAGGTTATAGGTTGCCCAATCTCCAGATTTTAAATTAATTTCTGGATTATCTACTATATCATGACTTTGCCAATCACTAGTTTCGGATGCTTGACAATGATAAATGAAAGAATCTGTTTTGATTATATACTCTACTAGTATCCCAGTTCGTTTATCCCAATAGCCCGAAAAAATACAATCCAATCCTCCCCATGTAGAAGAAAATTGGCTACCTACGGTTCTTCCATAATATCCAGGATTACTGAGATATATTTCATTTGTAATTTCTATATTCGAAAATGTTTCATCCAGCCAAATATAACAATTATCACCGACATCCAAATTCGAAGGAATTACAAAAAAGACGTCTTTAATCTCATAACTCTTTTCAGTAATTGCTCCAGTATCTAATTCATGAATGATAGAATATTCATCACCATTGGAAAGAGTTTGAGTAATGGTATCCCCATCCACTTGTTGAATTTGAAATAAAGTTTCTTCAGGAGATATGTTATTTCTGTATTTGATCCAATCTCCTTCTTTAACACCTACATTGATTTGGGCTCGAACCTTAGTTAAGGCAAATAATGGCACGATAAAAGAGAGAAGAAAGACACAATAGCAAACAAGAAGTTTCCTCATTATTTCTCCCAAGATGATAATTTCCCCATATTTATATGACTTTTGGGGAATTCTAGCAAAACAATGAAAACCTGTTAAGAGCTTTCTCATCATATCTACATTGTTGATGAGTATCTGCCGACAAAACTGGAAGAAACAGCTTGAATAAGGTCTTCATGTAAATAGTTTGAGCTTTTTGTGTCAATCTGGCTAGTTTTGTAGCTGAATAACTGTTTTTTAATAGCGCTCCTTAGCTTTTTTCTTGCTTGGAATTTCGTAAAATTTATAAACTTCCTCTGCTCTTTTGGGAGAGATGTAGTACCCCAATCTGAAACTAGCTTTATCTCCCCCTGATGGCTATGTTTTATTTTGGTTGGGGTACTGCTTCTCTTTCATTCTATTCTTACAGAAACAAGTAATGACTTGGGAATGGTTAATGTGCTTGCGGGACGTTCAGTTAAATTTTCTTGAGAATTTTCTTGGCTTTTCTGGCAACAACCTTTATGGTGTTTTCAGCATGGGGCTCAACAAACTTTCTTATTTTAGGTTTCAGCTCCTCAATAGGTAAGAAATGTTCCATTGCCTCAATTATGAATCCTACGCGGTTGCCGGGAAAGTGTTCCGTAGAATTTAGTAGCTTGTCAAGAATTCTGGGGGCTTCATCGGGAAAGGCTTCTGCGATTTTCGCGAGTGCTCGGACTGCATGGCCCTGAAGTACAATGCTCTTGTCTCTTAGGAACGAAGCTATCTGATCGATGTATGCGGGGATCAACTTGTTTTTGTCGATTGAGGCTAGATTTCCGAGGGTGCAGACGGCTTCCCAACGCAATACAGGTGCCTTTGCTTCTAGGTTGCTCACGAAGAGTTCGATGTATGGATAAAGGATTTCTGGTTTGTATTCCGAAAGAAGGGATGCAATCTCTGCGCATACGCTCTGCACCTTCCGCTTTTCTGAATGTAACCCAGCGATAATTGTTTCAGTGTAGTCTGCTGGATTCTTGGAGATGTAGAGTTCGTAAATATCCTTGGGTCTGGTTCCATCTGTACATTTTCCATCCAGAAGTTCAAGAATGTTCTTTGTCATGCACTCGCCTCTACATACTAGAATATCATTTTTTATGAAATATCTTTTGTATGATGAGGACCAACTTCAATAATCAGGCGCACGGTAAGGAATCTGCCTTGTCGAATATGTCACCTGCTGATTTAGCTTTTAAAGCAAAGGTCGTTGCCTTGATTCTTTCTAGAGAGACTGAGGAGGCTCTTGAGTTGTTGAGCCGATATTATGGGGTTGAGAAGCCTAAACTTAGGGTTGGCATGCCGAAACGGTACTCAAAGAACCCGGCTTGTTATGTAGGAAAGAAGCGGACGATTCATGTTTCTCGTCGAAAGATTCTCTGGAACCCTCATGTACTAATTCACGAATTTTATCACCATCTCAGGAATGTCACAGATGCGCAGGGAGGCATAGAGAAATACGCCAAGAGATTCGCGGAAAACTACCTACAAGCCTACCGAAAAAAAGCAACACATGAGACATAAAGGATTTCTAAGGCTTAATAGACGGCTGGGATTTCTTCATCCACCATTATATTAAAATAAGCCTAGAGCGTGTAAAGTTAGCCTTGAGAGTGATGGAATGAGCGAGGATATGCCCACAGGATTATTAGTCGCCGAGAAGTTATTCGGGTTGATACTTATCATCATAGGAGCAACAGTCACCTACTTCACCTCCACCAACCCTCCAGCAGGCGATACAGGCATCCTTTCAAACCTCTTCATAATTGCCGGCATCACAGTCCTAGGAATAGGCGTCCTCCTAGTTCTAGCCAAAACCAAATAACAAACAGTCTATTTGGACACTAATAACAGCAGATTGTTAAAAACAGCCTTTTCCAAGAAACCAGCAACACAAAATACTGCAATTACAATAGGCCTTCAATAAACCGCAGTAACTGATACCCAAACAATATAGCAACGACATACGTAGGCCACAAAATCACCGGCCAATCTCCAGGAATATAATGCCACAGGTTAGAGGTGGTGGCGAAGACCTCCATGAGGATTAATGCGAACAAACCCGCCACAGCCAAGTAAAGTTGTTCCTTAACCTCCTTTCTTCTTCCATTATTTTTTCTGCTAACTAACAGAACCGCCCATAACAACAAGAAAGCAAAGAAAAGGATAAACCAGCTTTGATCGAAATTAAATATTTGTGCCATACCGCAAAAATGGAACTCCAATATAAAAACCTTCGGCATCCCCCGAACATCCCATATCCGCGAGACCAGATCTCTGGGTGCATTCTCTGTTGCAACCTTAAGAACATGTGCTACGAGAATCCTTATGTGAAGCCTCCTCATGAAAGAGAGAATGAACGAGGGGCCGTCGGCTAGTTTGGTCTAGGCTCTGAGCCTCGGACGTTCGGGACCCCGGTTCAAATCCGGGCGGCCCCACCAAGTCCGGCAAAAGAATAAGATTATCTATTTTGATCTCTTAGCGATCTCTTCAGCAGCTATAACTCCAGAGGCAGACGCTTGAATAAGCCCTCGGCTTACTCCAGCCCCATCACCGATTGTGAACATGTTACTGATCTTTGTCTCCAGTTGATCATCCAACTCAAGCCTCGAAGAGTAGAACTTCACCTCTATGCCATAGAGTAACGTATCTTTCGAGTATATTCCTGGAGCCACCTGATCCAAGGCCTGAAGCATCTCACGAATGTCCGCCAAGTATCTGTAGGGTAAAACAAAGCTGAGGTCCCCAGGCGTGGCATTCTTAAGGGTTGGAACACAAGTGCTACGTTTTATCCGCTCCTCTGTTGAGCGGCGCCCAGCCTCTAAGTCGCCAAGCCTCTGAATTATCACTCCTCCGCTCAAGAGGTTTCCAAGCCTTGCGATGTATTTTCCGTAGGCTATAGGTTCCCGGAATGGTTCTGTGAAGGAGGTGCTCACCAAAATGGCGAAGTTGGTGTTTTTTGTTTTCCTCTCAGCGTAGCTTTGCCCATTCACGGTTAAGACGCCATCATAAGATTCGGTGATGACCTCTCCCAGAGGCGCAACACAGAAGGTTCTCACCTGATCATCAAAGGACTTGGAATGGTAAATAAGCTTGGGCTCATACAATGCCTCCGTGAGTTCCTCCATGATAGAGGCTTGAACCTCCACCCTGACACCTACATCCACAGGGTTGTTCAAGGTTTTCAGACCTAAAGTCTCTGCCTCTGTCTTCAACCACTCGGCTCCGATTCTGCCCGGCGCCACAATCACATATTTTCCGTAGAATTTTTCGCCTTTGGCAGTCTCAACTCCTTTAGCCTCGCCGTCCTCGACCAATAGGCTCTTAACGCCTGTTCTGGTTCGAATATCAACCCTATCTTCAAGATGTTTCCGCATCTTGAGCAGAGTCTCAGCGCACTTTTCGGTGCCCATATGCCGAACTTTTTGATTAACAAGCTTCAACCCAGCAAAGGAAGCCTTTCGCTCGATTTCATCAAATTTTTCTGGACCCACTCCATAGAGATGCTTAGTCGCCCCAAACTTCAGATATATGTTGTCAACGTAATTCACGAGATCCCAAAGTTTTTTTTCGGTGCAATACTCGTTGAGCCATCCACCAACCTCTGTGGATAGAGTAAGTTTTCCGTCGCTGAAGGCGCCCGCGCCCCCCCATCCTGATAATAGAGTGCAAGGGTCACAGTTTATGCAACCCAAGCCTCTGCTCGCTGGGCATTTACGCTTGTCGATGGCTGGCCCTTTGTCCAGCAAGAGAATGCTCAGGTCTGTTTTGTCAGCGAGTTCTAGGGCGGAGAATATTCCAGCCGGACCGGCGCCTACTATTATTACGTCGAAATTCACCAGGATTCCTCCGGAAATCCAAAACTACATGGAATAGGTGCAATATATGTTTTGGCTGGAGAGCAACGAACTTTTCATTTATTGTTTTTGATCAGTTTTTGTCATTATCAAGAACCGAGGCTTATTGTTCATCTTTCTCTTTTCGGAGGGTCTTCTCCATGAGTTTCCGAAGGATTGGGGCAGCTTCCTTTTCCTCAAAGGTTTTGATAAAGACCGAGACTAAAGCGATTTTTTGCGTGTTCTTGGCGAGGAGTTCAGCTAGAACGCGGGCAACCATCACATTCCTGTCTCCAAGCAAGATCGAGGAGAGAGGCGGTCCAACCAGTTTCTGGGGTTGAGGTATAGCCACAGCAAGTGTGCCCAGCTGATCTTCGCTCTCACTCATAAGTAAAAGGCTCGAGTTTCTGGTTTCAAGATAAATGGCAAAAAAAGACGTGCCTCGTTCAACAATCTCTTCTTTAACAATCTTTGCTCGTGGCAACAGCGACTCTCCCTGTCTATTTATAGCTTCACCACCCTTCTATTTAGTATTTTCAAACTAAACCTGAAGGGAAGCGTCTTTGCAGAAGAGAAGAGCTGAAGAAATCTTGCGCAAACTTCAAGACAACTTCTCTATCCCATCATGGGCAAGCTCGAACAGAGACCCTTTCAGAACCCTGATTTTAACCGTGCTTTCTCAAGCCACAACCGACAAAAATTCGGCGCGGGCCTTCAGAAACCTCCAAAGACGATCCTCCATAACACCGGAGACACTGTTTAAGGCAGAGATTACAGATATTGAGAGTGCCATAAAGGTTGGAGGGCTGTACAGAAACAAAGCCAGAGTTATCAAAGCTATCTCCCGCATGATATTGGAGCAACATGAAGGCTCATTAGATTTTATTTATTCACTGCCCTTTGAAGATGCACGTAAAATCCTTCTAGCCCTTCCCGGAGTAGGACCCAAAACCGCCGACATTCTTCTCCTCTTCTGCGCCAGAAAACCAGCCATCCCCGTAGACACCCATGTTAATCGTGTTTCGAAAAGATTGGCGCTGGTTCCAGCAAAAGCTGACTATGAGGGTGTGCGCAGAGTTCTTGAAAGCCTATACTCATCCGAAGACTATCTCAACGTTCACTTGATGTTTATTTCTCATGGCAGAAAATTCTGTAAGGCAAGAAAGCCTCTATGCAAGATTTGCCCAGTCAACGCTTTATGCCCTTCCAGACGAACAGAAGACTAGGCAGAAAGAAGTTTTACAGGAGGTAGTTGGAGTAGACTGTGCTTAAGCCCGTCTCCCTGCAGTTTTTATCCAGTTTTATCTGACCGAAACAGAGGATAGCTACTTTCTCGCTCACAGGGGTATAGACCTTCAGATTTCTTCGTTTGTAGTTAACTCCATGCAAGATGCCGATTCCCAGAAACTTGTCCCCTTCATCTTTCAGCCCCACAAGCAAGCCCTCCTCATCTCCCTCTCGTATCACTTTAACCTTTTTTCCGAAGTACTCCTCAACATCCCTAATTTGCTTTTCAGTAACCGCATTGCTCCTACGTAAGACAATGAAGATCGCAGCACCGTTTTCTTCGGAGTAGATGGGTCTCGTTCCCAGCAGATTTTTCAAGGTTTCAAAACGTTTATTAGGTAATGGACCGCCCGTTCCCAAAAGAGAGTTCTTAACTTTAACCCAGCTAAGAGAAAGGGACACCATCTTGGCTCTTTTCAGATACTTCTTGTAACTTAGCTCCCGCAAAATCTTTCTTTTTTCTCTACTTCTTGGCTGAATTAGCTGCGGAGAGTCTATTACTAGAACCTTGACGTCGTGTAACGCGTTTATAATCGGGGTTAATTCGTTCCCTCGTTGCATTCCTACGACAGCGCTGGGAGAAATTTTATCCGCCAACCGAGCCTTATATGCGGCTGCCTCTTCGCCTTCGACCCAACCGTCGGTATTTATAACGAGAAAATCCGCCCCTGCCTCCATGATCCTGTCTTTCAGCTGAATCAACCCTTCAATGACCCTATTTATCGATCCGCTTGGACTGGTGGACCCCACAAAAACCGCGTCTTGAGCATCAATCTCGAAGAGGTCTTTCACGGGTTCAGTTACGAAATTGAACCCCACAGTTGAGGGTGGTCCCACATCAGACTGCCCTAAATCAGCATCAATAATGCCTGTCTTCCATTTCTTCATCACTGCTGCATTCGCAAGAAAGGTGCAGAAGCTCGTCTTGCCCGAGTCCACTCCGCCTACGACCATGACCGTTACCGGTTTCTTGAAGGAGAAAATTTCCTTTGCGATGTCATCCCATGAAGAAGGAATAGTTCCCTCATCAACTTCTTTGAAAGAAGCCCCTTCTCCCAGCAGCAACTCAAAGGAAGCCCTTTTTTTCACCCATAGGGGCAAGCGTTTTCCTTCCCTGATTACGAGTTTCTCGCCGATTTTGAGAAGCGCCCCCAAAATACTTATCTTTCCGGAGAGAAGGCTTACGGAAGCAGGACCATCAACCAGCAAAGTCTTCCCTTTCTTGACAACACACTTCATTACACATTCTTCCTTGGAAAGACCCTGCCATTTCTTCTCGCGATTTCTATTGCGGAAACAGCGTCTCTTAACCCTCTTCGGTTTGCAGATTCACTTATGAGGTGACTTGTTCCGGCTTCACTCACTATTTCTATCATAATCTCTTCAGGCAAGTCTTCATTCAATGAACGGATTAATCTTTTTGTGTATTCAGGAGGTCCGTTACCCACCCGTACCACCCTGATCATGGCTGGAAACCTCTTCAGGCAGTCTACAACGAGATTAACTGCCTCTTCAAAGATTGAGGAGGTTAGGGTTTCTAAGACTTTGTCATCGCCTAGAATGGCTATACCGTAGGTTTTACCGGGATCCACTCCGACAACAACTCTTTCGTAGCTTCTTTTTCCCTGAACAATCAGAATCGCCTCATCTACAACAGATTCAGGGTTGGATCCCTGCTCAAAAAGGAGAACTTGAGGATGTGAAACCTGTTGGCTCTCATCTTTGGTGGTTATAACCACTTTGACATCTAAGGGAATAGGGTCCCAGGGCTTCAGACTTGAGAAGGACAAACGCTTTCTTTTAAGTTCCTTCACAAGTTCGTAATAGGCTCTTCCAGAAACAGTTGCAACCGCTATTTTGGCTTTCATAGAATTACCTGTTCCAAGTTCCACTTAGATGAAATGATCGATTAGAAAATGGAGAGATGAATGTATGCATAACTTTTAACCCTATGTGACCCTCCTCTCCTTCGTTTCCTCTTAAATATGTTACGAAAAGATGGTTCTGTTAATTCAGGTTTGCAGAGAGAAGGCTTATAATTCTTGAGGTTATACTTCGCTTCTTGTGTAGGGGTATTGCAGAAGTTCGTTCCAACGGGTTGCATTTCGCTTGATAAACTATTAGGAGGAGGATTTCCCGCTGACGGCGTCTCCCTCATCTACGGAGAGGCGGAGACAGGTAAAACCTCTCTTGCTGTGCAGTGCGCAGTCAATTGTGCACGAAGAGGCTACAAGTCCCTCTTCATAGATACGGATGGAACCTTTTCTTCTGAACGGCTGTCACAGATAGCTGAGTACGATTACGAGAAAATCTCTCCCCTCATAATCATAATGAGACCCACAACATTTCAGGAACAGATCAGAACAATGGATCACCTTGAGAAGATGATAACAAGAAAATTTGGATTAATTGTCGTCGACACCATCACATCACTATATCGCGTTGAACTCAACAACCCGAAAGAAGCTTTTGCTTCGAATCGTGAGTTGAATCGGCAATTAGCTATTTTGACTCAAATAGCCAAAACTCGTGGAGTAGCAGCTCTCGTTATTAGCCAAGTAAGAAGCGTTCCTCTTGGAGAAAGAGTTGAAATGGAACCTGTGGCCACGCGAGTTCTAAACTATTGGTCGGATGTTGTTCTTGATATGAAACAAACGGGTCAAACACGGGTGATAAAGGTCCTCCGTGAAAAGCATCCGAAAATAAAAGGAACGGGTTTCTGTTACGTCAAGATAGAAAGCACGGGAATAATGGATTACAGGCGCTAGAGTTATCTTCTTCTAATCAAAATTAAGGGATGAAAGAATATGTCGATAACAATGATCGATGTCGCAGCTGCCCTCTGGTTTATCTTCCCAGCTTACTGTGCCAATGCAGCCCCTGTGATTTTCGGCGGTGGCCAACCCATGGATTTCGGCAAGACCTTTCTGGACGGTAAACCCTTACTTGGATCCCACAAGACAATTAGAGGCTTCTTGGCAGGTCTTATTGTGGGAACATTAGTTGGTTTAGTTCAATCTCTCCTCTTTGAGCATGTTCTTATTCAATACGACTCTCAGTTCCAATATACTGTGTTCCTTGGATTTACGCTATCTTTAGGAGCTTTAACAGGCGACCTAATAGAATCTTTAATTAAGCGGCGCTTAAACCGTTCTCCAGGTAGCTCTCTACCTGTAGCGGACCAGATCGATTTCATATTAGGTGCATTCCTTTTTTCTATTCCGGTTTCGCCCCCTTCCTTGTTATGGGCTCTGATAATCCTTCTGATAACAATCCCGATACATTTGATAACAAACTTGGGAGCCGCTCTTTTGAAGATGAAAAATAAAGGGAAGAAATGGTGACGCTGCGTGGCTTTGGCGTGTCGCGTATTTAGACGGCTAGCCGAATCTAGCAATTAAATTCTGCTCCACTAAAATATAGGCTACAAGGAGTAGAGCACAGCCAACCAGAAGGAATCTGTATGCTAGACGGGGGTTATAGGCGTACTTGGTGCTTCTGTAGGCTATTAGAAATCCCACGACTCCTATAGCATAGAAGACCATGATGATTATGCTCTCTGAGAGGAACTGTTCAGTTAGACCAAAAGGATAAAAGCTGATTATCCTCCCACCCGAAGCAACAATTGCCACTATGGGCTTAATCAGGATGTCGTAGATTCCTCCTCCCAACAAGAAGAGGGAGGCAGCGACAACCGCGGCGGCGACAACAAAGATAGAGGGCTTTGCAGTCACGATTCTCCCGTAGGTTTTTTGCAACGAAAAAGCAAGCGAGGAGATTCGTTTACTAAACCACTTCGACATAGTTCATCCATCCTTGTTCTTCAATAATTGCTCTGCCACTTCTCTTGCCAACGAGCCTGTGTATGCATTCTCCACATCCTCTTTTAAATATTCCTTCCGAATTCAAGAAACATGGAGTATTGCGACGGCGCACCAAGACTACTGTTTAATGTGACGAAGCATAATGAGACGCATAAAATTGAATTGCTATTTTTCAGGTCAAGACGATAGAAATTACCTGATGAAAGAGAAGGGGTCTTAGCCTTTCATGTTTACTGTTGCTCTGCTAAGTATTTCAAGGAGAAAGGTTTAGTGATTTCTCCTTTAAGGTCAACGAGCATGAAATGCATATCTTCAAAAAGATGCCCCCAAATTTCCTTATTTTTTTCCCGAAACTTGGCATATTCTACGTAATTTTTGTGCAAAGATATCGTTACAGCGTCCATTCCCATACCTTGAGCCCTTGAAGTGAATATTATGCAATGATGACTTTTTGCCCATTCTCTTGCTTTTTCTTGAATTCCCATTAACTGTTCCATCTTAAATTTAACACAAGAAAATGCCAGAATCTCGTATCCCATTTTACCAAAATCTGGAATCGCAGAAAAATGTCTCACCAATCCCTCTTCTACAAGTCTACTCCTCATCCTAGATACAGTTGGCTGCGAAACTCCCAACACCTAGCCAATTCCCTGTCGCTTCTACTGGAATCTTTAAGATACTCAAAAAGAAGACGCGACATTCTATCTTTTGTTGTTTTAAACTTTTTTGTCATCGGTAGTCCTCCAGAATTTAACCAGATAATGGGGAGTAATCCAATTTTAATGTTGTGGAAGCAACTAAAAGCAACACATATTAACACAGTCAGCCCCTCAAAAATTTTACATCAAACAATTCCAGCTAGAAACCACAAAATAATCATTGAAAATAAAGAACAAAAGCTCAATCATTATGTTCAGAAAGCAGCTGCTCTGCCACCTCTTTTGCCCAAGAGCCTGTGAATGTGTTCTCCGCAACCTCTTTCAAATATTCCTTCCAAGAGATGCCCGTGGCCCTTTTCCAATCCTCAAATTTCTGAACAACATTTCGATAAGCCTTGTCATGGAGCATACAAAATTTCTCTTTGGCTTCTCTGTCGCAAACCAGACACTTCACTGTTTTTTCCTCCGCTTACCCTTAAGAGAGCAGTCGGGATTGAAGCACAGGTTCCAAGGCTTCCTGCCTCTAAGCCACACCAGCACCTGAGGCCATCCACATACTTTACAATTATTTCCAACGGTTTTAACGGTTCCACGTTGAGGAAGAGGAAAAGACGTATTGCAGAGACCCTTGAAGTAGCTGGAGCAGCCTATGAATCGCTTCCTCGTCTTTCGTGAATAGATAATCATCAGGTTTCCTGTGCCACAATTCGGGCATTTCCCCACAACCCGCTCCTCCGTTCGTGCTCTCTTGATCGTCTTGCTCAAGGCCTCACCAATCGCGTCTTCGTTATGCTTGAACTGATTCAGCTGGGGTTTCAGCTGTTCAACGACTTCCGCGAGAACATTTTCCCTCTTCTCTCTATTGCTTTGGATTTGCTCCATTTTACTCTCAAGTTCTTGGGTGAGTTTGGCTGAGATTACCTTGGGAGCATACTTGCTGAGAATCTCAATGACGTCGAAGCCCAGCTCAGTCACCACAATTCCTTCATCCCTGACGTAGCCGCGATTGTAGAGAGTCTGGATGATGTCTGCTCTGGTCGCCTTAGTTCCGATCCCAAGCTCTTCCATCTTCTTCAGGAGGCTGCTTGGATTGTAGCGAGACGGTGGACCTGTGAACTTGTCTTCCCGTAAGACCCGCCTTAACCGAACAACATCGCCTTCCTCGATGCGGGGCAATAGCACCTCTTCGACCCTAATGTAGGGCTTGTAGAATTCCATCCAACCTTCCTTCAGAATCCGTCTCCCCCTCAAGAAGAAACCGTGACCATCCACCTCTAGACGAACTTTGAGGCTCTCCTTAAGCGCCTCCTCTCCAAAAACGGCCATGAACCGCCTAACAACAAGGTCCCAAACCCTCCTCTCGGGTTCTCCCAAAGGCTTTTCCGGCAGGTTTCCAGTGGAATACACAGCCGGATGGGCGGGGTCTTCTTTAGCGCCCTCTCTCGGCTTCAAAGATTCCTTTTCCAGAAGGTTTAAGGCTAGTTTTTTGTATGCGGTTTTTCTTTTAAGGGAGTTGAGAATTTTTTTGTAGTCGATTATGGGCGGTAGCTTCTGGCTGCTTGTCCTAGGGTAGGAGATCAGAGCGTCAAGATATAGACGCTGAGCGATTCCTAAGGTGCGTCTGGGGGTGTATCCGAAGAAGCTGTAGGCTTCCCTTTGTAATGCGCCTACATCGAAGGGGATAGGAGGCTTCTGGCGAACTTTTCTCACGTTAACCTTCGTAACTTCCCCAGATTTGCCCGCACAGGCTCGCACAACATCGTCTGCTTCTCTCCTCGTCTCAATCCGTTTTCGTTCATATTCCGCCTCATAGACAGAGTTTGAGATTTCAGCCTCAGCTCTTATCTCCCAGTATGGAGTTGGCACAAAGCTGCGGATCGCCTTCTCTCTTGTAGTCAGAACTTGGAGGGTGGGTCCCTGCACTCTTCCTGTACTCAAAGTGGAGTATTTGCCACTCCAGCGACGCGTTGCCAAAGTTAATGCTCGTGAAAGATTTATACCGTAGAGCCAGTCCACTTCATGTCTAGTTCTTCCGGCTTCTATGAGGGCAAAATCGAGGTGGGGAAGAGGCTCTTCGTAAGCCTGTTCCAACTCACTTTTCATGAGAGTAGAGAACTTCATCCTTTTTGCCGAATCTTCTTTCTTATAGCAGGCGAACTTCAGTATGCAGTATCCGATGAGGCTTCCTTCAATATCATAGTCACAAGCCGACACAAACTCGTCTGCATTATGGGACAGCTTCGAAAACGTTTCAACCCACATGCGAATCGCTTTCGCGCCCCTCTCTGCCAAGTGTCGCGGTACCCACTTGAAGTTGAAGACCGGATAGTAGTTTCTTTTTCCTCTTTCATGAACTATAGTGTAGAGATGTCCGAGGGCGGGAACAACAACGAGTTTTCGGTTCCTGTGAGCAACAAAATAGGGCACGCCATTATCTCTAAGCATCTCGGGCTCCCCTTGGCTATCAAGGGCCTCGGCTATTCTTCTGGCGGCACTCGGTTTTTCGGTAATTATGAGGGTGTATCTTCCCATCAGCATATCCAGCCCATTCGCCTTCAGACACTCAGAACTCTATAAATGATTTACGAATAACTCTATTCTCAATTTACAAAAAAGCATCACCATAAACAATCGATTACAGCTCTTCAGGTAATTGAAGAAACGGAGATATTGACGAAGTGATTTGCGATTCGTCGTAATATATAAATAGTTTGTATCAGTTGTATTTCGTTCTGCTACGGCTGTGAGATCTTGCCTCAACAGGTAATTTGTGAAAAATGTGGTTTCATCCTCTATGAAGGCATAGAATTGAAACCCCCAGATGAGATAATTCAGACTCACGATGGTAAATGCCCTAAATGCGGCAACAAGATATCCTTCGTACCAAAGAACGTTGAGGTCAAATCTGCATACGAAACGCGTAGAAGAAGGTAAGCTCCAGTTCCGGAAGCTTCTCAAATATAACAAATGCTCCATTGTGATGGAAAATATTAAGTGCTTCAAGGCAGATATCGAGATTTGATGGGAGTGAGAAGCGTGGCAGATTGGATATGCCTGAAGTGTGGATATAAATGGGTTAACGAAAGCAAAGTGGAGCCTAGGCAATGCCCCATGTGTGGAGGCTGTAACATCTACGTTCCGAAGATTATCAAACGAAAATAAGACATATGGGTAATTGACGGGGCGAAGGGACCTTCCCAACTACGTTTTTTAGTATTCAAGCCACTATCCTTTCCGTCTTTTTGGAACGCAGGTTAAAAAGTTAAAATATCTCTTCCCTCAAAGAATGAGGTTAATAACATGAAGACCGCAAGAGAAATAAAGGGTTTCATTGTTTTCATTGACGAGAGAAGGGTTTGCAGTGAAGATCAGTAAGTTGTTTAGCAGAGAGAAAGTTGTTAATGCCTTAACGAGCGGTGGGGCTCTTCGCTTCCGAATCACGCATTCTTCGCTGCTGCACATTTCTTTACTTATTCTCATTCTTGTTATAGCCGCCGTGATCAGACTGTTGCCTATACGTTGGGGTTATCAACTCTCGGAATTTGACCCCCATGTTCATTACCGTTTAACCAAGAATATGGTTGATAATGGATTCTTCGCTTGGACCTCATGGACAGACACAATGGCCTGGTATCCTCAAGGGATCAATTTTGGACGCAATTTGTATCCGGGTCTGGCAGCAACAGCGGCGTTCTTCTATCAGATAGCCGATGCGTTGAATCTTGCTCCGGCGCCGATTCTCAACGCAAACGTCTATCATCCTTTAACCGCTGATCCCGTTTTCAATTTCGTCATAATATTTCCGGTGATTATGGCGGTATTGACCGTTTTAGTTATCTACTTTGTGGGAAAAGACATTGGCGGTAAAGAGGTGGGGCTTTTTTCAGCTTTCTTTTTAGCCCTAAATTCACCGTACATTGGTCGTACATCTCTTGGTTTTTTCGACGATGAAACCGTTGGAATCTTCGGTATCCTCCTGTTCATTTTTTTCTTTCTAAGATCTATTGATCCCGAAAGGCCTCTTAGAAACAGCGTAGTCTATGGGGTCGCTGGAGGATTATCTTTGGGCTATCTCTTTTCGTCTTGGGGAGCTGCACGTTATGCTATCGGAATTAGCATGATTTTCGTCCTTGTTCTAATCTTGCTCCGGCGATATTCATCCCGTCTCCTTCTATCCTACAGTGCAACATTTGGTGTGGCACTTTTCATAGCCGCAAATATACCAAAGCTAGGATTCCAATTCCTAACAGAGCCTACAATCTTAGCAGTGGCTGGAATGTTCATTTTATTGGGCATCTATGAAATTTCTCGCTACATCAAAACCTCCAGAAATAAAGCATTTTTTGTATTTGCCTTCTTAGCCCTGATTGTAGTTCTGTACATTGGACTTTCAAACCTCGGGGTAATTGGGTCCTTAGAATCAAAGTTCTTGTCCGCCATAAATCCCTCTACACGGATAGGTGAAAGTACTTCACAACAACTTGTGCAGTCTGTGCAGGAACACAGACCTGCTACTTGGGGATCCTTATACTTTGATGTCGGCATAGGAGTCCTATTCATACCCGTTGGTTTGTTCTTCGCCGTGCAGAATCCTACAAACCGCAACATTTTTCTCACGATCTTCGGGCTGACAGCCATCTACTTTGCCGGTTCCATGGTTCGGTTAACTTTGCTCTTGGCTCCAGCCGTTAGCCTATTATGGGCATTAGCTTTGGTTCAAGTGGTCAGGCCCTTTATCACTATTCTGCGGGAAGGTCCTAAAATTGCCAGACGTAAAATGCGTTTCAGGCCTCGTGTGGGCAAGGAATTCAGCGCGGCCTTTATCATTTTGATGTTTCTGTTGTTGACGGTTACGTTTGTCTTGCCAAGCTTTGAAGCAGACTATCCAAGAGTCGTGAGTCGTGCTTATTCGCCTACAACTATTGCCTCTTCGAGTTTGCCGATTAGGCCTAATGAACCAGTTAGAGATTGGTTAGATGCCCTCAACTGGATGCGGGTCAATCTGGAACCAACTGATGTGGTGGCGAGTTGGTGGGATTACGGCTACTGGATCACGAATATTGCCAACAAAACAACTCTTGCTGATAACGGCACAGTAAATAGTACTCAGATAAGCTTGATTGGGCAAATGTTCATGTCAAACGAAACTGAAGCCATCAAATTTCTAAAAAAGTATGATGTAACGCATGTTGTGGTCTACCATTCCTTCAGACAAGACCCCCAGACAGGAGAAGTGTCTGACGCAATATATGGCGATGAAGGGAAGTGGAGATGGATGGCAAAGATTGGCGGATTGGATGACAATGATTTCGGAAACACAACAATCACACAAGGAGGACTTGGAACCTCTTGGGTGGATGCTGGCGATTATAATGGACAAGAAGATCAAGGAGAACAGGTACCCGATGAGGAGGGAATGAGCACGGTTTTATACAAACTGATGCACTATGGAAGAGAAATGGTTCTCTACGGTTCTTCAGAAATCGAATTAGAACACTTTGCAGGACCACCCGAGGGCTATTTCTCACAAAAAGTGCAAAATATCGGTTGGTTCCCAGATGGACAGGGCTACTATGCAATTATTGTATGTGTTTACAAGGTCAATTATGATTAATCGTGTGCCTCAAGAAATATAGGTGATTCGCTCCTCTTCTACCCTACGCATCTTCTGCATATACTTAACTCGTCTCTTTTCAATATCTCGCATTCTATCCAGTATCTCTTTAGACCGCTCTATCTCCTTATCCAAACCTTTCAAATCGACCTTGACATCAAGGATGCCTTGCAGAATCTCAATAACACTCTTCGCTGTCTTCGGGTCGGGTAGATAGCCGCGAGTTTCGCCCAAGAGACAAATTGCATCTATCTTTCTAAATTTCGCCAAGCCGAGGAGCAAACCTGCTGTACCCACGATGGGGGTTCCTGCGTCGCTGGATATCGCCTTAGCTTTCAAAGCCTTTTTAACGAGAGCGGGATTTGTGGATACTGCAACTACTTTCGGGGAGTCTTCAACTTCGTTTCTGTATCCGCCGATGGTTATGATCGTTTTCACTTTTTTCTTTTCAGCGAAGTCGAGGATGCTGTTGGCTACCTCAAATTGTCCCTCAATCGTCTGGGCTTGGCTGTCCCCAGTTAAGAAGATGAAATCATTTTCTCCGGTCTCATTTTTTAAGAAGTAAAATTCTCCGCGGAGAAGCCTGGCGCCTCCCTTTTTGTCGACGAGAACATGATAGGGAAAGTGGGGAGAATATAAGATTGCTAGTTTTTGCGCCTTTAATTGTCTGGTAAGGTATTGGGTCGCTATGCTTCCCACCATACCTAATCCAGGAAATCCTTCCACTAGAATCGGGTTTTTCAGCTCAATTCTCCTTAGTTCCTTAATGACTGTTTTTTTCATTCTGACCTAAACCTCTCATTGCCCGTCTATATTTTGCATACCGGTCTTCAGGCGAAAATTTGGCTGGATGCGGTATGCGCAAGTTACCTCCACAATGGGGACAGCTCTCATGGTTCAACGTATACTTTCCACACTTGACACACTTTCTAAGCAGCCAAACCATCACTTTTCCCCTATTGTTT
>CP070820.1:1303814-1322226 GCA_020344315.1 Candidatus Bathyarchaeum sp.
TAGTTTTTTCTGTTACAGGCTCTGAAAAATCGCCACCTGGCGGGGAAACTGCGCCGACAACTGTGACTGATCCATATCTTTCTTGGGTTCCTAGGGTAGAGACTCGGCCAGCTCTAGCATAAAATTCTGCTAGTCTTGAAGCTAGATAAGCAGGGTATCCTTCTTCTCCGGGCATCTCTTCCAATCGACCAGATACTTCACGAAGGGCTTCAGCCCATCGAGATGTAGAGTCAGCCATCAATGCAACGTCATATCCCATGTCTCTGTAATATTCCGCAAGTGTCAGAGCTGAATAGATGCTTGCTTCTCTGCCTGCTATTGGCATGTCTGAGGTGTTTGCTATGATGATTGTCCTGTTTACGAGCGGTTGACCAGAACGAAAGTCTTGCAACTGAGGAAACTTTTCAATAACATCAGCCATTTCGTTACCACGTTCACCACATCCGACAAGAATGAGAATGTCCGCGTCAGCACACCGTGCAAGACTCTGAGACAAAACGGTTTTTCCAGTTCCAAACCCGCCGGATATAACTGTTGTTCCACCTTTGGATAACGGAAAGAAGGCATCAATTATTCGTTGCCCGGTTAACAGAGGAATTTCGCTGGGTAGAGTTGCTTTCGAGGGTCGAGGCTGTCGGATGGGCCATGTGTGCATCAAATACAAACTCTCCATGGTTCTTCCAGTTTTGACTTTTGCGATAGTCTCGTCTACTACATAATCTCCTTCGGGAACCACTTCTTCTACAGTCCCGTTCACTGTGGGTGGAACGAGAATCTTGTGTTCAATCAGAGAAGTTTCTTGGACAATGCCAATGATGTCGCCAGCCACAACTTTAGTTCCTTTCTTTACTATTGGGCTAAAATGCCACTCTTTTTTTCTGTCCAGTGCTGGTGGAATAACGCCTCTCTCAATACGTGATCCAATTAGATTTTGGATAACGGGCAGAGGACGTTGTATTCCATCGTATATTTGCTTGATCAAGCCGGGACCGAGTTCTACTGATAGCGGTTTTCCTGTTCCCTCAACTTTTTCGCCTGTCTTTATTCCCGTTGTCTCTTCATAGGCCTGTATTGCTGCAGTTTGACCTTCAAGACGGATGACTTCTCCGATTATTCCAGCTTCTCCAACTCTCACTAGCTCGTACATGCGGGATCCCGACATGCCTTTAGCGATAACGAATGGGCCTGCTATGCGATGGATTGTTCCTTTCAACAAGTTAGGTTACTCCTGTAATTCAGATTGATTGGATGATTGTTTCTCAAAATTTCACCTCAATCCCGGTTTTGCGTTTGATTAGTTCAATCATGAGATCGGTTTTAAGCGTAATTGGACCTTTTATGTCTGGAATTGGTATAATCAGAGGGGTTTTGTGAGCTGCAATTTGGTCGAATATTTGAATCTGATTTATTAGGCGCTCGGAAACGAGGACAATTCTTAGATTGCCTTTCTCTAAAAGTGTTTGAAGACATTTTTCAGCTCCCTTAGCATCCTCCACTGAATATACTTCACTTAAGCCTGCTAGCTTAAAGCATGTTACAGTATTCTTGTCTGCTACGAGGGCTATTCCTGACATATTTATCCCTAATGTGCTCCAATAACATTGGTTACCCGTCTTTAAAAGCTCAGCGATTATCTTTCAGAAACAGATAAATTTTAAAGTCATTTCAGCCGTTGGAAACAAGTGAAGACCAATGATCTGGATGTATACTGCGCGAGAAAAGGAATTCGTGGCAGAAGATGTTGATTCCCTAAAGCAGCTAACAGATGTTGCGGGCAAACAGTGGGTTTGGGTTGACATCTATGATCCCAATGAAAAAGAACGGGAAATAATTTCAGAATTGCTTGGAAACAAACCAGAGATTGTTGAAAACATCAAAAAAAGGATGGAAGAGCCGCTAGATATCCATATTGAAGGTTTTATGCTATGTGATTATGAAAAGATACACGACTACGTTTTACTCACGATTCCTTCTATTTCTCTGAAGGAGCAGCTTCGAGTATTCCCAGTGGTTTTTATGGAGAAGAAAAATATGGTTATCACTTGGGGAGAAGAAGATAGCCATACCCATTCCAAGATAATTAAGACGACAATTAAAAGATTGAGAGAGGGCGTGGAAGAAGGGCAAGAACTGAATTCATCTTTGGTAATCAGTGTACTATTTCATGAGATTGCAATTAGAAACTCTAATGTGCTGTTTTCTGTCAGAGAAAGAATAGACCAGATGGAGGAGCAAACTCTAGAGAGTGGGGGAAAGCACCTTATTCGCTCCGTCTTTTCACTCAAGAAGATGATTTCTGCTCTTTACCGGCTTATGATCGATGAAAGGGAGTTCATGCTTGATGCCACCAAATCGGTAATACCCCGCATCAAGCTTGATGAAACGTCGAAATCAATTGTAGAGGAGGCAATCAGCATTATCGATAGGGAACTTGATTTCATGGATTCCTACAACAGAACTCTTGACAGTATTCTGACCCTGCAGGATTTAGCCTCAATTCATAAAGTTGAAAGCTCTATAAACTATCTGACAATTGTCTTAGTAGTCGGTACAGCAATCTTGATAATTTTGGAGCTCTTAGCCCGTTTTAATCCCCATTAACTTACACATTAATATACCTAATAAAAAGGGAACCGCCCATTGGACAATATGAAAAAACCATCATCAAAAACAACACCATTGCAAACAACTTTTGTGGTATCGACATAGTATTTAGTATGACATTGCCAAGCGTTAGTATCACCGAAAATAACATGATAAACGATGTGGTGCCATCAAATAATGGAATCTGGGTTTTCCCCCTACCTCACTACAACATACCCATAACTGATAGGAACTACTGGAGCGACTACAACGGCACAGATGCTGATGGTGACGGCATAGGAGACACACCATACATTTCGCTCATTCCTGGAGGTGAAACAGGATGCATTGACTACCATCCACTCATGGAACCAGCAGAAATAGCAGTAATCCCAGAGTTTCCCTCATGGACCATTCTGCCCCTGCTTCTCATCGCAACATTGGCTGCAATAATCTACAAAAGGAAACTAGCCAAAACACCAAACCAAAAAAAGAACCCGCTCATATTTAGAGCCTAATCACAGCAGCATGTTGAAAACAGCTTTTTTTCCAAAAACCGCTACAGAATATGATAATCTAAATTTATTGTCACAACCTGTCATAGGATAAAATATGCGAAAGAGTTAGAAAGGAAAAAACTCACCTAACTCTCTAAAGCCAAAAAAGGATGTTAACATTGCCGGGAAAGGTTTCCAAAATCTTTAAGAAAGCTAGAAAGGAGGGAAGAAACTACCTTCTTGAGCCTGAAGCAAAGACAATTTGTCTAGAATATGACATACCCGTAACAAGATTCAAAGTAGCGAAAACCGCTGAAGAAGCAGAGAGATTCGCTGAGGAAATCGGCTACCCCACAGTTCTAAAGATCGTCTCTCCAGACATACTTCACAAATTTGACGTGGGAGGAGTAATCCTTAACCTCAAAAATCAAGAGGACACCAGAAACGCCTACAACAAAATCTTAGAGAACGCAAAGAAGCTGAAACCCAACGCAAAGATTACTGGCATTCTCGTTCAGGAGATGGCTCCTGCGTCAACAGAAGTCATAGTGGGCTCGATCAAGGACCCCCAGTTTGGATCAACTTTGATGTTCGGTTTGGGAGGAATCTTCGTGGAAGTGATGAAAGACGTGGCATTCAGAGTTGCCCCAATCACTGAAGAGGACGCTAAAGGGATGATCTCAGAAGTAAAGGCATACCCCATACTCAGAGGCTATCGCGGTCAACCGCCCCTTGACATCAACATGATCGTAGAAATCCTGCTGAACACATCAAGGCTGGTGATGGATCACCAAGAGATCAAAGAACTTGACCTGAATCCTGTAATGGTTTACGAGAAGGGAGCAAAGGCAGTCGATGCAAGGATTATACTGGAACCAAACCCTTAACAGCCTAAACACGGCATCTTCTTCTATTTCCTCAAAAGAGGACGAGACTTTGACTCAACAGTTCCTATCAGAGGCTAAGCCCAGCACAGGAAGTGAAGAAAATATCTGAATCCCCTAAACACAAAATCGAAAGACTGAACCAAGAATTAATCCCACTTAAGGAAGAGCGAAACAAGCTGAACTTAGAAGCAAAAAAATGCGCTGACAAAAGAAACGCCCTCCACAACGAGGTCAAAAGTCTACGAAAAGAAGCTGCCAACATCAAAGAAAAGAGAGACGCCGTAAACGAGCAGGTTCAGGAACTAAAAAAGCTCCGCGATGAGGCGAAAAACAGACGCAAAGAGAAGCGGGACAGAACTTTGGAGTTGAAAGAGAAACTCAGGGGGTTGACGAAAAAGAGACCCGAGGGAAACCTGCGGCATATAGAGAGGGAGATTGAGAAGATTGACTGGAAGATTCAAACAACATCACTTCCGGTAAAAGAAGAAGAGAACTTAATTAATCAGGTACGGCAGCTTGAAGCCCAACTCTTAGTTCAAAAACAAATAAAAAAGGTGAAAGAAGAGCTCCTAGAGCTACGAACCAAAGAGAGAAACCTTGGAATCGAAGCAAAAACCCTTCACGAGAAACTGGCTGAATTGGCTGAACAGAGCCAAAGATTCCATGAAAAGATGCTTGGAACCTTAGACAAAGCCCGCAACCTCCAAGTTGAAGCCGATAACATTCATCAAAAATATTTGGAAACCAAACAGCAAGCCCAGAAACTACACCAAAAATCTGTCGAACATCAAGAAAAAATCAGAGCCTATGAAGGAGAATTGAAGGAAACCGCGGATAAGAGACAGGCTGAACGTGAGAGTGAACTTCAGAAAGAGCTGGAGGAGAGGGCGTTAACTAAGCTGAAACGCGGTGAAAAGTTGATGTGGGAAGAATTCAAGATTCTGGCTGAGAAAGGATTAGTATAATTTTGAAGCCTTCATAGACAAAAGCTTTTTCACCAAATCTTGAAAAAATAACGACAAGATTAAAGTGTGCCTCTAAATAAAAGGATAATAGGGAGAGCAATTATGCCGGCATCAGCCAAGGCGGAGCGCATTCTCATTCTCTGCGTCGACAGGGACGACGACCTAGGCATGAAGGCGGAAATTAACACGCCTATCCTTGGAAGAAAAGATACCGTGAATGCTGCTACGGGTCTTGCCCTTCGAGACCCTGAGGAAGCTGATGCCAATGCCATGTTCGAAGCTGTTAGAATCTACGACAACCTCAAAAAGGGAGCCAAAGGAGAAGAAGAGCATGAGGTTGCGACCATAGCCGGTTCCGATTTGGGAGGAGTAGAGGCTGACAGGCAACTTGTGGCTGAACTTACCGAGGTTCTAAAGGCGTTTCCAGCTACAGATGTTATTCTCGTTACTGACGGTTACACAGACGAGATGGTGCTGCCTCTAGTTGAGTCAAGAGTGCCCGTTACTTCTGTTCGAAGAATTGTTATGAAGCACAGCAAATCCATCGAAGAAACAGCCGCACTCTTTTCTCGATACCTCAAAGTTCTCGTGGAGAACCCCCGTTATTCCCGAATGCTTTTGGGTATGCCGGGAATCCTCCTCATCTGTTTGGTTGTCCTATGGCGTTTCAATTTGTTGTCGTATGCTGGAATAGCCCTCGCCCTGGTCATAGGTTCATTTCTTGTCGTGAGAGGATTCAAACTCGACAAAGCAGCTCTCAACTTCATTAAATGGGTGAGAGAATATTCGCCTCCCCCCTTCACTGTGCAGATAGCAGGTTTTTCCGCGGTTGCAGGAATCGTGTTGATTCTGGTTGGAGGCTATCTGGGCGGAACTGCGGTGGCAAGGGTTACTGCAGGGGCTGATCCCTTTACAATGGTTCCGAGACTTATCGGAGAGTTTCTTGTAGGATCAATATATATCATGGCTCTCGGTCTATGCGTCATACTTTCAGGCAGGGCGATTCGATGGTTCGGTGAGCGGGACCTCCGGTTGTGGCGAACCCTTGTCATAATAGTTGTGGTCGCATGGTCTTCTGTTATTTTTGATCAGGCATCACAGATTCTTATCGATCCGACGTTCGATTACATCCCATTGATTTCTGCCATCATCGGGGGTATACCGGTGACAGTATCCACGGTCTTAACCGTCTTAGTGCTACGGAGAAGATATAGTGACTTCTTCAAAGGCAGAGGAGAGGCGTTGGAGGACCTTGAGGAAAGCTGATGCGGCAATTATTGGCGGATCTGGACTAGAAAAATTGTTTAAAGATATGGAGCAAATTCACGTAGGAACCCCGTATGGAATCCCGCCTACGATATCGGTTGGTGATGTTGGCGGTAAGTCTGTGGCTTTTCTGTCTCGTCACAGTGTTCAGCACTCTATCCCTCCACACAAAGTGAATTATCGCGCTAACATATACGCTCTATTCAAAATTGGGGTTAAACGAATTCTTGCCACAAACGCTGTGGGCGCAATAAACGTTGATTTTAAGCCGGGCGACTTGGTGGTTCCACACGACTTGATTGATTTCACTAAGCTTCGGAACCTTAGTTTCTACGATGAAGCTCTGGTTACCCATGTGGACATGTCTCAGCCGTTTTGCCCCGAAGTTCGAAAATTACTAATGAAGATTATAAAGAAGCATGCTGAAAAGGTGTGGAATCGAGGTGTTATCGTCTGTACTGAGGGTCCTCGACTTGAGACTCCTGCAGAGATTGAGATGTTCAGAGGGTTGGGTTGTGATCTGGTAGGGATGACTGTGGTGCCTGAGGCTGTGCTGGCGCGAGAGCTGGAGATGTGCTATGCCACAGTAAGTTTTGTTTCGAATATGGCTGCGGGAATTCAGCAACGGCTAACAGCAAAGGAAGTGAGTGCGGTTGCGAAAGAGAGAATGCCTGTTATTCAGCAAATTTTAAGAGAGACCATCCTTTATTTACCGCAGAAACGTAAATGTCCGTGTGCCAACGCACTACAGGACGCAAGATTTCGAGGTTGAATGATGCTTCAAGATTTGCTCTCTCTGTTAGGGATCTACAAGCTATACGAGAAGTGGCTGTGGTTCCAGATTAAAGACGGGATAAAACCGGAACACGTAGCCATAATTCTCGACGGAAACAGAAGATGGGCATCCCAAAAAGCTCTGACCCCTTGGATAGGACACCACTTTGGAGCCGACAAGATTGATGCACTGATGGATTGGTGCATAGAGCTGGATGTGAAATCCATTACTCTATATGCTTTTTCAACCGAAAACTTTCTCCGTTCCCCAAAAGAAGTGGAAGAGCTTCTGAAGTTGATTGAGGGAAAACTGCGTTCTACCCTTGAGAATAAGAGTATTCATGAAAATAAAATCCGAGTTAAAGCCATAGGTCGGGTGGACCTCCTACCTAAATCGACTCAAGCACTAATCCAGAGCTTAGAAGAATCCACAAAAGAATATGCTGATCGGTTCTTGAATGTGGCTCTGGCTTATGGTGGAAGGGCAGAAATCGTTGACGCAACAAAGAAGATAGCTAATGAGGTCGAAAACGGAAAACTAAATCCCGAGAATATAGATGAAGAACTTTTTGAGAAATATCTATACACTGCTCACATGCCAAAGCAAGATGCTGATCTCATCATCCGAACCTCTGGGGAAGAGCGGCTCAGCGGTTTCCTCTCATGGCAATCCGCCTACAGCGAACTCTGCTTTGTTGACATGAACTGGCCAGACTTTAGACGCATAGACCTTCTGCGTGCAGTTCGAACATACCAGAGACGAAAGCGCCGCTTCGGCAAGTAAAACAAAATTTTTTGGTCATCCGCGCTTCTTAGCGCTGACTATCGAAACTACGTCCCTGTTCTTCAAAACATAGTCTTCGCCGATTCTCTGTTTCCCTCGAATGTCGATGGCGTGGATGAAACTTTCTCCCAGTTCTGTGTGGATGATGTAGGCAAGTTGGCGTGCAGTAGTCCCATAGGGTACGAGGTACACGTCTGGGAGAATTCGACCTTTGTGGTCGCTGAGGTGTTCGCTGTCCTCTACTGGATAGACAGCAACCATCTGTAGGAGCTCAAAGAAAGCTGTGTTGAGGGCTGCTTGGACGCCAGTAGACCCAAATTTGAACAGGATCTGTTCTTGGATAATCGTCAAAGCTCTGTCTTGAGCCTCCGTTAGTTTTTCTGGAGTTTTTATTGTTAAGCGGCAGTCTCCAGGCCTATAATCGATCAAACTTTTTTCTCCGGCTCTCCTGAGGGCAAGTTCTGCTTCGGCGCTGCAAGGCACAACCGTATATCCGAGTTTTTTCAGTCTCTCAACGTTTTCTTCTGCTGTTGGAAGATCGATCTTGTTAGCGGCGATCAATGTTGGCTTGGAAATTCTTCGCAGAATGTTCAAGAATTTTATGAGGTCCTTGTTGCTCCATAGGGTTGGTTTATCCATGTTTAGGTCGGTTTTTCTTAAGCTCTCAATTATGTGGAATCTTTTGATTGCTAGTCCGCTCAAGCGGGTTTCAAGGAGGGAGATTAGGTCCTCTTTGCCTGCCTCGGTGGTCCTAGCCATTTTAGGCCAGTCCTTTTTCAGTATCTGGTTCATCCACATGGTTATCTCGGTCTCCAGAAACTTAACGTCTTTAACAGGGTCGTGATCTCCGGGCTTGCATATTCTTCCTTCAGAATCGGTTGCTCCTGCGGCGTCGACTACGTGGAGGAGGGCGTCTGCTTTTCTGATTTCGTCCAAGAATTGGTTTCCTAGCCCCCGTCCTTTCCAGGCGCCGGGAACCAGTCCGGCTACATCAATTAACTCGACTGGAACTAGTCTGATTCCATCTAAGCAGAGGGAGTTTTTTGGGTCGTCTTCCACGTTGAATTCGTTGTGGACGCAGGGAGTGCGCAGATATCCTATGCCTCGATTGGGTTTGATGGTGGTGAAGGGGTAGTTTCCTATGTCCACCGGAATTAGAGTTGCAGCAGAGAAGAATGTGGACTTGCCAGTGTTAGGTTTGCCGACGATTCCCAACTTCTTTGCATAAGATTTTATGCTCATGGCTGGCTCTTCCTTTTCTCCGCTACCTAGTTTGTGGAGAAAGTTACGGATTCAGTTTATGGGGTTATCCCGTGTAAAAGCTTTGTTAGTTTTGATCTTAACTGTTTCTAGATTAATTCCAGATATTTTTCTGCGTCAAGGGCGGCTTTGCATCCAGATCCCGCTGCTGCAATAGCTTGGCGGTAGCGGTAGTCTGCTACATCGCCTGCAACGAAGACTCCTTCTATGTTGGTTTTTGTGTCGTCTCTGGCTACTACGTAACCTGTTTGGTCCAGTTCTATTTGGTTATTAAAGATTTCTGTGTTCGGTTTGTGACCTATTGCTAAGAAGACAGCGTCACAAGACAGAATAGTTTCTTCGCCGGAATCAACTCTCTTAAGCCGGACTCCCTCTACTCTGTCCTTGCCCAGAATATCTTGGACTATCCTGTTCCAGACAAACGTTATCTTCGGGTTCGCGAAGGCTTTTTCTCGAAGGCACTTGCATGCTCTCAATTTGTCTCTTCTGTGGATTACTTTGACTTCACTTGCAAATCTGGAGAGAACAAGAGCCTCCTCCATGGCTGTGTCTCCTCCCCCAACAACCACAACTTTCTTGTTCCTGAAGAAGGGTGCATCACATGTGGCGCAGACTGAAACGCCCTTGCCCCTCAGCCGCGTTTCGCTCTCTAAGCCTAACCATTTAGCTGATGCTCCGGTGGCTATGATAACAGATTTTCCTTCGTATGTTTTGTTTCCTGCTGTTACTTTGAAGGGTTTGGATTTGAGGTCTGCGGATGTGGCGGTTTCAAGGATTATTTCTGCGCCGAAGCGTTCAGCCTGCTTCCGCATCTCTTCCATGAGTTTGGGTCCGAGGATTCCTTTTTCGAATCCCGGAAAGTTCTCAACTTCCTGTGTAAGCATGAGTTGACCACCCCACAACATTCCAGCTACAACAAGAGTCTTCAACCCAGCCCTGCTCGTGTAAATAGCCGCTGTCAAACCAGCCGGACCAGAACCAAGAATCACCACATCATACAGTATTACCACATCCAAACGAAATCATACAAGTTACGCGAATCAAATATTATTTCACTTATAAAGTATTAGATGTTTTTACTTAAAATAAGCCGTTTTGCAAACAAAGCTCGCTGTTACCATTTATGCGCGCAAAGTAAATGGGTGTGTCTAAGCTCACGAGACGGGCTAGAAAGGTTTTAGTTCCAATAACTCTAAATTAAGAGGCAGTTGAGAGGAACGAACATGACTATAGAGGGTTTCATTGATTATAAGCGTAGAGAGTTCTGCAATGACATACCGTGTCCTGTGCAGGTTGAATTGAACAAGTTGCCGTCAGGCTCAGAAGAGTACGAACAAGTTAGAAAGACATGTAAAACGGACTGCAGGTTCACTACTTACGAGTTTCATCATTGGCTTATAGAGAAAGGCTATTTAATCCTGAGACCAAAGGATGAGGGAGGAAAATAACATGGATTGGGGAATCCAAAACAGATTAAACAGGCTCATACAGAAAGACGGAAGAGCCCTCTTTCTACCCATCGACCACGGATACTTCCAGGGACCAACCCGCAAACTGGAGAAACCCGGAGAAACCATAAAACCACTAATCCAATACGCAGACGCCATAATGCTAACCCGAGGCGTACTCAGAAACTGCGTAGACCCAGCCATCCCGAAACCAATAATTCTCCGAGTTTCAGGAGGCAACAGCGTAGTAGGCGAAGACCTATCCAACGAAGGACAGATAACCTCCATCAACGAAATCCTTCGCCTCAACGCCAGCGCAGTCTCCATGTCCATCTACGTAGGAAGCAAACACGAACACCAAACCCTACTGAACTTCGCAAGCCTCGTTGACCAATGCGAAGACTACGGAATCCCAGTAATGGCAGTAACAGCAGTAGGCAGAGAACTGGAAAAACGCACCGCCCGATACTTGGCACTGTGCGCCAGAATAGCCGCTGAACTAGGCGCCCAAGTTGTAAAAACATACTACTGCGAAGAAAACTTCGAGAAAGTAATCAACGGCTGCCCTGTGCCCGTGGTAATTGCAGGCGGACCCAAAGTGGACACTGCACTAGAAGTATTCGAATTCGTCTACGATGGCATACAGAAGGGAGCCATAGGCGTAAACCTTGGAAGAAACGTATGGCAGCACCAATATCCGGTAGCCATGATACGAGCAATACGCGGCGTAATCCACGAAAACCTCAACCCCAAAGAAGCGCAACAACTATTCGAACAGGTAAAAGCGGGAAAAGCATAGCCTTCAAATTTTTGGTGAACCAATGCTCGTAGCCGTTTACCACAACAACAAGGATATAAGAATCCAAGAGGTTCCTAAACCAGAGATAGCGCCTGACGAAATCCTGCTAAAAGTTATGGCAAGCGGAATATGCGGAACCGACGTAGTGGAATGGTACAGGCTACCAAAGGCTCCTAGGGTTCTGGGGCATGAAGCTACAGGAATCATAGCTGAAACAGGAGAAAAAGTAACAAAATACAAGGTTGGAGACCGCGTCTTCGTCTCCCATCATGTTCCCTGCAACAAATGCCGCTACTGCCTAAAAGGAAATCACACAGCCTGCGAAACCCTCCACACAACAAACTATTATCCCGGGGGCTTATCTCAATACATACGGGTGCCAAAAATTAATGTGGAAACCGGCGTTTACAGGCTACCCTCAAACGTCTCCTACGAAGAAGGAACCTTCATTGAACCCCTAGGATGCGCAGTTAGAGGTCAGAGGCTAGCGGACATCCAGAAAGACGACACCCTGCTGATAATTGGGAGCGGAATGGCAGGCCTACTTCACATCCAGCTGGCAAAACAGAAAGGAGCACAGAAAATATTTGCCTCAGACATAAACCCCCATCGGATGAAAATGGCTGAAAAATTTGGAGCAGACCATGTGATAGACGCAAAAGGAGACTTGCCGCAAGAACTGAAAGAATTAAACGATGGAAGAGCAGCGGACAAAGTTCTCGTATGCACAGGCGCGGAGAAAGCAGCATTTACCGCTTTAGAATGCGTAGACCGCGGAGGAACAATCCTCTTTTTCGCGGTTCCAGACCCAACAACCAAAATTCCCATACCCATAACACAATTCTGGAGAAACGAAATAACAATAAAAACCTCCTATGGCGCAGCTCCAAAAGACCTTGAAGAATCACTGAAAATTCTGGCTCAAAAGAGAATAAACGTTGCAGACATGATAACCCACAGGCTAAGCCTCCGAGAGGCTGCTGAAGGCTTCAGACTAGTAGCAGAAGCAGGAAAATCGCTGAAAGTAATAATTGAACCAAACAGAAATTAGTAAATACCCGCTGAATTAGCTACTCTTGAGCTTGCTCTGAAATTTCTTCCGCAACTTCGCAATCTTCGGTGAAATCACCACTCTGCAGTAAGGTTGTTGGGGATGCTTTTTGAAGTAATCTCTGTGGTAATCTTCTGCCTTATAGAAGGCTTTGAAGGGTACAACTTCCGTTACAATCGGCGAATTAAAGATTTTTTCCGAAGTTAATTCTTCAATAACCTCTTCTGCGATTGCCTTCTGTTCCTCATTGTGATAGAAGATAGCAGATCGATATTGATGACCAACATCTGCTCCTTGTCGATTCAGGGTTGTCGGGTCATGGGTGGCGAAAAAAATCTTCAAAACCTCCCTGAAAGATATGATGATGGGATCGAACAGGATTTGGACAGCCTCTGCGTGTCCTGTAGTTCCTGTTGAAACCTGCTCGTAGGTGGGATTCAGCATTGAACCGCCAGAATAGCCCGGCTCAACCTTTACCACACCCTTAATCTCCTGAAAAACGGCTTCGGTACACCAGAAGCAACCACTCGAAAGGGTTGCAACTTCCAAACAGTTGTCCAATTCAACTTTATCCATGAAGATTTCGCCTTATCTAGAAATTAGGTGATCCCGTTCTTAGATACTTTCCGTTTTAGATGTTTTCGAAAGATGTTGCAGATCGCCTAGCCATTTTTTTGCTCCATGCTTTTGTGCTAAAAGAATTAAAGCCATTCTAGATAATAGTATATACTGTGAGTTAAAATGGCTGAAGCTTTGGTGCTGTTAGCTCCAGGATTTGAAGAGATAGAAACGGTGGCGGTTATCGATGTTCTGCGAAGGAGCGGAATAACGGTGACGATTGCTGGATTGTTGCCTGATATGGTGGAAGGAGCCCATGGCATAAAGATCATTCCAGACAAGGCAATTGAAAAGGTTCAGATGAAAGATTTTGACGCCCTTGTGGTGCCGGGTGGAAATCCAGGTTATAAGAATCTACGACGAGACGAAAGAGTGCTAGAGATGATCAAGGATGCCTCTGATTCCGGCAAGCTTGTAGCTGCCATCTGCGCTGCGCCTGCAGTTCTCTCAGATGCGGGTGTTCTGAAAAACCGGAAATGCACTATTTATCCGGGCATGGAGAGTGAGGTGGAGAATGGGGGTGGCGAGTTTCTGGAAGACTCTGTTGTGGTTGATGGTAACTTGATAACTAGCAGAGGACCTGCAACTGCACTTCATTTTGCCTTGAAAATAGCAGAGAGACTTGTTGGAAAGGAAATTGCTGAGGCCGTCAGGAAGAAGACATTGACAGAACCAATTATGGAATGAGCGTCAAATACGTGTCTGAATTTGAGTCAGTGATTAAATGAAAGAAGGAAAAATTAGATTCAACATCATTTTTGTATCCGATGAGATTCCCAGTGATATCAGAATTGAGGAACTGAAGGAATGGAGTGAAAGATTCCAGAGGAACGGCTTAACTCCGGAGATTGAAGGAAATTACACCGGCAACCTGAGCTTCAGATCAGAAGAAGGATTCGTAATAACTGCATCTGGGCTAAAGAGCAAAGAAAACCTAGGGGATGATTGTTTTGTTTACGTTGAGAGTTACGATGAGCAGAGTAACACTGTTTATGTTGGAGGAAAGAGGCACCCCTCCTCAGAAGCGGTGATGCACTTTCTGATTTACAAGGCACGTGAGGAAGTAAATGCGATTTTTCATGGACACAATGAAGTAATCATAGCGAATGCTGAGAAATTCAAGCTGCCCGTCACAGAAAGGGAGCATGAACCCGGCTCAAGGGAATTGGCGAATGAGGTTTTGAGGGCTTTGGGAGACAACAATCTGATCGTGATAAAGAATCATGGTTTTATTTCTCTGGGTAAAACAATGAACGAAGCAGGCAAACAAGCTTTAGCTACATTAAGGAAGTAAAGACCACTACATTGGAAAGAATTTTTAACAGGAAACCTAGTTTAGGGTTGTGTTGTCGCGAGGTCAAGCGGATGGTTAAGTATATTTTTGTAACTGGTGGGGTACTCTCCTCAGTTGGTAAAGGAATCACCACTTCCTCCATAGGTAAAATGCTTCAGGTTCGAGGTTTTGATGTTACAGTCATAAAGGTTGATCCATACGTGAATGTTGACGCTGGAACCATGAATCCCTATATCCATGGGGAGGTCTTCGTCACCGAGGACGGGGGCGAAACAGACCTTGACCTTGGCGGGTATGAAAGATTTCTGAACATCAACCTGCCGAAAGAGAACAACATTACAACTGGGCAGATATACCAGACAGTTATCGATAGGGAACGGCGGGGCGATTTTCTGGGCAGATGTGTGCAGATTGTTCCCCATGTCACTAACGAGATTAAACGTCGTATCCACATGGTTGCAGAACGATCGAAGGGCGCCATTGTCTTGACTGAACTGGGGGGAACAGTTGGAGACATAGAGGGGTTGCCGTTCTTGGAGGCAATCCGTCAGATGCGACTGGAAGATGGCTTCGACAACACGCTCTATGTTCACGTTGCTCTTGTTCCCATATTGGATGTCACGGGCGAAATGAAGACGAAGCCCCTTCAACACAGCGTAAATGAGTTGCGGCGAATAGGTATCCAGCCAGACACTATCGTGGCTAGATGCAGGGAGATGATTGACTCCGAAACCCTTCGGAAGGTAGCACTATTTGGCACAATCCCCGAAGAAGCGGTCTTCTGTTCCTACAACGTTCCATCCATCTATCAGGTTCCCCTAATCTTGGATGAACAAGGCATGGGCGATTACGTTTGCAGACGATTGGGTCTTCCAAAAAAGACCCCAGAGTGGAGTGAATGGAAAAAATTTGTAGACTGCTTCGAAAACCCAAAGTACGAAATTAAAGTTGCACTGATTGGCAAATACGCGGGCTTGGTCGACAGTTACGTGAGCATGAACGAAGCCTTCAGACACGCTGGCGCCGCCTGCCAGACAAAAGTTCTAATCAATTACATTGAAGCAGAGAACCTAGAAAAGAAATCCGACGGCTTGAAACTACTTGAAGGGCACGACGGAATCTTTATTCCCTACGGTTTTGGTCCCCGAGGAACAGAGGGAAAAATAGCTGCTGTTCGCTTTGCCCGCGAAAATGATGTGCCCTTTCTCGGAGTATGTTACGGTTTTCAGTTGGCAGTTGTCGAGTTCGCCCGCAACGTTTGTGGATTTGATGGAGCCAACAGCACCGAAATAAATCCAGAGACGCCTCACCCTGTGATTTATCTGATGCCAGAACAGCGGGGTGTCAAGAATAAGGGGGCGACTATGCGTTTAGGCGCCCATGAGGTCTTGGTTAAGAAAGAAACTTTGGCGAAGAGACTTTATGGCGCTAAAAAGATTGTTGAGCGTCACCGTCACAGATGGGAAGTAAATCCGGACTACTGGGACGCCTTGGAGAAACAGGGAATGGTTTTCTCAGGCAACAGCCCCGACGGTAGGAGAAAAGAGATTCTGGAAGTTCCTAGCAGATTCTTCTTCTTTGCATCCCAGTTCCACGGGGAATTCAAGAGCAGACCCACTAAACCAGAACCGGAATATTACGGCCTCGTCAAAGCATGCTTAGACAAGAAACTGGGAAAAACAAAACCAGAATTCTAAAAGCAAACAATCCTTAATGTGGTAAGGGGAAGCATGCCCTGAATGTTTTTGCTCAATGTTAACTTTTCCGACATGTTGGAAGCTAATAGTTGAAACCTTTCTCTTGATTGTGGGAAACCGAGTAAAAGCTAATATGTTGAAGCTTCTATTTGCTCCTATTCAAGATGGACGAGGAAGCTGATGGTTTCTGAAAAACAGTTGTCCCTAAAAAGAACGGTTCCTTTTCTACTGGTAGGCCTTTTGATCTTTGTTGCATACCTCCATTTCTTCGTCGGCATTCCCAAAATCGTCACTATAATCCAGAGCATCAACCTCTTCTACTATACCCTTGCAGTCGCGATTCTCTTCGTGAACATGCTCATTAACTCTCTGACTTGGCAGTTTTTTCTTCGCCCCCTCTCGATCAAAGTTCCCCTGCGAAAAACTTTACTCTTCACATGGGTAGGAGTCTTCGTTGACCTTTTGGTGCCGGCAGAGTCCATAAGCGGAGACGCCACCAAAGCTTACCTGATGACCAAGGGGTCCGGTGAAAAGGCAGGGAAAGTTCTGGCGTCAGTTGTGAGCCACAGAATTTTATCCATGATAATACCTTTAGGCAGCTTAATCTTCAGTTTCGTTTTACTTTACATTTATGGAATCGCGGTTGATGTTTATGTCTTAGCTCTGAGTTTGCTCGTGATTTTCGGCATCGCTATTTCGCTGTTTTTCATATTTCTCTTCAGTCTAAAAGAAACGCTGGCGCAGAGATTAATTGACGTCTTGGTGCGTTTTTTGGGATTTGTTACGAGGGGGCGTTTGAATATTGATCGCATAAAGGCGAACGCAATAAAGGGATTAAGTGCTTTTCATGATTCTATAGACTTCTTGCGCAGAAATCCGAAGAGTTTGGTCCCACCAATAGTGTTTGGGATAACTGGTTGGTTCTTCAGCATACTCATGTCTTACTTGGTCTTCGTTTCTCTGGGCCTGCAGGTTGATTTTGTTATAATCATAGTTGTTCATTCCATTAGCGTAAGCATTCAGTCTGTTCCCCTTGGAATACCCGGAGACGTAGGTGTTGTGGATACAGCCATGGCGTGGCTTTACGGTCTGCTTGCCGTAGATTCTGCCTTCGGGGCAGCGGCAACAGTTCTTATTCAGATTCTACGGGTTTGGCTCAGAATTATCGTAGGATTCGTGGCTGTCCAATGGATCGATCTTAAAGATTTGACAAAGCATTTACGCCAAGACCTCTCTTGAATCTAACTTTGATGAGTCTTGACTGGGTTTGCGATTGCAGTCCATAGGTGGTCGCTGGCAGGTCTGGTTAATTCGGTTTTTTCTCCGGTTTTTGTGACAAAGTTTCTTCCCAATCTAGGCTCTACCACTTCACCTATTATCGAGGCTTGAACATCGTTTTTTGATAATCTGCTGATTATCTCGTCTGTTTTCTCGTCTTCAGCGATTATAAGAAGGGACCCCGAGCTTATGAGCTGAAGAGGTTCAATTTCGAAATGTGCACAGATTTTACGCGTCTCTTCCGGGATGAAAATCTTTTCCTCGTAAACCTGGAAGCCGACGTTTGCAGCATCTGCTAGTTCATGCAACCCTCCTGCTACTCCTCCCTCTGTTGGATCATGCATGGCCGTGACTCCTTCAGTTCTGAAAGCTGTAAGGGCGTCTTTTACTACACTGATTTTTTCGAAGAATTTCTCTGCTTTTTTCACGAAACTTTCATCAAAGACTTTTAGGAGTTCCAGTTTTTTGTCTGAGGCTAGTATGGCTGTTCCTTCTATTCCTGTTCCTTTTGTCAGGATGATACGGTCATTTATTCTTGCTCCGCTGGTTGTCACATATTTTCCGTTCTCAGCAACGCCTACGGCGCATCCTGTTACTATGGGATGTTCTATGCCCGGCGTGATTTCGCAGTGTCCGCCAGTGATGGCTATGTTCAGTTGGCATGCAGCCTTGTCCATCTGCGTGCATATCTTCTCAATGAGCTCTGTTGTTGAATTTTTGGGTAATAGTATGATGGAGTTGAACCAGCGAGGTTGAATTCCGCGGGTTGCGATGTCGTTTGCGCTTACGTGGACAGCTAGCCATCCCAACCATTCTTCTGCTCCGGTTATCGGATCTGTTGATATTGCTAGGATCTCGTTTCCAGCTTTAACTAGGGCTGCGTCTTCGCCTATGGAAGGACTGAGAACAACATCGTTTCTCTTTGCTCCCAAATTTTTGAAAACTATCTTCTCTAAAACTTCGGTTGGAACCTTACCCGGCAAGAAACCCATAACACATTCCCACCAATCCTATGCTTCAACAGCTTTAAAAGGAATTAACAAATGCGCACGCGTCGAAAAGCTGAAGTGTTGTTGAAACCACTTAGTCTGTGGAGGTGAATTCTATGACTGTTGTAAAAATTATTGAACTGATAGGTAGTTCACCAAATGGCTGGAATGAAGCTGCTCAGAATGCTGTGACAGAGGCAGCCAAGACTGTCAGAAACATCA
>CP070820.1:1322326-1340097 GCA_020344315.1 Candidatus Bathyarchaeum sp.
CATATTTGGAGACTAATAATACTTCATTGTTGAAAACAGTACTTTTTCAGAAAAACCAAATAACTACATTAATCAGTCTCTTCCAGTTGTGTCTGTTTGACTGCTTTGTTTCTCCTGCTTGAAACGATTCCTTTGCTGTTTTGGTATGATCCATTGTAACCTTTCTTGGCTGTGTTTCCAAGTTTGTGAAAAACTATCTGCACTATGCGCTCTCCCTTTTCTAAGGTAATCTCCTTTTCGCTAACATTATGGAGGTTAAGTGTCAGCTGTCCACGAAATCCCGGATCCACAACAGCGAAACTGCCAACCACACCTTCCCGTGCCAAAGACGAGCGAATATGCAGATAAGCCGTCACGCTTAAACCCAGCTCAACAGTCTCCAGCGTAGCCACTAATAAATAGTGCTTAGGTTTCAAAACAACTCTCTTGGAGATTCTCAGGTCATAACCTGCAGGATTTAAACCAGAAGAATCAAAGGGTTCAAGCTTCACTTCTCCACTTCTAAGATGCTCCAGTATCATCGCGTCAGAAAGCACAGTCAACGAAATTCACAGCCTTCTTGTAGAGAACCACTGAAAAAAGAATCTTTCTATAAGACACGAAGTTCCTGCAGCATCTGACAAGGTTTACAGAGGTCTCCAACAGTTGGTTCCCCGCACAGCTTGCAGTTCTGCAGCTTAACTTCCTCCGCATAACTCTCCAACGCTGGTCTGATTCGCTCCATGGAACTGAAAATAGTGTATAATGTTCCCGCATGTTTATGCTCCATACTATTGAGCATTGACCTTATGTCGTTCCTCAAGGCAGTTTGAGCGTAAGGACAAGGAATACATTGAAACTCTATCCCCTTCAGATAGGCATAGAAGGCAACCTCTTTTTCGGGCATTTGACAGAGGGGCTTCACCCGCTGCACAAGTTTTGGATGAATCACAGTTAAAACAGGCTTTGACCGCGCTATCCGCAAGGGATCCCCGTGAACAATATTGAGGAGCATGGTTTGGGTTTCATCATCGAGACTGTGAGCCGTGACAAGCTTGTCCACGCCAGCCTCTCGAGCCATAGTGTTGAGAGCCTTCCTTCTGAGCACCCCACAATAGCTGCAGGGCGTCAGCCCCTTCTCTCCTCTCCTTCGAACTAACTCCACGATTTCATCCAATTCGTACCCAAACAGTTCCTTGAAGGATGTAACCACATGTTCTACGCCAAGCTTTCGGCAGTTCCTCTCAGCGATTCTTAGGGCCTCGTCTCTGTAGTCTCGTATTCCTTCATCAACCGTACCTGCGCTAAGAATAACCTCTGGGAAGGCCTTTTCGATCTTTGTGAGTATGTGAAGGAGGGTGACGCTGTCTTTGCCTCCGGAGACAGCCACCATGATTCTGTCCTTGGGTCCCAACATTTCGTATTTGGAGATGGTTTTTCGTACCTTGTCTTCTATGGTTTTGCAGAAACATATTCCACACAGCTTCTCCCCCGAATAGCGACGACCAAAAACAGCATCTTTCCTTTCGCATAGGGTGCACACAGTCATATTTTCACATCAGCTCACTTCTATGAACTAACTTGTTTACCTCGCCATTGATTTTCTAAACAAATTAACTGACGCAATGTTCAAATATTGTAACCTTTTTGGCTTCATCAATCTATTTACCGGATAAACCTAAACTTTCCCTTTCTTTTAAGGGCTTTGAGCACTCTCGCTACTGATTATGTGGCTGAATTGTTCCGAGAGGCAAAGCAAAAGAGTGAATTGCTGATGTTTTTCTTCTTCCTGAACACATATTCACTTTTTTCCATTTTTCATGAGTAAAATTTCATAGTTGTGGAAATATTTATATATGAATCTTCCACTATTTGGATGCTAATTGAACAAAAACATTCGACGTGTATGCACTAAAGTTTGGGAGATTTAGAGATGAAAGTTGCCGTTTCTTGGAGTGGGGGCATGGAGTCATGCTTAGCACTCTACAGGGGGTTGAAGGAAGACTATGATGTTGCTTATCTCGTTGTTTTCGTCACCGATACATGGCCCTCATTTTGTCATCCATTGAAGATCATGGAACTCCAGTCTAAATCGTTGGGAATTCCCCTTCTAAAACTCAGAGTGAAAGATCCGTATGAGAAAAACTACAGAGAAGCTATTTCCCATTTAATAGAGACAGAAGCTATCGAGGGCATTGTAACCGGGGACATCTATGTTGTAGATGATTTACATGGGCTTTGGATGAATAAAGTGACTAAAGGATTAGACATCTCTGTAATCATGCCCTTGTGGGGTCAGGACACCAGTGAAGTTTTGAAGGAAGAAGTAACCGCGGGGTTCCGATCCGTCTTTACCTGCTTGGGACAACAATGGTTCAGCGAAGAATGGTTGGGACGGGAACTTAACGAAAACTCGGTTAAAGATTTGGAGGCACTAGCAACGAAAACTGGCTTGGATCCCTGTGGAGAGAAGGGAGAATATCACACCATGGCGATTGATGGACCAATCTTCAAAGAAGTTATCGAGATTTCAAAATTCAGTAAAGAAAAACATGACAACCGCCTATACATAAAAATCAGTGAATTCGCCCTGAAACCCAAGAGTTCTCCAGCGAAATAATGTGATTATACCAACGGAAAATCAAAAGTTGTGGCGTTGTAATCAGGTGCCCATAAACATTTTCCAAAAACCAAAAAAACTCGAAAAATCATTGTAACGATGTTCATAGAACACTATTCTAGAAAATCAGAGACAAATTTTCAAAGGTTTTAAGAGCACTCACAACCCACCACAATGGGAGGGAGGTAATACGATGATTGGAGCGTTAGTTTTCGTCATAGGCTTCGTCCTTTTTCTAGTAATCTCACTTGTCACTACACTACCCCCAGGATCTATGATAATAGAACAGTTCATTCCCGATATCATGGAAACTGGTTATGAAGGTCTAGCCATGGGAATCATAAACGGCGTAATCTACGGCGTCATCATCTGGTTCATATTCACCATAGCAAAAATGCTGTACGACAGAATGCAAGGCCCAAAAGAAGTAGTGGTCAAAGTAGAAAAGGAAAAATAAAAAAAGGACCGTAAACTCCCACGGTCAATGATATTCTTGTATCATCTTAGCGTAGCAAGAATAGAGTCTATCTTCTTCGCTGGCAGAAGCCACATAAATATTGGTTAATAACGAGATAGCATATTAAGCCCATATACATCTAAACCCGAATATTTCCAGTGGAACAATCTTATCACTGAACTGCCCACATGAACAAAAATCAATGGAATATCTTTTATACTAAACCTGCAGAAATGGTTGCTTAGGATGTTACAGCCTCCAGTATCATCGGATGGATTGTAAGAGAGATAGGAAACGGTGAAGAAAAAATGGTTTACTGTACTAAGTGTGGTACAAAAAACGAGGAAGACGCAACTGTTTGTGTTGAATGCCAACAACCATTAGGCAGTTATCAACCTGTGAAACATGAACGACGCAGAAAAGAGGATGAGTGCTTTGGACTACCCCACGGCGGCTCAATTGTAGGCTTAATCATCGGCATAATAATTATCCTTTGGGGCGTATCGTCATTTACTGAAATAGACTTTGGAGATTACTTCTGGCCTCTCATAATAGTTATCTTCGGGATCCTGATAGTTGCCGGAGCCTTATACAAAACCACTCGTAGACGCTAAACTTCCCTCTCTCTTTTTTTCTAGTCAGCAAATTCACAGCCAGCAACATTGCAATCTGAGCATATCCGTTTATGATCCCACTGGGAAAGGGATATTCGAGTGAAAAGCCAGAAAAGAATCAAGCAAACCACGAACAGGTCAACCATTAAGCTTTGAACAAATTCGTCGATTCCGATCAAGATAAGAAGAGTTCCCAGAACAAAAAATGTGTTTAAAGACAAGCGTAAAAGATTCCTGAATTTGAACTGGAACAAGCCAAGACCAACACCCAGAATGCCGACTAAAACAATCAAAGAACTACTTTGCTCAACAACATACCACTTACCGAAGAAATACAGGAGTGCTGCAGCTAAGGCTAAGAGCCCTCCGAGAAGCAGACCCACACAAGCGGCACAAAATGTCTTGCTTCTTATTTGAAAAACGTGGGCAACGAACTTTCCACAGCTGGGGTGGTGCCCTTGCAGAGTAGAAGACGACCCGTGAGAAATAGACTTGCCTGAACTAGAGTTGCTGTGGTTCTCTTTCTTTCGGAGTTTGAGGATTTTTGAGCATTGGATAGGCGAAAAAACGGCTAGAACTCCGAAGATGCAGATTGAGCTGAAGATTGCGCCGATTAGTGGCTTTCGCCATGGAAGGTTTCCAGTGACTACTGGTGGAAAAACGGTTAGAATTGCAATGATAAGTAAGCCGAGGAATGATACGAGGAGTAGAAAAGTCATGTCAGAGTTGCGATAATTTTTGGGGGGCATGGTTGACCGCTACTCAGAATAATGTTTTAACCTGTTTTACGATGCCTTGGGAAGCCATGTAACGGTAGAGTTTTCTTTTCAGTGCTTTCCTTGAGAAGATTCCGCCTAGTCTTCTACTCCAAGAACCGAAGAAGCTTCTGTAGCAATGGTAGAGTTCCTCCTGCACTTCTTTTATGGAGAGAGTTTCCGTGGGCATGATGGCGTGAACCATGTCGTAGTTTGCCCAATTCCAGTCCTCTATCCACCCATTCCGTTTAGCCTCCTCATAGACTGCAGTTCCAGGAAACGGAGTAAGAATTGCAAAAATTGCTAATGCAGGGTCCAAGTCATTTGCGAACTCCCTCAGATTTGCTATGGACTTAGCGTTGTCCTTCCGTTCCCCGATGATGAACATGGCTTGGGTAAAGATATCATTCTCTTTCAGCAGCTTCACTGCTTTTTTAGCCGCTTCTGGAGTCGTCTCTTTTCTGAAAGATTCAAGGGTAGATGAACTATGGCTTTCAACGCCCAATAGGATCCAGCGGAGACCAGCCTTTCGCATCTTAGGCAGAACATCCGGATTTTTCACAACATCGTCGCATCTAACCTGCATAAACCACATAATATCCTCGGAGAAACCCCGCTGAATAAGCTCATCAGCCAGATCGCTTGCACGTTTGCCCAATCCATAGTTGTCGTCGGTGAGCCATAGGAATTTGCTTCCATAATTTTCGTAGCAAAATTCGAATTCGTCTGCAATCCGTTTCGACGACTTTATCCTCCACTTGCCCTCCCAGTGCTTCCATTGGGTGCAAAAGTTGCAGCGGTGAGGACATCCTCTGGACCCTTCGACTAACGCGTATCTGGTTTTGCCGGCCATGGCGGTGAAGTGGTATTTGTGAAGCAGATTCTCGAGGTATTTGTATCCAGGATAAGGCATTTTGTCAAGGTTTTCGATTAGAGGTCGCGGGGGGTTATGTTGAATTTGTCCGTTGTTCTTGAAAGAAATTCCTTTGACAGATGAAAAAGAACGACTATTAGCAGATGCTTGCACTAACTCTACAAGCGTTTCTTCTCCCTCACCCCGTACAATTATTTCGATTTCGGGATAGGTTTCCAAGCTCTCTTGAGCCATAACTGTGAAGTGTTGTCCCCCAGCAACTGTTAGGACGTTTGGCTTTACTTTTTTTGCAATCTCCAAGGTTCTGACTGCAACGTAGGTGTTGCAGGTTGCTAGGGCGCTTGAAGCCACAACATCTGGGTCAAAGGATTCTATGCGTTTTTCTAACGCCTTCCAATCTAGCCCCTCTGCATTGCAATCCAAAACCTGAATCTCTGCGTCATTGTTTCTGTGTTCAAGATAAGCAGCTAGTTGAAGAATTCCGTATGGGGGAGGTAAATACTCTCCCATTACAAACCAGTAATCTTTCGGAGGCTCCACAAAGAGAATCTTCACCTGTAACACCCACTAAACAATATAAATTCGAATTCTATGTAGATTACATTTTCGTTTGCGTTCACGAAATTAATGGAAAGAAGCCTTGAATACGGTTAACGTTTTCGGGTCAAGCTGTATAATGATCCGACAGTGATTAGTAATCCAAAAATGGTTACTAGAAGCGGCCAGAAATATCGTGTTACCTCTGATCCCGTCAGCAGCGAGGAGACTCCGACAAGAATTATTATTAGACCGATAAGCAGACCGAAGATTAATCCCCCGTGGGGTAGCCCAAAACACTCTTTTTCTGCTCGCTTACCAAAATTTTCTCCCCACTCTTCCGCCCGTTTTCCAACATCTTCTCCCCACTTTTCCGCACGTTTTCCGAAATCTTCTCCCCATTTCTCCATGCGTTTGTCCCAAGTTTCTTCCTTGGGAACTTCAAGTTTTGCACCGCATTTGAAACAGTATACCGCGGTCTCTTCGTTCTTTGTGCCACATTTAGTACAATGAACCATATTTCCTCACCAAAAACGCTTTCATCAATCTAGCTATAAAAGCCATTCTACTCCTAATTGAGCTATCTATCCTTTCTTGGCGAGTAGAACAGTATTCAGGGAACCCAAATGAACAACTACTCTGAATTCGTAAAAATTATTCTTACTTCATTAAAACTAAATAGATGTTCAAAATCAAGTTTATACAGTCGAAGCATAAGCGGTGAGACAGGTTGTTAAAAAAATTACAACTTTCACAATTGGGTCTTGCTCGTCTCATACCAAGCTTAATAATTTTGTCTCTATTCGCCTCAGCGGTGTTCATTCTAGCATGGGTCGGCTGGCTTACATGGTATGATATGACTGAATGGAATAAAGACATCGGTTCAACATTTTTCGGCGCAAGGACAGGCGAAGCCATAAGCCTAGGAATCGGAATGAGAATCATCTACTACTTCGCAATCGGCATGTCACTCCTTGCCTTGGGGTTATTCCTTTTTCTAAGAAAGCGTGTCAGAACAATAAAGCCACGATATGTTACGCCGATATACCCTCAAAAAGTGAATGTTGAAAAGAAGGTGGAAGCAGATCTCGCACTCAAACCTCTGGAGAAAAGCGAGAAAGAGGCGGAACCTAAGAAACGATTAATCCATGAATGTCCATACCATTTTGGGTATCTGGCAAGCCGTCCCAAGGGTTCTCCCATTCCTCAAGAGTGCTTTGTTTGCCAGAGATTGGGAGACTGCATGGTATCAACTGACACCTTGCACGAGATAAAAGCTGGAGAATGGTGACGAAAAAGAATCGATTAGACAACAGAAGCCACAGCCCTCCCTATACATCATTATTCTGACAACAGCAGTTGTTTAACTCTGCAAATACACGCGGCAGCTACAAACTGTTAACCGGAGAATATCTTAGCTATTTCGTAGAGTTCTAAATCAACAGTCTTTCGTTTACCGATTACGTCCTTTAATGGGACAGAAACAATCTTGTTTCCTCTTAAGGCAACCATCTGTCCGAACTGGCCGTTATAGACCAAGTCTATGGCAGCTATTCCATATCTTGTCGCCAAAACTCTATCGTAGGCTGTTGGAGAGCCTCCGCGTTGGAGATGTCCAAGAACCACAACTCGCGTGTCGATTCCGGTACACCTTTCAATTTCCTTTCCAAGATAGTAGCCTACGCCACCGAGCCTAGGGTGTCCGAACTCGTCTACACCGGTTCCATACACGATTTTTTTGGCTCCTTTGGGCTTTGATCCCTCAGCAACAACCACGAGGCTGAAGGTTTTGCCGCTCTCCAGCCTTTGCTCGATAAACTTGCACACTTCGTCTATCTCGAAGGGTTCCTCTGGAATCAGGATAATGTCTGCTCCTCCAGCGATTCCAGCCTCTAGGGCAATCCAGCCGGTATATCTGCCCATTACCTCAAGTATTATTACTCTGTGGTGAGCCTCCGCTGTGGTGTGAAGCCTATCGATAGCCTCACACGCTATATGAACGGCAGTGTGGAAACCGAAAGTATAATCTGTTAAACCCAAGTCATTGTCGATTGTTTTAGGCACTCCGACGCATGGGAGTCCAATTTCACCCATCTTGTGGGCTACTCCCAACGTGTCATCTCCTCCGATAACAACCACAGCAGCTATACTATTCTCTCTAACATTATTTAGGACCTGTTGGGGTCCTCCTTCACATTTGAAGGGGTTAGTTCGGGAGGTTCCGAGAATTGATCCTCCGCGAGGAAGTAAACCAGAAATCGCTTCCAAATTTAGTGGCGTATATGCGGCCTCGACTAGTCCTCGCCACCCGTCTTTTATCCCAATCATCTCGTAGCCGTAATTTCGAATGCCCTTTCTCACGACTGCCCTGATGACTGCGTTGATTCCCGGAGCATCTCCTCCCCCACTTAATACTCCAACCTTCATGGTTTCTCCCTTCTATGGAGTCCTCCCCGAGCTTCCGAAGAGCCGTATCTTGGCTTTAATAACCTCTTTCATAGTCTCCTTGGCAGGTCCTAGTATCTTTCGGGGATCATATACTTCAGGTGATGTGGCTAAGACTTCGCGAACTGCGCCTGTGAAGGCCAATCTCAGGTCAGTGTCAATGTTAATTTTCGCTATTCCCAAGGGAATGGCTTGTTTTATGTGCTCATCGGGAATTCCTTTGGCTCCCCTCCATTCTGCGCCATATTTTGTGGCTTTTTCAACTATCCATGGGGGGACTCCAGAGGCTCCGTGCAAAACTAGGGGGATACTGACTTTTCTTCTGATAATCTTTAATCTTTCGAAATCTAGTTTTGGTTCTCCCTTGAACTTGTAGGCGCCATGGGATGTGCCTATGGCAACGGCTAATGCGTCTACACCAGTTCGGTCAACAAACTCCACGGCAGCGTCAGGGTCAGTATAAATGTCTTCTGTTCCTTGGGTAGTTGACTCTTGCGAGACAAGTTTTCCAAGTTCCGCTTCAACAGAGACTCCTTTTTGACGAGCTAGCTTTACAACATGTTTTGTCATGGAAATGTTTTCTTCGAATTCTAGGCGAGAGCCGTCGATCATGACGGAGGTAAACCCGCCGTTAATACACATTAAGGCTGTTTCTACGTCTTTTCCATGATCTAGGTGCAGGGTCATGGGCACCGGAGTTATTTTAGCAGCGGCTTTGACCATGGCGGTTATGTATTCTAATCTGGCATACTTGATGGCGCTTGGGCTCGCGGATATGATTACTGGTGACCTCTCTTCTGTGGCTGTTTCGACAATGGCCTGCAAGATTTCCATGTTGTTGATGTTGAACGCTCCAACCGCGTAGCCTTCCGCCGCAGCAGCGGATAAGACTTCCTTGTTTGTGACAAGCATGTGTTTTCACGTGGTATTACCTGTTTTGGTATCTATTATTGGCTTTGCTAGGCTTAAAACAGTTGACGTGTAATCTGGTGGTACAAAAATAACACGATTAAATGGTGTTGGTTTAGGTGCGGGGGGTTAAGCGTTTGACTTTTTCGTTCAACTTCAGTAACCTATTCCGCTTGCAATTGCTGAGAGAACAGACCAAAAAAATGAAACTGCTGAAGTATAAGGACTGGGAACCATTAATATTAACAAAACAATTGAGATAAAAATGTATATTTTACGAGCGGGAGATGTGTGCGAACTGGCTTAAAAGAAAAATATTTATTAAATATTACGATAGTATATACTCGTGATTTTATGAAACCAACGTGCCAACAAATCAGACATCCGCAAAAAAACTGTGGCACATGTAGACATGCTATCTCTTCATCTGACAAAGTTTATTGCGGTAAACTCAGAGAAGTAGTTGACTCCATTAAGCCTTGCACAGATTTTGAGCTGGAACCAGCAGAGTATATGTCATATAGAAGAATGTGATCTATTCACACTCCACATACTGGAAGAATGGGCAAAGGTTAAAATTTTAGGGGTGCGAATGGAAAGGTCGTTGGTGACTAGAATGGAGATTCCGTTTAACGATTTCATGGAGCTTGATATGCGAATCGGCAAAATTGAGGAAGCAACATTAATTCCTGGATCAAGAAATCTGATGAAACTGATTGTCGATTTTGGTTTCGAGAAGAGACAGTCCGTGGCTGGTCTGCTACAATATTACAAGCCTGAAGAGCTGGTGGGCAAGAAATTCGCCTTTGTTCTGAACCTCCAGCGAAGAAAGTTCATGGGCATAGAATCCCAGTGTATGGTCCTCGCCGCCGAGGACAGTGAGGGTCATGTTGTTCTGTTAGGACCCGAAAAGGACATTGCGGTAGGAAGCCGAATACGATAAGCTGGTTCATAACGTCCCGAGGATAAAAGCCAGAAGTCCAGTGGTAAACCAGACCAGACTCAGCTTTTTTATTCTCTTAGCGTTTTTTCTGGAACAATTTCGGAGAAGCATAATAGAGGAGACTATCAGCCCAACATCGGTTAAGATGATTGGGGGAAGAAACCAGTCGGATACAAGCCCCCACAACCAAGGTAAAGGGCTGAGACTGACAGCTAAAAGAGAGAAAATTGTTGCCACAACTGCTGCAGTTCTCTCTCCATAGGTCACGGCTATTGTCTTAATGTGGTGTGATCTGTCTCCTTGAACATCCACTATTCCCTTTGTAATCTCTCTTCCTGTGTTTGAAAGAAAGGCGATGGCAACAAACAGGAAGATAGGTGTCTCAACATGCCCTACCGTGAAACCGCCGTAGATGAAAGGAATTACTACAGATGCGCTAACCAAGAAATTACCGGGGAGTCCTGTTCCCTTTCCTTTGGTGATGTAGGTTATGGAGATGATATACGCTATCACCGCTACCATAAGAGTGCTTGGCGGATTAGTTGCGAAGGCTGCTATGAATCCGATTATGCTCAGAACAAGGGCGTAGGACAGGGCTTCTTTTGGGCTAACATCACCTCGTGGAATCGGGCGGTTCGGCTCGTTTATGGCGTCTATTTCCCGGTCATAGTAATCATTTATTGCCATGGAAGCCGCCGTCAAGGCAAATGAGGTTACGAAACCCAAGAGGAGATTGATCGTTAAGTTGAGAGGGGAAACTAGAGAAGCGCCCACGATAACTGCAAAACCCATCATTAGGCAGTTTAAAGGTCTTATCAACCGCAGGAATCCTCTAAGTTTCCCCATTTTACCTCACTCAGCATCCCGTTAAAATCAAACATGAACAGATATGTTACGTCGTAGAGACCAGTTACAACTCTTACACTTTTAGATTTATCTCTAACAGGCAATTCGCCCAAACCGTTTTGAAGACTGAGCCTAACAATGTGTTGTTTATTTGGAACCAAAATTAGAGGTTAATCCACCTTTTCAGCTATAAAATTGAAAAACGCGGTAACCTCGGTGTGATAATCACAAATTTTGAAAATTGAATTAGCTCTAAACGCCTTTGGAGGTAGCTATCAGTTCTTTTAAATGTCTAAGAGGTGTATTAGAAAAAAATTTTTTAATAAATGGGGAGTTTACTTCAGGTTCTTGTATAGTTTGTCGTGGTTAACGCTTTTTTCCATGAAGAGGCTGAGGTGATGATTATTGATGTTCATGGATAGGAGTTTAGTTTCTTCGCTCTCCACAACTATGGTGTTTACTTCTCCCATCTGAAGGGTCTCGGTCATATTGCGGCCTACGTCAATGGCTGTGGCAGAAAACATAGCATAGTCGATTATTTTTGTTGGGTCCTTCAGATCAATGGACGCTGATTGTGAACCTCTCAAAATGTATCCAAGGATTCCTTTCTGATCGTTGATGCTTTGCAGCTTTTTTTGCACTGTTTCAATATCGGTTTTAGGTTTTTTGACGATCATATGAATCCCTCTGTAATGCTGGTTTGACCTTCACCAAGTCTCCTCTCTTGACTTTTAACCACCTACAAAGTTTCTCGGGTATTCGAATCAGGTTCTTCCCTCTTCGTCTCATATCGCTAATCCGCTTAACTGTGAACAGGGCTGAATTACCGTCAAAAGTTTCAACCTGAACTCTGTCAACGATCTCCTCCGCGTTCAATTCCATTAGTGTCTCTGCATCAATTTGCACGGAATCGCCAGCAAAGAATCCACTGAGAGTTTCAACGACCAGTTTCTTGGATGGCGTGAATTGGAGGGAAATAGGAGCGATGGTTTCCAGGGTTTTTAGGACTGTTGGAACAATAGCGTGGGTTATGGCGTAAATATGAGATTTATCGGCTTTTTCAGATGTTTCCAAAACCAAGTACATGTCTTTGATGTTGGATAGAATTAGTTTGCCATTTTTTCCATTGATTTGGAAGCCTTGAAGATTACCGATTACCTTTGTTTTGTCTCTCAGGGTTTCAAAAGACTCTACTATTTTTTTTATGTTTTCTTCGTTGGTTTCCGGATTTTCTGTAATTATTGTTCCGTTTTTTGAAAAAATAAAAGAGTGTTTGATGTTAGGGTACGCTTTTTTGATTTCGTTCAGAGCAGTGTTTAAAATAACAGCGTAGGGGTCCCGTTCCATTGTTTTTCACGTCTTGCTGTATCTACGAGATCTTGAGCAGAATCTTCTCTGGAACCCCGTCGCTTTCTAACACCAAGTATTTGAGTCCGTCAGTGTCTCCTATTTGGTCAACCCAGTTTAGTGCCTCGCGAGCCCTTTGGAGAATCAAGAGTCTATCTTGTTGGCTTCGAACGACCTTTTCGATGGCGGTTAGTTCGTGAAAGGGGTTGGCGTCTAGGATAATGCTTAGGTCGCCGACGTCTATCTCTCCGAGACTGTTTTGAATTGACTTTTTTCCAGCGAGCTTGAAGACTACTTCGCGTATCTTCTTTGATCTCTCAGTTAGATTCCGTATTTCGTCGAGTCTGCGCAGGTATTCGCCGAGGATACTCTTTGTTTTGGATATTTCGCTGTCCATGAATTTTGCTATGTCGACTGCGGATTCATATTCTTTTAGTTCAATTACCATAGTTTAACCTCCGAAGATGGGGGAAATAGGGAGCGGTGTTTCCAGCCCCCAATGTTCTAAGTAAGCTCTGCGCTGTTAGGTTATGGACCAGCAATTATTGAATACTGGTACTTGTTGCCCTTCGAAGATATTAGCTCGATGTTGTAAAGGTTGCCTGCTGTGGCGTTGGTTGTCAGAGTCAGGTCGACCATCTGTTCGGTACCGTCATTGATAATTGTCGCGGCGCCTCCTACCATGGTGACAGTGGTTCCAGTTAATCCTTGGCCTTCCACTGTGGCTCCAGTTAGGAGAACGTTAGCTGTTCCAGTGTTCAGTAATGTTACGTTAATTATGTCTAGATCTTGAAAGTTGACTTTGGTTATGGTTAGTGGTTCTGTGTCCATGAAGTTAAAGGTGAGTGATCCCATCCAGACTGCTACGGCGATAGAAACTGCGACGGTTACTGCGATGAGTATGATTGCTGCGACGACTGGGCTTAGAGCTTTCTTACTCTTAAGGAGTTTCTTCATTTTTGGTTTTTTCCCTCCTTTGAGTTCACACATGAACTATACAGTCTCTAGATTTAAATCTTACGACTCACGACAACATATTAAAGGATACTAAATAAACCCATGGACAGACCCTGAGCAACTAACTACTTTAGCTCATTAAAGAGGTCCAAAAGGAGTCCTGCTACCCTCTCACCGAGTTCAGTTTTCACGTAATATTTCTTTAGAGGATCGATTGCCACGCTTTTAGCCAACCCTAAAGTTTCCATCTCGATCATCCTCGACCTAAATGTCCCATCGCTAAGGGTGAGATTCAGGTCTCTCATAAAGGCCTTAGCATTCTTCCATCTTCCATTCCCTAAATGCAAAAGAAAGATGCAATCGATGGCATGATCCTTCTCCAGTACCGCTTTAATTGCGGAAAGCTTCTCGTCGGTAAGAATGTTACGTATCGTCTCTTCTGTCAAGCGCATCCCAACCAAGTTCTTATTGGACTACACTTTCTATCTAACCGTATTTAACTTTATATTACGATTTTTGACATAACACTGATTACACATTCGATAAATCTTATGATTCCAGCCATTCAATCTTAACCCACCCCAATCAGTTCAAACAACAACAGAGCACCCAAAGATGTAACGCTTAACCAGAAAAAGTCAGTTTTAAGGTGGGCTCACGCATTCTTGAAAGCGACAGCACATCAACAATTGTCAACCGTGTCACTTTTCTCAAGATCTCAATCACTGGTCAGTGGGGCCAGAGTCGTCATCGCCCACCAAACAAAATTAAATGCCTCCCCAGCATAAAAGTATCGCTAACGGAGCAGTGTGTTGAACAAGAGTGCCAAAAAAAATCAAGATTATCCCCCTAGCCGAAGAGAGTCTTGGCGTGAGATCAATGTGCACATTCGTGAAAACTTCAGACACAAAAATCCTCCTAGACGCTGGCGCATCCTTAGCTCCAAAGAGATTGGGATATCCTCCTCATCCCAGAGAATACCAAGCCCTAGCAGAATGCCGCGAAAGGATAAGCAAAACAGCAGAAAAAGCCGACATCGTAACCATAAGCCACTATCACTTTGATCACCACACCCCCTCCTACACCGACTGGATCACAAATTGGTCCTCAGCAGAAGCCGCAAAAAAAATCTACGAAGGAAAACTTGTCCTCGCCAAGAGCTACCGTTCCAAGGTCAACGCTAGCCAGAGACGCCGAGGATGGATGTTCAAGAAAACAGGAGGCAGACACGCCAAAAGCTTGGAGACAGCAGACAGCAGAACCTTCGAGTTTGGAGAAACGAAGCTGAGGTTTTCCGAACCGGTCTTCCACGGACCAGAAAACTCAGAGCTAGGTTGGATCTTGATTTTAACCATCGAATTTGCAGACGAAAAGGTTGTTTTTGCATCTGACGTCCAAGGACCCATGTACACCCCTACCTTAGCCAAGGTAGTGGCTGAAAACCCTCAACTAGTTATCATAGGGGGACCTCCTACATACTTAGCTGGATTCAGGGTAAAAGATGAGCACATAGAAATGGGAATGCAGAACCTGATGAGCTTGGTTAAAAATGTGCCAATGACCATCCTGGAACACCACACTCTTAGGGATGAGAAATGGAGAAGCCTCTCCCAGCCCATATTTGAAGCTGCAGCAGAGAGCGGTCACAAGGTCTTTACTGCAGCTGAATTTTCAGGGACAAAAAACAATTTTCTGGAGTTTCGCCGAAGGCAGCTTTTTGAAATGGAACCACCAAGTTCTGATTTCGAAAAGTGGATGAAACTGCCATTGCAGAAAAGGAAACTAACCAAACCGCCGATTTAGAGTCTGTTTTAATCGACCTCTTCCTTAACGAGCATTCTACGGAATTTCCTAGCGTAATTGCAATCTGATTTGAGACGTCGCAGCTCCTCCGCTTCCTTCTCAAGTTTCGCAAGTTTTCGTTTAATCTCTTGAATTTTCGTGCTCATGTTAGACTCCAAAGCATCATTAGCGGTTTGAATAAAAATCGGTTATGAAATGTGAATATGTACTCTGAATTCATAATTGATTTTAAGAGAGAGAATCAAAACTGAAGAATCGGGGATAAAAAGGATGGAATGTCCCAACTGCAAGGGCGAGATAGCCTCGAGACAATCCAGTCTGGAAGGTAATTTTTGCCACTGCAAAAAATGTGGAACCATAGTGTATGGACAGAAAAAATTTGAGAGGTGAAAAAAGAAAATGGAAAGTTTGATACCTCCGATACTGTTGATGTTGATCATAGGCGGGGTGGCGGGCTATTTCGCAGGACACCTGTTCAAGAGGGTCTCAGGCATGTCGTTAACCATTGGAGTTTTCGCTTTTTTCATATTATTCTTGGTCTACATCGGGACCTTTGACGTAAAAGTTGAGTCAATAACTGCAAACTTAGCAAAGTTCTTCGACATTGTAGGCCCCTTAGGGCTGGCAACTCTGGCATCCAGCGTTCCTTTCGTAGCTAGTTTCATAGCGGGTATATTCATTGGATACAGAAGGTATTAATCTGCCTTCTAATCTTTCAGATAGCTAACCAGCCTTGTCATAAGGTCAGTTAGGAACTCGTAGACATTCACTAATTTAATGTAACTTAGCTTCAAAAGACCTGTCACGACCCTTTCAATGAGGACTATTGCATCACTAAATAATCAAAGTCTTCCTTCTTTTTTCCATTCTATAAATAAAATTACTAGTGCCGACCTCACTCTCCAAAAGTGCTGTTCCCAATATCAAGTGTGAATATTAATTGAAGTGAGATTGTAATTTAGTAGTTCCAACTTGTTAGAAATAATCTAAAGTTAACCTTTAGTATCCCATGCAGTAAGAAGTTCTTCCCTATGTTCATCTATGGCTTGTGCTTTTTCCTTTTCTCTTTCAATTAACAAGTCTAATGCTTCTTCAAACGGCAATGCAGAAAAGATTGTGTGAATTTAGGTAACTAATCTGTTAGTCTGAAGATTCCTTAGGCTTATATGAATTTGTGGTTTATTGTAAATCAAAGCTTTGTTTTGTTGTTTGAGTTTCCAGAGGACTTTGAATATTTTTGCCTTTGGTTGTCTTGTGGATTTTTGGAATGGTTTGCGGAGTATCTGCTTCATCGCTATTCACCTAAAAGCAGTCGGCATTCGGGTGTAGAGGGCTGGTGTGCTGGTCGTAACCCGCCTTCTTTGCAATAAGACATTGTCTAATTAAACAATGATTACCAAGTTATCATAAAAATTAGAAAAATTTTTCAATCACCAATACATAGAGAGGATATTTAATCAGAGTTGCTAAAAACACTTTCTTAATCCCCTCTTTTTTCAAACAATTAGAGAATCATGAATTGTTACTGTTTTCTGATGAAAAAAATAAAATGAGTGCCTTAATAAGTGACCAAGTGTACTGCATAGTTACTGGAACTCTCTAAGTGAATGTTGACAAGAAGCTCACTGCATTTTGTCCTTTATCTTGGGTTTTCTATTTGATAAGCTAAGTGGAAAGGAGGGACCGTTAGAAGTTGGTAATGTACGATGTTCAATTTGCAATACATCAAAGACTTATTCATAAGTTAAGGAAAGCAGGAGCTACTTCAGAAGAAAAGGCTGCGACATTTGAAGAGGCTGACCTTGATTTGCAGGAGCAGTACTGGTTAAACTATTTTGCTGGAGTATTTCTTGGCAGAATAAAGAAGACTGAAGACCATCGATACTACATCTAGAAAACACCAAAGTTGGCAACGCCATATGCCAGGTGTTTTCCCTACCCAGTATAAAACTTGCTCCTAATCAATCTGAACTCTGTTTTTCACCTTTAACTTCCATAGCATCAAGGAGTACAGCTAATGCCCAAGCAATGAAACTAGCTAATGCTATTAAACACGTAACTACTGCAAGTAGCAACCAAGATGTTGGCTCTAAGATTAGAATTGTGTTCATGGCATCGCTGATAGCTCCTAATACAGCAAATGAAATTCCTAGAATTCCTAGAATAAACCCAGCATCACAATGTGCCCCTCCAGAAGCAATTATCTCATCACGTTTCATAGCACATTTTCGCAGTCTCAAAAAATTACCACCTCACTCGAATGGTAATCTCTTAAAGTTATACTAAAGACTTTAGATAGGAACTTCTAAGGACTTTTCAAGGTGTATGAGTAATTATCTTTCCCCATCTAGAACAATGAGCATTATATCATGAATATAGTTTTAATTTTCCCACCTAGAATCGAACTTTCTCTTTCCTAGATGTTTTCCCTCCAAGTTTTCCTGCCCAAGTATTTTTACAAACTTTACATTCCTTCTGATTTGCTGTTATCCTGATCTTCTTACTTCCACATCGAGGACATCGTTCTTTTCTACCCATTTGTTTCATACCTCTTCAACCAGAGTCTAATTGTCTAGTCAACAATAAAGATAACTGGTTTCTATGATTGTTCCTCTGATTTCGGTATTCCTATCCATCTTGGAGTCTTATTCCTATATTCAACATAGGCATCACCATATTTCCCAA
>CP070820.1:1340197-1357789 GCA_020344315.1 Candidatus Bathyarchaeum sp.
TTTATTTATCGCCAAAGAAAGAAGAATTAGAAGAAGAAGCAAAGAGATGGAAAGATTAGAAATGAGTAAAGAAATTGAAGAAGCAAAGGAACATTTTGGGAAATTATTGGAAGAACAGCTTGAAAGAGTAGAACGCATGAAAAAAGCAGAGGATTGGACAGACTACAGCAAACTAGAACCAATAATAATAGGAATCATTGGTGGGGATGGGGTTGGTCCATATATTGCTAAGGAAGCAAAGCGCGTTCTAGAGTTTCTGCTGAAGAAAGAGCTTGAAGATGGGAAGGTTGAATTCAAAGTCATCGAGGGCCTGACTATTGAGAACCGCGCGAAGGTCATGAAGGCAATACCTGATGATATTTTGGTGGAACTCAAAAAGTGCCACGTTATACTCAAGGGTCCATTGTACACTCCTAAGAAGGGGGATCCGTGGCCGAATATTGAGAGCGCGAACGTTGCAATGCGACGAGAGCTTGATTTGTTTGCGAATGTAAGACCGGTGAAGGTTCCTAAGGAAGGTATAGATTGGATGTTCTTCAGGGAGAATACTGAGGGTGCATACATACTTGGGGGGAAGGGCATTAATGTCACTGAGGATCTTGGCATTGACTTTAAGGTAATAACCAGTCAGGGTTCTGAGAGAATAATTCAGATGGCATTTGATTATGCGAAGAGAAACAAGATCAACAGGGTAACAGTTGTGACAAAGGCGAATGTGGTTAAGACTACTGATGGAAAGTTCCTCAGTATGGCGGAAAAAGTGGCTAAGGATTATCCTGAAGTGGAGTGGGATGACTGGTTTATTGACATTATGACGGCTAAGCTTGTTGATCCTAAAAGGCGGACACAGTTCAGGGTGTTTGTGTTGCCGAATCTTTATGGCGACATTCTCACTGATGAAGCAGCTGAATTTCAGGGAGGAGTTGGCACTGCGGGAAGCGCAAATATTGGCAAGAGATATGCAATGTTTGAGGCAATACATGGCACAGCTCCAAGAATGGTTGAGGAAGGAAGAGCAGATTATGCTGATCCATCTAGCATGCTGAAAGCTACTGCCTTGCTTTTGAATCACATTGGTTTCGCTGATGAAGCTAGGAAACTTGAGATGGCTCTTGATTTCTGTGGCCAGTATGAAAAGAAACTGACCATAACCGGAAGATCGGATGGTGCAACTGGAGCAGAATTTGCCGACTATGTAATGAAAACAATCCAAGACCCAGAACTAGAAAGTAAGTGGCAAAGCTACCAATAGTTCAAAACTTGTGACAGTTTCCCTCAGGGTCTTGCTAGTGAACAACCATTAATGTTAGTGTATACGATACGTTCTCTTGGCTTCTGATTCTCTGGACTACTCCCTTAAGTTTCTGGGGAATTTCGGTCTTAACTTTCACGCAGATGTCGTAGATTCCATAAACCATGTAGGCTTCTTCTACACCATCAATTTTTTTTATTTCTTCTAGGACACTTCCCATGTGACCCGGTTCGGTGTTTAGCAAAACATAGACTAAAGACATGGAACCCGCTCAAATATGATCTTGGACGAAGTTATATAAAAGAATAATATCTGCTATTCGGCCGCTATGGAAAAAATTTTAAGCAACTAGCATCGCTAATAAAAGTATATTTTAAAATTAGAAGGGGAGACACCTCATAAAAGAATTAGTGAGGAGGTATGTTCTATACACGGAAAAAAGCGGTTAAAACATTCTAATAGTGAAACAAAAGAAATTGATCTTCTAAAATTTGACTATGAAAATTTGCATACAAGTGTTTGGGGTTGTCACAAAGTTGCTTGGCAATCAATTAGCATTTTTATTCCTATTCTTTTTGCTTTGCAAGGGTATTTCGTACAAAGATATTATGAAATATCGTTACTTCAAGTTGTGATGGGGGCTGCTGTAACCGAGTCGTTGGTGTCGATTTGGCGGTTGATGATGCATATATTAAGTCGTTATAATAAAAATAGAACTTCGAGATTAGTAGAAATTGAGAAAACTATCGAGGAACAAACGCACTTCGAGTTGCCTATTAAACAATACCATCTACTTTGTGAAGAAGAAGAGAATAATAAGAGAAAAAGTTTATGGGTGCGTATTTATAATTCAATTGAGAAAAAAATAACATGGGGGTTCGTGTATAATTTAATTTTTCTGTTAATAACTCTGATGAATATATTTTCAATAATTTTAAAAGCCTTCCCATTCATCGAATAAAGGCACAATTTTCAGCAATTATTCCTCTCTATATTTAAAGCCTTTAATGCCCACGCGCAGTTTGCAAACAAGCGCGCATATTGCGTGTGAGAGTTTAAGTTTTTAGTATTTGGTGGTATATTGTGTGTAGGTTTGTGAGAATCGGTAGGGTGTTAGGTAAGAAGAGTTAGGAAGGCACAAAGAGAGGGTTAAAATTTAACCCCAACCCAAACCCAACCCAAAAACTTACTTTCGTTTTCTAAGGAATGCTTACGATCTTTTTCGCAAACTTATTCGAAGCCTATTTGAAGTAGTTCCTTAATTTGATGTGGCGTTTATGTTATTTTAATATGAAAGTTGTCAGCAGTTCCTTCGTGCTAGAATGGTCTTTCTATGTTTGTTTAGAACAGGCTAGAACAAATACTAAAAAGGGGAATTATTTCACTATCAATACGGGACAGTGAGCTTTATCTACAACTCTGAAGCTGACACTCCCAAGAGTGTCACCTCTACCACCTAATCCTCTGCATCCAATGACAATTATGTCAAAATTTTCATCTTTTGCTATTTTAACTATTTTTTCATCAGGTTCTCCTTTTTCGATTTTCGTTGAGACTTTCAATTCAGGTTTTTTCTTTTGGACTTCTATCTGGGCTCTAGATAACACCCCTCTACAAAAAGTCTCCATTTTCTTGGCACAATCTGCAATCACACTTGATTCAAGCACGTAAACGGAGTAAGAGGGTAAAAAAACTGGTGGGATTACTGTGAGTAGCTCTAGCTCCGCTGAAGTCAACTCTGCCAAATCAAGTGCATAATTTAATGCATGCTTGGCTGCCTCTGAACCATCTAGAGCAACTAATATCTTCTTAATCAAACACATTCCCCCAGAAATCAGAAAGGGTGAATGTTGATAATAAATTTTTGTTCGCGCGCGCACACATGTGAAGGAGGGGGGTTAAAATCTTATCTATTTTTTTGCTGGAGTTATTGCTAGTTTTATGGTAAAGGGTTTTATTCAGGCTTATCTTCCAGATATTAGAACAGAGCGGTGAGTTAGTGTTGAAGGTTGCTTTTCAAGGGGAGCTTGGCGCCTATAGTGAGAGTGCAGTCTACAGTTTTTTCGGTCCGTCTGCTGAGGTGAAGCCCTACAAAAGCTTCGCTGAAGTCTTTGAAAGCGTCAAAACAGGAGACGTGAAAAATGGGGTTGTTCCTATCGAAAACTCTATCGAGGGCAGCGTGAACCGCACCTACGACCTCTTCCTAGAATACGACCTCAAAGTCTGCGGCGAAATAATCCTCAGAATCAGCCACTGTCTCATAGCCCACCGAGACACCAAACTAGACCAAATCAAAACAGTCTACAGTCACCCCCAAGCCCTAGCCCAATGCAGAAAATTCCTAGAACAACTAAACATAGAAGCCATCTCCACCTTTGACACCGCAGGTAGTGTAAAAATGATCAAAGAAGAAAAACTGATGGACGCAGCCGCCATCGCAAGCGAAAGAGCCGCAGAAATCTACAACATGACCATACTCGCAAGAGAAATAGAGGACATCAAAAACAACTCCACCCGATTCTTCGTCCTAAACAAACAAGACTCACCATACTCCGGAGAAGACAAAACCTCCATAATCTTCGCAGCCAAATCCATCCCCGGAGCACTATACCAAGTTCTAAAAGAATTCGCAGACAGAAACATAAACCTAACAAAAATAGAGTCACGACCCACCAAAAGCACCCCATGGGAATACCACTTCTACCTAGACTTCGAAGGACATAGAACAGAAAAACAATGCCAAGACGCCCTAGAAAGCATCAAAGACAAAACAATCTTCGTGAAAATCCTGGGCTCCTACAAAGCAGCCAATAAACCCAACTTCAACCTCTAAGAATCATCCAAAAGGCGATACATAACCTCATAATACCGCTCATAATCAGGGTCCAATTCCTTCAACCGCTTCTTAACTTGCTCCATTTTACTAGAAAATCCAGAACAATCCTTCCGCCTCACCAACTCCAGCCACTCCTCAACCTTCTCCAAGAACAAGCCCTCAATCTTCTCCACTTCAGGCAAACTCATCTGAAGATTCGAATAGAAACCAGTCTCCTCAGAAGCAACAGCCTCCGCCAACGTCAACAAAAGCCTGTAACTGGCTCCAGCAACATCTTTAGCCTCGACAAAATTGGAGTAATTTAGCAGTGTGTCGCCAACAACCAAACCTAGAAAATGGGGAAAACCCAAAACCACAGACATTAATTCATCATGGTCCCTAGGCGACGTGATCACCACCTTCGCTCCCTTCTCTTCCAACCAAGTTCCAAACTTCTTGGCAAACTTCATTTCTTTATCGTTGATGGGTGTAAGAACATAATTCTGTCCCTCAATACTTTTTGCGCCGGGCCCAAACACCGGATGAGTTCCCAAAACGATGCCTTTCTTCACGTATTTATGCAATAAATTCACTGGAATTTCTTTGATAGAGCAGATGTCCATGACAACCTGCTTCGAACGAATATGAGAACTAATCTCTTCCAAGACAGCTTCAAGGTTCTCCAAGGGCACACACAACAAAACCCTGTCAGCCCCTTCAATAGCTGCAACATTGCTCTCAGCCATCTCAACCCCAAATTCATCCTTTAACGCCAGCAGTTTTTCTCTAGTTCTGCTGGAAACAATAACGGAATAGCCTTCTTCCTTGAAGAATTTCGTGAACCAGCGCCCCATCTTACCCGCGCCAATAATTGCAACCCTCAAGGTAGAGCCTCACAAAGCTTTTCCAAGCCTTCCTCAATATCTTTCTCAGGTACAGATAAAGCTATCCTAAAGTGTTCTCGATAATCCCCAAAAGCGGTTCCAGGAGCAATAGCGACTCCACGGTCAAGAAGATTTAATGAAAAACGCTCAGAATCCAGACCGTCAACCTTGGGAAACAGGTAAAAGGGCGCATCGGGACGAGAGAACCTCATCTTGGTTTTTGAGAGGATACTGCACGCCAAATCTGCTCTTAATCGAAACTGCTCCCTGATTTCATCCGCGATTCTCTTCCTAAACTCCAAACCCTTCAGAGCAGCGTACTGGATGAAACCCGGAACGCAGGTCGTTGTTATCTGGTTCAGTTTAATCATCTTCTGAGCCAACTCTCTTTCGACAATGACGTAACCGATTCTCCAGCCCGTCATCGCAAAAGTTTTGGAAAAACCATTCACAAGTATATTATCTGTGCCAAAATCTAAGATGCTCTTGGTCTCAACGAAGCTTATGTCAGAGTAAACCTCGTCAGACAGAACTGTGGCTCCCCCCTCGTTCGCTATCTGAACGATTTCGCCAAAAGTCTTTTCGTCAATTACTTTGCTGGTAGGATTGTTCGGACTATTCAATATTACCAGCCGCGTGTTCTTGTCCACCAGATTCTCCAGTTTTGAGATGTCAACCTTCCATTCAGAATCAAGGTCTCTCCTCAAAAATCGTATTTCAGCCCCTACTCTCTTCGCGGCTAACTCGTAGCTTGTCCAGTGAGGAGATGGAACAACAACATTTTCTCCCCTCTTCAGCAACAGAAACATAAGGGAGAAGACCGCCCACTTTGAGCCATTGGTTACAACCACATTGTCCGCTGAAACATTATGAATTTTTGCCAGTTCTTCCCGCAGCTTCTTCTCGCCCGCGGCAGAAGAATACCGTGTCTTTCCCTGCTTCATGGCTTCATATGCAGCCTCAATTATTTCAGGTGATGTCGGTAGGTTCGGGTCTCCCAGATTGAACTTGATAATCCTCTTTCCTTGGTTCTCAAGTTGTATCGCTTTTTCGCTTATTTCATAGAGCATCTTCCTAACTCCCAAGGGAACGCAGAACTGACATGCTTCTCATCAAGAAATGTGTAATGCGGCTTTAAGTCTTCTCACTCGGCACCTTGAACAAAGACGCTTAGAGCAATTATCCCTTTGAAGATGTTTTCAACTTTCTGCGGATCAAGCCCCACCTCTAATGCTGTCCCCATAACATGCAAGTAAACCTGATCTTCCCTCTGAAGGTCTCTGACAGAAATTCCATTCTCTCTCTTGACAGCCCCGATGCGCTTGCAGAGCTCTATCCTATCCTTCAAAAGAAGGATAATTTTCTTATCGATCTCGTCAATCTTATTCCTTAACGCCGCTATACTCTCCAACAGTTTCAACTCCCAAGACCTTAGGTATAAAACCTGCCCGAAGCATCTGATCTACCAAAACAACGGAAACCAAAGCCTCGACCACCGGCACAGCTTTAGGCACTATACAGGGATCGTGCCTACCTTGGACCCGAATTGTCGTTTCCTCCATCGTTGACAAGTCCACAGTTTTCTGTTCTTTCGAAATCGAGGGCGTCGGCTTCACCGCTACTCTGACCACAAGGGGCATTCCAGATGAGAGCCCGCCCAAAACACCGCCAGCATTGTTGGTTAAAGTCTCGATTTCTCTGTCTCTCATCACGTATAGATCATTGTTTTCTGAACCTTTCAACTTGGCAGCTTCGAATCCCGCGCCGAACTCAACACCCTTGACTGCGGGCATGTCAAAAAGCATCTTAGCGATTTCTGCATCCAGAGAATTAAAGATTGGTTCACCGACTCCCACTGGAACATTAGAGGCTATAAATTCAACGATTCCTCCCACACTGTCGCCCCCCTTTTTCGCCAACAGAATCGTTTCTTCCATCTTCTTTGCCATCTCGGGATTTGGACATCTCACCGCGTTTTTGTAAGTGTTCTTCCTAACCTCCATTAGAGTCGGAGTTTCATGAAGCCTTATTTTTCCTATCTCTGTTGCATAGGCTAGAACTTCGACGCCGAAGAGTTCTAACAGTTTTTTGGCTACTGCACCAGCTATGACGAAAGCCACGGTGATTCTGCCTGAGAACCTTCCTCCGCCACGATGATCATTCAACCCCTGATACTTGATTCTGGCAGGATAATCTGCGTGACCGGGTCGAGGTCTATCCCTTATCGAATCATAATCTCCAGAGATTACCTCCTTGTTCCACACCAAGGCGCAGATGGGAGCGCCAGTAGTAAATCCGTTGTAGGTTCCCGAGAGAATTTCAACGATGTCTTTCTCTCGTCTAGCGGAAACTATCTCCCGTTTTGGCGGTAATCTTTTGTCCAGTTCTTTCTGGATGTCCTCTTCTGTGAGGGGAAGGCCTGCTGGACATCCGTCTATGATGGTTCCCATGCATCTGCCATGGCTCTCGCCGAAGCAGGTTATGACGAATTCTTTTCCTATTGAGTTAGCTCCCATGGACATTCACTCCTAATAAACGCAAATCATCAAAGAACCGTGGATATGATTTATTTACGCATTCAGAATTTTGTATTTTCGTTTCACCTCTGGCTCCAAGAGCCGCTACGGCACATGCCATGGCTATTCGGTGGTCATTGTGGGGATCAACAGTTGCTCCATGCATGGTACATGGTCCCTTTATTGTTAAGCTGTCTTCTCTCATAGCGATATCAGCCCCCATCTTCCTCAGTTCAGTGTATAGGGAATCCAGTCGATCGGACTCCTTGTATCTAAGCCTCTTCGCATTATATATTTCTGAAGTTCCCCTAGCGTAACAAGCAAGAACCGTGCATACAGGAACTAGGTCAGGTATATCCGTAACGTCAATGTCAACTGTGGAGAGTTCTCCCCAAGAGATCTCCACAAACTTGTCTCCAGCCTTAACTGCTGAACCCATCCTCTGCAGTATATCCAGTATTGCTTTGTCCCCCTGCATTGTTTGGATATCAAGGTTTTTCACGGTTATCCTTGATGAAGTTATCGCTCCGGCTGCCAAGAGAAAGGCGGCAGAGGAAAAATCGCCGGGAACTACATGATTACATGGACTGTAGTTTTGATTTGAAGGAATCCACAGGCGGGAAAAGTCGGATGTTGCTGTAGCTGTTATGCCGTGTTTTGCAAGTACTTCCAGGGTCATTTCAACATAACCCTTAGATTCCAGTTTGGTGGTGACCGCGATTTCAGTGTCTTCCTCTGCCTTTGGACAGGCAAACAACAGTCCGGAGATAAATTGGGAGCTTATGTCTCCTCTTATCGAAGTTTTTCCTCCCCTGATTCCTCCTCCATGAACCTTGACAGAGGAGCCCTCGTTTTTCTGCTGAAGAGTAGATTCAACTCCCAGTGGCTTTAGGCTTTCAAGGAGAGGGGCTACAGGCCTCTTCTCTAGGGAGGAACCTAAAATGAAGGTTGAAGTAGCAGGGGCGAGGGCGGCAATAGGTATCATAAAACGGAGAGTAGACCCCGACTCTCCACAATCTATAGGACGTGTAGGAGCCTTAAGTGCCTCTTGTCCCTGAATCATCCAACACTTCTCTCCTAACTCGGTTCTTGCTCCAAAGGCTTCTACTGCCCACAAAGTTGCTCTGGTGTCATCCGAGTCCAGAGGATTAGATATCTTTGAGGTTCCCTTTGACAATGATGCGGCTATAAGCATTCGGTGGGTGTAGGCTTTAGACGGAGGAGCCGAGACCACGCCTTCCAGACGATCGGTCTTCTCGACTATAACCTCCATCTTTTCAGCGCACCACCTTGGCTTTCTCTCGGTTAATTCGAGCCTCTAGAATTTCTCCTTCACGCTTCTGCCAAACCTCTTTCACGACGTCTACCTTCTCTTCAGGAATGATGGCTGTAACCGCGGGGCCAGTTCCAGACAATCCAGCGGCTAAGGCTCCTGCAGTCAGGGCGTCTACGGCTGGGGATGAATCGTAGTCTAATGCCGAAGAGTAGATTAAACCGTTCAGGGTTAAGGCTGCCCAGTGATTCCCTTTAAGGGCTTCCTTGTAAGCTATTTTGACTACGGGTGCCATGTCCTTGATTCGCTTAACGTCTGAACTTGCTGTGTAGGTTTTTTCAGCTGGGACATAGAAGAGGACAGTTGGGGCTTCAGCTAATTCGAAGCGTTTAATGATTCGGCGTTTCATGTTATCTGTGATTACGATTCCTCCGAAATAGGAGGCGCATGCATCGTCAAAGGCTCCGGTTATGGTTACCTTTGCGTCTATTGCTCCATCAACTCCCAGCTTCACTATAGTGACATCTTCTAATCTCCGTTCTAGGGCGGCTGTTGTTGCCAAGGCTATAGCATTTGCTGCAGCACTACTACTCTTTAACCCCCTGGCTATTGGAATGTTTGACCGTGTTTCAACTTTGGCGCCATTCTCTTCTTCTAGACCGAAATGTTTGAGAACTCTATGGACTGTCTTTTCCGCCAACATAGTATTTTCGGAGGAATCAGACAGAATCTTTGTCTCAACGATTCCGGGTTCGTCTGTGAGGGAAACGCTGGCTCTTGTCCACAGGTCTACTCCTATTGCTGCTCCCTTGCCTGTTGCTATGGCGTTTATTATTGTGGCTGCTCCATGAGTTATAGCCTCAGCACTTCCCTTCAACGGTGGACACCCTTTTCCTCAAGTTTGTTCAGGGCAGCCTCCTTCATCACTTTAATTGGAGCAGGCTGTTTAGTCCAGATTTCGAAGGAGACGGCTCCTTGATAAATAAGCATCTCAAGCCCTGACACAACCTTAGCTCCCACAGCCTCTGCATCCAATAAAAGCCTAGTTTTCAACGGGCTGTAAACTATATCCATCACACACAAGTCAGACCTCAGCAGATTCCGAGGAACTAGACTCCTGTTAACGTCCGGATGCATGCCAACAGAGGTCGCGTTAACCAGAATATTCGTGTCTCTCATCTCATCTTTCAGAATCTCAGATGAGAATGATTCGCCCTTCACTTTTTTACCGAATTTCTTGCCTAGGGCTTCAGCTAACCTTTCTGCCTTCTCGGAGGTTCGGTTAAGGACAACAATCTCCTCCACTTCCTGTGCCGCCTGAAAGGCTATGGCTTTGCCTGCGCCTCCGGCTCCGAGGAGAAGCAGTTTCTTTCCCTCTGGAGATATGCTGTTTTCTTTCAGGGCTCTCATGGCGCCGATGCCGTCTGTGTTATATCCGACAAGTCTTCCCTCGTTATTCAAGATAGTGTTCACTGCGCCGATGGATTTTGCCGTCGAAACTGTCTCATCTAAGTATTTCATGACAGCATTTTTGTGGGGCATGGTCACGTTTAATCCTTGAAAACCCAAGATTCTTGCGCTTGAAATGGCTCCCTTTAACTCGTTTCTTGTTACTGTGAAAGCCACATAGATCATGTTTAACTTCAGTTCTTTGAAGGCGGCGTTGTGCATTACAGGACTCAAGGAGTGCTCTACCGGGTCGCCGATGATGGCGCAAACCCTAGTTTTTCCAGAACTCTTCATTTTTACTTCAACCCCAAAGCCTCGTATGCCCGCCTCACTTCTTGGATGGTAAGTTGTCCTTTGGCCGTTTTTCTCTTCTCATCAAGGGAGGCAAAGGTGAAAAAGGCGCCGAAAACCGGAGACATAAGTCTTGAAGGCTTACCGAGTTCTCCCATGGCAAAAGTAACTATCTTAGCTTTTTTCGAACCCTTAGAAACGAAATCTAAGATTTTTATGTTGTCTTCGACGCGTTTGGCTGTGGTTACAATTTTGCAGATTTCAGCTCCCGCCGCAATTTCCCGCTCAAGAACCTCTGTTAGCTGCGACAGGGCAGGAGTCCTGTTGAAGTCGTGGAAGGAAACTATTGGCTTTGCCCCCACTTCGCACAGGTTGCCGATTAATTCCCTCATGTCTGGGGTGGATAAATCGACATCTACGTATTCGAAACCGTTTCTCGCGGCGTCCATCAAGATTCTTTGGCGGTCGCTCTCGCTTCCAGAGAATTTGCCATGGTTTTTTGTTGACTTGTTGGTTGCGATGAGGGGTGTCTTGCTACTGCGGGCAATGTCTGCTAGTCTGTCATGTTTTTTTAGGCTGTCAAGCCTTATTTCAATCAAGTCTGCATGTTGAGCTTCAGCTTTCTCTATCAGACTAGAAGCTTCATTAACTGTCTTGGGAGGAAGTGAAACGCAGACTTTGATGGTCAACGCTCTATCACGGCTTCTTCTTTCACCAATGTCCCGAAGTGCCTGCCACCCTCTTCCACGCGAGCCAGAATTTTGTCGCCTTTCTCTAAATCCGTTACTGATTTTGAGCCTTCCGGAGTCACAACCCTTATGGTTTCGGCATTCTGGGCAATCGTCTTAATCCTTTTTCCCTTGTGTTCCGCTTCGATGAGAAGCATGGGTCTCCACTCGATCTTCGCCCGAGCAACGTTAGTTAATCTGACCTTTCCTTCCCTATCAACTATGAGAACCTCAGCCCCGGACTTCAGCTCCGATAAATATCGTGTTCTGCTGGGCGAAGAAAGCGTGTATAGCGACAGGGGTCCAGCGTTTACTCTAAAGGGGCGCGTCTCCACGTATGGACTCTCATGAACTTCAGCCTGAACTAGGAACAAACCGGATGATTGGGTGCCTACGAGAATGCCTTCTCCCGGCTTCATGAGGTCAACCGTGTCGATGCAAACCCTAGCGCCAGTTCCAATCTCCTTCAACTCAACAACCCTAACAGCAACCAACTCAAGCTTAAGAGACTCTTTCTTAGCAAAATCAGCTGTCTCCCTGAGTTGTTGGACATCCGCTGTTTTCAGAACCACCCCGTCGGCTCCCAACTCCAAGGTTTCCAAGGCTAGTTTTGCTTCTTTTGCGCTGGAAACTTCTGCTAGCAGTTTGGTTTTTCCTCGGGTCTTGGCGATGAGGTTTTCTAAGGGAATAATTTTCCAGTCCGGAGTGTAAACAATTATGTATTCGGAAAGCTCTGCGGCTTCTATTGCGGTCTCTTCATCCGCTTTCCCTTCTATGGTCACCTTCACCGCGACACTCTTCCCTTTTCCTTTCAATTCCTTCATCTTTTCCCTGTCAAAGACTGAAAGAACGTTAATGTCGGGTTCCCCAGAAACTGAGGCTACCTTACTTCCGGTCTTCTTGGCATTCTCCACATCCTTTGCGCCAACAAACACAGCATCACAGAACTGTGCTGCAGATTTCAACAACTTACCTTTTTTGTCTTCGGGAAGGGATTCATCTAATTCGACCCAAAGTTCTTTCATTTAGAGTCACCAAGAATCTTCAAGGCTTCTTCTACAGATGCCCCACGGTGGACAAGGGCTGAGAGAGCCATAACCATCCTTGTCGGATTTTCGTGTTGAAACACGTTTCTGCCAATGGAGAGACCAGCTCCTCCAGCTTCTATAGAGCCATGTACCATCCGCAAGACCTCATTAACGGTCTCCACTTTCGGACCCCCAGCTATGATGACGGGAAGGTGGCAACCGCTTACTACCTCTTTGAAGGACTCGGCATCACCAGTGTAGTTTGTCTTTATCACGTCAGCTCCCAACTCCGCCCCCAAACGAGCAGCATGAGCCACCACATCCAAAGCATGCGGATTCTTTATGCTCGGACCTCTGGGATACATCATAGCCAGCAGTGGCATGCCGAGGCTATCGCACTCGCAGGCTACCCTTCCCAGGGTTGCAAGCATCTTATCTTCCTGTTTGGCTCCTACATTAATGTGGACTGAAACAGCATCTGCTCCTATTCTAACAGCGTCTGCGACAGAGCCGATCTGGACCTTATTGTTGGGGTCAGGACAATGTCTCGTGATTCCAGACAAGTGGATGACCAAGCCGGCGTTTCCAGTGTCAACGTTCTTAGCTACGCCTCTATTGAGAATGATTGCATCGACTCCCCCCTGCAAAAGCTTGTCAACAATATCTTGCATGTCAACGAGTCCCTTGACAGGACCAACTGTGACGCCATGATCCATGGGAACAATGACAGTTCGGTTGTCATCTCGGAAGATTCTTCTTAATCGCCTTTTTTTACCTATTTCCAAAGTTTTCATCTCCTTTTAGATGAATTTCTTTACTTTCAAGTATTCTGCATTGAGGACACCGCATCCAGCGGCTCCCCGTATGGTGTTGTGGCCCAGAGCCACAAATTTAATCCCATTTAACACTGGGTCCTTTCGGATTCTGCCAACTACGACGCTCATGCCCTTGCCTTCCATTCTGTCCAGTCTGGTTTGTGGTCGATCCTTCTCCTGAGTAACAACTACAGGCTTTTCTGGAGCTGACGGAAGATTGAGTTTTTGGGGTTCCCCAACAAAGTTTTCCATGGCAACTGCTACGGCTTTGGACTCCGCTTGCTTTTTCATCTCTACAAAGACGGACATCATGTGGCCATCAATTGTTGGAACTCTGTTGCAGCTTGCTGAGACCTTTAAATCAGCCGGTTCTGAAGGAGAGCCCAATATCTTTTGTGTCTCAGTCTCCATCTTTTCATCTTCTCCTCCGATGTAGGGGATAACGTTGTCTACGATATCTAGGGAGGCCACACCCGGATATCCTGCGCCCGAGATTGCCTGCATCGTGGATACGATGACGCTTTTGATGCCAAATTCGTCGTATATCGGTTTCAGGGGGAGTGTTAGGACTGTAGTGGTGCAGTTGGGATTGGTGACGATGGCGCCGTCCCATTTTCTTTTTCTGCGTTGTTCCTCGATGAGGCTGACATGGCTGCAGTTTATTTCAGGATTTAACATAGGAACATCAGGGTCCATTCTATGGGCAGAGGCATTGCTAACCACTACGTATCCAGCCAAAGCGAAATCTTCCTCAGTCTTTCCAGCAACCGCTGAGGGTAATGCTGAGAAGACCACATCAACATCCTTGATGGCATTTGGGGTTACGTCTACAACTTCCATCTGGGCAACAGCTTCTGGAATCGGTGTTGATTGTCTCCATCGTGATGCTTCACCGTATGTTCTTCCTTTGCTTCTTTCCGAGGCTGCCACAACTGAGACCTCGAACCATGGGTGCCCGTCTAGCAGTTGAACGAAGATTTGGCCAACGTTTCCTGTTGCTCCTAATACAGCTGCTTTCAACATTTTAGTCACCTCTTAAAGCGTTCCTAACTAATTCTAGGACTTTTTCTCTTTCTTTCCAGTCTACGAATAGTAGAATGCTAGAAGTGATTGTCATTAGACCAAAGATGTTAATGGCGCTTAGCCTCAGAGCCTCTGATATTCTTCCTGTGAGACCGGGAGTCTTTTCTAAGCCGACACCTTTGATCTTGAGGAAGGCTAGTTGCTTCCTAACAGACATAGCTAGGGTTTCCTCATGTTTTAGGATTATTTCATGAATTTTTTCGAGAAGCAGATTTGAATTAGAGTTCTCTGAAGCGTAGAGTATCATGGAGTCGTAGTTCACTGATAAACCCAAGAGTTTTGCGTGGTTCTTCACTGTTTCAGTCAGCTCCTCTATTACTTGAGGTTGTTCAGAGACACCTTTGCCTACAACTGTGATCGATAGGCTAGGAGATGGGTTTGCCAGATTTACGTCTAGTTCAGTTGAGAGGGCTCCCTTGATCAAAGTGCCTTCGGCATTTAGATCGCCATGACTATGCCTGATTACCCTCACTCTCACTGACGAATCCTTGTATCGTAGAGCCTTCCTATGAATGAACTTTGTTCCTGAGTCCGCTAGTCCCACCAAAGTGTTCACATCAATTTCTGGAAGCTTTTTCGGGTTGCCTATTACTTTTGGGTCAGCAGACATAATTCCTTCGGCATCGGTAACTAGAATGAGTTCATCCGCTTCTAGCGCTTTCGCTAGGATGAAGGCTGTCGTATCACTTCCACCCCTCCCAAGGGTAGTCATCTTGTTGTCTATTGTTTTGCCCACGAAACCTGCAATCACAGGGATAATCCCTTTCTCTACTAGAGGAAGCACGTTTTGTCTGGCTCTTTCGTAACAAACATCTAATAGGGGATTTGCGTCCGAGAAAACTTCATCTGTAATGATGGGCCACTCTGCGTCGAGAGGATCCACGAAACGGGATTTTACCCCTTGTGCTTTCAATGCAACGGCGATGATTCTGATGCTGGTTCTCTCCCCCATGGCCAGAATCTCATCTAATTCTCTCTTCTTGACCTTGCCATTAGAGGCGTTCTTGGCGGCGTGAAGAAGCGAGTCAGTTGTCTTTCCCATCGCTGAAACGATAACCGTGATCTGGGTACCCTTCTTTGCTTCTTCAGCAACTGCCGTAACTGCCCTCAATATACGTTCATGATCCGCGAGACTGGATCCTCCGTATTTAACTACGATTCTCTTGCGGTTTTTTTTCTTATTATGTTTCATTACACAAAAACCCTCCATGAAGCCCAGAAAGCTAAGATGCGTTTTTTATAGCTAGCTGGGCTTAGCGATAAAAGAAATAGCCAAAGCTATAGAACTGCCAAGAATTATTCGTTGAAGTCATCGAATGGCTATTCATCGGCCCAATTTCCTTTGCTTGAAAAGACAGAAGAACTTCTGATATAAAAGATTATCGTAAGTAAAAACTGTAGGCTAAAGACGACTTGATCAGATATATACTTGATACGAGAAGCCTAAACATATTTCCTGAGATGATCTTTAGCTTCATTGACACTATGAAAACCGTATCTGATCTCCTTGAAGTTCTGCCTCAATTTGATGACATCCTTTCTCACTTCAGCAGGTTTCCTCTTGCCCTTAACGACGTCTAAGATCAAAGAACACAAGTATTCTATGTCTCCCTTTTTGAAGCCCCTTCTAGTTACGTCCTGAAAACCTATCCGGAGGCCCGACGGATCTTTACGGTTATGTTGATTGTCGTAAGGCAGAAGATTCTTGTTCAGAATTACATTGGCTTTCTCAAGGTTTGAGGCGATCTTTCGTCCGCCACCATGGTCTCGAACGTCAACAGCGATCTGATGGGACTTCGTAAACCCATTCTTTTCACCCAAAACCTTCACGCCACTTTCGAACAGACACTTGCCCGCCGTCTGAGCATTCTTAACAGTCTGCTTAGCCAAATCCTTACCATAAAGTTTCAGTTCCAAAGCTGCTAAACCCAAGGCAGGAAGCCTCCCAAGATGGGTATTTGAGGTGGTCAGGGGGAAGATTGCGTGTTGCACCTTCTTAATCGCCTTATTCATCCTCTCGTCCCCAGAGTTCGCGAGGATAACCCCGCCTTGGGGACCTGGAAAGGTTTTGTGGGTTGAAGCACTTATGAAATCCACTCCTTCCCCAAAAGGGTCCTGAAACTCTCCGCCAGCAATCAAACCTAGGACATGAGCTGCATCGTAGACAACGTAAGCACCTGTTTCCTTAGCGACTTTTGCCAGCTCTTTAATGGGATGAGGAAACTGGAAGAGACTACCTCCAAAAGTCACTATGCCCGGTCTAGTTGAGTTAATAATTGTCGCTGACTTTTCAGCGTCTATGTTCAATTCGTCTATATCGTAAGCGTGATTGATAGTCTCCAACCCCAAGACCCTCCCGGCTAAACCAGAGTAGTCATGGGTGATGTGAGCTCCAGCGCTGAGAGGCGAAACCACCATCCGATTATTTTTTGTCGCCAACGAGATGCCTTTGAAGGTGGCGAGGTTCGCATGGGTCCCCGAAACAAGTCTCACATCAGTCCAATTACACCCGAACAGATCTTTCATTAGATCTGTGGCGTAATTCTCGATTTGTGTCATGTATTTCTGTCCCTGATAGTGTCTCGTTTTAACGTGGCCTTCAAGGTCATTCTCTCCTTCAGCGTACCTGGACTCCAAGTCCTGTGACAAGCTCAACATCTCCTTCACTGCTGGAGATTTGAGACCCTCGCTAGCAATCAGGTTTATACACTCCTCGCCTCGGTATCTTTCATGGTCCTCGCTTGTTTCAATTAATCCAAGGGCTAACTTCAAAAAGTCCTCTTTCACCGTCCGGTCTCCTCCCAAAATCTCTATTAGGGCATTTTGTTGGTTTCTGAGCACTACGTCACTTATTTACATTTCTTTACGCAAAAATGCAACTGTTTCTGTTGATGGTTTCTAACGAAAAAATGGGTATATTAGCAGTCAATATCTGGATTTCATAAACCTTTTTTCTATTTGTAATCTTGATTTAATCGGTGCAGCGCATGAGTAAAAAGAAACTTCACTATGGGGTACGCCTAACCACGGACCAGTTGAAGTACTTGAAGACAGTCAGTAAGCCTTCAGAATGGATAAGAGAGGCAGTAGACGAAAAGAAAAGACGCGAAGAAAAGAACCGCAGATCAAAATAAAGGAAGCTGAATAACGCAAAACAGCACAGAGAACGTAAAGTTCGATCCACCGAACCTCCAAACTGAAGCAAAATAAACAAGACCAAAGTCAGAACTTTTCCAGCTTAATCGTCACACACATTTGTCCTGCAGTATAATTGTCCAAATAGGTTTGCAAGTTATTAATCTACTCACCGCAGTCAAGTTCTTGTGAACTGATGGAATAAAAAGCAACAGAAATATGTCGGAAAAATTCTTTCCGGAAAAGGTTTCCCTCAGAAAAGTGTCGGATTCATTGAATATTTCCAATTTTGTTCCGACACATTTTTATAGGCGTTCCGCTCA
>CP070820.1:1357889-1374681 GCA_020344315.1 Candidatus Bathyarchaeum sp.
TCTGACAGGGCACTGCCGGGCAGCCACGCTGTCGCGGATAAGAGCTGAAAGCATCTAAGCTCGAAGCCGCTCCTGAAACTAGGTAACCATTCCCTGGCACGAGACCTTGGTAACGAGGCCTCAGTCATGGACGAGGGCTCCCATAGAAGATGGGTTTGATGGAGTCGGGGTGTACGCACCAAGGCTATGGCCGAGGTGTTCAGCCTGCGGCTACCAACCGCTCAAGGTGTCGGGCTGAAAAAGTTTCTAGTGTCTGGGCTAATTCGGATAAGGCGTATTATTTGGTCTGTGTTCGGTTATTGTTGCGGTAGAGGAATTTTTGAACGGTTATTACATTGATGCTGTTCTGGATAGCAAATATTAAAAAGAATTTGGGTTAAACCAGTTGTTTAGTTTTAGAATGGAGGAATCGGAGTGGTTAATCTGGAGCTACTGGTTATAGAGCTTATCGTGAAGATCATTATTCTGGCACCCGCTTTATGGCTGGCAGGAAAAGCACTTGATGGAGAAAATGCAAAGTTTCTTGATGCAGTGTGGATAATCGTTCTTGGAACTCTAATTGGGGCTATCTTCAGCTACTTTGAGATTGTTGGCATCATTGCTTTGATCATACAGCTAGTGATCTGGCTCGCTTTAGTGAAGCACTTCTTCGACACAGGGTGGCTGAAAGCCTTCGTTATCTCAGTGTTAGCAGTGATCATACTGATAGTAATAGCTTTCATACTTGGTCTCGTTGGACTAGGTCTAGGTTTGCTACTACTTTAGAGCCTTCTGTGAAACCCTCAACTTCCCATTTTTTTGCTCTAGCTCTTCTTCTCTTCTCTTTTTTCCGCCATCTTCACTGTTCTGTTTGCTCCGGCAAATGCTGACAATCCCAAGACTTCCCCTTTAACGACGTCCATAGGTATCGCAAAGACGATTGTGTTGCTCTGATCAAAGCTGATGTCCTCTAGGCTGGATAAAGTGCGCAGATACATTGCTCTATTGCTCATCTTATTAACTGCTCTCTCTAAGTTTTGGGCTGCCGTCAACTCGCCCTCACTCTTAATTATCACTGCTCTCTTCTCCCGTTCAGCTTCAGCTTGCCTCGCTATTACCCGTTTCATATCTTCAGGCAACTCTGTGGTCTGTAGTTTCACCGATGTGATGTCTACGCCCCATTCCTGTGTTTCTCGGTCCACAATATTGGCGATTTTTTCTGCAACTTCGTCCCTGCGCGCCAATAATTCATCCAGTTCTACGTCTCCTACCACGTCCCGCATTGTTGTCTGGGCGTACTTCATGACGCTGTCCCAGACGTTTCGGATGTTCACGAGGCTGTCCTTAGTGTTTACCACCTTAACAAAGACTACAGCATCAACAGTTACACTGATGTTGTCCTTAGTCATAACCTCCTGTCGTTGGATGTCCAAATTGATGATTCGTTTGTCTTGCTTCAGAAAAGTCTCTATGTAGGGCCATTTGAAGAAGAAGCCTGGACCAACAAGTCTTTGAAACTTGCCGAACCGTAATATTATTGCTTCTTCCCACTCTTTGTTGATTGCAACTGTTGCTGGGAGAGGAAATAGAGAGACTGCAGCTAGGAGACCGTATAATAGAGCGATGGGGTTTGGGTAAGCTAGAATGGTTAAGACTATGAACACTAGAGAGAGTATTATGAAGAATACGAATGGAGCTGGAGAACGCGAATATTCTATAGTTCTTTTACTCATTTTCAAATGCCTCTCCTTGTATTTTTAATATTCAGGTAGCGATTGAAATTTAAGAGCTTTGGGTCTTCACACGGTTACGAATGGTGGAGTCTTCAACACTTTTATCGGAGGAACCCTGTTGGCACCCTCGGTAGCTTGATATTGCTTCAGGGGATTATCTCGCAACTGTTGTATTTCATGTGTTCGAAATCTGAGACTCTAATTTTTTCATCGTCGATCAGTCTTTTAATCCTCGGTAAGTTGAACGTCAACGATTCAAAGAGGTTCTTGACGGTTTTGCACACCAAACTGTAGGCTTCGTTGCTCCATCGTTTAGTTATGTTAGCGTAAAGGCATCTTCCTCCGCATTCGCGCAAGATTTCACATCTGCTGCAGGGTTGCTCAACATAAACTCTCTCTAGGTGCAATGGATGTGAATCTCGAATGTGACCTAGATAATAGTCTTTCATTCCATTCATAGCGGGACAGGGTATTATGTGACCGTCCGTTTGTATGCTGTAGTTGCTCCATCCGGAACCGCACCTCAGCAAACTATCCTCTTTGTGAAGAAGCGATTGCATCACCCCCAGAAGCGGATAAAGCCTCAAAACCCTGCCTTTCGTCTCCATGAACTGGACCCAAAATTCTACAAGCCTCCTTATCCCGGGATCATAGTTTTCCTTAACCCACTCAGCAAAGGGTCTCTTTGAGAAATCGTTTTTCCAGAATCCAGCGTCAAGTTGCCAGTGGATGGAAGAAAAGGGGTGGTCAGGATTGTTTAGGAGCCACATGACATTTTTGTAAATATCAGTTTCTTCCATGAGGGTCATTCTGGCGATTAACTCGCCTTCAAATCCGTTTTTTCTGATTAACTTGATGTTCTCGATTACTTTTCGGTAGACTCCTTTTCCTCGGTAAAAGTCTGTCAATTCTTCGTCGCCATCTAATGAGACAAAGATTGTTGACAGTCTATTCACATATTCTGGCTCAAGCCTGTTCAGGTGTAAACCGTTGGTCTGAATGACAAAAATTTTCGCCTCGATGCTATCCATAATCTGTTTCATCTTGTCTATGCAGAGTATTGGTTCGCCGCCATAGAAAATCAAGACTGGTTCAGGGTCTTTTTCGCAAAACTTCTTCAGGAGTCCGATGTCATAGCTGATCTCGTTGGGTACAGAATAGTCGACTTCAAAGTCTCCGAAGTCAGCGTTCATGTCTTCGCATGATTTTTCATAGCAATATCTGCACTTCAGGTCGCAGTTGGGGGTCAACAGCACATGGAAGAACATACGAGACACCTTAAAGGTCATTGTAATTGTTCACTATTTCGTGAAGCACTGGCACACCTAAATCCTTCTTCAAAAAAAAGTTTATGCTACAGAAAGTGTAATGGGGCTATAAGTTATATGGGATTAGATAATAGTTATGATTGGGGTTTGTAAATGGCAGAACGGGAGACAATTGAGAAGGTAAAGGAAAGGCAAGGCATCCTATCCAAGATTCAAAACTTCTTCACGTTAGGATACGGAACAAAAGAAGACCTGAGAGAACTGGATAAAAAACTTCGAGACAACTATTACGCTGACCTCCGAGACATGCGCCACGTATGGGAAGACCTGTATTTGGCGGTCTTGGATGTAGGCGCTGCCTCCAGCAGAGACTACAAGAAAGTTATCCAAGTGCTAGATCGAGTCACAGAAAAAGTGAGACACGCAGACTACGGTTACGCCGGTCTCAGGGACAGAAAAGGACACATACGAGAAGAAGAGTTGGCGCGGATTTTCAACTCCGATCGTGACTTAGGCAACGACATCGATAGTATGAAGGAGGCTATAAACAAGACTCAGATGGAAGCTGAAGCCGAAAACTGGACGGCGATACCCGACCAAGTGAAGAAGATAAAGAACTTATTACTTACCTTTGAGAATAGATGGAATGATAGAGAAAAACAGTTCAGACCCTTAGAAATTTAGTGTGGAATGAAAAATGCCGATAATAGAGAAAGTCTCATGGGATTTTGCGGATCCCAATGATATCGCTCACAGATTTCCCAATCTTTCCTTGAAGTATGGGAGCCAAGTTATTGTAAAGGAGAACCAGTGGGCTGTCTTCTTCCGTGACGGGAAAGCCTACGATGTCTTTGGTCCAGGCAGACACACCATAACCAGCAACAACATTCCGCTTCTAACAGGAGTCTTAAAGGCTCTGAGAATAATAGGTGACATCTTCGAGTGTGAAGTAGTTTTTGTGAGCAACAGCCAGTTTAGGGGAAATTTTGGGGGACAAGCCTACTCCGCCCCCAGCGGAAATATACAGTATCAAGCGGAACTCGGTTACTTCGGCTATCTACTCTACAAGGTGGAGGACCCGAAGCTGTTTGTTGTGGAGTTCTTCGGTAACAAAGGAGCCAGCACATCCAGCGATGTTGAAACCTACATTCGAGGATTCATAAACGAACGGGTTATGGACGAATTCGCTCATCACGACATCTTCAATATAGTCAAAAACTTGGACGAAACTACAGACAAAGTCGCCCTCATAATAAGAGATGAAGCTGCCCGGATAGGGCTCAAGGTAATAGACACAGTCTTTGAAGGAGTCAAAATCCCAGAGGAGGCAAGGCGCTTCGCCACTAGCATGGGACAGCAAGCCATGACAATGCAGTATATGAAGGAAACAACCGCTGAGATTCCAGAGGGAGCCGGTGGAGCCGCTGCAGCGGGTGTGGGAGCAGGCGTTGGAATAGCCATGGGAACTGCTTTGGGAAAAGCTATGCAGCCTTCCCAAGGAGCCGGTGCTCCACAACAGCTAGTGTTGTGTCCGAAGTGCGGAGCCCAGAACACCTTCGGAACCAAATTCTGTGGCAACTGCGGATCAAGCCTAGGTCCAGTGGCTAAGATTAAGTGTCCGAAGTGTGGAGAAGATGTGCCAGCGACTCAGAAGTTCTGTGGTAGCTGTGGTTCTCTTTTGAAGCCAGAGGACATCGAGTGCCCAAAATGCAAAACAAAGAATCCGTCCACCAACAAGTTCTGCAGCAACTGCGGCAAAAAGCTCAAGTAAAAACTTCCCTTTATTCTCTTCCTTTTTTGTAAACCATTTCCGAGACAGCAGCTTTCATTTTTCTACTAGTCTTTTAATGTTTTTTAGTTGATTTCTTGCGGTCTTCACTGTTTAGGATCCTGCGAAAAACGTCAAGGTCGATTCCAAAGTTTTCACAAACTTCAACGATGCTGGAAGCATAGACATGAAAGATTTCCTCGATGGTTTTTCGCACCAGGTCAGGGGAAATCTCTTCTGTAGGTTTTAGAAAAAGAATGAACCATCTTCCAAGTTTCGTGGGAACATACCATTTGATTCTTATCTTGCTTCTACCTGTTGAGATCTGCTCCATGCCCTGTTCAAGCATGCCAGCTGAAACCATCCGCTTCAAGTATTCAATTATTGATTTGTTTGAGTATGGTGTTCCACTGATGAGGTCTCTTTGGTAGGTTCGCCCCTCGACGTTGATGTTCATCAGAAGGCTTTTGCCTACCTTAGACTGGAGGATACTCCAGATTAGCCTACGTTTCTCAGTTTCTAAGGGAAACGGAAGAATGTAATGCCAAACTTGGTCCTCCTCCATTTTTAAGAGCCAGCCTCATATCATAACTATTGGCGAACGTTAATAAGATTCCCGCTGTACTGCAAGTTCATAATTCTTATTACAGAATTGTCACGCATTAGTTTTCAGTGTGATTTGGAATATGAAGTTCGATGTTGGGCGAGCTGTTTTCGTTGGTTTCGTGATTTTCATCCTATTACTGAGCATCACTGTAACTGTTGCTGAAGAGACTGAGTTCCAAGTTGAATCCACAAATCTCCAAATATACCGGGATGGATTGGTTCGAGTCACACAAACTTTGGTTGTGAACGAGACGTTTCCCGTGGTAACTCTGCCTCTTTTTGCTTCGTCAGTTGATAATATTATCGTGGTTGACGAGAACCAGACTGTTATGGATTATGAAATAGAAGGAATTAATCTGAATGTTTTCACTTTTGGAGCTACAAACGTTTCGCTTCAATATGACACGGATTCATTAACGAGAAAGGATTTTGACATCTGGAGCTTAATCGTTGACACTCCATACAACCTCACCGTTCTCTTGCCTGAAGATTCGACAGTAATTGACCTGAGCGAAATGCCAGCATCAATAGATACAGAAGGAAACAAAATAAGCATGTCTTTGTTTCCAAGCCAATGGGAAATAAGTTACGTATTTCCATTAGTCTCACCAGCAGAATTCCAAGTCAGCGACCTTGAAGTTACGCCGCTTGATGTTAAGGGAGGAGAAGAGGTTACTGTCTCAGTTAAAGTCACGAACGTGGGTGGACAAACCGGTTCATATACACTTTCCCTTTTCATCAATCAGACAACAGAGGACACCCGAACAGTGACGCTTGACAAAGGAGAATCAACCACAACGGAATTCAAAGTTACCAAGCAAACACCGGGAACGTACAATATCGAAATAGCCGGTCTAGTCAGTGGATTTACGGTTAAAGAGGCAAATTCAAACGGTACACCAACAAATGGGACACCATCAAATGGAACGCCCTCAAACGGTAAAACTTCGAAACCGATTCCCGTAGAATATCTTGCCGCTGTAGTAGTAGCCGTAGTTGCAGTCCTCTTCGCGGTATATATTCTAGTTATCAGAAGAAGAGGACCCAATGTTGAGAAGCTATTTAAGGTGAATCCTCACTTGATGAAAGAGGAGAAGGATGTTATACGGTTCCTAGCAGAGAAGGAAGGAAAGGCTTTCGAGGCTGAGATAAGAGAACGTTTCCCGGAAATACCGCGAACAAGCCTCTGGAGATTAGTTAGGCGGCTGGAGAAGCTGGAGATAGTTAAAGTAAAAAAGATCGGGCTTGAGAACCGAGTAGAACTAAAAAAATAAATAGAAAAAGATTGGGGATTTATTGGCCGCCTCCGTAGCCCGTTTGGCCGGAACTGCCACTTCCTCCATAACCACCGCCGTATTGTCCATGGCCACTGCTACTGCCTCCATGCCCGTTACCGTTGCTTTCTTGTCCGTGTTGTGCTCTGTGGCGCCAAATCTCCTGTGTAAGAGCATAATCCATCTCCCTTATGGTTCGGCCAATTTCTTTCAAATCTTCGATAGCCTCTCTGATGTCAGCGATTTTTCCTTGAGCGGTTTCGGTCATGTTCTGAATGGTCTGCGTGAATTCGGTCATGTTTTGGTATCCCAGCGATTCCAGCACGGCAGTAACATTAACGCCTTCATAATGTGCAGCCCAGAATCTGTCCCTCAGTCTTATCCGAGTTCTATGAATGCCACTTAGGAAGTTGTGGATTCTCCAAGTGTTCAATATTTTGGCTTGGTCTCTGAGGAGCCGGTGGACTTGAGATATCAGTTGGTTAGCCTGTGTTAGATTGTGGGCAGTTTCTGTGACATTGCCGTCTAGAAGCCATAATCTAGCCTCGTCTATGTCTAGGTAGTTTGTAGCTTCGTCCAGTAAAGCAAGGGCTTCTTCCGAATCTTCTGGCAAGAGGTCTAGGAGTTCTCTCAATCGTTCTATTCTTTCTAGGGCACGGCCCATTGCCACCAAGAGTCCTTGCGCGTCAACTATCTGTCCTCTCTGAACTTCGGATTGCCTTAGGATGATGTGTATTGATCTGAGGACTTCTTTGAAGATGTGTAGGGCTTGGGTTGCATTGGCGATTGCTCCTTCGTAATCTTCGGCTTCCAGCGCATCATAGGCATTTGTTACATTTTCCATTCCTTGAGTATAGCGGGTCACATTGTTTTCCAAGTCTTCAAGGAGGGTGGCGTTTTCGATCAGTTCTAAAACAGTTTCGTTTACGTAAACAAGGTCAATAAGATCAGCAACTCGTTGTCCAGCGGAGTCAGCAATCTCAACGATCCGCTCTGCCCTGCGCTCCGGACTTTGTCCATAAAACATCGCTGAAACAGAGCATGTTGAAACTAGAATTATAGCTAATATTGCTATTGCTGCTATTCGAATGCCCTTCTTCAACTCATATCACCATCTAAAATAGGTGTTAAAGTCAGAAATAAGGGACACTGCGGAAAAATCGTTTCAATTTTTGGAACGGTTATTTCACGGTATCCCTTATCTTTGACAGATGTATTATATATTACGACAGATGATGTGAGGTGAAAGAAATGAAATTGAAAAGAAGGGGAATCTTAGTAATCACAACTTTGTCTCTCTTGATGCTAATGACTTTTTCAAATGCAACTTTGGCTGAAACAGGCGGATCAACCGTTGGAAGCAAGATACCGCCAGACATGCCACAAGACGCCTTGCAGTTCAATCGAACTGATATCACCCCATCAGGCAACATGGAATCGATACAAGCAATGGAGATGAACGTGTTTTTCTACAGAAACTTTACCCTAATGATGAATTGCACCCAAAACTGCGAACTAAACATGACCTTAGATCCCCAAGTTAGAAACAGACTACTTAGCCTCTCCATTGAACCAAACCAAACGATGACGATGAACATGAACATTAGCACCTCGCCACCCCAAGGCGAGACAGTTATGGAGCGAACTCTCAACTTCTACATGGGGTTGGAACCTAATGCTACACTCCAATTGCAGAGCCAGATAAGACTGCACATTAATCAGACAGAACTCAGCGCGGAACTAAACAGAGAAGTAAATGCTTCGAGGCTAATATGGCATTACTGGGACCAAACTCAAAACCAGTGGATTCCAGTTGAAAGCTACATGAACCAAGATGGCTACTTGGTCTGTAACACAGATCACTTCTCAACATGGACCGTTGCCGAAGTTGAAAACCCAGAGCAAATCCCAGAAAACATTCACATATACACAGTAGTTGCCTTAACCGTAATTGTGGGACTCGCTGCGGTAGCATGGAATAGAAGAAAACGCTGATCCACAATTCCCTACTTTTTATTTTTTGGATTTTTTTCTTACTTGAGTTTATCAGAAAATCTTGCTCTTCCAAAAGAGATAGACTTTTGTTTAAGTTGTGCGAGACGTTTCACACCTGCTCATATTGCCCGATATCGCTTTAGCTTTTTATTCAACTGCACAATTACTGTTAGGTGATTAGATAGGAAACCTTAGTCATGCCTGAAAAGATCATTGGACACGGAACATGGTACGACAAAAAAGCTGTTGAGATCATTGAAAGGGAACGCAAGCTAGGTCGTAGCCTTGACCTCATTAGGACAGAGAGCGGTCTCGGAGCCTCAGGTTTTCCTCACATCGGCAGTTTCGCTGACTGCGCCAGATCCTATGCTGTGGCATTAGCCCTTCAAGAGCAGGGATTCAAGTCGGAGTACATAGCTTTCGCTGACGACCTAGACGGTTTAAGGAAGGTTCCAGCTGGACTTCCGAAGTCCCTGAGCAAATATCTTGGTTACCCAGTGACTTCTATTCCAGACTTGTACGGTTGTCATGGGAGCTTCGGGGAGCATATGACCAGTCTCCTTTTGGATGCTTTGGACAAGAGTGGCTTAGAATACACTTTCATGTCTGCCAAAAAGGCATATGAAGAGGGGCTTTTCAATGAGGAGATTAAGACGATACTCCTGAATGCCTCTAGAGTAGGTGAGATTGTTAAGGAGGAGGTTGGACAGGAAAAATTCGTGGAGGTTCTTCCCTACTTTCCCATCTGCGCTAACTGCGGTAGAATTTACACCACCAAAGCCCACACCTTTCTTTCAGAGGAAGGCAAGGTTCTGTATAGTTGTGAAGGGATGGAGGTAAAGGGAAAGTGGCTGGAAGGATGTAGACACAAGGGTGAAGCAGACATCAGGAAGGGAGAGGGGAAACTTGGATGGAAAGTTGAGTTTGCGGCTAGATGGAAAGCTTTAGACATTCGTTTTGAGCCTTACGGGAAGGATATTGCAGATTCGGTGAGGGTGAACGATCGGATATGCCGGGAAATATTCAATTGGGCTCCTCCAACTCATGCTCGTTACGAGATGTATCTGGACAAGAGCGGGAAGAAGATCAGTAAATCTGCTGGAAACGTTTTTACTGCTCAGGTTTGGTTCAGGTATGGTTCGCCTCAGTCTCTTCTTTTGCTTACCTTGAAGCGGTTTGTTGGAGCCAGAAGCCTCTCTGTTACGGATATCCCCCAATACATGAATGAACTTGACGAGTTGGAAGACATATACTTCGGAAAAAAGAGGGTCTCAGACAAGAAAGAGCAGGCTAAACTCTCTGGTCTCTACAAGTATTGTTGGTTCTTCAATCCGCCTTCCAAATCTGGCGATCATATGCCCTATAATCTTCTCACATTCCTCGCTAAAGTAGCTCCGGAAGGCTCTGAATTCGATTTCATCATGGAGAAGCTTCGAGGTTACGGTTATGGAAAAGATGGTTTGTCTGATGATCTGAAGAGCCGGATTGGTTATGCTCTTAACTGGTCGCAAGATTTCACAGAGATTAAGGAGAGAGCCTTAGAGCTAACTGAAGAAGAGAAGGATGCTGTGGAGGAACTTATCCAAGCCTTACAAACTGAAGCAGATGAGGAAGAGATTCAGGGCGCCGTCTTCAGCATTGCCCGAAAGAACAACGTTAAACCGTCAAAGTTCTTCAAGACTCTTTACAGGATTCTTTTGGGGGTGCCTCAGGGACCTAGACTAGGTCCCTACATCTTTGCTATGGGAAGAGAAAACGTGATTGACGCGCTGAAAAGGGTTACGACGGGGCTTTCTTCAACCAAGAACTAAGCCTAAATGATTTAAACCATGTTTAGATAGGAGGATTGTGGCGGCCGTAGTCTAGCTAGGTAGGACCCCGGCTTCCCAAGCCGGGTACTCGGGTTCAAATCCCGGCGGCCGCACCAAGAACCTTCTTTCGGAAAAAAAGCTTCACCAAGAAAATCAGAGTTTCATGTCCCAGAAGGAGGAATGAATTTTCTTCACTTTTTCTATCATCTTTTCTCCTGTTTTCCGTATCTCCGAAACTGCCCCAGATCGCTTGTCCCTGATGGAATAGGGGATTTCAGCCATTCTGGCAGTCACTGCAGCCGCCATCTTTCCCAGAAATCTTAGGTTATATCCTCCCTCTAGAGCTGCCACTAATCTTCCTTGACATAATTTTGATGCTGACTCTAGAATTGCATCGAAGATTTTGACGTAGCTATAGGCGGATAGGGATAGTTCAGCCACGGGGTCTGTGCGATGGTTGTCAAATCCTGTGGAGACGAGGATGAATTGTGGTTTGTATTGCGTGATTATGGGAACAGCGATTTCGTTGAAGGCTTTGAGGTAGATTTTGTCGTTGGTTCCGAAGGGAAGGGGGATGTTCACCGTGTATCCTAATCCTTCATCTTCGCCATTCTCCTCTGCAAATCCTGTTAAGGGAAACAGGCTGGGGTCTTCGTGGAGGCTGATATAGAGAACCTTTTTGCTTCGGTAGAAGGTTTCCTGTGTTCCGTTTCCATGATGGGCGTCTATGTCCAAAATCAACACTCGATTAAGGTTGAAATTTTCTAGGAGGAGAGACGCGGCTACTGCAATGTTGTTGAAGACGCAGAAGCCCATGGGGTAATATGGTCCAGCATGATGCCCCGGAGGTCTAACAAGAGCGAAAGCGTTGCTGAATTTTCCCGTCATGACAAGGTCAACCGCTTTCAGGGTTCCTCCGACAGCTAAGCGGGCTACCTCATAACTTTTAGGAGAAACCACTGTGTCTCCGAGGTCCAATAGTCCGCCGCCAGATCTACAGATTCGTTGAACCAACTGAATATAGTCGGATTCATGGACCAGCTTCAAGTCTTTGATGCTAGCGATGTCTGGTTCAACTAAAGAGCAGTTTTCATTTTTGAGAAGGCGGCTCTTGTTCAGCTCTCTCAGGATTACTCTGAGGCGGGAAGGCGACTCAGGATGATGGAGTCCAGCTTTGTGGTTCAGATACTTAGGTGAGTACACCACGGCTGTCTTTGTCATCTTCGCACTTCCCAAGCGAAAAATGGATTTGCTTCTCCTCTAAGGAGGCTATTTGTGATTATACCTAATTATAGATTGTTAGCCGTTTGAACCAAAGGATTTTATGTTTCTTGGGAAATAGTGAGCTTCTAACGATTCGGGGGTGGGTTTGTCTTTGGCGTCTAAGGTTGCTGTAATAACATACCTGATTATTGTAGTGAACATCATAGTTTTCCTCACGAATCTATCCGACCCCGAGTCGTACAACCAGCTTATCGAAACCTACGGTTTAGTTCCTGTTCAGATCATGGGAGGCAAGAATCTCATCACACTAGTCACATCCATGTTTCTGCACGCTGACATTATTCACATAGGAATGAACATGCTCTTCCTATTAGTAACCGGCGACGCTGTTGAACGAAAACTGGGAAGTTCCCGCTTTTTGGCATTGTATCTAGCCTGCGGCGTTATCGCAGGACTCTTTCACTCCTACCTAAAAAGCACATCAGCTATCCCCACCATAGGCGCTTCAGGCGCAATCTTCGGCGTTATAGCTGCCTTCGCCATTCTTTTTCCCTTCCGCTGGCTTGTCACCCTCTTCGGGTTCATCCCTATCCCAGTTCCAGCCATAATATTCGTCTTCATAACAATCTTAACCGAGACCGCTTACGTAGCCTCTGGAGTCTTGGAAAACATCGCCCACACCGCTCATGTGGGAGGATTCCTAGCCGGCGTCTTCTTGACCTTATTATTCATACCCCGAAAACGAGAAAAAAAGAAAGAATAACCAGATGATGAGCGAAGATACTTAACGATTCTCTGAACCAAAAAATCAGCTTTCTCAATCTCTGGAAAATACAGAAGGTGGCTTCCGCAGTTTTTTCGGCAATCAGAAGCTCCGAATCCTTTAACCGGAACTTTTGCCCCCATCACCTTTTTCAGGTATTGGTTCATGTTGCACTCCATGTTTTCCTTGGTCTCAGCGACGATAACCGCCTTTACAGACACGTTTTCGTTCGCCAGAAGGTAATCTATGTGCCAAAACCTCCGTTTCTTCCTCCTCAGGTGCCTAGCTATTCGATGTTTGAGGCTTGTGGCTCCCTTGCCTAAGGCTGACCCAGTGTAGGTGTAGTGTCCCTCTGGAAACCTCTTTTTCCCCAGCTTTCCTATGTTCAAGTTAACTTCCTTTGGCAAAAACAGTAGCAGCGTGTAGACTCCAGTCGTTGAAAGCTCTGGAATCAGAGTTATATCTTCTTTCAAATGCAGCCGCCCAGTCACCAAAACCAGTCACTAGTCTAATGGTTCATTCCAGAAAAACACTTTATCATAATGCCTTTGGAGGTCAGCGTTGAATTCTGGATCATGGTAAACGATGTCAAGGCTGAAGCCATACTCCTCTAATAGCTGGTTAACGTCGCCCCAAACCTTTTCTACACGCTCATCCGTGTCGGCGCTCCACAACCCCCAAATATTATCCTCGGCCCAGCGGAATCCGAAACCAAAGTTTTCCGGAAGAACATAAACCGCTTCACCTTTTAATGTTCCATGCTTTCTCGGGTTATCGTTCATGTAGTTCCAGAATTCTTCTAGTGCATCAAAGTGTTCTTCAGTTAATATTCCATAATCTGAATATTCCGTGTCTGGGTGATCAAAGATTACTGTATATTTTGCTCCAGCATGATACGCTGCGGTCAGGTCGTCATAAAGTTCATCGCCTGAAACGAGGTAGGGCGGTCCATTATATGTCCATGTGACCATGACGCCCCAGTCCCTGTTCTGAACATTGGCGGCGCCTCTACAGAGCGCAACATGCAGGCGTCTACTGTGGTTCCAAGCAAACTCAACTAAGACAGCATCGTATCCAGCCTTGTAATCATACCAGTAGAAACCATAATCTGAAGTTAGCACTGTAATTCCTTCGCATTCCCGAGCATAGAGAAAATATTCTATGTGCCCATAAAGCAGGTCCACAAACAACTCAGCGGCTTCCGCTTGATCTTTCGCCTCTTCAACCAATTGGAAAGTGCCCGAGTCCAGCTGGTTTCCTCCGGGCTCATCCATGGTGTAGGCGCCCAAGAATTTGTTGCCATATTTTTCTATAGCATCTACAACCCATAGGTGCGGATAGAAATTGGGTCGAAAGACCAGTTGGTCATCCTCTTCTTCAACCGGAGAAATGAAGAAGACAATAAAATATAGTCCTGCATCGTACACGTGGTCGCAGACCTCGTTGAGATTGTTCAGGTTTAAGGTTATTCCGAGAGAGTCAATAACAAAAAGATTCGAGAAATTCTTTACCCTGTCAACCAAGGCTTTGCAGTCTTCAACACTGTGGTTGGCGATTGCATATTCTACTCCCACAAGGAAATCTGGGATTGAATCCTGTCTGTCGATGCTAGAGGTCCAAATCACTAGAAAAATTGGTGAAAGTATGACGACGATAAGTATGATGCTGAAGAGAAGCGTACTATTTCTCAGCATTATCCTCTCCTTTCCAAATTCTTGAGTTTACTAATACAATAAGTCTTCTAGGTTATAATTATAAAGCCTCAACACATCACCAAAAACATTCTTTTTTCATCAATGGTCTGTTCCAAAGAGAGACACATAAAAGCGTATAATGTGGATTAGGCGCGTGTCAATCTATTTCCTTGGCGAAGCCGTCGTTTCGATTTGTCGATTTTATGGCGCGGAAATTTAACCATAATTCTCTTTATTCACTTTTTTCAACCGCAAGCTGGAATTAGCATAAATCGTATAGATAAGACCAAGTGGATTCCCATACTTAAGCAGTTTTAACCGTGTCGCTCGTACTGCCTCTCCGATTGTTTCTCCTTCGACCAGAAAGCGGCGTAAGCATTCTTCCGCGAAGTTACGTGCAAGCTGCTGGAAAACTTGAATTTCTGTGCCAATCACACCAGCTGCATGGTAACAAGTCACGAACGCTGAAACGAAATCTAGCATAAGTTTTGGCTCCAACGCAGCTGTACGGCAACCGTTAATGAATACTAGGGGCTGAGGCTCTTCCCACCAGAGGTCATCGGGTGCAAAGGTTTCTGGTGTAATTCCCTTCTCGTTTTTATTCCCAACTTGGATATACGGTAGACCTCCTTCAGCGCCTCCCTCACAATAGAAATAAACCAGATGCGGCTCCGTCGATTTTAACATCCTTATTGTATCTTCCCGTGTGAATGCTAGTTTCCATGAAATTTCCGGCTTAAGTGATTCCAAGGCTTGTCTATGTTCTGACCATGTTTCAAAAAGAAATGCTGCTCCGACAAGTTCGGGTGTATTCTGGTAACTAATTTCATGGTTAGTTTCGGATGCACTTCCCAATGGTAACCCTATTGAATGTCGAAATCCCCAAAAACCGCTGGGGCAGACCACTGTTTTCTTTCCTCGACTTGGGCAATCTCCTTTAAAACATGGTGTCTCTTTTAGAGGAGTTGTAGAATTCAGCGATTCGAGAAAGGATTTGCATAGAACGTAGTCCTTCAGATTTGCGTTAGTTTCTAAGGGATAATCGTAAATTAATGCAGCCGGGAACATGCATTTGGAAGCCTCGGTTGGGTCTTTGACGGCAAATTCCATAATGCCTGGCTTTCGTGTTAGCTCAGAAAATTTTTTGGGTGATTTTTTGCCCTTTGTTATCTTTGGGGCGAACTTGAACCAAAAACGATAGCCTTGAATAGCCAAGAGCGCCAAATCTTTTCTAAGCTGCTCCTCATTGTACCCTCCGTCATAACGATATTTATCCCTTTTTTCCCAATGTTTCTTAGTTCCCCAACTGGCAGATCGTAACTCCATACGTATTTTTTCAATATGGTTTTTCAGCATACCAGCTTTAAAAGAAACACTATCTTTGAAATCATCTGCTCCAACAATTCGAAAACTGTGTGTGCCATCGGCATTGTCGTTGAGCATAACACTTAGTGTTTGAGGTTTCATGTGGACGAGGTATCTGGGGTCTATTGCCTTGCTCATGCTATATTCTACTGAAGATTGGAGCACTGGAGTATCGGAGCGAACTTTCGTGCGTGAAACAAGTACTTTGATTAATCTGGATTGAACCAGAACTTGTTGATAGTAGATATTACAGCGCAGACGGACTTCTCCCTCTTTGATTGGCGTGCGTATGAGGAAAAAGAGGCGCCGTTCCAAAAGGTCAGAATCAGGAGATATGTTTTTTGGGCGTTCGACCTGACTGGCAACCTTTACGTCCCAATTCCTCATAATTTGGATTTCCCCTACATCGCGATTAGGTGTTATCTCGATTTCTCCATCAAAGGCAAATAGGACCACTTTCAACCGCGCGCCTGTAGGCAACAACTCCATGGGCAATGGCTCTGGCTTAACTTCAATTGTTCCTTCAACCATCGGACCCACTTCAAACCAGAAGTAATAAGACTGGCCAGGGGTCAACGGCAAGGCAGGATCAAGCGGCTTCCCCGCCTGAGTCTGGGATGAAAAGCCAGTGTTGACAATACGTTCTGCTTGCGGAGGAATTGGTTCAATACGCGCTGCTTGCTCTTTTGGAAGACTCTTTTTGGCAAGACTTCGCCTCTTTAGCACATGACGAATGATGAGGATGGAGCCGATGCTCCCCCCTGTGGCAACAACGGCTACGATTAATCGTGGGTCAATTGTGGGACTATCAGTAGGGTTGACCTCAAACCCGTCTTCCAGCTCAGCACTTGAGTCGTCGGGGTTACTTACTTCAACGGAGCAAGGCCCTGTTGGAGCATCCGGATCAATACATATCTCAACCTCCAGCTCTTCGGAGTTAATGAAATGCACATCGATTACTTCAATAAAATCTGAGATGAAAACATCGGTTTCAGGGGTGAAGTTCTCCCCAGAGATCATTAGGTTTAATTCTTGGCCGCACTGGCCACAATCAGGATCGACATCATTGATTTGGAGTTGATCACTATCATCTGGTGGGAAAACTGAGTCCTCTCTTACGATTAATGTAACTTCTTCACTGGTACTAGGCTCATAATAGTTGTTATTAGTGGTTAACTCCCCGGGGAAAGTAAACACAAGTGTATAAGACCCAATTTGCGTAGGGGTGTACTCGATAGATAGGTATCCAGATGGCTCAGAAGTGTATGCTCCTAAAGTCTCCACAGAATCGCTTGGATTAGTAACTTCTACC
>CP070820.1:1374781-1391272 GCA_020344315.1 Candidatus Bathyarchaeum sp.
GGGTCGGTCTGGATTGTTGCTATGTTCGGGTTAACCAGAACAGTCTCTATCCCTTCCTCGCGAAGGGCCTTCAAGCATTGGCTTCCAGAGTAATCGAATTCTGCGGCTTCGCCAATCTTGATTGCGCCACTCCCCAGAACTATGACCTTTTTTATCCACTCAAACTTCGGCAACTTCTTTAGCCCCCCGCAACTTTACGGAATCTGTCGAAGAGAAACTCGGTGTCGTAGGGTCCAGGTGAGGCTTCGGGGTGCCACTGAAGGGCGAATGCTGGTTTGCTCTTATGTTTTACGCCTTCAACGGTTTTGTCGTTGGCGTTCATGAACCACTCCTCCAAGCCCGTGTCTTTTATGGAGTCTCTTTGTACAGTGTAGCCGTGATTCTGGGTAGTGATGTAGCACCGTCCCGTCTCCAAGTCAAGGGCAGGCTGATTCTGGGAACGGTGACCATACTTCAGCTTGTAAGTATCCCCACCCACTGCCAAGGCTAATATCTGGGTTCCAAGGCACACGCCCATCATCGGCATATCCTTGTCCAAGAGTTCCCTGACAGCTTCAACGGTTTTCACGCACTGTTTAGGGTCCCCAGGACCGTTACTTATCATCACGCCGTCAGGCTTGAGATCCAGAATCTGTTCTGCCGAAAAGTCGTAGGGCACCCTCACTACGTCGAAGCCTCTTCGTAGGAGGTTGCGGAGAATTCCATATTTGACGCCGCAGTCAATCACTACTGCCAGCTTATTTCCTCCAGCTTCGTAGCGAACTGGCTCTTTTACGGTTACCTGTTTTGCGAGGTCTGTGAAGTTGGGGTCCTGAACCGTCTCTACTTCTTTCAGGAGCTTTTCGAGGTCAGGTTCCTCTCCCTCCTCGCACACTTCTAAAATTCCCAGCATGACACCTTTGACTCTGAGTTTCTTGGTGAGTTTTCGAGTGTCGATGCCGAATATGCCTGGCACGTCCTCGTTTTTGAGCCATTCATCCAATGTTCGGGTGGATGCCCAATGGTACGGCTGCCGGCATAATTCGTGGATGACGAAGCCTGTTACCTTGATGTCATCTGATTCGAAGTATTTGAGAACGCCCTTCTCTAGGTCGTAGGGTGGGATGCCATAGTTGCCAACCAGAGGATAAGTGAACGTTAAGATTTGTCCCTTGTAGGAGGGGTCTGTAAGGGATTCGGGGTATCCAACCATGGAGGTAGAGAAGACGATTTCCCCTGAAACTTTCTTTGTTGCGCCGAAGCCGTGAGCGACAAAGGTGGAGCCGTCTTCTAAAACTAGAACGGCTTTTCCGGTTTTTGAGGTATTGTCTTTTGCTTTCACAGTTTTAACCTACATCACTTCTCTTGTTTTTTAAGGTCATTGAGGACGAGTAACGCTGAACCACAGATTTCAAGTGGTTTTCAGCTTCCTCCGACTTGCCTTTTTTCTCTTTCAAACTTGATTTTGACTTGGCAGTCAATTGTTTTCGGTTTTTAAGCATCCTCTTGACTTCTGCTGAAGCTGGACCGCCTTTGGTTTTATGGCTTTCAACGAATTTCACGGGATCAATGGATTCTTGGATGTCCTCCAGTTTGATCTCCATTGTGAGACCCACGGAATCTTGAGCCACCTTCTGCAGCAGTTCAGGTGTCACGTCAGCAAGTGCCATTTCCTTATCTAACAAGGTTTTGACTAGTGAACCAACAATTCTATGGGATGTCCTGAAGGGAACGTTATATTTCTTAACGAGCACATTGGCTAGTTCTGTTGTGGTTGAAAATTTGAGAACCGATTTACTGAAAACATCCTTGGATACATTCAAGTTTTTGACAAGTTTCGAGAGCATATCCAATGAACCTGCAACTGTTTCAAGGGACTCCCATAGCTTGGGGGTAATCTCTTGAAAGTCCAAGTTATAGCCTGAGGGCAACGCCTTCATTGTAGTTGCTGATGTGAAAAAGTTTCCGAGAACTTGGCTCATCTTTGCCCTGATAACCTCTAAGAGGTCTGGATTCTTTTTCTGGGGCATTATGCTGCTTGTGGACGCGAAACTTTCAGGAAGCTCGATTATTCCGAAGTCGGGGGAACTCCAGATGATCAGGTCTTCAGCCATTCGGCTGATGTCAACAGCAACCAATGTGAGGTTAGCCATTGTTTCTAGGATGAAGTCGCGGCTGCTTACGGCGTCGATGGAGTTCTCTAGGACTGCGTTGAAGCCTAGTAGTTCAGCGGTTCTATCTCGGTTTATTGGGAAGCTTGTGGTTGCTATGGCTCCTGCGCCCATGGGACAGAGGTTAACTCGGGGATACGTCTCCTCTAGCCTCTTCAGGTCTCTCTCCAGCATGTCCACATATGAGAGGAGGTAATGGGCGAAGGTCACGGGTTGGGCTGGATGCAGATGAGTATAGCCAGGCACCAAAGTTTCACTATGCTTCTCAGCTAGCTCGATTAAGGAATCCTGCAGCTTAATTACAAACTTCATTAGTTCTAGAAGGCTTGTTCGAAGCACCATTCTGATGGCTGTCGTCACCTGGTCGTTCCTGCTCTTGGCAATGTGCAGATTTCCACCAATCTCATTGCCGACTTTCTTGTTGACTTCCTCTTCGATGGCTAGGTGAACGTCCTCGAGGGATGGGTCTAGCTTCATTTTGGGGTCAAGTTCGTTCAGGGCTTGAAGAAGCTTGACGCCCTCTGAGCAATCGATGATTTCTTGTTCCATCAGCATGGCTACGTGGGCTTTGTTGATTTTGATTACTGCTTCCAGTAGCTTCTTGTCGCTTTTTATGGATGAAGTGAACTGAACTACATCCTTTCGCACAGAACCTATTCTTCCTCCACGCAATAGTTTGGACAATTTAACCACCTTCAACAGCTTTTTACCGGAACGGGCAGCGAAAAACCGTCCGTCTCGGCTAACATTTCTCTTCCTTTTTCACCTTCTCTTTCAGTATATTAGCTACCTTGGTGGGTAGTCCCCACAGTTCTATGAAGCCTTCAGAATAGGACTGGTCAAACGAGGTTTTGACGTCGTATGTTGCTAGATTCTTGTCGTACAGGGACATGGGTGAGGAGCGCCCTACAACCTGAGCGTTTCCCTTGTACAGTTTCATTTTCACCTCGCCGCAGACGCGTTCCTGAGTCTTATTGATAAAGGCTTCGAGAGCCTCTCGCAGGGGGTCTATCCACAAACCAGTGTAAACCAGGAAAGTCCACTTATCATCAATCTGCTGTTTGAACATGAGTTCGTGGCGTGTCAGGACCAATTTCTCCAAGTCTTTATGGGCTTCAAGCAGAACTAGGGCGGCTGGGCATTCGTATATTTCTCGCGATTTGATTCCTACCAGCCTGTCCTCTACGTGATCGATGCGTCCAACTCCATGTTTTCCAGCGATCTTGTTCACTTTTTCGATTAAGGCTACTGGATTCAGGTTCTCGCCGTTCAGGGCGCAGGGGATGCCGTCTTCAAATTTGATTGTGATGTATTCTGGTTTGTCTGGTGCTTTTTCGGGAGAAACTGTCCACTCGTAAATCTCTTCTGGCGGTTCCTGTTCTGGATTCTCTAGGCATCCGCACTCTATGGATCGTCCCCAGAGGTTCTGGTCTATGCTGTAGGGGTCGGATAGGTGGGGTATGGGGATGCCTTTCTCTTTGGCATATTTGATTTCTTCTTCTCTGGATAGTCCCCACTCTCTAACCGGAGCCATCACCTTGAGTTTCGGCGCAAGGGACTTGATTGTTACGTCGAAGCGGACTTGATCGTTGCCTTTTCCTGTGCAGCCATGGGCGACTGCTATGGCTCCTTCCTTTTCTGCTATCTCAACCATCTTTGATGCGATTAGTGGACGCCCCAAGGCTGTGCTTATGGGATATTTTCCTTCGTACAGGGCGTTTGCTTTTATGGCTGGAAAGACGTGTTTGAGTACGAATTCTTCTTCGGCGTCTATGGAGTAGTGTTTCTTGACGCCTAGGTTATGGGCTTTCTCTTCGACCTTTTTCAGGTCAATCTGTTGCCCTAACTCCATTGTAACCGTTATTATGTCGTCTTTGTATTTTTCTTGCAGCCATTTTATCAGGACGGATGTGTCCAGACCGCCAGAATAGGCTAATATGATGGTGTCTTTCATTGGTTTTCCCAGTTTCAGCGTTTTTAATTCGGGAAAGCTTATATAGATTTCGGTCAATATTAATGGAAATTAAGCATAAGTGACCAAAAATGGTCAATTCAATCTCAAAAACCGTGCAAGCCCTCATAGACGAAGACCTCTCCCTACAGGACGCCCTGCAGAGAGACTACGGAAACTACAGCGCCATAGCCAGAATGCTACTGCCAAAGGTTAAGAAAGCCGTAAACCAAGACGTCAAGCTTGAAAGCGTGATAACTTCGGTCAAGCGAGCCAAAGCAAACTACACCATTTTGCAGGGAAAAATAACAAGGGTCGTGGCAGGCAGCATACTGAATATCCGAACCGACATGGCAAAGGTCTCTGTTGAGAAGACGAAACCGAATCTGGAAAAGATCAGGAAAACTGTAGCCCGTTTCTCAGGGGAATTTCTTCAAGTCATAGAGGGAATATCTGTTGTTACTTTAATCTCTGACCTGCTTTCCTTCCGCAAAATCTGCACCATCTTCACCCAAAAGACGGTATTAGATACGAAGCAGAATCTGGCAACTGTGATCATTCGCAGTCCGGATAACATAATTTACACTCCTGGGTGCGTGCAGGCTTTCTATAATGCGGTTTCGAGACGCCACATCAACATAGAAGAGACTATGAGCTGCTTCACAGAAACGATAATCGTGTTAGCCATGGAAGACGTAAGCAAAGCCTTCGCAGCCCTCACAGACCTCATAACAGAAGCAAGAAAAAAACAACAATGATAAAAACTTGATGCACCCCAGCATATTTGAAACCTAATAACAGCGTATTGTTGAAAACAGCCTTTTTGCGAAGAAATGGGGAAAGTATTCCCTTACATAAATAGTGGTAGCCCGGGGGAGACTCGAACTCCCGTCGGCGGGTCCAAAGCCCGCCATGATTGTCCACTACACTACCGGGCTAAACGGGTTCCATTGGTTACGTTCTCTGTTATAATTTCATCTTTAATATTAACCTTAACTTCCAACACGTAATTCTCTGAAGAGAGAACAGGAGAATCTTCGCATTTAACCTTGGTTATATCAAGTGGAAGGCTAGCCTATTGTCCATTGATTATTGGATTTCAGAAAAACGTGTACAAGTTTTAGTCGAGGTTCCTGTAATCCGGGTTATTCTGGTTCGCTTTGTTCTGTTGTTTCTGCAATTACTTCTGCTTCTGCGAATCGTCTACTGATGTTAGTTACTTTAATTCGCACTTTATCTCCGGGTTTCGTACTTGGGACAAAGACCACTAATCCCTCGATTCTTGCTATTCCTTCTCCTCGGCGGCTTGTCTCCTGAATCTCCACATCATATTCTTTTCCGATCTCAACTGGTTTTGGAGGAAGCCTTCGATCAAACCCTCTTCGCTCATACGGCATCTTATTCACCTCTTGTTTATCATGCAGAAAAAAGTCTACAGGACTGTTAGTGTTCCATATTTTCCTGAGTTAAGTTGAAGCTCTCCTCTGAAGGATTTGATGTATCCATTCTCGATTTTCACTCTATCGTCAACATTGACTTGGTCAATCTGTTCATTCCAAAGAGTTAGCGTAATGGTACCTGTTTCGTCTTCTATTGTGGCATCAGCTACCTTGTAGGTTTCATTCGTCCATTTTGAACGTACCTCGCGGGTTTCTGATTTTTGGATCACCTTTGCTTCAATGTTTATTCTTCGCATTCCATCTCTCAGTTCATTGATTTTCAAATCTTTCTTCCTCTCGTTTTGTCAAGCCGCCAAAATGAACCAGCTCGTCATCAATTGACTTTGTGCTAGCTCCGTTTTGTTGGCTAGTGAGATGAAGGAGGATTAATGTGAAATATAAGCTTTACCCGCTCAGCATTCAAGAGTTTCTATAAGCCTTGGAAAAGATAATTCCGGTTGCATTGGACATTCTGTTCTTCACTGCTACGGGGCGGACAAGAATCCGAGTGTTCATTAGAGTCCTAAAAACATTCTCAGGAGGAACCTTATGCCGAACGCAACTGCTGCGATGGTTGCAGCCTTACCCCATGTCGTCTCTCTCATGAGGCGTACAACAACAGCGCCGAGACCTGCAATCCAAACCTCTCCTATTAATGGGATGTATCCTGACAACTGGTAAGCTATAAGGGGAGTCCATAACTCGTTAATCGCGGCATTTGCGGCTGTAGGGTCAAGGGGTAAATTTAATGGGGGAAGGGTGGAGATGGCCAAGCCGTTTACGATGGTATAAACAAATGTGGCAATAAAAGCATATCCAAAGATTACGAAAAAAACGCTCCATTTACCAAGATCTTCCTGGAAAAGTTTTCCGACTATAATCAGAATGCCTGACCATAAAATCAAATTTATAACAAAGGGTAGTGCAAGATTAATTAACGCAACTTGAATTACTCCACCAAATCCCCCGAGTTCGATGAAGGAGACGTACTTTCTGAAGAATAAGCCGTCAATTTTCATGGTCAGGTTCGCTGAGGCTGACCAATCGAGACTAAATTCTAGTCCTGTTATACTCTGCCAGTCCGGTGAATTGGTTGGGGTCCAACCTTGTTCTGGACCGATATTGAAGGTTGCGTTTGCCCATTCTCCGTTTGACGCTAAGAAACTGGTTATGTCTGTATCAAAGTAGCTGTCTTCGCTGCCAGAGAACAATTTCAAGGTTCCCGAATTTGGAGATGATTCCTCCTCGTGAGTCCATTTGATCCAGAAGAATAGTTCAGTGTATCCGGTCTCTTCGGAACTGTTGAGGGGACCTATGTCTGTTAGTTTCATCCAGATGCTTGCTTCGTTTGGGATTGAAGATATTATGCTGTGGTTGCCGTCTGAATTTCCCATTTTATAATCTGTCCCATCTATTGATGGTGACCCGTTGGCGAGCCAGTTGTGTTGATTTGTTAGGGATTCGGTCCAGTCATCATTTTCTGGCATTCTGTTTTCGAGGAAAAGCTTCGAAGATGCAACGTACTGTACAACTATCATGGAGGATATGACGAGCCCTAAAACTAGGATGACTCCTTTGAAGTCGGGTTTTTCAATGATTTTTCGAAAGGCTTTAACCGGAGAATACAGAACCTCAAATACTTCTCGAACAACCAACTTTTATGCAGTCTCCACAACAATTAATGCTTATTTGAATGAATTTTCTGATTAGCTAAAGAGTCTTCTTAACTTCCTAATAACTGTTAACATCAAACCGTTAATTGCTCAAACTTGCCTAAAGTTAGGCGGGCATTTTCGCCCACACAAATTGTTTCGCTAAGCACGCTTTCCGACCAGAATCCCCTAGTGATTATGATTACCCTTACCGATTTTTGGGTTTAACTGGCGCATGATGCTCAAGGTGTTGCGTGTCTCCCAGATTTCTGCGATCCTACCGCTCTCAATCCTATACATTGACACGCCCGTATACTTGACCGGATCACCTGTTGGTGGCAACATCAGGAAATTGCCTTTTGATGTACCCCGTGCTGTCCAATGCGTTGCAACGATGTCGCCCTGCGCGACCGTGAAGTAATCGGTAATGGTCAGGTCAGGGAAAGCTTTCCACTGCATACCCAGCCAGCTGCTCACACCGTTGATTCCGTAGCAACTAGCTTCGCAGGGCATCGCCGTTGAATGGATGAGGATATCCGGCGAAGCGATCATTGCCAGCGCATCAAGGTCATGTCCAATCAGCAAATCCTTGAAAAAGCGCTTGATAATAGCGCGGCTGAGTTCGGTATCGGCAGACGGGTCGCCGGCGTATGGAGGATTGGTCGTGAACTCGTGGGATCGGACAAGTTCAAGTGAGCTATTAGATGCATGGAATATCTCGACCTTTCGTGTAGTGGTATCTTCTGCATACTGGGGAGGTCCCAACGCTACCACTACGTTGCCAAAAGCAGTCAAGTTGTCAAATTCTAAGCCAGCTGCATTGATAGTCTGCTGGAATAACTCGATGTTCGCCTTTTCTGTTGCGCTGAGCTGGCGCGGCGGCATAGACGGTGCAGCCTCCATCTGCTGCATTTCTGCCAACGGGTCCATACCGAACCAATTTTCCGCTAACTTGTCATCCTCAAAGCGCACTATGTTTACCATGCCATATTCTAACCATTTGGCAGTTGGTGGAATATTGTGATAAGGTTCACCTGTGAAGTGACCGTAGGTGGGCAATAATACCGCTAGGTAATCACCATCCGTGATCATCACCGGGATCGGATGCCACGAGTCTGGCAGCGAGGATTTAAAGTCCGACCAAGCTGCGACCATACCTTCTGGTCCCGCTTGAACGGTACCGCCAACCGGATGGTGGAACACATAGTTTGGAGCAACCACTTCGCGGACAGTATCCCAATCATCGGTGTTGAAGGCCTCGATGAATCGGGTTGCAACAGCCCTGTTCGTCCCAGTTTGGTTCATAAACACTTCCATCCTGCAAGTATCCTACATTAGGTTATTATTTAAAACGCGCGCATAACCACATTCGAGACCAATTTTGAGTTCATAAATTATATTTGGGAAAAGGTTCATTAGGTTCTAGCGATTAGGTAAATACTAAGGGAAGACTGGTCAGTTTATGCCTTTGTTAGATGCAATATGCTTTTGCATTATTGGTGTAGGGTTTCGTAGAATTTTTGTTGTGATGAATGTTGTTTAGTCGTTTGAAGGCTCTAATTAAGCGGATTCGAATGTATCTCAGAATCACTGGGATGGGACCAATAGCTAGAAGGTACTTCGTGAAAAACGGTTTTGACGGTTCCATGACTATGTTGGGAATTATTGTTGGCTCCTGGGTTGTAGGTGTTGCACGAGCAGAGATAGTTGTAACAGCTGGTTTGGGTGCCTGTTTAGCAATGGGAATTTCAGGATTATTCGGAGCATATATGACTGAAAGGGCGGAAAGGAAGAGAGATCTTAAGAACCTTGAAAACGCGATGATGACGAAACTTGATGATTCCGTGATAACCGACGCCTCCTCGTTTGTTTCTTTTTATGCGGCCATTGTTGATGGAGGCTCACCGATTTTAACCGCGATTATTTCTCTGCTGCCTTTCATTCTTTCTTTGAATGGTTTGATTGCAGTTGAAAGCGCCTACATACCCTCCTTTATAGTAACGCTGGTCACTTTATTTGTGCTTGGAATGTATCTAGGAAAAATAGCCAAAGAGAACGCATTACTTTACGGAATCCAAACATTATTAGCTGGCATAATAACCGTAGCAATTGCACTGTTATTAGGCGCAGTATAACTGAGTTTTAGGTAATATTATTCTCAGGATATCTTTTTATTCGGTCAAAAAATTTCGTGAGGTCCTAACCCGTCTTACATTCTGGCGGACCTGTCTTGAGGTGTTCTTACTTCTTCAACGATTCTTTTGCCGGCTGCAACCTCGTCAACGGAGTGGATTGTAGATCCCATCTCCTCCAGTTTCTTCTTGATATCCTCAAAACTAATGGAGTTTCCAGCAATGATGACCTTTGCATTTTCAACTTGCTGGTCTATCTCATAAATAATTATGTTAACCCCTTCCACGCCTTCCAGATGGCTGAGAGCCTCAGAGAGTTCAACAACGCTGGGTTTATGGGGTTTTAAGACATCTAGGACAAGTCTTCGTATCATCTTAGAACGACGGAGATTATAGTCTTAGCGCGCGTATTTAACTATTCCTCAATAAGGCTTTGTAACAGCTGACAATAATCATGCCATTCTTATCCAAGAGGAAATTTCTTCGATCGTTGGATAATCGTCCTTGGAAATTTTTCCCTGATCAACATAGACTTTGGCGATTTCACCCACTTTTCTGCTGAGCTGAATCAAATCCTGACCCGCCAGTTCCTTTCTCGACTTTATCCCGGCTTCTGCAAGCAACGAAGCGTCTTTCTTAGTTATGCCCGGAATCATCTGCAACTGAGCCATTACCTGAAGGTTCTCCGCCGCCTCTTGAGACAAACGAGTCTTCTCTCCGATGACCACTGGATCTGCAGTGAGAAAATCCCGAATAGATGTAATTCCAAAGCCCCTCAACTCTTCTCCCAAACGCGGTCCAATCCCCTTAATTTCCTCAGGACTGTCGAGACTCTTTAACTTCGCCTGAATTGGCAAAATATTTTCTTCGATTTTTTCGAGTCCAAGTTTAATCTCTTTTAGCTCCGCCCTCTGCTTCCTAAGAGCTGCAGCCCCCCTTTCGCTTGATTGTTTGACTCCCATCATGACTTTTCCCTGTTCTTTCAAATCAGTAGACAACTTCTCTCCAGTTTCATTTGCCTTATTCTCTATAATCGAGATTAAATCCCTGCGAGCTTTCTTTATCGTTTTTCCTTGACCATCTAGGAGGGCAAGCGTTTCTTTGCTAGCGTCTTCAAGGTTCAAGTTGATTTTATTGAATAACTTTCGATTCGTATTTCGGTCGTATTCCATCTGGCTAGTAACCTCGGTCATTGTATCCTCTTGAGTTTTTCTGAGCGCAGCCAAGTTTTCCCCTACTGTCACTAACCTCCGAAGGATTTCAGGGTCAGGTGGTTCTTTACGGAATACGATTATGCATGTGATGCCTAGAAAAATGAATGTTGCAATTACGGATATCCCCAAGTAGGACTCTACGCTGAGGTCGGCTATGTTGCCTAGTACGTCTCCTATGATATAGGGTCTTACGATGTAACCCGCTCCCTCATTTATTAATAGGACGACCATAGCAACAGAACATAAAATCGCTAGGAAAGCCGCGAAAGCAGATATCCATATAATTATTTCTCTTTTTGCGACCATTCATGTATACCTCGAATTTGTCATATGTTGCTATTGTGAAATAAGGTTTTTGCGAGATGGATCGGATTTTTTGCTTTGAAAGCCTTACGAAGGCGGAATTGGCAGTGAAAAAAGCCAGATATTTCTTTAGGCTAATTTTGATCCTGCGCGTCATTTTGATAGCGCATAAAGATCGAACATTTTCACAACAAACTCAACAAAACTAGCCCTTGGCTTCAAAGTCCGTGCTTAAGCCTTCGGTAAGTATTATAGTCCACATACTCCAAGTTTTCATTTTCAATCTGATGGCTAACCGTAAACTTCTGCCGCTGCCTCTTCTCCACTATCTGACTGGTAGTCACAAGAGAGTAAGCATCACTTCCAGCCCCAGAACCGTAACTGACAATGATTATCCGCTCATCCGGTTTAGCAATATCCAAGACAGCCGCCAAACCAATAGGGGAAGAACCAGAATACGTATTCCCGAACTTAGCCACTTTTAGGCCCGGGCCATATTGCTCCTCCTTGAATCCCAGTTGACGTGCAACCTTAACTGGAAAGCGAATGTTTGGCTGGTGAGAAACAAAGTAATTCACATCTCCCACCTGAAGATTCAGTTGCTCCATGAGCGTCTTGCAAGCCTTTAGAACGTGTTTGAAGTAAGCGGGTTCACCGGTGAATCGGCCTCCATGTCTGGGGTAAGCTTCTTGGTCTCTTCTCCAAAAGTCCGGCGTATCCGACGTGTAGGAGTACCATCCCTCCAGTTCAGCAATAACGTCGTGCATGCCAAAGAGGAAGGCGGAGCCGCCAAAGCCCACGAAGAGGTCCAGCTCGCCTCCAAGCTCGTTTCTGGGGGCGGCTTGAGAGTTGTCTGCCCCTATTGACATAGCATAGTCTGTGTTCGCCTGAGGATAATATACTAAAGACACTGCGTCCTTGAACATGCTCGTAGCTGATTTACACGCAAACCTAGTGTCTATCGCATCCACACCCTGGATCCCGTCAGTTTTATCCTCTTTACCCAGCTTCAGAACTTGGGACACTTTGGAGGCTATTGGTTTGACAGCGTAGGGGTTTGATTCTGAGCCGACGTAAACCTTACCTATGAAGGATTGGTCCACTCCGGAATGAATCAAAGCCATTTTCCCAGCCTCTACTGCTGCTGTGACAGCATCTTCATCAATGAAAGGCACAGAACGTTCCATCATTCCCTCTCTGATCCGGAATTTTGAGGTGTAGACTCCGTACCCAACTAATCCAGGTGTCTCATACTCCCTCTTGGGTTTCGCCACTTTGTATTCTTGATGGGGGTAGTAGCCGTCCGCGAGGGTGAAGGCAAGGGAGAAAGTTGGAACAATATCGCTTTCCCCTACTGAATATCTTCTTCGAAACCTAGGAACAACATCTCTACCCTCATAACAAGAGAGATCAGCTTCACCGTTGCCATGCAAAAGGTCGGTTAGTCTTCCCGGAACTCTAGTTTTTCCATCGTGAAATGAGACAACGCCGTAAATGTAGGACCCCATCTTGACGAATTTGTTTGTGGGTTCTCTAACGAGTGTGGAGACTTCCAGTTTACCCTTCTCATAAAAGAAGTCTATGTCCTGCATCTTTCCGAAGCTCTTTCTTCCACAGCTACCACAATAATCTTTGCCTCTGAAGTATTCTTTTCCGCAGAGAGTACACCTGCTACCTCTAAGCCGGTCCCCTATGTAGGAGACCCTCCTTTCGATAGGTTCGCTGCTCATTTCAACTCCTCCCCAAAATATGTATGTAGGCTTTTGTGCCAAAACCTTCCAACTCTGAAACACAACCCATTCTAGGTGCGTCTCCGTTCACTTCCACCTGTCGGCTACCAGCTTCTCCCCTGAGCTGCTTAACAACCTCAAAGATTTGGGCTCCTCCCGTGGCTCCCAAGGGATTCCCGTCAGCCTTGAGGCCTCCGTTCCCGTTTACGAAGAGCTTCTTTCCCTCGATTTCGTAGAAACCGCAATATTCTTTGCAGCTGTTGAAGATGTCAAGCCAAGCCTTCCCTCTCTTAGCGAAGCCAAGGTCTTCTAGAGATATCATCTCCAGAAGCGTGGATTGATCGTAGAGTTCGGCTATCTGAATGTCGCCTATGTCAACTTTAGCCTGTTTGAGGGCTGCCTGCATGGCTAATTTGCTGGCTACGAACCCGGTTCTTTCTTCTCGTGAAGGAAACGTGATGTAGTCAGTGGCTGAAGAGGAACCCAACACATAAACTGGATCGTCTGAACAGCTCTTGGCGGTCTCTGGACTTGTCAGAATCAAGGCTGAGGCTCCGTCAGAGATAGGAGCAAAATCAAAGAGTCCCAAGGACTTGCAAGCTTTAGTCCGTGCCTTCAGGACCTTATCTACAGTTATTGCACGAGTATATTGGGCGTATGGGTTTTGCGTGGCGTTTTGGTGATTTTTAACGGATATCTGAGCCAGAGCTATGTTGAATTTTTCGAGTTGTTCTCCTGAGATTCCATATTTCTTGACGTAGCCTCTGAGAAGAAGTTCGTGATTTGCTTCAGGTGTGCATCCCGCGTAGTAGCTCCACGGGTCCTCTAGGAGCATGAGGTCGTCTCTAATCTTGTCCCAGCGATCGGTCATTTTCTCCACTCCTCCCACCAAGACAATGTCATATTTTCCTGATTGAACTCCGTGGCAGGCGTTAAGAAGTGCAGAACTGAAGGACCTAACTTTTTCCATGGGAACATGAAGCTCCAGAAGCTCAGAAAGAAAGCCCTCTTCTAACCCGATCTTGTTTGTGATCTGAAGGAAATAATCTGAAAAGTAGCAGGCATCCAAATCGTTTCGCGTTACGCCCGCAGAATCCAGCGCCTGAAGCCCAGCTTCCTCTATCAGTTTTTCTGGATCTCTCTCGTAATGTTCTCCGAATTTTGTCCTGCCAACTCCGATTATGGCAGGGCTTTGTGATTTCATAAATTCAACATCCTATTAACAGGGATTGTATTTCTGCAATTACCCTCCTTTAAAGAGTTGCTATTCTCTGGGAAAAGAGAGGAAGCCCATTATGTTCATGTTTGGCGCCAAATTATCTCGTTGAAGGCAATTTTTTGGTCAGAGATTTAAAGGGATAGAATCAGTGAGAAGCTGACAAATCCTTTATTTGGTAGCCTATGGTTATCGTATGATATCTTGGTGACATTTCATGTTGGCAGCTTCCATTGTCGCCCTCATGGTGGGAATGTTGCTTCAGCCATCTGGACTGACCGAGGTTATTTTTTCTATAATCTCATTCACCATAATCCTGATTGTCCTGTCCGCCGTCTTTTATCTAGCAGGCATCGTTGTGGTTGGAGGACGGAGAGCCCTCTTCAAGGATGCTTTTGCAATTTCTGTTCTCGGAACCCTTGTTTTGATCGTCTGCCTCTCGGTTTTCAGTCTGGAAATTGCGATAATTCTCTCTTTAATCGCTTGGTTACTTTTAGTAAGACATTACTATGAAACTGGGTTGCTGGGTTCCATAGCCGTGGGATTAACGTCAGTGATCGTCGCAGTGGTTATTCTGTTAATTTTAAGTATCCTTCTGGGGATATCAAACCTGTCTTTCAGCTGGTTGCCATTTCTCTTAACCTTTTATTTACGTTTCAAGCAGTGAGGAAACAAAAAAGTGAACCAGAAGAAAAAAACAATCATTCTTGGTATAGTTTTTCTCTTGTTACTTGTTCCTGCGTACTTAGAGAACAGCTCTTTTTTCAGAAGTTCAGGAGACGTTTTTTCGAATCCGACCTTGGCTGTTCTATTTATTTTTATCCACAACGTCTTGGTGGTTTCTCTTATTCTGCTTGGAATGACCTTCTATGTAGGACTTGTCTTATCTTTCATGCCTAAGCGGAAAATCGAATATGTGGTTCTCCATAATCCCCGCATATTTGCAGTTGTATTCACCATAATGATCATTCTATTGAGCATTCTCAGGGCAAGTATGCTGGTTTACGGTCAAGTCTTCGTGAACACCTTGGTTTTTGTTGTTCTTTTAAGCATGCCAAACGCTATCATTGAAGGATACGGGATATTCCAAACAATTGAAAGAACTTTGAAGAGAAAAATGACATTGAAAACCCTCGCGGGCATCTACCTGCTTTTTTTCATAGCTGCGATCATAGAAGTAGGCTACGTATATCTTCTGATGGCAATGATCTGAAATTTTTTTGTACAATACATATGAAGCGGCAATGTTTTACCGAAAAAATTTAAGCACTAAGCCTTAATGAATGATGTATTGTGTAGGGTGATTTTTGGAGGGAAGTGTCTTGCTTTTTCATTATGCCACCGACGAAGAGATTAAGAATGGGTTGACTACCGACATTTACTTTTCTCGAACTAAACAGATTATTGAAGCAAAACAATTGGACAAGCTTAATGCTTTAGCAGAAGTTACGGTCGGCAAGCTTCCGGATAGCTGGCCTTGGGGCGTTCTTTGTGGAATTGAGGAAGAAGCGCACCTCTTTGAAGGTGTGCCAGTGGATGTTTATGCCATGCCTGAGGGAAGCATCTTCTATCCAGCAGATTACAGGGGCGTTAGAGAGCCAGTCATGTTCATTGAGGGCGCTTATGGAGAGTATTGTCTCTTGGAGACTCCTATGCTAGGTCTCATATGTCAGGCTTCTGGAGCGACTACACGCGCTGCTAGGATAAAGAAGGCTGCTGGCGAAAGGGCTGTTGTTGCTTTTGGGATTCGCCGCATGCATCCGGCTCTGTCTCCCATGCTTGATCGAGCGGCATACATTGGAGGTTTCGACGGCGTTTCGAGCCTCAAGGGAGCTGAAATCATCGTAGAGAAGCCTATGGGAACGATGCCTCACGCGCTCATAATCATGTTTGGTGATCAGGTTAAGGCTTGGAGAGCATTTGACGAGATAATATCTCCAGATGTTCCCAGAGTTGCATTAGTGGACACATATTACGACGAGAAGATGGAGGCGATAATGGCTGCTGAAGCCTTGAAAGATCGGCTGTACGGCGTGAGGCTAGACACTCCAGGGTCGAGGAGAGGAAACTTCGTTGACATCATCAGAGAGGTTCGCTGGGAACTGGATGTGAGAGGCTACAAAAATGTCAAGATTTTCGTTTCGGGAGGCCTTGACGAGGCGAAGGTTGAGGTTCTGAGCGAGGCTGGCGCAGAGGCTTTCGGTGTAGGAACGGCTGTCAGTAATGCGCCTACGGTGGACTTTGCTATGGACATTATCGAGCTTGAGGGGAGGCTTGTGGCTAAACGGGGTAAGCTGGGTGGGAGGAAGCAGGTTTGGAGATGCCCAGAATGCCTAGTTGATGCTGTGCTTCCGTTCAATTCGCCCAAACCTGAATGTCCAGAGTGTGGGGGCGAAACAGACCCGATGCTGAAACCCCTCATGAAACAGGGAAAAATCGTTGCAGAACTCCCAAGACCTAGAGAAATCCGGCAATACGTCTTGGAACAGATTAAGAAGCTATCAAGCTGTTAAACTCGGGTATAACTGAGAAAGGCTTGGTTGAACTACCCTGAATCTCATTTTTTCTGGAAACATTCCATGCAAATGGCAACAAGCTTCACTTTTTGAAGGGGTTGCTGAAAGCCTAGCAAACCTTTTGCAAGCACGGTTATGAAACCTAAAGGTTTTCCACACTTTTGACATATTACGGCTTTAGCATTGCT
>CP070820.1:1391372-1406385 GCA_020344315.1 Candidatus Bathyarchaeum sp.
TATGCTTCCCACCATACCTAATCCAGGAAATCCTTCCACCAGAATCGGGTTTTTGAGCTCAATTCTCCTTAGTTCCTTAATGACTGTTTTCTTCATTTTGACCTAAACCTCTCATTGCCCGTCTATATTTTGCATACCGGTCTTCAGGCGAAAATTTAGCTGGATGCGGTATACGCAAGTTACCTCCACAATGGGGACAGCTCTCACTATTCAACGTATACTTTCCACACTTGACACACTTCCTAAGCAGCCAAACCATCACTTTTCCCCTATTGTTTTGGGCGTTCACACCTATTAGTGCGATCACACCTATTTACGTTTCCAATAAATACGCAAACACCTTTTTGGTTGAAACAGCCCCTAACATCAAATTTTCCCCTTTTCCTGATCTAATAGGAGCCTAATAACAGCGTATTGTTGAAAACAGTACTTTTCCTGAAAAATGATGGGCTTAAGCTTACTTTTCTCTTTTGAAGGAGCCCGTTCCCCCGTTCTTTTCGATAATTTTTAATGCAGACTTGGTGGCTTTCTCCAAAACACTCTCTGCACTTTTGTAGTCCTCAGCCGAAACCACGATACGATATTTGGGGGGTGAAACAAGATACACCTTCACATCTGCTCCCTCTGACTCTCCAACTTCTTTAGCGTTTTGTAGTGTCTCTTTGATGATGAGCAATCCCTTCGGCTTCGCGTTCTGAAGCTCTAGAATCCCCTTCACATTCACCAAAGATATCGTTATCTTTTCCTTCGCAATCTCCTCTAAGGTAACTGCAAGTTCTTTGTTGATTCCCAGCTCCAGCAGAACATCAACTCCATCCTTTGCAGTCTTCTCCAGCCCCGCATGAAGATCCCCAAAAGCCTTTTCAATTAACGACCCCGCCTTCTCGTAAGCTTCCTCAAAGGAAATATTCAATTTTTCAGCGGCAGTCCGCAGCAGACTCTCCGCTTTCCTATCTTTTTTCCAAAACAGAAGCTTCTCCTTTTTCTCCCGTTTTGTAACCCTTCTGCGTGAGAGATCAACATGCCCCTTTTCAGGGTGGACCCGCAGAACTTTAAGCACGGCCTTCTGTCCCTCACGAACATAATCTCGGATGTTTCGTACCCACCGAGAAGCAACCTCAGAAACATGTAGGAGACCCTCCTTGTCGTACTCATCCAGTCTAACATAGGCTCCATAGGAGGTTATTCTCAAAACAGTAGTTATTACAAGGTCGCCTACCTCGGGCCATTCAGGTCTCCTCAACCCCATTTTCTTCTCTCCTCCGCCCGCTTATTCTAGGAGGGCAGTGATTTCTCCCTTGACTTTTGTCTTTCCACCGGAAGGCTCTGCCAAGACCGCTCCACACACATTACAGTGGACAGAGGTCGTAGCGTGACTAAAGACGAACTGCTCGTTTCCACAGTCAGGACATTTTATCCTAAGGAACCTGCTTCTAGGTTTCGGTAAAACTTCATCCCACTCACTCATTTCTCTTCTCCCCATTCTAAGCTATAACCAACTTCTTGAGACGAATCCCATTCTTATGTCTGCTATATCCGCAATTCTTACACCTGAGCTTCAGCGTCTGTTTTTTTGTCGTTTTGGCAAACTTTCTTTGACGAGGAAACTTCTGTCCGCCATATCCCTTCTTTTCCCGCAGTTCATGGGCTCTCTCGCCCTTAGCTAAGGCTCTCCTCTTCCCCGCCTTATACAAGGAAACCGCATGAACCTGATGAGACTGACACTTAGGACAGTATGTGGTAATTTCTTTTGGTGCATTCATCCCAATCACTGACTAGTTAAGTATAAAACAGCCCCCTTAATTACTATTTATCTGTTTCTTTCCAGAACCTTGGAATTTATGATGACCCAGAGAGGGACCCGAGGGAACATGTTGTAAGTATAGCGTTTTTGTGCAAGATTGTGGACGGAGAGACCAAAACAGGAGCCAAGGTCGATGCAGTTCAGAGCTTCTCTAAAACAGAAATAAAGGAATTGGAAATTGCTTTTGACCACAGGAAAACTGTCGACGACGCCTTCGCCATTATAACGTAGATAAGCTCTGCTACTATAGTCGCGCACAAATAGGCTGTCTCTTAGATTCCTAAATGTCGTCTGCCAGATATTTCAGGTCGAAATCTCTTAACTTGTAGCCCGAACCTATGCTGACGAGGAACGATTCAAAGTTATCTAGGGAAGTTCCCATGTCCATGGCGAAGGATCGCGTGAACTCGGCGTAGGCGGAATAGTTCTTGTGAAATGATATCAAAACTATGTCTTTTCCAAGACCCTCGCCGTCAGCGCCAAAGATGACATTAGGACGTTTATCTACCCATTTCTTGGATTTTTGTGCTATTTCTGCAGCCACTTCGTTTCCTGGGTAAGCTTTCCTTTTGGCAAATGTAAAAGCCATTATCTGGTAGCCAAGTTTCTCGAAGTCTGGAATTATGGTGTAGGTCTTTATGTATTCTTTTTCGATTCTAGCTCGTGTTCTGGAGACGGTGGGCTGCGAGACTCCCAAGATGCCAGCCAATTCTCTATCGCTTTTCTTGGAATTTTTCAACATCTCACTTACTAATCTAAAGAGCTTTTCCTGTTTCATAATAATATCTATTTGCGCTATTCCTTTAAAAGTTTGATGCATACTAAGAGGCTTCCATTAAAATGAAGTGAACTGCTAGTGTTTATTTTGATACATTTCGTGTCTCTCCTTCCCATCAGAAGGAGGGGGTTATTTTACATCCACTTCTACTGCCACCCCTTGTTTGATGAGGATTCGAGCATTTTCTGGAGGCAGAGTTGCTATGTCCTCTGGCCCAAAGGGACCATAAGTCTTCATATCAGACCCAACTAAGGCCGGAATTTCCTGAACGAAGCGTAGAACCATCATTGAATGTTTCCCCCCCTTTTCGATGTTTGCTAAATGCCCTCGAAGAACATCTTTGGAGAAGGCTTGGTAAGCTTCGGTTAGTGACAAAACTTCTCCAAATAACTTTTCTTCTTCTTCAGTTAAGGCAGCTCTGGCAACATTTTCTCGGAGTTTCTTATAACGAATCTGAAAAAGTTCACCAACCATGATTTTGACATTTCTAAACTCGCGATCCAGCAGCTTGGCCTTTGTTGTTTCTTTGTCTAGCATACGATTTTCCTCCTCCATTTTTTTGATATAGCCAGCAATTTTGGCATAGAAGTTCCTTGGAAGCCCCTGAATTTCCACATTATCCTTTTCTTTTTTCCATACTTCATAGAGTTCATCATACAATCTTACTGCACCACCTTTGCTACACCCTTACATAATAGCATCAATGCTGCCGCAGTGGGAAGCTCAACTCTCTGCCTTTCAAACGGACCATAAATTCTGTCCTCCACCCTGAATTGAGGAGCCTCTGAAACATTAACTGTTACTTCCCCCTCCTTAAAGGCTACTGCGCTCCTAAGAGGATCAAAATCTTCGAGGTCTGTGATAGAGAATTCGAGCTTTTTCAAGCCAGTTTTTCCATGTAGCGTATTAGAGAGTCTTATCAGACGGTTGATGTCAGGGGTGACAACAGTATCGATTTTCACAGACTGCTTTTCCACTCCGTATTGAGCTATCTTTTTCCAAGTTTCCAGCCCTAGACCCTTAAAGCCTCCCCAAGGACCATTTTCTTTCCAGCTCTCCAGAAGTGCTTCTCTATTCAGAACGAGTTTTTTAGCAATTCCCTTCCTTAAACCCGCTTTCTCCAACTCTTCTGTAGAAGCTGTTAGGAGGAAGTCATAGGTTCCCCGAGCTACTCTTCCCCTCCATCCTCGAGCATTTAAGTCTGGACCAGAAAACATTCTCTCTGGTGAAACACTTTTCCCCACACCATGAAATTCCGCCTCCAAACCTATTCCCATAACGTAGTCAACGATCTCTTTACGCGCAATCGAATCCAACCCGTGAATCTTCTCACTCTCCACGTGAACGTGATACCCCCTATGCCCTGAAAATGCCACGGTTAACATTTCTGTGGAGAAACCAAAATCATCTGTCAAGACATCGATAAGCTTTATCGCTTCAGCCTTGGCAGCTTCTAAACAAACTTCGCAAGGCCAAGTTTTTTCTTTGAATTTTCCTCCGCCACAAGCGGGGCATTTCTGGGAGTGCCCGCCCTTACCAGAAGCGCCACAACTATTGCAGACCCATAAATCGTGAAGTGTGGCACATGGGGTTGATATGTGATCCGCGTCGATGTCAAAAATCAGGTCAGCTCCCAGCCATCCTTTTGCCTTCATCTCTTCCTCTGGGCTCTCATAGTAGGCGCTTGAATAGTAAACGTCTGAAGGCACGATTGTGCTTAAAGAGGATCTGAGGCCGTCCACTTCTCTGAAGCCCCTGTGTCTAAGCATCATTCTCTTCTCAAAGATGAGAAAGCCAAACTCCCGCTTTTCGATGGAGGTTGGAGGCAATATCAAGGCGGAATTCTGTTTATAGTAATCAGAGAATCTGTCTTGGATAAACCGCTGCGACAAAGAGGACATTCTATCCCGCTCACTATTCCTTGCATCGTTCAGATATATAGATCAAAAACGATATTTAAACGGATTAACGTCACCGTGAACCCCATCAAAGTGCCTTAGGCTTCTTCCCTTTTGGGATTTTTGTTTTTACTTCTCAAAGCTAGACAAAGATTTTCTACTCAAACCAGCTTTACGAGTTATTCGCTCCATTGGGTGTTCGAGAATTCGATTGCATGTAGAACTTTTTGTTTGAAGTCGCTGTCTTCGCACTCGAAGGTGTACATCACGAAGCCATCAAAGGCGAAAAAGTGCATTCTGCCTCTCTGATAAAATATTTTCGGGTTCGCTATTTCTACCAATTCTAGGAACTCTTTTCTCCTGAATTTAACTCGATACGAGCTGGTATGCATTGTCGCTATTGCAGCGGTTGTAGCTGCTGTTGTTGCCATCTATCATCAACCTCACACGTTTTCATGAATCTAGTTGCTTTTTTCTGCTATAGTTTTTTCCATTATTTCCTTTGAACATATTCTAAAAGGGGCACTTAGACGCCAGAAACCTCGAATCCGACTTCTATAAATTGGTGTTTGTCCCTAGTTTTCATGGACGAAACCTCATGTGGGCAATCTGGAGACCCGACTCAAGAGCTGTTCTGAAGGACAAGAAGGTTCGAGCCAGCCTGGCAAGATACTTTGCAGTTATGGAAGATGATAAGCCAGCTAAGTTTCTGATCGCCCGAAAACTGCCTGTCGCCTTCGGCAAGAGTTCTTCGCTTAAAAAACTTTGGAGGCTCCATGAGCAGCTTACGGAAGAATTTTGTTGCCTTGAGAGGGAGATAGACACCCGACAGAAGCAGCTAGACGAATTGATGACTCCAGAGCAATCATTTTTTGATCTGAAGATCGAGATAGCGAACCGCATCCTTGAGAGCTGCCACTTCTGTACTCGCAGATGCGGTTCCAACCGGCTAGAGGGAGAGACAGGCTACTGCAGATGTGGAACCCAAGCCACGGTCTCAACTATATTCCAGCACACTGGCGAAGAGCCTGAACTGGTTCCCTCCGGAACCATATTCACTTTAGGCTGCACCCTCAGATGTCTCCACTGCCAGAACTGGAGTATATCTCAATGGTTCGAAGTGGGAGACATCTCCTCGCCGAAGCAGTTGGCGAAGGCTGTGGAGAATCTTCGCAGAGGCGGCTGCAGAAACATCAATCTCGTCGGTGGAGACCCAACTTCGTGGCTTCCGCAGTGGCTTGAAACCTTCAGACACGTGAATGTGAACGTGCCCGTGGTATGGAACTCCAACTCATATTACAGCGAAGAGACTGCTAAACTTCTATCGGGATTCGTGGACGTGTATCTTCTCGACTTCAAGTATGGACCTAGAGAGTGCTCAGAAAAGATTTCAGACGCTCCCGGCTATTGGGAGGCTTGCACCCGAAACCACTTATACGCCAAGAAATATGGAGAACTCATCATCCGCGTCTTGGTTCTGCCTGAACATCTTGAGTGCTGCACAAAACCAGTTCTGAACTGGATTGCCCAGAACCTCGGAGAGCGGATTCGCGTAAACGTGATGTTTCAATTCCGCCCAGCATGGAGAAGTCATGAAGTATCTGAACTGCGAAGGAGACTCACCGGAAAGGAGAGGGAACGAGCCATCGAACTGGCGAAAGAGGCAGGATTAACCAATTTCATAACTTAAACATTCTAGAGCCAGAGCCACTTTTTACGTCTCAGAAGCCATATCGAAATCTGGAGTTAGCCCTTCTGGGCAATCTTCGTTAAAGATAATATGCGAAATACGTGGCTATTCCGAATATCAAAGACACTAGCCAAAGCAGAGCCGTGACGTCCATGAGTCTCTTCCTTTTACTGCACGTAGCAATATTAGATGGACGAATAGCCCACATTTCAACCAGCACTATTCCCAAGATCATTGCTATTGCTCCAGGGATAGCATGAGCTAACGTCATTTGGACTCTGAAATCGGAAGTTGTGGTTATGAAATAATTAAAGCCTTCTAAGAATGGAGGTACCATTACTGTCAGAAAGGTAATTACGTGCAGGATAACTGCGATTGCCATGATGCTACCATGTATCCTGAATTTACGTTTTTTCTTGTAAATCAAACCTATGATGAGTAACAGGAACATTATTATCTGTAGTATAAGGTTAATGTCTGCTCCAAGATGGGCATTTGTTCCCAAAATTCCCGTCAATTTGATTCACTTCCAAAATATTCGTATAAAACAATTGTAATGCCCTAAATTGTTAAAAGATTTTTCCTACCTGGCTGGGAATATCTAGCTTCTCCAAAAGTCGAAATCTATTTTTCAAGCATCTATCTTTAAATATCATCAGAAGAAAGAAGAGGGAAAAGGCGAAGAACATGCGATATTGCCCTGAATGCGGCGGCGAACTGCAATATGTATCACATACGAAACGTTACGTCTGCAAGAGTTGCGGACTCTCTCTAACGCCTCAAGAACTCTTCGAGTTGCAACAAAAATTAAGACCACAATTCGAAACCGAAGAGGACCTGCGCCAGAAAAAGAGAAAGGAATACCTGAAGTGGTGGCTCGGTAAGAAAAAATAGCCTCCACAAAACGTAACGTTTTGAAAGATTGGTTAGGTAACCAGCTTTTTAACTGCAACTTCACTCGGAGAACAAAGCAGTTATTACCTTTTTGAGCATCATTAGTAACCAGATTGCCTTCAGATCAGGGGTTCTCATGGATCAATCTGTCGAGATAATATGCGTAGGAAACGAACTTCTCATAGGCAAGACCCTGAACACAAACGCTCAATGGCTAGCCAAGCGAATAACTACCCTGGGATTAACCACCCGCCGCGTCACCGTTGTGGACGACGACATTGACGAAATATCCCGTGGCATAAAAGACGCGATTCAACGCAACACCGGTTTTCTCATAACCACTGGAGGATTAGGTCCTACTTTTGACGATAAGACGCTGGAGGGTCTAGCTAAAGCCTTGGGGCGTAGGATTGAAATCAACGAAGAAGCCTTGAAGATGGTCAAGGAGAAGTACCTCAGTTATGCTCAGGAGGGCAGGATAGATGTTGCAGAGTTAACTCCGCCGCGAGTAAAGATGGCAAAGCTTCCAGAAGGAGCCACACCCCTATTCAATCCTGTTGGAACCGCCCCGGCAGTAGTTGTGGAGCATGAAAGTGTGACAATAATAGCTCTTCCCGGAGTCCCCTCCGAAATGAAGAGCATATTTGACATGTCTGTGGCTTCCGTCCTGAAACAAGCTGCATGCGGCGTAACTTTTTTTGAAACAAGCATCGAAGCTACAAAGGTTGTAGAGTCAGAGATTGCTCCCCTCATTGATAAGGTGATGCACAACAACCCTTACGTTTACATAAAGTCCCACCCGAAAGGAGCTGAAAGGGTTTCTCGCATAGAATTTCATCTCTCCACAACAGCCAAAGACTCCAGCACTGCCAGAAAACGTGTCAGCAGGGCTCTCCTTCAGCTTTCCGAGCTGATTCAGGAAAAGGGTGGAAAGATCAAACCTGTCAAATCATAAACTTGAGTGTTTGCACTGTTCAACATGAGTGTGGATGGAAAGAATATGGAGTCGAACGAGAAGAATCTGAGTAAGAAATATCGTTCCAGACTAGAAAACGCAGAGGGATACAGTGAAGTTTGGAAGATAGTAAAAGACACGGTTAAAAGTTCTTTGAATGAACGAAGAGTCGGAATGATGCTGTTTCTTGACGACCTCCCCCTAAGGCTAGGAGCCTACCATCCCCTTGGAACGAACAACATTGTCTTGAATCGCGCCCTCGTGAACATCGTAGAGGCAGCATCAAAGTCCAAACGTCTGATTAACGCCTTCGTCTATACCTTGCTTCTTCACGAATATCTCCACGCTTTAGGACGGCATAGCGAAGTGCAAGTTAGACCCTTAGTATACAAGATTTCCAGAGAATCCTTTGGCCAAGACCACATTACTACGCAGTTAGCAAAACTAGGACCCTGGTCTATCCTGAAGGGAATTCCGTTAGACATCATAGATGTTCCAAAACGCGTCATAGAGATCGTGAAAGATTTTGAAACGGCGGACAAAAAATATATTGTCTGATGGAAGATAGGGAGTTCACGCGCTCGCTACGCACAATGGTGGTTGAATGTTCATAGTCTTTATTATTGGGACAGCAGGGTCTGGAAAATCTCTCCTCACAGCCTCCTTCAACGAATGGCTCAAAGTTGAGAAACAGAAGACGGCAACCGTGAATCTGGATCCCGGGGTATTGACTTTACCCTATGCGCCTGACATCGACATCCGTGATTACATAAGCGTTAACAGCATCATGAGGGAGCATGGGCTTGGACCCAACGGAGCCTTAGTGATGGCGGCTGATTTGATAGCGGAGGAAGCTGAGAGGCTTGGAGGCGAAATCGAAGACCTCCAGTCCGATGTGGTCATCGTGGACACTCCAGGACAAATGGAGTTGTTTGCCTTCAGGGCTAGCGGACCCTACACAGCTAATGAGCTGACAAAGGAGCCGAAGGCTATAGTTTATCTCTTTGATGCTGTTTTCTCCTTCAATCCCTTAAACTACGTCTCGAACATGTTCCTCTCGGCTGCAGTTTATAATCGCTTCTTCTTTCCGCAGTTGCACGTGCTTTCAAAGTGTGACCTCCTTCCCCCCGAAGAAGCTAACCGCATTGTGGAGTGGTCTGGCGACCCTGAAGCCCTTGAGGTTGTTATTGACGAGAAATTGACCGGGACGAGACGGCTTCTCAGCAGAGAGATGATGCAGGCTATTCATCGTCTGGGATTGCGGTTTCACCTAATTCCTGTTTCTGGGAAAACGAACGAGGGACTGATTAACCTCGGTTCCGCGTTGGAGCGTATTCTCGTGGGAGGAGAGAAGTTCACTTTGTAGCTTTTTTACCGTCTTGTTGTTATGTTGGATGCTTCAAGTTATAAAAACACTGAATTCTCTTTGATCGAGCAAATGAAGGTGTTAAAGCCATAAAGTGAGCGTTGTAGTGTATTTATGGATATTTAATAAGAACTGTGGCGTTCTTGTTTCTATAAGTCATATCTATAGCCATATGTTATGCATAATCTTTATATTTAACCTAATTGTGAATCTGTAGCTATGATGAAGCCGAGAATGCTCAAGCTTTTGTTTGAGCTGATGAAGAACGCGAAGAGAAGCGACAGGGAAATCGCCAAGATCATAGGAGTTTCGCAGCCAACCATAACCCGGATGAGACAGCGGCTGGAGAAGACAGCTATAGTGGATTACACAGTTATACCTAATTGGACAGAGCTTGGATTCGAGATTATGGCCTTAACCTTCGTTAAGGCCAAAGGATCACCGGAATTGAGTGAGAAGGCAAAGAATTGGGCTATGAAGAATCCCAACGTTGTTTTCGCGGCAGGAGGCGAAGGCATGGGAATGGACTACTCAATAATATCTTTTCACAAGAATTTTTCCGGTTTTTCCAGTTTCGTAGACAATCTGAGAACCGAATGGGCTGAAAATCTGCAAGACCTACAGAGCTTCCTGATGACCACAGGCGAAGAGAGAATAGTGAAATCTCTCTCACTGAAATATCTGGAAAAAACTTGGAAAGAAAAAGCCTAGCCAGCGCAGAGAAACAAGACCCTGTCAACCTTCACATTTTTTCTTTTTCAGATTCTTTTGGACTCCTAGTCGTCTTCCTTTTCTGAGGGGTATAGAAAGCCTTAATTTAACCGCATATCCCAAAAACTAGGAGGGTCCGTAGCTTAGCAAGGAAGAGCAAAACTTGCGCCTAAAGCACCGGGCTTTTAACCCGGGGGTCAGGGGTTCAATTCCCCCCGGACCCGCCAAACTGAAAGTATATTTCTTCTCTGACCGTCCATATAGAATTTCTTACGTTCCAATCCAAAGGCGCTGCCTAGGCTCTTAAGTTAGCCGTTATCCTTTAATCGCTATTCTAACATCTTATCGTGAGAGGGCCCGTAGCCTAGTTTGGATAAGGCGTCGAGTCACCATAAGCGGTGACGCGTAAGCCTTCGGAGCCGGAGACCCGGGGTTCAAATCCCCGCGGGCCCGCCACCCTCGTAAATCTTGAAAGAGATGAAGTGGGCTTGAGCAAAATTTTTCGGAGGCATACGGAAATTTTAAATCTGTCCAAGTTAAAATAGATAGCTTGCACATTCACGATTTGATTTATTGGTGTGCATGGAAAAGTGATGAGTTTGAACACACATGCAGAGGACCTGAAACTTCGGTTAATGACTATCGAGCTGCTTCGAACAGCTAAGAAGGAGTATACTTATCGAGAGTTATCTGCCAAAACTAAGCTGCCCGTGACCGTCTTAAGCAGGTATGCTAAGGGTCATGTTTTGCCAAACGCTGAGAGGGCTAGAGAACTTTGGGTAATTTTGACTAAACTTGTTGGTTTGAAGGCTGAGCTTCGTAGGAGAATAAAGTTTAATTCGGCTGGATATTTCAATAACACTTGGATTATAGGTGACCATAATATTCTTCAGCAGGCAGCTCATCACGCTCTTGCAACTTTTGCTGGCGGACGTGTGACAAAGGTTCTGACCGCGGCTGTTGATGGTATACCTCTTGCGGCTTTGGTTGCGAACTCTTTGGGGGTTGATTTGCTGATTGCGAAGAGAAATAAGGAGGTTGGGGTTCCGGCTTTTCTGGAGGAAACTTATGCTTTGCGGGATTCAGGCGTGACTATAACGTTGTATCTTCCCAAGGATGCTTTCAAGCGGAGGGATAGTGTGCTCATTGTGGATGATATGATAAAGACGGGGGAGACTCAGGCTGCTCTGGTTAACCTTGTTAAGAAGGCTAGGGCTGAGGTTTCTGGGGTTTACTCTCTTATCGCTGTTGGGGAGGATTGGCGGAAGAATCTGAAGTTGCCTAAGGGAAGTCCGGTTGAGGTTGTAATAAAAATTAACAAAAAACAGTGACTAGAAACCGGTATATGGTTAGTGTGAATCTTATAGGAAGATTGTTTTTGGGGGGACTGTGGGAAGCGTAGGTAGGGGAAAATGAAAAACCCCCACGTCGTCGCCGAGCGTGGACGCTTCCCATAGTGCGCAATAATTTTTTGGGTTCTTTCAAGTAATTAAGTTGGATGTTTGCATTTGAGCGCAGTGTCTTGCATCGCAAGCACTCACTGTGGGTTGTATTTGTTGTTTCTGCTGTTTGGTGAGGCTGGAGTCTTTTTTTCGCAGAAAATATATTATCGCGGTAGCTACACAATCAGCATAAAAGTTGGTGTTGACTTGTGCGGACTATAGAGTGGAAAGATGGTGTGGTTGTTATTATTGATCAGACAAAATTGCCCAACGAAGTTGTCTGGGTTGAACTTAAGAATACTAGTGATGTGGCTTCTGCGATTAAGGAGATGAAAGTGCGGGGAGCCCCACTTATAGGCGTAACAGCTGCTTATGGTCTGGGTCTTGTGGCTTTCCATTCAAAATCTGAGAAGAGAGAGGATTTGTTGAAGGAGTTGGAAAAGGCGGCTGAGGTTCTGCGGAAGACTAGGCCAACTGCAGTGAATCTTTTTTGGGCGATTGATCGGGTTATGAAGAGGGCGCGAGAGACATCGGGAGGCAAGGAGGAGTTGGCGGAGGCTGTGGTTGCTGAGGCTCGGAGGATGGCGGATGAGGATGTTGAGGTTAACCGTAAGATGGGTAAGTTTGGTGCCCAGTTGATTGAGGATGGTGATACGGTTCTCACTCACTGTAATGCGGGAAGTTTAGCTACGGTAGATTATGGTACGGCTTTGGGGGTTGTGAGGGCTGCGTTGGAGGAGGGAAAGAATGTTAAGGTTATTGCGTCTGAGACTAGGCCGAAGCTTCAGGGGGCTAGGCTCACCTGTTATGAATTGATGCGGGATGGGATTCCGGTGACTTTGATCACGGACACTATGGTGGGCTATGTTATGTCTAAGGGCTTGGTGGATAAGGTTGTGGTTGGGGCGGACAGGGTTGTCAGGGATGCGGTTTTGAATAAGATTGGAACCTATAATGTGGCGGTGTTGGCTATGGAGCATGGGATTCCATTCTATGTGGCGGCTCCCACCTCAACAATGGATTCATCTCGTACTTCAGAAGAGGCTGTTATTGAAGAGAGAAGCCCAATAGAGGTTACAAATGTACGTTCCGAAAGAATAGCTCCTGAAGGCGTCAAAGTACTAAACCCAGCGTTCGACATAACACCCCTAGAATACGTGGACGCAGTCATAACAGAAAAAGGCATCCTATATCCAGAAGTTCTCTTGAAATTTGCCGAGAAATAAAGAGGTAGAACTTGGGTATTTTTTTCTGTTTCATTTTTGTATGTTGTCACCTTTAGGTAATGCTGCAGATAGAGGGGTTGGGAACTTTTTCGTTCTACTAAGAAGTTCAACGAAGTGAATTCATATGTAGTCACGTTTTCGTGCATGGATTCTGGTCTTTTTTAATTTAACAAAGCTATGCTGTTTTTGACGTTGGGCTTTTGCTAGAAGATACCCCAATATTACCCATATTATTTTGAATCCTACAAAGGTTGTGCTTCTATAATTTCGGAATGCTGCTAAGGTCCGGAATAGTGAGTATCCGAATCTGTTACGAGCAGCACCATATTCGAGCCATGATTGTATAGGGTATTTTTTTGGTGACGGTAATATTGGCTTTTTTCCTTTATGAAAAGTGTGTTTGTTGGAGTAGATTACTGCCCATGATAGGCATGAGTCTTCTGCAAAATCTACTGGATAGTCACAATTGAATAGGTCTTTGAATGCTGAAACTTTTAGTAGCTGCGCGTATCCTCCGCCGCCTACAAGGTCAACATTTTTGCTGAGAGAATGTTGAACATGGTCTTTCTGTAGAATTGTGTCTCCGTCAACACGTAATATATGTGTGTAGTTGTCTAGTTTTTCTCTGGAGAGCGCATCACGCATTGCCATACCTACACGTTCTCCAACAAACCTAAATTGTGGATATGGTTTATCTGCTATCACAATTTTTTCTGGCTGGACTGTTTGGTCCTTGATAGATTGCAATGTTTTCTCGTAATCACCAGTAGACACGATAACGCAAAGGATTTTAGTTCCAAACATACTTCTCGAAAATCTCCTTCCATCTGGGATTTTTCATTTTACATTGTCTACATGCTTCGTGGTCTAGGCCAAGCTGATTACGCTTGTGCCAAACCTCAGAAATGTCAACATCATCAACGTTACCCCAGTTGAATTGATAAGGCAAGTCCATGCATTGCATTATGTTGCCCTCAAAGCTGATGTTTAGGCTGTCCCAACATGCGCAGGGGGTATCCAGACTAAATTCGAGTGACGTTGGATAATTTTCTTGTGTAGCTTTGCGAAGGTAAGTCTCAAAACTTTTGTCTCCTTCAGCAATTCTGCTTTGGGGTTTATATTCTCCTCCATCAAACGGTGGACGGATATTCTGATCAAAACAACTGAATAATTCTTTCCAAACTTCAAGTTCATGAAAGTTTTCTTTACATAATATGTAAACAAGTCTGATTCTTTGATGAAGCTTTCTGTGTTCTTTGAACCAGAAAATAGTTTTTAGTGCATCGCTGAATTTGTCTACACCATGTACTTTCTTGTAGGTCTCTGCTGTTGCAGCGCTCACCGTGAAATTGACCAAATCCAAATTTTTGTCCAACAGTAGATGCCGGTTGTTGTAGGCTATGCCATTAGTGAAAATTATCACTTTTGCCCGAAGATACGATTTAATCATTTGAGTTATTGTAGTTAATCGAGGCTCTAGTAAGGGGTCGCCGTTCATGAAAGCTGGAACATAATTGATAAACCAACCCTTGTTTTTGACGTATTGTAACACATTGTTAATCGTTTTTAGGGGAAGTTTTGCCCGATTTTTTATGAATGTTCCGTGTGGATTGCAGTAGATACACTTTGCGTTGCAGATGTTTTGTGTGTCAAACTGGATTACTGTTGGATGTTTTACCCACATGGGTTTTCTGAAAACAGCTTTATGTAGTTGTACGCGTTTCACTCTGTATTTTGCGGTTAGGTCTAAAGCCCTGAAATGTAACTGCCTCATTCTTGGTCACTACTTGTTTTTATTGGCATTTCAAATCTATTAGTAACTATTTGTTAATATTGGCAATGTTAACTGTGTCCTCTACGCGTACAAATGTTTTTTCATAGCAGAAAAACAGCAACATTAGATTATTATCTAAAAAAACACTCATAGAAACCAGTCTTTTTCCTTGTTAACAAGAACAAAAATGGGTTTGGGGGTTAAATTTTAACGCCCCCAAAATTAACGAAGACACCAAATTTTAAATGTAAAAAATGAATTAAAGAGATGTGATGTTACATGTCATCGGAAAAAAACGAGAAAAAACCTATCATCAGACTGTTGTTTGCCAAAATTAAGGAAGCGTTTTATTATATGTCTGATGAGGAAAAGATGGAGTTCATGGTTAAGGATCGTAAGAATTGGGAAGAACTCGGGTGCAAAATCTTGATGATGATTGACTGTCGTTGGTCAAACGAAGAGTGGAATTATATTG
>CP070820.1:1406485-1421291 GCA_020344315.1 Candidatus Bathyarchaeum sp.
AAGTGCAGCTATAAGGCAGCGTGTTTACCCATATTAGACCATCTCAGAAAAACAGAAAACGTTTCCTCTCAAAAGAAAGAAATTCTTACCGGGTTGCGGCGGAGACAGTCATCGCAATGATATTTGTAAAGTAGGATTAAATATCAAAGCAAGAAGTGTCAAAAAAGAAAAAAAGAGGATTTGCGGGTGATATCGCCAGCAGTGTACTAATCCAGACTAGACCACGAACAGTTTTTGAGAAGTAATATTCTTTCAGCCAGTGTAGAGATTTTTTGGGAGAATTATATTATATGTGTATGTTTATATCTGGTTTTGGCGAGTTTGATGTCCGATAGGTCTTCCTCTGATTTAGCAGTAATTGAGTCACAGTTGAAGGGCAAAACTCTTCAGATATATTGGTATCTGCTAAAGGATCCGAGTTCGAAGGTAGGAGTCCGCGAGGTTCAGCGGTCACTAGATCTCTCAAGTCCAAGCGTAGCCGCTCACCACCTAGATAAACTGTTGTCCCTTGGTTTGGTGAAAAAGACCCTGAGAGGGGAATATTTTCTGTCTCAGGAAGTTAAGGTTGGTCTCCTGAGGTTCTTCACTAGGATGGGGCGGTTCCTTGTTCCTCGCTATCTCTTCTACTCTCTCTGGCTCTCCACAATGCTTGCCATATATGTAATCATGTACCAGCCTACAGGTTCAGTTCACAATATTGCAGCCCTCCTCTTCGGCGTCATCGCCAACCTAATTTTGTGGCTTGAAACGGTGAGGCTCTGGAGAGAAAAACCATTCTGAAAAATGGGGTGTTCTAATCTGTGGACTTGTTTCATATCATGAATTGAGGGCTGGCAAAATGAGGGAGGAACTGATAGCCCCATGTGGAATGGATTGTGCTGTTTGTAGTGGCTACCTTGCCTTGAAAAATGATGTTAGAACTAAAGGAGTGAGAATGCCTTACTGTAAGGGTTGCCGACCTAGAGACAAAAAGTGTTCTTTTCTCAAGAAACGATGCGAGTTGCTTCTGAACAACAAGGTGGAGTTCTGTTATGAATGCGAAGAGTTTCCCTGCAAAAACTTGAAACATAATGATAAGCGCTATCAAACTCTTTTCCGCATGAGTGTGATTGATAATCTTAATTTCATTAAGAAACAGGGTTTAGCCAAGTTTTTGGAGAGCCAAAGGAAAAAATGGCAATGCCCTGATTGCGGGGAGGTAATCTGTTGCCATAATGGAATATGCTTTAGCTGTGGTTTGGAAAAACTGAAAAACAAGAAAAAACTTTACCGCTGGGAAGACTAGTCAAAAAAAATGTTGTGAAACCAAATGCATCCCTGTCGTCTGCTCTTTGGTCTGCTACAAAATTTGTTATTAGAACAGGTGTTCTAAAGTGTGGACTTAAAAGCGTGCCACTTCTTATGTGAAGGATAGAGAGAACATGAACAAGATTCTGCCTTACATTGTGATCGCCATCTTGCTTGGCACAGTAACAATGGTTGTTCCCTATACGCTACTCGGACCCAGCGACTACACTTCCCTGACGGAGGAGGACACATTTGGCATGCTTTCACCACCCGAATCAACCACTGAACCTGAGAAACTGGACAGTCAGGAACGAGCCTATGTAGAAGGGGGAGATTTGGAAAGCGTTCCATCTGAAACCGAAGAACCTAAACAAGAAGCCCCTGAATCCGCACGTGGTGGGACGGACTTTATATTAGAGAGCCTTTCAAACCTGTCTCCAATTGGACTAATGATCATACCCAGTTTCCTAATTGCGTTGGGAGCTTTTATCTATCTCAGGAAACGGATGTCATAGTGTTCTATTTTTGGTACAGCATGTTCTAAAACGTAGCATTAAGTGCCCTCAAAGTATATCTTAAGAAGTAAAAAATGTAATGTTGGTGAAAAGATGGGAAAAACAACAATGTTTATTGTTTCCTTCCTTGCAACACTTCTGGTTATTTCCTCGGTACCATTATATCTCTATCTCAATGCTCCTCAGAATCCAGAACAGGCAGACCCTGATGCTCCACTTCAGATTGCACTAAATAAATTTTCTTCCTATGAAGAGTTGAAGAATTACGTAGAAGAATCGCCTCAAGGCGGCAATTATGCGTTTGATGGACGTGGAATGGCAGTGTTAGAAAGCGCTGATTCATTTGGCCTATCTGCCTCACCACCCGAACCAGCCCCCGGATCCGCTGAACAAGCTGATGCTGCCGATTACTCGAAAACAAACATCCAAGTTGAGGGAGTAGACGAAGCGGCCCTCATAAAAACCGACGGCGAATACATCTACATGATTTCAAACAACACCATAATCATCTTGAAGGCATACCCTGCTGAAGAAGCCGAAGTTCTCTCAAGAATCAACTTCAACGGCACCATACAGGGAATATTCATCAACGAGGACAAATTAGCCGTCTTCGAAGATGAATACAGCTTCTACGCAGTCTACGAGGAAGCGATCACCCGTATTGCCCCCGATTCCGAGCCAAGTATGCCTAGTTATGAGACGCCACAAACCTCCATCAAAGTGTATGATATAGCAGACAGAGAAAACCCGGTCTTGAAGAGAGACTTTGCCATTGACGGAAATTACTTCAACTCAAGAATGATTGGAGATTACGTCTACGCTATTGCAAACCAGCATACTTACATGTTCGAGAATGACGTGGTCCTCCCACAAATTCGTGAAGGCAATGAAACTGAAGAAATTCCCGCTAAAGAAATTTATTACTACGACATTTCAGACTACTACTACACCTTCACGACCATCGTTGCCCTGAACATCCTGAACGACACTCAAGAACCAACCCATGAAACGATCTTGCTGGGAGGCAGCCGAGCAATATACGTGTCACAGAACAACATCTACTTAACTTTTCCCGAGTATCCGATGGAGGCAGATGTAAGAGAGAGAACAGCTATCCACAGAATCGGCATAGAAAATGAATCCATAACGTTTGAAGCAACAGGTGAAGTTCCCGGGTATGTGCTTAACCAGTTTTCCATGGACGAGCACAAAGGCTACTTCAGGATTGCAACAACATCCCGTGACAACGCTAGAATATTCACAGAAGCAACTTCCCAGAACAATGTTTACGTTCTCGACACAGACCTCAACATTTCCGGAAAAGTGGAAGACCTTGCTCCAGGAGAAACGATTTACTCAGCGAGATTCATGGGCGACAGAGGCTACCTAGTGACCTTCAGACAGGTTGATCCTCTCTTCGTAATAGACTTAGCAGAACCTACAGACCCAAAGGTTCTTGCACAGCTCAAAGTAACAGGCTACTCAGACTACCTTCACCCCTACGACGAAAACCACCTAATCGGAATAGGCAAAGAAACCGAATTGGATAAAGACAACCCATTGTATCAAGGAGTGAAAATATCCCTCTTCGACGTAAGCGATGTCTCAAATCCAGTGGAAATAGACAAGTATGAGATAGGGGACAGAGGAACCGAATCCCCAGTCCTAGATGACCACAAGGCTCTGCTCTTCGATAAAACAAGGAACCTTCTGGTGATACCTGTCTTGGTGGCGGAGATAGATCCAAACCAATATGCAGGTGAGGTACCTTCATGGGCACATGGAGAATACGTGTGGCAGGGCGCCTACGTCTTCGACATATCCTTAGATGGACTTGAGCTCAGAGGCAGAATCACACACCTAGAAGACGACACTGATCTGCTGAAGAGCGGCTACTGGTTCTACTCCGACTATGTAGTGGAGAGGTCCCTCTACATAGACGATGTGCTCTACACAATATCCGACATGAAGATAAAGATGAACAACCTAGAAACCTTAGCAGAAGTCAACGAGGTAGAACTTTCCTAGCTGTCCTGTTGCATCAAGGCTTTGCGAGCGAAGGTAATGTATCCGGTGTGCCCAGTCATCAAGGTTTGAGGGCGGGTTTTCCCCCTCTCAACCTGCATAAACCGCATAAGAGTCTCAACCGTTTCGATGCCTACGAAACCATTCTCCTTTAAGGCTTCCACAGTCTTCACAATCTGATCAATTGTGGGACTGAAAGAGACCAGAACTCCGCTTCCCTTAAGCGCAGAATAGGCATGTGGAACAACCAGCCATGGCGTTGCCATGTCCAAAATAACCGCGTCCACCTCCTCCTCGTCGATGCCTTCAATTACATCTTTATTTTTTGATTCCACATATTCAGAGACTCCAGCTCTCTCCAAGTTTTTTATTGCCATCTCCCTGAATTCGGGTCGAACTTCGTAGGTGTAGACGCGTCCTGTGGGTTTAATGTAGTAGGCTAGGGCGGTTGTTAGGGCGCCGGTTCCGGTTCCGGCCTCGACTACACGGCTTCCCGGTCCTATTCCGCTGAACATGATGATGAGGGCTATATCCTTGGGATAGGATATCTGGGTTCTTCTCTTTACCTTGAAGATTTGGTCTCGGAGATTGGGTTTCAGGGCGACAAATTCTATGCCCATGCTGCTTGTTATTCGAGTTCCGTATTCCTTTCCAATCAAGTCGCCTAACTGGATGTAGCCTTTGTGGGTGTGAAAGCTCTTACCAGCCTCCACCCTAACAAGATACGTTCTCCTTCGGTCCAAGTAAAGAAAGATGTCTTCACCTTCAGCGATTAGTTTAGACATTGTTACACCTTATCATGCAGGTTCTTTCAAACAGTTTCAATATGTTTAGAACGATGTGTTCGGGAATTATTAATCATGACGGTGTTATGTATCGCTTTTGGATTTGGCACTTTATATAAATGGGTTATAATCTAATTGTTTGGAGGCGATATGTGGATATGCTGAGAAGGTCTGCTGTCGCATGGTGCCTGCTTGTCTTCGTCATCACAGAAAAGGGGAATTAGTGTGGTTTCAGATATCTTTGAAATTGGAATTGTTGGAGCTGGGGTTGCAGGTTCTTGCTGCGCCCAAGTTCTGGGAAAAGCGGGAATTAAGGTAGCCATTTTCGATCATTCCCATCCCAGAGAAAAGCCATGCGGAGGTCTGATTGACGAACGAGTTGTAAATGAACTTCACCTTCCAGAGGAACTTCTAGAAAGAGAGGTGAAATGGATTTCGGCTGAGAGATTCAAAATCCGTTCAAAAATGTCGATCAAGCCTTCTGGATTCATAGTCTCAAGAAAAACTTTTGACTATCACCTGCTTCAAAGGGCACTAAACAATGCAAGTGTAACGTTTTTCGATGAAAAAGTTAACCAAATAGAAAAAGAGGAAAAGGACTGGACATTACGAACAAGTAAAGGCAAAGCTGTGAAGGTTAAGGTTCTAATAGGGGCAGATGGCTGTCCCTCGCTCGTAAGAAAAAATGTTCTCAGACCTATTCCTCCCCAATTTCTGTCCATGGCTGTTGGCTATGATTTCATCTGTTCAAACAAGTACATAGAGAACACATTCGCCGAAGATACTGTGGAAGCCTATTACTCACGCAAATACGTGCAGAAAGGAGGTTACATATGGATTTTTCCAAAAAGAACAAACATAAACGTTGGCATTGGAAGCCCAGAAGAGACAGGAAAGAAATTAAAACAATCCCTGGACAAGTTTATCTCTTCGCACCCAGCTGGAAAACGGTTGCAGCCCCTTGAAAGAAATTTCTTTGCTCATCTAGTGCCAACAATATGGAAGAAAGAGTATTTCGATTTGCCATGTTCCGGCAGCAATTGGGCATTAATTGGCGACGCGGCGGGTCATGTGTACCCAATAGGCGGCATGGGTATCTACTACGCTATGAAGGGAGGAATGCTTTGTGGCTCAGCAATTTTGGACGGAGACCTTCAACTTTTCGAAAGACATTGGCAAAAGGAGTACGGTGACGAACTGCACTATGGAGCAGAGAGCGTTTTGAAATACTATGGCAACTTAGGATTCGTCTACTGGCTGGCGGATATTTTCGAGAACTTCCGCGCCTCCCTACACAATGGCCAGTAAATCGGTTAGGCTCGTAATCTTGTTATATTGGCTTGAAATCTTCCCTTCGCGGTCTATGAGGAAGGGCTTGATCCCAACATCCACAGCACCTTTGTAATCGGTTTCCACAGAATCGCCAATGAAGAGAGCTTCAGATGGTTGTACTCCAAGTTTGTTTAGAGCACAGAGAAATATTTCCTTAGCCGGCTTGGCACTATTGCAGGAATCGATACTCACAACTACATCAAACCATCTTTTCAGTCTCAGCTTCTCGAGAACATGTTCAACGTCCTTCCTGAAACCGTTAGATACAATCCCCAGCTTCAAGCCCTTGGCTCTCAACTTAGAAAGCGTAGGCTCAACATCCGGGTAAACCTGCAGATGTGAATACTCCCACCAAAGCTCATCAATCTTCTCAGCCAAAAAAATTCGCCGTTCTTGGACACCCAGATTTTCCAGCAGAGAAGCATTATATTCGGTCCAGTATTCCTTTCGCCTATTGACAGGATAGTTTGCAGCATCAAACTCACTTTCAGTTGCGTACTGGGCCCGGACAATGTCGCCAATCGAGACTTTAACTCCAAAACGAACGAGGATTCTTCTGTAGATTTCAGGAAAAGGCGCGGTTTTTATGAGAGTGAATCCCAAATCGAAGAGCACAGCTTTCAACAGCATTTCTCCCAATAAGCTACTTTACTACTTTCAATTCCGTTTTCTTTAGAAGGTTATATTAAAAATTATCTAAATGCATGCTTATGCGCCCAGCATTCTTTACGACGTATAGGATTCATATTTTTTAGCGGCGTACTGGACAATTTCTAATGCGGCTTCCGCATTTTTCCAATCTTTTATCTTTACCCATTTGTGAGGCTCTAAGCGTTTATAAGTTTCAAAAAATTCTTGTATCTCTCTAAGTCTGTGCTCATGGATATCACTAATGTCTTTGATTCCTTCGAATCGTGCATCATCAGAAAGGACCGACAAGATTTTTGGATCTTCCCCTTCCTCATCCTCAATAATTAAAGCTCCTATAACTCGAACTCTCACTATGCACCCGATTTCTAAAGGTTCATAGCTCAAGACCATGATGTCAAGGGGATCTTGGTCATCATACAGTGTTCGAGGAACGAAACCGTATTCAACAGGAAAAATAACTGAGGAAGGAATTATTCGATCCAAAACAAAAGCCCCCCATTCTGATTTATACTCGTATTTGTCCCTTGAACCGCTAACAACTTCAATGACAGCATTCAATAATTGTGGGGGCTTTTCCCCTAAGGGAATTTCCTTCCAAAAATTCAAAGTTGTCCACCGACAAATCCAAATGTTCAAGACCAATTTAAATACTGCGTAATCAAGTCTGGTTCCGCACATGAACGGATTAACTTTTTTCTTTTCTGTTCAATAACATTTCACGCTATCTTGAAAGATGCCGAAAAGCAACAAAGCTAAAATAATCTATCCGGATAAGAATAAAACGATTTTACCTCCTTGAGGGATGCGAGGCTTGAATCATGGCAATGGAACATCACGATAGTACCTTCACATTAAATATCAGATGGACTGAAAACGGTGGGAAACTTGGCTAAACAAGTTAGAAAGCTCATTCTTCCCTTCGCCATTGCTGCCAAAAACCGGCATAGACCATTAACGAGGGAGATGGAGATGGCAGCCATCTTCTACCTAGCCGAATCAGACAGAAAAAAGGGAGAAGGCAGGGTCCTGAAGAAACCGACTGAAAAACTGACTTTCATAACCGAAACATGTTATCCCGTTTGGATAGTCCCATTGAAGGGAAGAATCCTCCTCTTTGACGGACTCAACCTCACAAACCAGGTACTATCTTATGATATAATTCCAGACATCAAAGCATTCAACAACGATGTCCAAGCAAGTTCTAAATCACGCGAAGCCTATTGCGCATCTCTATCCCAAAACGCCAGCTATTTTCAAAACTTCTTAGGAAAGGAAGAAAAAACCATAGATGGCCTCATCACAGACCCGAAATTCATGAAAGATTTCATGACTGATCTACCAGAAGTACAAGATATCGAAAAAATCAAAACAACAAAAGCATTTTTATCCCCTGCATTGGACGAGTACGAAGTCCAAGCTTGCACAAAAGAGCTTTCGGACTTGAGAGACAGTTTGATTGAGGAAATTGCGAATCTCGAAGAAAGTATGAAACTTCTTAGTACAGGGACAAAGGAACAGGTGAAAGCTCTTCAGGCAGAAATGAAGGCGACTATGGATAACTTTGATCGAAAAATCGAAAAGGTCAAGCCCAAAGTAATGGAGAAGATAAAGAGAATTCAAGAGAGACGCGATAAAGAGGTTACCCGAATCTCCAGAGGTTACGACAGGAAACTCCGTTCTCTTCACAAGAATCGCGTTAAATTGGAAAGAACGATTGAACGACTAACGATAGATATCGAGCGCTACGAGGCTGACATCAAAGGGTACAGGGACCGTGAAGATGAGATAGCCGAGTTACAGTTGACCAAAAAGCTTGATGAGACAAACAAGAAAATACCAGTTTTGCAGAAAGAAATCAAAGACATTGACAAGCAGATAGAGAATGTTGAGGATACCAAGAAAATTGAAGTGTCTAGGGCTAGATCGAGACCAGATGATCGCATCGAAGAAGCGATGAGGGGTCTACGGGACATAGAAGCTGCAAAGGAAGCTAGAATCATACTGGAACAGCGGGAATTAGCATCTCTAGAAGAGATGACTGCTTCCATAATAAATCAAATTGATGCGATGGTTAAAACGAAAGAGGGAGCCTTAAACGAGATTGACAGCATAGGCGCCCCGGGAAGAAAAAGAAAAATCGCCCTCGTGTATCTTCCTATCTACTTCGTTTGCTACGAAGCAAATGGAAAGAAGAGGTACGTTGTCTATCCTCCATCCATCGTAGGAAGCATGGGAATGAAAACAAAATTGAAGAGTGTCTTCGGTGCCAACAAAATGAAATCGTTTCTCCAGCCCCGTTCACAAGTCATCGCAGCCCTCCTTGACCAGCTTGTGGACCTAACTCACGAGAATCCAGTGTTTGAGAATGAAATAATCGAAGCGGGAATCGAAGCCAGCATCTTACGAACAACAGAATTACGAGTGAGTGTTATGAGAGGACTGAGAGAGTTAAGAGACGAGAACTGGCTATCGAAAGACGAATTTCAATACCTCAACAAACTCCTGTAAATGACCTCAGAGAGTATAGATTTCACCGTATCGAGCACAACATACGTTTTTGTGAACTTTCTTGAAGAGCCCAGGATTTTCTGTGTGCACTGGGAAGAGCTGCTTCGGTTTGATGCGATTTATTAATTCCGCCAGTTGCTGTCTGTTCATGTGCCCGGAAGCGTGGAGTTGGTGAAATACTATTTGGAAATGGTCGAGCCAGTTGTGCATGACCACATCCGTGATATCTTCTTCGCTGTAGGGTTCGCTCATGCTATGGATAAAATGACTCGCAGGGTCCGGTTTTATGTCAATAAGTTCAGCGAACTGGTAGAAATCTAAATCCATAACAATCTCGCTCTGATGTTTGCGAACAAATTCGTAGTTCACCATTTTGTCGATAAACTTCCGTTCCCAAACATAGTAATCCTTCTCTAGAAAACATCCAGATTTTTTCCTCTTGTAATAAACTAAGATAGAGTCATCTTTCATGGGGTCCGGAAGGTCAAGATGCTCATCGTCCACAAGCTTGTCCAGAAGATACGCCTTCTTCGGAGATATGACCAATTTTCTGCCGTTGCCTTTAGCAACGTTATAGAACGTTCTAAACCGATCCATGTCCCGGCCGTAATGGGTAATGAAAACTATTTTTTTCGTCCCAGAAACAATTTTGTTGCTCAGTTTCTCAACTTCTGCTTCAGAGTGGTTTTTTCTCCGCTCCACCTCCACCATCCGGGTTCCTTCGCTCACCATCGCCACAGGCTCAGATTCACGGGCTCTTTCCACAAATTCTTCAGTCATGTCGTTTCGGGGACCATGAGCTCGGAGGTCTCCAGTATAGACGAGAGCACCTTTGGATGTGTGGATTATGAAGCCATAACAGGCTGGAATAGAGTGGTCAACATGGACGGGTTCGATCTCCAAATGAACAATGGGTATTTTTTGTCCTGTTCTAAAAGTTACGTAAGGATGTTTGCCGCATTTGGTGGAGCTAGTCTCCTCCAGTGAATTTATGAACATTTTTGTTCCTTGACCACAATGTATGGGAATCTCTTCATCGAGAAAGACTATGTGCCCTATGTGGTCCATGTGGGCATGGGAGAGAAACACGGCATCGATCTTCGGTTCGGTGTACGGGAGGTCAGTGAACTTCAGCTGTTCTTCGCCGTAGATTCCTTCTATCTTTGGCAACAGGTTGAATTCAAAATAGTCTCCCAGACCATTTATGCGCCTAGGGCTGAGCCAACTTGTGAAGTAGTCGTCGCCCATGGTGAAGGACTGCCCAAAATCCAGAAAGACTTTGATTCCTTTGTCCTCTAAAAGAACCTTGTTTCCGCCTATCTCGTTTATTCCACCGTAAAAGGTGAGGGACGTTTACTACTTCAGCATCTTACATCCCTCTTTGGGAGTTTTCAGATTTATCTTTAACCTGATCATTTCCCATTTTTCGGCAGATATTAGAAATTGCCATAATAATATGGAGTGGCGTGAAGACGCTGAAGACTTTGGTGTATCGCGCTGACGCAGCCTTCTTCACAGTCTCCGTCTTTCCTCCAGCCTCCAGATATCCCTGAATAAAGTTTTTGGCTATAATGCTTGCAGCGTTTGAGGAGGACATGGGGGAACTATAATGTCCTGAATAGTAGAGAAACTCGGCGACATCCCATGTTTTATCCCCGTCTCTCGTTGCCTGCTCAAGATCCAGAAAGAAGACTTGCCCGTCTTTTGTGACAAAGTTTTCTGGTTTACAGTCACCTAAGCTGACGCCAAGTCTATGGGCTTCTGCTATCTTCCTCCCCACTTCCCTCACCAAAAGCATATCCTTCACATCTTTTTTAGACGAGAGAATCCCCTTGACAGTCTCATCCAGCTTCTCTCCCTCAACGAACTCCTCGAAAATCAAACGTTCTTTATGGCTAATATAGAGAATTTTGGGAACTGGAAAACCTTTGCTGTGCAGAAACTTGTTTATGGCATATTCTCTCTCTAATCTAGACTGCCCAAGCACGGCGAAGGCTGTGGTTCCGAAAGACCATATGGCTAGAGATAACCATTTGAGATTTGACCAATCTCTGAATCTTTTAACAACAAATCTTTGTTCTTTGCCATTCTCAGTTAGAGCGAGAACGAAGACATCATTCAAGACTCCTCCAATATTCTTAACCCTCATCCTCGACAACTCCCCGTCTGGGATAATCTTTCTAGCCACATCTTTGATGTCAAACTTGTCTGAAAGGGACACGGCTCCCAGAGGCGTAGGGAGCAAAACGTATTTTTTCGGGTCTTCCAATCGTGAAAGCAGTTCGTCAGCTCTAACTTTTTGATTGGCTTTCATGAATAGTCTCTGATCCTGAATAAGGGAACTGGTGGATTCTGAGAAGACATTAAGAATAGGGAGGAGTGCTATTCTCTGCACCAATTTGAGAAAGAGAGGCAGCCTCGGTTTTCGTTTTTTGACAGCAGCGATATAGTTTCTGGTGAGTTTAATGTGACCATTGAATGGGATTACCTGTTTTTCTTTCGCTAATTCCTCGAGGGCTTTCAGGTATCCCCCCATCATTGTTTCCATGTTTTTTCTTCGAAGGTTTCTCGCTGACATGTTTAGAAAACTGTAGGTTACGGGAGGAAACAGTCTAGCCTTTCTCATCATAATTTCGTAGATGAAGTATTCCGGTTTTATTAAGAACTCGTGAGACGATTCGGGGAATTCTAAGATTAGGTTCTCGAGAAGCTCCGAGACGATTCTCTTTTTTATTTTCACTTCATGAAGCCGCAGATATTCTTCATTAATTAAGGGTTCATAGGGAAAAGTAACCTTTTCGGCAAAGAATTCGCCTAGCCACCCTCGTTTTACATCTCTTTCAAAGTCCGAACGGTTAATTGCTAAAATCGAGATGTTAACACCGTCTACAGTCTCAGAATAGGTGTTTAGACGGAGAGTGAAGTTGTCAAGTACCAGCAAAAGGTCTATGCTAGTCTTTTTGTCGGCGTATCCGTAAACCCATGGGCCATAGAGACAGACGGCAACGATTTGGCGAGAGCCAGCAATATCCTTACACAGCTCCAGCACGCCCTCTTTCAGGTTTTCGTTCAGCTGAATGACCATCGGCGCTCTTTCCGCAATTATAGCCGCTAGAAACGTCTTTGTATTAAGCTTCCCCGACTTTAAAACATATTCGTTAGGAAGAAACCGCGTCTTTTGTGTTTCCCTTTTTCATGAAAACAAGACAATAAGGCATTCGTTTCCATAATCTTAACTGAAAGAGAAGGTATTTCCAGAAATGAAAAATAAAACTCCTTACCTTGTGATGCCCTGATTTCTTCTTTGCGCTACGCGTTCTTTCGTATTCTGGTTTTGATCTTTCCTTCTGCTGCCTCTATTAGGCTCTCGGCTTCCTCCAAAGAATCTATTATTCTGAAATATTTGAACCAAGCACCAGAATTAGGAAGCTCTATCTCGATTCTATAAGACATAACATTATCACTACCAAGACTAATAAACACATTATCTATATTCTGGATAAATATCGTTCTACCAAAATCGCCATATTCCAAAATCCGATATATTCCATGACTTTCCGCTAACCAAAAACGCCCCTAGGTAAAAATACGGGAAAGATTAAAGTTCTCAACCATAAAATAATCCTAGAAGACGGTTCGGTGAGATAAAAAATGGATTTCAGCGTCTTAGTGGATTATACTCCTTACATTCTAATCGGGGGAGGAGTCGTCGCAATTTCTTGGTTTTTAGAGAAGCTGGTGAGACCCGTTCCGGTGGTGGGAAAACCCGCCAGCATATTAACGAAGATCTTGTCTTTCTTCGGATTCTTTGTGGGAATCCTCCTGATTGTAACGGGTGCAGCAGCGTTGTCCACACAAGGTCAAGTTGACAATTACACTCAATATTTGCTTCTTGTCGCTGGACTGGCTTTGTTCTTGAGACCCATCAAAGATATTCCTTGGGCAGCTTTGTTAGGTCTGATTGTCGGCGGCTTAAGTGCAGGCATCGTCTACTTTTTCTTTCCCTTGCCAGAGACCGTTGTCGGAATCTCCTCTACGTGGGTCTACCTAGCGATTTTCCTTGTCCCAGCGGTGATCGTCTATATGGTCTTCAAGTTCATAGAAGACCTATTGAAGCTTATTGGAATGATACTGGGCTCTAAACCAGTGACCCTTATTGTAGGTATAGTATGTATAGTCCAAGGAGTGCTTTTGCTTCTAGACATGAACCTGTTCTCTATACTCTCTGCTTAATTGACACGAAAAGAAGAAAAAAGAGAAATGGGATTCTCTTCTAGCCTTTAACTGTTATTTCCTTAATTACACCCGCGGCCACGGTGGTCCCCATGTCTCGTATCGCAAACCGTCCGAGCTCAGGAAACTCAGCGTATGTTTCGACAGAGATGGGTTGAATAGGCTCAAAGCGCACAATTGCGCCGTCTCCGGTCTTCAGAAATGCTGGATTTTCTTCTACAGTTTGCCCAGTTCTCGGATCCAGTTTCGCGATAAGCTCCTTGAATCTGCATGAAATCTGACCTGTGTTGGAATGCAATACTGGAGAGTAACCAGCAGCGATGGCAGTTGGATGATGGATTATGATTATCTGTCCGATGAACTCTTTTGCCACGGTTGGTGGTTTGTCCGGATGACCGGCTACGTCTCCTCTGTGAACATCTTTCTTTGAGATTCCTCTAACGTTGAATCCAATGTTGTCGCCAGGAAGAGCCTTAGGAACTTTAACGTGGTGAGTCTCTATGGATTTGACCTGTCCTTCAACTTTCGAAGGCATGAAAACAAGCGTGTCACCTTCTTTCAGAACACCAGTTTCAACCCTTCCCACAGGAACTGATCCGACTCCAGTGATGGTGTAAATGTCCTGAATTGGAAGTCTTAAAGGCTTTTTAATTGGTTTAGGAGGAACTTCCATTTTGTCAAGGGCATCGAATAGCGTTGGACCTTTATACCACGGCATCTTATCGCTTTTTTTGGCAAGGTTGTCGCCAGTCCATCCTGAGGTGGGGACGAAATCTATTTTATCTGTCTTGAAACCGGACATTTTCAGCATGCGGGTTATCTCGTTTTTGATTTCATCGTATCTTTCTTGTTTCCAGTCTACTGAAGCATCGTCCATTTTGTTGATGGCAACAACTATTTGATTCACTCCTAAGGTGTAAGCTAGGAAAGCATGCTCTCGGGTTTGTCCGCCTGGTCCGATTCCTGCTTCGAATTCTCCTCGTTTGGCAGAGATGAGAAGTATTGCAGCGTCTGATTGGCTGGCTCCGGTAATCATGTTTTTGATGAAGTCTCTGTGTCCCGGAGCGTCGATGATTGTGAAGAAGTATTTCGGGGTTTCAAATTTCAAGTAGGCAACGTCTATTGTTAGACCTCTCTCTCTTTCTTCCTTCAGCTTGTCTAAGACCCAAGCAAACTTGAAGGTCTCCTTTCCTATTTTCTTGGCCTCTTCCTCATAGGTTTTAGCAGTTCTCTCGTCGATCGCCCCTGTGAGGGAGAAGAGGTGACCTACGGTTGTCGATTTTCCGTGGTCTACGTGTCCAATTACTACCAGGTTTAAATGAGGTTTTTCTGCTTTACTCAATCTTTTGCCTCCAATACTTTTTTGTTCATGCTTACTCCTTATCTTGTAGATGGATTCGTAGAGAGAACAGTTGGTTCAGTTATTTTAACTTTTTGAAGGATTTTCATGATAATATTGCACTTTCCTTG
>CP070820.1:1421391-1435650 GCA_020344315.1 Candidatus Bathyarchaeum sp.
GTATCTGTAAGGGACTCGCCAGGTTTTTTCTCCACCTTGACGTTGTCAATATCCACTTTATATCCGCCTCCAGTCTTTACGGCAACTTGAAGAATCGCCGAAGTAGCAATCTCCCCTAGATATTCCTTACTTCCTGCCACCAGCTTGCTAGCCATGGAGGTCATCGCAACTTTTTCTATGGCCTTTTTGTCGGTGGGACTAATTGTTATTGCGATCTTTTCTAGAGTCTCTAGAGCCTTGTCAGCGGCTTTTCTGTATCCGTCGATGATGACTGTTGGATGAACATTCTTCTCTATTAGTGTTTCAGCCTTTGCAAGTAGTTCTCCTGCTATGATTACAGAAGTGGTTGTGCCGTCTCCCACTTCGTCGTCTTGGGTTTTGGCAACCTCCACCATCATCTTGGCGGCGGGGTGCTGAATATCCATTTCGTCTAAAACTGTACGTCCATCGCTGGTTATAGTTACGTCGCCGAAACTGTCTACCAGCATCTTGTCCATTCCTCTTGGTCCAAGTGCGCTCTTTACTGCCTCTGCGACTATTCGGGCAGCCATTATGTTGGCATGTTGGGCTTCTTGGCCTCTTGACCGGGATGCTCCCTCACGGAGTATGAGAACCGGTGTTCCAGCTAATCCAGAAGACAATCTCAATCATTTCTCCTTATTTTGTTTCGGAACACTAGAAAATGCCTTGTAATATAAAGTTTACTGGTGCAATTTCTTTTCCAGAGTGTCATTATGGGCAAAAAACAGTGAGAAAGAAGATTATTGTGATATCCCCCTGTGAAGATGGGAAGTGGAAAGGCTTCGCCTACAGTGGAGAAGGGCTAGTGCTAACTTTTGGTCGAGTTAGTGATACTCTGTACGAATAGTTCATCAGCGCGTGGATTAATCGGGAACGCAGTATCATTAATTAGAGCGATTTCTACTTGATTGACGCTCGGTTCTTTCTTGATTTTATTCACTAAATTCTTTAGGCTATCCAAGTCTTTGACTGGGGCGATGCCTATTATCTCGAAATCTCCAATCATCTCGCTGGCTATAAATACGTGTCGCATTTTTTCGAGAGCGGCTATCGTCTTTGATTTATCGTGGCTTGGTGCGTTAGTTATCATTAAGAAAACTTTTCCTTGGTAACCAAGTTTTGAGAGATCGATTGATACTGAACAGTGCCTGATTGTTCTTTCTTCCTTCATTCTATTGTATCTTTTTCTGACAGTTTCCGGTGAAACACCAAGTTTCTTTGCAATTCTTAGGAAAGGCGTTTGAGCATCTTTTAGTAATTCTCTTAGTATTAGGAGGTCAATTTTGTCCATGCTTATCAAACTCTTGTTGGTTGAAGGTCGAGATTTTCAAAACTGAAATGTGGTTTTGCAACATAGATGTTGATAGCTATTCTTTTTACACCAGGATGTTTCCTTATGGCTTGCGTAATGTTATCTAGCTCATGCATGCTTTTAGTGAATATTAAGGCGCACATATCATACTTCCCAATACTTGAGGAAAGTTCGACTAAATTCTTTTGCGCGCGCTTTTCGATTAACTTAACAACTTGGTTTTCTTGAGCGTAATCTAAATTTATCCCGATATTTGCTATATGTGTGTAACCAAGTTTTGATATTTCAAGGAACATTGCTGTTCCCGTTATTACTCCGATGCGTTTTAAGTGTTTGATTCGTTTGACTATAGCGTTAGATGATATGCCACAGTCTTCTGCAATTTTCTTTAATTTTGTTCGTGCATCTATTATTAGTGCTTCCAAAATCTTGACGTCAATTTCGTCAAGTTCCACTTCGCAGTTCATTTCTCTTCGCTCAAGGAGGACTGTCCAACTAAATAAATATTTTTTCATAGTCAGAATTTTAATGTTTCGTTACTTGAAAAAAGCAACCATTTAATTACTTATGGCTAATGTTTTCCATATTAGAACCCTAATTGAGGAAAAAGTTAAATATAAAACGATAACAAATTACACCTCTCAACAAAAAGGAAAAAATGAAAAATGAAAATTTCGAAATTTAAATCAAAGACTGCTGCAATCGCAATTATTCTTCTAATGATTTCTGCTTTTGTAGTGATGGTTAATGTGTCAGTGCAATCTCAAACCTATCAACCTGCAGGTTCACAGCCACTACCATCTGGTGTTACTGCTGATTTGACGCTTGACACCATATCATACCTTAGCTTTAGACCTAATCCCGTAGGATCAGGCCAGAACATCTTGGTTAACATATGGCTCCAACCCCCAATCGACAACAGTCGATATCTAACCGGATTAGAGGTCACAATCACAGATCCCAATGGAGATAAAGACGTCATTGGACCAATTGATACCTATCACGGAGACTCAACAGCATGGTTTGAATACCCGGTCAACGAAGTTGGCGACTGGAAAATCAAATTCGATTTCCCGGGAGGCTACTACCCAGCAGGAGATTACGTTGATGTACGAAGAGGGGGTTCTAAAACCTTTGATGAATCGGTCTACTACAAGCCCAGCACCAGTGGAGAGAAAACACTAACTGTGCAAGATGAACCAGTGCTCTCTTGGCCTCCAGCAGAGCTCCCAACGGACTACTGGACGCGTCCAATACCAATAGAGAACAGAGAGTGGTGGGAAATTGGAGGTAACTTCCCATTCACTGGTCTAGGAGGAGGTCCTGGCTGGCCAGCTGAGACGAACACATACAGCACCGCCGACTATGATTTCATTCCCTATGTCCAAGGACCAAACACTGCTCACATCGTATGGAGACGCCAGGGCGCTCTGGCAGGCATCATTGGTGGGCAATTCGGATATAGATCATACGGTGCTGGAGAGGGCACTTACGCAGGCGTTCCATCTATAATCTTTCAGGGAAGATGTTACGACACTATTACAAAGATGGTGGATGGAGAACCAACTAGGGTATGGCAATGTTACGATCTACGTACAGGAGAAGTCTATTGGGAAAGGATAGGTGTCCCTGAACCCACAACTCTTGTATACAACAGGCTCGGTCCATCTGCACCTGGCGCTGGTGAAACGGGTAGAGGCAAAGGAGGGTCTTGGGGCTTTGTTCATTTGACGTATATAGGCGGCGGGAGGATGATAAAATATGACCCATGGAGCGGAAATGTTGTCAAAAACGTTTCAATTGCTCCATTGACATCAGGCACAGTCTACAGGGAACCCTATGTCCTAAGCGTACAGAACCTTGGCGGCGGGCAGTACCGTCTGATTAACTGGACCACAACCGACTATGATGAACTCGGAAATTCCCTTACTATGGATGAAAGAGTGATGAACAACGTAACTTGGCCGTGGCGTAACTTAGGTGACACACAAGATTTCGAGACAGGAATAGCTATTGACGCATATGGATTTACTGATCCTGCCACAGGCGTGTCAATAAACGTAGGCATAAGTGCTGCCAACATGAGAGCCGGAGGAGAGATGTGGGACATTACAGCCGATATTGGTTTCGGCTATTTTAGCACAAGTACAGCAGTTGCTGATCACGGAAAGTTCGCTTTGCGTTTCAATGACGGAAAATGGCGTTGCTATGATCAGTACAACGGGAACTACGTGTGGACAAGCGGGGAGGAAGAATGGCCTTGGGGAGCCTTCGGAGCTTACTCTGTAGCAACAGCATATGGTCTTATATACGACTTCAGCTACGCCGGCATCTATGCCCTAGACTGGGATGACGGAAGCATAGAATGGCACTACTATCCGGGAGACCCGGGATACGAGGCTGCCTTTAGCAGTTATCCTTTCTTCACTAATTCCTACGTTGCTGACGGAAAAATCTACATAGCAAACGGTGAGCACTCCCCCACTCAGCCTCTAATGAGAGGATGGAGACTCCACTGCATCGACGCTACTACAGGGAAAGGCTTGTGGAACATAAGTGGAGGTGGAAGTGTCGGTCCTATCGCAGACGGCTACCTCACTTTCGACAGTCGGTATGACGGGCATATGTACGTTTTCGGCAAGGGCAAAAGCGAAACAACAGTCACAGCCCCTGACGCTGCAGTACCAAAAGGAACCGCTATTACAATAAAAGGCTCAGTGCTTGACATGTCTCCTGCTCAGCCTGGCACACCATGCGTATCCGCAGAATCAATGGCCACGTACATGGAATACTTGCACATGCAGAAGCCAATACCAGACGGCTATACAGTGACTGGAGTTCCAGTGATGCTACTCGCTCTTGATGCAGACGACAACGTAATCGAAATAGGCACAACCACAACTGACATGAGCGGGAAGTTCGCATACGCATGGACTCCACCAGACCAAGGCTTGTACAAGATCACCGCAACATTCCTCGGAGACGATTCCTACGGCAGTTCATGGGATGAAACCGCTGTTACAGTGGGTCCAGCACTAGAGGAAGTCAATTTGGAACCTATAGAAGGTTCTACCAGCAACGTTGAAGAATCTGTTAGTAGCCTAACGACATACGTTATTGTAATTCTAGTGATAGTCATCATTGCATTGGTAATTGCACTTTATTCAGCGTTCAAACCTCGCTAAACGAAACACCAAAAAATTTCCCTCCCTTTTTTATGGGGAGTAAGGCATTTGAGGAATAAGGGACTGAAAAGGCGTCATCACGGGAAAAATGAAAATTACCAAAAGCGATAGCAACTGTTTGGGATTTTCGTTTTTCTTCTCCTTTAGACTGCCCCGTGTTGAGCCTCAGTAAACCCTGATTCTCCTTATTTAGCCACAATTTGTGGTGAGTATATTTTCTGGGCGTAGTTGTGCAATAAAAGCTAATAGGTAAGTCTTGCACAGATTAGAATCTGGGAGGGCTCGCTGTTGAGTATTTCTCGTGTACCCATCAGGTTCGTTGTAGAGGGCGTCGGTGAGGCAGAGGGGGAACTTGTTCGCATTCGCTCTCCGAGGACTGTAGATGCTATAATTCGAGCACTTCCGATTGAGGGACGAGTAGCCTTGTGGCAAGAAGAGGTATACTTTGATATCCCCGTGAAGATGGGAAGTGAAAAGGCTTCACCTAAAGTGGAGAAGGGAGTCCTTGCTTACTGGCCAATGGGAAATGCTTTCTGCATTTTCTGGGGTGGAACACAGCCTTACAGTCCTGTCAACATTATTGGTAATGTGACCAAAAATCTGGAATTGTTTGAGCGCGTGAAGAGCGGAACAAAAATTATCGTGGAAAAAAGATAGGTTCTTTAAACAAGAAATGCCTACGTTTTTACATGAAAAGGCATTAGTTAGTTTTGAGTTGAAGAATTGGTTTAAAGAAGCTGATTTGATAGAATATTGAATAAAGGAGCTTAGCTTTTTGCCAGCGTTGGTGAAACTTATAAGAAAGGGGTAAGAAGATAGAGAGGATTCCGATTGCAACAAAACTGGGGATTGAAATAAAACGTGAAGGCGAAAAAATGAAGTTGTACATTTTGGGTCTAGATGGCCTAGATAACGACATTACTTTAGAACTGAAACTTGAAAATTTGCTACAAAAACAGTTTGGAAATTTGAGGTTCCAATAGATAGAGCGCTTCGAAAACCTCTTTCTCCAGAAGTTTGGGCTTCTTTTCTATGCGCCGAGCAGGTTAAAATAGGTTTTCAAGGTAGAAGAAACATGTGGGCTTGGAAGCTTTTACGATCTCTAAAGAGAAGATTACCGTTTATTTCGTTGGGACTTGGAACAAAAATTACTGGAAAAACTGAAGGTTTCAAAAAGCTAGAGAGAAAAACTTGGGTTGACAATCCTAATGTAAAAGAAATTGGTGTTCCATATTACAGTTATACAAACGAATTTTTTCAGCTTTTAAGAGATTTTGAAGAGAATAAGGATCTCACATATTTAAGAAGGAAATTTTATTGGTTATTTCGTAAGCAAACTACTGAAGTTGTTTCTAAAACGAAAGCCCTTTTGAGGGAAGCCGGAAAAATTGATGTAGTGTTTGCGTATATTCATTTTCCGGACCTGCTTAATCATGTTTGGTATACAGATAAGGATAGACTAAAGAAATTTTATGTGGAAACTAACGAATTTGTAGGACATCTGAAAGCCATTCTTAAAGAAACTCATTTGCTACTAATCTCCGATCATGGATTTGACTTCACCAAAAACGACCATAGTGACTTTGGATTTATTAGTAGCAACAAAGAAATGAAGTTTCCGAAATCTATTATTGAACTAGGAAAGCAAGTAAAGCGCTATCAGAGGAAAAGCTATGATGAAACTGGAGGAATTAGTGGAAAAATCCATATTCATACTTAGAGAAACCAAAGATCAGTTTAAGAATCCAGTAATTTTATGGTCAACAGGAAAAGATTCAACTTTAACACTTAGTCTCTGCAGAGATGCATTTTTTGGAGAAGTGCCTTTCCCAGTTTTGCACATCGACACTGGTTGGAAGTTTCCAGTCATGTATAAATTCAGAGATCAACTAGCCAAAGAATGGAACCTAGATTTAATTGAAGAAAAAAGTGAAAAAGCCGGTTTGATGTCTCCCAGCAAAGAAATTGATCACAAAAAATGTTGTCAAACTTTGAAAACTGACGTTCTGAAAAAAGCTATTGAGAAACATGGGTTTGATTCTGTAGTTGTATCGATTCGTAGGGACGAACATTATATGATGAATCCAGAACGGGTTTCTTCTCCAAGAGATAAGGACTTCAGATTGAGATTTTTGAGAAAAAAGGAAGAGGGTGAAGGAGGCGATGCACCATTTGAAAGCTTACAGAATGTTGAGCTTTGGGATAAACTTCAAAAAGATTTCGGAGAAGATTTGCACCACGTTATGCGACATCCAATTTTGCATTGGAATGAAAATGACGTTTGGAGATATACCGAAGAGAGAAATATCCCAGTGAATCCCCTCTATTTTTCTTCAAACGGAAAAAGATTCCTTTCACTAGGTTGTTATCCCTGCACGGTTCCAGTAGAATCAAAGGCTTCAACGATTCAAGAAATAATTAGTGAGTTTGATACTACAAGAATAAATGAAAGGTCTGGAAGGTCTCAAGATAAAGAAGCCGAACAAATCATGAGAAAATTAAAGGAACTGGGATATATGTAACGAAAGTGGCATGGTTCCACCATATCTAAATAGAAACGTACGCAAACGTGAACACTTCAAAGAGTTATGGAAACGGTTGTTCTTTCCATCTTCTTAGGTTTTCTTCACACTTCTTCTTTATATCTGGGTTATTGGTTTTGTCTCTTAGTGTTTCAATGAATTCGATGCGCTTATTTACAGCCCGAAGTTCTCCAGTCTCATAATAGAGCCTTCCTTCAACAAAGTCCTTCATCTGCTGAGCCTTTTGAATAATAAAACCGGCATCATCGATGGGGTCATCAAGAGCTTTCACGTGGAACCATATAGCCACATCCTGCTCGCGAAGCTGACTTAACCCATCGATCTCACGGATAGTTCGGATATATGTCCGCAGAAAATCGTAGTAACCCGCAGTTTTAACCAGTTCTAAGGCTTTCTCAACCTTCGCCACAAAATCTGGATTTCCATCCATGTTTAAATCATGTTTGTACCCTTTTTCGATAAGAGAGCGAGCTTTCCTTACTTCTTCAACAGTGTATACTCTCTCGGGAAACTCCACTTCTCATCCACCCCGCTAATTGATCAGCCTGAAAGTTTGTAGATCTTGAGATTCTTTCCTCCAGAGACGTACTCAACCATCTTTCGACGCTCTAACTCTTTAAGGAAAGTTTTTGCTAAGCTCAAGCGTATGTTAAACCGTGCAGCCACACTGGAAGGAGTCATAACCTTCAACCCTTTCAGTTCTCCCAAAACTTTTTTGCTATTGATATCAGGCATAGTCAAGCCAAGGCTCTTCTTTGCGGGAGGTGGTGCGCTTGCCTTCCGTTCCTTTCGTTTGTCTGCTTTAGGGGTCTTTGGTTTTGTCATTTGCTTGAGGGACTGCTTCTTTTTTCCACCGCCCATAATAATTTCACCAAAGTTTTGAAGAAGAACCGCTCCTTATAGCCTTTCCTCCTTCTAGGCTACAGCGCCAATATCGATCTTATGCTTCTTTCGCCACTCTTTTAGTGGTGTCCCCATCTTTTCCTCAACTTTCGCTCTGTGGATAGAGTTCATGGTACAGAAGGGAATAATTCTGCCATCAGGCACGGCATAGTGGATGCAGCATCTTTGAATTCTTTCTAAATCGAAGTTGTAGGGATCCATGAAGTGCATAGCAGAGATTAGAAGCATTTTTCTGTGAAGAGTTCCCAAGGATTCGTAGGAACCAGTTCTCAGAATAGGTAAAAGGTATTTTCTCAGCAAACTAAACTTAATATAACGAAGGGCTCCTATCAAACGCAATTTCGCTTTTCGCTTATTCCCCTTTACAGCTTTCTCATAGACTTTTTCCATGCTCTTGATGAACTTCTCAACGTTACCATAACGGTTAATCGGAATCATATCGTCGCCTTCAACAAAGGCGTAGGTTGCCATACCACAGTGAGGGTGAGCGGTAAACTCCACGTATCGTTTATCCCGTAGAGAGCCAATTGCTCGAGATATTGGGACAACACTGGGCACCGGAAAGAAGTCGGAGACTTTTATTTTTCCATCTGTCTGCTCCTCAACGAGCTTCATGAAGTCGGGGATTGTTATTCTCATTTTTTCCCGTTCCTCTTCAGGGATTCTGCCACAGATGGATACGGGTTGAACGTTTACGCATCGAATCAAATCGAAGTTCTTGATCGCGAATCGAATAATGTCTCCGATCTGATGATCATTGACGCCCTTGACCAATGTGACGACTAATACTATGCTGAGTCCTGCTTCACGGCAGTTTTCAATAGCCTTCATTTTGATGTCAAGAAGGTCTACTCCCCGCGTGAACTTGTAAACGTCCGATGTTAACCCGTCAAATTGTAGGTATATTGTGCTTACTCCAGCTTCCAAGAGACTTCGACAGTAGTCTACGCTCTGAGCTAATCGGAGACCATTCGTGTTGACCTCTACGTGATGAAATCCTAGTTCTTTTGCTTTTCGAGCAAGATCAGGAAGGTCTTGCCGAATTGTGGGCTCGCCTCCCGAAAACTGTAAAGCTGGGGGCGGAACTGGGTCGTTGCTTCTGAGGTTTTTCATCATCTCTATGATTTCTTCTTTTGTTGGTTCGTAGACGTATCCTGCTGTTGCTGCGTTAGCGAAACAGACGGGGCATGTCAAGTTGCATCTGTTGGTTATGTCAATTATGGCGAGGGCAGTGTGGGATTTATGTTGGGGGCAGATGCCGCAGTCGTAGGGGCAGTCCAGTTTCGTTTCAGTTCGGGGGTTGTTGAGTCCATCGCCGTCGCATCTGAGTTTTTCGGCTCGTTGATATTGTTTGTAGTCTGACCAGTAGATTTCTCTGAATTTTCCGTGTTCTGGGCATTCTTTCTTTATGTAGACCTTGTTGTCTTCTTCGAATATGATGGCGTCTAGGACTTGGAGGCATTCTGGGCATATGGTTTTTGTCTCTTTGATGACTTGCAATTTGACACCACTGATAGGGGTAATATTTTTTAACTGGTTTCAGAGTGTATAAGAAGGTTTCCAAACTTCTCATAAGGTGAAAAAGGTTGTCTACACCTGTTAGCGAAGACGCAAAAAAAGTGTTACGACAAGTTGGATTGACAGAATATGAGACCCGAGCATACTTGATTCTGCTCGAACGTGGTGTCATGACAGCCAGCGAGGTCAGCGAATACAGTGGCGTTCCATATTCCAAAGTTTATGAGACACTAAATTCCCTAGAAAGAAAGGGCTGGATTGAAGCCGAGCGCGGCAGACCCAGCCGCTATTTTCCCAAGGCTCCCTCTGAAGCTCTGGAAGCTGCCAGACTACGCTTGGAAGACATGGTTAACGGCTGGAAACGTATAGTCTTGGGGGAGCTTCAGCCGCTGTATGAGAGGCGGGAGCTACTGGAGAAGCCCGACATCTGGATTCTGCGAGGCGAATTCAGTATCCTCGCAAAACTAAGGGAGATGCTGGGCGTTACCCGAAAAGAGGTGATGATTGCTGCGCCTGCTTTCGCGAAGGATTTTGTGGATGCTTTTGTTCCGGTATTGGGTCAGCTGCGGGATAGTGGGGTCAGTGTTCAGGTTATGATGGCTGGAGATTGGGATGTTAAGAAGATTGCGAAGGTTGGGGAAGCTAGGGTGCGGGATGGCTTGTTTGGAGGAGGAGTAATCGTGGATGGCAAGGAGGCACTACTCTTTCTGGGCGAAGCAGAGACTAGCGGGAGCTATTCCGGTCTGTTAGTTATCTGGAGCAATCATGTGGGGCTGGTGAAATTTGCACGAGAATACTTCCAGCTCCTATGGGACACAGCAAAACCAACATAACACTTGTAGCTTTCAACATATTTGGAGACTAATAATACTTAATTGTTGAAAACTAGCTTTTTTCTGTTTTTCTAAGCAAGTTAATGATTTGTTGTCTCACAGCTTGTTGATAAAAGAAAAGAATTTAATAGTTGAATGCAAGGAAATGACGGAGAAACTGCGGTGAGTATAATGGATTTTTGTCCAAACTGTGAAACACGCCTAATTTCGAAACGAGACGAAGAGGAAACAAAAGGGACACTTCAGACGGTATGCCCCAAATGTGGATACAAAAAACCGGGAAAACAGAAACCCATTGTTGCGCCCAACAGCATAAAGCGGTCTCACAAAGAATCTATAACCGTGATTGGTAAGGAACACCAAATAAGAACACTACCAACCGCTAAGAAAGCCTGTCCAAAATGCGGCAACAACCTTGCCTATTTCTGGCAAGTGCAAACCCGAGGCGGCGATGAAGGCTCAACGCTATTCTTCAGATGTACAAAGTGTGAACACACCTTCAGAGAATACACCTGAACACTGGAGGAAGTCGCAGTTTCAAGAATGGAGAGCGTTTCTGGGTGGGAAGAACCGAAAGCCAAAAAGGACAAAGATTAACCCTGAAATGTCCATCTTGTAAACGTGTCCTCAGAATCTACTACAAGAAGAAAACTGCTGCTTCTCCCGCCAAACTGGTTGTACTCGATGGATCTTTACATCAAACAGAAAAGACCACAAGAATTCATGTTCGCTGTAAATGCGGCAACAAAGTGATTTTTGAGAGCCAATTACCTGACGTAAGCAGATATGGTTGGAGACGTATTCAATAGCCTTTGTTGTGTACTCCACTGGCATCAGAATTAACAAGCATCTTCCATCAAAGATTTTTCCACAAATCATAAGAACCTGTGCAGTAATATTAATAAATGATTTGGAATGAATAGCAAAGTTGCTGCTTTTCTTGCTGTTTTACTTATTGTTTCTTCCACCAGCGTCTGGTTCATATTCACTGCAATATCCCAAGACTCGACAAATGTTACAGTACACTTCATCGATGTTGGTCAAGGCGACTCCATCCTCATTGACACATCAAACAAAGATGTGCTGATAGATGCTGGACGCCCCTCTAAATCTTCAATAGTTCTAAATTACCTCGATAGCTTAAGCATAACACACATACACCTGATGATCGTAACACACGTACACGAAGACCACATTGGCGGACTCGTTGGCGTCCTAGAATCCACCATAATCGTAGATGAGATACTAATCAACGGCCAATCATCCACTATTGGTGCATATACAGACTTCATGAATTTGGCACAGAGTCACACAGTAACCGTGGCGCAACGAGGACAAAACTTCATCCTGACTGAGACTGCAAACTTGACCGTGTTCAACCCAATTCAACCCCTAGAATTCACAGATAAAAACGCCAACAGTATCGTAGTTAAACTTCAAGTAAGCGACACAAGCTTCTTGCTTACAGGCGACGCAACAGCAGACGCCGAGCAGAGCATGCTTGACGACCTGATGCTAGACCTTCAAAGCGACATCTTAAAAGTTGGGCACCACGGAAGCGCAACCTCCACGACTCAATCTTTTCTTGACAACGTTTCTCCAGATAGTGCAATCATTTGCTCGGGAGGCGAATATGGTCATCCACACGAAGAAACAATACAGAAACTACTCTCGAAAGGTGTGACAACTTATGGAACCTATCTCTCAGGAACAATAATTGCCTCAACAGATGGAACAACAGTAACATTTCCAGATAACCCGGAACCAATACCAGAGTTGCAGACAAGCCTAATCTTGCCAATATTTGTAATAATGACACTGCTGGCAGTTATAGTCTATCAAAAAAAGTTACGGTAATTCAATTTGCCACAAAATAGCTGGTAAAGCCCTTAGACCTATAGCGAACAACCAAACTTGTAGGCTTTTTCCAATTCTATCGGGTTCTCTTCAATTTCTCCTCTTTCGTAGGCCTTGACAAAAATCTTGCCTGCAAATTCCATTCCCAAATAATTGCATGACATGCGAAACATCTCAAGAAGTGGACCACAGGCACCTGAACCTTCTTCCGAAGGCGTAGCAATAACGGCTTTTTTGCCCTTTAATTTTCCGTTTGCAATTAATGGGCGCATTCTATCAAGGAGGAGCTTCATCTTTCCGGTAGGACCATACCAATAGAGTGGTGTGCCAAAAATTATTAAATCAGACGCTTCCAGTTTTGGATATATCTTTTGCATTCCATCGTTTAGGGAGCAAAGGTGATTTCCTTTTTTGCAATTACGGCAATCTATGCAGGGGGATATTGAATAGTCGTATAGGTAAAGTTTCTCGCTTGTATGTCCATTCGTTTCACTGCCTCTTAAAATGTGCACAACTAACGTGTCAGTATTACTTCCGCGTCTAGGACTACCAATTAAGGCTAAGATTTTCATAGGAATAGCTCTATTCCTTGAAGAATCTCCTCACTTGAATCAAATCTTTCATGGTATTGAGGGTGAACCACATTCCATGGTATGTGTAGCCTTGAAGCATCTTCTTGTCCGCTAACCGTTGCATTGCAGTGAATTCGAAGTCGCCCTTATCTGGAAAGATTTTTTCAACTACATTCCGTTTGAAGACGTAATGACCTGTGCTTACGTAGAAATCAAGGGTTTCTCTTTGTTGAAACCTTATGACATTTATGCCGTTCGCAAGTGTTACTTTGCCGAAGGGGATTTGAGGTTTCGCCAGAAGTATTCCTGCTCCTTTTCCCGCGTAGTCGAAGAGTTCGTTGGGGTCATAGAAGACGAGGTCATCCACGTTCATAACATAAGCTACTTTTCCCTTGATGTGTTCGAAGGCTTTTTTGGTGGCGCCTCCCGTTCCCAGAGTGTCTTCCTCGAGAGAATAATTGACTGGTTGTTTCGTGAGGTCTGTTCTGTTGGAAGCCACAACTATGTTCTCGAAGTCGTGAGAACGCAGCCACTCTATCTGACGGTCAATCAGGGTATTCTTGTTTATTTTCAGGAGGGGTTTTGGAACCCACGTTGCGGGTTTCAGTCTCCATCCTTCTCCTCCAGCTAAGATTATCGCTTCTTTCAATCGAGTTCGCCCCTAAGTGCTGTGGTATGATTATTTTTCTCAAAGATATATGTTTAGTAGGGATTAGCGTTGTGAATGTTTATAAGAACCTCTACATCTAGTATTTTTACCGAAAATCAAAAAGGATGTGAGATTGTGCCATCACACGGTTCATTATCTAAGGCGGGTAAAGTCAGATCTATGACTCCTAAGATAGATGCTAGGGAGAGGCGTTCTTCAGTTCCAAGAGTTAACAACCGCAAATCTTTCTACAAACGCTTTGTTTTAAGCAGGGACAGCGGTCAATATAAGCCAGGTAATAGACGCAGAAGGCGCAGGTAATATCCCTTTTTGTGGCTGCTTTTCGTCTTCGCACATCATTACTAAAAGTCAGGGCATAACAGAACTAACTAAAGACTTGAATTGGCTATACATGAGATTTGGCCCTCATGTAATCCGTAACATGCCACGCCAATTTTCATTAACTAAATTGGTACACCAATAGACGTAACTGTTTGATAGTATGGCAAGTTTTAAATCCTATTACATCGAATACTTTGATTGTGAGATGGGGTTAAAGTCGCTGGATGCGACTTGATCTACAAATAGGGGATTCAAGGGAGCAAGGGTGAAGATGGATACTTCGAATTCTGTTGTTTCAGAAGTAATTGTGGGTCTATGTTTTGCGCTGTTTTCTAGTTTTCAACTGAAGTCGATGAGTAGGTTCTATACGTGCTGTTGCTGAGGGCGACTAGGCCTCACCGCAAATATAAACCTCATTAGAGGTCAAAAAACATGAAAAATCCAATAAACAACAAGGCAAAATTGACGGCTACAATCGCTATATTTCTCTTACTAGTTTCTGCTTTTATGGTAATGATTAATGC
>CP070820.1:1435750-1447487 GCA_020344315.1 Candidatus Bathyarchaeum sp.
GCTAGAAAATTTAGATTTCTCTTCTTAGCTTCTTCGTAAAGAGTAACGGCAAATCTTCTATCCTCTAATCTGCCAAAATAGCTCGCCCCATCAAGAAGCAAATAATCAGAAGAGTCCATTTGGGGGAGCAGTGTTTCGGCCAATTTACTTTCATATTCAACCCTTAGACGTTCTAACTTTTTACGTCGTGAAATTGCGTCTCCAACTACAGCGGACCTTTTTTCTTCTATTGGGACGGGCCCCCATGTCACAGGGTTTTCTTTTTCACCGGGATTAACTGAGGCATATGCAACCCGTATTAGATATACCCCAAAACGGTTGCCCCTCATTAACGGTTTAGTTGAACAATCAACGGCAATAAATTTGCCGTCAAAAGATTTCACATGGTCTAAAGGTTTCCGGAGTTCAGGAATGTATGAAACAGGTTCATGCTTTTCCATGTCCACCGTAGGTTCTCCAAAACTCCCTTTTTCTACGTAATCTTTTAGAGTTCTAACCAAGGAACCCAAATCACCATTCTGGGCACTCAAACCTTTCCGCCTCTCTCCAAGAAAACTGCGTGAAACTTCGATGGCTCATGACATTAATATTCATTTTAGCCTTTAAAATTGCTTGCCTTCTATCATCTTTCATCTATTTGGTATCCTGAGTGCGGACACGATTCTGTAGCGTCGTTGGTTCGAAGCACCGCTTTTAATGAGGATGCCACGGTCTGCCAAACGGGATAGGTAAGTAGAAACTGTACTCAAGAGAATGTGTTCATTAAAATGTTCTTCATATGCCGATTGGGTGTCTCTTGAAGAAAACCAGCCCACAGGAAAATTCTTCTCCGCTACTAAACGGACTTTATCGATCTTGGACATCTCGGATGTCGAGTGATTCGACTCAGAATCAACAGTTGGCATGCCGCCCAAAAGTTCAACCAAATCCAGTAGACGAAGAGCCTTTTCTCTCGTAACCTGACCCTCAAAGGTTATGGTATAACGGTCTCCATTATTGAAGATCTCCACGCGGATTTTTTTAGTAGGCATTCCGTACACCGGTTGATTCAATGATTGTTACTAATTAACAGTTCACAAGTTATAGAGATTACGGTGGACAAGAGTTAATGAAAACATGTAAAAAATTCCCAAATTTGGGAATAAGCCAAAAATTGGAAGTTATTAGGTTCACAGGCTTCACTAAGCGCCACATTTTCAAAACGGAAAAAGGGAAAGGGATAAAGTTGTTTTTCCAGTAGAAGCAAAGGGGTCATCTCTATACTTGTTAAAATCTATAATTGCGCTTATTTTCGCATTTAAGGAATGAAAAAGACAATATCTGGCAATTAACTTCACACTATTTTACATGGAGTTAAGAAAAGGCTTCAGTATAAAAAGAGGAAGATTCTTCGTAAAATAACAGCTAATAGCCAGCTGAACAGTGTCTTCTAGTTATTTACAACATGTCTTAGACGCCGACCCCTTCATTTCCATTGGATTAAAGAAACTTACAGCATAGTCACTGTACAGCCTTAAAGGAAAAATATTGTAGAATTAACTCGAAAAAAATTGATAATAATAACTAAATACTAACTAGTGGAATACATATCACGGCATTATTTTCAATAAAAGTAAATACCTTTAAAAAACGGTTATTTTCGCGTAAAAACGAAGAAAAACCTTCTTTTCTCCACAAGAAATAGAGGGGTGCGGGAGCCTGCAGGCAAGCTTCCACGTCAGCAAATAGCCCTAAATTGTTTTAGTCGATAAAGATGTGTTTCCCTTTAGATTTTTGTGCAAATTATCTAGTTTTTTTTACGAGAGTTTTTATCTACCGGGAATAGAATCGAGGCAACAAATTCACAACCCTCTTAGAGGAGACCGCATTCAAGCATGAGCAAACTTAACACCCTTGACGATGTTTTCAATCGTTTTCTGAGCAACACCCATATTTTTGCAGATAGAGAAGTGCTGAGACACGATTATATTCCCGAAAAACTCCCACACCGCGATGAACAAATTCATTGTTTAGGCGGAATGGTTGCCCCTGTCTTGAGAGGCTCCCCCTGTTCTAACGCCTTTATTTATGGAAAAACCGGAACAGGAAAAACAGCAGCCACCAAATATGTGTTAAACAGGCTTTCCCTTAAGGCACAAGAATTAGGGGCACCTGTCGGGGTTTGTTACGTAAACTGCCGTCTGGCTGGTACTGAATACAGGGTCCTCTCAAACTTGTGTTACGCTTTAGGCGTGAAGGTTCCTTTCACAGGTCTCGCTGTCGGAGAAGTCTTTGACAGATTTAAAGAGGGCTTAGATTTGCAAAGGAAGATTTTCATCGTTGTCCTTGACGAAATAGATGCCCTGATAAAGGCGCGAGGCGACACTCTCCTCTACGAGTTGACTAGAGTGAATGAGACTCTTCGCCACGGTCGAACCTCGATAGTGGGCATATCAAACGACCTTCGATTCAAGGAGTTTTTAGACCCAAGGGTTCTGAGTTCCTTAAGTGAGGAAGAGATAGTTTTTAGACCTTACAACGCAACTGAACTTCAGGATATACTCTGGGAGCGTGCTCAAATAGCCTTTTCCGAAGGCGCTCTCCTCGACAGTGCTGTTGCGTTGTGTGCTGCGTTAGCTGCTGCGGAGCACGGTGATGCCCGAAGGGCTTTGGACCTCCTTCGCGTTGCAGGCGAGTTAGCAGAGCGGGAGGGTGCGGCTGTTGTAACTGAAGATAATGTGCGGCAGGCTGAGAAGCGGGTGGAACACGATAGAATCGTGGAGGTTTTGGAAAATCTTCCCGTACACTCAAAAGTAGTCTTGTGCAGTGTTTATCTGTTGGGTAAAACAAAAGTTAGCTACTCCATCACCGGCGACATATACGGAATCTACTGCGAACTCTGTGACCAGTCCGGTCTCTCGCCACTGAGTCAGAGACGGGTAAGTGGCCTGATCAGCGAGTTAGACATGGTTGGGTTATTAAACGCGCGGGTTGTGAGCATGGGACGCTATGGTCGCACAAAAAAGATTCGTTTGGGAATCGGCCGCAGTCTCGTTAGAAAAATGTTCGCTGACAATGACCGGCTCAGGGACCTAGTAGGCTATGTTCCTAACTGTTTAGCAGAGGTTTCAGGAAAGAGCTGAAAACGGAAGGCTCTTTGAGGAAATTGCTATGTTTCAGTGTTCCGAAAATCGTCTTTTTATAATTCTGCTTCGAGAATCTTAGCGGCTTAAACGACATGTTAACATCATTGGCGCCTAACCCTGCTGGGTGAGCAATCGGGTCTTGCGCTATTTGTTTTGTTATAGACTTTCTGAACTATACTCGTGGCTAGTTTTGTCGCCTTGGGGTCACCAAGCCTCTGTGAAATCCACTGTTGCAATCTTCAATGTTTGGAGGTTCACTATAGGCGCGATTCCTGGGGTTGGGATGAGCCCCATCTGTTTTTGGAACTCTGTTTGTCTTTGCCATGCCCCCGAGTTCACTATGAGCGTTCCTCTATGATCATTGCATTTTAGCACATGAACATGACCGGCGTGAAAGACGTCCGGTATTCTCTCTATAACCATGAAGTCCCGTTTTTCGGGAGCGATGGGGGTTCTATCCCCGTAAATTGGCGCAAGATGCCTGCTCTGTAGCAAAAGTTTCATGGATTTGTCAGGGGTATCGAAGCTGACGTTCGGGGCAACCGCCGCTATGTCGTCCAAGCTCCGTCCGTGAAATAGAAGTAACTCCACACCGTGGAGGTTAACTGTGCAGGGGCTTCCAAGGGAATGTATTCTTCGCGCTTCATACAGTGGCTCTGCGTACTCTTTGGGTAAGGCAGGTTGTGGTAACGCCTTTCTAGATGCGTCATGATTACCAGGTATAATTATTAGTTCGATATAATCTGGAATCTTTTCGATGAGTTTTGCCGCTTCAAGGTACTGTTCATAAATGTCCTTTATCTCCAGCCCGTCCATCTGTCCTGGATAGATTCCTACCCCGTCTACAAGGTCACCTGCTATGACCAAATATTTGATGTGACCAGCGAGGTCCCTCAGGTTTTCGTTACCGCGTTTTCCTTTTAGCCAGAGTATAAATTGGTTGAATTCTTTTTTCATGAACTCTTTGCTTCCCACGTGAAGGTCTGAAATGAGGGCTGCATAGACTGGCATTGAAGCCTTGTGGGGAGTCTTCCGGGGCACCTCTGGCAAGATGAAGTCCTTTGCGATAAGTAAGTCGTTCTTTCCCTTTATGGCACTTATACAAACGACTTGGTCTAGAAGTAAAGAACGAGCTTTTGTTACAACCTCTCGGCTTCCGCTCTGGGGCACAAGTACAGTGACGCTTGCTTCCAAGTCCTCGATTCTCACGAAGAGTCTTTCTTTGGATTCTATTTTTTCTGTAATCATTCCTATGATGTTAACTTTGGACTTGGCAGGTGTCTTCAGTGCAACTGATATGGGCACGGCGTTTTTGGCATCTATCCGTTTTTTAAGAATTTTCTGCAACCTTTCAAAGCGATCTTGAAAGTATTCTAAGTATTCCTTGATAGAACCGGTTGTGCAGATTTTATCTGTGGGATCTGAGATCACTTCAACGTTATCTTCAACATCTTTTGCATAGGGTCTAAAACTCTTTCTCCTTTCCGAGATGGTTGAAGGTGAAAAGGGCGGAAGCGGCTTCTCTTCTTCAACGCAAGATTCCTCTTTCATAGCTTCCAGAAAGCTTCGATCTATAAACAGAGGTTTCTGAGGCAAATCCTTGATTTTCCTGACAGCTTCTTCCATTAAATCTAGGGGGTCTTCTGTTTCAGACATCGTGTTCAAGAATTCGAAGGCTTCTTTGTCCAATTGGTATCCAGCTGCTATTGTGAAGGAAACGGCTCTCTGCAGCCTATTGCCTTCACGCACAACTTCAGCCTCCTTTAGTTCCCTCTGGTGAAATGGTAATATAGCCCTCGCGCCCTATTAATTCTGTTCTCCCCTCCAGAAAAAACGGTCTTTTTTAGATTTTCTTCCTTTAATGGATGAGTCTATACGTGTTAGAACATTTTTTATATTTCAGAATTTTTTTGCTTAACTCTTAATAATGCGTTTTTGCTTTAGATAATCCAATATTTCCTTGAGGATTTAAATATGGATCTCCGCAAGATTCAAAGAACGAGCGGTGGAACCTTTTTTGTATGTCTTCCTAAAGATTGGGCTGAGCGAAACGGGCTTGATCGTGGATCGGTTGTTTCTGTCACCGAAACCGCTGATGGCCCCCTTGTTGTCAATCCAAAGTATGATGCAGAACGAGCCCCGCAGGTTGCCATGATTCGACCCTCTTCCTTCCTTGATCGTGTCATCGTTGAGAAGTATCTTTTAGGTTATGACATCATTCAGGTTCAAGCGAAGGATAGAATAAGTCCCTTGGACCGTGAGCGGGTAAAACAAGCATCGAGTCGCTTGGTCGGTCTGGAGATTGTTGAGGAGGATCACTCTAAAATTGTTATGCAGTGTCTCTTGGAGCCATCTACTTTCCCGCCCCAAAAGATTCTTCGAAGAGAATATTCTATCGCTTCAGGAGTGCATCGTGACGCCGTGACTGCCCTTCTTGAGGGAGACTTGCAACTGGCTAAAACCGTTGTTGCAAGGGATAACGAAGTTAACCGTTTATATTTTCTATTGGTACGGGTTCTTCGGACGGTTATTCAAAATCCGGGGCTGAGCGAAAAACTTGGGATTTTGCCAATCGATTGTTTGGATTATCGTTTGGCGGCTAGTTTGGTTGAATCTATAGGCGATCACTCTGCCTCCATTGGTGAGACTGCGATCAGATTAGGTGGTGCAAAAATACCGGACAATTTTTCGAAACTCATTCTGCAGCTTCACAAGGTTGCTTATGGATCTCATGAAAATGCCATAAATGCTGTGTTTTCTCACGATGTGTCTGTGGCGGAGTCGGTGCGGTCTGAAAGAGAGACGGTTGAGGCTTTATTTCACGAGATTGAAACGACTCTTCGGGACCTTCCAACGGAGGTTGGGCGTAATCTTCTCGCTGTTGCTTCTTCGATAAGTCGAATTTACGACAATAGCTTGGATATAGCTGATCTTGTTATGCCAAAGCTTCCGTGATATGTTTAAATTGCTAGGGAGACTCTAGATTTTTAAGGCAAGTAGTGTGGCAGAATGGACAATAAGGAGCTAATTGAAAGAATAAAGGAACTGAAAGAGGAGAAAAACGCTGTAATTCTGGCCCACACCTATCAGAGACCAGAAATCTATGAGGTAGCAGATTTCATTGGCGATTCCTACGGGTTGAGCAAAAAGGCAACAGAAACCGATGCAGACATCATAGTTTTTTGTGGTGTTGACTTTATGGCTGAATCCGCTTACATTTTGAATCCCGACAAAACGGTTTTAATTCCAACCCGGCTGGCGAACTGCCCGATGGCGGCTATGGTTGATGTTGATGGTTTGCGAGAATTTAAAGCAAAGTATCCTAACGCTGCTGTTGTGAGCTATGTCAACACAACCGCTGATGTGAAGGCTGAATCGGACATCTGTTGCACTAGCGCAAACGCCGTGAAAGTGGTTAACTCTTTAGAGGAAGACGAAGTCATATTCGTGCCTGATTCCAATTTAGCTCATTATGTTATGAGGCATACTGACAAGAACATTATTCCTTGGAACGGATGGTGCTATGTTCACAGAAAATTCTCTCCAGAAGGACTTAGCCGCGCAAAAGCCGTGCGTCTAAATGCGAAAGTTTTAGTTCATCCTGAATGTATTCCAGAAGTTGTAGATTTAGCCGACGAAGTTTGCAGCACAACTGGCATGATAAACTACGTGAGACAAAGTTCAGATGAAACATTCATCATAGCCACGGAAATAGGTGTGATAGAGCGACTCAGGCTTGAGTTTCCAGATAAAACCTTTTTCCAAGCACCCCCTGGAGGAACCTGCCTTCAAATGAAAAAGATCAATCTTGGACTTGTTTTGGAGGCTCTAGAAAAGGAGCAATTTAAAATTAAGGTCCCAGAAGATATAAGGGTCAGAGCGAAAAAGGCTCTGGACAGAATGTTAGATGTGGACTGACGCCTTGGACAGGCAAAAACTTGTTGAAAATGCCTACCAGAAAGGAGAAGAACTCAATCTAAACAATAGAGACTATCTGCGCTGGCTAGAAACTTTTTTTGACAAAGAATCTGCTGATGATGTTGGAACTGGAGATGTAACCAGCAGCGCAGTTCTGGCAAAAAATAAACCCAGAAGAGCATTCTTGAAAGCTGAAGGATCAGGGGTCATTGGGGGAATCGAGGAGGTAAGCTGGTTTCTCCGGAAGCATAATCTTGAAGTGAAGATTTGCACCGAGGATGGCCATGGAGTCCTGAAGGGAGAAACGATTCTGGAAGTTTACGGCGGACAAAAGGATATTCTTGCAACGGAGAGAATTGGCTTAAATGTTCTGCAGAGAATGTCGGGGATAGCCACAGAAACTAAACGCTTGACTGATTTGTTGAAAGGATATGAAACTAGAGTAGCCGCAACAAGAAAAACACCCTTGAGATATCTTGACAAGAAGGCAGTTTTCTTGGGAGGAGGTTTAACTCACCGATTTGGACTCTGGGACTCTATTCTGATTAAGGACAATCACCTAGAAGCCTTGAAGAGCGACGGCATAAAAGACCACATCGAGACAGCAATAGCCAAAGCCTCAGCTTTTGCAGACAAAGTTGGTTTCATAGAAATTGAAACAACCTCCCGAGATGAAGCGGTTAGAGCAGCGAGAACATTTAAACAGTTAAGGCTGAAGAAACCTTGCGTTGTAATGTTAGACAACATGAAACCCGTGGAAATCGTCGAAATCATTGAGACTCTTCGCAAAGCCGGCCTTTATGATCATGCGCTTTTGGAGGCTTCGGGCGCTATAACCCCTGAGAACATAAAGGAATACGCGAGAACTGAAGTTGATGTTGTGTCCTTGGGGTATCTGACTCACTCTGCAAGGGTCTTAGACCTGAGCTTGGAGATGAGGCTTTGAAAACGGATTACTTAGTGGTTGGAAGCGGCATAGCAGGATTAAATTTTGCCCTAAAGGTAGCCAAGTATGGAAAAGTAACGGTTGCAACTAAAAAGGAAATAATAGAATCAAATACGAACCTTGCCCAAGGCGGAATAGCCGCTGCAACCAGGAAAGACGACTCAATTAAGTTACACATCGAAGACACGTTGAAGGTTGGATACGGCTTATCCAACAAACGGATAGTGGAAATCCTTGCTGAAAAAGGTCCAGAAGCGATTCAGAACCTAATTTCCTTCGGCGTAAAATTTGACAAAGAGGACGACGAGCTTCACCTGACTACAGAAGGCGGACACAGCATGGCTCGAGTGTTGCATTCTGGAGATTCAACTGGAAGAGAAATAGAACAGGCAATGACAGAATGTATCCGAGAAAACAGGGACAGCGAGGTTTTCGAGAACTGTTTCGCCATAGACATTATCGTAAAAAACTCAAAATGTTATGGTGCAAGAATATTAGATATAAAAAACAAAGAGATAGTCGACATCTTTGCGCGAGCCACCATATTAGCCACAGGCGGTATCGGTTACGTTTATCAGAATACCACAAACCCAGAAATTGCTACAGGCGACGGAATCGCCATGGCCTTCAGAGCTGGTGCTAGAATTGAAGATATGGAATTTGTACAGTTCCATCCTACAACACTGAACAAGCTTGGTGCCCCCCACTTTTTGATCTCAGAAGCTCTCCGTGGCGAAGGAGCAATTCTGGTGAATGAGGAGGGAGAAAGATTCATAGTGAGATACGACAAAATGGGCGAGCTTGCTCCCCGGGACATCATATCTCGCGCAATAATCAACGAGCTTAAAGGAGGTTCAGTCTATTTAGACATCCGCCACAAAGACAAAAGTTACGTTTTAGACCGTTTTCCCATGATTCATCAAGAATGCTTGAAGTATGGCATAGATATTACACGGGACCTGATTCCGGTTTCTCCAGCTGCACACTATATTTGTGGAGGCATTAGAACAAACGAATATGGGGAGACTAACATAGCTAATCTTCTAGCCTTTGGGGAGTGCGCTTGCACTGAAGTGCACGGGGCTAACAGGTTGGCGAGTAACTCGCTTTTAGAGTCTGTTGTTTTCTCCTCTCTGGGAGCACAAAGGGCAAAAAGATATTTGAAGAACGAAATTGAAGCAATGCCCCAACAAAGGGAAGCAGCAATCGGTAATGTCGTTCATCAGGGATTGAGGGACATTGAAGTAGATTTGAGAAAAGCAATGTGGGACTGTGTCGGGATAATACGAACTGGGGAAAACTTGAACCTCATGCTTAAAAAATTGAGGAAACTAGAAAGAAGGCTGGACTCTCTTGACGGGGACAGAGTAAACGTTCGGTTTTTTGAATTGAAAAACATGGTAACCGTAGCTAACCTCATAACAAACGCCGCCCACATCAGGGAAGAAAGTCGAGGAACCCATTACAGGGAAGATTATCCAACGGTCGACGACAAGAACTGGCTGAAACACATCTGTCTCGAGAAAAGGGGAGAAAAACTTGACGTATCCTTCGCATAGTTGCGGGCAAAAGCGCTTTTAAGTGGCAACAAACTCTACACCTTTGGGCGCCGGGGTGACAGAGCGGTAATGTGCCGGCCTCGAGATGAACCAAATAGGGGTCAGAAGACAGCCGGTGGTGCTTTGCGCCACAAGGGTTCAAAGGGAGGTTTCAACCCTCCTGAAAATCCCTTCCCCGGCGCCAAACCAGCGTAAATTACTAAGCCTTCAATTTGGCTTTCAATACTCTCATAGGGGCGTTTTTTTCTTGGGCTTCCTCTTAAGTGTGGTTCCGCAGACTTCGCAAATCTTGTATTTGTAATCTGCTGGATATTTGCGGTAGCATGCGGGGCAATATAGAATCCATTTGAAGCGAAATTTTATTCCGAAAGTCATTAACGACGTGAACTCTACATCAATTTTGTTAGCCACGTTCTGTATCGAATAATCATCCGTGACAATCAACGGGCTTAAACCTCTGCCTTTCAACTCTAAAGCTAAAGCCAGAACCTGCAAGTCCGCCTCGGAGAGGTAACGCATGTCTCCAACCTTTCTGGAGGCTTCTCGAATCTCTTGAAGAAAAGAATCTTTAGGTTTCCTAACCATCAACTTCCTGTTCTCTACCGCTGCGTTGAATCGCATCGAAGGCATGGAACCTCCAGCAAGTTCCCTCCTAACCTCAGGAACCGTATATTGTCTATCTGAGACAGCAAGAGGGTCAAAGCCGGCGATGAAAGCTGAGGTATCTAGAACTATCGCTCTTCTATTCATAGACTTTCATCCTCCAGAATCCCCAAAGTTGAACCGCTCTTGATCCCAACAAGAAAACAGCATCTTACCGTTTACGCCCAAAATAAAAGATGTAAAACCGCCTATTTTACGTTACTAACAGGTTCTCATTGACCTAGGCGCATTTTAGGCGATAGATTATTAACCAAGAAATACGTGAAAGTCTTCTATCAGGAGAACCGGACAAAATGAGCAAACCTATGGATTTGGGAGCCCTACGGGTCGGCAGCTACATAATCCTCGACGGGGAACCATGCAAAATAGTGAACTACACGAAATCAAAACCAGGAAAACACGGCTCCGCTAAGGCTCGTATCGTCGCCATAGGCGTTTTTGACGAAGCTAAACGAACCATCGTGAAGCCTGTAAGCGCACAGGTTGAAGTTCCCCTCATAGAGAAAAAAACTGGACAAGTCATCGCCATGTTGCCAGCAGCTGTTCAATTGATGGATTTGGAAACTTATGCGATAACTGAAGCGCCTTTGCCAGAGGAGGAGGAATTAAAATCTAAACTGGCTTCCGGCGTTGAAGTGGAGTATTGGCAAATTCTGGGCAGGACAAGGATAATACGAACAAAGGGATAAACTTCTTTTCTATTCAAACTCTCCAATCCCCACAACCATCTTTTTAAAACGCTAATCAGCAATCTTAGATTAGTAGCGTATTTGTAATCGTGGTGGACAGAATTGAAACGCGCAAAACAGATGCAACTAAAGGAAGGCTCAACCGTCGGAGAGTTGGTCTCTGAGATGAACCTGTGTGGAGTGCTTGGCGCCGGAAAAGTGGGTAAGGCAGCCGAACTGGTGAAGGAGATGTTCAGTGACAGAGACTATACGGTGTTTCTGACTCTAGCAGGCCCCCTCGTTCCTGGGGGACTGAGACGAATCATTAGAGACCTGATAGACCAAGAATTCGTGAATGTAGTTGTGACAACTGGGGCTAACATGGTGCACGACATGGTGGAAGCCCTTGGTCACCGTCATTGGGTGGGCACCTTTCTTGCCGAAGACGAAGAGCTGAAGACCAAAGACATAGGACGAATAGGAGACATCTACATCGAACAGAAAGCATTCAAGGGCTTAGAAGAATGGATATACAAAACCCTAGAAGACATACCGGAAGAGAAGAGAGAACACATATCTCCCTCTGAGCTTCTTTTCGATATAGGTAAAAGACTTCAAGATCCCGAGTCCATCCTCTCCACTGCAGCAAAGAAGGGAGTTCCCATCATAAGTCCTGGCTTCGTAGATTCCATAGCTGGTTTCCACCTCTGGATGTTCGGGCAAGACAAAAAATTGGTGATAGACCCGCTCCTTGATGTAAGTAAAATAGTGGATAGAGTTTATGAAGCCAAAAAAGTAGGAATGATCATCTTGGGGGGAGGCTGGCCCAAACACTTCGCCCTCTTCGCCAACACTTTT
>CP070820.1:1447587-1458686 GCA_020344315.1 Candidatus Bathyarchaeum sp.
CAGCAGTATGTTGAAAACAAGCTTTTTCTTGAAATTCCCTCAAAGTGTTCTCTATACTATTCAAACACTGAAGACATCTATTTAATTAAAGAAAAAAATTCCTTTAAGTTAAAAGTAACTCACTGCAATAGGATTTTTGGCTCTATTCTCTCTTTTCAACCACAATTTTGCAGTTTGTGGCTAAAGCGGCTATTGTGCCCAGAGCTGCAAGCCAAGGAGCAAGGACAACCCCAATAACTCCGACCGTAGCAGGGATCTCCAGCAGAACATTTCCCTTCTCATTCTTCACGATTATTCTTGTGATGTTTCCTTCATGAAGTAGCTCCTTGACCCTCTCGATAAGGTTGTCAGAGGAGACAGAGAATTCCTCCTTGACTACTTTGGCAACAGGAGCGCCACAAGAGGAACAGAACCGGGCACCAGTTTCCAACTTTGCACCACACTTCACACAGTAAGACAAAATACTCCACCCTCTAGGGGAATACATCATCTGATGCTTTTCAACTCTTTTATCAATTATGGTGATCCATCCTAAATAGCAAGCAAAGGCTGGACAGTCTAAATAAGCTCGATTCGAAAGAAGAATCAGGGGTCACTGGAAAACTATTTTGTATATCCGTAGACGCCCATTGTAAACAAGCGTTAGCCACTCTATGCTATCAAACTTTGCAACACATCCCGGATAATTTTTTAATTCTTCTCCACCCACGTAAATGTATGTGACATTGTATGTCTCAACAACCTCTCTCAAATCGTCTTCACTGCCACTATAGGCCCTATCAACATCATTAACTCTCTCCCAGATGTCACCAAGCGGGATTCCGTGACCGTAGGGCCAATTTATGTACGATGAAACTCTGAGTCTTCCTCCAATCATTGTTGGAGGGCAGTGAATGGAATGCGAGTAGGCCAAAAAAACAGCGCGTTCCTCTGTGTTGTCTCGGACCCACATGCCTAGGTTGTATTCGTCCCAGTTAGCTGCTGTGCGGTTTGTTGAAAGGTTGTAGACGATGACGCTTGACGAGGCTAAAATAGAAAGTAAAAGCAAGGTCAACGCTATGCTTCTTCTGATTTTTGCTAGAGCTGCTCCGCTTAATATGGCTATGGGAATCCAAGCGAAGGTGAAGAATTTGTACATGTCCCATGGATTTGGTGTGATGGAGACAAGATTTGGAACTAGAAACAGGCTAACGAAGACGATTTTCAGGAGTTTTCCTTCAACTTTTGTAAGGATAAGGGCTAAAGCGATCAGAAAGGGAATTCCAAGATTCATAATGTAATAGAGAATTGGGTTACCTTCTATGAATTGGAAAGCCCAAAGAGGAGCGAGTGAAAATGGGACTGAAGGGGCTCTTGAAATAATAGAGGGCAACGCGATTATAGCAGACACTAGAAAGTACAGGTAATATTTCTTGAAATTCTTGAGGTTTAGAACAATGCTGATGAAGTAGGCAACGTAAACGCAAACGAATGATATAGCGTGGAATGGAAACAGCAAACCAGTGACTATGCCTGCTAACAGTATTCTGTTTCTATCTTCCATATTCCTTAACAAGGTTAGAACGAGTGCAAATGCTGGCAAGCCTATTAGTAGTGGTCTCTGTTGCAGCAGGTTATCGAAAATGGGTGGCAAACCGAAGAACTCATCATACTGGTAGCTGTAATTTAGCAGGGGATTGAATTGTCCACTGGTTAACCCTGAAAAGAGGATTATATAGCTGAAGCCCCAGCCAAATGTCGCTATGATCAATGAGAAAGCTGCTGCACGTTCTCCATTCCCTCTTGCAAGAGAATAGATTGAAAAAGCGAAGATAAGAATGAAAATCGCGTTTGAAATGGGCAAGAGTTTTGGTAAGAAACCGTAGACTTTTTCTAAAATCGCCGTATGAAAGTCCACGAAGTAGTGATAGTTCATCTGTTCTCCGGAATAGTAGGGCATTTGTGGTGGAAAATTGCCGTTGTTAATGCTTTCGATTATTTCGTAGTGCAGGGGCGTGTCTTGCCAGTTTGAACCTGTTATGACTATTCCATTCTCATTTCCGAACCAGATGCTTCTGTAAAGAATTATCAACGCAAGTGTGAAAATGAGAAGAAAAATCAGCAAGGTTGCTTTGTTGAGCTGTTTGGTTTTAAGAAAATTTTTGAGGTAACATGCTTCTTTCTTTCTTGAATTCACCAACGCATAGACTACAGCCAGAATAAAAAAGGAGACGAGTATAGTTAACCTTGAATAGCTAAGTACCAAAGATAGATAGTATATCAGTTGGGTGGAGACTAGGACGCTGAATATTGGGATAAATGCTAGGGTCTCGTAGGATTTTAGCCTGAAAAATCTGGAGAAAATCAATCCTGGAACGAGGAAAGTGAAGATAAACGTAATTAACAATGCTAGGTGAGTTGAAATAAGTGACATTAGAGGTAGAAGCAGTAACAGAAAGGAAAACCAGTGGTCTTTCAAAATCTCCTTATATGGAAATCGTTTAGTTATGTTTACTTTCTGGAAGAACACATTTTCTTATGAAGATGCTGTGTAGCTATAAAATTTGTTGTGTCTCCATTTTCAGGCAGTAGTCATTCCGTTTGTCTGTTAGCGTCCAGACAAGGGAGGAATGCAGCACCGCAACCTAGACTTGCTCAATTTCTTCAATTATCTCGTTTACAGTCTTCATTTCTGCACTGTAGATGTCTTTGAGGTATTTCAGTCCTTCTTCATGATCTTTACGGGTGAAAGCTTGCACACCGTCGCTAGCGACTATTATTTTGTAGCCCCGGTAGAAGGCGTCGGCAGCCGTGTGTCTAACACAAATGTGAGTGTGCACCCCAACTAAAATAACCGTTTCCACACCCATGCCATTGTAAAGACTCCGGAGAAGCGAATCAAGACGAGTCTCATAAAAGCCACTGTAGACCCGTTTCTCAACGAGAAAATCATTTTCTTCGGGCGCAAGTTCTGGGATAACCTGACTGCCTGGCGACCCCTTTATGGCATGGTCACCCCACCTCTCAACAACTTCAAAATCAGTACTGAGGTGGGCGTCGTTAGAATATATCACGGGCACACCATGCGATCTAGCTGCTTCAACAAGTTTCTGGAGGGGTTTAATGATTCTTGCGACGCGGTCAGTTTTCAACTTGCCTGTAACAAAGTCATTTAGCATATCGAGCACTAAAACTGCCATTCTAGCCATATTATGCTCCCCTAAAGGGTACACTCTTTTTATTTCCTTATCTAGATTCCGCTTTTACAAGTCTGATGACTATGCCCTCTAGGATCAGAAGAGACAATATTTAGAAACTCACATAGCATGCAATCTGACTAGTTACACTTTAAAGTTGAAACTGTTAACAAAGCATATTTTACTGTCATCTGGTATGATAAGGGAGAAAGTTGACCCGAATCTACGTTTGCCGAAAATGCAAAAAGAAGTATTCTCCTGAAGCGTATAGCCAGAGTCGTTTCTGTCTTAACTGTGGAACATATTTAACCGCCAGAATCGTGGTTTCCAGTCGCCCCCACAGACGCGTTAAAGCGCCGGAAACGGGGGTGGAGAGCACAGCTTCTGAGAACCAGTGGCTTCCTAGAGGCTATGAAGAGCGTAAGGGGCAGGTGAAGTTTATCGAGGAGGCAACCAAGGCTCTTGAGAGCGACAAGGTTTTTTTGGGAAGCGCTCCCTGCGGGATAGGAAAGTCCCTTGGGTCTCTCCTCAGTGTTCTGCCCCTGCTGGAAGAAAACAAGCTCCTGATAAGCTTCAGAACTAGGAGTCAACTTCACATTTTCCTCAAAGAGTTAAAGGCGTTAAAGCAGAATCCTTTGACTGTATCCTTCTTCAGCAAACAGGACATGTGCCCGCTACGGGTGAAAAGCGGAGTCTCCTACTTCGACTTTCTTGAAGAGTGCAGAAGGCTTAAGGAGAACTGCGAGTCCGCCACAAAACCCTATTGCAGATTCTACTGGAATTTGATTAGAAGGAAGAGGAAAGCCGACGAACTAGCTCTGGATTGTGCCCGAAAGATACTTGACCCAAAAGAAGCTTCTAGACGAATGGCTATGCAGAGCTTCTGTGCCTACGAGGCGCTAAAACGGGTGCTCAGTAAAGTAAACATCTTCCTTGGAACGTACAATTACACCTTCAACAAGCCAGTTAGAGAAGCCTTGCTACAGAGCTGGGGAGTAGACCTTTCCAAAGTCTATCTCATAGTAGATGAAGCCCACAACCTGCCAACCTTCGCCCGAGAACGCCTCTCTGACAAGTTGACACAAACCACTATTGAAAGCGCCCTCAGGGAAACCGAAAACTTCGAACATAAAAACTTGTCAGCTGTTCAAGAGTACCTCAGCCTTTTGGATAACCAGATTTTTCAACGCGCTCAAAAGCGTTTAGGAAAGGTGAATCTTAAGCTGCTGGATCCCCAAGAAGTCAGTGATCTTTTCCTTGAGGTTAGTGGGACATCGGGCATCCAAGCCGCGGAAATCCTCCACGAATACGGAGAACATGTGAGAGAGAAGCGCCAGGAACTAGGTAATGAAAAGATTTTCAGCTATAACCATCGGGTAGGCGAGTTCATAGGGAATTTCCTTCAGAGGATTGATAAGAAGTATGTTCACTTGATACAGAGGGACTGGGGAGACAGAATCCATCTTGAGGTTAGAAGCCTAGACGGCAGAGAAATAACTGATCCGGTTCTGCGGGAGGCTAGAGGAAGCATTGTCATGAGCGGGTTCCTCTCTCCACCAAAGGTCTACCGAGACTTGATACTTCGCAGCAAAGCAGATGTCCATCTTCGAGAGTTCGATTCTCCTTTCCCACCTGAAAACCGGTTGATATTGGCTGCGAGGGATGTCTCATCGAGGTTTGAGAAGAGAACTGATAAGATGCTGCAGAAGTGGGGAAAATACATCGAAGGCATCTCTGAGGCGAATGCAGGTAATATGGGCGTCTTTTTCACTAGCTATAATCTGATGAACACCGTTATTTCACACATCGAGACTGACAGAAAAATGATTGTGGAGGAACGTAAGACTCGAAGAAGCGATGTAATGGAGAAACTGACAAGGTCAAGGCATAATGTATTGTTTGGTGTTATGGGCGGGAAGTTCAGCGAGGGAATGGACTATCCAGATAACCTCTTGACCTGCGTGGTAACTGTGGGATTGCCCTATGCAACTTGGAGCATCTACCAGAAGGCGCTGATAAACTATTATGATTATCAATTTCATGGAAGAGGAAGGATGTACGCTTACTTGACGCCAGCCATATTCCGTTTGATCCAAGCTTGCGGTCGCGTCCACCGCTCAGCTACAGACAAGGGATGCATAGTTATCCTTGACGAACGAGTCACACGACCAAACATCAAACAGTTGCTCCCCAGCTACTACCAGAAAGAGATGAAAACAGTGAAAAATCCCAAGGAATGCAACGAAAACATAACAAAGTTCTGGCATAAACAACGGGGACTAATTTGAAGGAGCAGCAGTTGATGCAGAGTAAGGCAACGCAACTTTTTTGGATTTGCCCAGAAGATTATATAAAATGAAGGCAAAGCATCCAATTGAAATAATAAGACCGGTAGCTCCGTAATAGAAGTAAGGTTTCTCCATGAGCTGCCATTCTACTTTAGGCGTCAGGATCCCTGTCCATTCATTTGAATCGTTGTTTTTTATTACAAACCGGTAGGTGCCTAACTGATTAACCTCGACAATGGGCGAAGTGAAATGGTCTATTTTGCCGTAAGTCCACTCGAGTTTGCCTAGTGACTTTGTTCCAGTTGGAGTGTAAACGTCAATCACTAGATCGTTTGGAAACCCGAAGGGCATCAGAACCAGCGCATTTGATTTACGACTTGTCGTATTTAGTCTGAAGTCGAGCCATATTGAGCCTCCTGCTTGGGCAGTGAATGTGTTGGGTGCGGGTTGCACTTCGAAGGTGTATGCATCGGGACCAAAAGGACCGGCATAAAGCGCTCGTGAGAATAGTGGTGGCCCAACGAGCCATGCAGGGTATCTCCAGTACTCTAGTGTAGCGTTAAAGTCGAATGTTTGACCCGCGTCAATAACGAATGGTGTGGGATAGATTTTGTCTGGATTTAATGTTGAAATTGATGTTGGTATTGCGTAAGTTACAAAGTGAATGCTCGTAGCAACCAGAATTATTGCCAAAATAAGCGAGAAAACTTTGGGCATAACTTGTGATATTTTATGTTTATGGCTTGATGCTGGAACCGGAAGTTCTTCTACGCCGCTCATCAGAAGCACAGCAGCGTCTCCGAAGCTTGATAAAAGATATTTTCCGTCTTTCGTGTGAAGAACCAAGTCGCCGAGACTTTCAAGGTGATAATTAAAGTGTCCACTATCTATCGTGAGGGATTCCAGAATCTCAGAGAAGGTCATTGGTGTGTCAGCTAGCATCCTCAGTATTTTTCTGCGAATAGGATGCTTCAGAGAGGTGAAAATCAGCGAGTATGTCTCTTCTTCAATCTAGTCTTCAACCAACGTCGTCCCTCTAGATTAAGGAGCGAAAGGACGTATTGAAAAAGATTTTTGTGAAGAAACCTTCACAAGAATCAACTGGAAAAAGTTTTACAAGCTTATTTTTTTGGTTAGTGCGGGATTTGAATCCACGCAAGGGGGATGTCTTCCGCAGCTCTCTATGACTATTCATGAAGCTGGACAAATCAACTTATATTAATAGACGTTAAGAACTTACCACTTGAATTTAACTTCCAGATTCTAGACAGCTGGAGTCGAATAATTTGAAATACTACAGGGATTCAGAATTTTGGTTATCGTTGATCATCTTAGTATTTGTGATCCTCTTTTCAACTATAGCCTATATTCGCTGGTATAGCTTAACCTTCTTTGTTGGTCCCTATCTTTTCACCCATTGGCTTAGTTTGACAGGAACCAGCTTCATCTCAATATTCATACCAATTTACTACATCCTAAAACACAAAAGACCACAGAGCACTAAGGTATTGTTAAGAATTCACGTTTTCGGAAATCTCTTTTCCTTTTTGTTGATTTCCACCCACTTTGCTCAACACATCGGTAGACTGGCAGCAATCTTTCCATACTTAGATACTGGAGTCGTTTCATTTCCAATTCTGAGCACAATTGTAGCAACTGGCTTTCTCGAAAGATTTCATATTACAGGAAAGATTGTAAGTTATAGAAAGATTATTCACAGGTATGTGACGGTGTTTTTCTATGTGATAATCATAATTCACATACTGCACGGTTTCAATATCATATGAAAACTCCTGCCAATTCTCCATCTTTTTGATGACTACTTACTGAGGTGGTTTCGTCCCCTAATTCTACCACTCAATTCTTTGAAGTGCGGGTTTCTTCTATTTGTTCACATATCTGTTCGACGACTTGAACATTTTCCAGCCCATTTTCTGGGGTGACTAAGGGTTGTCCGTTGCCGTTAAGGCTCTGAACAAAAGACCTGATAATTCGTGCATGGGAAATACTGTAGTTTCTGGGTCCTGTTCCTTTGGCTATTATATTCCCCAGATAGGCAGCCCATATCTTAACTTGGTGGGCCATATTCGCAAAATTCATTATTCCACGTCCAGGCTTCGAGACCATCAGGCTACTAATGGGATAGATTCCAGCGTGCATTGTACCTCCAGTGCCGTAGATGTTTACGTGAACATCGGTTTTATTTTGTCCTGGCGCATTAAAGCTGATGTGAATTGTTCCAAACTTCTTTCCTTCAGCCTCTAAAAATACTCTCAACTCATCAAAGGGCATCCATGGGTGGGGACCCAATTTGTCAGCCAATACGGACTTGACTTCCAATTTTCCCAGAAAAGCTCGGAGAAGATATACGGGATGAGGTAAAGTTTCTCCGAATCTTCCGCCTGCAAGTCTATGACACCAATGGTTTTTGTCTGCTGCCATTGTTTCGTCATTGCTGTGCAAAATCCCAACATCCATTCCTATGACCCTTCCGATATCTCCTGCCTTAACCCGCTTCATAGCACGGAAAATTGAGTGCTCAAAAAGTTGACTGTGTATTATTGTCAGTTTCCCAGAGGATCTTTGGAGGGCATCAAGTACATTTTCAGCCTCATCAGTAGTCAATGTGAAGGGTTTCTCTACAACTAGATTACAGTCTGCCTCTAGAGCCTCTAAAGCAATGTTTGCATGGAACTTAGGGGGGACACATACTGAAACAGCGAATAAGTCTTCCTCCTTTAGCATCTCAGAAAAACTGGTGTAATATGATGGAATTCTCCACTCTTCAGCGAATTGCATGGCTGTCTTTTCGTTCAGGTCACAAACAGCGGAGACGGAGATACCTGCATCTTTCCAAGCATTGACATGTATTCCGGAAATGAAACCACAGCCTACAATTCCTGCATCCATCGCAAACTGTCCCCAATAGTCACATCCATAAGGTAATCTACTAAAAAAGATTAACCCAAGAAAGAGACAACAACAGTAGCTTTTCTTGTTGCTGTAGTGGTCACTATTTTCTTGGGTTCTATGGTTTTGAGAACTCGGAAAACAGGCAACTGAAAGAGACTGGTTATTATGGTTATTTGGATTTTCAGAAAAAAGACTGTTTTCAACAATAAAGTATTATTAGTCTCCTAATATGCTTGTGGCGCCGGGGGTGGGATTTGAACCCACGCGACCCAAGGGGTCACAGACTAACCGTAGGTAGAGGAACTCCAGGCATGAGCTTCCATTATTGGAATCTGCTCCCTACCGGATTCCCCGCAAAGCTCTAGGAGACCCCGGCACAACCAATAGAATAGCACCCAACACGTTTTTAGTCTTTTCGAAACAAGCGAGGCATCACTGACTGCTGCGCCACATCTTAGGATAAATGCCACGAGGCATCAAAACCCGCTGAGTCTTCGCCACAAACCCATGATCCATCTTCAATATACTCGCGGAGGAGACCGTAGCTTTTGACAGTGCCACAGCCTCTCCTTTCTGGGTGAAGACAGCAACAGCATCACCAATTCTGATCCCGGAATCCAGAGACAGCACTCCTGGAGCAGCCAAGTGGGCTCCATGGCAGAGGGCGTCCACCGTAGAATCCCGCACATGAATCTTCGGCATCAACTCCAAGGCTTTTTCCATGGGATAAACGAACTTCCTGAGCATACCTTCATCCTTGGTCTCTTGCCACTGGCTAAATAGGTAAGAGAGGTCATGTAAGGTGACCAAACTTTCATCCTCCACAAAGGGTCCAACCCGTGTTCTGCGAAGCTCCTGCATATGAGCGCCGCAGCCCAGAACCTCACCAACGTCGTAGCAGAGTTTGCGTATATAGGTTCCCGCCTCGCACCCAACCTTGAAGAGAACATTCCTCTCCTCCATCTCAAAGAAGTCTATGTAATAGATTGTTCTTGTTCTGAGTTGTCGTTTAACTGATGATCGTACAGGTGGTCGCTGATATAGTGGTCCTTGGAATTCGTCTAAAACTTTTGTTACTTTGTCTTCTGGAACTTCAGAATGGAGCTTCATTACGCAGACGTATTCTTTGCCTGCCAGAAGAAGAGACTGAACTATCTTGGTAGCATCGGCTATGGCCGTAGGTAATATACCGGTGACTTTGGGATTTCCCCGGCCTAGTTAAGCCTCAAGGGTCCCGCCGTGACCGGCCCTATCGAGACTGAGGATTCGCTTGACCCAAGCTGTAACCTCATGACTTGACGGCCCAGCAGGCTTGTCCAAATTTATTATTCCGAACCGCATATGCTCTTGGATGGGTCTCTCTTCAGGTTTGTGACCGAAGCGTGGGTTGGTTTCCTCCTCAGCCTTTACTACCAAACTTCGCTTGATCTCCCAAGGTTCGCTGATTCTTTTCATAGTTATTCTCCAAAGAGGAAAAAAGGGTTAGGAAAGGTTAAAAGAGTTAGGATAGGGTGGGCTTAACTAGCTTAGCCATCTCTTCCAGTTTACCTGCCGCCTTCAGCGCCTCAGTGACTTCTTTGTCGGTTGCGCCTCGCTTTATGTCAATTTTTTCTCCGGTTGGTTCCAAATGATTAGCGTTGACGCGTCTCCGTTTTACTCCAGAGACAGCTTTAGGGCCTGTAATTAGAACGAAGTTCTTGTCTACAACATCTGCGATGATGCATCTCTTTCCTGCTTCCCGCCCTACGACTTTAACACAGATTCTTCCCACTTCCAATGCAGGCATTTTTAACCCTCGTCACCTTGACTAGGAGTACCCATCTTTATACTTTACTCCTACTTGAAAGAGAATCAACATTCCATCCTAGCTTATGGCAGAACCTCAGCGTCACGATTCTGGACTCAGATGAGGGATTCGCAAATTTGAAGTGAACACCAGCAGGGGGTGTTGCTCAAGTCTATGTCCCCTTTCAATAGAGCTTGTGTTCTCCAAACTTTTGCATACTTTGAGAACTTGAAATATGTACGGAAAATTCAGAAATGTTTTATTGGTCAGATTCAGAATCTGAATCGAGCGCACGCTTCATCCCCGAAAGTTAACCACCAGCGTTTCCACAATCCGATTCGCCTTTTTGCGTGCGCTCCACCCCCAGCATTTCGTTAAGCAAAATGACTGACTCTGAGAAAATATGGTTGACCGAACACAAAAAAATGTTGTTTTCAACATACTGCTGTTATTAGAAGCCTAATATGACAGCCGATGAGTAGCCTCAGATTGTGCTTGTTGCCTTGCCAATGTTTTTAAGCCGAAGTTGAGTGTAAATATCTCTGCCCTTAGCGGAAGGGCTGTAGACCAGAAAGTTGGGGTCGTGGTCTAGTTTGGTCTAAGATTCGCGCCCGGGGCGCGCGAGGTCCGGGGTTCAAATCCCCGCGACCCCACCAAAACGCTTATTTTAACAAATAAGGATTAATTAAGAGTTATTTTATAAAAAGAGGTGAAAATAAGGCTTTATTGTTTCTACCTCTTGAGTTTTTCTAAAAATGGTAGATATCACCCGTAAACCAAACGCGACACAGATTACTAGTAAAACACTTACAGCGCGGGCGCGGATTGGTATTGCTGAATGGATTTAACAACTGATTTTCCCAAACAATAAGCGGTAATGCCCTTGGCTGCGGCGATAGCAGCTGTCAATGTCGTGATATATGGCACTTTATATTT
>CP070820.1:1458786-1469295 GCA_020344315.1 Candidatus Bathyarchaeum sp.
AAGGTTAACCCGTAAATTGTTGATTCAATGACACCACAGAAGCTCCCTAAAAAATCACCTATTAGGCACCTAATAACAGCGTATTGTTGAAAACAAGCTATAACCGGAATTATAGTTTACTTTATGGCAAAATTGATATACCTCCCGAACGAAATAGGAGATAAATGAAAATGGGATTAACCATGAGTGTCCAAGAGTTTTTGGATAGCCTACCCTCAAAAGGCACCAAAAAAGTCTACAAAAGCGGATTGAAAAAATTCTTTAAATGGTACAGAAAAACGCCAGATCAAGTTCTCAAAGAACGCAAAGACGACCTAACTCAAAGACCAGACGAAGACTTGGTCACATACAAAAACAGAGCAGCAAATTACTCAAAAATCATAGAACGCTTCCACGCCCACCTCCTAGAGGAAGGCTATAGAATCAACACTGCAAAGAGTTTAACAAATGGAATCCGCCAACTTTTCCGCTATTATCAAATGGACATTAAAGTAAGAAACGGCTCAAGCCTCAATCGAACAGTGAAAACACAACGAAATTTTCCCTTAACAATTGAGCATGTTCGAAAAATGTATGCTGTCGCAAACTTCCGTGAAAGAGTTATCCTTAGCATGGCTACTGACTTAGGACTCAGAGTTTCCGACTTTCTAAAAATAAAAAAACAGGACTTGCCCGACCTTTCCCTTGAAGCGCCAATCAGCTTTGACGTCATGACCGAAAAAGAAGACGTGATAGCAAGAGGATTTCTAAGCCAAGAAACCGTTGAATTACTCAAAAAATACCTTAAAACTCTACCTAAAGACAATCCATATCTTTTTCCGTCTAGCCAAAACAAACCAAAACCAATCAGCAGAACACAAATTGGAAATCTCCTAAAAGATCTGGCGCAAAAAGCGGAACTAAAAGTCAGTAACGGCAAGAGCCTAACCTTTCATTGCTTTAGAAAAATGCTTCTCTCAGCTGCCATTGACTCAGGAATTGGATTGACCGCAGGAAAAAAACTCGTAGGGAAGACAATCCCACAATCAGACGACACATACTTAACAACAGTGAAACTACGTGACAAATTCATCCAGCTAAAGAAGTTCCAGACAATAGAGCTGCCAGTGAGGTCAGAGGACCAACAGCTCGAAAAGTTAAGTTCACTGGTTGCGAAGCTCTCGGAAGAATTGGAGCAACAAAAGATGGTCACTCAGGCAGTTACAGCCGAAAATATGATGATACGAAGCGAATTCAAAAAACGTGTAGCTGAGCTAAATGAGGAAATCGGTGTTTCACGGTTGTTGGGTGAGCAAATCGCGAAGATTGGTGAAAGTGTGAAGAAGTGGCAGGAGGAAAAGGGTGAAATCGAAGCTAAGATCGCAGGCATTGAGAATTTCCATAAACTAGTTTTAGAACAACCAGATGAAGAGGTTCTGGAATTCATAAAGGACATAAGACGTCAACTAATAGAGCAACGCAGGGGGGAATCCCCCTAGTAGCTGAAGGCCGCGTGTGAAAGTTTTACGACATAAAAAGGTCCTCCAGTTAATACTGGAGGTATTAACCACTTTACATCAGTAATCATGCTCTGTTTTTGTGATTTGATGGAAAAAACACACCCTTTACTATTATATTATATATTATACGTGCACACACACAGAAACTAACACTGGCAAAATCTATGGAAAAACTTTCAGAGGATTGATATTTCTTTCAGTGAACAGCTGGTGAACCCAATCAGAGGCTGGAACTTCCTCAAGCATCTGGAACACTCTTGGAGAGCCATTACAGCCACTACCAAGCTTAAACGCTTTTCAGAATCACAGCGTTTGAACCAAGTCATAGTAGTCGATTAATTTTTAATCCTATTTTCCCTCTTCTTCACGTTCTTACATGTTCTTTCTTCCTCTCCCCCTACAGGCTGACTGAGACTGGCTAACGGACAGACTTCCCCTATATAGACTAAAAAACTCATACAATTTCATATAATCTAATGTAACGATTATCTGGTAAAAAAAGAGTCTATTCAAGAATCTTGATGGTCTTTTGTTTTCCATGTAGTAAGGAGTTCTTCCTTGCTTTCCTGCATAGCTTGTGTTTGCTTCTTCTCCATTTTAATTAACAAGTCTAATGCTTCCTCAAGGGGTAGTGCAGAAAAAGTGTTTTTTTTATCAAGGTCTGCAATTATTATGCCTTTATTCTGCAGATTCTCTAGACTATGGATGATCTGCTGTTTGTTGATTTTTAGGTTGTCAACTATGCTTCTTGCTTTTTTTGGACCCTTTAAAGCAAGGAATATGTACACGCGAGCATCGGTCTGTGAAAGTCCTAGTCTTGCTAGCGCTTTGAATATACGCTCCAAACTCAATTTGCCAACTTCCTTAATAGTTTGAAATTAGAAAAAAAGAGGAGATTTGCGTACTTTTGCCATTCAACAATAGCAGGTTATGGATCGAGTGAATTTGACCAGGCGACAAGTTCAGGTAACGCGACCACTAGTGCAAAACCCCAAGAAATAGGACCACCGTGTCCTTCACCAGGTATCGGATATAATTTGCATAGATCTGGTTCAGTTGCATCATTAACCGTTTGATTATAGTTTACTGATTGATAGAAGGGAACTTTGGGGTCCGCCGTCCCATGAATGACTATTATAGGTATTGATACTTCTGGATTGTCGATTGGGGATCTTCTCTCGTAGGCTTGTGGTTTCTCCTCAGGAGAACCGCCGCACTCAGCCTCTAAGTCCTCAACATGCTCCGTCGAACCAGCCATCGATGCAAGCCAGTATATTTCTTCCAAATCCTTTACACCGCATATATCAAGCACCCCACTGTATAGATCCGGGTATTTCTCTCCAAGCAAGCAAGCAACCGCTCCACCCATCGAGAAACCCCACAGAAACACTTTTTCTGGGACATCATAATTCTCGATGAGGTACTCTCTCAGGTACTCTGTCATTTGATGAGTACGAATCATAGCTTCCTTGATGCAGAATCCTCCTTCACCATAACTAGACCAAGCCCAAGCAAAACCAGCATCAACGAAACCCAAACCATAGAGATGTATCAACGCATGTGGCATTTCTGTCGGAGGGAATGGCACATAGGGGAAATCATGTGTGTAACCCCTACATGCAACGACCAACATTCCATTCCATTCATCTGGAATTAGAATTTCGTAGTCCGCGTTCTCCAATGTACCAATTATCTGAGTGTATTCACCAACTGGATAATAAATTTCTATTCGTTTTTTTGCACTTACTGCGGTTACGAATTGTGCCCCAACTATCACTGATACCATCAAAACTACGCTAAATACAAGTGAAAGTCTCCTAATTGTCTTATTCATTCTTTCACCTCCTTCACCAATTTTTTCCAGAAAATCCGTTCTATTCATCGAAAAATAGTTAAATCTCCAATCGTACATAAAATTGGGCTGGGTGTACTAGTATACAGTCATCATTGGATGTGGCGTATTGAGCCAAGAGACATTGAAGAATGCTCTTAAGAGTTTTGGGATAGCAGAAAAAGAGGCAGAAGTTTATATTTTCCTTGCTAAACGAGGAGCCCTAAAAAGTGGGGAAATCGCCCACCAATTGAAGAAAAACAAGGGACAAGTCTATCGTATCTTATCTAACCTCAAAAAGAAAGGATTAGTGGAAGCAACACTCGAGTTTCCCACACGATTTACAGCTGTAGCGTTAGAGAAGGTAATAGACTCGTTTTTAAAATCCAGACGCGAAGAAGTTGCCCAAGTAGAAAAAACAAAAAAAGACCTGCTCAGCGACTGGGAGAGAATAAGCAAAACCCAGGTTAAACTTCCATTAGAAAAGTTTACGGTAATTGAAGGAAACAAGAAAATTTATCGAAAAATTGCTGAGATGATAGAAAAAACACAAAACAGCTTGTGGGGAATATTAACAGTTACAGATTTGGCAAGGGCAGAGCAATATGGAGTTATTGACTCTGCATATGCACATCCCACAAAATCTAAGATAAAGTATCGTTTTCTAACAGAACTGACCAAGCAGAATCTTAAAGCCACTAAACTGCTCAAGACAAAATTGAAGGCAGAACTGAATGTTAAGGCTAGAAATCCCGATTTAGGCTTAGCCCTGTTTCCAAGAATGGTGATAAAAGACGATAAGGAGATATTATTCTTCATCTCACCCAAGAAAGCCCAAGTCACAAAAAAACAGGAAGCCTGCATTTTAACAAATTGTATGTCTCTTGTTCAAGCATTCTCCAGTATTTTTGAGGCCTCATGGCGCAACTCGACCAATATTGAGGAAAAGATAATTGAGATTGAAACTGGCAAACCAACACCCAAAACAATAGTCATTAGAGATGTAGAAACAGCTAAAGAGAAATATAGTCAAACCCTTCGCAATGCTGAAAAGGAAATCATACTGATTACACCTACAAAAGATTTGAGCCAATTAAGTAAAAACACTCTTCCACTCAAAGAGTTAGCAAAGCGAAAAATCACAGTAAAAATTATAGCGCCAATAACAACTAAGAATCTCCAAGCTGCAGAAAAACTATCAAAATACTGCGAAGTAAGGCATGTTGCCTCAAGCTCTTTATCAACCGCAGTCATTGATGGCAAACACCTCTTCCAATTTAGAAGATCCGCTTCGGATCAAGAAGGATTAATTAATGATTTTTCCTTCAAGAATTCTATCTATACTACTGATCCAATTTTTGTTGAAAGAACCAGAAATAAGTTTGAGGAAATTTGGAACAGCACTTACATTTCATCTATAACAAAAAGACATCCACAAGTAATGTCGCAACTGAGCAGGCAAGACAATATAATTACTCATAGAGATCTAAAGAAGCTTCCTAAAAGACTTTTATCAGCTGGGCGAAGAAACCTTACTCTTCTCAGCTCTATTTTTGGGAGAATTATTATTACTCCTCCAAGTTATCTTAAAATGCCCGACATAAGAATCATGGCCCATAATTTTCTGGGGGGTGTCGATCTAATACGTGTTGACTTATGGCTTGAGACTCCTGAAGGCGAAAAATTTGTTCCTGCCGCTATAGTTTTGGATGCATGTCTGCCAGCACCTGCTGTAATATCAGAATTGAAATGGGCGGGAACTCCAGCTGGACAAAATGTTATTACAGTGAAACCTGAAGAACTTCAAGTTTGGAGTGAAGGAAAAACATTATTTGCGGGTTGGACAGTTCCAATTCCCCTTCTGGGAGCTAAATATAAACTTGATCCTGCATGCATTTTGTTTGAAGCGTTTGGTGATGAACGTCATGCGACAATATCTGAATGCCTACCCTCTGGTTTCCTCCAAGGTTGGGAAGAGGATGAATATGAAGCATTTACTACATTTATTAGCACATCATGGAAATATTCAGGACCTGGAATTTACGGAACTGTTGGCAAAATGATATTTATTGATGCTGCGCCAGAAACTGGGTAATGCGAGCATGATTTTCTAATTCATTCGTTTTAATTTAAATAGGCAACAAAGTATCATTTTCCAAGGCACTCCACGAACCATTATTATCATTGAATATAATGAAGTGATTTTGCACCACCTATGTTCCTAGAAAATGTTATAATCATCTGTTGATAACAATTGTGTGATCTGGGGAAATATCTTTGTGTTAAATTTTAAAGTACTAACAAAGATTCAATCAGTAGCTTTGGTTGCAGTAATCGTTTTTGCGTCGATAGGTGGAGTTGCGATCTACGTTCTTTTGGGGGGACAAGAGCCATCCTCTGAAACTATCAAAATCGGGATTCTAGCTGATATTGACGAGTATTGGGGTAAACGCACTTGGCAAAGTGCTGTTTTAGCTGCGGAGCATGTAAACGCTGAAGGTGGGATATTGGGAAGACAAATTGAGGTAATCGCTGCTGACAGTGTTAGTGGAGTTGGCACAGATGTAGCTGAAGTTACCCTTGCCTTAGCCAAATTAATAAGTAATGACCAAGTAGATTTTATTATAGGCGGAGCACTTTCTGGCGATTCAATCTTTGCTTGTCAGGAAGTAATTGCTGAACAGAAGAAAATCTTCTTTTGTGGTCCAACCGACGATGAATTTACTCAGCGAGTACTAGATGATTATGACAAGTACAAATATTACTTCAATTTCCAATTGAATGCATCCTCGATTTTTCGGGGTATGACGACTTATTTGTTGTTTTGTAGGGAGATGACGGGTTTTAATAAGGTTGGTTATTTGGGCTTAGACACAGATTTTGCTAAAGGAATTATGGAAGGATTAGACCACTTTTTACCAGATAATGGATTTGACCTAGTGTACAAAGGAGCCTATCCTATGGGAACCGTAGATTTCTCAAGTTATTTCGCAGCTGCCGAATCTGCTGGAGTAGAAATAATGGTTCCACTGATTATTTCTGGGGCGGTTCCCGTTGTTAAGGAATATCATGATCGTCAATCACCACTGGTTATTTATGACGGGATTCTCGCAGAGATTGGAAATCCAGAAAGTTGGGTTATAACTGATGGCAAATGTAATTATGTGACTGTAAGTGTGAATGCTGTGACTGCTGGGTATCCCTTAACAAACAAGACCCTGCCAGCTCGAGAGGCTTACATAGATAGGTGGGGGGAGTATCCAGCGGGATTGGTAGTATATGATATATGTCGTTTTATTTTACCTGATGCTATCGAGCGGGCTGGAACTATTGAGACTGATGCGGTTATTGAGGCTTTGGAGGAGACTAATATCGAGACTTCTGGTTCAAGAAATTTTGCTTTCACAAAGTCTCATAGTAGAATGATTAGTGAAGATCCGAACGATCCAGATGCTGATTATAGCCCATATACATTGTTCCAATGGCAAAACGGAGAGCAAGTTCCTGTTTATCCTAAAAAGATTATGGAGAAGGCAAGAGCAACTTACATTTACCCACCTTGGCCAGGACCATGGGACTAAGCCAAAATAATCCTCACTAATGGACCAATAGAAAAAGATTATATTATTTTCTCTTAAATAAATGGATTCTAAACAGAATAGTGAGGGGGAAAACGAGTCTAGTTGATTGCTGAAATTCTGATCAGCGGGTTGATCCTAGGCGGATTATACGCCTTAATGTCCCTTGGGTTTGCGCTGATAAATGGAGTTGCAAGAGTTTTTAACCTTGCCCATGGGAGTCTCTATATGTTATGTGCCTATTTCATCTATTCCCTTTCATTTTTAGGTTTAGGCGTATCTATTGTTCTATCGCTAATCTTAACCATCATAACTGGTGTTCTAATTTATCAGTTTTTTATTCATCCTTTGAGGGAAAAAAAATTTGGTGCCGCAATAGTCACCTTGTCCCTAGCGATATTCCTTCAGGCGTTAGTTAGTATTATTTGGGGTCCTCAATTCATAAGTATCCCCTACGTCATCACCGGATACACGACTATTTTTGGTGTTAGGGTTGTGAACCAGAAGCTCTTGTCATTAATAGTGGCAATTATCCTTGTTATTTTCCTAGGATTGTTTATCAATCGAACCCGAGTGGGAAAGAGCATAAAAGCTGTAGCTCAAAATATGGATGTAGCCAAACTAGTAGGAATTAACACACGAAATACATTCATGATTTCAATGGGGATTTCTGCGCTATTAGCAGGATTTGCAGCCGTACTTTTCGCTCCAGTTTATATCGTTTCACCATCCGCATGGACAATACTTTTTCGATCTTTTCCAGTACTCGTCCTTGGGGGTTTAGGTAGTCTTAAGGGTGCTTTAGTTGGAGCCTTCATCATTGCTTTTACAGAAAAGATTATTGAATATACCGTTCAAGGAGGTTACTTAGTGCAGACAGTAACCTTTGGGGTGATGCTCCTCATCATTTTCATCAAACCAGAGGGCATCTTTGGGAAGAAAATTAGCAAATGAGGACGAAAGTGTGAGAATAACTAAAGATATGAAATTAAAGATTGCGCCAAAAAATTCCGTTTTCTTAGCACTCCTAATTCTTCTAATATTTTTCCCTGCGATTTCAAGTGATTATTACATACTGTTAATACTAATTTTCGCAAATATTGGAGCTGTCTATGCAGCAAGCTGGGATCTTACAGCTGGAGTAACCGGGCAATTCAGCTTTGGTCAAATTCTCTTTTTTGGCATAGCAGGCTACGTTTCAGGTGCACTAAACCTCTTTCTTGGATTACCACCATTACTAACTATACCAATAGGTGGTGCCTTTGGGGTCCTAGTCGGATTGATCGTGGGTTTGCCAAGCCTCAGACTCAAGGGACCATACTTTAGGATTGTATCATTAACCTTTCCCGGAATTCTTTCGGGTATAATTCTCATGTATCCTGAAGTAACTGGGGGTGAGGCGGGTTTCTATGGCTTATCTCCCATTTCCAGTGATATAGTAACAACCTATTACGCTTCTGTTTTACTGATGTTAGTATCGATTTTTATTTTGTTGCGAATTGTGAGCTCAAGAATAGGACTAGTTTTTAGGTCAATTCGAGAAAACGAGGATGTAGCTGAAGCAATAGGAATCAACACTACTAGATACAAGCTTTTAGCTTGGGCCATAAGTGGCTTTTTTGCTGGAATAGCCGGTGGTTTCCAAACCCACCAATTAATGACCATAAGTCCATTCGTCTTTGGAACTGTATATTCTTTTCAAGCAATCCTATATGCTCTTCTAGGAGGAATTGGAACAATAATTGGATCGGTAGGAGGCTCATACCTACTGACAATTCTCAACGAATTATTGCGATGCATAGCCGACTTGCGTGCAATGATGTATGCGGTTGTTATGATAATTGTTTACCTATTCATTCCCATGGGGATATATCGATGGCTAGCGATACGCTTCAATATTCAGCTAGGAACATGGGATGGCTTGAAAAAATTAAGGAGAAAAAAATTGAATGCCCCCAATCCTTGAACTGAAAGAGCTTAACAAACGGTTCGGAGGAATTACAGCCGTCAAAGATTTTAACCTCCAAGTGGAAAAGGGGCAAATAATTGGTTTGATAGGTCCAAATGGTGCAGGAAAAACAACGCTCTTCAATTTGATAACTGGCTTCCTCAAACCTGATTCTGGAACAATAATGTTTAAAGGAAAAAACATCACAAAACTTAAGCCTCACAAAATCGCAAACATGGGATTGGTAAGAACTTTCCAGCTCGTCAAGCCTTTTAAAAGAATGCTTGCCATTGAAAACGTCGCAGTCGGATGCTATTCTGATAGATCCAAAAAGAAACGAAAAGATAGAGATGATGTTCCTCAAAAAGCGTTTGATGCACTCCAGCGTGTAGGCATCAATCCTCCCAACACTTTCAAATTAGCTATGACTCTGTCTCATGGATATTCAAGACGTCTAGATATTGCTCGTGCTTTAGTCCTCGAACCCGACGTGTTATTGTTAGATGAACCTTTTGGAGGACTCGGAGCAAAGGAATCCAACTTGATGACTCCTCTAATCCAAAAATTACATAGAGAGGACAACCTCACCTTAATCATCATTGAACATAAAATGCGGCAACTCATGAAGATAGCTGAAAAACTGGTGGTAATGCAATTTGGCGAAAAGATAGCCGAAGGCACCTGCAGGGAAGTAACTGAAGATCCAAAGGTATGTGAAGCCTATTTAGGAAAGGGAGGCCACGATTATTTTGCTAGAAATAAGTAATCTATCAGTTTTTTATGGAAAAGCCCAAGTTTTTCATGATGTAAATTTGAGGGTTGAAAGAGAAGAAATCGTTGCCATAATTGGACCGAATGGAACAGGAAAAACAACACTGCTACGGGCAATATCAGGATTGCATAGAGTAGCAGTGGGTAGTATAACCTTTATGGGTGAAAGAATAAACGGATTGCCACCCCACGAAATAGTGAAGAGAGGAATTGCACATTGCCCTGAAAGGTACAAATTATTTCCCGAGATGACAGTCTTGGAAAATGTGGAGCTAGGGGCCTTTTTACGTAAGGATTCCTCATCAATTCAAAGAGATTTAGCAGATGCTCTAAACCTGTTTCCATTGCTTAAAGAACGAAAGAGTCAGGAGGCTAGAACCTTGAGTGGTGGTGAACAACAGATGCTTGCAATAGCCAGAGCACTTATGTCTAAACCTAAACTACTGATGCTTGATGAGCCTTCTTTAGGATTAGATCCAATAATAAGAGAGAAGCTTGTTGATGCGATACAGGAAATCAGGAGAAGAGGTCTTACAATAATAATTATTGAGCAAGATGTAGCATTGGCCCTAAGCCTTTGTGACAGAGGTTACGTCTTCGAAGAAGGGACCATATGCATGGAAGGAACAAGAGAATTCCTGAAAGGAAATCAAAAAATTAAAGAAGCATATCTAGGTATTTTTTAAGCCTTGCGCGCGCCTACGATAATGCTTAAAAGTCAGTTTGTCATTTATTCTGAACGTATATCAAAATTAGAAAATTATAAACTTTAATTGTGGTTATCAAGCTTTTTCAATAGTCCATTCTCTTTCATTTTTATATTGCAAGTGTCTGTGCGAGTCGTAGCAAGTTTAAGTCTAATGATTTTTCTGTTTTGCACAC
>CP070820.1:1469395-1479200 GCA_020344315.1 Candidatus Bathyarchaeum sp.
ATTTGTTCTTGTTGTCATAAAGGTTCGGTCAATGCGTTCAGGCTTCTCATACAACACGTATCGAATTATGCCGAGGAATAATGTTGCTTCTGCGCCTGACCGATATTTACCATAGATATCTGCTTTGGCAGAAGTTCTGTGAAATCTTGGATCTAGATTTATTATAATTGCACCGTTTTCTTTTGCTTCTGTAACCCATTTGAATTCCATAGAATGGGATTCCGCGGGGTTGCTTACGATGAGGAAAACTTTGCTGTTTTTGGCATCTACTATATGGTTAGTCATAGCGCCGAAGCCAAAGGTGTTGGCAAGAGCTGCCACAGTTGATGCGTGGCATTTTCTGGCCTGATGTTCAACATTGTTTGAACCGAGAAGCGAGATTAATTTTCTACCCAAATAGCATTCTTCATTATTCCAGTATGAAGACCCTAGCCATGAAATTGGATTGTTTTTGCCGTTATAATAGTAGTCATCGCCGTTTTTATATGGAAAATTTGATAGTGCATCTCTGACTTTATTGGCAATTGTATCATATGCTTCATCCCAGGTTATTCGAACCCATCCTGGATCTTCATCCTTACCTTTTTTAGGATTGGTTCTTTTCATTGGGTAGAGAACTCGACGTTCGGTTACATACTGAGGAAGGGCAGCTGGCTTGCTACATAGAGCCCCTCTGTTTATTGGGTGTTCTATATCTCCTTCCACCTCAACTAATTCGCCTCCCAACGTCGTAACCGTTAATCCGCATCCGCCAGCGCAGTAAGGACAGATGCTTGGAGTTTTTTGCCCAACTAAATATTTTTCATATTTCTCGCTTGTCGCTCCTGCGACAGAAGCTTTTGCTGTGACCAGTTTAGCAAGATCTCCAATTACGAGCGATGAGATCGATGCGGCTCCAACTACTTTCAAGAAGTCACGTCTATCCATTATCACAATCCCCGAAATCCAAAGTTATAGGAGTATCAGATAGAAATTATTTAAATATTGCCGTATGAGAGAGCAAAGACAAACCGGGTAAGGTAAAACATCACCTGAAAAACATGAGAGGAGACCATTCTTGGGAAAAAAGCCAATTAAAGAGCGACTGAAAATCATTTCTGCCATGCTTCTGCAACATAAGGACCTGCAAGGTCCTTTGGAGCTAAAAAAGAAAACGCTAGTCATCCAAAAAGAAATTGATAGTACACCAACAAAAGGACTGGCAATAAATTGGGATGACAAGAAGTCAATCGAGGATCTGCAAAAAAAAGCCCTTGACAGAAAGTTGCCAATCATTTATTTTCTTGATCCGTTGAAATTCGATCCTGATTTACTGCTGATTGCTTTCAAGAAGCTTGTACACGTCTTTGTTGAACAGAGGATCAATGAAGAAGGTTTAAAGAGGCTTTTAAATCACGTGGAAAGTGGAAAGATTAGCCTATCGAAGCTTATTGAGGCTGCTTTGGGGGAAAACATAACTATCATTGCAGATGCTGCAAAAGAATCGGATGTTAAGGCTGAACTTCTCCTCTATTTAATAGGCGCCATAACCCAGCCGGCTCTCGAAGAAATTGCCAGAAAAATCGATCCTCAGTTTCCTGACAAGTGGTGGCAAGGGTCTTGCCCAGTCTGCGGCAGAATACCTGCCGTAGCCAAAAATAGATATCGTAAACGTTTTTTGGTATGTACATATTGCGGAACCGAGTACCTCTCTGACAATTATCTTTGTGTTCATTGTGGCAATAAAGACCCGTACACTTTGAAGTATATTGAGGTTGAAGCAAATCCCGCGTTTAAAATTGACTTCTGCACCAAATGTAAACATTACATAAAAAAGATTGAAGAGACAAAATTGAAGGAACCCATCCCTAAAGGATTGGAAGACATACTGACGTTAAATCTTGACTTTTTGGCTAAAGACGCAGGTTTGGCTCGAAATTAAGGGCTCTATAATATCGAGTCTTGCATGGAAGAGTGGGCAGTAAATAATAACATATTTGAGGGTACATTGGCAAGTGTTTTTTGATATCAGATGAAAGCTGAGGAAATATGGCATGCTTCTGGAAAAGAATTGGCTTCAATGATTGAGAAGGGTCTTTTCCTAAACAGTCAGAGAAGCATCCGATTTTATACCCCAAGCTTCATCAACTACAAAACCAAATACTTCCGCGCGTCTCCAACCTTTTTTCCATCAATCTCAATCACAGGGTCCTCCTGCGCTCTTAAATGCAAGCACTGCGACGGAAGGGTTCTCAACACGATGTTTCCAGCTCCTACTCCAAAAGAACTTATTGAGCTATGTAGGAAACTGAAAGAAAAGGGGGCAATTGGTTGCCTCATAAGCGGAGGATGTCTCCCTGACGGTTCTGTTCCCCTTGACGAGTTTGTAGATGCCATCGCCAAAGTGAAGAAGGAGTTAGGATTAACCATTGTTGTGCACACTGGAGTTATCGAACTGTCAACAGCGAAGAGGCTAAAGGAGGCTGGTGTTGACGCTGCGCTACTGGACATAATTGGCTCCGATCAAACCATACGAGAAGTGTATCGACTGGAAATTAGCGTTAAAGACTACGATAGATCCTTGAAGGCTTTGCACAAAACGGGTATTCCATTCGTTCCTCACCTGCTGGTTGGGCTTCACTATGGAAAATTGAAGGGTGAACTCCAAGCCCTTAAGATGATTTCTAAATACTCACCCTCAGCGATTATAATGATAGCGTTCATGCCGATTCATGGAACACCTATGGAAAAGGTTGACCCGCCCAGTCCTGAGGACATTGCTAAAGTTCTGGTGACAACCAGACTTCTAATGCCTAACATCCCTGTTGCCTTGGGATGCATGAGGCCAAAGGGAGAGCACAGAACGAGAACAGACACATTGGCAGTGAAAGCTGGAGTCAACGCCATCGCCTTTCCAGACGAAGAAGCCATCAGGTTGGCGGAATCTTTAGGTTTGGAGATTTCTTTTTCACCCCTCTGCTGCTCCCAGATCTTCAAAGACCTAATGTTATGAATCTACAGGGTCATTGGCAGAAATGGACGGATAATAGGCACGCGTATTTGTAACCATCTGAGTTTTCGTCTTAATACTAAGTGTCACTAGAATCTTCAGATTCTTCGCGGTTTTTTTCAATCCTTTTCGCAATTAGTATGCTTATTTCTGTCAGTATGACAAGAGGCAGAAAGATCAAAGCTTCTGTCACTAGGCCAGGGTCTGGATCAATGAGGGCAATTGCGATGATGAGAAAACCGTATAGAAACTTTCGATTTCCGGTTAAAGTTTTGGTTTTCAAGATGCCTGCCTTGACGAGTATAACAAGGAATGCTGGAAGAGTTAATATTAAACCGCATGTTAGGAGTGCAAATCCAACTAAGGAGTAAAATTCACTGAAAGCGTATGTTGGAGGTAGACTTAGCATATCTGAGAACATGGAAATCGTTCGCATGCTTACAGGGATTATGTATAAGTATCCAAGAATGATGCCAAAGGCAAACAAGCCGACGAAGGACGTTATGAACTGTAAGATTGCCTTTCTTTCATGTTTATACAAAGCTGGATTGATAAACTTATAGAGCTCATAAGCGATCACAGGCGTACTAATCATGACGCCTAATATTAGAGCGACAAAAACATAAACCTCTAAGGGAGATAGAAAGCTCAAGGGCAGAAGTTCTGCTCCTTCGGGAAGAAACCTTTCTTGAAGATTCGTAATTACAGTGGACGTTATTGTTGGATAGTATGGGTTTACGGCAGAAACATTGGAGAAATCCAAACTAACAGGTACAATCATCACTATGATTGTGGATATGACTACTGCGATAACTATTGTGCGTAATCGGTTAACCAGTTCTTTTATGTGACCCATGAAACTCATGTTTACCGTCTCTTCTTCAATCAGTGAGTCGTTAGCTATCCATAATCAGAATATCAAAGAAAGCCTATTTAAAACGTGAAGCAGCAGCCCTAGGCCTTTTTGCTATCTAACATCTCGTTCATTTCTTTGAGAATTTGTGCTGAGCTTTTGCCTTCTGTCTCTATTCCCATCTTTTTCGCTGCCTGAACAATCTCTTCTTCTTCCTTCTTTTCAGGCTCCTCAGAAGATGATTTCTTGAACTCCCGTATACTTTCTCCAAGCGCCTTAGCTAGCCCTTTTAGGCGTGAACCCCCAAAGATAAGCAGAACTATAATCAGAATGATGATTAATTCTGGCCATCCAAGACCAAACATTTTCAAACTCCTCGTTATGTAGAAACACTCTCTTTATTTATTACTTTCGTTAATATCTCCTCTGTCAATTCTTTGTCAGTCTTTCCTTCAGCATTCACACCAAGTTTTACTGCAACATCCATGAGAAGCTTTTTCTCATTCTCGTCCTTGGCACTATCCGCTGAATTCAGAGCCTCAAAAGCGGTGGAACTTGCTTTGTTGAATTCTTGCCATACTTTTCCCAATTCTCTAGCGAGTTTCGGGAGCTTGGAAGGACCAAAAACCAAGAGCAGTATTACAAGAATCAGAATTATTTCCTGCATGCCGAGCATGGAGATCCCATGGAGGAGGTTAACAGGCAGTGTATTTAAACCTAATGGAGTGCACGCAAATGCTCAGAAAATACGCCATCTACACTATAACACATTTTTTCAGCGTGTCTTTAACAGGGCATAGGGTGTTTTAATGGAGACCCAGTTTGCCCATGATCTCTAATGCAATCAAAATTCCAGTACCAATCACCAAGACAATTGTCAGATAGTTTATGGAGGCTTCAACTTTGTGAATTGAGGCTAAATCCTGAAGAGTTAACATGTTGTCCAGGGTTCTATTGTAGGAATCCGTGAGGTCAAGTCCCCGATCGATGATGCCGATTGCGTCGTCTAGGATTGTTTTTGCTTTTTCATCGAGCTTGATGCGGGGTATTATCTTCTTGTTCACGTCGAGCATAAACTTCTTTTCATCTACCATAATTCGGTAGAGAGCGGTAATCTTCCTTTTGAGTGAAAAAACAGAGTGAACACCGTGTTTTTCCTCGTTCTCTAGAATCCGTTCCTCCAAGGAGTTTACTTCTTCTCTGATGGATAACAATACATTAGAGGTGGCAACTGCAATCTCACGAAGCAACATACCAATTGCCAAAGATGAATTCAGATTTTCCCCATCTTCCACAAGTTCTCTTAACCTTCTAATCATTAATTTAATTAACGTGGAATGACTGTGCCCATCCTCTTCTCCCCAAGTGATAAGCACATTCTTTTTCTTTGCCAAAACGATTGGATACATTTGAAGTTGTTCTTTCATGAAAAGGGAGGGAACAGTAACTAAAACGTATTCGTTAACCTTCTCATAATCGCACAATATACAATCTTTAACATTTATATTCAAGGGATTAAGAGTCCGTCGTTTAATTTTTTCCACGATGTTCGGTTCATTTCCCAGTAATGCCGAAATTATTTCACTTTCTTCCTTAGTGGGGTTATAAACATCAACCCAAACCCACTGCGCGCGCGAAACCTCCATCACCTGATTTATGGAAGTTACATCGATTGCTTTGAATTCTTCGTCTTGCACAGTATACATCCAAATCATGTTGCCATCAACAAGTCGACAACAGGAACAGGCTTTCAGATTTATGTGTTTCCTTTTTACTGTTCTTCATTAGGGATCATACACGTTTCCAGAAACTATTTGAAGGTCGACTTCAATCAGGATTTATTCTGAGTGTGCTTTCCCCAAAACAAAATGGAGACTTTATGATGTCTGTTCATCCCCGAATGGTTAGAGAGAGAAAAACGATTGAAGCCATGGTAAAAATTTACTGCCGTAACCATCACGAAAGCGATGGAGAACTTTGTCAGGAATGCAATGAACTATTTGAATATGCAATGAAGCGACTGGGCAAATGTCCCTATCAAGAAGAGAAACCAACATGTGCCAAATGCCCGATACACTGTTACAGACCAGAAATGCGAACCAAAGTAAAGGAAGTGATGAAACATTCAGGACCTCGCATGCTATTCAAGCATCCAATCTTAGCCTTCCGCCACCTTCGTGACGGACGCAAAAAATCAGAAAAACCCAAAAAAAGATGAGCTGCGCTATATTGCTTTCCCCGAAGATTTTCTAAGTCTATTGACCAACAGAAATATAACATCCAGTCTTTCCATCTCTCACGGAAGACCTTAGTATTAGGTGAATAATGTGGGCAAAAAGTCCGTTAGTGAATTGCCAGAACGGATCCGCGTCTCAACAGGCTCGGCTACTGTGCTGGGGCTGCTGAAGGGTATGCTAGACGCCAAGCCCACAACCATATATCTGCTAACATGCCGAAACGAGAAATGCTCTGCAAACTGCGGTTTCTGTCCCCAAGCCAGAGAGAGCAGAGGTAGAGCAGACATGCTCTCCAGAGTCACCTGGCCCATATTCCCCACAAGACAAGTGGTTGATGGAATAGAGAGAACCACAAAAGAGGACACGATAAAGCGGGTTTGCATCCAGACGCTGAACTATCCAGAGGTTTTCGACGATGTTCTGCTTCTCGTTAGAGAAATCAAATCCCGAGTTACGGTTCCCGTATCCGTATCATGTCAGCCCTTGAATCCAGAGAGATTGAAAGCTTTGGCAGAAGCTGGTGTCAATCGGATAAGCATCGCTTTGGACGCCGCCACAGAAAAAATCTTTAACAAAGTTAAGGGACAGAACATCGGCGGACCTTACCGGTGGGAGAGACAACGCAAGGCTTTGAATGAGGCAGTTAGAGTCTTCGGAGAAGGCTCCGTAAGTACACATCTCATCGTGGGTCTCGGAGAAACCGAGAAGGAGCTTTGTCAAATAATTCAATGGTGCGTCGATTCAGGAGTCTATCCAGGATTGTTTGCCTTTACGCCAATTCCCGGAACCGCTCTTGAAAATAATCCTCCGCCTTCCCTAAGCCATTATCGAAGAGTTCAAGTTGCCCATTACCTCGTAACCAACAGAAAAATGCGACTTGAAAACATGGAGTTTTGTGATAGCGGTAGTGTCACGAATTTCGGAATCTCTAAGAAACAGTTACGGGAGGTCATCGAGACTGGCGAACCTTTTCTCACTTCCGGATGTTCAGGATGCAACCGACCATACTACAACGAGAGACCGGGCGGTCCCCTCTATAACTGTCCAAGGCAACCGCGGTTCGAAGAGATTGCTGAGGCAAAAAAATTGTTGGGTTTCTAGACATAGACTTTTTTAGGTTTTCTAAGTAGAAGAACACCAACCGTTATGGCGGCAACAACAGTTGTTGCAATGAAGACGTACATCAGATTACGGGTTGAATCCACTTCCCCTTGGTGCTTTGATTCCAATTGGTTGTAATCTTCGAGTGTAGAATGGTAAGTGGCATTCAATTCATCATAGTCGGCTTGGAGTTCTTCGAGTGCTGTGTCTTTGACGTATGTGAGGGCGAATCCGGATGGAGGTATCTTTTGCGGTGCACCCATGAAGTCCCATTCACAACTTATTTCTCCATAGGTTAATCCTGTGGAGATGCTGTCGGGGATTGTTATGTTGTATTTGACCTCGTGAAAAGTCAGGGAAGAATTTTCTAGATGAACAATCTGATCTAAGGTAACCTCGGTTGTAGTATTTTCAACTCCATAAAAGTCCACATTAATGTATTTGATGTAGATCGGTTGTTGCATAGCAGCTTCCGTTTTCACAGTGACGTTTATGCTCTCGCCAGGATAGGCTTGATCAGGAGCCCAAATGTCGATTACGAGACCCCCATATTCTAGATAGTAAACACTACGTGTCTCTTCAGCGGCTAACCTGTCGACCCCAGAAAATAATAACGTTAAAAGTAAAATACACAATGCCATTATGCCTAATCTTTTTTCCGTCATTGTTTACCCCCTAAAAATCTCTGTTTCCCTCTTAATTGCAGAGAAATATTTAACGGTTGTTATTTGTCTCAGATACACTTCTCTACGGTTGCCTTCGAATCTTACAAAATTTTTCAAAAAATTTGTGGATAATTTAGCGTATGGAACGGACGAAACGCTGGTACATGTAAACAAAATAGACTAGGGCAAAGATTGTGAGAAAAATTTCGAAGGATAGTATCAGTTGGTTCTGCTCCGTTGCCTTGAAGACTCCAGTTTGGGATATGTCCCAGAAGACCAACATCTGCAAAAAGATGGCGCTACTTACGCAACCTAGACCTAAACTGTGGAACAGTACCCGCAAACGAAAAGGTGGTCTACTCATCGTTCTTCAGCAATTGCTCAGGCTAAGGGTTATTTACAATTATGAAACACAGCTAAAGATTGTAAAGAAGGACTTAAACTAATTTTTCATAAGACAATGCGTAGCAGTAAGTCGATGGTTTTTTATGGACTATCTCCAACGCCAAATCTTTCGTCCATAAAAGATTTCAGGCAGGATCAGTAGACCGGATAGAGAGACGGGTATAACGATAGCCCAGTCAATTAGGGTTAATGGTACTGTTCCCAGAAAACCAGTGTAAGGAATCATAATTGTTAGTATTCCTGAGACAACCACTGCAATGAGCAGGAACTTGTTGGAAGTGAAACTGAGCCTGAATGCACTCTTTGTCTCGGAGCGACAGTTCCAAACGATTAGCAGTTCCTGTAAAGTAGCTTGCGTAAAAGCCATTGTCTGTGCATGAGCAAGTGCGTCAGGTTCACCTTGGAACCAAACGAAGTAGGCTACAGCAAACAACACGCCAGTACTCAAGAATTGGTTAACTAAACTGGCTAAGATCGAAGCAAATCTGCCATGCAATATACCTTCATTTGGGTCTCTTGGAAGTCTATCCATCAAATCCTTTTGCGGTGGATCCATACTCAGAGCTAATGCAGGCCCTCCGTCCGTAGCCAGATTTATCCACAAAATCATGGCTGGAGTTAAAGGTAATATGAGGGTTTCTCCTCCCAAGAATGGTGCCAACAACGCAAAGGTGCCTATGACCAATAGTTCGTCAAAGTTGCAACGCAACAGAAAGAAAGAGAATTTGCGTATGTTATCATATATGGCTCGTCCGCCTTCAACGGCTGTGACGATGGTGGCGAAGTTGTCGTCTGCCAGCACCATGTCTGCAGCTTCTCGGGTAACGTCGGTTCCTGTGATGCCCATGGCTATGCCTATGTCTGCCTGTTTAAGGGCTGGAGCGTCGTTAACTCCGTCTCCGGTCATGGCGACTATATGTCCCTTCTTTTTTAGGGCTCCAACTATCCGTAGTTTATGTTCAGGAGAAACCCGAGCGTAGACTGATGCTTCTTCGACTATGTTGTCGAATTCTTCTTCGCTCAGCTTATCTAATTCGGCGCCTGTTAATGCCACATCGTTTTCCATTATGCCTAACTCTTTGGCTATAGCAACCGCCGTTAGTTTGTGGTCTCCAGTAATCATGACAGTCTTTATGCCTGCTTTGCGGCACAGTTCATTTGCGCCTTTTGCTTCGTCTCTGGGCGGGTCAATCATTCCCGCTAAGCCTATGAAAACTAGGTCATTCTCCAAGTATTCTTCGTCGTATTCTACGGTCTTAGTTTTCGGCAACTCCTTGTACGCTATGCCGAGAACACGAAGAGCTTGACTTGCCATTTCCTCGTTTGTCTTCAGGATTTGTTCTTTCTCTTCTTTGGATAGTTTGATTACTTTACCGCCCTTGAGGATGTAATTTGAACGGTCTAAGAGGATCTCAACAGCGCCTTTAACATAGGCGAACACTTCTTCTTCCGGAGACTTGTGAACTGTTGTCATGCGCTTTCTTTCAGAAGTAAATGTTACCTCTTTTAGACGGGGATAATCTTTCTCAAGATCGGTCTTTGCCATTCCCGCCTT
>CP070820.1:1479300-1488277 GCA_020344315.1 Candidatus Bathyarchaeum sp.
AAAACATCCGAAGAATAAGGGACTGAAAAGGCACCAATACGGGAAAAGATGAAAATTACCAAAAGCGATTAACAGCAGCTTTGGATTTTCATTTTTTATCTCCCTTGAATCGCCCCGTGTTGAGCCTCAGCAAACCCTTTCCTTTTGATGCATAAGAGTTGAAAACTCAGTTTATTGTAGAACTAAAATCAACATTGTTTAGTTAGTTGTAAATTAACTAAATTATTCTTTCATTTTAAGCAGTAGGAAGATTGCTAAAACAGCAACTACCGCTACAATTATCAGAACAATGAAGACCATTGGGTCTATCCCAAATATTTGAGGTTGCCACATGTTTGTTTTTTCCGCTTTCGTAGTCAAGGTGAAACCAGTATATGACGAGGTTGCTTCAACAAGAACACCTGTAGACCTGTCCCAATAGTACATAGTATGGGAGGTGGTTGCATATACAACCATGCGATTTGCGCCTGCACAGACTTTCTCTTCAACTCTACTGACAGTTATTGTGCCCTCGTATTGTTCCAAGAATGTGTCACCGCTATTCAAGTTTGCAGGAATAATGAATGCATCTCCAATCTGACCGGTCTCAAGATTCAAGGTTACCGGTAGACTTTTCTCTGTTCCGTTAGGATATATTGATATGAGATTAACATCGATTGTTTTCCCCTCAACATCTATGATTTCAAGTCTAGCCCCTTCTACAGCATGGTCCTCGGGAACGTCGCCAGTGAAAGTCACCTGATATTCTATCCAGTCGCCCTCTTTTACACATACTGAAATCTCAGCCGAAACAGCTAACGGTACTAGCATACCAATGAGAACCGTCAAATAGACCATTAACAAGGCATGTTTCAGGTTCATACAACACCAAAATTGAATCACTACCACAGTTTTTATGACTTGCGGAAAGAGGTAGACCATGGTTAGCCTAAATGGAACCAGTCTATTTCCAATCCAGAAGCCTCTTTTCTCCCTCAATCTTCTTGATATCTGTGATGTCTTGGCTGACTTCCAAGGTGCCTAAATAACTTCCAGTCTTATCTCGAACGGCAAAATATCTGATGTAAATCTTTCTGCCCTTTAGATTAATCCAGAATTCAGCCACATCTTTCTTTCCATTCTTGAAGGCCTCCAAAATCTGGAGGACTTTGTGCACGCTCTTTTGAGGATGACACTGCTGAACCTTTTTGCCAACTATGCTTCTGGGTCGAGGAAAGATTCGGTCACCATTCTTGCTGAAGTATCTGACTTCATCATTCTCATCGACAAACGATATTTCAACAGGCATAGAATCAAGCATTGCCTCAATAACTTCCGGTTTCAAATTCTCTATCATAAGAAACTCCTCTCCATTAGGAAAGGTTCCTTAGAAAATAAACCTTTTTTACTATTCTTCCTTGTTCATCAAAAACTGGCTGATAATTCTACCTATTTCTCCATGAAAACTTGGCTCTCTCCCGCCTCTTTTTCCACGCGTATTACATGTTCCGCTTTTTCTGCGAAGGCTTCGTTGTGAGTTACAGCAATTATCTGTTCGATAGCCTTCAAGCGACTGACAGCCTCAGCTAAACGCTCTACGGAACCATCCTCTCTGCCCAGACTCTCTGTTGGCTCATCCAAAAGAAGCATGTAAAGCCCATGTCCAGTCCTAGACTGCATAATCAGCTGCCCAAGACCTATCCGATAAGCAAAGGCTAGTAGCGTCCGTTCTCCGCCTGAAAGGTTCGAAACCTCCCGCTCATAACCCATCTCGCTGCTAACAAGAGGCGAATAGGTCTCGTCAACCGTAACGAACAATGCGGGTCCCACATCTCCAACTAGGCTATCTAATACCTGCTGAACAGTTCTCTGGAGGTATGTGACAAACTCGCTTCTAAGTTTAGGCTGGATGCTCCTGTAGGCGCCTCGTATCCTTGCGATGATTCCAAGAAGCCTATCGATCCTTTCCTTTCTCTCAATCTTCTCTTGAGCGTTGTCCAACCGTTCTTTCAGTTCATCAACCCGTAAAGCAAGATCCCCTTTTCTTCCCTCCAAACTCTCCAATTCATGCTTGGCATAAGAGTATGTAGTGAAAGCGTCATCGCGCAGTTTTCGCGCAGACTCCAATTCAGCAACATCAAAATTTGCTATCTCCTCCCTCGTCTCGCCAAGTTGCTTTTGAAGCCTCTTCTCCTGTTCCTCTGCTCCTTCAACTTCGGCAGAAAGATTTCTCAAAGTTTCATTCTTTTCTGTAACCTGATTCTTCATGTCTTGGATTCGGGGAATAAGCTGTTGCAGATTTGAGAAGGCGAAGTTAACTTTACTGTGGAGACCATTCAGTTTATCAAGATTCTTCTGCAGCTCCACCAGCTTTTTCTCGCGTTCTGCTTTTTCTTCTTGAAGGTTTTCAAGGAGGCTTTTCTTGTAGTCTCCAGCGAGGTCCTGAAGACAGGTGGGGCACTTGTTTTCAGTTATGAGGCTTGAAATTCTGGTTAATGATGCTCCTATCTCTCTTTTCGTAGCTTCCTGTTCACCGCCTATGTCCCTCAATTTCTCATCAACAACAGAAAGATAGGTTTGCAGGTCTTCCAGCGTTTTTTCTGTTCCTAAGCCGATTTCTTGGAGTTCATTTCGATGGGATTTCTCTTGTGTCTCCATCTGTTTCAAGAGTTCTTCCAGTTCGTCAAGGCGCTTCTTATTCGTTTCAGCTTGGCCCGCTAGTTCTCTGGACCTGTCTTTGATGTTGGTGATGTTTGTTTGAATCTGAATCTCCCTTCTCTGCAGCACTTCGGTCTCTCTTCGCAATTCCTCTAGACCCTCAAGACGGGCAGTTGTCTCCTTGAGAGTAGATTCTGCGTCACCAAGTTTCTTTTCCAAGTCTTTGAGCTGACCTGCAACGGATGAAAATTCTTCAACTGCTCCGATGTAGTCAGCCTCAATTTTGCCGACGCGGATTACGTCTGCGTCCCGTTCAAGAACATCTTTTTCAACTTCATAGCTCTTCTCGAACAGGTGCAGCCCGCTCCAAGCCGCCTCGTAGTCTGAAAGTCCGAATAGCTGGTCCAGCTTTTTCTGGCGCTGCCGCGGAGTCATATCTAAGAGTTCCTTGAGGTGTTCTTGGCGCACCCAAACGACCTCTCGGAAGAGGTTTTTGTCCAGTCCAGTCAGGGCTTTCAGTTCCTCGGCAACTGCATCGTTTTTGGTGCTTGCAATCAACTTGCCATCTTGGTAGAATCTTAGTTGGTCTATGTCTTGGCTGATGCCCTTTCCGCGTCTTCGAAGTGCTCTCTGAAGCTTGTAGGTTCTGCTGTCCTGATCGAAAACCGCTGTTACCTTACCTTCCTCAGTGCCTTCTCTAAGGAGGTAATCGTAACTTCTGCCTAAGGGATCGCCGAAGAGCACAAAATCGAAGGCGTAGAGAACAGTGGATTTTCCCTGTCCCAGACCACCCACAAGACAGTTGAATCCTTTAGTAAAGGAGATGACTGTTTTGACATGCGATCGAATGTTCTCCAGCCGCATAGATTCCAGTTTCAAAGAAACTCCTCCAGCTTCTCCTTCACTCTCGTTTCCTGCTTTTCCACCAAGGGACTGAGGAGTTCAACGGAAAGTCTTGCAATTCTTTCACTCTCCTCCCTGTTGTAGCTTTCTGAGAAAATCTCAAAGAAGTATTCGAAAGCCTTTGTTTTCAGATCCTTTAGTTCGCCCTCGAAGATGGAACGGATAATATCCTCAGAGACTTCGGTTTCTCTAAGTCGAAGAACTGGGTGAACAAGGAGAGCTTTTTCGCCAGCGTTTCTTATTTTCGCTAGGTCAATTTCTCCTCGGCCAGTTTCGGCGGGCAGGACTCCGCGGATAACAGGAACCACGATGGATTCCAGTTCTTCTTTTTCTTTCACTAGTTGCACAACTGCTTCTGTTATCTTTGCAGGGGTCAAACCGGTGTAGGTCTGCTCTAGAATGATGAAGGGGCGTGGGGTCTCCAGCTTAATTCGATGAAGCTTTGGCACACCCTTTTTGCTGACTTTAATGTGGTAGAAGCCTTTATCGATTTTTGCATCCTCGTAGCTTACTGTTTCTGTGCAGCCGCTGTAGACGAGGAGACCAATTTTGAAAGGGGATTTATAGGGTGTGTGGATGTGTCCGCCAGCGTAATAGTTGAAGCCTGCGGGAAGAAGTGCTGGTTGGGCTTCAGCTTCCATCTGGGGAGGCTTAAGGGCAGGAATGTCCAGCGCCATGTGGAAAACTAGGATGTTGAAGAGGGCAGGGTCAGGGGCGGGCTTGTTTCTCTCCAGAAAGGCAGGCAACTCTTCTAGGGTCTTTCTGGCGGTTCTAAAGTTTGGGACACCATAAACGTAGCAGCTTTTGTTTTTCCAAGAGGCGCCCTCATGACGGGGTAAGTAACGGATCAAACCTGCACTGTCTAGGGGATTGAGAATCGTGCTTGTGATCACATTGGGGGCAGAATCGTGAGAGCCGTCAACAGCGAGGACGGGTATCCCAGCGTCCCTAAGCCTCCGAAAGTTGGTGATAGCTACCTCAAGGGTGGAGTTTGAGGGGCGAGCATGCTCAAAAATGTCCCCTGCGAGTATCATGAAGTCAGGCTCTAGTTCGATGGTTTTGTCCACTAGCTCTTGAAAGGCTGCTTGGAAGTCTCTGCGGCGTACATCGAGATTATACTGGGCGTAGCCTAAATGTAAGTCAGCGGCGTGGACAAAACTGAAGGGCTTCATGCGTTCTCTCTCCTCTCGAACCAGTTGACTCTTCAACCTTTAGTTGATACAGTAGCTTTTATAGGTTAAAGGGTCAGCCCCCACCTGAACCGTTTTATGGCTCGAAGCGACCCCCCTCTTCATTCAGCAGCTCCTGAATCATATTTGGAGACTAATAACAGTAGATTGTTGAAAACTAGCTTTTATCCAAACCTGTGAGAGGTTATCTGATTGGTTTTTTGGTCGGGCGGGCGGGATTTGAACCTGCGACAGTCCGGTTTCTGTACGCTTGATAGGCTGGGTGATGCCCACCATGCGGGTAGGCTTCTACAGCGTCTCCGTCAGCTTGGATGTCAAGCTGGCTCGGAAGCTCTACCAAGCTGAGCTACCGCCCGACCAGATGTAACCAACTAGAAATTCCAATTTATGCGTTTCGTTACGTTAAGAATTTGATTCGTGAGACTACAAAAAATGGGGAAGATTAGATTGCAAAAGGGAAGCTGTAGGTTTCAGAAAGGCTGCTAATCTCTAAGTTCTTTGATGTGTTCTTCTACAGCAGTAAGTTCTTTCTTCAGCTCTTCCGCATATTCCTTCAGTTTCTCGGTTTTTTCTGCTCTGGTCAGGAATCGTTTACCATAGCCGTGCCCTCGACCCGAGTAAGGTGGACCACAGCAGCATTCTATACACATGTTTTTCTTCACCTCCATCTTAACACAATAAAAAGTATCCAAAGTAAAGTATTTAAACTATAAAGTTTATAGTAATATAGTCGCTATTCACAACGAAAGTGTGATTATCATGTGCGAAGAAGAAGGCCGCGTCTGCCTCTGCCCCCTCAAAGGCATAATAGATGTAATCAGCAAAAAATGGGCTCTCCTCATCATCAATGCCCTCGGCAATTGCGGAAAGTTAAGATTCAACAAAATCATGGAAGCATTAAACGGCATCAGCCCAAAGACCCTATCAGATACGCTGAAAGAACTGCAAGCAGAAGGCCTAATCAAGAGAGAATCCTTCGCCGAGATACCTCCACGAGTTGAATACTCCCTCACAAAGGACGGGGTTAAACTCAGAAAATCTATTATACCTCTTCTAGAATGGACTGCAAACAGAGAAAACGTAGATAAAGAGCGGTGCGTTGAATGTCCCCCGCAAACGCGCACACGTTATCAAGCATATTTAGGTGAAGAAAAATGAGACGTGAAAGAATTCAGGAAATAGTAGCGAATTACAGCCCGAAAGAAGTTATGATAGGAGTGCTCGGATCCCATTCTGCCTTGGAGATGGGGCATGGCGCCAAGCAGGAAGGATTCGAGGTCGTTGTTGTTTGCCAAAAGGGAAGAGAAAAAACCTACACCAAACACTACAGAAACCTCTTCAATCACGTCATCCTGCTAGACAAATTCGCTGACCTAATTAAAGAGGAGAACCAAGCCAAGTTAAGGCAATTAAACACTATTTTTGTGCCAAACAGGTCCTTCTCAGTTTACGTGGGCTATGACAACATCGAACAAAAATTAGCGGTTCCCCTCCTAGGGAACAGGTTCATGCTTAGAAGTGAAGAAAGAAACGTGCCCAGAAACCAGTATGACCTGATTAGGCAAGCTGGCTTAAATTTGCCAAAAATTTTTGGTTCTCCTGAAGAGATTGATAGACTGGCTATAGTGAAGGTTCCTGAGAAAACAAGGAGAATAGAACGTGCTTTCTTTTACGCTTCATCTCCAGAAGAATTCAAGAAAAGGGCAGAAGAGAGAATAAGAAAGGGGATAATCGACCGAAAAGACCTGCAAGAAGCAATCATCGAAGAATATATTGTCGGAGGCAAATTCAACGCCAACTACTTCTGGTCACCAATAACCGACGAGATAGACCTTCTAGGGTTTGACCGTAGAATACAGACAAACTTGGACGGTGTCTTAGATTTGCCCGCTGATGAACAGTTAGAAGCAAAGATATCAACACAGAACGTTGAGATCGGGCATATGGGAGCAACTATGCGAGAATCACAGCTAGATAAGATTCTGGAAGCGGGAGAAAAATTCGTTGAAACCTGCAAAAAAGAGTATCCTCCGGGCATAATCGGATTGTTTGCTCTACAAGGCGCCATGAACAAGAATTTAGAGTTCTACATTTTTGATGTAAGCCCAAGAATACCCGGCTGCCCCTGTGTGGAACCCACCTCCCCCTACATGAAGTACAAATATGGCATGGAGGTTGGTCCGGGAAGAAGAGTTGCCATGGAGATTAAGGCGGCTGTTGCCAAAAACAAACTTGAGATGATAGTAACGTGATTTCAAAAGATGAAATAAACAGTATTCTGGGGAAGTATGAAAGCCATAAAATCACAATAGGCACCCTAGGCTCCCATTCTGCTCTTAACATCTTCAAGGGTGCAAAAGAGGAGGGCTTCTCTACAGTCTGCGTCTGCAAGAAGGAGAGTGAAATCGTTTACAAACGGTTCCCTCTAGCCGACCAAGTTATTCGTGTTGAGGATTTCAGTGAGCTTTTGGATGATGACGTTCAGCAGAAACTGAGAGAGGCAAACACAATCTTGGTTCCCCACGGCTCCTTCAACGCCTACGTTGGAACAGAAAGGATAATTGATAAATTGCGTGTGCCCTTGTTCGGCAACAGGGAACTCCTGAACTGGGAGACTGACAGGGAAAAACAGAGGGAGTGGCTAAAAGAAGCTGGGTTAAAGCTACCTAAGACCTTCAAAAATCCCGATGATATAGATGGACTGGTTATTGCAAAATTTCCGGGTGCAATGGGTGGAAAAGGCTACTTCCTTGTGGAATCTCCGGAATCTTTTCACAAGAAAGCAAAAGACATGATCAAGCGGAGGCATCTAAAAGAGAAAGATTTGGAGAACATACACTTCCAAGAGTATGTCATAGGCGTGAACGTTTATCCCTTATATTTCCATTCTCCCCTCAACAAAGAGGTTGAGCTTCTGGGAATGGACCGCCGCTACGAATCTACAGTAGACAGCATAGGAAAGATACCTGCTAATGAGCAACTGCAAATTAACGTTAATCCCACATACACTGTGGTCGGTAATTTTCCGATTGTTGCGAGGGAGTCGCTTCTGCCGGAGCTTCTCAGGATGGGCGAGAATGTAACCATGGTATCTAGGAAGATTGCTCCCCCAGGCATCATAGGACCATTTTGCCTAGAAACTGTAATCACGGATGACCTGAAAATCTACACTTTCGAGATTTCTGCGAGGATAGTTGCTGGAAGTAATGTGGGTATCGGCACTTCTCCGTATGCCTACCTGAAGTATGGTGAAGGAATGTATATGGGCAGAAGAATCGCCCGAGAAATAAAAAACGCAATAGAAAAGAATGAACTGGAAAAAGTTGTATATTGACCAGCTTCGATTATTACTTGGGAATTGTTCTTGTTTTTATTTCGTGTTCAAGTATTCCTCGGTAGAGTATGAGGGGTGCAATTTGTTCATTGGGTTTATTAGTTGAAATCTTATGCTTTATCTGTTCATCTAAACGCTTTTTGTAAGCGTGGAGCTCGCCTAAACTCATATCCTTCAATTTAGCTTCAAAATACTCCACAGGATCACTCATAATCATTCACTCCCATTACTTCTCCCCTTAATGGACTACTGTTGATCATACTCTTCAACCTTGTCATTCATGACAACCAATTCGACGCCCGCCAGCTTGAATAGTTCTATTGTGTCTCTGTCAGCATGATAATGCTTCTCACAGACCACACGTTTGATGCCTGAATTTATTATAATCATGGCGCACCTTCTGCATGGCGTCATCTTACAATAGAGCGTGGAACCATCTAGAGATATCCCAAATTTTGCAGCCTGAATGATTGCGTTCTGTTCTGCATGCAAGGTGCGTACACAGTGCTGCGAGACTGTTCCGTTCTCGTTCATGAATTTTCTGAGGTCATGTCCTGCCTCATCGCAGTGCGGTAATCCTGCAGGTGCTCCAACATAGCCTGTGGTCATGATTCGTTTGTTCTTGACGATTACGCAGCCAGCTTTTCCCCGGTCACAGGTGGCACGTTTGGAAACGGCCTCGCATAAATCTAAAAAGTATCTGTCCCAGTCAGGACGTGGCTTACAATCCATTCTTGATGTCTCCGTTGATTTTGACTATACACCTAATCATAACATAGAATAAAACTGTTTTTTCCCTACCGAGCCCAGAACCTGTGAAAGCCAACACTCATCCGTAACCTAGTATTCAATACTGTTAAATATGCTCCTTGTTTCAAACGAATAGTGGGCCGGTAGTTCAGCCTGGCATGAA
>CP070820.1:1488377-1497182 GCA_020344315.1 Candidatus Bathyarchaeum sp.
ACGATAAGCATTATTAAGGGAATCTCGAGATAGGGAATGACCATATTTTGCGCCACTATCCCCCCTCCAAAAAGAGCCCCTATTCCAGAGGTTGATGTCCATGTTATCAGGGTTGCAAAACCGAAAGCCGATGTGGGGATAACCAAAGTGAAGGTAATAAGGTCTTCAAGAAATCCTTTCCCCCAGAAGTTTTTCCGTGCCAGTATGTAAGCAAGAGGAATTCCGAAGATGAGGTCTATAGCAACGGCGGTAATGGCAAGTCGTAGAGACAACCAAAGATACTTCTGAATTTCTATCCAATTTGTGTCTCCTATTAAAGGATTAGCAAAAACTTCAGTGTAAACCTCTGGCCATCGGGTAAACGTGAACGATATCAGAAAAAAACTTGGTAAAAAAACAAAAATAAAAAGGCTTATTGTGGTTGCAGACACTCCGATTCGGGAGAGCAATTTCCTTTTCCCAGTGTTTGGGCTAAAAACGGTCACACTCCCGGATTTTTCACAGAGGGCCATACGGTGAAAAGCGCTTTCATGGCTTCTGCCGACATTGGTCTGTAAATTGGAACTTGGATTTCAAATTCAACGCCGTTTTGTGTGTTGAAGATTTCTGCATTAAGGGGGACACTAGGGTTGGCTGGCCTAAATCCGTGAAGTTGAGCTTTGTCTTGGCAATTTTCTTGAAGCAAATAATATAGGTACTGGGATGCCGCGAATCGTTGATATTCATCAACCCAAGGAGCGTTCAATATGACAAAGGGGTGATCAGAAAGAAGAGTGCCCTCCTCGGGGTAAACTGCGATTAACGATTCTCCCCATTTCTGTTCAGCCTTTTCCGAGTTGCTAATTACTACGCTTTCGTAGACTGTGAAGCAATCTATTGCGGAGGGACCATTCTCGGCTGCCCATCTTCCAAAGAAACCAGTACTCTTTCCATAGTTTACTGCATTAGCTTCTATGGTCCTAACAAAGTCCAAGGCAGCCGCGTTTTTGAAATCGTCAACCTCGAACAATTCAGGTTTCTTACTAAGTGCATCAGCGAATTCTAAAACTTCAGCCATGACCCCGCCGTTGCTCAACAATGGGTCTGGATGCCCATACTTGAAGTCAATACCGTTTACTGCCAATTGGTGCAGGTCTTTGAAATCGGTCACGTTATTATCTTGAAGAAAATCAGCCCATCCAGCTATTACTACAGGAGACAACACAAGCGGGGTTGAGTCTGAAGCTATTTCGTATTCTCCCCCCTCTTCTTCTGACCATATATCGTTCAGGTATGGTATCCAGAGACTTGAGGCTGGACTCCAAGCTGTTGGTTCGGCACCCCAAAGAATCTGATTAACACTGTCATGACTTCCTGTCTCTACCAATTCTACATTAACTCTAATATTGAATCGTTCAAAAAACCACTGTTCAAAGTCAGCGGTGACCTCTTCTATCCACCCCTGTTTTTCACTAGTATAAAGAAACTTAATATTGATGTTGGATGGCAATCCTCCTTGCCCAACCCCTCCGCCTCCTCCGGTGGACAAGATCGAGGAGACCGCGAGGAAAACCATGAAGCCAATCAGTATACCAATGAGCAGCATTATGTACCCTTGCTTCGGAAACAGCTTCAAGCGTCGCCCTCTCTTTCTCCGAGCCATCCTTTTTTTCCAGCCTCGAAATAGTATTCAAGAGAACGGTATAAAAACTTCGCTTCCCTGAAAGCGATGTTGCCACTCATTCCTCCTTACATATTTCCTTGTGGAAGAAATGCTACAATAATTAAATAGTTTACCCAATTAATATATATATCTATATATATACTACATAGTGAAGGTGCAGACTAATGAGAAAAAATCCGTTAAAAGAGAGTGAAACAAGAAAGCTTCAGGTTACTGGCGGTTCCACCTATGTTATTTCTTTGCCAAAAAGATGGGTCACCCAAAACGGGCTTGAAAAAGGCAGCTCATTACTTGTCCGCCAAGAAGAAAACGGCACCTTAGCCATTTTACCTCCAGAACTCGGAAGGATGGAAAAAACGGAAGAGGCGATAATCAGAGTCTCTCAAGAAGACCGCTCTGAGGCGATAATAAGAAAAACCGTTTCTGTGTATTTGCGGGGTTACAACATAATTCACATAAGAGCAAAAGACCAGAAAGAAATTTTGTCAACACAAAGAAACGCCATCAAAACTTTTGCTCGAAACATGCTTGTTGGAACAGAAATAGTGATTGACACTTCCACAGACTTGAAGTTACAGGTCTTGTTAAGTTACCCCGAATTATCTGTTCCAAGCGCTTTGCGGCGAATGAGCATCATAACAGCGTCTATGCACAAAGATGCCATAACCGCCCTCAAAAACATCGATTACCAATTAGCAAAAGACGTCAGAGCCACCGACTATGAGGTTAACAGATTTCATCTGTACATAATACGGCAGCTAAAGATGGCGATTCAGAACCCACGAATAATAACTGAGATTGGCTTAAAGAAACCGAAAGATTGTCTCGGCTATAGACTCGTAACTAAGATGGTGGAAAGAACAGCCGACCACGCTACCAACATAGCAAAAAATGTATTACTTCTCAAAAAACGGTTAAACGAAGAATTTCTTCAGACAATTCAAGAAATGAACAAGGTGGCGATTTCCTCCTTCGAAACTGCGATAGAATCGTTGTTCATACGAGATTTTGACTTAGCAGATAGTGTTATTGCGAAAGCTAACAAGATAGTTTCTCTGGAGAAGAAGGCACTGCTTTCGTCAAAAGAGACGGGCATAGAAGAAGCGGCTAACCTTCGATTAGTGATTGAGAGCGTGAGAAGAATAGCAGAGTACTCTACGGATATAGCAGAGATTGTTCTCAACATGACTGTCGAATCTGTAATCGGATAGACTAAGCATTTATTTACGAGTTGCCAAAGTGTGTCTGGTGTAATGCTTGAAGTTTAAGGGACGCGACATAGCATCCATCAAAGATTTCACCCGGGAAGAAATCGATTACATCCTGAAAATCACAGGTGCCATGGAGCCCATAGCCAAAAGCGGCTCAGACATGCTTCGCGGCAAGATATTAGCAACGCTCTTCTTTGAACCCAGCACAAGAACTCGCCTAAGCTTTGAAGCTGCCATTAACAAGCTTGGGGGAACCACTATTGGATTTGCAGAGCCTAAAGTGGCTGCAATCAAGAAGGGCGAAAACTTGGCGGACACCATCAGAGTTGTTGAAAAGTACGCTGATGTCCTTGTGCTGAGGCATCCACTGGAGGGGGCAGCTAGACTAGCCTCAGAATTTGCTAAGGTGCCGGTGATAAATGCTGGTTCCGGAGCTGAGGAGCATCCGACTCAGGCTTTGCTGGATTTGTATACTATCCTGAAGGAGAAGGGACGGATTGACGGGCTTAACATCACTTTGATGGGAGACCTGCGGTATGGGCGCACGGTTCACTCGTTGGCGTATGCCTTGTCTCTCTATAAGGTGAAGTTGTTTCTGGTTTCTCCTGAGCTTCTTCGCATGCGCAGGGAGGTTTCAGACGCTATAAAAAAGAGGATTACGATAGTGGAGGGAACAGGGGTTGAGGAGTTTTTGCCTGAAACTGATGTGCTTTATGTGACGCGGATTCAGGAGGAACGGTTTCCTGACCCAGCTGAATATGCTAAGGTGCAGGGAACCTATAAGCTCGGGGTTGAGACATTAAGGGATGCGAGGGAGGACATGATTATTATGCATCCTCTGCCGAGGGTTGACGAGATAGATCACGAAGTGGACGATACGCCCCACGCAAGATATTTCCAGCAGGTGTGGAATGGCATAGTCACTCGGATGGCTCTTCTAGCCCTTATTCTAGGAGCAATAGAATAACCAAAACTTTTCTCTCTAGATGATTCGGCAAAATGCAAATTGCGAAATTGAAGTGGAGGTGAAACGTTGACCAGAAAGGGAGAATTGTATTCCTGCAAAAACTGCGGAAACGTAGTAGAAGTTATCGCATCTGGCGCTGGAATTCTTGTCTGCTGCGGAAAACCCATGGAACTCGTAGAAGACTAAACGAAAACGCGCGCGCATTGAATCCAAAATTTTAATCGACAAGAACGGAACAAAGAAGCAATTGGAAGGATGTGCTCTCGTAGTAACTATAATATATCAATAGAAATATACCAGTGTCACAAACTTGAATAGGTGAGTTATCTTCAACAAATTGAAGAACCCTCCATTAAAAAAGATAATTTCTCTCGTTTTGATAATCATTCTCGCTATTTTAGTGGCGCTATCGATACCAAGTTTGGTCTATCTTATTATTGACAATTTTCTTTCCCCACCAATCTGGCTAATTACTGTGGAAAAGCTGCGCACTATCCTAGATCTAGTGCTCTGGATTTTGATTACCATAGAACTGATTGAGACAGTAAGAGCATATTTAGAAAAACGCACTCTCGAACTTGAAACAGTAATTGCGGTTGCATTAATCGCGATGGCTAGAAAGATAATTGCTGTGAGATTGCGAGACTATGAGGCAACAATGGTATTAGGCATGGCAGCGCTTATTGCAGCACTTTGTCTTGCTTATTATTTAGTAAGAAAAAGCAATAACTATCCTGACCGCAGTAGCGAAAGTGCAACAACCAACCCAATTTAGATAATAGCAAATTCTGAACTTGAAACCGTGGGCTGTGCGGGCACATCAGTGACTAGCCTTTTGAACATATGTTAGTTTCTTTTTCAAGAGCGTTGTTTATGGCTTTAAGGGCAATACCTGCACCACGGTCTGCTATTCGGGTAATGTTCCAAACTATCAAGTCCAAGTGCGGTATTTCAGGAAGCATTTGTATCAATCTGTCTCTTTCCTGCTTAATGGATCTCACCAGTCCCAAAATGTTGTTTGCGATCCTAATGTCGCACATGAAGAAACAATCTATAGACTGCATTACTAGGTTGCGGGCTTGGTCAGTCATATCACCAATTCTTTCGATTAGTTGTCTAGGCAATTGGTCTTTATATCTTCGTAATAGATCAATAACTCCTCGCGCTATTTCTTCAGCGTAGTCAGCAATCAACTCGAGATATCTCAACACTAGCCCAAAATACAGAACCTGTAAGGGATCCTTTAATCCCATTTCCTCAGCAATATCTCTTCTTCGTTGGGCAGAAATCAATAATCTCATAGCAAGCAGATACACCATGTCTGCTTCATCCTCTCGGCCTATAGCTTCTTTTGCAATTGATTCGTCAAGGTCTACAAGTGCTTGCACTGCTTCGTTTACAATAGTCAACGAGATCATGGAAAGCCTTCGCAACAACATGTCCAGGTGGAATTTTCGTGGATCAATAGAACATTGTAGTGTGATATGATCCGGCGTTTCTTCTATAATTCCTATCCCAATCAATCTACGGATTATCCCCCTGATTTCTTTAATAGTTTCAGAATGCATTCTCCCAGAAGATCTTACTGTGAGAAGATCACGACCGAGAATGTAGTTGCCAACAATTATTCGTTCCAGCATTTTTGGGCCTACACACAAATCTGAGTTGCAGGTGTACTCTTCGACTACCCCCCTCACTTTGAGTTGGTTGCTTGGAAAAAGCTTGAGTGAACCATCTTTCTCTGGCACAAGGAAGAGGGTGTCTCCACGTTTCAGACCCACTTCCTTCACCCAGTTGCTAGGTAGAGAAATCGACAGGGTTGAGTATCCGACCTTTTGTACCTTTCTACTCTCCATTTTTCTCCCCCTCTATATCATAGTATTTACCAGGGTTTACAATATAAACATGATATATTTACCGGGTTCAGTAGTTTTATACCATGATATTAGCGGTCTCAATTGATTAAGCAATAAACATGGTATTTACAATATATATAATAAGAACAGAGGGCTTTTATGAAACGAACATTTGTTTAGAATTGTTAAAACAAGTGCATAAGCAATGCGCACGTAATAAAGTTTGGAGAAGACAATTTGCCCACTGCTTTCTTGATGGTAATCACAGAAATAGGTTCGGAGAGCAAAGTTTTGAAGGCATTGAAGACAATTGATAATGTGGAAGAGGCCTATTTAGTATATGGCGTCTACGACATTCTGGCCAAGGTAATAACTAAAAGCATGGACGAACTTGAGGAAATTATTGCTAGTCGTCTGCTAAGATCAAACGAAGTCAAATCAAGTACAACAATGATAGTAATTCCATCGAAACAAAGTCTCAACACACGCACAGAGGAAGTTTTCACATGTAATGTTTAGCGTGCGTATATGAAAAAATGCGAATTAAGAAATTTTTGTTTATTTTTGGTCTTGTAGTCCTTTCAATGGGGACAATGATTTGGGGAATTACCTTTTTTCACACGCTTAAAGAATATGAAAAATACTGTGAATTTATTAGAGAGCAAGAATTGGGGCTCCCTATCCCTTATCATGCTTGGGATGGCGGAAATTATGTTAACATTGCATTGATTGTTTTGTTCTTTCTGTGGATACCATTCCTCGATTATTCTCTGCGAAAAAGGACTTATCCATTTTTGAGGCAGAAACTGACATTTCGAAGATTCAAAAGGTTTTCTCGTTCTGTCGCTAGATCACTATATGAACATCTTTATGGATTAGTCCTGGGCTATTTCACGAGAATAAATCGAAGGTTTAGGGTAAGAATTGCTTTTTGGTTTATGAAAGTTGAAACTCTTGAGCATGTACACCGTCTGACCAAAGTTTTCAAATGGATTGTTTTGCCATCAAGCATTCTCTATGTTTGTGCGATATTCTATTTCTTTGGAAAGAATGCTTTGGGCTCTATATTTGTTGGCATTTTGCTTTTTTTCTACAGTAATTTCCTGCCAGATTTGCCCGCTATATTCAGAAGAAAGGTTTACCGTGATGTAGGAGACATGTTCTACGAAGATTTACCGTGGCATAAGAAGTATGCTCTTCTGCTGTTTACTCCACTTTTCATTGCAATTTTACTTTGTGGGGTAAAGATAAAATGGGAGACAACCGAGACATTCCACAATTTTAAATCCCTAGCAATCTATGGAGTCTTCCTTTGCGTGCTAAGTTTTCTTGCTTGTGCAGCCTTTCCGATTTCGTTTGGGGGCATAATCGAGGCCCTTTGGGTTCCATTCTACGGTGTGTTAGGATACTTGACTCATCTTAAAGTTGATCTTGTGTTTTAGTTTCCAACTATCCTGCGAACCGCCCGAAAGCTCCCTGTTTAGAACAGAAAAGAACAACTAAAAAACGGGAATTATTTCACTATTAACACGGGACAGTGGGCCTTATCTATGACTCTGGAGCTGACACTCCCAAGAGTGGAGCTTCTACCACCTAATCCTCTGCTTCCCATGACAATTATATCAAAGTTCCCAGCTTTCGCTATCTCAACAATTTTTTCGTCGGGTTCTCCTTTCTCAAATTTCGTTGAGACTTTCATTTCGGGTTTTTTCTTTTGAACTTCTATCTGTGCCTTAGATAATACCCCTCTAAAACTAGTCTCTAATTCTTTGGCACAATCTGCGATGGCGTCTGATTTAAGCACGTAAATGGAGTATGAAGGCAGAAAAACCGGTGGGACTACTGTAAGTAGTTCAAGCTCCGCTGAAGTCATCTCTGTCAATTCAAGCGCAAAGCTTAATGCATGCTTGGCCGCCTTGGAGCCATCTAGAGCGACTAGAATCTTCTTAATCAACTACATTTCCTCCAAGATTGGAAAGGGGTAATGTGGATAATAAATTTTCGTGAGCTCTCTAGTGTCTAGCAAATATGGCTTCCAGAAGCGTTTGAACGATCCTTTCTAGTTTTCAATTCAACATCAGCTAAGTTTTACAGGTTGGTTCTGTATCTGTCCATGAGTTCTTGTCTTTTGCCTTTGTTCCATCCGCTGACTGCCTGATAGTAGCCTGTTACTCTGGACCACCATTCTACCTGGGTGGAGCCGCAGTGGGGACACTGTTCACGTATGGGCGAAGTGACTTTTCCGCAGTCTCCGCAAACGGTCAGATCCTTGGTGTAGGAGTAGTAGCCTACGTTAGTTTTAGTGGTGATTCTCTTAGTCAGCTTATACAAGGCTTCAGGGTCCGGAGAAGCATCCCCCAACCAAATATGCAACATATTTCCGCCATTCAACAGCGGGAAGAACTTCTGCTCAAGGTTCATCCGGTCAAACAAACCCATCTTAGCACCCACATAGGCATGCGTTCCGTTGCTGTAATAGACAGGAACATCCTTCTTTCTCTCACCAAGGAGAAACTTGGCTTGCTCCACATTTCCCTTAACAAGCTTCTCAGCATTGTCCCGATAACCGTTCGTGAGAAGATCAGCAATGGCGAACCTCTGGGCTGTAGACTCAGCCGGTGTCCTAGCTAACGCAATCTTGTAGCCACTCCTCTCCTCCAGCACCTTCTTGTACTTCTGCATCTCAAGAATCAGCTTAACCAGAATCTTAACTGCCTCTGAATTTTCGTGCAGTTGGTAACCGGTGTGAAACTGAGCCATCTCGTTTCCGCCCACAAGACCGATCGTGAAGGTTAAGGCATCAAAGTCTACAGCCGAGGTTCCCTTCTCGCCAGTTCGTGGATCCAAGGGTCTTTGTGTAGCGAAGGGTATTCGGTTGTGCTTCAGAACAAGGTTCATCCATTTTTTCTTGGCTATGAACACGTCAAGAGCTAAATCCATCAGCCTGCGGCTCTCTTCAAAGAGCTTCTCGTCATTTCCATTGGCGTTGTAGGCCATCCTTGGAAGATTCAGGCTCGTAACCTGCCAGCTTCCCATGGTGAAATGCTTTCCGTTGTTGAAGTAGAGTTTATCTTCAAAGTCTACGTTGTCTTCAGGAGTCTCAACAAA
>CP070820.1:1497282-1503485 GCA_020344315.1 Candidatus Bathyarchaeum sp.
CAATTCAAACTAGAACATGATCCAAATGGAGAAATAAAATGGCGATTCTTCAACTGGAGATGCATGCACTGCCATGATCCAGAGTGCAAAGAGGCATGTCCAGTAAACGCCATCAAAAAATTTGAAGAAGGACCAGTGTTAATTGACGTTAACCGATGTATTGGATGCAAATTCTGTGTAGACGCGTGCCCCTTTGATGTCCCCAAATTTAATCCAGCAACAGGCAAAGTGGACAAATGTCATATGTGTTTCGATCGAGTGCCCAACAAAGAACCCGCATGCGTCCAAACTTGCCCAACAGGCGCTCTTCTGTTTGGAGAAAGGCAAACCATGATACAAAAAGCCATGGAAAGGAAGGCACAGTTGAATGGCTACATTTATGGAGATGTAGACAACAAGCCTCTCGGCGGTACATCTTTCATATATGTGTTAAAAGAGAAACCATCAGTTTATGGGCTTCCCAACGTAGGCAGCACAATTTCTCCTGCCACGTCTGTCCTTAGACACTCCAAATGGTTGCTTATACCCGCGGCTTTGGGTGGTTTAATGTATTTAGCTTCATGGAGACAGAGAAGAATAAAGGAAAAGGAGGAATGAGCATTGACAGAGGATAAAGAAGTTCCGACGAAGAAATATCCACCAGAATTCACCATCACAAACATCACAAAAGGGATGGTCAGAACATCGCGTGTGGACTTTCTGTTTCACCTCTTGATGGCTATACTTCTAATAACTGGTCTAGTCATTGATCTGCTCGGTCCCTGGCTGGGAGGATCGCTTTTGGTGATTCGCTCGGTTGCGCATGGTTACGTAGGCGTTCTCTTCATCATAGTCTTCATAGTATACATCCTACGTATCGCTTCATCCAAGAAGATGAAGATGGTTCTAACACAAACAAATACTGTTGATTTCGCATTCTACATAATACTGATTGTTACCGGAGTGATGGTCGCTGCAGCAAACGCGCCATGGATTGACATACTTCCGGGACTTGCCGCGGCAATCTCACCAATTGGAGCTTATACTCAAGCAATACATGTGAGCCTAACTTACATTTGGGTACTGATCTCTTTGCTAACTCCAAGTGGTTTGCTTCACGGATTTGCATGCACTTACCTGATTGTACATTTCAGGAGAAATAAAAATAAGTCAGAAAAACGGTGAAAACTATGGATCCCAAGAAATTTTTAGAAAATTTCGGAAGACCCGAAACTCTGTGGATGTACGCGTGCGCAAGATGTGGAGAATGTGTAGATGTCTGTCCAGTTTTTAAGGAAACCGACGACAAATACACGGCTCCGGGATACAAAATAAAGAAGATGCGAGCGCTGATCCACAAGCAACTCATGCCCTTTGGTGGAGGCGCTGACAAGGAAACTGTTGAAAAAGTCGCAAAGGGATTGTACGAGTGTACCTTGTGTGGTCGCTGTTGGTCTGTATGTCCGTACAACTATGATCTGGTTGACCTTTGGGAAAAAGCTAGAGAAAGTGCCTTTGATAATGGCTTGGCTGTAGATGCGCATTTGCAAATGATTGATGCTCTGAAAGCGGAAAACAACATCTTTAAGATGGCACATGATAGACGCAGAAAATGGGCTACAGGGCTAGATGTTCCTGTCGGAGAGAAGGCAGACGTCGTATTCTTCGTTGGATGTTTGATGTCCTACAGAGGGCAACTGAAGCCTTCCGCAAAAGCTATGGCTACCATAATGAGTGCTGCTGGAGAAAAATGGACACTTTTGGAAAATGAAGTCTGCTGTGGAGTACCAATGAAATTCTCAGGTGGTGTAGAATCCATGAAAGAACTGATTGAAGCTAATGTGTCAGAAATAGAATCGACTGGAGCAAAAAAAATAGTGTTCAGTTGCCCAGGTTGCTACCGAATGTTCAAGCAAGAGTACTCAAAGCTTCTGGGTGATAGAGTCCAGTTGGTTCATAGCACTGAACTAATTGATAGCTACCTAAAGGCAGGCAAAATCAAACTAAGAAAATCAGACCAAACAATTACTTATCACGACCCATGTGAATTGTCACGGTTAACCGGGGTAATCGAAGAACCAAGAAACGTATTCGCGAAAGCAACCAATAGTTACGTCGAACTTCCCGGCAACAAGTTCAACGTGGAGTGTTGCGGTGGTGGAGGATTGTACAAAGCTGCTGACCTCGATAGATCTCTGGCGATAGCCCAGAAAAGAATAGGACAAGCAGAGAATAGAGGAGCAGCAACTCTAACAACCGCCTGTCCCTCATGCTACATGACCCTTAGCCAAGCAGCGCGTCAAAAGAAATCAGAAGTGAAAGTCAGCGATTTTGCTGAAGTTGTGGCACAGCTGCTAGAATGAGTTGGAGACCATAACCCGCTTGAAACGATTGACAGCCTTTGCAAAACTTATAAGACTAAGATATACTGCTCAAATTGTCGCGATCGTCGCAATCTTCAGCATCTCAAACCATGGAGTTACAATAAACTCATTATCCACCATTATTTCGTGCCTCCTCCTGTCAATTTCGATTTTTTGTTTTGATGAAGCTCGCGATCTAAAAACGGATCAAATAGTGCATCCAGAACGTCCAATTCCAAGGGGTCTGATTACCGTTCGCCAAGCCTACATGATTGGTATAGTGCTTCTTACGATTGGAATTTTATTTTCTTCAACATTGTTTTTCTATCAATTCGCTATCTTTCTTGTTTCATCACTTGTTGCTATTGGAATCGTATTCTCAAAAATCAAGTCCATACTACGGGCTTCTCTTAATGCGTTTCTGATTTGGACCCTTTTTCCTTTCAGCGCCTTCCTCGACTTGAAAACTGTGCTTTTCGGATTGATAGTAGCGCTTCCTCACTTTGCAGGTTCCATTTCTAAAGATTTTATTCACTCTCCTGGGGATGAGATTCAGAATCTTGAACCTCCTCCTAGTTGGTCAAAATATTTAGTTAGCTTTACTTTCTTTCTAGCCAGTGCAATAGTTATCTTGCCAATGTTATTGAATTTTGTAACTTGGTATTACTTACCACCTATTATCTTAACTAACCTATGTTGTCTCATGCTTGGTGTCTATGTTTTGAAGGAACGTTACGAGAAAGTGTATCTTTTCGGGGGCATCGGTATGGTTTCAGCCTTGGTTGCGTTCCTGTTAGGCGGAAACTGAAATCAGCTGATGTAGGGCAAACTTAGGGGTGTGCTTTTCTTGGAGCAATCTTTGTGTTTTTTGATGGTGAACTCTATTGCCTGTGCAAGGTCTTCTTTTGCCAGTGCTCCAACGATACCATTGACGGGTCTTCCTCCACAGAAAAACAGGAATGTTGGTGTTCCCATTATGCCATGTTTGGCAGCTAACTGCTGGTTTTCGGGGCTATCCATGACATTGATTTTAGTGAATTTCAGCTTGTCTCCGTATTCGAGAGCAAGTTCGTTGTAAACTGGCTTGATTGCTTGGCAATGAGGACAGTATGGAGACCAGAACTCCACTACAACTAGCTTCTTTGCCTTCAGAATACTCTCTTTCCAGTCTAACGCGTTTGCTTCTTCTACTGGCTCAAACATCCTGAGTAACCTCAACTCTTGTCTGTTCTGTGAACATAAGTCATTTTCGCCTCCCATACCAAACAAGTTGGATGGCTGAATTACTGGAGTTAAGTTGAATGGAGGATTTTCTTCTTTATGACTGAACCAAATAATGTGGCAATCAAGAACAGTGGCAGTATGATCCATAATGGAAACTCTGGGATTACGTTTGTTCCGATTAATTTTTCGGTTTTTCTGCTATGCTGATAGGTCAAGTAGAAATAGGAGTTGTCTGCATCCTCTTTAACCGTTGGAGAAACAGAGTTTTCATCCACTAAAAGAACCCCGTTACGCTCAACCGTTTAAGCTATTATCTGTAAACTGAGGGAACATGCAAATTCTGGTATTTCTGAGCAGATCCCTTTTCCATTTCAATTGATCTACAATGTTGAGATCAAATCAGTATATCTGAATCAAAAGGTTTATTTATCACTAGCGATGTCTCTAGTGACGTCGTTGGTGATATAATGGTTGGACAATGGATGAGGCGAACCGCAGGTGTCCCAAAAGGCCTTCTCCAATTCCTAGTTTTAAAATTGCTAACGGAGAAGCCTATGTCAGGCGCAGAGATTGTTGAGGAAATTGAACAGGAAACAAGTGGAAGGTGGAAACCAAGTCCAGGATCAATCTATCCACTTCTAGCTAGGCTACAGGATAAAGGCTACACCAGCGAGTCATATATTAGAGAAAGTGGAATGAAACGTTATGTGCTTACAGACGAAGGAAAAACATTCTTTGAAGAACAGGTAAAGTTTGGGCAAAAGTTCTTGGAAAAATTGGAATGCCTTGCACCAATGCTCGTTGGAGGATTTCAATTTGGTATCAACCATGAAAACTTGCGTGATGCCAGAGAAACTGCGAAGAGACTTGTGAAGACATTCATAGACCTCCGGGCCATAAAAGACAACTTGACAAAGCAAGATATAGAAGAAATGGTCAAAATTTTGGATGATTGCAATAAACAGCTTAAGAATATTGCCCGAAGAATCAAAGAGAAAGAACCAGCATGAATTCTCTAATTAAATAGGTCAAATTTGGTTTTTGCTATGGGATTGAAAGCTAGTTTTGTGATTGCTTGGCGGTCATTGTCAAGAAGAAAAACAAAGAATCTTAGTGCAGTCTTGGCTGTAACTTTAGGTGTCACTTTGCTTGTTGGGATTCAAATAACAACGGATACTCTGGAGAATTCTTTCCTAACAAGTCTTCTTCAAGGCGAAGGAGAAGTCGATCTTAGAGTTATGAATAGCACTGGAGGTGGTTACCTTGGAGCAGCGGACCAAGAATCCATAATAAATCTGGTTCCCGATGCAGTAGGCGTTATGCCTGAGCTTTCCACACAGATCCCAGCACTAGTACATAGCCAGTTTGACCCCAAAATAGAAGCTGCTGGAGTACCCTCAGATATTCCAGAAGCCTTTGGCAAGTTCTATGATTGGAAAACCGGAGAGCAAATGGACATTGATATTCTCCTAGGAGACAACAAAAGCATCCTACTATCCAGTGATCAAGCTGAAAAATTAGGTCTAAATCAAGACACGAGTCTCCCCGTCACTTTAACCACCGAATTCACCAACCTTAAAACAACAACAATACCACCAATTGTTCCTTTGTCTGAATGGATGGTTAATACAAACCTCACAAATGCTGAATATGTTCTCAACAGCGGCGTGACTAATCTATATCTTAAACTTCAACCGGTTGATTTCACGAGCATTGCAACTATTTACACACTCAGTTGCCCACAACTGAATTTGTCAAACTACGCTTACGTTAACGTAACAGCTACAGGCACAAGCAATACTGGGGTTCTATTAGGTTTCTCCTTAGATGATGGAAGCAACTTTGATGTAGCAAACTGGACAGATATTGCTACGCTTGACGCTCTACCTTTTGATTTAACTCCCTATGCCGGAAGAACACTTAGAGGAGACGTCTACTTAGCAATCATGAGTTTTAATGGAACCCGAGCTAGCATTGACATAAGCGAGATTGCCTTCGAAACTCCAACTCCCAACGGCTCTTTCCGATTACCCATAATCTCATTTACCTCAGAGATCTCAAGAGTGGAACTGCAGGTAGTTGGTATCTTCGATTCTAAACGTCCTGGAATTGGCTCCCAATATTCCGGAGCTGTATTCAGGTTAGAGCACCTTCAAGAATGGATTAGTTTACAAGACCCCGCGCGGGAAACCGATATAGTTAGCGCTTTTTTGGTGACCTACAAGGCAGACCATTTTGTCCTTGAGATAGACGAAGATTATTTGAGAACTAAAGTAGAATCACTAGAAAATGCAATTCCCGATGAGGTAGACCCTCAAACAGGTAAAGCGCAAAAAATCTATCAGGTCACTTCGGCTCGGTTAGATTTTTTTGGTTTTGCAGAATTCTTCATCACATTACTTAGCACAATCTTGACCTCTTTGGGTTTTCTTATCACGTTAACTGGAGTTTTACTCATCACTAATGTTCAGCTTATGAGTGTAGAAGACCGTGAATTTCAAACAGGGGTTCTACGAGCCGTAGGTGCCAATCGCAGGGGAATTTTCCAATCTATAATGATTGAAAACTTATTCCAAGGAATAATCGGAGGAATTCTAGGACTTATCGGAGGATTGGCCTTTGGTCAAGCTGTAGCCT
>CP070820.1:1503585-1509414 GCA_020344315.1 Candidatus Bathyarchaeum sp.
CATGAAAGACGAAGACGGATACCTGTGGCTATTAGGCAGAGCAGACGAGGTTCTGAAGGTTGCAGGTCACAGACTGGGAACAGTGGAGCTTGAAAGCTCAATGGTTTCGCATCCTGCAGTCGCAGAGGCGGCGGTAGTAAGCAAACCTCACGAAATCAAGGGAGAAACAATAGTGGTCTTCGCCGTCCTGAAGCAAGAATACAAGCCCAGCGATGAACTAAAGAAAGAATTAAGGAACCACATGAGAAAAGCTGTTGGTCCCGTTGCTACCCCTGAACAGATATACTTCGTTTTGAAGCTTCCGAAGACAAGAAGCGGCAAAATAATGCGAAGGGTCCTAAAAGCGCTCGTTTCTGGTCAGTCGATAGGCGACATCTCTACTTTGGAGGATAAGGCTTCCGTGGAAGAGGCAAAACAAGCATACGAAGAATTCAAAAGAATTACGAAGAAGTAGCCTTCTTCGTATAACCTAAAATCAACTGAATGAAGAAACAGATCAACTAAGTCTTACCCTGTTTAGGGTCTTGGTCTGCCACGAATATTTTCTAATCTTCGTTGACTCCCCATAACCGCAAGCCGAGCACCGTTTCTGCTTCACGTTGTAGGCTCTTCTGCCGCAACGTCTACACCGGATGTGAAGAGTCTTATGTGCACGTTTTCCAAAAGATGAGGTGCCCTTACTTATTTTTCCCAATGGTTCTCACCTTGGGGGCGGAGAAATTATTACCACGTTGTCTCCACGAACTATGATGGCGCCAAGCCTCTTCACATTTTCTACATCTGTCGTGTCTTCTGTTTCATCTAACACCAAGTTGAGGTGCTGATCGAAGCCCTTGAGTTTTCCCCGTAGCTTCTTTCCGCCTCTCAATCTTACGAGGACTATTTTTCCGAGGCTATCTTCCAAGATTTTGGTGGCCATTTCACTCATATGAATCCTCTCGTAAACTTTCGCTTTGTATCGTTTATAGATTTTGACGTAACGATTTAAAGGTATCTACGGCATATTTCACTGTTTCTATGGGCTATCGTTATTTTCAAAAAACTTTGAAGGCTAGACCACTTCTAGAATTTGATCATACATTATATCAATTCTTTCTCCTTTAACGAAAAAAGAAAAGGGGGATGCGAGAAGCGTGGAGACTAAGAATCGTTTGTTTATTCTATGTTTATGGCCTCGCCTTTTGGTTTCTCTTCCTTCTTTTTGGGGACAGTGATGTCTAAGACGCCGTTCTTGTATTTTGACGTCGCCTTTTTCGAGTCTACTTTGGCTGGCAGTTCAACTTCTTTGAAGTATTTGCGATCAGGAGTATCAACAGAAATCGTTAACTTATCCTCTGTTCCGGAGAGTTTGATGTCTTTCTTCTCGACACCTGGCAGTTCAACCAACACTCTAACTTCGCCATCAGTGGTAATAACGTCTGCCAAGGGCTCCCTCTTCTCTTTGACATCTATGTATGGTTTTCCCATGCGAGTTTCCGGCTTGAAATTTCCGAACTCCCTTACGTTGGGTTTCCCATCTGGACCCACAGTTACGCTGTAGCCGTACACAAAGGGTCCCCAGCTTTTCACTTTAGTTCCGTCAGGTAGCGTTCGTTCTCGTAGGAGGTCTTTGGGTGCTCTCTTGGATAATTCCTCAAATTCTTTAGCCATTATCTCTTCCATTTCTCTGAAGGTTTCGTCTATGTCCCACAGACCGCCTCCAAAGAAGGGCCACCTTTTTTTAGACCAGCGGGACCATCTATCTTCTTCTGACACGGTTTTTCACCTCCTCAAATTCTCTATTTCTTCTAGAGATTCTACTAGTCGGCGTAGGGCGAGGCTTAAGGTTAAGAAGGCTGACTGTCCAAACTCTGAGCAGCGATAGGTTCCTCTGCCAGTCTTCTTTAGAAATCCTCCTTCCCTCAGCTTTTTCGAGTTCTCCCAGACGGTTTTTGGGTTCAAATCTAGGTCGCGCATGAAATCTGCGAAGTTCATTGTGCGGTCCTCTTCCTCTACCAGCCTTCTCATCATTCTTAGACGGGTCGCGTTGGATAGAGCTTCAAACATGTTGGAAAATCTTTGAAAATCATCTTCGAAGGCTTCGAATTCGGTTTCAAGCTGTTCCTTTGACCAGTCTATAGGGGATAAAGGTACTTCCAAGATTATTTCGTTGTCGCGCACCAGTTGTAGTTTTAAACTCATTGGTCCTCGCCTCTTATTACCTTGAAGTAATAATCGTGGCTCTGCATATAAATGTTACTAAATGGTAATAAACTTCAGTCACCACCACAAGGAAAAAGAACCAACCCAAGAACCTAAAAAGTCCCATAACTATCAGTTAGAATTGTTTGGGGATGTCCTGTTTTTCCATGATGTAGCCGCAGTAATGGCATCTTAGGCGGAGGGGTTCTTCCTTGTCTACGTAGAAGGTGGGTTTTACGGGTTCTTTGCTGTTTGAGATGCATGCGGGATTTGCACACTTGACTGTTTCCCGAATTACTTTGGGTAGCCTGACCAGCTGCTTGTCCACAACCTTGTAGTTTCTGATGATGTTGATGCTGGCGTGGGGAGCCAACAGGGCTATTTTGTCTACTTCTTGTGATTTCAGTTCTCTACCTTCAATCTTAACCATGTCTTTCAAGCCCAATGTTTTGCTAGGCACATTCATGGCAACAGTCACGATCCCGTTCACGCGATCCGTAATCCCCACAATTTTTAACACATCCAAGGCATGTCCAGCCGTGATGTGATCTATAACTGTGCCGTCTTTGATTTTGGACACTCGTAAAGTCCTTTCAGCCAATTTAACCCGCCCCTAGGAAGCTGTATACCATATTTTATTGAGTGGAGAGTTTATTTATAACTGCCGTTGGGCGCGCACAGCTAATTGTAATATTAGACTGAAAGAGCCTAGGGGGTTTCCCTAGAGACTGTCAAGATTCTGACGTAGTCTGCTGTGTCGTCGCAAGCATCAGCAACGTGTTCCATTTCTTCTATGAGGTCCTTAAGTAACATGATTGTAGCGGCATCCATATCCTTAGCATGTTCAAGAAGCATGGCTTTTGACTTCAAGTATTTTTCATCAACTTGGCCCTCTATCTTGTCAATTTGTTTCGCAAGCTCCATTGCCTTTGCGGGGTTTGTCCCCAGATTCTCAATGGCTTTTCGTAAAGTGATTGCGCAAACAACCAAGTCCTTAGCGGTTTGGGCAAATTGTTCCCATAGTTCTTTTAAAACGGCTGCCTCTAGAAGTAAAATAACTGCCCTTGATGCATCCTTGACGTGATCCGCCATCTCATCCAATCTCTTCACTAGATGCATTATGTCCTCGCGGTCTTTTGACAGAAGACTTCCTCGGGTAAGTTCCTCAAAAACCGTTCTTCTAAGCTCATCAATCTCATGTTCTACCTTAGATAATTTTTCAAAAGATGCTAAGGCTTTTCCCTTATTGCCACTTAAAGCTGCATTAATCGATTTTTCAAGCTCAATAACCGTATCTATAGCCAAGGTCATTTGCCTATCTGCCATTTCCAATACCTTAGATTTTCTTCTTCTAGAAAACCATCTTTCCATAAATGTTCACCCGTAAACAACAAGACATTTGATATTTTTTTCTAAATAATTTGCAAGCATGCGCACTTAAGAGTCTTTTCCATATTTTCACTCGAGAGCCAACTCCGTTCTCAAACCCAATTCTGGATAGGAAAAAACAAAGCTTTTTTCAACCGGAAAAGCAACAGTAACTTTCTCTCCCACACTAAGCCATTCTGCCATTAACGCTGGACGCACAACAACCACCAAGTCGTCATTTTCAAGCCTAATTTCGTATCGAATATTAGTTCCTTCAAATCTGAACCCCTCGATGTTACCGAAGATCGAGTTTAACCCGCTCTTCTCCCCCTGCGTTATGGAAAGAACTTCCGGTCTTATGGCTACGACCACCTTTTCTCCTTTTTTGTGGTCTTGATTCATTGATTGAACATTGATTCCTCTGCGAAGTTCTACTGTAATTTTATGGTTAGTTCTTTCTGTTATGTATCCTTCTAGGAAATTTGATTCCCCAACAAAATTGGCCACGAATATGTGTTGAGGGTTCAGGTACAATTCTTGGGGGGTCCCAACCTGTAAAATCTTTCCTTTCCTCATTACAGCTATTCTGTCGGAGATTGCCATAGCTTCTGCTTGGTCATGAGTAACATGAATTGCCGTTAATTGTAGGTCTTTTACCAGTCGTCGAATTTCGTACCTCAACTCAGTTCTGATTTTTGCGTCTAAGGCGCCTAAAGGCTCATCCAAGAGTAGAAGTTTGGAGCCGGATGATAATGCCCTAGCTAAAGCAACCCTTTGTCTCATCCCACCACTCAACTCGCTTGGAAAAGCATCCGTGCGCTCAAACAGTCTGACTAGTTCCAGCATTTCACGGCCAATTCTTTCGCTCTTTTCTTCTTCCCAGCCCTTAACGCGTGGTCCATAGGTAACATTGTCCCATACGTCCATGTGAGGAAATAGTGCATACTCCTGAAAGACGTATCCAACATCTCTTTCTTCTGGGGGAAGCCCGGATACGCGTTTTTCGTCAATGTAAACTTCTCCCTCGTCTGGCAACTCCAGACCCGCTATCATACGCAAGGTTGTTGTTTTTCCACATCCGCTTGGTCCTAGCAAGGTCAGATATTCCCTGTCACGAATGGACAAGTCTATGTGGTCAACAGCGATTATTCGACCTTTGTCAAAGGTTTTGGCTACATTCGTTAACTTTACTTCAGGCATTTCATTTCACCTCAGCTAGAGATCTTTGATTTGTAATTTCTTTCATTATCTTGTGGTCACCTTCCTGAAAAGCATGAGGAGAACAAATGAGATCGCAATTAGATAGGTTGATGCGAAGAGAGCTGCAGGAATCGCGAGGGCTTCAACCATGTTGACAACTAGTGGAGGAATTGTTGTATGACTGCCCATTACCAGAAAAGTTGCGCCTGTTTCCCCCAAAGAACGCGTAAAGGATAAGATAACTCCCGCCATAATTCCTCTCTTTAACAATGGAAGAGAAATCGACTCCACAGTGTTGTATTGCGTAGCACCGAGGGTGCGAGCTGCTCCGCTATACAAGGGAATTTCAGACCCCTCAAAGGTAGCAAGCATAGGTTCAACTATAACGGGAACTGAGAAAACTATATGGGTTAAGATTATCAGCCATATTCCGGGATTTGCCAGATTAAATCCTTCAGGACCCCACAGAAGAAGGATGGATAGACCAAGGGCTGATGTGGGGACTATTAGGGGGATTCTGAGTATGGCTCTGAGGAATCGACCAAATCTGTAACGTTTTATTAAGAATACGGTTGGGATGGCTATGCAAGTTGCGATGTAGGTTGCGATGGATGCGGAAGCAAACGAAACAAAAGTAGCATCTAGTAAAGCAGAGAAATAGTTTGGTGGTCCAAATAGTTGATAATTTACGCTTTCTGTCACCTTGCCTGTGTCTGGGTCACTGCTCCAAGATAGCACAACAGAATTCAAGACAACAATTATTGGAATTACTACCACTAGAATAATGAAGAGTAGAACAACAACATCTCTGAGTCGTGATAGCTTTTTGGAAGCAAACTTCTCAATCTTTAGAAGTCCCTTTTCGAGACGGAGAGTCGAAAAAATTGAGAATGATGAAATTCCTTGTTTCTGCAAGATGAATTCTATGGGGAGAATTATTGCTGTGGCCACAATGATTAAGAGGCTGCCTAGGAAAGCAGCTGCTCCAAAACTAAATTGGGAGACCCACTGAATAACAGCAATAGGGGCTGTCGTGAAGACACCTGCTACGGCAAGCGTGGCTCCGGTTTCTCCGAGGGA
>CP070820.1:1509514-1514257 GCA_020344315.1 Candidatus Bathyarchaeum sp.
ACTCAAGGCGTAGGCGCGGTTTTTGTTGCAGTCTTTCTTGCAGCTTATCTAGGCGGTTTACCTTCAACGGATGTTCTGCATTCCGAGCCAATCTTTAGAATTCCGCTTATTATTTTTGGCGCCGCACTTCTAATATTGATACTTGCCACTGTAATTATGGCTACTTACCTGAGGAAAAGATGAAGTAACGCTTAGAGACTATCTGACTTTTTCACATAGAAAATACACGCACAAACAAAGAAGAATGGGATTTTGCTGGATTCTGGGTTTTGGGTTAAATTATAATCCTCAACCCAAACGAGCTTGCCTATTCATACTTTGAGCAAAAATTATATTCAGATCCTAATAAACTTGAACCGGGATTTGAGGTGAAGTTTTCATTCATTAATCCCAGTCCATATTCGAATGCATTGCATGTCTGCTTGAACGCCTGGCCTCCCATAGGCATGCTATACTGCACAGAGGTGTTAATGAGAGAGAGAATCGAAGTTTCATTACTCGATCAACCGGCAAAAGGATTCTCGCTGAATCAAACCTTGAATTGGGTGAAAAAGGAAGATCCAGACATTCTTGGTCTTTCAGTTTTGAATACTGCTGCGAAGGAGGCGTCAAATGTTGCGGAAGAGGTGAAAAGGGAGAACCCAAACATTACAATCGTTTTCGGTAACTATCATCCAACCTTTAACGCCGAGAGAATTCTCAATACATATCCTTCAGTGGATGTTATCGTTAGAGGGGAGGGAGAGTTCACCAGCCTTGAGCTAGCAAGATGTTTGGAGAAGGGGGGAGACTTGGAGGAAGTCAGGGGGATAACCTTTAGGAAAAATGGCAAGGTAGTCTCAACTCCGGACAGGCCATTAATCAAAGACGTGGACTCTCTTCCTTTTCCTGATCGTAACTTATTGGAGGGTCAATATACTTCATCAATTCTTGGAGTGAAAGTTGCGACAAAAAAATTCACTACCTTGGTTTCGTCGCGGGGCTGTCCCTTCAGTTGCACCTTTTGTGCTTGCAGAAAATTTGCTCGGGGAGTCTGGAGGGCAAGGTCTGCTGACAATATTATTGAAGAATTGGAGTTTCTACAAAGTGTAGGCTACGAGCAATTTCTTTTTGTGGATGATAATTTTACTCTGGATAATAAGAGAGTGATAGAGCTTTGTCGGAAAATTAGAAAAAGCCATATGGACATTGAGTGGTTCTGTGACTCACGGGTGGACCATGTTAGTTATGACATGTTTAGAGAAATGGTTAAGGCAGGCTGTAGATGCCTTTACTTTGGGATAGAAAGCGCTAACCAAAGAATTCTGGACTATTACAAGAAAGGAATCACGCCGGAACAAGCTGAGAATGCTGTTCGTAAGGCCAGAAAGGCAGGTGTAGACGTCATTGTAGGCTCCTTCATAGTGGGGGCTCCCGATGAAACAAGGCGCGAGATTAAGAATACCCTGAAATTCATACACAAACTCGACATTGATGTTCCTCAGGTAAACGCTCTAGGAGTCTTGAAGGGAACCGATGTGTGGGATGACCTTGTTGCAAGAGGATTCGTTGACGAAGATCAACATTGGGAGAAAACTGTGAGCGTTCCTAGAGTGTCACCCCTCACCGTTCCCATGGAAGAGATTAAACTAATGATTTATGAATGCTTCCGGGAATTCTATCTTCGCCCCAAGAAATTGCTGAATGAAATCCTCAGAACGATAAAGAGTCCATTTAGAATGGCTGCGGTCGTCAACAATATTTCCACCTATAGGGTCTGGGGTGATACCTTGAGACGAGGAGTGGGTATGCGGGCGCAGTCCAGAACCCAAAAAGATTGATTAGAATTGGGAAGTGCAAATATGAGAAAGGGCTTATCGCTATTCGGTTATCTCTTGATAATTGCGGGTTTAGGTGTAGCCGTTTTCACGGCGTTTATGTTTTTTAGCCAAGCTATATTAATGGAGCACTTGCCCGCAGCACAACAATATCTTATGGGGGTTATTTTGGCCATAATATTCATAATTATTGGTTTCTTTATGATTTTAGAGTAAAGAAAAATGTGCGTGTTGGCAGGGTTGGTTGGTTAAAATTTAATCCTCAAATATTGTGAGGTGTTAACTTTCTATCACTTCTTTCACTAGATGCTTGTTATCTTTTAGCCATTTTATGATAATTTCTTTGTTCTGTTCCAGCATTTGCTCCGCAATTCCACGATAGAGGGCGGGCAGCTGTTTGCCTATTTCCACTTTAAGTTTTGAAATCAATTCGTCTTTTGCATTCAAAGTCTCTCAATCCCCACGACGCTTAACTTGACTGAACTATTCAGGTTTGTTGAATTAATCTTTAGCGCTTTTTCGAAGAGCGACGGGGTCTAAAGTTTCCAGCTAATTTGCGTCCTGTAGCTGCGTCAATAACGATTGTGCGCTTTTTCTTCTTCTTTTTATGTCTTACTTTCAGTTTCCAGACGGGCAATAGGGCAACTTCAGCGGAGACTGGTTTGACTCCTAACTTTAACCTTAATGTTGAATAGATTTTGTCTCTTCCCAGCTTTATTCGGGGAAGTTTCTGCATTTCCTTGGGAAGTTTTGGAATAAATGTGATGTCCTCATCATCATCTAAGTCTCTAAGTTTTTCCACGCTCTTTGTCATCAACCTGTGAAACAACACAGCGTCTCTTTCAAGAGAAATCAGGGCTCCAGTCGTGGCACTAAGATAGAAGGTGTCAAGTTCTTTCCTTGTGAAAAAGATTAGGTGTTTCGCTTTGCGCGTTGCTGCAACCTTCCAGAGGGGAAGGTGAGAAAATTCTGCGTCGTAAAATTCTTCTTTCTTAAAGAAGAGACCGCCTTCAAGTAATGATTTAGCTCTCTTAATGGCTTCCACCTGAGTTATTCTAGCGGGAATCGCCAAAACCTCTCCCAAGACGTTCTTGGAGGGTTTAAAGCCGAATTTAGAGAGCCAATATAGAACCTCTTCGCCTCTGCTAACCTGATGTTTCTTCACAATCTTGGATCTCACGAGTGAGTTAAGAGTCGTTTCAGCATCTGAGACATTCACATTCAGGTTCTCTGCAACATATTCAGCGGAGACACTTTGCCTGACAGAATTGAGGAATAACTGAATTCGTTCGGCGAGCGCTTTGGATGGAGGAGATATAGTAACAGACTTTTTTGCCACCTTCTTTTGTTTTAGCTGATACTTAGCGAAGAATTGCCTTGATTTGGAGGGTAAATACTTTTGGAGGTCTTTCTCATCCAATGTCAGATGGTCGGTTACTAGCCATCGAACCTGAAAATTCACTACGTCATCGTAGACGTCTGGAGACAACATGAGGAATTCGCCGGTTCGGAGACTCGGAAGTTTCTGCAGAACAGTTTCAGCCCGCAATGGGTCTATTGATTGAATAATCTTCTTCACCCGATCAATGTCCTGCCGTGTCATCATGCGACCCAAGCACCAAGTATTCACCTGCGCAAGGGCTTTGTAGTCAATGTCAGTTATGTTCTGGGTGGCTGCCACAAGTCCGACTCCATATTTTCTTGCCTGCTTGAAGAGAAAGGCGTAGGCTTCTTTGGGAGGAGGATTCCTAGGATAGGGCGGAATATAAGGAGCAATTTCGTCGACATAGAATAGTAGCTGTATGTCTTCTGCGGGATTCTTTAGCATCCAAACATAAAGTTCTCTGAGCAGGGTGGCGAGGAAGAACTGTTTGTCGTTTTCAGAGCTTAGAGTGTTTAGGTAGATGATGTTAAGGGGCACCTTTCCGTCACTCTGATCCATGAACATGTCCATGTCGATTTGGACGCCCCTCTGAAACATTAGCGACGGCGTCCCAACAGTGAGGAACCTCAGTTTACGGGCAATCTCTTGAGGCTCCCTCTTTGTAACAAGATGATACAGCGTTCCGGTAATTTTTGAAGGAGGATTCAGCACTATCTCAGCCATATGCGCCATGTCCTTGATAATTTCTCCTTCTCGCCACAGGTGTTCCAGAAGAGTGAAGAGGTAGGCTTTGGCTCCTCTTCCAGCATCCGAATCGAGGTCATATCCTAGAAAGCTTGAGAGGGAGGTAGCTGTCATGTCAAGGGCTAAGATGGCTTCCTCGTGTGGGGTGTCTTTTTCCGGAAACGAGAGGGGGTTGACGCTGATGGGGATGCCTTTGCTACTGGCGGGAGTAAAAATGGCTATCCTCGCCTTCTCGAAATACTCCTCCTGAATCGTCAAGGGCGTTCCATGTCCCTCAATCTCTTCCGGGTTTCCTTTCAGGGCGAGGGAGGAGATGTCGCCTTGGGGGTCAACGATTATTACTGGGATGCCGTGTCTCACAGCCTCTTCCATCATGCATTTGCAGAGTACGGTTTTGCCTGAGCCGCTGGCTCCAAGAGCCATCAAATGGCGGTGTAATGCCTCAATAGGTAATTCCACTGGAGTTTCAGTCGCCAGCTCTCTGCCTAAGAAAAAGGACAAGATGGTTCTCCTCGTGTAAGCTTTACACGCCCCTTTTTTATTTATCTATCTCCACACGCCAAAACAAATCAAAGGTTTGAAACGGCGCATCTGCGTTTTGGTGACAAACTTTTAATTCTTCGGTGGCATCAGTTTCTGGTGGCGGGTCTAGGCGGGGGGCTAGGGGTCCCCTGTACCGTAAACCCTCTATACGACGGGCTGAGAGCCTTGGCGAGGCGTCAAAGATCGCTAGGCTTCCTTAGTCCTCTAACCGTGACTATCCGTCCCTTTAGGCTGGCGGTCACGGAGCAGCCTCCG
>CP070820.1:1514357-1519001 GCA_020344315.1 Candidatus Bathyarchaeum sp.
AGAACCATAATTGGCCTTAATCGCTTTCCTCGGGTTCGCAAAACGTATTTTATTTTTTCACAGAGTCCAAGGTCAGCTACCATCGGCATAATTTCTGAAATGTCAAAGTCAACGACTCTCCTTGCGTTTTCTATGTAATTGAGGTGGCCTTCCTCACCGTACGCAGTTTTGACTTGTTTACCTAACACGCAAACAATCCTTCAAAAGTCATTTGTTACAAAAGTTTTATCGACAAGTTATAAATCTTTTTGCGCGCCAGTTTGTTGCTAAATTATTTTGATTGACATTTTCTTGTTAACAGATTTGTATTTGATTATTTTATAAGTCTATTATGGAGAAGAGTGAGAGTTCTTGCTCCGTTTTGCGCAGCTTAAACCTCGACGACATAGAAGAGACTCTATACGAAGCCTATCACCAAGAAGGCGCAGGCAGGCCTATTCTGTATTTTTGAGCAAGCTCCGTTGCCGTGGCAAACGTCAAAGCCTCTTCAGGACACCATTTGACGCATTGCGGACCGTCAGTTTGGTCTTTGCAACTGTTGCATGTGAACACCACTTTTTTATCTGGATGCATCATCATGGCGCCAAATTGGCAGGCGCTGATGCACCAAGCACAACCGTGGCAAACCTCCTCGTTAACCATTATTATTCCCGTGTCTTCTTCTTGAGACAAGGCGTCTCTCGGACAAGCAGCCACACATGCTGGGTCTTCACAGTGACGGCAAGCCACCGCCAAATTGTTTATCGTTCCCAACCGCAAAGCCCGTATTCGCGACTTCGTTGGGTTAAACGTCTTCTCCTTCGTCATGGAACATGCGTATTCGCAGACTGTACAACCTATGCATTTTTCAGGGTCTGACGAGACAAATTTTCTGTCTTGAGCACGTACCATTAACCTTTTCCTCCTTGTACAATAGAGGCGTATGGAATTATTAGTCCGTTGAAAACTATAAAAATTGTGCTTCAGAAACCTTTTAAAGCATATGCTACAATCGATTTGAATTTGTGACTGACATGGATTCCCATAAACTGTTCCGTAAAAGGAAAACCTCATATTTGGGGTCGGAATCCTTCCATGGGGGTCCGTGGTCTAGTCTGGATTAGGACGCTGGCCTGCGGAGCCGGAGTTCCGGGGTTCAAATCCCCGCGGACCCGCCAATGTCATCCATTCTTGTTCTATAACTTTCTTTCCTCTGGGTTATACTGCGATCCCGCAAAAAATCGCTCTTGGATGTGCGCTTAAAATTGTATTGCCTGAATCCTGCGGGCTTCTTTCATTATGGGACCCATGATCTTGAGGATTTTTAGACCCCTTTCGGTTGCAACGTAGAATATTTCGCCTGCACCCAATCTTTGTCTCTCAACGAGGTTCCGCTTCTTCAGCAGTCTCATGTGCCTTTCCAGACGGGTCTTGCTTAGTTCAGTCTTTGTTGTCAGCTGGGTCAACTTCATGGGACCATGAGAAGCCAAAGTCCAAAGAATCTCATTACATATCTCCAGCTTTGACCTCTGCACCTTTTCACTTCTTGCCGTTTGTATTATAATCGCCCCCCACTTTTTATGTTTGGTTCGTGTTCCCCATCTTCCTCTTCGTTAAACTCCCTGTTATATGAGTTATGAAATGGAAATTCAAATTCGAAATATGTAAATCCAATTTCTGGGGGTCTATGCTGAGTTTTGTTCCCTATTTTGCAGTGACAAGTTTGGTGCCACAGTAAGGGCAGAACTTGTAGTGATCTGGGAATGTTTGGTGGCTGCAGCCTAAAGGGCATTCTTTCATGTGGTCTCGTCCTTTTTTCCATTAATTCCATGAGGTGCGATATAAGCTCATGGGTAGGCTACGAAGGAGAGGATTGACTTGCTCACTTGACTATGCAAGATTGTTTAGGTGCCCTTTATTCAAGAAGTCCATAGAACCTTGAGCTGTTTTTTACCATTCAATATCGTCTTCTGCAATGTGACTCCAGCAGTCTCTGCATATGGGGAGGCGCCTGTCTCTGTAATAGATGTAGACTGCGATATCCGTGTTTTTGCATTCTCCATTCCAAGGATTCTTGCAGTTCTCAACCAGTTTACTTCTTAGGCTTCTCATGGAGCGTCTGAATCACTTGGTGGTTGGATGAACATTTAAAATCCTCGACTCAACGACATGCTATTGAGGGGAGAGGAAAGCGAAAGTAAAAGGCATCAAAGGATTGCCTCTCACGTAAGACTCAAAAAGGGTTGTTTGATAACCTTTAGGGGGGACACTGATGATGATTGATTCCTACGATTTTGGTCAAATAATAATCGATGGAAGACGCTACGACAGGGACCTCATAGTCTTTTCTGACAAGGTCAAGGCTGGTTGGTGGAGAAAAGAGGGGCACCTCCTTCAAACACAGGACTTGATGGAGGTTCTTGAGGCGAAACCGGAGGTGCTGGTGGTGGGCACCGGCTACTACGGAGCAATGACGGTTCCAGCTGAAACCAGAAAACACGTTGAATCTGAGAAAATAGAACTTATTGCTCAGAAGACAGCTGAAGCCTGCAAAACCTTCAACCGACTAGTTGCCTCCAGAAAGGTTGTAGCGGCTCTCCACCTGACCTGCTGATTTTGGCTTTCTCTGTGGGTAGTGATGTAAAGTTTTATTCAGAGTCAATGTAGATTTGTTATGCTGTTTAGCCGATATGTTTGTCGAGAATTGAGGTGTGAATATGGAGTACCAAAGCGAGTGGGAAATGGTGTTGACCGCTAAAGATGGCAGGAAGGTGAAGTTTCGTCCAGAACAGCCTAGTGATACGGAATTGTTGTGGAAAATGTTCTCGACGTTATCAAAAGAAAGCGTATCGAATTTGCTTCCTCCCTTCACTAGAGAAAGAGTGGAAAGCTGGACAAGCAACATAAACTATAACGAATTGCTGGCAATTGTTGCTGTCATAGAAGAAGAAAATGAGAAACGAATTGTTGGAGACGCATCACTGAAGTTCAACTCGCAGGAGGCGCTAAGGCATAAGGCAGAATTGGGAATTACTGTGCATGATGACTATTAGAATATGGGTATAGGCGCAGCATTATTACAACACATACTTGATATTGCCAGAATGAAAAAGCTCAGTAAAGTTTGGCTCCAAGTAAGCACCGACAATAACCGAGCCATCTACTTGTACAAGAAAGCTGGTTTCGAAATAGAGGGAAAACTCTGCAAGGAAAGCTATGTCAACGGCAAATACCGAAACGAGTACAGAATGGCACTTTTCCTATAAACACAAAATGCCCTCAGAACCTTACAAGCATCCATTCAGTAGCCTTTTCCTGAGCCCAGCATAGCACGAAAAAGTTTGGGTTTGAGGGTTTAGATTAACACTTGCGGAAAGAGTTGAATAAAAAAGGTGGGGGTAATGGTTAACCATTGCTCTTAGGCGTGTATCTTCCTAAGTTGGCTGTAACAACAGTGTTTGGTCCCGTAGAGTAGATGTCTTTCTCGCCTAGATTACCGTAGACATGGTTTCCAGTGATCAAATTCCAATCAGAGTTTATGCCGTATTCTTTGATTCCATATTGTTGAGTTTCTTTTTCGTAGTCATCAACAGATCCGGCTCTGTTTCCAGTTATAATTGTGTAACTACTATTGTATAGATAAATCCCACTCGATGAATTCCATAGGTTATTGCTGTTCAGTTTTGCGATGTTGCCTACTACTAGTAGGTTTTTGCATGAGTCGATGTTGATTCCGTCTTTCTCGTTGCCATCAAACAGGTTTCCATTGATTCCTCCACTAATCACCAAGTAAGCAGTTAAGCCGTACAGTGAATCCCAACAAGTGTTTGATATAGTCTGAAATCCGCCTGAAGATATATATATGGCACTTCCTTTTACGCGTCCAACATCATTGTCTATTACGTGAGCATCGGTAGCGTTGACACCTATCCATATTCCGTGATCCAAGCTACTGTTGCCAATTTTTTCGATCCAATTCCGGACTATCCAAGGTTGAAGACTGCTCATCGGATGTGTACCAAGGATATGGATAGCAGTCTCTTTGATTTCATAGAAAAGGCACCTTTCAATCAAAACTCTCTCTGAGTTATGTACAATTATCCCTTTGCCGCTTGTTTGCGAGTCTCTGTTCCCTTGAAAATAAAGTGATTTAATAGTAGTGAAATTCGAGTTTACAATTTTCATCATGTCTGTGTTTGAATTTTGTGTGAGATTGAGTTTTGTTTCCCAGCTTTCTCCATAGATGTTGATGTTGAGTTTTTCCACAACATTAATTGTGCCGTCTATATTGTAGGTTCCGTCACAGAGGAAAACTAGACCGCCAGTAGGTATGCTTGAGATTGCGTTGTTTATGACTGTTGTTGCGTTGGTTCCAGAATATTGAATTTCTCCAGTTGTACCGTTCCTTGCATAATAGGTTGAGCCGTTTTTCCAAATTAGAAAGCTGAAAGCAGCTTTCAGCATTCCATACTGCATCTTTGGTGAAGTTATACTACCATCAGCCAATTTAGCGGTTAATATGGAGCCGTTAGCTATCTTTTCTGAAGTCACTGCGCTCTCTCCAATCTTACGGGTTGTTACTGCGCCATCGGCAATCTTGTCGGTTGTTACTGCTCCGTCAGCAACCTTGATTGCTATGATGGAGCCGTCAGCCAAGTCCACAGC
>CP070820.1:1519101-1523129 GCA_020344315.1 Candidatus Bathyarchaeum sp.
AGGTCAAGTTTGCCAAGTTTGTCAATAAGCTTTTTAATACCACGGACAGGTCCTCCCCAATGATTTGGCGACCCTATCAATATCGCATCATAATCAGCTACTCTTTCAAGGTCGACTTCCTCAACATCGCTGATAGCAGTTTCTATTTCCCCGACCTCTCTCATTCCCTCCACAATCGTTTCCGCTACAAGCTTTGTGTTGCCATACTTTGTGTCATAAACAACAAAAACTTTCACCAAGAGTGATCCCTCCATAATGTTCTTTTTACCCCCCTTTTTAAGTTTTTATGACTTGTGGAAGAAGATTCGCGTGCCATCAAGGATTTAAACGTAGTTCGTAGAGTTTGGCGCCGGGAGTGGGATTCGAACCCACGCGGTCCAAAGGACCACAGGCTCTCAAGGCCTGCGCGTTATCCACTCTGCCATCCCGGCAATCAAAGTCTTTCTTGATGCCACTCTATAAGCTTTTACACAAACACTATAATCTACTTGCCATCACTAAAAAGCAATCTCAAATAATGCCACAAAGGGTGGAGAATTTCATGGGCAAAAAGGTATTAGGTGTTTCTGGGAGTCCGGTACCCAACAGCAATACTGACAGGGCAGTCAAAGCTGTGCTGGAGGCGAGTGGACTAGAACACGAGTTTGTAAAGTTAAGTGAACTCCACATTCGCCCATGTAGAGCATGTAAAAGATGCGTGAAAGATAACGTTTGCAAGCAGGAGGATGATTTCAATTGGCTCTCCAAAAAAGTCATGGATGTTGATGCCCTAGTAATTGGTGGCTACAGCCCATACAGTAGCCTTGATGCCTTCACCAAAGCTTTCCTGGAACGCCTGTGGTCCCTGCGTCACGTGAACAATTTTCTCAAAGATAAACCGGTTGTTACTGTATTATCAGGAGTTTATCCCCAATTCCTCAATAATCCTGCTCTCAGAGCCTTAGGTCTCGCCAGAATAATCAGATGGTTATTTCTGCCGGTTGATAAGGTAAGTAGAACATTGTCAAACGAATTGCGCATGGATCGAATGGAAATTCTTGGAGAGGTTAAAATCAGAGGCAATGTTCCATGTCTCACCTGTGGCCATGGAGACGATTGCGAAATGAGCAGCGTGAAATTCTTGCACGGCAAAAATGCCAAGGCATCCGTTGACAAATGTGTCAGAGTTGAAGATCAGAAAGATGTGTGGAGAGAACTACAGCGTCTTGGGAAAACTCTGCGTGACCGATTAACCGCTAATGTAAAAGAATAACTGAGATAAAAAAAGAAGGAATAATGGCTTTTTAATGCCCTCGGTGTTGTCTCTGTTTAAATGCCTGGGTCGGTGCGGGGGACCATTCCGACTAATAGTTTTGAGAATGTGTCAATATGCTCTTCTTCTTCAGCTAAGATTTTTTCGAAGAGCCTTCGGGTGGTGATGTCGCCTTCGTCACTAGCCACTTTTATTGTCTGCTTATAGACAATTATAGCTTCCTCTTCTGCCTTTTCATCCAGTCGAAGCATCTCTTCCAAGTCCGAGCCTACAAAGATTGGGTCAGGTTTTATTGTGGGGTTTCCGCCGAGATAGGCTAGTCTCTCAGCAATCTCTTCCGCATGTTTCATTTCAGTAATCGCTATCTCCTTAAAGATGCTTTCAACCGCAACGCTTCTGATTCCCGTTACCAAGACGTGCTGCCACATATACTGAATAGACACTTGAAGTTCTCGCGCTATTCCCTTATTCATCAATTCAAGCAATTTTTTTGATGCCATAAAACCACTTCCTACTAAAATCCTTAAAATTCAATCTTAATAAACAATTTGCATTTTTATCGGTTCTCAATAAGCTGTATGCTAACTGAAACCTCATTTCCTGCGCTCAAGTTGCGGGATTAAGTTAAACGTCTAGAATGAACCTGACTGTTACGGACTTGGGTTTCTTCAGAATTTTCATCTGATGATAAGTCGCCGATTTTATCCCCACCTTCGACGGATGCTTCTTTGAATCGTAGTTTTCTCCCCACGCTTTCGCTCGTAACCTGAATCCTTCAGAAATTTTTTCAATCTCGGAGACCTCGAAACGGGAGTAGAGTCTGCCCTTTAATTCAAATTCGAGCAGAAGCTCTTCAAGCCAGCTGTAGAGAAGAGCGTATTCGTCTTGTGCCTCCACCATAAAGCTCTCCTCGTTTTGCGCCTCAACCTTTTCAACCTCGGTCATCACGTCGGTCATAGCAAATGCCGCATTTTCGAAAGCCTCTTCTAAGCTGGTGCCATAGGCTTCAACGTATGCATCCGCGGTATGCTCCAAGAACTTGAACCTCTTCTTCATCTCGAATTCCATTTCTCCCGGAAAATTCTGATCAAAAATGTTTTGGGATCTTTTCTATGGTTGCGACTGCAAGCTGGACGGCTTTCTCCACATCATCGAGGCGTAGTAGGGCTGCTGGACTGTGGATATAGCGAGCCGGAACAGATATTACTCCGCTTGGCACACCCTCTCGGGTTAGGGCGATCTTAGAGGCATCTGTGGCGCCTCTGATTCCAGTTTCCAGCTGATAGGGAATCTTATGTTCCTTCGCGGAATCAATGAGTAACCTTAATACTTTGGGATGGGCGATCAAGCCTGCGTCTGCCACGGTTAACACTGGTCCTTCCCCAACCTTTGCGGGTGCTTCCCCTTCGCTTACTCCGGGAGTGTCGCCTGCTACTGTGGCTTCTAGGGCAATACCTATGTCCGGTGCTACATGAAAGGCGGCTATGGTGGCTCCTCGCAATCCCACCTCCTCCTGTATTGTTCCTACGGCGTAAACGCTGCAGTCAACTTTTGGCAGTCTCCTCATAACTTCAACCATCATGCTGCATCCAACGCGGTCGTCGAAAGCCTTTCCAACAACAATATCTTTGCCTATTCGAGCGAATTTTGTGTCGAAACTTACGACGTCACCTACGTGAACGCCCATCTTTTGCGCTTCTTTCTTGTCCTTGGCTCCGATGTCGATGAAAAGTCTATCCGCCTCGATGACTTTCTTTCTCTCTTCCTCTTTCTGGATGTGGATTGGTTTGGAACCCATGACTCCAATCAAGGGGCCTTTGTCTGTGTGGACGATGACTCTTTGGGCGAAGAGCAGGCGGTCGTCTATTCCCCCGATCTTGGCGAATTGGAGGAAGCCTTTTTTTGTAATGTTTTTTATCATGAGTCCGACTTCATCCATGTGGGCTGCCAACATGACTGTCGGCGAATCCTTGATTCCCTTTTTGACTGCGATAACGTTTCCAAGCCTGTCTTCCCTAGTTTCATCAACGTAAGGTTTTAGGAGCTTCTTCATCAAGTCGCGGACTTCGCCTTCTCTTCCAGTTACTCCATTAGCGTTCGAGAGTTTCTCCAGAATCTCTACCAACTTCAATGAAATTCCCCACACTAAAGACGTTTAATGCCTTATATCAAATTATCTGAGATCGGTATAAAAAAGTTTATAATTACGACACAATATATAACATACATGATACAAGAAATAACATAGAATGGTATTTTTGAGCCATAAATACAGGAATATCTTGTGCTGAAAAGCAAGGCATCGCGACACGTTTACAGTCTGTTGGTCTGCTGGAGTATTAGAAGTTCACTGTGTAAGATGGTTTATCAAATGTATTAATTGGACGCGTTAATCTCCTCTTTATCTGAGGAGCTGTTCCCTGTCCCCTGTAGTGAGCTTTAACTCGGTGCCCGTTCCTCATGTGAGCTTTAACAGGATGCCGAATAGGAGATTTCCTCACCCTTTCCTTCACCACCTAGGGATTGATATTAACCGTTTACCGAGTTAAGATATGCTTCCACAGAAAGAAGTGATTTGTCCCTCCACAGAGTTATGAGTGTGACTCTAATTCTTTTGTTCATAAATCTCTAAGATGCGCGCGCTTCAGCGATCTCAAGTAGGCCGATAGTCAGGGAACGGTAATTTCGCATCTGTTGTTGTAACTAGACCCATCTGGTTTACCGTCTTCTCGTTGCCTTCAGTCATAAGATGCGTCGTGTGCATTTCGCAGCCTCT
>CP070820.1:1523229-1527021 GCA_020344315.1 Candidatus Bathyarchaeum sp.
GAAAGGCTGTTTGCTGTCTCTCCGAAAGGGTTGAGGTGTCTACTCCATCGATTATTATTTCTCCTGCCGAACGCCGATCCAAGTTGCCTATCATGTTGAGTAGTGTGGTTTTTCCACATCCCGAAGGCCCCATAATTGCCATCATATCTCCTTTCCCCACAGTCAAGTCTACACCCCTTAAAGCGTGGACCTCGTTTGATTTGCCCTCATTGTACCGCTTATGCAGATCCGAGATTTTCAGAATTAAGCTAGGCGAAGCTTGAATTCTCTTTTTGTTGGTTTTTTTCATCCTACATACCTCAAAGCTTCTGCTGGGGGAATTCTTGAAGCTGCAAACGCGGGAAGTGAACCTGACCCTAAGGCTATGAGAACTATAATGGACAGGTATAATCCAATTTCTTCCCAAGGGATAACTAGTGCAGTATTCTGCATGTTCGCAAAACCCGTGCTTATTAGCAAACCATTTACAACACCGATGACTAGTCCGATTATTCCTAGTACTACTAGTTCAAGGAGAACCGAAAGAATTACTTGTCTTCTTGGGAATCCTATGGCTCTCATCATTCCGATTTCTCGTTTTCTCTCAGAAACATTTCGAACTGAGATCACGCCCATTCCTACTGCACCTATCAATAGACCAAAAGTAACGTAGATTTGGAGGAAAGATGTTATCCGATCTGTTAGTTCAAAGGTGGCTTCAATTCTAGAATAGGCTAGACTGGAACTAGCAACAAAGAAGTTGTCTCCGACTAGAAGACGGTATCCGTTGTCGTTTGTATTTGTGAATTCTTCAATTGCTTGGGCTATTTCCTCAAGTTGTGGATCGTCAATAGGGAGATTTGTTTTAATTAGATAGGAGTCATACTGGTCTTTCGCTCTAGATTTTAAAGTTTGACCGTTAGCTTCGCCGAGAAAATCTGTTTGATTTGTCCAGTGTTCCGGTAAGTACAGTGTACCTAGTATTGCGCTGAAATCGGGTTCTCCTGATCCAGGACTGAATCCTGCTCCCAAAGGGAAACCTCCGGCACGTTGAGAATCGAGGCTTCCTCCAACTGTGAACGCTTGGTAATTGGGAAGTCCAGTGGACGAACTATTCATTGGCATCCATATTTGGAGTCCCAGAGGCAGCAAGAATGAGTCTGTGAAAACAATTGGGTTCTTAATAATATTACCTTCTGCATCCTTTAGAGGTTCAACTCCCTCAAGAGGGTCTTCAACTGAACTTCCTATGGGTCCTTCGCCACCCGTTCCAAACTCAAGATCAGAAATATCAGTTTCTCCAGAGAATACAGCCAGCAGATCAGAAGTGACATTATAGGCTGCCATATTGTATTGAGGATTGAAGAATTGATCCCAGGTTTTTTTCGATAATTCTAGCAGTTCGTCATCTGAAAGATCTGAAAGAAGAGATTCACGTAAGCCATCAGGAAAGGCAGAGAGGTAAAAAGCATAACGCCAGTTGGTGTCAGAATAGCCTGAGGCGTTGCCCCGGATTTGCTCTGGCTTAAACTCTCCTACTCCGATTGGTAGCAAATCAGTTCTGAAATCAAATTCTGGGGAGAGGGGATCTTCCAAAGCTACAAACTTGGTGAAATCTTCCTCAGGTTGGAAAGTTTTAAAACCAATTACATCTGTTATGCGGCTATCAATCTTATAAAGCTCATCGGAGTAGGATGTGTCATTAATAACTTCTTCCGGCTTACTCAAAAGGACCGTAAAATCCACGCCCATAGAGTCTTCTTCAATCCGAGTTGCAGTTCCCAAACTTGTAGGAATTAGCGCAGCAACAAGAACATTTATTGTTAATATAATCGCAAAGATGGCGAAAGTTAGCGTGGAACGTGTAATGTGCGAGGATATTAAGGATGGCGATATTTGCCCAACACCCTTTGCTCCGCGAATGTTTAGCAATACGCGCCTTAAGCCTCGCATCACTATTGGCAGATTAAGGGCTACAAACAAAATGGATCCAATAACTATTTCGATAATTCCTAAAATCAAGATTTCAATGGATAATCCAGTTATATCTGTTACCCAATTGCCCATGGCTACAATAAACAGGAGTGCGGGGAAGGACCACAGGGTTACCGCTGTTATGTTGAAAGCCTTAACCCTGTTTATGAAGCGAGACAGGACAAAACCTAGACCTCCAGCGAACAAGCCGAATCCCATCATCAGATTTCTCCATTCACCTAAACTGTCCCATCCTTCGCTACTCCAAAAAACTTGATGCGTTTCCTCGAACACTCCATTGTATAGAAGAACTATAATGCCTGCTATTATCATCAGAAATCCAAGGGCGGCGAGGTTCCGACTGGATTTTGCTTTAAACTTCGTCTTTATCCCTCGAAGAGCTTCGACAACGTTAACTCGAGAAGCTCTCAAGGCTGGAAGGACTCCAGTTATTATGCTCAGGACTACGCCTATAATAACTGATAAAACAACTGTTTCTTGAGAAATGATTGGCTGAACACTTAGTTCACCAGTTCCAAACAATCCTACTAGATACCATGCTACAGCTTGGCCAAAGGCTAATCCTCCGATCAATCCTAGAATTCCTCCAATTATTCCTTGGAACAAGTTTTCAACCATTATTGACTGGAATATTCCCCTGCGACTTGCACCCACGGCACGTAGAACTCCTGTTTGGAACTCTCGATCTTCTACGCTCATAAGCTGGATATTTGTAATCAGTAAAACTCCAGTTAACATTATGAGAAAACCCAAAGAAGTCAGTATTGTGCCTATTAATGTGATGAAGAATGCTGCAAAACCAAAGAAATCCAACCGCGCCGAAGTGACCCTGTAGATTGGGTAAGCTTCACCCGTCTGAGGATCTAGCTCTTCAGGGATTATGCTTTCGAGCAAGTCCACTCTGGTTCTCAAGTAATCCTCGTCAATTTCTTGGATAAAATGATCTGCCTTATAGGCAACTGAAAAAGCACCAACTATGTCTGTTTCTCTTTCCGGATCTTTTAGACTAATCCATTCCTGCAGATGCTCCAGTTTGAATACGGCCCCGGAATATTGGGAGCCAATTCCTGGGCGGTTGGAATCAAAGATGCCAACAACTTGAAGTTCTGCTCTTGAAATTTCAGAGGTAACTTTCTTGATAGGTAGTCGAGAGGAACCGTTTAGAGTGGGGGTCTCAAAGGCAATCTCGGTAATGTTTACGTTAGCTAGTGTTCCATTGAAACTGAAAATTGTCATGAAAGCTTCGCCTCTGAGTGTTTTTCCGGCATAAGGCGCTAAATCAAAAGCTAAATCGTTAAGGTAAGCGGGGCTTGTCATGTTTGCTACAATAATGTTGCTATCATCGTTCAATATGAAACCTAATACCACTCCAGTGTTACTGCTGCCAGTAGCTGTTACGTTAATGTATTCATAGTCTGACAAATTCAACGGAGGACAGCTGGCTGTGTATGTTGTTGCAATGCTCGTGAAATTGACCGGTTTTATTTCAAGGAATAGGCTGGACTCGCTACTGTTGAGAGTGCTTTCGCCGGTCGTAAGGTTTGTGTTTATCGTCCATTCGGACAAAGGAACAATTGGTGGTGTTAGTATTGTTGTGAGGTTGGTGAACTCGGTGGTCAAGGTCACTGGTAGTGACGTGTTATGATTTAGCCCCAGTTTTTCGGATTGATCGCTAGATATTAGGATGCTTCTGTTGCTTGTTAGAAGGGTGTTGAGGTCTATTCTGTTTCCTGTTTTCCAATCATAGAAGCTGCCAAAAACGTCAGGGTAGTCTGGAGGTATTCCAGCCGCGCTCATTTTAGGGTCAACTTGGCTTTC
>CP070820.1:1527121-1530327 GCA_020344315.1 Candidatus Bathyarchaeum sp.
TTCGACTACATCTTTTACGGACAAGGAAAACCAGAAAAGATTGCAGAGCAATCACGTATTAGCACCGATAATTTGGAAGAGATTCGAAACGAGTTCCTTTACTGGTATCCCGTGGACCTGAGGATTTCAGCAAAAGAGTTGCTTCCAAACCACTTGACCTTCTTCCTTTTTCAGCATGTAGCGCTGTTTCCAGACCATCTGCCAAGAGGCATTGGCGTAAACGGCATGTTAAGCATTGAAGGAAAGAAGATGTCGAAGTCGAAGGGCAACTTCGCAACCCTCAAAGACGCCCTCAACCAATTCGGAGCTGATGCCACCCGCTGCGCCCTACTCCTAGGCGCAGAAGGAATGGATGACCCAGATTGGCGGAGAGAGAATGTCCGCGATGTTAGAAGCAAGCTGCGCGGCTTCCTCACTCTAACCAGCAACATAATCGAATCTGCCAAGGAAACAAAAACGGGGCATCTAGAAGAGTGGCTAGTCAGCATGCTACAGCACAGAATCAAAACAATCACAGAAAGCATGGAATCGCTAAAGACCCGAACAGCCATAGAAAACGCCCTCTTTGAGGTCTGGAACGACTTCCGATGGTACATTCGAAGAAACGAAAAAACCGATACAAAAATTCTGAAGGAGGCTCTAGAAACATGGATACGCCTACTTGCTCCCTTTGCACCTCACATATGCGAGGAAATCTGGAGCCAAATGGGAAAATCAGGTTTTATCTCCCTAGCTGATTGGCCGGTTTACGACGAGAAGAAAGTCGATGTGCGGGCAGAAGAGACCGAAAAACTGCTCAAAAACGTGCTGGAAGACACTTCGAACATTCTTCGAGCAACAAAGATAGTGCCCAAGGAGATTTATTACTATTCTGCTGCGCCTTGGAAGTGGAAAGTCTACTTGACCGCGCTGGAGAAGTCAATTCCCAACAAAATCGTCCTGAGCGATCTGATGAAAGAGTTGATGAAAGACCCAGACCTAAAAACGGTGGCTGGAAAAGTTGCCAAATTCGCCCGAGGAATAACAGAGGAAATTAACCGGATGCCGAAAGACAGAAAGACAAGGCAACTCCAGATTGGACCCGTGGATGAAGCCGCTTTACTGGAGAAAGCTGAATCCTTCTTCGGAAGAGATTTCAACGCGAAAATCCACACTTACCAGGAGGACAATCAGCAACTTCACGACCCCCACAAGAAAGCTGAATTAGCCAGACCATACCGCCCAGCAATCTACATCGAATAATTGAGGAAAACTCAAAACAGCAGATGAATGAAGAATTATATCTGGGCAGTTCTTAGACTATGGCGGTTCAAGGGCCCGTGGCCTAGTTCGGATAAGGCGCCGGCCTTCTATTCTCCAGAGAAGGAGAAAGCCGGAGATCCGGGGTTCAAATCCCCGCGGGCCCGCCAACAACACAAACAATTAATGAAAAGCCCTGCCCCTCGGCACAGATGTTGATTTCATCACTTTTTCCACAATTGACTCCGCAAAGGATATATTGCCGGAGCATTTTGTGTTCCGCACGTAAAAATAAGAATGGTTGATAGTATGAAATCGGACTCTCTGCCAGTTGAATTAAGATACTGGCCTATTAAACGGTTTATGGATACATACCGAAAATCTTTAGATGATATAGAAGAGTTTTGGGAGCAAGAAGCAAGAAAACTTGATTGGTTCAGCACGTGGGATAGGGTGCTCGACTGGGACGTACCCTTCGCAAAATGGTTCCCTGGCGGTATGCTGAACGCCTCCTATTTGTGCGTCGACAAGCACCTGAAGAATTGGAGAAGAAATAAAGTAGCAATTTATTGGGTGGGAGAAAACGGCGAAAAAAGAACATTAAGCTACTCGCAACTCTACACAGAAGTGAACAAGTTAGCGGCTGCCCTCCAGAAACTGGGTGTAAAGGACGGCGACCGCGTAGCCTTTTATCTACCCATGATCCCTGAAATGATGGTAGCCATGCTGGCAACCGCCAGAATAGGCGCAATACACACTGTGGTCTTTTCCGGATTTAGTTCGATGGCTCTCGCGGATCGAATAAACCACACGGAAGCCAAGGTTGTAATAACGGCAGACGGTGGCTTCAGAAGAGGAAAAATCATCAAGCTAAAGGAGATAGTTGACCAAGCCGTGGAAAACACGCCATCAGTCGAGAAGGTGATAGTTGTAAAGAGAACGGGTCACGAGATCAAAATGAAGGAAGGGAGAGACCTCTGGTATCATAAAACCGCGAAACACATAGAAGAAGCCGTGCCTCCATTACCCGTTGAGAGCACTCATCCCCTCTTCATTCTTTATACTTCTGGAACCACAGGAAAACCAAAAGGTATAGTTCACAGCACAGGCGGCTACTTAGTTTACATTAACTCCGTCTACAAATCGGTTTTCAACATACAAGAAGACAGCGTATACTGGTGCAACGCTGACATAGGATGGGTCACCGGACACAGCTTCATCGTCTATGCGCCCTTGATGAATGGTGCATCAATAGTTGTATATGAGGGAGCACCTGACTATCCGGAGCCCGACAGATGGTGGCAGATAATTGAGGAGTACAAAGTAACGACACTATACACCTCGCCCACAGCCATAAGGATGTTCATGCGCCTCGGAGAAAAATGGCTCCAAAAACACGATCTTAGCAGCCTAGCAATTCTAGGAACTGTAGGAGAACCAATAAACCCAGAAGCTTGGATGTGGTACTTCAAACATGTAGGTGGAGAACGGTGCCCCATAGTAGACACTTGGTGGCAAACAGAAACTGGTGGCATAATGATCTCGCCAGCACCCGGCATAGGATTAGTTCCCCTGAAACCTGGATCCGCAACATACCCGCTACCTGGAATAGACGCTGCAGTAGTAGATGAAAATGGAAAACCCGTGCCTGCTGGAGTCAGAGGCTACATTATAATAAAGAAACCGTGGCCTGGAATGCTAATGACCGTGTATAAGGACCCTGAACGGTATAAACAGACTTACTGGTCCAGATTCCCGAACGCCTATTATGCTGGAGACTACTGCATGAAAGACGAAGACGGGTACCTTTGGCTTTTAGGTAGAGCAGACGAAGTTTTGAAAGTTGCAGGTCACAGACTTGGAACAGTGGAACTTGAAAGCTCAATGGTTTCTCATCCCGCGGTAGCCGAGGCAGCGGTAGTCAGCAAACCTCACGAAATCAAAGGAGAAACAATCGTGGTCTTCGC
>CP070820.1:1530427-1533407 GCA_020344315.1 Candidatus Bathyarchaeum sp.
TTTTCAAAACTGGATTTTAGATTTAACCTTACTAGCGAAGGCTTTCTCGCCGGTGAGAAAATAGGAGAGAATTGAGAACGATATCAGACTTAACAGTAGTGTGCGCATCATCTGTATAGTTATTTTGAAAAGAATGAACAGGAGTTCCAGATTTATCGGGGTCACCTTCCAGCACGTTTTTAGGTATCTATACCTCGTAAAACAGGTTTTACGACAATCTTTATGAAGCAGAAAGATCCATTTTATCCCCCAGATTTTGAAGGCTAAAAGCAAATGAAAAACCATCACAGAAAAACGGTGCATGTACCCAATAAGAACAAATTCAAGAAAAAGAACTTGCTTTTATTTGGCGTGGCGAGTCTTTTCTGGCTCATATTCCGAACAGGCACAAAGCCATCGAGAATAGTATATCCTTGCCAGCAAGCAGCTTTGGCTAACAGTTCAATTTTACTAAGCCTTTCTATCCCACTCTCGCTAACCTCGGTTTTTATGAAAACGAAAAAGTTCTTGTCTAAAAAAGGAACAACCATTGTTTTGCTCATCATGGTAGCAAGCGTGATATTAATCAGTGAACAAATTTTAGGAAGCATACAATCTACTGGAGCAGTCGATCCTAACCAAGAGATTAATCTTTCATTTGAGCCGAGAGATGCAATGGCCTTCCCAGCATCAAACATTTATGTTGTAAAAGGACGTGCATACTCGCACATTCGTGAACTAGTAAATCTCATGGGTTCACATGGTTTGCTCTTCTACGAGTCTGGCACAACCGGAGTGAATCGGGGACCTGAAGGCCTAATTGCACGAGACGACCTGGTTCTAATAAAGATAAACTGCCAGTGGGACGCAAGGGGAGGAACCAATACAGATCTTTTGAAAGAGCTCATACAGATGATCGTAGATCATCCGGATGGTTTTATGGGCGAAATCGTGGTTGCAGACAATGGACAGGCTCAGTATGGATCTTCTGGAAACGGAGGGAGCCTCAACTGGGCAAACAACAATGCTGAGGACCACTCGCAATCGGCCCAAGACGTCGTTGACATGTTCACCGTTTCTTATAATGCATCAACTTTCCTGTGGGATACGATTACCCTAAAAAGTGTAGGTGAATACTCTGAGGGGGACATTAACGACGGTTACGTAGTCAATCAAACCACCGATCCGGTGACGGGCATAAAAGTTTCATACCCAAAGTTCAGAACAAAATTCGGCACATATATCAGCTTCAAGAATGGAATCTGGAATCATATTACGGAAAGCTACAACAGTGAGAAACTCAAAGTAATCAACTTTCCTGTCCTGAAGTCCCACAGCGGTTACGGAGTGACGGCATCCGTAAAGCATTACATGGGGGTAGTATCAGCTAAGCAGACGAACGCTCATACAAAGGTAGCTACTGGAGGGATGGGAACCGAGATGGTTGAGACTAGGTTTCCGACGTTAAACATACTTGATGCGATCTGGGTGAACGCCAACCCCGCTCCTTCATCATCATGTGGTCCTTCAACGCCATATGGAGTAGCAACAAGGGTTAACACGGTAATGGCAAGCACTGACCCTGTAGCGCTTGCGTACTGGGGAAGCAAAAATGTTCTTATGCAAGCTGCAAGGTTAACCGGATACACTAATACGCACACCATTAATCCTGATAACACCAACCCATCCGGTGTATGGGGAGAAGCGTTTGGCGTCTGGTTGGAATTATCGAAAAACGGAATTGCTGCAAAAGGTTACAACGTCACCACCGAAGAAAATCACATGAATGTATACGTAAAGAGCGAGGCACCAGAAATCGGTATACCTTCCCAGATTCCTCCGAGTAACAACGTGATGACTGGTGAAGAAGTGAAAGTTTCAGTAAATGTAACGGATGCTGAAAGCGGCGTCAAGAACGTCACATTATTCTACGCAATAAACAACGGAACCACTTGGGAAAACCGGACCATGAATTATAACACTTCAAAAAGTCTTTATGAGGCTACAATACCTGGCCAGCCCGCTGAAACATGGGTGAAATTCAAAATAGTTGCCTACAACAACGCTGGAAACAATGCAACTAGAGATGGAACAGAACCATACTACACATACCAAGCAATACCAGAGTTTCCATCAGTCCACATTCTGCTAATAATATTCACAATAACAACACTACTAATCATAATAATACTCTATAAAAGAAAAAGTTACCCACGGATACTTTAATGAAGTTATCTTGTTGACGCACGCATTTGGGACATAGCTGGACTAAAATATGTCAAGGAAATAATAAGGGCTAAAGACAAGGTTGACTTTTTCGAATTCCCCACCTATCCGGATATCCCCAAAAAGCAAATTTAGCTTCCAGAAAAAATATTTTAATATATTGTTCCCTCTTTTTGTCGAATTTCTTGGGGAAGTCTAAAAAAATCTAAAATGACTCTTTGCTTATTAAACAGCATGAGTAGGGTAACTGAACCATCGAAATCGTAGAAGGGGGTTGGAAACTATAGAATGGCGTGAGCTATTAATACGCAGGATAATGCACGCAGTCAGGATACTGCGATTGTACAAGATATTGCGCTTCAAAGGATCAACTTATCCATTTACCGATTACTTCAAAGGATTTGAGAAGGTCGAAGCTGTCAGGCGGATATTTGGCGAAAAGACGGAAGAGGTGCTCCGCAATCTTCGGGTTGGGTTCACTTGGATAGGAGGCTATATGTGGGTCAACAGCATAGATGGACATCTGATGGTTAATTCCAACTACCTGAATAATGGCGACAGAGTCGATATATACCTCGATATAATCCACGAACTCGTTCACGTGAGGCAGTTCATGGATGGAAAAAAGCTGTTTGATGATCATTATAGCTATATCGACAGGCCGACTGAGATTGAGGCCTACGGATATGCAGTCAAAGAGGCTAGAAGATTAGGATTAAGTGACGAGAGAATCTGTGAATATCTCAAGACTGAATGGATTAGCGACGAAGACTTG
>CP070820.1:1533507-1536468 GCA_020344315.1 Candidatus Bathyarchaeum sp.
GTTTCAAGATGGTGAAAACCACGATTGCTTCTCCCTTAATTTCATGAGGCTTGCTGATTACTGCCGCCTCTGCTACTGCTGGATGCGAAACAATTGCGCTTTCCAGTTCCATCGTGCCTAACCTGTGGCCTGCAATCTTCAGAACTTCGTCTGCTCTGCCTAGAAGCCAGAAGTATCCTTCTTTGTCTTTCATGCAATAGTCTCCAGCATAGTAAACATTCGGGAATTTGGACCAATAGGTTTGCTTGTAACGCTCCGGATCCTTGTATAAGGTCATAAACATACCGGGCCAAGGCTTCTTTATGACTATGTAACCTCTCACACCTGGGGGAACAGATCGCCCGTTTTCATCTACCACGTCGGCGTCGATGCCCGGTAGTGGAAATGTTGCTGACCCTGGTTTTAATGGAACCAGTCCTATGCCTGGAACTGGTGAAATCATTACGCCCCCTGTTTCTGTTTGCCACCAAGTGTCCACTATTGGGCAGCTTTCTGCGCCTATGTGTTTGAAATACCATATCCATGCTTCTGGGTTTATTGGTTCTCCTACGCTTCCTAGGATTGTTAGACTGCTCAAGTCGTGTTTTTTGATCCATTCTTCGCCGAGTTTCATGAACATGCGTATGGCTGTGGGCGACGTGTAAAAGATGGTTACTTTATATTTCTCCACTATTTCCCACCATCTGTCGGGCTTTGGATAGTCAGGGGCTCCTTCATAAACAACTATGGATGCTCCGTGCATTAATGGTGCATAAACAATGGAGCTGTGTCCGGTTACCCAACCCACATCAGCGGTACACCAATACACGCTGTCTTCCTGTAAATCAAAAACCCATTTATAGATGGAATTAATGTAAACTAGGTAGCCTCCGGTGCTGTGAACTATGCCTTTTGGTTTGCCTGTAGTGCCAGACGTATAGAGAATGTAAAGTGGGTGAGTGCTTTCGATTGGTAGTGGAGAGACATATGTTTCTGCATCTTTTATTATTTCATGATACCATAAATCCCTTCCTTCCTTCATTTTGATTTCTCGGCCCGTTCTCTTCACGACTAACATCTTCTCTAATAATGGCGTGTTTTCCACAGCTTGATCCACTATTTCTTTTAGCTGTATGATTTTTCCTCTTCTGAACCCGCCGTCAGCGGTTATAACCACTTTTGCTTCCGTTTCGTTTATCCGGTCCGCCAGTGCCTTTGAGCTGAATCCTGAAAACACTACAGTATGTATTGCACCGATTCTCGCCGTCGCCAGCATGGCAATTGGCAGTTCAGGTATCATTGGCAAATAAATGGCTACACGATCTCCATCTCTGACGCCCAGTTTCTGAAGTACTGATGCTAGACGGTTCACTTCTCTGTGGAGTTGCGAGTAACTTAGGGTTCTTTCTTCACAATTTTCTCCTTCCCAGTAAATAGCTACCTTGTTTCTTCTCCACGTTTTCAAGTGTCTATCAACACATAGATAGGAAGCATTCAGCATTCCACCAGGAAACCATTTTGCAAACGGTGAGTCCCAATCTAACACTCTATCCCAAGTGCTGAACCACTCAAGTTCTCTTGCTTCTTGCCCCCAAAACTCTTCCATCTCATCTAGTGACTTTTTGTATATGTCCTTGTACCTTTTTATCGGCCAATATTTTAGTTCAACTGGCAGAGATTCCATCTGCATATTTTTGACCTCCCAAACTGTTCCAGATACGGTTATGTGACTTACAATTCTCTATGTATATGTTGCTTCCTCTCCTATTGACTAAACTGGCAATAACGTCTTGCCATACATCTCATTCAATACCTCCGCTACTGCAAGGTAGAATGCACTTAGCCCACAGATTATTCCCTCATATCCAGCAATTGCGCTCAAATCCGTGTTTGCAGTCAATTCTTTTGCTGTCAAGAGGAAGAAGAGTACCGCTAGAGATAAGAATACAAACTGCAACGCACGATTTGTTCTCAGTGTTCCGAAGAACATTGTTAAAGTGAATAGTCCCCACATGAAGAAGTATGCCGCCATTGCTGCGGAATTTGTTGCCTGTAAAGGGGAACTTACAGAGAAATCAAAGATTTCAAGTCTTGGAAGAGTTAGTAGAAGAACTAGAGACCACCAGAATAGACCATAGGAACAAAAAGCTACCGTGCCGAAAGTATTGCCTTTCCTATATTCCATGACGCCGGCGATCACTTGAGCTAATCCTCCGTAGGCTAACCCCATTGCCAGAATCATGCTGTTCAAGGGATAGAACCCGGCATTATGCAAATTCAAAAGCACTGTCGTCATTCCGAAACCCAAAAGTCCAAGAGGTGCTGGGTTAGCCAGCTTTACGGTCACTTCATCCACTTCCGAAATGCACATGAGGAACCTCTCCACGACAGTTCCATCTATAAAAACTTTGCGTCCGTTTTTTTTGATACGCTTTGCTAAGCTCGGCCTAAATCCAATTAAGAGAGATGTGCATCATTTGCTCGCGCGCGCATTAGGACTGCTGTTGAATGGGAACACTTTCCCTTTCCTAAAAAACCAAGGCAGTTGCAGCTCATCTTTCCATCATAATTTTGAACAACAATATAGGTTCCGTGGTCTCCAACAACGTTGTAAGCTCCACCACCAAGAGCTTCAACTCTACGATTCTTCAGAAGTCTATCAGCTTTCTCAACTAGTTTGTCAAGAGACAAATCTATCTAAAGTCCCACCGCATGCATTTTGAGACGTGTATGCGCGCTTCTAATACCCGCTTCACTTTATGTTATTCCCATCTTAGCATACATCCGCTCTGCTACCAATCGCGTGACAACTTGTGCCCCAGAACCAATTAATGCCTCTAGTCCTTCAGTGAAAGACCCAGGATCTTCCCCAATGCTGACGAATGGCTTAATTGAATAGTGCTCCTCGAGCATCCTCAGAATTGCTTCCTCCCCCATCTCCCCGAATACTGTATCAAGCACCTCACGCACGATTGTGGGAAA
>CP070820.1:1536568-1538618 GCA_020344315.1 Candidatus Bathyarchaeum sp.
CGTCGCCCTCGAAATTGGCAAGGATCTCGTACAGGCCTTCCTCTGGCGGGGTCCACGAAACGGCGAAGGTACCATAATATCCGTTAGTTGTGACTGTGCCGATGTCAACGTAACTACCATCTGAATGCATAGCTGTTAATTTCACTGGAACACCGGTTATCACGTCGGTCCCCCAGATTCCGCCGATTGGCATCTGCATGTGCAAGTACTCCATCTGGGTAGACATTGAGTCTTTGGAGACACATGGGGTGCCTGGTTGAGCTGGAGACAGGTCAAGCACTGAGCCTTTTATTGTGATGGCGGTTCCTTTTGGTATTGCAGCATCAGGGGCTGTAACTGTTGTTTCGCTTTCACCTTTCCCGAAACCATAGGTGTATCCGTCGTATGTGTTGGCACCTATTAGGTATCCGTCTGCAACAGCTCCAGGTCGTATGCATCCCAGAATGCTCCATACCTCTTCACCTGTGAAGCAATCGATGGCGTGTAGACTCCATCCTCTGGTAACTGGGTAACTTACTGTGTGTTCGTAGTTCCATGTGAAGAATTTGCCGTCAGCAATTATTCCACCTTGTCCGAAAGAGTAGAATGGATAAACCCCGTACTCGTTCCTCGCAGTGTATGGACTTTCGTATTGAGACCTTGCTGGTGCCTCATACTTCCAGACTATGCTTCCGTCATCCCAGTCATATGCGTAGACACCGTCCATAGCCTCTCGATATAGCATACCGTAAGCCGACATTTGAGAGTAAGCTCCGAAGCCAGCGGCTGCCCAGGGATAATCCATCCTTTCACCTTTCCACGCCAAGGTCCCGTCGTCTAGGTTAACCGCTACGTAATAGCCATTTCCGCTGATATCAGCGACTTTTCCTTGGTCAGCGACTGACCCAATTCCAGTGTACCAAGGTTCATCAGGAAATTCTGTTTCCCATAGCTCTTCGCCAGTATACAGGTCGTAACCTGTAAACACCATTCCAGTCCATACTCCGACTTCAGTGATGGGACCAACATTAGCGCCTAGGCCAACCTCCCAGTCGATATTGGAAGGTAAGCTGCTTCTCGCATAAGTCGTGTTACTAAGTATTCTTGATTCGAAGTTGTTTGTACTCCCGCGTGTAGTCCAGTTAATCAAACGGTATTCGCCGCCGCCGAGGTTCTGTATACTCAAGACCATCGGTTCCGTGCCACGTGCGTATGAACTCCGGTAGAATGTGCCCCCGGATATCGGAGCTATCGAAGCATTAGTGGTTACGTCTCCAGTCCATGGATCGAACTTGTATAACCTATCTTCAACAATGCGCATTGGACTTATTGACCAACTTCCAGCTGCTTCAGCGCCTCCTACTTCAGATTGTGTGGGAGCTGCATATTCAATCAAATTAGGTATCAAAGGAGATAAGCTAGTACCAAAGAAGAATCCTGGGACTTCAATTAGTGGTGGCATCGTTTCCCATAAGATTTCGCCAGTCCGAACATCGTAGCATCGCAAATACTCGTCGCCTCCAGTTCCTGGTTTCTCATATGTATCCCATGCTCTTCCTGCAAAAATCATATCTGGAAATGCTGAACCACCACCTGTCATACCTCCGCCTGGTCCTGATTGACCTCCCATCATACCAGCAATGTCTGCTTGTCGCTTCCATGCAATGTGGCAGCTGTCTGGTCCTTGAACCCACGGAGTAAACTTATGTTCACTACTCCAATAGGGGTTGCAGTCAGGGTAGACTGTGTCCCAAGTGGGGTCCCCCAATCCACAATATCCAGTGCCTGGCCAGTTTCCTAAGGCCGGCCACCAGTCTCTATGCTCTACCTGCACTGGCCGTGTCCAAATATCATCGATAATTCCAGGCTCAGGCCAAGAATACACAATGTCTTCCTGTACAGTAAGGGTCCAGTCTCCAGAGGTGCTGGGCTCGTAATAGGCTGAATCAAGTTGTACTGTAGGCGGCTCAAAGAAGCCACCAGGCACTTCTCCTCCAGGGAAATATGTTCCAGCGAAGTCAAACCTGATAGTCCAGTCGCCAACTTCATCAGCGATCCATTCAAACCATGC
>CP070820.1:1538718-1540305 GCA_020344315.1 Candidatus Bathyarchaeum sp.
AGTACTTCTTCTTACAACATCGCCAAGAAGATTTGTGGTTCCACTATTGTAAATAAACAGTGAACCTGGTGGGGCAACAACTGACTTTTCAAGCACAAACTTGATTGGATCGACACTATAGACCATTCGATTTAAATCGTTTCTGGGATCGGTGTAAGCATATGATTCATCCCACGGAATTCCTGAGGACATTGTAAGCATATGCTCGAGAGTTATTTTTCCTTTTTCAGTATCATTCAGATCTGAATACTCAGGAAAAAAGGAGAACATCTTTTGTTGAACACCCTGTACTAAACCTTGATCGATAGCGATTCCGAGGAGGATAGATGTGATACTTTTGGATGCGGAAGCCTGACAATGCAGAGTACTAAGATCAAAATCTTTATGTACGAAATTTAGTTGGTTATTGGTTAGATCCAGATCTTCTCCGCAAAAATACTCTTCGAAGACGAGCTTGTTGTCTTTTATTACAATTATGCTGTGAACGTTGTTGACATTCTGGTGTGACAGGGCATTCATCAATTTTATTAGAGGCGCTGCATCCATTCCAACGTCATTCAATGAAGCTGTTATCCATCCATCATTTGTTTGCTCAGGGATCCGATAAGAATAGCCTCCTTGGTTACCAACAATGAAATAAACAGAGAGAAATATTAGAGCAAAGAGAAATACAGATACCAGAAAGTACTGTCTAATCTTTTTCATGGTTCCTCCCTTTTAATCACCGTCTTTATTTTAGCTTAGACTACACTATTGTCGCGCGCAAAGTGAGGATGAAATTCATTTTAACACGATCACATTGCTCATACCGCGTCTTCTCCTCTCCAAAATCTTCCTTGCCTCAAGCCTGTCGAGAACAAGGCTGACCTTACTTTTTGAGAAACCACTTCTATCCACCAGCTGACTTTGAAAGATGGTACCCCCCTCTTCAACGATCAAGCGGACAATTTTTTGTTCGTCGGGGTTTGATAATCTCTCCAAAAGCTCATCCCAACCCCTCTTTAATAAGGAAGTTCCAGCACGGACGGTTTCATTCTTGCCAACAAACCACAGATATACCAAACTTGAACCCATAACAAAACATGAAATGCCGATGACAATCATATCAGAAGAATCGTAGATTTCTGGGATATTCCTAAATTTAATAACGCTTCCGTCGATGATGAACTGAACATTAGTTGGTGTCATTATCTTCACGAAGACCGCAAAAGTAGACACTATTAAACCAAAAATCGCAAGGATTTTTCCAGTTCTCATTGGGGAACCCCGTAACAGAAAAAGGAATGGCGAGGAATAATAAGCATTGTACTCACCAGTTACAATGGCATTCTTCAATAACACACTTCTACTGGCCAGCTATGGAAAAGATGTAGTTCGTTCTGTTGAGGGCAATCCGATTATTCGAAACTGATCTTCTGGTGGAGATACTTGCTGAGCAAACTCTGGTTCTCCTACTGTCCAATTCTGCCAATCTACTGGAATGTTGTAGCCGGAACCATCCTCAAAAGTCACGGTAACCACGACTATCAGGTTCACTTCTCCTTCCGCTACTATTCCCCGTTTTGTTTGATTCACAATGATTTCCTC
>CP070820.1:1540405-1541894 GCA_020344315.1 Candidatus Bathyarchaeum sp.
ACCACGTTTTTTGGGCTTCTCATTCGGAACCGCCGCCCGAACATTCTAACTGCACTGCAGAAGTCACACCAGAAGACGCAGCCTCGACTTGCCATTACTGGATACACTATGGTTCCATATTTCCGAAGGCTTTCCAGAGGCCAGAGATTATGAGCAGGAAACGGGAGACTATCCAAGTCTTCTATGTATGGTCTGTCTGGGTTTCTAACAAATTTCCCATCTTTCCTGCATGTTGTGCCTATTACGTCATGAAAACTTTTGCTTGCTTCTATTCTCTGCACAAGTTCCAGCAGGGTGTTTTCACCCTCTTTCCTCACGACAATATCTAGTTCTGGGCATTCCTTTAATGCGTTTTCGTCCCAGAACGTAACATGGGACCCCCCCATCAGAGTTATGCAGTCTGGACAAACTTCTTTGGCTATTCTTGCTATTTCTAGTCCCGATTTATACGTGAGCGTCGTCGACGTTGTTCCAACTATATTGGGTTGGCGCTTGTCAATTTCACTTCTGACTTCTTTATATGAAAGCCTGAGCGCTTGAGCATCAATTACATCCACTTGATATTGGTTCTTCTCTAGAACAGCAGCCAAGTATCCTAAACCTAGTGGGGTGAAGGGTGGATGCTGGTGAGCGCCGCTCGGATACGGTGGGTTAACAAGGGTCACATGAATGCTCATTTTCCTTCCCTGAACGTTTTTCTCCAAGAAATACATGAAGTCGCGTGCTTAATATCTTTTGCAGGATTCCTTGGAAGAGCATGTAAAACAATCGAGTCGTTAAAAAAAGTTATTTGAACGGTTTTTTGGCTCTCCATTATGGAAATAGCCGGAGTCCCCTAAGCAAATTTGTTGGCAAAATAATGAGCAAACATAAACTTCATGGTTGTGCTTCTGATTTTTAACTTTTGCCTTGTCCTTATTGAAGGATTGTAGTTTCAGACTTTTTGCCTTTTTCTATCTGGATAATCTCTCTTGTGCTTTTTCCAACATTTTGATTATGGGCAGGTTGTAGGGGCATTTTGGCTCGCATACGCCGCATTTTGTGCAGTCTGCAACCTTGACTGCGAGTCTCTCGTAAACCTCTTTGGTCCATTCTGTTATTCCATAATAGGTCAAGTATTTGTCGAGTGCTAGTATCAGGGGTATTTTCAATCCTTCAGGGCATTGCCGACATAGTCCACAGTCTCGGCAGAAAGGAGGTGGCGGGAGCTCACCAAATTTTAACTCAGCTTTTTCTTTCGGATTTAAACCAGTAAAGTTCTCAGCCACTTTCGCAGCAGATTCAACATCTTCAATTGTGCTCCAACCACAAACAGCGGTGTGAACATCATGCGCCAAAACGTACCCGAGACACCGCTTCGTTCTAGTGTATCCTTCACCTAGTATACGGTTGAACTCGGCTTTTTGTGGAACAATTTTGGCCAATTCGAATTGCACGAAACGCTGGTTTGGTCCACCAAAAGCCTTCATGGCAGCCACGCCTACATCCA
>CP070820.1:1541994-1543388 GCA_020344315.1 Candidatus Bathyarchaeum sp.
CAGTCTGCAACCTTGACTGCGAGTCTCTCGTAAACCTCTTTGGTCCATTCTGTTATTCCATAATAGGTGAAGTATTTGTCGAGTGCCAGTATCAGGGGTATTTTCAATCCTTCAGGGCAGAGCCGGCACAGTCCACAATCTCGGCAGAACGGAGGTGGCGGTAGCTCACCAAATTTTAACTCAGCTTTTTCTTTCGGAGTTAAGCCAGTAAAATTCTCAGCCACTTTCGCAGCAGATTCAACATCTTCAATGGTGCTCCAACCACAAACAGCGGTGTGAACATCATGTGCCAAAACATACCCGAGGCACCGCTTCGTTCTAGTGTATCCTTCTCCTAGTATACGATCGAACTCGGCTTTTTGTGGAACAATTTTAGCCAATTCAAATTGCACGAAACGTTGGTTTGGTCCACCAAAAGTCTTCATGGCAGCCACGCCTACATCCAACTTCTTTGCTAAAGGTAACAGCTCCTCAGTTGCCTCACGAGTTATGATGTTAAAGGGAGCGAGAATCATGTCAAACTCTCCGGTACGGATGGCTTTGGCTAGAACATTTGGCTTGTGACCAGAAAGCCCGATGAAATCCAGTTTTCCTTGGGAGCGGGCTTCCTTGAGGACTGGAAGTGCGCTATTCTCTCCTAAAAATTTTTCCAGTGCCCTCTCGTGGTCAATGTGTTGTACAATTACTATATCTACTCTGTCAGTTCGAAGGTTGCGCAGACTCTGTTTTAAACCAACCCGAGCGGCATTAGGGTCAAATAAATGATGTGTCTTGGTTGCGATTACCACTTCGTCTCTGACATCTTCCAATGCCATACCAAGTTTTTCCTCAACATTGCCGTAGATGCGGGCCGTATCGAAGTAGGTGACGCCTAATTCAAGAGCACGCTCATACATTTTGCACGCATTATCTACGGAAATTGGGATAACCCATTCACCGCCAAAACCTACGACCGAAACGTTGAGATTGGTTCTTCCAAGTCGCCTCTTTTTCATGCCCTAACCTCATTTTTACAAGACTAAATAGCTCTAGTTTGAAACTAATAAACTTTGGGAACATCGCTAAAACGGTCAAATTTACACATGAAAGATTTGCAAGCCTCTCATCGCTTGCCCAAATTAGTAGCAGAAAATTATCTTTCTATATACATAATACCGAACCAAGCAATTCGCTGTGGTTCAAGTCAGACTACGCAAAATGGTTAAATGCTCATGCACCATAAACCCAACAGGCAAGGAGACTGGTTGAATGAAAGTCGCTATCCACTGGAGTGGCGGGAAAGAATGTTGCTTAGCATATCATAAAGCAGTGTCACTGGGTCACGATGTGGCGTTTCTTCTGACATTCAAGTACATGGACCCCTATGTTTTTCATAGCTTTCCCATTATGAAGCT
>CP070820.1:1543488-1544879 GCA_020344315.1 Candidatus Bathyarchaeum sp.
AGCCTTCTGCACCTTTTCCTCTGGGTAATCGTATGGTAGTAGTTTGCCTTGGTTGTAGTCGTCATAAGCTTGCATGTCAAAATAGCCGTGACCGCACAGCAGGAAGAGTATGGTCTTCTCCTCTCCAGTCTCCTTACATCTTAACGCTTCATCAATGACTCCCTTAATGGCATGGGTTGGCTCAGGAGCCGGTATTATGCCCTCGCTTTCTATGAAGAGTTTTGCGGCGTCAAAGACCTCCACCTGATTATAGGCCGCGGTCTCTAACATATTTGCCTCATTCAAGACGCTTAATGTGGGGGCTATACCGTGGTAGCGTAGACCTCCAGCATGGATTGGTGGTGGTATGAAATTATGGCCTAAGGTATGCATTTTGACTAGGGGTGTAATCCTTGCTGTGTCGCCGTGATCGTACATGTATTCCCCTTTGGTAATCGAGGGACAAGCTGTCGCTTCAGTAGCTACAAACCTGATATCCTTAGGAGCTTTTCCTGAAACTTTGTCGTGGTAGAAGGGCCAGAAGAGACCTGAGAAGCTGCTGCCTCCACCTATGCATCCGCAGATGACGTCTGGATAGTCGTCTACTAATTCAAGCTGTTTCTTAGTTTCCTGTCCCACCACTGTTTGATGCAAGAGAACATGATTGAAGACGCTGCCTATACCATAGTTCGCGTCTTGATTAGTCAGAGCATCTTCTACAGCTTCGCTGATGGCAATTCCTAGGCTTCCAGAACTGTCAGGGTCTTCCGCTAAAACATTTCTGCCAGCCTTTGTTTTGTCGCTCGGACTGGCGTGAACCGTGGCACCATAAGTTTCCATCAGAACCCTTCTGTAAGGCTTTTGGTCGTAGCTAATCCTTACCATGTATACTGTGCATCCGATATTAAAGGTCGCGCAGCCAAAGGCTAGAGCTGAGCCCCATTGGCCGGCTCCGGTTTCGGTAGCCATACGTTCTTTGCCTTCCTTCATGTTGTAGTAGGCTTGTGCAACGGCAGTGTTGGGTTTGTGGCTTCCTGAGGGGCTGACGCCCTCATACTTGTAATAGATTTTGGCTGGTGTCTTTAGGGCCTTTTCTAGTCGAGTGGCTCTGATAAGCGGGGTGGGTCTCCAGAGACGGTAGACGTCCCGCACTTCGTTAGGGATGTTTATCCACCTTTCCTGGCTCATCTCTTGACCAAGGATTTCTTTGGGAAATATTAGGGGAACAACTCCAGGTCCAGGCGATTTAGTGTCTGTTTGTATAATAGGAGGCATTGGTTTAGGCAGGTCGGGCAATAAGCAGTACCATTGTTTTGGGATTTCTTCTTCATCTAGCATTATTTTTTTGGTTACCATTAGTTTTTCACTCTCTTTTTTGGTTTGAAGAATTAACCTTTTTTATGCCATGAAGT
>CP070820.1:1544979-1546366 GCA_020344315.1 Candidatus Bathyarchaeum sp.
CAATCTTTTTTCTTTGCCTCTTTAACTATTTTTTTGTAAAGGTCATTTGGAACATCCCCAATCAGGTCTCGCGTCTTCCTAATGGTTTTCCTAATCTTCTCAACACGGGTTTCAGGAAGCAAGATGCGCCCGCAGTTTCTGCACGTAGCTTGAAGAAGGTTGTGGATTATCTTGGTGAACTCGATGTGAATGATTGGAACAGCTAGCTCTATGTGCCCAAAGTGCCCTGGACACCTTATTGCGGTGTTCCCACATGTTTTGCATCTTTGTCTAGGCTCAAGAGTTCCTAACCTGCCATCCATAAGTCCAGAGGTTATCGGAGCTCCGTCCTCGTCGTAGGTGTCGGCGGTCTGTATTTCTGCAACAGAGAGTCTGCGGATGTCCTGGGGGGAAAATACTCCGAAGTGAAGTTCATCAATGATCTTGTGAATGGTCTCTTCCATCGACATTTTCATGCTCTCTCCTTCAGTTTTAGGCGGGGAGCTATGCACAGACTCATCATTTCCTGAAGAAGAAGTTTGAAGGCGTAGGAAACGACCACTGGGGAGATCTGGGCTTTATCTTCACAGATTCTACACGTGTACTTACGCTGTTTGATGTCATAGTAGGAGATGAAGCCACAATTTTCACACACATACAATAGATATTTGTCAGACTCTTCCAGCAGCCGGTCTCTCAGCACCATGGCGGCGCCGTGACCAATCAAACAGTCCCTCTCCATCTCACCAAACCGCAATCCACCGCCCCTCGCACGCCCCTCAGTCGGTTGCCGAGTTAACATCTGAACCTGCCCTCGAGCCCTCGCATGCATCTTGTCTGCAACCATATGGTGAAGCTTCTGATAGTATACCACGCCCATGAAAACGTCGGCAACGAATTTCTCTCCAGAAACACCATTATAGAGGATTTCTCTACCTGTGTGACTGAAGCCCAGTTTGATCATCTCTTCCTTCAATTGCTCAGGTTTCTCGTTCGTGAATGGGGTACCATCAACCGGTTTGCCTCTTGCTGCGGCAACCTTTCCAGCAATGGATTCAAGGAACTGCCCGATGGTCATTCGTGACGGCATGGCGTGCGGGTTGATTATGATGTCTGGAACGATACCTTTCGAGGAGAAAGGCATGTCCTCCTGCGGAACAATCATCCCTATGACTCCTTTCTGTCCGTGTCGCGAAGCAAATTTGTCTCCCAGTTCTGGGATACGTTGGTCGCGGACCCTGACCTTTACAAGCTTGCTTCCTTCCCCGGTCTCTGTGATGAAAATGTCGTCTACAACACCGGTCTCGGCTGGTCGAACGTCAACGGATGTGTCTCGCATAGTGGGACCTTTAACCTCAAACTCCTTGTATTCCTCAAGGAATCTTGGAGGACTCGTTCTTCCGATAAG
>CP070820.1:1546466-1547751 GCA_020344315.1 Candidatus Bathyarchaeum sp.
TCCATAAGCTCCCTGATTACTTCATAGTCAATGTTTAAGTCTCGAACAACAGCAGAAACAATGTATGGTCGAACCTCAGCCACACTCTTGTCCACCGTCAATTTGATATTTCCCTGTTTCACCTTAAATTTGGGCATGCCAGTTTCCCAGCCCATGAGTCCACGATAGGCTCTAGCCACCCCACCGTAACTGCAAAAATCCACACGATTCGGATTATACTCGATCTTCACGTAATCGGAGCCAACCTCTTCGGTGTCGGTTCCCAGCCAAGGAAGCCATTTAGCCATCTCTTTCACGGTAACGTTTCGTCCAACAAAATAGGAGAAACGGGCTCTTTCCAGTGTTATCGTTGGCATACTGGCGTCCTCCTTATCCAACCTAAATCATTCTTGTACAGCAGCCGAATGTCGTCGATGCCAAGCTTAAGAAGAATCAACCGCTCCAAGCCTCCCCCCCAAGCCAAAACAGGATGCTTTACCCCAAAAGGAGCCAAAACCTCTGGACGGAAAATCCCCATACCACAAAGTTCAACCCAAGTTTTCAGCTCTGGAACATAGACTGTGGACTGCATGGAAGGCTCTGTATAGGGGAAGTAGCTGGGCCAGAACTGCACCTTTTCCAACCCAAGTTTATGATAAAACTCTGTCAGGGTTCCCATGAGGTCCCGCAGGGTCACCTTTTCGTCCATTATTATTCCTTCGATCTGATGGAACTCGGCTAGGTGCTTGTAGTCCAGCTTCTCGTTGCGGTACACCCTGTCCACGGAGAAGACCTTAACTGGAGGCTCCTTGTGTTCAAACAGGTAATGAATAGTTTCAGGTGTTGTATGGGTTCGAAGCACCAACCTTTTTGCCTCTTCTGGACTCCAAGGGTACTCCCACCCTCTTGAACCTGTTTTCCAGCCGTTCTCATGGGTTGCAGCAACTGCTTCTACAACATCTTTTTTTGGCAACTTCCCCTTTTTTGGATGAGACAGATAGAAGGTGTCTACTACGTCTCTGGCAGGATGATCCTGAGGCTGGAAGAGGGCATCAAAATTCCAGAATGCCGTTTGAACAATTGAGCCTCGAATCTCAGTGAAGCCCATCTCCAAGAAGATTTCCCTGACTTTCTGAATTATTTGCTGAGCTGGATGAATTTTTCCGGGGTAGATTGGAGGACCGGGCGCCTTTATGTTGAACTTTCTAAGTTTGGTTTTTCGCCATTTTCCTGTTCTTATGAGTTCTGGGGTTAGCTGGCTAACTTCCCCTGAAACTTCAATTCCCTTCTTAACCAGATTCCAGCC
>CP070820.1:1547851-1549125 GCA_020344315.1 Candidatus Bathyarchaeum sp.
TCTCATCATCCTGAAAGAGCAGGAGGAGTGCGACCCTACAAGGTAGCTGATCACAGGCACGTAGCCGAGGTCGAACAGGAACTAAATCTGCTAACAAACGAAAAGGTAACAGTCTCTTTCACTCCCCACGCAGTAAACATGATCCGCGGCATACTCTCAACAATTCACGCTTTCCTCAAAAAACCAGTAACAACAAGGGACATCTGGAAACTTTACCGCAGCCAGTATCAAAACGAACATTTCGTACGTTTTGTTAAGTTCAAGAAGGGACCTTACCAGCTGCCAAACCCCAAAATTACGATGGGAACCAATTATGTTGACATCGGCTTCGAGTTAGACCCACGCACACGAAGAATCATCGTGTTTTCTGCCATTGACAACCTCATGAGGGGCGCGTCTGGTCAAGGCGTTCAGTGTATGAACCTTATGCTTGGTTTCGACGAAAAGATCGGGATAGAGTGTCAAGGTTTTCATCCGATGTGATCAAGATGCTGATTGTAGTAAAGGTTGGGGGAAGCATCCTGAGGGAAGTTCCACCTGAACTAGTTTCCGACATAAAGAACGTTCTTTCCGAAAACCAGTTGGTTCTGGTCCACGGTGGAGGAAAGGGCGTCACAGAGATAGCTTCCAAGCTGGGCAAGGAACAGGAGTTTGTGGTATCGCCAACTGGCTTCCGCAGCAGATACACAGACAAGGAAACGATGAAAATCTTCACGATGGTCATGGCTGGAAGAATCAACAAACAGATAGTTACAGCCCTCCAGCGCCAAGACATCCCAGTTGTAGGTCTCTCTGGGTTGGACGGCTTCCTTGTGCGAGCGAAACGAAAAAAGCGTTTGGTTATAGTTGATGAGCGGGGAAGGAAACGTGTAATCGATGGAGGATACACAGGAAAAGTTAGCCAAGTCAATGCTCCTCTACTGCAAATTCTCCTAGAGAACGGTTACGTGCCGGCAATTGCCCCAGTTGCAGTTAGCGAGGAGTATGAACCCCTTAATGTGGATGCTGATCGGACCGCAGCTAACGTAGCTGGAGCTCTGAAGGCGGACAGGCTCATTCTCTTAACGGATGTGGAAGGATTAAGCTTAGATGGCGAACTGGTGCCGAAATTGGCTGTTTCCGAGGTTGAGGAAGCTCTTCCAAAGATTGGAGGGGGCATGATAACCAAGGTATATGCTGCCATGGAAGCCATTGAACAAGGCGTTGGTGAAGTGGTAATCTCTTCCGGCGTCAGAAAGATGCCGATTTCCTCTTCTCTGAATCATGAAGGCGGT
>CP070820.1:1549225-1550475 GCA_020344315.1 Candidatus Bathyarchaeum sp.
CAAGGTTATGTTTACGTTCGCTATGAATATCCCTTAGCGATTGAAAATAGTCGTATAGCGTTAGAACAGGTCAGAGAATATGGTTTACTTGGCAAGAATCTTTTAGGTTCAGGGTTTGATTTTGACATTAAGTTAGCTATAGGTGCTGGAGCGTTCGTTTGTGGAGAATCTACTGCACTCATGGCATCAATTGAAGGCAAAATGGGTGAGCCCAGAGCAAAATATATACATACAGTCGAGCGAGGGTTAGAAACCAAACCAACCAACCTAAATAACGTAAAAACTTGGGCCAACATCCCATTAATTATCAATAATGGTGCAGATTGGTATTCAAAAATTGGAACCGAGAATAGTAAAGGAACAGGAATCTTCTCACTTGTTGGAAAGATTAACAACACTGGTCTCGTAGAAGTTCCAATGGGAACTTCGCTCAGACAAATCGTTTACGACATAGGCGGAGGAATGCCAGAAAGAAAGAAGTTTAAGGCGGTTCAGACCGGTGGACCTTCAGGCGGTTGTATCCCTACGAGGTTACTTGACATTCCCGTGGATTTTGATAGATTAACTGAAGTTGGCTCCATGATGGGTTCGGGTGGAATGATAGTAATGGATGAAAACACATGCATGGTGGATGTAGCCCGATATTTCCTCGAGTTTTTAGCAGATGAGTCGTGCGGTAAGTGTGTTCCATGTCGTGAAGGAATCAAAAGTATGCTAAAAACAGTAGTCAGCATAACCAATGGTCTAGGGAAGGAGGAAGACCTGAAGCTTCTTGAAGAGTTGGCGGAGATGGTTAGGGATTTTTCTCTTTGTGGTCTTGGTAAAACAGCTCCAAACCCCGTCTTGTCAAGTCTAAGATATTTTAAAGATGAATATGAAGCTCACGTAAGAGATAAAAAGTGTCCAGCTGGCATTTGCAAAAATCTGATCGTATATTACATTCTGGAAAACGTATGCACAGGATGTGGTAGCTGTTTGAAAATATGTCCTCAACAAGCTATCCAAGGTGAACCAAATAAACCCCACATAATTTCCTCTGAAAAATGTGTTAGATGTGGCATCTGTAGAGATGCGTGCCCACTTGAAGCGATAATAGTGAGATAGGTAGTGATTATGATGGTAACCCTCATTATTGATGGAGTGAAAGTTCAAGCAGAAGAAGGTACTACTATACTTGAAGTTGCCAAGTTCTACGGGATTGAAATCCCAACTCTATGCTACCATGACGAGTTAACCCCTTATGGTTCTTG
>CP070820.1:1550575-1551783 GCA_020344315.1 Candidatus Bathyarchaeum sp.
TTGTCTCCATTACATAGTCAGCAAATTCTGCTCCAGTAGCACCATCCGACCTTCCAGTTATGGTCAGCTTCTTTTCATACTGACCACAGACATCAAGAGCCATCTCCAGTTTCCTAGCTTCATCAGCGTAACCAATGTGATTCAAAAGCAAGGCAGTAGCTTTCAGCATGCTAGATGGGTCAGCATAAGCTGCTCTTCCTTCCTCAACCATTCTGGGAGCAGTGCCATGTATTGCCTCAAACATTGCATATCTTTTGCCAATATTTGCGCTTCCAGCTGTGCCAACGCCTCCTTGAAATTCAGCTGCTTCGTCGGTTAGAATGTCTCCATAAAGATTCGGCAAAACGAATACCCTGAATTGTGTCCGCCTTTTCGGATCCACAAGCTTAGCCGTCATAATATCAATAAACCAGTCATCCCACTGCACTTCAGGATAATCCTTAGCTACCTTTTCCGTCATACTGAGGAATTTGCCATCAGTAGTTTTCACGACATTTGCCTTTGTCACAACTGTTACCCTGTTGATATTGTTTCTCTTCGCATAATCAAACGCCATCTGAATTATTCTCTCAGAACCTTGGCTGGTTATTACCTTAAAGTCAATGCCAAGATCTTCAGTGACATTAATGCCCTTCCCCCCAAGTATGTATGCTCCCTCGGTATTCTCCCTGAAGAAAATCCAATCTATGCCTTCTTTGGGGACTTTTACTGGTCTTACGTTTGCAAACAAATCAAGCTCTCGTCGCATTGTAACGTTCGCACTCTCAATATTTGGCCATTTGTCTCCCTTCTTCGGAGTGTACAGTGGACCCTTGAGGATAACGTGGCATTTTTTGAGTTCCACCAAAATATCATCCGGTATTGCCTTCATAACCTTCGCGCGGTTTTCAATGGTCAAGCCCTCGATGACTTTGAATTCAACTTTTCCATCTTCCAGTTCTTTTTTCAGTAGAAACTCTAGAACGCGCTTTGCTTCCTTAGCAATATAAGGACCAACTCCATCTCCACCAATGATTCCTATTATTATTGGTTCTAGTTTGGTATAGTCTGTCCAATCCTCTGCTTTTTTCATGCGTTCTACTCTTTCAAGCTGTTCTTCCAGCAGCTTTCCAAAATGTTCCTTTGCTTCTTCAATTTCTTTACTCATTTCTAATCTTTCCATCTCTTTGCTTCTTCTTCTAATTCTTCTTTCTTTGGCGATAAATAAA
>CP070820.1:1551883-1553070 GCA_020344315.1 Candidatus Bathyarchaeum sp.
GAAGGAATGCGGTACTCCTTACCATCTCGGGAGATTATTGCCGACTCGGTTGAGGTTATGGTTCAATCCCACAGGTTTGACGGAATGGCTCTGATCTCCAACTGCGACAAAATAACTCCAGGCATGTTGATGGCCGCGGCTAGACTCAACATCCCCACCATAATGGTAACCGGAGGCCCCATGCTTTCAGGCGTCTACAAGGGAAAGAAAGTGGGGACGGCTTCAATGTTCGAAGCGGTAGGGAAGGTTGCAGCAGGCAAGATGAGCGAGGAGGAACTGAAGGCCCTAGAAGATGTCGCGTGCCCCAGTTGTGGATCGTGCAATGGCATGTTCACAGCCAACACCATGTCCTGCGTAACTGAGGCTCTTGGCATGTCCTTGACTGGATGTGCTACTCCTTCTGCTGTAAGCGCTGCGAGGCTGAGAATCGCCAAAGCCACTGGAGAGAGAGCTGTCGGTTTGGTAAAGGAAGATTTGAAACCGCGGAAGATATTGTCTTCTGATTCTTTTGAGAATGCCATAATGGTGGATATGGCTCTCGGCGGCTCAACTAACACTGTGTTGCATCTTACGGCCATTGCTAGGGAAGCAGAAGTTGCTTTGCCATTATCTCTCTTTGACGAGTTGAGTAGGCGAGTTCCCCATCTCAGCAGCATGGTTCCCAGTGGACCATACACTTTGGAAGACCTAGACGAAGCAGGTGGAATCCCAGCTCTGATGAAGGAGCTTAAGGACTCGCTTCATCTAAACGCTGTCACTGTAACAGGGAAAACTGTCAAAGAAAACACAGAAGGGGCTGTTGTTCTCAACGCTAATGTGATCCGCCCTCGAGACAATCCAGTTCATCAGGAAGGCGGTATAGCCGTCCTGAAGGGAAACTTGTCGCCTGAAGGGGCTGTAGTGAAAGCTACTGCCATATCACCAAAAATGCTGGTTCACAAAGGTCCCGCTAAGACTTTCGACACCGAAGAGGAAGCCATGAAAGCTATACTGAACAAAGAAATTCAGGAAGGAGACGTAGTGGTCATCCGTTATGAAGGACCAGTAGGGGGACCAGGGATGCGTGAGATGCTTTCCCCAACAGCTGCTATAGCGGGCATGGGATTAAGCGAGTCCGTTGCCCTGATTACTGATGGAAGGTTTTCAGGAGCCACCAGAGGACCATGTATAGGGCATGTGTCTCCTGA
>CP070820.1:1553170-1554342 GCA_020344315.1 Candidatus Bathyarchaeum sp.
CTACCTGACGGAACCAAAGTGAAAAGCTGGGGACCCTTTGTCTACGGTTACAGCGTAACCGTGGGTCCAGACGGAAAGCCAAAAGTAAGGGAATTCGGAAATTTCAAAGCGGAAACTCGCATGGGAAAACCATACATGGATGTCAAAGAGAAAAGAGAACCCTTAGCCGACGTCATGAATACTGATAATGAAGTCAAAGTTTTTGTTGAACTGCCCGGTGTCGAGAAAAAAGACATCAAACTCTCCGGAACAGAGGACAAGTTAACGATTTCTGTGGACACTGCTGAACGCAAATACTTCAAAGAAGTTGAACTGCCAGCCAAAGTGAACTTGAAAAAGGCGACGTCAAAATACAAGAATGGTGTCTTGGACATAACCATTCCCAAGAAGAAGGAAGAGAAACCCAAAAGCGAGACCATAAACATAGAATAAACAAACGACTTCAGGCACCCGCTTCCCGCCCCTCTTCTTTTTCGGTAAGCGGGAACGATAATGCCACAAATCTAATTCATTTCTAGTGTAGATCGAAGACTTTAAACTTTGTAAACGGAAAAAGCCTATAGAAACAGTGAAATATGGCGTAGATACCTTTAAATCGTCAAGTTTAAACCTATAAACGAAGCAACAAATGGACGAGAGGATTCAAATGAGCGAAATGGCCACGCAAATCTTGGAAGAAAGCCTCGGAAAAATAGTTCTAGTAAGATTGAGAGGCGGTAAGAAGCTACGGGGAAAACTCAAGGGTTTCGATCAGCACCTCAACTTGGTATTAGATGAAACAGAAGACACCACAGATGTGGAAAACATGAAGAGACTTGGCGCCATCATTGTCCGTGGCGACAATGTGGTTATAATTTCTCCGCCCCCAAGGTGAAAGTTAGTTGGGAAAAACGAGCAAGGGCACTTCATCTTTTGGCAGACGCGCCCACAAGACTCTGCATATCCGTTGTAGACGCTGCGGCAGAAGAGGGTACAACGTGAAATCGAAACGGTGCTCAGCGTGCGGTTACGGAGAGTCAACAAAAATAAGAAAATATTCGTGGCAGAACAAGACCCTGAACAGGGTCAGGCTTACTTGATCTGCCTTTTTTAGTTGTTTTATAGTTATACGAAGAAGGTTACTTCTTCGTAATTCTTTTGAATTCTTCGTATGCCTGTTTTGCCTCTTCTAC
>CP070820.1:1554442-1555596 GCA_020344315.1 Candidatus Bathyarchaeum sp.
GATTTAGCCCCAGTTTTTCGGATTGATCGCTAGATATAAGGATGCTTCTGTTGCTTGTCAGAAGGGTGTTAAGGTCTATTTTGTTTCCTGTTTTCCAATCATAGAAGCTGCCAAAAACGTCTGGGTAGTCTGGGGGTATTCCAGCCGCGCTCATTTTAGGGTCAACTTGGCTTTCTACTAGCGCTGGGATCTGTGTTGAAAGCTCTGGCATGATGGCGATTGCTTCGGGAACCAGATCGCTTATTGGTTCTTGATCTGCTGCTGTGAGGTAGCTTCCGCTGGTGCTGTTCTTTATTTGAATGTCTACCTCTCCCTCGTTTTGAAGAAGACTTGTTAGAAACGCGTTTTCTAGGGTGTCGGTGGTGATTTGGATGCCTACAAGTAATGTTACTCCTAGGGTTACCGCTAGAACGGCGCTGAGGTTTTTTGTTTTTCTTCGGGATAAGGACCTCCATGCTATCATGAAACTAGCTTTTAATCCCATAGGAGACGCCAACTTTGATTCTATTCGTAGAATTTAGGCTGATTTTTTTCTTTGATTCTTAGGGCAATCTTCTTGAGCTGTCTGTTCGAATAATCTAAGATTTTTGCTATTTCTTCTACATCCTGTTTTGTCATACTGTCTTTTATCGCTCGGAATTCTATGAATGTTTTTAGAACTTTTTTAGCGGATTGTCTGGCATGAAGCAGGTTTTCATGGTTAGTTCCAAGGTGAAATCCTCCAACGAGCATTGGGGCAAGCCACTCTAGTTTTTCTAAGAATTTTTGCCCAAACTTCACCTGTTCTTCAAAGAATTGTTTTCCCTTGTTGGTGAGAACGTAACGTTTCATTCCGCTTTCTACTGCGGCTGATTCGCTGGTGTAGCCGTTATCTTGCAGCCAAGCTAGAAGTGGATAGATTGATCCTGGACTTGGCTTCCATTTTCCATAGGTTTCCTGCTCGATTTCCTCGACAATCTCTGCTCCTGACATGGGCTTCTCTGCTAACAATCTTAGGACTAGAAATCGGAGAAGGCCTCTCGGGACTCCTGCAGTTCGCTTCATCCATCGCTCAAACATTGTATCACCAATGATATCACTCAAGACATCACCAGCGACATATAAACCTTGTGATTTAGTTCAAGTGCGGGGGGTGGGATTTGAACCCACGAACC
>CP070820.1:1555696-1556845 GCA_020344315.1 Candidatus Bathyarchaeum sp.
GAAATTGAGAATTTATATGATTATCTTCCAGCTTGGGCGTTGAGACACATATCTGAAAAGCTCAATATACCCATGATTCAGGTCTACGGCGTAGCTTCTTTCTATAACGCATTTCACCTGACACAACATGGCAAGCATATTATTCGCGTATGTGAAGGAACTGCCTGCCATGTCAAAGGGGGTCATAGGGTAATGGAAGAACTTGAAAGAAAATTGAATGTAGAAGCAGGAGAGACCACGAAAGACCTCAGTTTTACGTTGGAAAGGGTCAACTGTTTGGGTTGCTGCGCCTTAGGACCCATTGTGATGGTTGACGACAAATATTATGGACAAATGTCTCCGGCAAAACTCGGGTCCCTCATAAAGCAATCAAAGAAAACTCGGATCGATCATAAATGAAAAAAATAAGAAATCGAGATCATCTGGAGGAAGTTGGAAGAAAACTATTGGAAAAGAGAGAGACTGGAAAACGCTGTATAACAGTTTCTTCAGGAACCTGTGGTCGAGTTAGTGATAGTCAAAAGGTTGTAGAAGCTGTTTATGCATCGATCAAAAAACATGGCGTTGAAGACAAGGTTTACGTTAGAGTTACGGGGTGCCATGGTTTTTGCCAAGTTGCGCCAATACTGGTTATATATCCTGACGGAATTTTCTATCAGCAAGTGAAAGCTGAAGATGCTGAAGACATTATCACAGAAACTATCCTAACGAATCGAGTGGTTGACCGCTTGCTATACGTTGACCCAACAACAGGAGAAAAAATCGTATATGAAAAAGACATCCCGTTCTTCGTGAAGCAAAAGCGTCTCCTCTTAGGAAACAACCGTTTTGTCGATCCTACTAAAATAGAGGATTACATTGCTATCGGAGGTTACAAGGCTTTAGTTAAAGTACTTTTTGAGATGAAACCGGAAGAGGTTATTGAAGAGATAAAGAGGTCTGGTCTCCGGGGAAGAGGAGGCGCTGGCTTCCCAACAGGCGCCAAATGGGAAAGTTGCCGTAGTGCTAAGGGAGCCATAAAAAATGTGATTTGTAATGCTGACGAAGGAGATCCTGGTGCCTATATGGATAGGAGCCTACTCGAAGGTAACCCCCACAGCATTATTGAAGGCATGATAATCGGAGCATACGCGATCGGAGCGCATCAGG